>NZ_JAALFM010000001.1:0-1218405 GCF_011800295.1 Paenibacillus sp. EKM301P | reverse complement strand
AGCCATTAGCTCAGTTGGTAGAGCACCTGACTTTTAATCAGGGTGTCGAAGGTTCGAGTCCTTCATGGCTCACCATTCATGCACTTATACGTCATGAATATAATTGTATTGCGGACGTGGCTCAGCGGTAGAGCATCGCCTTGCCAAGGCGAGGGTCGCGGGTTCGATTCCCGTCGTCCGCTCCATATTTGCGCCCTTAGCTCAGCTGGATAGAGCGTTTGACTACGAATCAAAAGGCCGGGAGTTCGAATCTCTCAGGGCGCGCCATTAACTTCATAAGCCGGTGTGGCGGAATTGGCAGACGCGCGCGACTCAAAATCGTGAGGGAAACCGTGGAGGTTCGAGTCCTCTCACCGGCATCTATTTCGGGATGTAGCTCAGCTTGGTAGAGCACCTGGTTTGGGACCAGGGGGTCGCATGTTCAAATCGTGTCATCCCGATTCAAAAGAAAGTCGCTGGAAGCAGCGGCTTTTTTGTTTATGTTATTATCTTTTGTATAATTCAGTAATCTTCAGGTCACACTAACACAAAAAGTGGGACGGAAGGGATTACTGTGAAGCGATTAAGTTGGAAAAAACAGATGAAACGGTGCTGGAAACAGTGGAGAAGAGCAGTGTGGGCATGTACTATTTTTAGTGCGGCTTGTTTACTGACAGGTTTGGGCGTTCTGTTTTCGAATCATATGCAGGCTATGCTGTCGCAACCACTGGCTACTCCCGTTATGGCAGAGGTGGAAATGAAGGAGTTATCATATAGCCCGACCGAAGACCGCTCCCCACAGATGCAGCTATTGCAAAGTATTCGTGCTTCCGGTATAAGCAGGAAGACCCGTTTGTTAACTACCTACGTATGTGGCACGGAGACCACTTCCTTGGGAACGTTAAGTTCAAAGCAGCTGGAAAATTTGCTGAAGCAACATCCCGATTGGAAGGGAAGACTTAATACTAAAGGAGAAGTGTGGCTGGAGCGCAGAGTGGAAGATTTGTCGGAGTCATGCAAAGAGCGCGCATATATGGGCTTAAGCACTGATGGGCAGCTTACACTGTTTGAAGGGCTGCCAAAAAAGGAAAAAGTAATTCGTACCTTTTTTCAATTGGATATAGGGTCCATGGAGACGGCCTTGCCGGAAGGGGTATATAAACAACTTCAGCAGGGAATCCGTGTACAGGATATAAATGAGTATAACAGTGTAATCTCCACTTTTAGTGATTTTGCAGTGGAGCGAACACAGAGGGTATTAAAGCAGCATTATTGATTACACCAAGTACGGAGACGTTAGGCTTTGCCCACGAGGTGAGGTTTGTAGCGTCTCTTTTTATGTTTTCACTCATGGTTAAACTTTTTCCTCTATTAGATACAAAGTTTTGTTATAATGAAAAGAACGACACATATGTTCGCTTTATATGGGATTTGGTCATGTATATTGACGATAGTGCTGGCTGTTGGTTAGTTACGTCATGTTTGAGCGATAGGGGAGAGATTTTTTTGCGTTTTCTAGGAATTGATCCGGGTATTGCCATTGTGGGCTTCGGATTTGTAGACAAGGTTGGTAGTAAAGTGGTTCCTGTGCAGTATGGCTGCATCCAGACGGAGGCACACACCCCCGAAGAAGACAGGCTGCTTCATGTATATGAAGGCATGTTGCAATTAATTGATAAGTATAAGCCGGATGCGGTAGCATTGGAGAAGCTCTTTTTTAATCGCAACGTTACAACGGCTATGTCCGTAAGTCAGGCACGTGGAGTGCTGGTATTAGCTGCCAAACAACGTAATTTGCCTATAGGGGAATACACGCCGATGCAGGTAAAGCAGGCTATTGTAGGGTATGGCAAGGCGGAGAAGAAGCAGGTACAGGAGATGGTTAGAATGTTTCTAAAGCTCCAGGCTGTGCCCAAACCGGATGATGTAGCGGATGCTTTGGCAGTGGCTATTTGTCATGCGCATTCCTATGGACTAAATTCAAAATTAAATGAGGTATTACGAAAATGATAGATTTCTTGCGTGGTTCTGTAGCTCACTTGGAAAATGAATATGTCGTTTTGGATGTGCAGGGTGTAGGGTATCGGGTATTTTGTCCCAATCCTTACGCGTTCGCCAAAACGGAAGGACCGGTGGTTATTTACACTCATCATCATGTAAGGGAAGATGCAATTTTACTGTTTGGGTTTGCAACCCGTGAGGAGCAGCAATTATTCCGTAAACTGATCGATGTATCTGGTATTGGACCGCGTGTGGCACTTGGGATTTTGGGAGGCGGTACGCCTGCTCATGTGGTGACGGCGATTTATCAGGAGAATATCACATTTCTCACCAAATTACCGGGAATTGGTAAAAAGACGGCACAACGTATGATTCTAGATTTGAAAGACAAGCTGGACGGTATTGGGGCGTTGGGAATGGCTACCGGATTGTTTGCGGAGCCTGTTGTAGAAGAAGGTCAAGGTTCGTATTGGAGTGAGGCGCGTGAAGCGCTTAAGGCGCTCGGTTACACGGATGCTGAGCTAGATAAGGTATGGAGCAAAATGAAGAAAGATGCGAAACCTGATGATTCAGCGGATATTTTGATGAAACGGGCTTTGCAACTGTTGTTTGCCGGATAGGACGCTGATGTCCGTGGATAGGATTCTGGTAAAAAGAGGAGCGATGGAATATGGATGACCGGATTATTTCCGCCAATTTGATGATGGAAGACCAGACGGCGGAGTTAAGCCTTCGCCCCCGTTATCTAAATGAATATATCGGGCAAAATCAGGTTAAGGAAAATCTGAAAGTATATATTGAAGCAGCCAAGATGCGTAAAGAAGCATTGGATCATGTATTATTGTACGGACCGCCTGGATTGGGTAAAACCACGCTCGCTAACATTATCGCCAATGAGTTGGGGGTTAATTTACGTACGACTTCAGGCCCTGCAATTGAAAGACCGGGAGATCTAGCAGCATTGCTAACCAACCTGCAAGAGGGGGATGTTTTGTTCATTGATGAAATTCATCGCCTTCATCGTACAGTGGAAGAAGTGATGTATCCGGCGATGGAAGATTTTGCGTTGGACATTATGATTGGCAAAGGTCCGAGTGCACGTTCGGTGCGTTTGGATTTGCCTCCCTTTACTCTTATAGGTGCTACTACACGCGCTGGGTTGCTCTCTGCGCCATTACGTGACCGGTTTGGCGTTATTAGTCGGTTAGAGTTTTATACGACAGACGAGCTGGCTTACATCGTGTCTAGGAATGCGGATATTATGGAAATTGAGATTGTCGGGGACGCGGCGGAGGAAATTGCATTGCGTTCACGGGGAACACCGCGGATTGCCAACCGACTGTTAAAAAGGGTACGTGATTTTGCCCAAGTGGCCGGAGACGGTATTATTCATTCAGAGTTGGCTGCTGAGGCACTAAGGAGACTTCAAATAGATCCACTCGGGCTGGATGAAATTGATCATAAAATGCTTAAGGCTATGATTCATTCATTCCGGGGCGGACCTGTAGGATTGGACACCATTGCTGCGACCATTGGCGAAGAGAGCCAGACGATTGAGGATGTGTATGAGCCTTATTTGTTACAAATTGGTCTTTTACAAAGAACACCTCGGGGACGAACGGTGACTCCGGCGGCATATGCTCACCTTGGAATTCCAATGCCAACAGACCCACGGTGACTAGAAAACCATGGTGCACTTTTAAAAATCATTGAATGCTATTCGTAAGTATGGCGATATGAAATGGATAGACAGATAAATTGAGGTAAGAAGTGTGTAAGTCCGATTCGAGCGGGTTCAAAATTTGGTTTATTCCGCCGATGTATTTAAAGGGAAATACGCAGGTCGAGATCCGATAAATCATGTAATAAAAGTGCTAGTCAGCTAGAATTGGGGGAGCTAGAAATGAGTGGAGAAACATTGAACCGAAAAAAAACTTTCGGAGCGTGGACAGGCGGCTTCAAACGAGCAGCAGTTATTATGGTATTAGCTACAGCTTGCATACCTTGGTCTTCGGGCGTTCACGCTGCTGCCGCCCAAGAAGATATTCGTGTAGTGATCTTTGCGGATCTAGGTAGTAAATATAAAGCGACAGTCCCCGCTGTAACTTTGAAATCATCAGGAAGCCTGAGTGTCGGCCAGAACAGTGGGGGAAGCTTTCAGGCTTGGATGGGACTGCCGGACAGTACGGCTCGTTTTAGTGTAGACAGCTATCGAGTGAAGGTATTTGAAGGAAAAGAAGCGACTGCGATAAAAGCGGCTCAAGCTCTGCAAAAGACTAATGATAAACCTACTGTTTTTATCGGTTCAAAAAACGGTAGCTCTGTCTATCAAGTGTATGCAGGATTATATGCTAGTGAACAGTCGGCACAGGCTGCTGTGCAGCGGATTTCCTTAGCAACCGGAGCACAGGCCGAAGTTAAGGGAAACAAACATTGGTCGACGGGAAGCTACGGAACCGAGCAGGAGGCTAATCTTGTTCGCACGACTATTGCTGCCGCAGGCTTTGATGCTTTTACAGTAATTCAATCAAGAGGCCAGTACGCTGTATGGGTTGGAGAAGAAAGTAATGACAGCAAGCTGTCGGCCTTGAAAACAGAACTGGAGAGCAAGCAGCCCAGACTCACCCTTTCCAAAGTGAATACTACTCAAACTGGTCTGATTCTAAGACAGGAAGCAGGAGTAACGACAGGCTCACAGACGATGTCTCATTACATGCTAAGTGGCTCTAATAACAGCAAGGTAATTGTCAACGGCGGTAATAATGGAATCCAAGTGGTCGAAAGATCACAGCGTACATATCGCGGCGACATGGAGATTGGCATGACGTCAGGACAGCTGGCGCTTGTAAATGAAGTCCCTTTGGAGCAGTATTTGTATTCCGTAGTAGGAGCAGAGGTCTATTCTTCATGGCCAGATGAAGCGCTCAAGGCTCAAGCGGTAGCTGCTCGCAGTTATGCGCTTGCCCAAGGCAATCGGTTTCAGATCGGCAATGTGGTAGATGGCACCCTAAGCCAAGCTTACAACGGTAAGAGCTCAGAACATGCGAATGTCAACGAGGCTGTAGATGCAACAGCTGGTGAAGTTATTAAGAGTGGCGGCAAAGTGGTCGAAGCTGTATTCTCTTCTAATGCGGGCGGTGTGACAGCAGATGCTTCCGAGGTGTGGAATAGTGGTGGTGAAGCGTTTGCGAGCGTGGACAGCTCGGGAGATACTTCGGCACAAAAAGGAGCACAAGAGTGGTATCACGTACTTCTCTCCAGTGGCAAGACAGGCTATATTCGCGAGGATAATGCTAAGGAGCTGGAGGGAGTTACAGAAGCAGGGTTAGACAAAATCACCGTCACTGCGGAAAATACAAATGTGCGTCCTATTCCCCAAATCCAATCAACGGTTACACCCGTAGCAAAGGCGCAGCCGGGCGAAGAGATGATTGTTTTGGAAAAGGTGCCTCAATCCGGAGACTATGCATGGGTTAGAGGCCCCTTTACAGCAGCTCAAATTGCTAAGTCCTTGCAAGGAAAAATAACTGGCACGGTACCATCCTCTATTAATCACCTTGATGTCACCAAACGAGGTCCGTCAGGGCGAGTATTGGAGGTTGAAGCAGATGGCACCCCTTTAAAAGTGAAATATCCGGACATGTATCGCTCAGCGATGGGGGGACTGCCGAGCACACTGTTTGATATTGCGAGTACCGGCAGTTATACTGTATTAGGCGCTGATGGAGCTACTACTCATATAAGCGGCACACAAGGCACCCAAATTCTGTCTGCATCTGGCACCAGCACTTCAAGTGGTAACGGGGTGGTCGTCATGAATGAAGATCGCCATGCACGAGTCATCGACAAAACGCAAAGCTTTATTTTTACAGGTAAAGGGAATGGTCATGGCTTGGGCTTATCACAATGGGGGGCCAACGGTTTGGCAGAGCAGGGGTATGATTACAAGAAAATTTTGCAACACTATTACAAAAATGTGGATATAGTTAAGGACTGACCAATATATGAACGTAAACGACTACGATTTTGAACTACCTGAAACATTAATTGCACAGACGCCTTTGCTTGAGCGGACCGCTTCTAGATTACTGACGTTAAACAAAAACAACGGCGAAGTGGGACATCATACATTTTCGGATATTGTGCAGTATCTTCAGCCAGGGGATACGCTGGTTCTGAATGATACCAGAGTAATTCCTGCACGTTTGTTTGGCATCAAGCAAGACACTGGGGCTAAGGCCGAGGTTCTGCTGCTTAAACAACTGGAGGGAGACCGATGGGAAGCATTGGTGAAACCCGGCAAAAAGCTGAAAAAGGGAGCTGTTATTGTTTTCGGTGATGAGCTGAAGGCGGTTATTGAGGAAGAAGGAGATATGGGCGGAAGGGTACTTTCATTTTCATATGATGGTATTTTTCAGGAGATTCTGGATCGCTTGGGGCAGATGCCGCTTCCTCCGTATATCAAGGAACAGCTGGATGATCGTGAGCGGTATCAAACCGTTTATGCTCGGCACGAAGGTTCTGCTGCGGCACCAACGGCAGGGTTACATTTTACAGAAGAATTACTGGACCAAATTAAAGAGAAGGGCGTTACGGTTGCCTTTATCACACTTCATGTCGGTTTAGGGACGTTCAGACCGATGTCGGTGGATACGATTGAGGAACATGTTATGCATGAAGAATACTATTCATTGTCACAGGAAACGGCAGATATACTCAATGCAACCAAGGCACGCGGTGGGAGAGTCGTGGCAGTGGGAACAACCAGTTGCCGAACGCTGGAGACGGTGGGCAATAACTTCGTAGATGGTGTGCTACAGGCCAGCAGTGGCTGGACACAGATTTTTATTTATCCAGGCTATGAATTCCGTGTGGTGGATGCAATGATTACGAATTTCCATTTGCCTAAGTCCACCTTGGTTATGCTGGTCAGCGCACTAGCTGGCAGAGAGAATATTATGCATGCTTACCAGGAGGCGATTGACCAAAAATATCGGTTCTTTAGCTTCGGGGACGCTATGTTCATATATTAATTAAGGATGGTAGAGAAAATATGGCACCAGCAATAAGATACGAACATATTAAGACCTGCAAGCAATCAGGAGCACGTCTGGGGCGTGTACACACCCCCCACGGAGTTATTGAGACTCCAACCTTTATGCCTGTGGGAACTCAAGCAACTGTTAAAACGATGAGCCCTGAGGAACTGAAAGCGATGGATGCTCAAATTATTTTGAGTAATACGTACCATCTGTTTCTTCGTCCTGGTCATGATATTGTCCGTGAAGCGGGCGGACTGCACAAGTTTATGAATTGGGATCGTCCTATTTTAACAGACAGCGGCGGATTCCAAGTGTTTTCCTTAAGTGAAATGCGTAAAATTTCAGAGGAAGGTGTTCATTTTCGCTCTCATTTAAATGGAGATAAGAAGTTTCTTTCTCCGGAAGTGGCGATGGAAGTCCAAAACTCACTTGGCTCGGATATTATGATGGCCTTCGATGAATGTCCACCGTTTCCGGCTGAGTATGAATACGTGAAAAAGTCACTGGAACGTACCAGCCGTTGGGCTGAGCGTTGTTTGGAGGCACATGCGCGTCCTCATGATCAAGGTCTGTTCGCCATTGTACAAGGAGGCATGCATGAAGATCTGCGTAAGCAAAGTGCGGCAGATTTGACTTCCATGGATTTCCCGGGGTATGCTATTGGTGGACTGAGTGTAGGTGAACCTAAGCATTTGATGTATGAAGTGCTCGATTATACGGTTCCTCTGCTTCCTACCAACAAACCACGTTATCTGATGGGCGTAGGTTCGCCGGATGCTTTGATTGAAGGCTCCATTCGTGGTGTGGATATGTTCGACTGTGTACTTCCAACCCGAATTGCTCGCAATGGGACAACGATGACAAGTCAAGGACGTCTTGTCGTTCGGAATGCGAATTATGCAAGCGATTTTGGCCCGCTTGATCCGGCTTGTGATTGCTACACTTGTCGCAATTATTCACGTGCTTACTTGCGACATTTAATTAAAGCAGATGAAACCTTCGGGCTCCGACTGACAACGTATCATAACTTGCATTTCTTAATACAATTGATGCGTAATGTCAGACAAGCGATTATGGATGACAGGCTGCTTGATTTCCGCGATGAATTTTTTGAGCAGTACGGTCTTCATGATAATGATAAAGGCTTTTAAGTTTTAGGGGAGAGTATACGAAAGGGGGATTTAATGTGTTTCATTTTGCTACAGCTGCGGCTGCACCTGGTGGAGCTGGCGGACTTTTTCAAATGATCTGGCCACTGGCTCTGATGTTTGTAATCTTCTATTTCTTGCTGATTCGTCCGAATCAGAAAAAACAAAAGCAGCGTCAATCGATGCTTCAAGCTTTGAAAAAGGGAGATAAAGTAATTACAATCGGAGGTCTTCACGGTACAATTGTGGAGATTACGGACGATGTGGTTGTTTTGCGTGTGAATGATGTGACAAAGCTGACCTTTGACCGCAGTGCAATTAGTAATGCGATTGCAAAAGACACTGCAACTGAGGAAGTTGTTTCTAAATCGTAATATGCGATTGTAATGCAAAAACCGAGCCTTAGAGGAGGCTCGGTTTTTTTGTGTTGCATACATGTCGACTTACTTGCTGAAGTTAATGCCAAACATCCCGCCACCTGCTCCTATGACAAACGCGATTCCTAAGTGCATTAGGTCTTTACCGTTCATGCCTGCATCCAATGCCAAAAAACCGACTAGAAGAACGATTAGTCCATACAGAATGCCTGTAATACCGCCTTGATACCAGCCTTTGTTCGTGGATCTTTTACCGGCGACGAAGCCGCCAGATAGCATGGCGAATGCGTGGACGATGTACGTATACAATGATAAATCCTGTTCTTGCATCTGTGTCATCCACAAGAGTATTGAAAGAATCAATGCGCCAAACAGCATCCATGCAAAGGCATAAAATAAGCCGGATAAAATGGGATGGGCCAGACGAAACGAACACCAGCGGCGAATGAGCTCCATGGATAATTCCTCCTGTACCAAGGTTTGAACTATTATCATTCTATGGCCAAGCTTCCCGGGTTAGTACCAAGTCGTAAGCAGTCTTTCTCTTTATTTCAATAATTTAGCCTTTTGTTTTTTGTATGAGCCAAGTGAGGAACGGTCAGAATACGTGTACAATGAACGGCTAATGTCTTGTCGCAAGTACAGGAGAGGAGGCGAACTATTGAGTCACGATATTTTTGCTCATATTTTTCGGACGCTGCTCATGTATTTTATTGTATATCTGGTGATGCGCTTGATGGGTAAAAGGGAGATCGGAAAACTGTCTGTTTTCGATCTCGTCATATCCATTATGATTGCGGAAATTGCTGTGTTCAGCCTGGAGGATATAAAACGTCCACTTTATGAAGGGTTGATTCCTTTAGGAGTGCTGTTAATTTTGCAAATCGGGATTTCCTATTTCAGTCTGAAAAGTCGGCGTCTGCGCTTACTATTTGATGGTAGGCCCAGTGTATTGTTCTCCAATGGACAACTAAACAAGGACGAAATGGCGAAGCAGCGTTATAACTTAGATGACTTGCTGTTACAACTTCGTGAACAAAATATAGAAAGTTTGGACGAGGTTGAATATGTCATTCTGGAAACAACAGGTAAACTCACGGTGATTAGCAAGGATATTTACGATGGCGCTAAACGCGAAAAAATAAAGCAGGAACAAAGCGAGAATGATTTGATAAGCAAAGAGCACCAGGAAAATAGAGTCCACCCTTCTCCACAAATCGGTGGAAAGTTTAGATATGAGGGACTGCCGATTCCATTAATTATGGATGGCAAGGTGCTGGATCGAAATTTGGAACGGATGGATATGAACCGTTTTTGGCTTAAAAATCAGATTCAAGCGAAGGGACACAAAGATTTTAAGGATGTTTTCTTATGTTCGGTCAACCATAGAGGGGATGTATATATTACACCACCGGTCTATGGAGAATCTTCAGATTAGCTTTTTTTATGCTTTAAACCATCTTCTCAGGATTGGAATGCGTGTGAGGTTGTCCCAGTCGATCATTTTGATCAAGGTCATCAGGAAAAGGTACAGAATAATTCCCAAGCCTGCGGCAAAAATAAACTGGAGCCACATTTGATCGAAAATCGTTAAATGTCTGTAGGTATATAATACCGCTGCCGCCATAATGATCATGCCTATCCCGGTTTTCCAGAAGTCAAGTAAACGTACACGAAAGCGAAGCAGTCTGCTGACACTGAAGCCATGTAGGAGGGTAACGATAGCACTGTTAATACAGATGGCGATGACAGCTCCGTAGATACCGTACTGAGGCTGGGAAGCAAGCCATACAATCAGCCCAATTTTGATAATGGCTCCGACAAAGGTGTTCAATAAGGCGCTTCCAGGACGGTCTAACGCCTGAAGTGCTGCCTGAAGCGGGGCCTGAATGTACATAAAAAGTGCAAAGGGCGCCATGAGTTTAAGCATGCCCGCAATATCGCCATTATTGTAGAGCAGCAGACACAGCGGCTCTGCTAATACATACATAATTACGGCAAATGGCGCTCCTGCGACTAAAGCAAGACGAAGCGATTGATGCAAACGTTTGTGAATGGCGGTAATATGCCCTTTTGCTGCTGCTTCGGATAACGAAGGCACGAGTGAAACAGCCAGCGAACTGGTAAGGGCTCCAGGTAGTAATAACACAGGAATAACCATGCCTTGCATGGCTCCATATTGTGCAGTTGCCACGCCAGTTGCAATGCCTGCTACGGCGAGGCTACGCATGCATAAGATAGATTCGAGCAAATAAGATAAGGAACCGACAAGCCTTCCAGCAGTAACGGGAACGGAAATCGACATAAGACGTGACAAAACGGATGATTGCTCGGTATGAACTTCTGAAGGTAAAGGCGCCTTCGGTTGAAGAATGTGATCTTTTCGCTGGTTCCAGGCGTATTGCCACAGCAGCACAACCATGCCAATGAATTCACCCGCCAAAGCACCAAGCATGGCACCCGCAGCAGCGTAGGCTACCCCATGGGGAAGTAACAAGTAAGCAAACCAAATGACGCAAAAAATGCGCATGACGGTTTCCGCAATGGAGGAGCTTGCGGAAGGGATCATATTTTGTTTTCCTTGAAAATAGCCCCTATAAGCTGAGGAAACAGCAACAATGACAATCATTGGGCTCATACTCACGAATGTATAATACACACGGCTGTCGGTCAGGAGATGGCTTGTGATCCAAGGTGCAAACACAAGACAGATTGCCATGGCGATCAGGCTGAGTGTAATGGTGAAGCGCAAGCTAGTGTGCAAAATACGCCGCGACATTTCGGGTTGCCCCGCCGTCTCAGCTTCAGCTACAAGCTTGGCTACCGCAAGAGGGATGCCGCCGGTAATAAGAGTCACTAGTACAATAAAAAAGGGATACCCCTGCTGGTACAAGCCGACTCCTTCGGGGCCGATGATACGCGGGAGTGCGATTCGGGGAATAAAACCCAGTAGCCGATTGATGATTCCCGCTGCCAATAAAATAATTGCTCCATGAATGAATGTCTGCTTTTTCAATCGCAACTCCCTCTTCCCCAAAATGAAATTCTGCGTCTATGTGTTTCTTTAGAAGATATGCTGAACCTGTCCATGTTCATGACAAGCTTTTCAGCTTAGAAACAAGGTGATCCAGACTACAAGAGGGAGAGTGGTGAATTCTGCTATTGACGAGCGAAATGAATGCATATATTGTTGATTTACGGCTATTTTTCGATGAAAAGAAGGGTTTTCCAAGATCAGGACAGAAATGTTCTATAAAGCAGTCAATAACCCCGCTAATTGCTGATCTGCGGAACCGATAGTCGCTGGGAGGAGGAACGGCCATCGTGGGTATGGAAGAGCTGGATGAGCAGGATTGGGATGACGCAATTGAGATACTCTGTCAAAGTAAGGCAGACGAGCTGATCCTTGTAGGTTATGAACATGTCACCAGTAAGGACGTGTGGAATTGCGTCAGCCATAAATATGAAAAGGAGGGTATTCCTCCGCTGCACAAGCTCGTTAACGATATACTTTCCCTTAAAGCGACGAGCTTTATGAACTATTTGACGATGTCCGCATTACGGGGCTCCACTTTCGAATAGAAGGGGGTCTTTTTTTGCGTTCAAATTGACTGCTTTTTGAGGGGTAGCTATAATAGGAATATTGAGAATGAAAGGGGAACATGGGACGGAATGAAAAGAATTCTAAGTTTCATCGTGGTCGTGCTCATAACTACTGGTGTTATGGTCGGGACAAGCCCGGGCCTACTAAAAAGTTTAAAACTAGGCCTCGATTTAAAGGGAGGCTTTGAAATTTTATATGAAGCCCAGCCTTTGGAAGCCGGGCAGCGTGTAACCAGCCAGTCTCTGATACAAACAGCACAAAGCTTGGAGAGACGTATTAATGCGCTTGGTACGACTGAGCCGGAAGTAACAACTGAGGGGAGCAATCGTATTCGCGTGCGGCTTGCTGGTGTCTCTAATGAGGCGGAAGTCCGCTCCATGCTAAAAAAACCCGCAGAGTTAACATTCCGTAGTGCAACGGCAGCAGATGCTAAAAAGCCGGGTCAATACAGCAAAATTGAGCTCCGCGGTAATGATTTTGTGGAGAATGGTGCTGTGGTAGGCTATGATCAGCTGAACAAGCCTGAGATTAGTATCAAAGTAAAAGACAAAGCTAAATTTGCAGAAATCACAAAGCGACTTATGAATAAAGAGTTGGCTATTTTCCTGGATGATGAATTACTGTCTGCACCTACAGTCCGTAGTGAATTGACGGATGGCAGTGCTTCGATTACAGGTAGCTACACACGTGATGAGGCGAACAAGCTAGCAGATACGATCAACCTGGGTGCTCTTCCGCTTAAACTGACGGAAAAATATTCTCAGAGTGTAGGGGCTACACTGGGTCAGCTGTCACTGGATCAGACGATCCGTGCTGGTTTGATCGGCTCGGTCATCATTCTGATCTTTATGATTGCAATGTTCCGTGTACCGGGACTGATAGCTAGCTTCTGTCTCATCGTTCATACCTGGCTGGTGCTTGCGATTTTTTATTTGGGCGGTTTCGTGCTCACACTTCCGGGTATCGCAGCCTTCGTGCTCGGGATCGGGATGGCGGTGGATGCCAATATCATTACGTATGAACGGATTAAAGAAGAAATCAAGTCAGGCAAAACGATTCGTTCTTCTGTCATTGCAGGCAGTAAGGCATCGTTCCGTACTGTTATGGATGCCAATATTACGACAATTATAGCGGCAGCCGTCATGTTTGGTCTGGGTACAGGCTCCGTTCGAGGATTCGCTCTCGTGCTCATCGTTGATATTGTCGTGAGTATTTTGACAAATATCTTCTTCTCGCGCTTCTTGCTCAATCTGCTGGTTAAAGCAGATGCTGTGAAGAAGGCCAAGTATTTTGGTGTGAAGGAGAGTGATATCAGTGCGCTTTAATTGGGACTATAAATATGTCAAGATGAGCAAGTGGTTTTACACGTTCTCGATTATTATCACATTGCTTGGTATTTTGAGCTTATCGATATTTGGTTTGAATTACGGGGTTGATTTCCGTTCCGGTTCCAACGTGGATGTTAATTTGACTAAGACAGTTACACAAGAACAGATTCAAGCTTTGCTGAACAAGAACGGGATCGGCAAAGAGGTGGATTATACACCAGGTAAAGAGCGTTTCGGCATTCGTTTTTCACAGGTATTGACGGATCAGCAAGTGAATGAATTCAAAACCTCTTTTAACAAAGAGCTTGATCCGAAAGCATCATTTGAGGTCAATACGGTGGATACGGAAATGGCGCAAGAGCTGGAGCGAAATGCAATCTGGGCGATTTTGCTGGCCTCTGTGGCTATTGCTATCTACATTTCGATCCGGTTTGAATGGCGTTTTGCGGTTGCTGCGATTGTTTCGCTGCTGCATGATGCGTTTCTCGTCATTAGTATATTCTCGATTTTCCGGCTTGAGGTGGATTTGACCTTTATTACGGCTATTCTGACGATTGTCGGTTTCTCCATTAATGACACCGTCGTTATTTTTGACCGTATTCGGGAAAATCTGCGATTTGCAAAGAAAAAGTCCAGAACCGACTTGGAGCAAGTCGTCGATCACAGTATTGCACAGACAATGACACGTTCACTCGCAACTGTGTTTACAGTGTTTATTGCCTCCGTCTGCCTATTCATTTTTGGCGGCGAGTCCATTCGGATGTTCTCGCTTGCGATGGTTATCGGTTTGCTGTTCGGTGCTTACTCTTCCATCTTCATTGCCAGCCCACTGTGGGTAGCTTTGAAGGGAAAACAAAAGACGCCAACAACTGGTGGAGCAGCCAAAACTGCAAAGTCTTAAGTTACGCAAATACCAGTAGTATAAATTAAAGAGAAAGCCGCGTCTGCTTGGGCGCGGTTTTCTAAGGTTTTAAGAATTCGGTTATATTGGATTGGAGCTTTATCGGGAAATGGTTAGTTCAGGATTGAGGGGGAAACGTTGTGAATAGCGAACGCAGCCGATCATTAGAAACTGCGGCGTTGAGCGGAATTGTAGGTAATCTCGCGCTGGCTGTTCTAAAGGGAACCGTCGGTTATGCAGCAAACAGCAAGGCGTTGATGGGGGATGCACTGCACACGGCTGCGGATAGTGCTTCCCGTTTGCAGGAGATGCTGTTTTCCAAGGGTGGTGCAGATCACGGAATGCTGGCGCGGTTGCGGAACGGTGAAAAAGTTCGGACGGTTATATCTGTGGTGCTGGCTATTTTAGTGCTGATGAGCGGACTTCAACTAGCTATTTCTGCTATTCGTTCATTAAGCAGTTCGGAACCGCAAGCTCCCGGTTTGTACGCATTAATTACCGTGTTTATTGCTTTGGTGTTGAGAGAAGCGTTGTTTCAGTTTCAATATCGCTACTCGATTAAACACGGCCATAAAGCGGAAGCGGTTCGGTACGCTAACCATGAACGGTACTCGCTATATGCATCGCTGATTGCATTGATCGGCATGATCGGTGCAATGACTGGCGAGGCAATGGAATGGCCTGCATTATTATATCTTGATCCAACTGCAGCTTTGCTGGTAGCCTGTCTGGTGCTGCGTAAAGGATATCTAATGGTAATGAATACCGCTTACCAGGTGCCTGCACAGCCCTTGCAGGAGGAAGACTCCCAGCGCTTTATGGAGACGATTCAACGGGTATATGGTATTGTAACGGTTGAACACTTACATGCTCAGGAAACGGGTCATTTCATAACAGTGGATGTGACGATAAGTGTTAACCCGCGGATTACGGTGCAGGAGGCGCAGGAAATTGCTGATCGAGCCAAAAATTTACTGTTAGCCCGTTTTCCACAGGTATCTCATGTACAAATGCAGTTCATTTCTTACCAAGCCGGGTATCCTTATAAATCCAACTATGAACTGCCAGATAATGATGCGTCGTCCTTGCTTCAATAAGGCAGGCCGACTATGAAAGAAAGGTGAATAGGATTGCTTCATTCGCAGTACAGATGGAAGACCCCGGAGGTTAACCTGGAAGCGGCTCAACCGTTAACAGAAGAACTGGGGATTTCACCATTGTTGTCCCGGCTTTTAGTGAACCGGGGCGTCACTACGGCCGGGGAAGCAAACCGCTTTTTGTACGGAAGTGTGGACGATGTACACGACCCATTTCTGCTTCTTGGCATGAAAGAGGCCGTGCCGAGAATTCGCCAGGCTCTGGAGCGCGGCGAGCATATATTAATCTATGGCGATTATGATGCGGACGGTGTATCCAGTACATCATTGATGATTCAGCTTATGCGTTTTCTGAAGGCATCTTATGATATTTACATTCCCCATCGTTCTAATGAGGGATATGGTCTGCATAACCATGCTCTGGATTGGGCACATCAGCAGGGAGTGACGCTGGTCATTACAGTGGATACGGGAATTAGTGCAGTAGAGCAAATTGCTTATGCGACTTCCTTAGGAATCGATGTGATTGTGACTGACCATCATGAGCCGCCTGCTGTGCTTCCCGAGGCTTATACTTTGATCAATCCGAAGCTACCGGATTGTCCCTACCCGTTTAAAGGCCTTGCAGGCGTTGGTGTTGCCCTGAAGCTGGCTCAGGCGCTGTTGAGTGAAGTACCCGAGGAATGGTTTGAAATCGCCGCTATTGGTACGGTAGCTGATTTGATGCCACTACATGGTGAGAATCGGACGATAGTACGTAGAGGGATTCAATCTATGAGAAACACTGCATTCCCAGGGATTCGGGCGTTGCTTCATGTAGCGGGTGTGGAGATATCCACAGTGACTTCGGTCAACATCGCATTTGCATTGGCACCGCGGATTAATGCGAGCGGGCGTCTGGATCATGCGGGACGAGCAGTTTCCCTGCTGACGACAGAAAAAGAGGAGGAAGCAGACCAGCTTGCGCATGCGCTGGATCTGCTCAATCGTGAGCGTCAACAAGTGGTCGAACACATTGTGGAGCAAGCCGAGCAGCAATTAGCGTCCAAACTAAATGGAGGCAAGCTTCCATCTGTGATTGTTTTGGCTGGTGAGGGTTGGAATGTTGGTGTCGTCGGAATTGTGGCATCCAAGCTATTGGATCGGTATTATCGTCCGACCATTATTCTAGGCATAGATGCGGAGACAGGCATGTGCAAAGGCTCTGCTCGTTCTATTCCTGCATTGGATATATACAGTGCTCTTACAGATTGCCATGAGCTCATGGAGCATTTTGGTGGACATCCTTCGGCAGCGGGGATGACGCTGTCCCGTGACAATCTGGAATTATTCGAAGAACGGCTTAACTGCTATGCAGGTTCCATTTTGACACCGGAGGATTTTATCCCTATAGCTGAGGCTGATATGGTCTGTCGTCTGGATGAGGTGTCTTTACAAGTGGTTGAAGAACTGGAATTACTTCAGCCTTTTGGGATGGGAAATCCTTCTCCACGATTCATATTACAGGGGCTTCAATTGCGCGAGGCTCGTAAAATGGGACGTGAGAAAAACCATGTGAAGCTATTGCTGGAGCAGAACGGTTTATCGTTGGATGCGATTGCCTTCCGACGTGGCGATTTGGCTGATTTTTTACAGCAGCAAACGGACATAGATCTGTTGGGCGAGTTATCAATTAACGAGTGGAACGGTAAACGTTCACTTCAGCTGATGATGCAGGATATTCGTGTGCAGGCTCCGCAAATTTTTGATTATCGTGGAGTATCGGACCCACTTGCCGAACTGGAGCGAGGGCTGAGGATCTTCCATCCAAGCTTAGAGGAAAGAAAGAATGATGTTGCGGTGTTGATCCATCCGTCATCCCGACTTCGTCCATCGAGTTCCGTGGGCGCTGGATCCTTATGGTTATACGATAAAGATGGCAGCGTTACTCCTAGTGATGGTCAAAAAGATACACAGCACTCTGTGAAGTCGCTGTTCGTACTGGAGCCGCCAGATACACCCGAGCAGTTTCATGCATTATGGTCTACCTTTGAGAATGTAGAGAACGTATTTCTTCTTCATTCGATCAGTGAGCGTGGCGGCCGGCTCGTGAGCCCCGATAGGGAGCTGTTTAAGCGTATTTACATTGTGCTTTCTCGAATGGGAACACAGCTAATTGATGAAAAAGCAATGCTACCTGCTCTTAGCAGGCAGTGCTCGTGTTCAGTGCGCATGTTATCCAAGGTATTGGACATCTTCGAGGATCTTGAATTTTTGACTCGTACAGATGGTCAATTTCGTTTTGTATCCAATCCGCCCAAGCGGGATTTGACTGCTTCTCCGCGCTATCAGGAATTGTATAATATGGCTGAGATGGAGCGGTATTTACTGGATGCGGACACCACCCAGATGACGAGCTGGATCATGTCGCTTATGAAAGGTGCGTCTTGAGATATTACCTTGCAGTTTTGTAAAATGTATATACTAATTAGAAGTTTACAGTAGGAGGAACTAAGTTGGACTACAAAGAATATATTCGGGTAATTTCCGATTTTCCACAACCAGGGATTAGTTTTAAGGACATTACGACCCTAATGAAAAATGGTGAACTGTATCGCAAGGCGATCAACGATATGAAGGAACTGGTATCTGATTTAAAAATTGATTTGATTGCAGGTCCGGAAGCACGTGGATTCGTTGTTGGTGCACCTCTGGCTTATGCGCTTGGTGTTGGTTTTATTCCCATCCGTAAAAGTGGCAAGCTGCCTGGAGAAACCATTGAGGAAGCATACGGTTTGGAATATGGTAAGGATACTCTGGCTATGCATAAGGATGCGATTGAGCCGGGGCAAAATGTTCTGATTGCTGATGATCTGCTTGCTACAGGTGGAACCATCGCTACGTCCGTTAACTTGGTACGCCAACTTGGGGGCAATGTGGCAGGGGCTGCTTTCCTTATCGAGCTGTCTGATCTCAACGGACGGGCAAAGCTGCCTGATGTAGACGTATTCACCCTAATTAAGTATTAAGTATCAAGTATTTCGAAACTGGGGTTTCCCGGGAAATATTTATACATGGATTGCCTAAATAGTCCGATGAAACATCTCTTTATCTAAAGAGTTGCTCCATCGGACTATTTTTTGATTGTAATTAAATTGAATTATCTTATTGTAACAAATTACCACGGGGTTTATTGGAAAATAGTTATAAAAAAATAAAATAAATGTCGATAAAAGTGTAAAAAGAAACAGAGGTGGATATACATTGGGTATATTTCAATTTAAGAGTTTACAAGCACGGACACTTTCTACCTTGGTTCCGTTAGTACTTATAACGCTGATTTTAATCAGTTTTTTGTCTTATTTTTTTGCCAAACAGAAGCTGGATACGGAAATAAGCCAAAATGCTGCTCATTCCTTGTCGAGGGCTCAAGCAGATATTGCAGCTAACGTAGATCGTCATGCTTTACTTGTTTCGATGCTGACTAAGAGTGCGGAACAACTGGGAACAGAAATGAACATTGAGAGCTATGGACGACTCTTTGAACAAGAGCTGACATTAAATGATATGACTTACGGGTTAGGGATTTATTTTGCTAAAGATGCGTATGAACCAGGAGTGACATACCGTTCAATATATGTGCATAGAGATGGCGAGCTAGTCAAGCAATCGACTGAATATGACGATCCGCAATATGACTATTTAACGCAGCCTTGGTATACAGAAGCCGTGGAACGTGGTAAAGACATAAATTTCACAGAGCCTTTTTACGATAGCAAGCTGAACATCAATATGATTACGGCAGGGAAAGCATTTTACGACAGGGAGGGGAAACTATTAGGTGTCATTACAGGCGACCTAAACATGACGAGTATCCAGACGTATATTGAAAAAATGAAGTTTGGTACTCAAGGTAGTGCGACCTTAGTGGATAAGAATGGAGCCATTCTGTCATCCGGTCTTCAGTCCTTAAAAGCAGGCGAGCCGTTAAAAAACACGATGAATGCGGAAGCAGCACAATCTATTCAAAGTGGTATGTCTGGACAACTATCCGTACCCATTGATAATGAGGATTACCGGATAATGTACGAAACACTCCCACAAACCGGATGGAAAATCGGTGTATTACTGCCAGAATCGGATTTGAATCGCTCTGCGAATGAAATGCTTAAACTTCTGCTGATTGTTAGTGTTATAGGTATTTTACTAATTATAGGAGCGGTATTGATTAACAATTCAGGCATGATCAAAGAGATTAAAAAAATTAGGCAGATGACCAATCGTATGGCACTTGGTGATTATACCGTTGAATTACCACATCATCGTAAAGATGAATTTGGCCAAATGGCTGATGGGATCAATAAGGTGATTGTTGCAACCAGAGGAATGGCATCACGCTTGAGCGAAGAGTCAGGTGTAATCTCAGGTGTATCTTTAAAAATATCTCAGGAGATTTCCGGAGCGACTAAAGATGCGCACCATAATGCAGGAGAACTGGCGCAGGTAAAGGAAGGGGCAGAGCTTCAGTTGACCGCAGCAGCAGAAAGTGCGACTGCAATGGAAGAAATGGCTGTTGGCATACAGCGTATTGCTGAATCTATACAGCATGTATCCGAGGCTACCACTGAGATTGAACATAAAGCACAACAAGGAAATGAACGGTTGAACGTGGTCAGCCAAGGAATGCATAAAGCGAAAATGTCTATGGATGAGGCAGGCAGGGTAGTAAGCTCGTTAAATGAGCGGTCCGCTCAAATTGGCAGCATTATTGGAATGATTCAGGATATTAGTGGGCAAACCAAGCTGCTGTCGCTGAATGCTTCCATTGAAGCCGCACGTGCTGGGGAGTATGGACGAGGGTTTGCTGTAGTGGCTTCAGAAATCGGAAAGCTGGCCGTAAATGTAAGCGAGTCTGCGGAGCAAATTACAAGTCGAATCCGATCCATGCAGGAAGAAACCAAATTCGCTTTGGAAGGAATGCAGCAGGGGGCTCTGGAGATGGATGAAGGCGTATCTATTTTACGTGAGGTGGAAGAACGTTTTATGGCGATGAATCAAGATATTCAGCAGGTGGCGATAGAAGTGCAGGAGGTCTCATCTGCCTCTGAAGAAATGTCGGCAGGCTCAGAGGAAGTTGCAGCCTCGATTGGTTATCTTGCAGACATTGCGAAAGCTTCAGCTGAACGTACAGGCCAAGTCTCGGAACGATCCGAACGGCAGCTAAAGGACCTGAAAGGTCTGGATAGCTCTGCCAAGTCGCTTACAGGTGTTTCCGATACGCTTAATCAGGTCGTATCCCGTTTTCGTGTGTGATATCTTATTTTAAAAATAAATAAAAAAGCCGTGCATAAAAAGACGCCGTTCCATGTAAGAAGGATACTTACACGCTTGTCTATACAGCCTGAGCGTGTTCATCCATAACTAACATGGAGCGGCGTTTTAAAATTGAAAAGTAGATATTAATCTGGTGTTTTTTCAGTTAAAGGTTCCTGCGTTTTATCATTCGACCAGCCGAGCACATCAACCAGCTTGAAGAACAAACTCAGGATAATACCGATGATAGTCGCCAGGGCCATACCTTTCAAGGTGACAGCACCCCAAGTGAGCGTAGTACCGCTGATTCCGACAACAAGCACGATGGTAGCGAGCAGCATGTTGGTTGGCTTGGCGAAATCAACTTTTTGCTCGACGAAGATTCTAAGACCAGAGGCAGCGATCACACCGAATAAGAGCAAGGATACGCCACCCATAACTGGAGATGGAATATTAGAAACAATCGCTGAGAACGTACCCGAGAAGGACAACAGAATGGCAATAATAGCCGCTCCGCCAATAACCCATACAGAGTACACTTTAGTTAATGCCATAACACCGATATTTTCACCATAAGTCGTATTAGGTGTAGAACCAACAAAACCGGAAATGATGGTAGAAATCCCGTTACCCAGCAAAGAGCGGTGGAGACCAGGATCTTTGGACAACTCACGTCCGACGATGTTGCTCGTCACTAGCAAGTGACCAATATGCTCTACGATGACGACCAGAGCAACCGGAAGAATCGTCAGCATAGCCGAAGCATTAAAGGTTGGAGTGGTAATTGCGGGATGAGCGAACAAAGGAGCGTCCGCAATAGCCTGCGTATTGACCATACCCATGAAATAAGCAAGCACATAGCCCACCACGATACCGATTAGAATATGAATGATTTTGGCAAATCCGCGAAACAACACCGCACCCAGAACAGTAACACCGAGCGTAACGAGGGAAAGGGTGATCGTTTTGGGATCTGGCGTCCAGGCTTTAGTAGGATCGGCATTAATAATGCCTGCCATGCCTGCAGCAACCGGAACCAGTTCCAGACCAATCAAGGCTACGATTGATCCCATGACAGCCGGTGGAAAAACGATGTCTAGCCAACGTGTCCCGGCGTATTTGATTACCAGTGCAACGAGACAGAAAATAATACCTGTAACGATGAAAGCACCCAGGGCCATTGCATAGCCATTGCTGCCAGGGTTACTTTTAAGCACAAGACTGACAGGAGCGATAAAAGCGAAGCTGGAGCCGAGATAGGCAGGGATTTTGCCACGGCAGATCCATATGTACAACAATGTTCCGATACCGTTCATGAGCAAAATCATGCCGGGATCGACGCCAAAAATATTGGGCACCAGCACGGTGCTGCCAAACATGGCAAACAAATGCTGTACGCTGAGCAGGATCCCAGGTCCTGCTGGAAGCTTTTCATTAACTTGAATTTCGCGTTGCAACGCAGTTCACTCCTTAGTTCTTTCAATTATTCTTATATACATTAATTACTTTTCGTAATTTTTTCAATATAATTCGTTTCATTTCGTCAACAATCCTGATTTTACTTAACCATGTGTGACAAAATAATGCGACAGTGCCAAACCTGTAATAGTTGACGTGTGGCGTGCTAAGCGTCATAATTGTAGGAAATCACTTTTAAAAGGGAACCTTTGCGCGACATTGATCGGCGGGTTCCATTTTGCATAGAAAGGACACGGAATAGAGCAGAATGGGGATAGAGCAATTACTTAAAAAGGCCGGGGCCTATACCAGAGAAGCAGATCTTATCCGCATCAGGGACGCCTATGATTTTGCCGAGCAGGCCCATTCCGGCCAGACTCGTAAGTCCGGTGAACCTTATATTCTGCATCCGCTTGCGGTTGCTGATATCGTCGTTAATATGCAGATGGATACCATCTCCATTATCGCCGCTCTTTTACATGACGTTGTGGAGGATACGACGGTGTCTTTGGCGCAGATTCGCGAGCATTTTGGCGATACATGTGCGATGCTTGTCGATGGTCTGACGAAGCTGGAGCGTATCCAGTTCCGATCCAAGGAAGAACAGCAGAACGAAAATTATCGAAAAATGTTTATTGCCATGGCGCAGGACATTCGTGTCATCGTCATTAAGTTGGCAGATCGTCTGCACAACATGCGTACCCTGAAATATCAATCGGAAGAAAGTCAGCGTCGAATCGCTTATGAAACGTTGGAAATTTTCTGTCCGGTTGCAAACCGATTGGGTATTTCAGCGATTAAATGGGAAATGGAAGACATTGCTTTGCGCTATCTGAATCCTCAGCAGTATTATCGCATCGCTAATTTGATGCATAAGAAGCGGGCAGAGCGCGAGCAATTTATTGATAATGTCATACAGCGTATCAGAGAGAAGCTGGAAGAGATGGGGATTCAGGCTGATTTGTCTGGACGCCCTAAACATATTTACAGTGTGTTTAAAAAGATGACGACGAAAAACAAGCAATTCAATGAAATATACGATTTGCTTGCGATTCGAATTATTGTGGATAACATTAAAGACTGTTATGCCACATTGGGGATTATCCATACGTTGTGGAAACCGATGCCGGGGCGGTTTAAGGATTATATTGCCATGCCTAAGGCTAATATGTATCAGTCCCTCCATACGACCGTAGTAGGTCCCAACGGAGAGCCTACAGAAGTACAAATTCGCACAGTGGATATGCATCGCACCGCTGAATTCGGGATTGCCGCCCATTGGGCCTATAAAGAAAACAACGGGGCAAATAACACAAACTTTGAGGACAAAATCACCTTTTTCCGAGAAATTCTGGAGCTGCAAAACGAGGCGAAGGATGCTTCGGAATTTGTGGAATCACTCAAAATGGACTTTTTCTCAGACCTTGTGTTTGTCTTTACTCCTAAGGGAGAAGTCATTGAGTTACCGGCTGGATCGGTTCCGCTGGACTTTGCTTTCCGTATCCATACCGAAGTTGGCAATCGAACGATTGGCTCTAAGGTAAATGGAAGAATTGTTCCTTTGGATTATCGTCTGAAAACTGGCGATATCGTGGAAATTATGACGTCCAAGCACTCCTATGGACCTAGTCAGGACTGGCTTAAAATTGCTCAGTCCTCTCACGCGCGCAGTAAAATCAAGCAATGGTTCAAGAAAGAAAAGCGTGAGGAAAATGTAGAAAAAGGCCGCGAAAGTCTGGAACGTGAGCTAAGGAAGCGTGATATTGAGCCATCCGTGTGGATGAGCGAGGACAAACTTCAGGATGTGGCACAAAAGTTCTCTTTTAATGATTCTGAAGATATGCTGTCTGCGATTGGCTTTGGCGGTATAACCGCAGCGCAGGTTTGTACACGTTTGACAGAGAAGCTGCGCAAGGAACAAGAAGAGGCACGTCTAATTGAGCTGACGACCGAGGTTAAGGAGTACAAACCCCAAGGTGATCGGAAAAAAACACCGACCAACGGTGTCAGCGTCAGAGGCGTCGACAATTTGCTCGTTCGCTTTGCACGATGTTGTAATCCCGTACCGGGTGATGACATCATCGGCTACGTAACACGCGGGCGCGGCGTATCTGTTCACCGTACCGATTGCCCGAATATTCCTTCGGGGGTGGGCGAAGATCAGGCGCGTGTGATTGAAGTGGAGTGGGAAGAAGCAGCCGAGGTCAATTATAGTGTCGATATTGAGATTACAGGGCATGACCGCAATGGTTTATTGAACGAGGTGCTCCAGGCCATTTCTGAGAATAAAACTAGCTTCTCGGCCGTGACAGGACGTACAGATAAAAATAAAATGGCAATGATTCACATTACAATTCTTATTCGTAACACGGATCATTTGCATTCTGTTGTCGAACGGATCAAACGGGTGAAGGATGTATACACCGTGCATCGGATTATGCAATAAACTTGTTAAGCATACACGCAGGTTTATATAGCCTTTGTAATACATCTTGGGTACAAAGACTCATAGGTGGCTGAAAGAGCCGTGGTACTACTGTAAGCACCTTGTAAGGGGAAGAGTAAAGGAGCAGCGGATAGGCAATGAAGATCATTATTCAGCGCTGTAAAGACGCTCAGGTAACGGTGAATCAAAAGGTGGTCGGTAAAATCGGAACTGGATTAATGCTGTTGGTTGGTATTGGTCAGGGAGATACGGCAGCCGATGCCGTTTATTTGGCGGATAAAACAGCGGGATTGCGTATATTTGAAGATGCTGAAGGCAAAATGAACGACAGTGTTCTGGATGTCGGGGGGGCCATTTTGTCTGTCTCGCAATTTACGTTGTATGGTGACTGCCGTAAAGGAAGAAGGCCCAACTTTATGGGAGCGGCCAAACCTGAGGAAGCGGAGAAGCTGTATGATTTCTTTAACAGTCAGCTTCGAGCCAAGGGCCTGGAGGTCGAGACGGGGATTTTTGGAGCTATGATGGATGTTTCCTTGACCAACTGGGGTCCAGTGACGTTGATTTTGGATAGCGAACGTTCGTAGGTATCCATTCTTGGTATGATCTGAGAACATGAGTAGAAGAGAATAAAATAGCCGTTTAGAGGAACCATAATGTCATCCCGGTTGGTAAGCAGCCATCTGGAAAGCCTTAAGGGTGACAGGAGAGACGAAGCTATGCGTCAGACCCCAAAAATGGACGGATATCAAAGCGCGGTGCTACTTTATCCTGGTAGTATGCGGGAGGCAATCAACCTTACTCGTAATACTGATGCGTTATTACAGCATGTTGCTACAGCTGTGGACAAGCCAGGACGCGGTGTCCTACCGCGTAGGTAAGCCATTTGTAAATGCAGCATTAACGACGTATTGTCTCAAGCGGGTATAAAGAGATCGAAAATAATTATGTAGCAGTACATCAGGGAGGAGCCAACGGGCTCCTTTTTCTTTTTCACTGCTTGGAATTGTTATAAACACAGATCAAGCGGGTAATAACAAAGCGTGGTAAACAAACAAACCTAACTTTAAGCTCGCTTTAAGGATAACCGGAAAGGAGATCTGAACGATAATGAGTAAAATTGCATTTTTGTTGGCTGACCAATTTGAGGATTCCGAAATGAAGGTCCCTTATGATGAACTGAAAAAGGCTGGACATGAGGCAGATATTATTGGGCTGAAGCAAGGTGAAAAAGTGAACGGTAAGCAAGGCAAAGTTAGCTACACTATTGAAAAAGCCATTGCCGATGTGAAATCAAGTGACTATGATGCAGTTGTTATTCCTGGTGGATCATCACCGGAAAATCTGCGTTTGGATGCAAATGTTCTGAAGTTTGTAACTGAAATAAATGAGTCCAAAAAAACGATCGGAGCTATCTGTCACGGGCCGCAAATTTTGGCGAGTGCCGATTTGTTACAAGGCCGGACGATTACAGCTTACCCTCCATTGAAAGATGACTTGATTAATGCGGGTGCTCATTTTGAGGATCAAGAGGTGGTGGTGGACGGTAACTTTATTACGTCTCGGACTCCTAAGGATGAGCCCGCTTTTGTGCGTGAGTTGTTAAAGGCATTGTAATTTAACCGTGAATGCTTCCTAGATTTATGCCAGTACAATTCCCAAACGAGGAGGATTTGATATGGCTAAACAGATTCAGGCTTATTTTCGCACAGAAGATGAAGCTGAGGGCGCCAGAGCTTCGCTTCAGGCTTATAGAACTGAACATTTGGAAGTAGGTGCTCTGGATGAGACGCTCGGTCGGGAGACGAGGGTTTTAATTCCGTTGGTCCCTTATAACAATACTGGCTCTGTGAGCACAGGAGGTTCTGCGGGTGCGGCGATTCCAGCCGCAGGGGCTTATGGCGAGAATATTCTACCCGATGCAAAGAATGACGAGGTTAACTCTGGTGCAGCTCAAAGGGATCTGAATGAGGATCGGAGCGGAACAACGAATCATGACGGAGGTTTGCTCCGTGCGACAGATGTGTATATTAACGGTGATCATGATGAATTACGGTATGTATTGTCCGCCAAGGTGAATGATGCCGATTATCATGAGATCATTTATAAGCTTCGTTCCAATCGTGCATATGTGGCGCAGCTGGATTAAAAAGGGAGCGAATGTCACAAAAATGTCGATATACGAGGAAATTAGTCACACTAGAGTGGCTGTAATACAATTGTAATATTCGAAACATCATTCCTTAATATTCGTTGTTTATAATAACAGCATGACCCCCTTTTGATATATCTTTTTAAACCTGCGGACCGTTTCCGCAGGTTATTTTCTTTTTATAAGACTTATTTGTCTTATTCTAGGGGGAATGTCTTGACTTTGTCGAAGCAGTTCATTAAAATCATAAAATAATGAAAAATGATTTGATGACGGGACCAAGTACTCCGAACCCACAAGCGCAGAGAGGAATTTCCAGGCTGTAAAAATTCCCTTGATGAGCGGACGAATGACCTCCCCGAGAACAGGCGGCGAACAATGAGGAAGCTCTGCTGAGTCATGCATGGCATATGCCAAACAGCGGACCATCCTGCATAATAGCCGTACTGCGCGTTACGGGCGTTATACGTATGAGCGGAGTCAGTGTAATGCTGACGGACACTGAGTCATTTGTATGCTAGTGGTCTGGGTAAACTCCGGAATGTGGGTGGTACCACGGGTGATTTGTAAACGACAATCCCTCGTCCCTGTTAATGATAACAGGGCGAGGGATTTTTTGTTTTTATAAGAAATACAATGACGGGGGGATACGTAAATGGCCTTTCAAAAACCGACGGGAACACAGGACTTGCTGCCAGGTAGTGTAGAAAAATGGCAAGTGGTCGAGGAAAAAGCTCGTGAGATTAGCCGCCGCTTTAATTACCGAGAGATTCGTACACCAATGTTCGAACAAACGAATTTGTTCGTTCGGGGTGTGGGTGAAACGACCGATGTGGTGGAAAAGGAAATGTACACTTTTGAGGATAAAGGCAAACGGAGCATGACGCTGCGTCCGGAAGGAACGGCAGGGGTTGTCCGCTCTTATGTGGAGAACAAACTGTATGGTGAACCGGATGTAACTAAGCTGTACTATATCGGCCCAATGTTCCGGTATGAGCGTCCACAAGCTGGGCGTCAGCGCCAGTTTCACCAATTTGGCATTGAAGCATTCGGGGCGATGGACCCGGCGCTGGATGCAGAAGTTATTGCTTTCGGGTATCAGTTCTGTCGTGAGCTGGGCCTGAAAGGGGTACAGGTAGAAATCAACTCTGTTGGTAATGCTGCCAGTCGTGCTGCTTATCGGCAGCATTTGGTGGACTTCCTGATGCCCATTAAGGATACGTTGACCAAGGAGAGCCAAGCGCGCATCGAGCGTAATCCGCTGCGTGTGCTGGATAGCAAAGATGATCAGGACAAATTTGGCGGAGCACCTTCGATTTTGGATAGTTTGGACGAGGAATCCAGCACGCACTTTGAGAAAGTGAAGCAAAATTTGGATGCGATGGGCGTGGAATATACAGTGAACCCGCGCCTGGTACGGGGGCTGGATTATTATACGCTGACAGCATTCGAATTCAAAGCCGAAGGCATTGGTGCTATTGATACGATTGGTGGAGGCGGTCGCTACAACGGATTGGTTGGAGATCTGGGCGGACCGGATCAGCCAGGGATTGGTTTTGGCATTGGGCTTGAGCGAATTCAGCTGATTTTGGAGCATCAGGGTGTCAAATTGAACGAAGCCAAGCCGCTGGATATCTATATGGTGGCTTTGGGTGAGGCGGCAGAAACGGAAGTGACCAAACAACTGTTCAAGCTGCGTCAAGCTGGATTTTCCGCAGAGCGAGATTATCTGGGGCGTAAAATGAAGGCTCAGATGAAATCGGCAGATCGCTTTAAAGCAAGATATACGGCGATTCTGGGTGATGATGAGCTGGTTAAAGGTGAAATTGCACTAAAAAACATGGAAACCGGTGAGCAACGTACTGTTAAGCTGGATCAGCTGGTGGAAGAATTAGGCTAAACAACATGATGTAACATCAGTCAGGGGGAGCTTCCCTCTGGCTGTCATATAGCATTAACTACTAAACCTAACAGGAGTGTGTATTATGAAAAGGAGTCATCAATGCGGCGCATTGACTCATGCGCATATCGGAGAAACAGTTACATTGAACGGTTGGGTACAGACCCGTCGTGACTTAGGGGGCGTACTTTTTATAGATTTGCGTGACCGTAGCGGAATTGTACAAATCGTGTTTAATCCGGCCTATTCCGGTGAAGCATTGCAAATTGCGGATCGTGTTCGCAGTGAATATGTGCTTGAGGTTACTGGTACTGTTGTCAAACGTGATGCAGAAACGATCAATACGAACCTGCCTACAGGTGAAATTGAAGTGCGTGTCACTGAAATCGAAGTATTGAATGCATCCAAAACACCTCCGTTCTTCATTGAAGACGGCGTAGAAGTAGACGAGTCACTGCGTTTGAAATACCGTTATCTGGACCTGCGTCGTCCGGAAATGCATCAGACGTTGAAACTGCGTTCCAAAGCAGCAAAAGTATTCCGCGACTTCCTGGACGGTGAAGATTTCATTGAGGTAGAAACACCAATTTTAACGAAAAGCTCCCCAGAGGGTGCACGTGACTATTTGGTTCCTAGCCGAGTGCATGAAGGCGAATTTTTTGCCTTGCCGCAATCGCCACAATTGTACAAGCAATTGCTGATGGTAGGCGGCCTGGAGCGCTACTACCAAGTGGCACGTTGTTTCCGTGATGAAGATTTGCGTGCTGACCGCCAGCCTGAATTTACGCAGATCGACATTGAGACTTCCTTCATGCAACAGGATGACTTGCTGCCTATGATGGAGCGTCTTATGGTGAAATTGTTCAAAGAAACAGTTGGGGTAGAACTGGAAACCCCGTTCCAACGGATTACACATGCAGAGGCAATGGACAAGTATGGTTCTGACAAGCCTGACCTGCGTTTTGGTCTTGAGTTGATAAATGTCAATGATATCGTGGCAACCAGTGGGGTAAAAGTATTTGCTTCCGTAATTGAAAAGGGTGGCGAAGTTAAAGTCCTTAATGCCAAAGGATGTGGCACGTGGAGCCGTAAGGACATTGATGACCTGGGTCCTTTTGCAGCACGTTATGGAGCAAAGGGCTTGGCTTGGATCCAAGTGAAAGAAGGCGAATTCAAGGGGCCTATCGTTAAATTCTTCACACCGGAAGAAATCGAAGCCTTGAAAGAGCGTACGGGAGCCGAAGAAGGCGACCTGTTGCTGTTCTCTGCGGATAATAAAAAAGTAGTTGCTGATGTTTTGGGCGCGCTTCGTCTGAAAATTGGCCGTCATTTGGGGCTTATCGACGATAACAAATTCAAATTTGCCTGGGTCGTAGACTTCCCGCTTCTGGGCTATGACGAAGAACAAAAACGTTATGTAGCGGAGCACCATCCGTTCACTCGTCCGAAGGAAGAAGATCTGGCCCTCTTGGACACAGATCCAGGTCAAGTTCGTGCTCAGGCCTACGACATCGTGCTGAATGGCTACGAAGTGGGTGGCGGCTCGATGCGTATTTTCAAACGTGAAGTTCAGGAGAAAATGTTCAAAGCGCTCAATCTGCCGCCTGAAGAAGTGAAGGATAAATTCGGTTACCTGCTGGATGCATTTGAATACGGTACGCCTCCACATGGTGGTATTGCCTTCGGTTTTGACCGTCTTGTTATGTTGCTTGCAGGTCGTACAAATCTGCGTGAAACCATTGCATTCCCGAAAACGGCCAGCGCGACAGACCTGCTTATGGATGCACCAGCCGAAGTGGATCAAGCTCAATTGGATCAGCTTCATATTCGTCTTGCTCCGAAGCCTGTTGCACCTAAAGCTTAAAACAAGCGTTGGATTTTGCAAGTGCAAGTTGCCATCTGTTGGCATGTAAATAGATTATAAAATGCCTTGAACCCGTTACCCTTTTATGGATAATGGGTTCGTGGTTTGTATGCTGGAGTTCAAGCATAGAGTTTAGACCAGTGAGGGAGGATTACCATATGCTGCATCAATTTTCACGCACGGAACTGGCCATCGGGACGGAAGGTCTGGAGGTTATGAAAAATAGCACGGTAGCTGTATTGGGTATCGGCGGTGTCGGTTCGATTGCAGTGGAAGCGCTGGCGCGGACGGGTGTTGGACGCATTATTTTGATTGATAAGGATGTCGTAGATATTACCAATATTAATCGCCAAATTCATGCGCTGACGACAACAGTAGGTCAAAAAAAGGCTGATCTGATGGTAGAGCGTGTGAAGCTGATTAATCCTGAATGTGAAGCAATTGCACTGAACATGTTTTATACGGAAGAAACATATGAGGAGCTATTCAAGTACGATCTGGATTATGTGCTGGATGCTTCGGATACGATTATTTACAAAGTTCATTTGATTAAAGAATGCTTGAAACGAGGAATTCCGATGATCTCCAGTATGGGTGCTGCGAATAAAATGGACCCAAGCCGTTTTCAAGTTGCCGATATTTCCAAGACAAGAATGGACCCGATTGCCCGTGTCATCCGCACCAAGCTGCGCAAAGAAGGTATTACCAAAGGCGTCAAGGTTGTATTCTCTGATGAGGAGCCAATGAAGCCGCGTGAAGAAATTACCAAAAAAATTGTACCTGCCAACGCACCTGAAATCCGGAAAGCGAAGCAACCACCTGCAAGCAATGCTTTTGTACCTCCGGTAGCAGGATTGATTATGGTCAGCGTAGCTGTCAAGGACCTGTTAGAGCACGCTGGTGTATAAGCTTGAAATGTAGCATGACAGTACATTCGTTAGATTTACAGTAGTATGTTTCAACCTAAGACCTGTAGTTCTGTGCATCACTTCTTGGTGTCACAGTAGGCTACAGCTCTTTTTGTTTTGAAAAAAGCAGCTTACTGCAAACAGATTGAACAACTTGCTGGAGGGTTTTGGTATGAAGGATGGGCTATGGTCCAGAAGTCTCGGTTTCAAGCCCGAGCATCATTGGAAAAAGGAATTAGCCGCGGGTGCCATTTCTTATTTTTCCGTTGTATATATTATTATGGTTAATGCAACCATTTTGGCAGATGCCGGGATCCCTCTTCAAGGGGCAATGCTCGGGACGCTGCTGACCTCGATGATCGGCTGTCTGCTGATGGCTTTTGGCGGAAAGTCTCCCATGGTCGTTGTACCAGGGATGGGGATTAATGCCTTTTTCACTTACACACTCGTACATTCCATGAAGCTGAGCTGGCAGGAAGCGTTGATGGTGGTTGCCGTCACAGGAGTGATATTTGCCGTTGTGGCGTTTACATCATTGTACAAGCTGATCAGTCAGGCGATTCCCCATAATTTGCAGCATGGAATTACGGTAGGTATTGGTCTGTTTTTGACCTTTATCGGTCTGCAAAAAAGTGGGATCGTAATTGCACATCAAACGACTTTTGTGGCTATTGGTCATTTCAATGATCCCAAGGTGATTACGGCCTGTGTAACGTTGCTACTCGCGATTGTATTATTTGTACGTAACGTTCAGGGCGGTTTGCTTATCAGCATTTTGGCAGGAACTGGGCTTGCATACGTACTGGGAGCTGTAGAACCAACAAGCACGGTAAAAACCTCTGAAACGGTGCGACAGTATGGGCAATTGTTTGGGGAGCTTTCCTTTTCAGGTATCGCTTCGGTAGCCTTCTGGATCGCTGTTTTTTTGCTGTTACTGATTGTGTTGTTTGAGAATGTTGGAATGATTACTGCACAGACCAACATGATTGGAAGACCGGATTCTTTTAAGAATAGCTTGCGTGTATTGGCTGTGACCAATATTTTTGCTGGTATTCTGGGCAGCAGTCCCGCGGTAGCCGCTGCGGAGTCGACGGCTGGTATTGCGGCAGGCGGACGTTCAGGAATGACCCCGCTGGTAACTGCAATTTTATTCGGAGCGACATTTTTCTTTATTCCACTATTGGCTTATATTCCTGACAGTGCCATTGCGCCTGTATTAATCATTATCGGAGGCCTAATGGTACAAAATGTGCGAGAGATGGATTTCAGTGATTTTACTGAATCCTTTCCTGCATTTCTGATCATGGTGATGATGCCCTTTACTTACAGTATTGTAGACGGGATGGCATTTGGTTTTATTGCATATCCCGTAGCCAAGCTGGCAGCAGGACGGGGCAAGGAAGTGCCTGTCGCATTATATATCATTTCTGTACTGTTTGTGGCTAACTTTGTGCTTCATTCTCTGGTGTAGTAAACTCGAAGATAGGTTGTACTGTTCATACCCGCGCAGAGCGCGGGTGTTGTTGTTTGAATAAGAATGGTCAGACAGGAAGCGAGGTTGATGGTTTATGGAAAAAGAACAACATGGGCGACAAGATGAGCAGGAAGATCGGATGAAGGAAAAGCCAGGTAAAAGGCCGGACAAGGCAGGTATGGGTCGGTTTATCAAACTGATTGCGAGTGCGCATCCACCCAAGTCCATTCTGATCATCGCCCTGATACTGACCCTGGTTCAGACGATTGCTGGTTTAATCGTACCGATGATGACCAAAGGGTTGATCGATGGCTTAACCTTTTCTTCATTGAACCGTATGGTCATTATTGGTCTGCTTGGCGCTTTTGTGCTTCAAGCGGTAGCTTCGGCAGTTTCGATCTATATGTTGAACTACGCCGGGCACAAAATAGTGGCTAATTTGCGCAAACGCTTATGGCATAAAATTTTATCTCTACCCATTCCATACTTTGACCGGAATCGGTCAGGAGATACGATGAGTCGTGTCACTAATGATACAAGCCTGATTATGAACTTAATTACCGAGTATCTCGTGAATCTGATCTCTAATGTGATTGCCATTATTGGTGGTATTGCGTTGTTATTTTATCTGGATTGGGTGATGACGCTCATTATTCTGACCATTGTTCCGCTAACAGCCCTGATTTTATTTCCGGTAGGCAGAAAAATGTATCGTATCTCCAAAAAACAGCAGGATGAGATGGCAGATCTGACCTCAGTGCTGAGTCAGGTTATCGGCGAAATCAGGCTGGTGAAGGCCTACGGAACGGAAAGCAGAGAGGCACAGGCAGGGGAGGATCGCATTTACCGTATGTTCCGCTTCGGGTTGCAGGAGTCACGTATATTGGCCCTTGTAGGTCCCATTTCTACCTTTTTGCTGACTGCGGTGCTCGTTATTATATTGGGTGTTGGTGGTGTTCGCGTCGCATCAGGTGTACTAACCGCGGGTGATTTGGTGGCTTTTATTTTGCTACTGTTTCAGGTGATTACACCGATGGCCCAATTCACGACCTTATATTCACGTCTGCAAAAGGTAGTTGGTGCCACTGAACGAATTCAGACTATTTTAGACCATGAAGAGGAACCACTTGAATTGAAGCAGGAAGCGGCAAAAGAGAGCAGAGATATTGTATTTCGTGATGTCGCTTTTTCCTATACCGAAGGTGAAGAGGTTCTTCATCGTGCAAACCTGGTCATTCCGGCTAACCGAACGACAGCATTCGTGGGACCGAGCGGGAGTGGGAAGTCCACCTTGTTTTCATTGTTGGAGCGCTTTTATGTGCCAGATACAGGGGAAATTCGTTATGGAGACGAATCGATATCGTCTTATACACTATCCTCCTGGCGCTCGAAAATTGGTTATGTATCACAGGAGAGCTCGATGATGACCGGAACGGTTAGAGATAATATTACGTATGGCTTGGGGCGCGAAGCTGATTTGGAAGAAGTCAGACGAGCTGCCATGATGGCGTATGCGGATACATTTATTATGGATCTACCTCAAGGCTACGATACGGAGGTAGGGGAGCGGGGAATGAAGCTGTCCGGCGGGCAGCGACAACGGATCGCCATTGCGCGCGCGCTTCTTCGCAGTCCTGATATCCTCATGCTGGACGAGGCTACTTCTAGCCTGGACAGCTCATCCGAGCATGAGGTGCAGAAGGCCTTAGCGAATTTGATGGAAGGACGCACGACGATTGTCATTGCACACCGATTGTCTACGGTGGTCCACTCCGATCAAATTATCGTGTTGGACAAGGGCAATGTGACTGGTGCAGGAACCCATGCCGAGTTATTAGAAACCCATCAGGTGTACCGCGAGCTGGCTCAAAAGCAGTTTGTGGAGATGGGGGAAAGAAGTATGGAGTATTAAAGGTCGCTTCGCGTGTGATTTGATCCTCCGATCACTCCGCTTCTTCGGATTCAAATCACCCGCTCCACTGGTGCCGCAAAGCTTCATACTTTTGTGAAAGAGTAGGGAATTGGGCGTATTAGGAAATAAGGTTGGATTTTTGTGGTCAAATGTGTTACGCTTACTTTCCTTTTTTTGTATCGGAGCAAGTGAATGAGATGCAGAAATCGAGACTTGATATTCTTAGGAGGTAACTGAAATGGAGAATAAGTTTCAAAGTGCCTATCAAGAAGAACAGCATAGGCTGTCGCTTGCTATGGAGGAAATTGATCGGAGATTGGAACGGCTTCGCAATACGCCAGTGTACACCGGGCATGACTTTACGGAGCAAGTACTGGAATCTGCACGGGAGGAAAAACGCCAGGCTTTAGCCAAAAGCTCGCAGGAGCCTTATTTTGGGCGTATGGATTTTGACGAGCGCGGTAGAGGTCAGCGCAAGCCACTTTATATCGGTAAGATCGGGGTGGAGCGTGAAGAAACGTCAGCATATCCGCTGGTGATTGATTGGCGTGCACCGATTGCCAGTTTGTTTTATTCGTTTACAGGTGGTGAAGAAACGGCGTCCTACGAAGCTCCTGAGGGAACTGTCGAGGGCTTGGTGTATCTGAAACGCAACGTTGTCATTCGGAAAAGAATCCTGGAACGGGTAGCTGATACGTACAATCGTGAAAGTGATGAGCCTGCCGTTTCTGATGAGTTTCTCGTTTATCGTTTGGGAGAGAACAAGGATAACCGTTTACGGGATATCGTATCTACCATTCAAGCGGAGCAGGATCAGATCATCCGCGCGGCTAAAAATACAGCCCTCGTTATTCAAGGGGTAGCCGGTAGTGGCAAGACGACCGTAGCGCTCCATCGACTCGCATTTTTGCTGTATCAATACAAGGATCAGGTGTCGGCGGACAAAATGGTTATTTTCGCACCAAACCACATGTTTCTCGATTATATTTCAGATGTACTTCCAGAGCTGGGGGTTGGAAATATTCAGCAAAGTACATTTGCAGACTGGGCGCTAGGCTTGCTGGGGCTGGATTTACCTCTGGCAGATCCTACCGAAACGTTATCTTATTGGTTTGAAAGTGGCAGCTTGAGAACGGAATCTATGGATGAGGCACCGGGTAGATTTAAGGGATCGGTTCATTTTATGAAGCTGCTTCAGGATTTTGTGGGACGACTGGAGCCTATCTCGGTGCCTGAGGGCGACTTTTCACCTTGGGATGGGGCGGTGCTGCCGCGAACGGAGATTTTGAATTGGTTCAATGAGGAATATAAGCCCTATCCGCTCGCGAAGCGGAAGGAGCGTGTGCTGGCAAGAGTCCATCGCTGGATTGAAATGGAACTGAAAAAGTCACCTTCGGCGGCTGCGCTCAAGGAACGAAAGAAAAAAGCCGGATCTCGGGAAAAGGCGTATGCTAAAAAATGGCCACAATATGACGCACTGACGCTTTATAAGCAGCTTTTTCAGGCAACTAAAGGATTACCTGCAGAGACCGCTGCGGAAATGAAGGCTTCTTTGCCGGCTCCCATCTTTAAGGCCACACAGTCAGACCTGCGAAATCAGATCATCCGTGAAGAGGATCTGACTGCGTTGGTGTATCTTCACGTGCTGATTCATGAGGTAGAATCATCTCAACGTTTTGACCATGTGGTCATTGATGAAGCGCAGGATTTTTCACCTTTTCATATTGCCCTCCTGGATTTGTTCGTAAAAGGGCATTCCTTTACAATACTGGGCGATTTATCCCAGGGAATTCATGAATATCGTGGTGTACATGCATGGGAGGAAATGAGTTCACTATTTGTGCCTGAACAAACAGGGTATTTTGCACTTACACGGAGTTATAGATCAACTTTGGAAATTATAGAATTTGCAAATACAATTTTGGAGCAGGGAGTACGTGGCGGCATTACAGCGGTTCCGGTATTTCGTAGCGGTGATCCGGTGCGTACTGTGTCTTACGACTCGTCCATGCGTGAACAGAGTTTACTTACCGCTCTAAAAGAGCTTTCCTCCAAGGAGTATCGTACTGTTTCGGTACTGACACGTACCTTAAAAGAAGCTGTAGAGCTGCATGAGGTTTTCACCAGTGCGGGGTTGGATGTCCATTTGATTGATGGTGGTAAAAAGCAATATGAAGGCGGCTTGTCTGTACTGCCTGTATATCTGTCCAAAGGTCTGGAGTTTGATGCAGTTATTGTGGCCGATGCCGACCAGGATCATTATGGAGAACGGACTTGGGATGCCAAGCTGTTGTATGTGGGATGTACCCGTGCGCTGCATGAGCTGTGGCTATTGCATGACGGTCCACTTCCAAGTTACGTACAGGCGCAAACGGAGTAATTAGAACGCTGAAGGTCATGTCAACCAAAGAACAGCCACGAAATTCATTTTTCGTCCTAGGCTGTTCTTTCTTTTTAGTTGAATCACAGGTAAGGCTACAGTTATACCGTGACCAGGCTATCTGCAACTTGTTAACCGATATGGTAGAATAAGAGGCGGTTTATAATCGTTTTAATACAGTAGATCGATTGAATTTTCATGTCTTTTAGCTGTATGGGCGAACTTGTTTTCAATGAAAAAAGAAAGTGTTCGTTCATAAATGATAAGGAAGTGAATGAAATGGACTTATTTTCATATTCCCAGGAGTCAACGCCAAACAATCGGTTGCTTGCAGACCGCCTGCGTCCGACATCGCTGGATGAATATATTGGACAGGAGCATGTTGTGGGTCTAGGCAAGCTGCTGCGGAGAGCTATAGAGGCCGATCAGGTTTCTTCTATATTGCTGTACGGGCCACCGGGATGCGGCAAAACGACACTGGCACATATCATTTCTCAACACACGCAAGGTGATTTCGTCCGTCTAAATGCAGTAGAAGCATCTGTAAAGGATGTAAGAGAAGTCATTGACCGTGCACAGACGAATAAATCGATGTATGGCAAAAAGACTATTCTGTTTCTTGACGAGGTCCATCGTTTTAACAGTTCGCGTCAGGATGCTTTGCTGCCTGCGGTGGAAAAGGGAACGATCGTATTTATCGGCGCCACGACGGAAAACCCCTTTCACTACGTCAACGGCGCTTTAATGAGCCGTTCTACGTTATTTCAGCTTGAAGCGCTAACCCGGGAGCATTCGCTGGCTGCTATGCGCCGTGCCTTGAGCGATGCGGACAAGGGGCTCGGCTATATGCAGCTTCAGGTAGATGAAGCTGCACTGGACCACATCGCGTCCATGGCGAACGGCGATATCCGCCGTGCATTGAACGCACTGGAGCTAGCGGCGCTCACGACCCCTCCGCTGGCAGACGGCACGATTCATGTGACGCTGGAAGTGGCAGAGGAATCCATCCGCCGCCCGATTGTCAAGGCAGACGAGTCCACACAATATGACGTGCTGTCTGCCTTTCACAAAAGCATTCGCGGTTCCAGCGACGCGGCGCTGTTCTGGTTCCTGTATGCCGTAGAGAAGCTCGGCATGGACCCGATGACTTTTATTCGCCGCCTCATTGCAGCGAGCAGCGAGGACATTGGTCTGGCGAACCCGCAGGCGATGGTGCAAGCGGTGAGTGCGCTTGAGGCCTACCGCAATAACGGCTGGCCTGAGGCCAAACTGAACATTGCACAGGCCATTTTGTTCGCCGTGGAAAGTCCCAAGTCGAATGCCGTATACACGGCGATTTCACGGGCCATGTCGGCCATGGACGATATAAAATCGGCCGAGGTGCCGCTACATCTGCGCGACGCACATTACAAAGGCTCGGAAAAACTCGGCCATGTTGGCTATCAATATCCGCATAATTATCCGAATCACTATGTAAGGCAGCAATACTTGCCCGATTCGATAGCAGACCAGACCTTTTACCAGGCCACTGAGCAGGGAAATGAGTCTAAAATCAGGCAAAACCAACGTTGGCGGGAGTCGCAGTCTTAATATATGTGACTTTAATATACGAAGTGTGTACGACATTGTCAGGTTACACGATGATCTTGCAAGAGTGAAGAAGGGAATAAAAGAAATGAAAGACGTACTATTCGTCGCAGCAGGTGGAGCGCTCGGAACCTCTGCTCGCTACAGTATACAATTATTATTGCCTGCGGCTGGGGCAGACTTTCCATTTGGCGTCCTGTTAATGAATTGGCTTGGCTGCCTGTTTCTCGGCTGGTTTTTTACGGTGACCTTGCGATCGTGGCGGATCAACCCCCGCTGGCGACTTGCCATCGGAACAGGCTTTACAGGGGGATTTACCACCTTTTCCACCTTTACAGTGGATGCTGTACGCCTCACGGTTCACGATCGTATGCTGACGGCTATATTGTACTTGCTGCTTAGCGTAGGCGGGGGCTTGTTTTTGACGTGGGCAGGTATCCGTTTAGGCACAAAAATGACACAGGTTGCCCCCAAGGAGGAACATTTATGATTTGGTGGGCGGCAGCAGGTGGAATGGTGGGTACACTAGCGAGATACGGGCTTGGCATGTGGGCCGGAAAAAGGTTGGGTACTGTATTCCCGTGGGGGACGTGGATCATTAATATTAGCGGTTCATTGCTGCTCGGCTGGCTGTATGGCGAGTTTGCGCAACACAATTTGTCTCCTGCACTCTGGATGCTACTGGGAACCGGTTTTTGTGGCGGCTACACCACCTTTTCCACATTCGGCTATGAATCTCTTCAACTGATGGAACACAAAAAATACCGACGTATGGCTATGTATGTATTATCTTCTGTAATAGTAGGAGTTATAGCTGCAGCAATCGGGTACAGGGTCAGTTATACCTTATAAATTTTCAAAATGACATGTGAGCACACCATAAAAGCTTCCAAACCCTCACTCAAGGCGTATCAGCCGTGAATAGGAGGGCGGAAGCTTAGTGCTGTGCTTATTTAATTATTTTTTATCTCGTTCTTTGTATAATTCAGGTAAAAGGGCTTTGAGTTCAGGTCGTGGATCAGGGTCAGATAGCTTCATTTCCTCTAGCGTTTGGACGGCAATCCGCAGTACAGTATAATCTCTGTACCAACGATTGTCTGAAGGAACAACATACCAAGGTGCTTGCTTGGTTGCACTTAGCTCTAGTACCTCCTCATAGTATTGGGTATATTGCTTCCAAAATTTCCGTTCCTGCAAATCACTCGGATCAAGCTTCCAGTTTTTGCGAGGCTTCTCAATCCGGTCAATCAGCTTTTCCAACTGAAATTGCTTTGAAATATGTAAAAAGATTTTAACCACCTTTACACCACTATCCAGCAACAACTGTTCAAAATGCTTGATATGCTTCATATTCTGCTTGGCCTGCTTATCGGATACCTGTCCGTGAACACGTGTAATCAGCACATCCTCGTAGTAAGAACGATTGAACGCCGCAATATATCCGCGTCCTGGAGTTACGCTATGGGCGCGCCACAAGAAATCATGGCTTAATTCCTCAGTCGTAGGTGATTTGAAGCTGTGTACAGTCACCCCGGCAGGGTTAAGATTAGAAAATACCTGCTTGATCACGCCATCTTTTCCGCTGCAATCCATACCCTGGAATACAAACAAAACGGCTTGTTTTTTCTCTGTAAATAATTTACTTTGTAATTCGGCAAAGCGTTCCTTCAATTGATCTGTTTCCTGTCGGATTTCTTCTTTATTTTTAATATTCTTCGTATCCTTGGGGTCCCATTCTTTCAAAGAAACTTTCTTACCCGGTGTCAGCATTCCTAATGAATCAGACATAAAGGCACGCTCCTTTTCAATTGAAGTAATGATCTTGTCTACATCATATACCCAAATGGGGGCGTTATCAAAAATTTCTTAGTGTCGCAATCCGTTTAACAACCGATGAGCGCATGAATGAACCTCTTCACGTAAGTTGCCCACAATGAGCAAGTTGTCATTACTCACAGTCATGCAGAAAGACGATATCAACAGAAACGGTTACACTTCCACTCCTAGACGCAGCTTGAAATTTAACTCTACTTTGATCCATGTAACTCATAACAAGGGATTATAATACTTTTGACATAGTAATCTGTTTATTTCAGTCCATTGGTCACATAATATAAAAGGAAATATCAGGATAATAGATGGATGTCCCTAAACATCCCCTTCTGATAAGATTATTTCCATCAAAATTAAAGTGGGCGTGGTTAAAATGGGGAGAATATTAGTTCCACCTGACAAACTGATGGAAGTTGCTGATCAGTTTTTACAAGGAAAGCATGAATTGGAACGTATGCTGAATTTCTTGAATGGACGAATTGATTTTGTCCAACAAGGCTGGTATGGTGCCACCCAAGAGAGATTTTTTCAGGAATTTCAGGTTTCTCGACAATCCATGAGTGTAACAATTGACCGACTATCGACAGTAGCACAAGAACTTATTTTTATTTCAAAAAACTTTACACAGGTAGATGGAGAAAAAGTCGTATTGAATGTGCCCTGGCTTGGTGCCCCTGTTAAAACGGCATCCACAGGTGAAGGTTGGTTACATAAAATCTTTGAACAGATTGGACAAGCTGAGATTACCAAGGCTGAAGCTCAATTGGAAGCTAGCAAACTTCAAGGAGAAATCCTTTGGGATACTGCACAGGGAGCAAAAGGAGCTATTCAGGGAAATTTGACATTGGGGATGCTGCCAGATAAAGAACGAGATTATGATCATCCCATGGCAGCTAAAGTAGGAGAAATCCTCGGGAATGTAGCTACAACATTGCAGGGGGCTGGTGAGGTAGTAGCTGGATTGGGTGGAGAAGGATTATCAGTTGCTATATCATCTACAGGCGTAGGGAGTATAATCGGAGTGCCCGGATTAATTGGATCGGCAGCTTTGGCGGCGCATGGAGCTACAACTGCGGTTAAAAGTGCAAGTGGAGTAGGGGAAAGCTCAGCGGAATTGTGGCAGATGGCCAAAGGAGAAGGTAGAGGTTCGTCTAACTCCCCAGAAGTTAAGGTAGAAAAGGTACCTGATGGTTTTGAAGGAACGGGTGAAATTCAAAAGAGAACATATGAGCCTAGCCCTAAACATGATCCTCAAAGTGGGTGGGGGAGTCCTAACCCCATTCCAGACGCTGAGACAGGGCAAAAGTTATTGGATGCAGCCTATTCATCTTCAAAAAATAAGCAATTATATAATATTTATGAGGGGAAGCTTGTTAAATTTCAACCAGATGGTGAAACGGGTTGGCATCCATATGAGGTTACGAACCCTGCTAGGGAAGTACCTGCCGATGTATTGAGGCAGTTCCTAAGGGATGGTAAAATTACGAAAGTGGAGTACAATAAGCTATTAAGAAATAAGTGAGGTGCGTTATTCTGAGAACATTTGGAGATAAAAGTACTTTTGCTATCCAATATGAACTTGTAAATAATCCTTTTAATGAAAAGAGTTTAGCTGGTGAATCATGGGGAGAAATTGAAATTTTTGTTCGAGGAAGAAATATTTTTGAGTATAAGAAAGAGAATGTTGTAACACCTTTTCAATGGAACTTAATTTATATTGTTGAATGGTTTAGTGAAAATCATATGCATATATTGAGTGATGAAGCATTTCCTCTTCCAGTTGAAGGACAAAACTCTCTTGAACTTATAGATAATTGTTTGTTGTTTGATTCCGACAATGACGCTGAATTTGATCAATGGTTCGATACAAAGCAAGAATGGGAGTTTAAACACTCATGGTTTTCAAATAGAGCAGGCTCATTTTTGCCTGATGTATTCTTCAGGAGAGTTAACGATAAAATAGAGATTGCATGGGATAATGAGTCTACGTACTCTTCGGAAGGGATCACTTTCATGAATCCAATTGGAGTTGAATATATTCCCATTGGTATATTTGATTCTACTGTAAGGAATTTTGTTGAAGATTTCTTGGATAATCTTCTATTGAATTCTAAGAACAAAAGTGACGCCGAAAAAATTTGTGAAAAAATAAAGGGCTTAATAGTCCAAGAATAGTTTTACTGCTTGATTAGCTTTGTGCCTCTAAGGTCTTTTTCGATGGGCTATCATTGTCCAATAAACTAATTATTAAACTCCTAATAGCCTGTATACTTTGGAAACCTTTTTACAGGAAATGTTTGTTCAGCATGATAGACATAATAAAGAGCAGATAACCAATTCCCTTCGACTTATGGCTAAAAACATGTAACAGAAAAAAGTCGCTCCTCCCAAATCAGGAGAGACGACTTTTTTATTACGGCTATTCAATGTTAATTGTCATTCATTCAAACCGTTTCAGGCTGAAGTTTTTCAACCTTATCAATGGTTCCCCCACCCAGACAACGTTCCCCGTCATAAAATACAACTGCTTGTCCAGGGGTAATGGCCTTTTGATGTACATCAAATACGACATGCACGGTCCCATCCGCAAGCCATTGTAAAGTGACTTGCTGGTCAGGCTGACGGTAACGGAACTTGGCTGTGCAGCGGAATTCGCCGGATGGACGTGCATCTGCGCCTTCAATCCAGTTTACATCCGTGGCAATCAGGCTGGTAGAATACAGGCTGTGGTGACGATCACCTTGTACCACATACAGGATGTTCTTCTCCAGATCCTTATCTGCTACGAACCATGGTTCGCCTGAACCTGAACCGCCAATGCCCAAGCCTTGTCGTTGACCCAGTGTATAGTACATCAGACCATCGTGGCGTCCTTTGACTTCACCCGTAGCAATATCCACCATATCTCCACCTTTTGCAGGCAGATATCCACTCAGAAACTCCTTAAAATTGCGTTCGCCGATAAAGCATACGCCCGTGCTATCTTTTTTCTTGGCTGTATAAAGTCCCGCAGCTTCTGCGATTTTACGTACTTCTGGTTTCGGCAGATGACCGATCGGAAACATGGCTCGCGACAACTGTGTTTGGCTTAATGCATTCAGGAAATAAGTCTGATCCTTGTTGCTGTCCACACCTCGCAGCAAAGTAAAGCGGCCGTCTTCCTCCACAACCCGTGCATAATGTCCAGTAGCAACATAATCTGCTCCCAAATCCAGCGCTTTGTTCAGAAACTCGCCGAACTTAATTTCACGGTTGCACATGACATCTGGATTGGGTGTGCGTCCAGCTTTATATTCATCAAGAAAATAGGAGAATACTTTATCAAAGTATTCTTTTTCAAAATTGACTGTATAGTAAGGAATGTCGATCTGTTCACAGACGCGGCGTACATCCTCCGCATCCTCTTCAGCCGTACAACGGCCAAATTCATCCGTGTCATCCCAATTTTTCATGAAGATGCCGATTACGTCATAGCCCTGCTCCTTTAGCAGCAGCGCGGTAACGGATGAGTCGACGCCACCGGACATGCCGACGACGACACGGGTTTCATGATTGGCTTTAGCCATGGTCATCACCCAATTCTTTCAATATTGTTGTAGAACCCACCTATTGTAACATAAACGATAATAAGTTACGATGTTTGGATGAACAAACGACACGGCGAACGATGCAAGAAAGCTACATAAAACGGGCTAAATCTGTTGCTAATCGCTCGAAAGCAACTTTTTTTAAGATTGTTACCGTAATGTTTCCCTTTACCTGCCCTAATATGTTAACATAAGCTGAGGGTTAGGATCGGAATAGAGAGGTTTACAACTCCAAATATTCCGCGTGTTTAACGGAATTGTTAATATAAGCGAGGTGCCACAATTGAAAATATCAACGAAAGGCCGTTACGGCCTGACCATTATGATGGAGCTTGCGGCCAGGTTTGGCGAAGGTCCAACTTCTTTAAAAAGTATTGCCGAAAAAAATCAGCTATCAGAGCATTATCTGGAGCAGCTCATTGCGCCTTTGCGTAATGCAGGTTTGGTAAAAAGTATCCGTGGTGCTTATGGCGGTTATATTTTGGCGAATGAACCGTCAGGCGTAACAGCAGGAGACATCATTCGTGTGCTGGAAGGCCCGATTTCTCCAGTTGATTTTACGGAAGAAGACGATCCGGCAAAACGTCAGCTCTGGCTGCGAATTCGTGACAGCATTGCTGAAGTGCTGGATTCAACTACACTCAAGGACTTGATCACATACCAAGAACATGATGAATTGGATAACTACATGTTTTATATTTAATTTCCAATTGTGTATATAACAAGAGATATCTTGGCTCATCAAACGTTTTAGCCCCATTATATGGGGCTTTAATTCTATATAAAATACATTAAAATTGTCTATCCTGTAAATTACCAAGCTTGAGCATGTCTGAGAGTTATTTTTTACGGACCAATCCCTTTTTTGATTTCGTCATAAGCAGCTTGAGCTTTGGCCAAAGCTTTTTATAGTACAATCTCTTCGTGATATCTGTCTTCTTACACCGATAATCGGATCAAGGGGGCCTCCGTAAAAACTTGCAATGAAATGCTCTTACAAAAACTTTTAAAGTGCATTATATCAATAAAGAAGTATATAATGGAACTTCAGCAATACTAAAAACAAGATGTTCTATATTTGAGGTGGATAACATGAACAGAATTTATCTGGATCATGCCGCATCGACTCCTATGCATCCTGAGGTTGCGCAGACTATGATGGATATCATGACCGGCCAATTCGGCAACGCTTCGAGCGTTCATGCCTTTGGCCGCGATGCCAAGCGCACCGTCAGCGCAGCGCGGGATGCCGTTGCGGCCTCTTTGGGCTGCAAGCCTGAAGAAATTATATTTACGAGCGGAGGGACAGAGAGTGATAATCTGGCCCTGTTTGGGACGGCTACGGCAGATGGTCGTACTTCCGGCCATATTATTACAACCGCGATTGAACATCACGCCGTGCTTCATGCTTGCGATGAGCTGGAAAAAGTGGGATACCGGGTGACCTATGTCCCAGTCAATGGTTTTGGGCGTGTGAATCCTGCAGACATTGAGGCAGCTATTCGCCCAGATACTTTTTTGATCAGCATGATGTATGCCAACAATGAAGTGGGCGTCATTCAGCCGGTCCAAGAAGTAGGACAGATTGCGAGAGAGCATGGAATTATATTTCATGTAGATGCAGTTCAAGCCTTCGGGCATATATCCATCGACTGCGGGAACCTCCCGATTGACTTACTTAGTGTGTCTGGCCATAAGATTAACGGACCGCAAGGAGTGGGTGCACTGTATATCCGTCAGGGTACACGCATTCAGCCGCTAATGCATGGAGGACTTCAGGAGAAGAAACGCCGTGCAGGAACAGAAAACATCGCCGGCATTGCTGGGCTTGCTAAAGCCGCAACTCTTGCCAATGCTTCCATTGAAGAGCGAGGAGCACACGATATGGCTCTTCGCCAAACGCTGCTAAAAGCGTTGGAAAGCTCTCTGGGCAGCCATGAGTTTATAATTAATGGCGATCCTGAACATTTTGTGCCTAATGTGCTAAATATTAGCTTTCCAGCCATTGGTACAGAGACCATGCTGATGAATCTCGACATGGAAGGAATCGCAGCGGCCAGCGGATCAGCCTGCACTTCGGGGTCTCTAGAGCTATCGCATGTGTTGCAGGCGATGGATCTTCCTGAAGATGTTTTGAATTCAGCGATTCGATTTAGCTTCGGTTTGGGTAATACTACGGAAGAAATGGAATACACGGCCAAGAAAATTGAAACTATATGGAAGCGGCTGCGTACTAGGTACTAGGGATTTCTCCGCATTTTAGTAAGAAGGGAGGAGCGGTTTCCATTTCATTGCATGAACGGAAGCAAGGTATTGACAGGCATGTAGGAAAAACACCGCACCTTCGTTCGGACTGCATAGTAAGGAGGGACCCTATATATGAGGCTTCAAGACATGATCGGACTTGCTGTTTTCGATGTCGAGGACGGGAAGCAGATTGGTAAAATACATGACTTTATGTTGACAGCTGATTGGCGAATTACAGGGATTGAGCTAGAAGGTAAAGGGCTTTTTTCATCTCATGTCAAAATGGTGGCTTGGGATGACATCGTTGCTTATGGTGAGGATGCGATTATGATTCGCAATCAGCAGGCCGTCCGTAAAACAGAGGCCCATGATATACAACATACGTACTTGCTTGGACCCGGTAAACTGAAGGATTTATCCGTGCTAACAGAGGAAGGGCTTATGCTCGGGCACATCTCGGATGTTTATTTTGACCAGGAAATGGGCAATAACATAATAGGCTTGGAAATCAGCGATGGTTTTGTATCGGATATTATTGAAGGGCGGAAATGGCTGCCCTGCACCGAAGATATGTCCATCGGGGAAAATGCTGTTATGGTTCCCCCGTTAAGCGAGCAGCGTCTGGAAAAAGCCATATATTCTGTTAATGGATAGGGTGAGTTTATTGAGATGTCCGAATTGTAATTCCAAAGATATCGGAAAAATTGGCTCCCATCAATTTTATTGCTGGGGATGCTTTATCGAACTTCAAGTGAATGGTGAAAAAATGTCTGTCTACCAAGTGGAAGAGGATGGAACGCTCAGTTCGCTGGACGACTTATTCTTTGGAGATGAGATGGCACAACAGGACTTGCCGCAAATTCACGCTTCTTCCTAAGTTTGACTCGGGAAGTGGACAGGCTGTTTACGAAGAGGGGTGATCTTCCCCCTATGGCTTAACATATAGCTAAGTGGGTTGGATCATGCTTAATAAAAAATGGAGAGGGTGTCCCGAACGGCTATTGGCCTGGGGGCACCCTCTTTTGTATATCCTTTCTTGTGAAGATGGCTAGTTTTACAATTTAAAGCGTTTGACCTCTTCCAATAGAAGATCTGCATGAGAATCAAGTTTGGCAGAAAGGTCGGCAATATTGTTCATAGCATGACCTTGTTCTTGTACTGAGGAAGCTACTTCCTCGGTAGATGCTGCACTTTGCTCAGAAACAGCGACAACGCTGGAGATGACATCAGAAATATGTCCGGCATTTACACGCAGATGATCTGCTGCAGCAGAAACATCTTCAATTTGGGCAAGCATGTGCTGAGAAGCGCCACGTATGGATTCAAACGCCTGTCTCGTTGCAATGGCAGCATGCTCCTGCTCTACAGTTACAGCAAGAGCCTTCTTCATTTCTTCCGCGCTTTGTACTCCCGCAATTTTAATTTCTTCCAGCTTACTCATGATACTGTCACTGGAGCTACCTGCTTGTTCGGCCAGCTTTCTCACTTCTCCCGCGACGACGGCAAAACCTCGTCCGTGTTCCCCGGCCCGTGCCGCTTCAATGGATGCATTGAGGGCCAGTAGGTTTGTTTGTGCGGCGATATCGTGGATGGCCCCGGCCAGCCGCCCAATATCCTGGGTTTTCAGCGTGAGTGAATCTACCGCTTCTCCTGCCGCAGTGGTCGTTTGTCTGGACTCGGCTGCCAGTTTCGCTTGACGCTCTGCTGTTTCATAGCCGGCCAGCACAGCAGAATCTGTTTCGAATACAGCAGTTTGGGTCCGTTTGACACTTTCGCCAATCTGGTTGATGGAGCCTGTCATGTGTGTCAGCTTCTCAGAACCGGAATATACCGCCTCGGCTTGGTCGCTGGCTCCTTGCGCTAGCTCCTGAACTGCACTGGAGATTTGTGACGCAATGGTTCCAGTATCTTTGGCGTGTTGGTGCATATCATGGGAAGCAGAACTGACATCGCTAGCTGTATCTGATACCTTGCGCAACAGGTGAGAGAGATTGTCTGACATGAGGTTAAAATCTGTCCCCAGACTGGCAATTTCATCTTTACCCTTAATATCCACACGAGCGGTCATATCGCCTTCAGCTATCCGTTTGACATTTGTTTGGAGTCTGCGAATCGGCTTGATAAAGTTGTTTGCCGCCCAGATCGCCAGCAGCATAGCAACGACTAAAATGATAGCAACAGTAATAATCAACTGATTACGAGTAGAGTAATATTCCTGAAAAGCAATATCTTTAGAAATAGACAGGCCTACAATCCAGCCTGTGCTAGGCATTCTTTTAAAATAAAGCTGACGGTCACTGCCGTTGTAGCTATAGTCTGTTTTTCCCGAAGCTGTGCTGAGCAGGGTCGCGGTCGATGATCCTAACTCGGGGGTTTCCTTGAGGTTTTTGCCAGCCAGCTTGTTGTCTGGATGCGCGATTACGACTCCCTTTTGGTCAATCAGAAATGCGTAGCCCAATCCGTTCAAGTCTATGCCTTTAATCATTTTTGTCATATCGTTGAGCATAATATCCTCGCTGACTACCCCGGTGATCGAGCCGTTGGCATCCTTGAGAGGTTTAGCAATGGAAATGGTGAAGTCATTGCTGCCTGCATCAGTATAAGGTGAGGAATAGTACATTTCTCCCTTGGTTTTGGCGTCCTTGTACCACGGACGAGCGCGAGGATCGTAACCCTCTTCAAACCAGCCAGATCCATCCCAGTAAGATCCATCTTCATACCCTGCATAAATGTTGGAAATATTTTGATCCTTATAGTTTTGGAAAGCTGCTTTCAGAGATGCTATTTTGGCATCTGATGAAATATCGCTGGATTCCAGACTCGCAGCTAATGTTTCAATAATTTCAGCTTTGCCGCCTGTCCATCCGTCGAGCTGATTGACGGTTTCGGAAGCTTTGCTGTTCATAAGCTCTTGGATATCATGATTGGCCTGATTTTTAACACTTGTCATGCTAATGACGGACAAAGGCCCAGCTGCAACGATTACAATGCAAGTGAAAAGGAGAATAAGCTTCATTTTTAAGTTCATGTAACGACCCCCGATGTTTCAGAAATGTGAAAGCTTAGGATAGTGCTTTGTACTTATATCGTCAGATCGAATGACTTTGTTTATTGTTTTCATCCATTTTCATCAATTTTTCACAATGGTTATTAATGGGACATCTCAGACTGGCGGGAAGGATTAAAGTACAGGTACAGGCATATACTTAAAGGAGGCTAGTCCGGTAAGGGGGCACAAAATGGACCAATTAACGAAAAGTAGACTGTTCCGGTACGGCATATGGACGCTACTGGGACTTGTCATTCTATATTTTATCTGGCTGCTGAGACCTTTGTTTTTTCATTTGTATGAATTTCTGAAAACAATCATTGCTCCGTTTGCGGTAGCGATGATCATCTCCTATGTACTTAATCCTGTAGTGAGTATGCTGGGCGGTCGAAAGGTGCCTCGTAGTGTAGCTGTACTGCTTATTTACGCTGTGTTTTTGGCCAGTCTTATTGTGATCCTGATGAATCTGATTCCGATGTTCATTGAACAACTGGATGAGCTGAATGAGCATCTGCCAGAGCTGACCATGCATGCGCAGGGACTAATGACGAATATGGACAGCGGTATTTTACCCCAAGGGGTGCGTACGGGGATGAATCAATGGTTTTTCCAACTGGAGAATCGGATGGCTACTGGGATTTCTACCTTTATGGACAACATCGGTGGGATGATCAACATGTTGTTTAATGTGTTCATCGTACCTTTTCTCATTTTTTATATTTTAAAGGATTTTGACGTGTTTGAACGGACGATTGTTTCTTATCTCCCGCGTTCTCGTCGTAAGGCGATTGTATCGGTGCTTAAGGAAATTGATCAGGCGCTTGGCAACTATGTCAGGGGCCAATTGCTGGTGTGCGTCATTATTGGCGTAATGGCGTATATTGGATATATGCTGATTGGCATGCCTTATGCGCTATTGCTGGCCGGAGTTGTGGCTCTTTTTAATATTGTTCCATATCTGGGCCCCTTTTTGGGCGCTGCACCGGCAGTAATTATGGCTTCTACGGTTTCCTTAAAAATGGTGCTTTTAGTGGTAGTCGTTAATTCCTGTATTCAAGTTCTTGAAAGTAATGTAATATCCCCTCAGGTGGTAGGGCGAACGCTGCACCTGCATCCGTTAGCCATTATTTTCGCTCTGCTAGTGGGTGGGGAAATTGCGGGAATTGCTGGCTTGATCTTGGCAGTTCCAGTGATGGCTGTTTTGAAGGTAGGGCTTCAGCATTTTTTTGCATATTACGTCAAGCGAAAAACAATCTAATTTCGTCTATATCCCAGATGCATGCTGTCTGAAATCGCGTTGACACGGCTAAATGACACGGATATACTGAATTGAGTATGTTTAAATGTGTTTATCCAGTAGGGAAAGCTCATTTCGGAGTGCGGGCTGAACCCGCCGGGATGCTCCCGTTACCAGTGAAAACAAGGCGATCGATCGTCCGTTAAGCAGATGTTGGTGTGCGCTTGCACATGTGGCATTTCGTACAGAGGGGACGGCGATAACCAGGGTGGTACCGCGATACAATCGTCCCTGATCCGTTCAGGGGCGTTTTTCTATTTTTTATGGCCTGTGCCAGAAACCAGTGACACCATAATTAGGAGGCTACTTATATGAAAGCTAGTGAAATCCGCTCCAAATGGCTGGAGTTTTTTGAAAGTAAGGGACATGTGATTGAACCAAGCGCACCGCTTGTTCCACACAAAGATCCTTCCCTGCTATGGATCAATGCGGGTATGGCGCCGCTTAAGCCTTATTTTGACGGACGCGTAAAACCAGAAAATCCACGTATCGCCAATTCGCAAAAATGTATTCGGACGAACGACATTGAAAATGTCGGTAAAACGCGTCGTCATCATACGTTTTTCGAAATGCTTGGGAACTTTTCTATTGGCGACTATTTCAAGGAAGAAGTCATCACATGGGCGTGGGAGTTTCTGACAGACCCGAAATGGATCGGCTTTGATCCAGAACGTCTGGCTGTAACGGTATATCCTGAGGATGAAGAAGCGTACAAGCTGTGGAATGAAAAAGTTGGACTTCCGGCTGAACGTATCATCAAACTGGAAGACAATTTCTGGGATATCGGTGAAGGCCCTTGCGGACCTTGTACGGAAATTTTTTATGATCGTGGCGAAGCCTACGGCAGCGACATGACAGACCCTGAAATGTATCCAGGGGGAGAAAATGAGCGTTATCTGGAAGTGTGGAACCTCGTATTCTCACAATTCAACCATAACAAAGATGGCAGCTACACGCCGCTTCCCAATAAAAATATAGATACAGGAGCTGGTTTGGAACGTTTTGCATCCATTTTGCAAAATGTCGATTCCAATTTTGATACGGATATCTTCCAGCCACTAATCCAGAAAACGGCTGCCATGGCAGGAGTTAAATATAACGACAATGTGGACAGTGATGTGGCTCTCAAGGTCATTGCTGACCATGTTCGTACCGTGACTTTCGCGATTGGTGACGGTGTACTTCCTTCCAACGAAGGACGGGGTTACGTCATTCGCCGTTTGCTGCGCCGGGCTGTTCGCTATGGAAAGATGTTGGGCATGAACCGTCCATTTATGTTTGAACTGGTGGAAACCGTTGGGGACATCATGGGCGTGTACTACCCTGAAGTCGTGGACAAGCGTGATTTCATCATCAAGGTGATTAAAACAGAAGAAGAGCGTTTCCATGAAACATTGACAGACGGACTAGCTATTTTGGCTGATATCAGTGCTCAGGCAAAGGCCGAAGGCCGCAATGTCATTAGCGGAGCAGATGCTTTCAAGCTGTATGATACGTATGGGTTCCCATTTGATCTCACAGAGGATTATGCGGACGAGCAGGGCTTGAAAGTTGATCGTGAAGGTTTTGATGAAGCGATGCAGGAACAGCGTCAACGTGCGCGTGATGCTCATCAAGACAATGCCAGCATGAAGATTCAGGGCGGAGCTTTGTCCGATCTGGCGGTTAAAAGTGAATTTGTTGGATATAATGACCTCATAACTGAGTCCAAAATTGTGGCAATTGTATATAATGATATGCTGGTGGAGAGTGTTAGTGAAGGGCAGTCCTGTCAAGTCGTGCTGGATGTGACTCCTTTCTATGCTGAAAGCGGCGGGCAAGTCAGTGACCATGGCTTACTGCGTGGTGGAACGGTAACCGCGAAGGTTGAAGGGCTGTTCAAGGCGCCGCAAGGTCAGCATGTGCATCAGGTCGTTGTAGAAGCCGGTGAGCTAAACGTAGGCGACACGGTAAAAGCTGAAGTAGATCAGGCTTCACGTGGAGAAATTGAGAAGAATCATACGGCTACGCATTTGCTTCACAAAGCGCTTAAAGAAGTACTGGGTGACCATGTCAATCAGGCGGGTTCCTTGGTAGAACCTGGGCGTCTGCGTTTTGACTTCTCCCATTTTGGTAGCATTACCCCAGAAGAGCTGGCAGATATTGAACTGCGGGTTAACCGTGCCATCTGGAGCCAACTGGATGTGACTATTGAACTGAAACCGATTGACGAAGCCAAGGCGCTTGGAGCGATGGCGTTGTTTGGTGAGAAATATGGTGATATTGTACGGGTCGTTAAGGTTGGCGATTACAGCATCGAGCTGTGCGGAGGGTGTCATGTCAGCAATACTTCGCAAATTGGCTTGTTCAAGCTTGTTAGCGAGAGCGGCATCGGATCAGGTGTACGTCGTATTGAAGCAGTGACCGGACGTTTTGGTTTTGAGTACATGGAAGGTCAATTAGAGCTGTTGAAGGTGTCGGCTGGGCTGGTTAAATCCAAGCTGTCCGAGGTGCCAAAACGCATCGAATCTTTGCAGCAACAGATCAAAGACCTCAGTCGTGAAAATGAATCACTGCAAAGCAAGCTGAGCGCTATTGAGGCGGGTCAACTGACTGATCAGGTTGTGCAAGCTGGCGGAGTGCAGTTGTTGGCTGCACGCGTGCAGGCCTCCAGCATGGATGCGCTGCGTGCGATTGCTGATGAGCTGAAAAGTAAGCTTCCTGCAGCTGTGCTGGTGCTAGGCGCTGCAATGGACGACAAAGTTAATTTTGTCGTTGCTGTCCCAGCTGAGCATACCAAGGCAGGACTTCATGCAGGTAAGCTCGTGAAAGAAATTGCGGCCGTATGCGGCGGCGGTGGCGGCGGACGACCTGACATGGCGCAAGCCGGGGGTAAGGATGCGAGCAAGCTGGACGAAGCACTTCAACGTGCACATGAATTGGTGTCAGCAGCCTCACAAGGATAAAGTTCGATAATTTTTGCGGATTTTTGGAAAAAAACGGACTTAGACATTTCCTTGAAGGGCTTTGCTTATGGTATGATATAAAAGAATAAGCTGGCATAAACATGTACACATGTTTTGTGGAAGCGAGGTGTCAACAATGGATTCCATGGACAAAACGGTCAAATTTAATGTCAAGGCGGATGAGAAGGAAGCTTCTGCTCAGGAGATTTTGTTGACCGTATATGATGCGTTGGTAGAAAAAGAATACAATCCGATCAATCAAATCGTCGGGTATTTGCTATCCGGTGATCCGGCTTATGTGCCACGGCATAATAATGCTAGAAGCCTGGTGCGTAAAAAAGAACGCGATGAATTGATTGAAGAGCTGGTTCGTTTCTATCTCGCTAAGCATCGTTAGGAGACAGGCATGAAAGTAATGGGATTGGATTACGGGGATCGCCGAATTGGGGTCGCCGTAAGTGATGCCTTCGGCTGGACCGCCCAAGGATTGGAAGTCATAGAACGACGCGGTGACGACAGCGAGTTCGGTAAAATTGCAAATTTGGTTCGTGAACATGAAATTGGTGAGGTTGTTGTAGGCTTGCCGAAAAATATGAACGGAACCGTGGGTCCACGCGGTGAGATTTGCATTGAGTTTGCGAACCGGCTCAAGGAGTTACTGGGTTTACCCGTTCACCTTTGGGATGAACGGCTGACGACGCGTTCGGCAGAGCGTGCGCTTCTGGAGGCCGACGTCAGCCGCAAAAAACGCAAGCAGGTGGTAGATAAACTGGCCGCAAGCCTGATCTTGCAAAATTATTTGGACGCACACAGTACAAGGTGAGGGGGATTTCGTAATGGCTGAAAATCAATTGGGTATGGAAGAAGAGCCGGAAATTATTTATATTGCCGATGACGAGGGCAACGAGGAAGAGTTCGAGGTCATTATGAAGTTTGAGGTAGATGGTTCCGAAGCGAAGTACATGATGGTTGCGCCAGTGGACCCTGAAGCTGATGAGTCCGATGTGTACGCCTTCCGTTACGAGGAAGAAGGCGATGATATTAAATTGTTTGTGATCCAAGACGATGCCGAATGGGAAATCGTCGAAGAGACCTTTAATACATTTGTAGAGGAAGAAGAAGAGGAAGACGGGAAATGACGAGCTATTCACGTGAAGACCTGAGCTGGACCTCTGATTTGAAAGAAGCTTTTGATGGTGACGTAGAGTTGCAGGATGAACAGGGTCATGCGTTACGCATGGAGTTGGAAGCAGAGTTCAAGGTAGGTGAGCAACGGTACGCCGTATTGCGTAGACCTGGCGCTGCTGCTGGCGAACATGAATTATATCATGTAAGCTCATCCACAGACGGCGAAATCTCCATCACCACCATTGAAGATGATGATGAGTGGGAAGATATTTCTGAGCTGTACGACGAATGTACGTTGCCGGAAGAGCTGTAAGTCTGGATAACGAGGAGATCAAACCTGAAAGGGCGGACCAGTCCGCCCTTTTTGGCTGTGAAGGAGTTGGGTGGATGTGAAGCGAAGGACAAGGATGCTTACGTTGCTTCTCCTGCTTGTTTGCATAGCAGGAGGTGCACTCCTCTATATATGGAATGCCATGCAGCCTGTTCAGCCGAAAACACAACCCGTTGCTTTTACGGTGGTAAGAGGTACGGGAACATCGGCTATTGCAGATACGCTGGAGCAAAAGGGACTTATACGTAATGCGCTCGTGTTTAAGGCTTATGTAAAATTCAAACAGCAAGGAAACGCATTTCAGGCTGGAAAATATGAAGCGCAGCCTGGCGCAACCTTTGATCAGTTGATTGCCAAGCTATCGGCTGGGGATGTAGTCAAAGAGGAAATGATTCGTTTTACAATCCCGGAGGGTTTTACGATTAGACAGATGGCAGATAAACTGCAAAAGGAAGGACTGGCGGACCGGCAGCAATTTTTGCAGCTGGCCAACGATCCGTCCGCTTTTGACGTCGCGCTGGTGCGGGACATACCAAAGCAGATGGGGCTTCGCTATGCGCTGGAAGGTTATCTTTTCCCGGAAACCTATGAACTGAAAAAAGGAAGCACAACCAAGGATATCATTCAGACGATGCTGGAGCAGACGCAAAAACGTCTGGATACCATTTCTGACTTGGATGCCGGGTTGCAGCAACGGGGTGAAACACTGCATCAGCTGCTGACAGTTGCTTCTCTGGTAGAGCGCGAGGTAGTTGTAGACGATGAGCGGCCTATCGTAGCTGGCGTTATTTATAACCGTCTTCAACAGGATAAAAAGCTGGAAATTGATGCTACAGTTCAATATATGCTGGACAAGCAAAAGGAACGACTGTATTACAAGGATTTGGCTGTAGAAAGTCCTTATAATACGTATATGCATCAGGGACTTCCGCCAGGACCGATTGCAAGTCCTAGTCTGAAATCAGTAGTGGCGGCTCTACAGCCAAAATCTACAGATTATTTATTTTATGTGACCAAAAAAGATGGGACACATAAACATTTATTTGCCAAAACGTATAAAGAACATTTGCATAACATTCAGATAAGTAACCGTAAGACAAATTAGGAGGTGAGCCTATGGCTTACAAACCCGAACTGCTGGCAACTGCCAGCTCTCCGGAGGATGCCCGCCATATGCTGGAGGCTGGAGCAACTGCATTGCTGATTGGAGATGACCGCTTTGGCATGCGACTGCCAGGACATTTTACCCCGGACCAAATCCGTGAGGTTGTGGAAGAGGCACGGAAGCATGCGGCGCAGGTATATGTATCTATGACGAATTTGATGACGAATGAGCTATTGCCACTTCTTCCCGAATATGTGCAGACCATAGCTGGATGCGGCGTAGACGCCATTGAGTTTAATGATCCAGCAGTGCTCATGGCTGTGAAGGAATATGCCCCTCATCTGAAACTCTTCTGGAACGGAGAGATGATTTCTACCAACTTCGCAACCGCCAACTACTGGGGTGAAAAAGGGGCATCACGTGTCATCTTGGCTCGTGAGCTCAGTATGGATGAGATTACGGAAATGATTCCAAAGTTGAACATAGAAGCACAGGTTCAGGTACATGGAATGACCAATATTTATCACTCCAAGCGTAAGCTTGTTCAAAGCTATATGCTGCACCAAGGTCGCACGGTAGAAGGTGATCTCGGCAGAGGGCGTGGCTTGTTTCTGATTGAAGCAGAGCGGAAGGAAGAGAAGTTCCCCATTTACGAAGATATCAACGGGACACATATTATGAGTTCGGATGATTTTTGTATCATGGAGGATCTGCATATTCTGATGGAGGCGGGCGTGCACAGCTTTAAGATCGAGGGCTTGTTGAAACCCACAGCTTACAATGAGGCAGTTGTCCGTGCTTACCGTAAAGCTATAGACAGTTATACAGCCGACCCGGATGCTTATGTTTATGATGAAAGCTGGCTGGATGAGGTTCGCCGCCTTCAAGACCCTGAACGGGAACTTTCCTTCGGATTTTTCTACAAAGAGCAGGTTTATTAATTACAAAATGAATTTACAGAGGGGGGAACGTCATGGGAACGATCACCAAAACGAGAAAATATACAGGTAAACGAAATCGTTTGGATAAGCCGGAGTTGTTGGCTCCTGCCGGAAATCTAGAAAAGCTGAAGTTTGCCGTTCACTATGGCGCGGATGCTGTATATATAGGTGGGCAAAAATACGGTCTGCGTTCTAACGCCGATAATTTCAGTTTTGAAGAAATGCGTGAAGGTGTGGAATTCGCCAACAAGTACGGCGCTAAGGTGCTTGTGGCGACTAATATCTATGCTCACAATGAAGATATTGCCGGAATTGAGGAATACTTGCGCAATCTGTATGAAGTAGGAATTCATGCTGTTATCGTCGCTGATCCGGCTATTGTATCCGTGGCATTGCGGGCAGTTCCCGGATTGGAAGTGCATTTGAGCACACAGCAGTCCACGCTGAATTGGCAAGCGGTAAAGTTCTGGAAAGACGAGGGACTGCCGCGTGTGGTACTTGGACGTGAAACCAGCTTGGAGGAAATCGAAGAAATTAAAAAGCATGTGGACATCGAAATCGAAGCTTTTGTCCACGGTGCAATGTGCTCTTCATTTTCCGGTCGCTGTGTGTTATCCAATCATTTTACAGACCGAGATTCTAATCGTGGAGGATGTTGTCAGTCTTGCCGCTGGAAATATGATTTGTTTGAGGATGCCCGACCAGGTGAGGTTTGGATATCTGAGGAAGAGGCACAGGACAACAATGTACTAAAACAGTTCCAGCTTGGCGTTAACCAGCTTCCATTGTTTGAAGAGAGCGATAATGCTTTTTCTATGGGTTCCAAGGATCTGTGTATGATTGAAAATATTCCTGATCTGATTGATGTGGGTGTAGACAGCTTTAAAGTGGAGGGACGTATGAAGTCCATCCACTATGTGGCTACGGTCGTGAATGTCTACCGTCAAGCGATTGATTCCTATATGGCTGATCCGGAAAATTATGTACTCAAACCAGAATGGATTGAAGAAATTAACAAGGCAGCCAATCGTCCGTTAAATACTGGATTCTTCTATGATACACCGGATCATGAGGATCATATTTATGAGCCGGAAGAAAAAGCGGTCCCTTATGATTTTGCCGGACTGGTCATGGACTACGATGCTGCAAGTGGCATCGCAACGATTCAACAACGCAACCATTTTAAACCAGGTCATGAAATTGAATTTTTCGGTCCGAACGGAACATTTTTCAAGCAAACGGTCGGAACGATCTGGGATGAGGAAGGCAACGAATTAGATGCTGCACGTCATCCGCTTCAACGAATCAAAATGAAGGTAGATCAGCCTGTATCATATTTTGATATGATGCGTAAAAAGAAGTAAATAAGTCTTAAGTCACAAGTTAAAAGATTCAAAAGCCTCTCCTATCGGTTGGAGAGGCTTTTTTTTGAATAGTTTTCTAGGAAAAAAGTTTCACAAAATTTAGTGGGTACTCAAAGGAAAGCTACATTCCTTGTCGAATAGTTCCGATAGAGACTATATAGATAATAGATACATAATGGATGACGTGGAACAAGAAACTAATTATATAGTGGTAGGTGAGAGGAATGGGTTTTCGGAAAAAAGAGGGGAATACAGCAAAAAGGCAACCCAAGAAAAAGGATCAAATGAAAGGTTTAAAAGGAAGTAAAGTAACAACGGATAAAGGGGAGGAGACGGTTGTGATGTCTTCGAAGGGTACTCCCTGGGTAGCTGAGGTCTTACGTAAATGCACAAACAATTTAAAGCGTTTACTTAAGCCTGAAAGATACAGTAAGGATTTTATGCATTTAGTCAAAAACTATAATCCGATCCGTTCGGTTGGGATGAAGTTGTTTCTGATCTTTTTTGCGGCCATTATGTTATTTGTGGTCAGCTTGGGAATGCTCTCGTACTACAGAGCTAAAAGCACGATTGAGCAAAATGCAGCTACAGCGTATCAGCAAACGGTTCAGCAAACTTCGGAAAAGCTTGATATTATTTTAGAGCGCTTTCAAGACACATCGACACAGGTATTTTTCGATACTGAATTAAGTGATCAGTTGCAAAAGGCTGTAAAGCAAGATAAAAATCCCTTTGCATCTTTTGTTGCTATGGGAGAAGTAAACAAGAAATTAACCAATATTGCTTTTACAAATAAAGCGATTGATTCATTGTATTTGTACCCGGAAGAAACCAGTTTAGCTGCAATGGGTACCGGAACACAAAAGGATGTACGGCAGGAAGCATGGTTTAACGATATTTTGAAAAACAAGGGAATGGTTTGGCTACCTACGCAGGTGAATGACAATGGCAGCAAGACCTTTCGTCTGGCACGATCCATGAACAGCATGTCCGGGTTGGGAGGGACTTATGTTCTGGTTATGGATTTAAAGGCCAGTGCGGTGGAGGACGAGTTGAAAGGTGTTAATTTGGGCTCAGGCAGTATGATTAGCCTTGTGACAGACAAGGGGGAGTTTGTAGGTTCTAACAATGAGAGCTTGGCCGGGGGTAAGACAAAGCTGGATTACGTTTCCAAGCTTGAAGGGATCGAAGGAAATCAAATTATGGAGCAGGTAGCAGATGGCAAAGAGCAAAGTGTGCTTACGGTTCATAATACACTGGGAACTTCCAAATGGATTCTCGTGGGTGTAGTACCTGTATCCGAGCTGGTGAGAGACGCTAAGGGGATTCTAACTACGACCTGGGTATTTGCTGCGGTGGCTGCACTCATTGCATTGTTCATCGGCCTGTGGATCGTGCGCCTCGTGGCTCGTCCACTGACACACCTGAAGGATTTAATGATTGAAGGCGCCAAAGGCAACTTGCAAATCCGAACGAACTATAAGGCTCAGGATGAAATTGGGCAGTTGTCCGCTAGCTTTGATACAATGATGGAGCAAATTACACTGCTGGTAGAACAGACGAATGCATCAGCACAGGAGGTACTGAATACAGCGACGGAACTGAGTGATGCCTCGAAGAAGACAGCCGTTTCAGCCAAAGAAATTGCAGCTGCGACGGAAGAGATTGCTCATGGTGCCACCAGTTTAGCAACAGAGGCGGAACGTGGTAGCGGATTAACGGGGAATATATCCCAGCAAATGGATACGGTTATGACTTCTAATTATGAAATGAGTCTGGTCGCACAAGAAGTTGAACAGTCCAGTGAAAAAGGGACAATTCAGCTGAAAAATCTATTGAGCAAGACTAAGGTTACGGAAGAAACTACGCATGCTTTGGTAGGCAAAGTAGATGAACTGAAGAAGACAACTTCCGATGTCTTTAAGGTGCTGGACGTATTGCAGGATATTGCTAAACAAACGAACATTCTATCCCTGAATGCGACGATAGAAGCGGCACGAGCAGGGACAGCCGGGCGTGGTTTTATGGTGGTTGCAAATGAGGTCCGTCAGTTGGCAGAACAATCACGTCAAGCCATTCGTACAGCTACAGGTATTACGAATAATATCGTCAATGAGATGAATGAAACGGTACAGGCGTTATCTGAAGTGTACCCGCTGTTCCGAGAGCAGATGGGAGCCGTACGAGAAACGACGGACATTTTCCAATCGGTGCAGCAGCAAATGGGCGAGTTCGCGCTTCGGTTGGGAACAGTCACCGCCTCCATTCATCATCTGAGTGAATCGCAGACTACTTTGTCTGAGGCAATGACCAATGTTAGTGCGGTGGCCGAGCAATCCTCTGCTACTTCGCAGGAAGTCGCTTCTCTCAGTAATGAGCAGGCCAATATCGGTAATCAGCTGGTAGGCTTGTCTGATAAGCTGGAAGGAGTTTCAGTGAATTTGAAAGAACAGCTTTCAAGGTTTACAGTGTAGGTGTTGTAAAATCAAGGTTATCAGGGAAATCTCTTGAGAAGGAAAGCAGATTATGAATAGAAACACAAAGTGGGCCTGGGTGGTTCTAGCCATTACTATTTTTATAACGGTATATTATTCGTTAGATGAAATTTTAGGTTGTAGCCCATATTCATCACTAGATATCCAATAAATTCGGTAACCCATTCAACATTACATGTTGAGTGGGTTTTCTTTTTCCATCACCGGACATACTACTGGAAAAATGATGAAAGGAGGATGGATGTGTCTAGGCGTCATAGCAGTTTCATTCGTCAACGTCGAATTGCATATATAGCCCTGGGGATCATGGTATCGCTACTGATTTTATGTTTCCGACTGGCTTGGATTCAGGGAACAGCAGGTATTCATTTGTCATTTTATGGGGGGCATTCGCTTAAAGAAATGTCAGTACGTCAGCGACAGGAAGGAATCGCTATTGATACTGGGCGTGGACAGTTTACGGACCGACACGGGCAGCCCTTGACTGGAGGAGTCGTATGGACGCCAGTGCTTTTTCCCGATGTAGATGGCCGAGCAGCTTCGCATGGACAGGAGCTGGCCAAGTTATTGCATACGAGTAAAGGGCAACTGTTGACGCAATGGAAGGGACTGCAATCTCCGCTCATATGGAGGGATGGACGTGGAGAGCCTGTACAAATCCATCCGAATGAAGCGGGCAGACTGCTGAAGTTAGCCCCTTCGCTCATAGAGCTTGTACCGTATGCGCAACGTTATAGGGACTTGCCCAATGGCAGACAATGGCTTGGTTTTATGTATGAACGTGGTGAACGAGCAAGTGAACTGCCGATGGGGGCAGCTGGCCTGGAAAGAACGCTAGAGCCGCTGCTAAGCGGCGTTGGTGAGACATTCGTCTCTCGGTTTGTAGATGCCCAACGTCGTCCATTGACTCATGTCCCGCTTCGTGTCAGTGCTCCATCCAATAGTCACTATCCATTACAGGTGCAGACTACAATTGATCTCCCGTTGCAGGAACAGATTGAGAAGCTGACAGAATCTAACCACTTGGCAGAAGGAGCAGTCGTTGTGCTTGATGCAGGTAACGCGGATGTGATGGCGATGGTGTCTCGTCCTTTCTATAATCCCGCTCATGTTGATCCGCAGCAGAAAACAGACTGGTCTAATCGTGCTCTCAAAGCAGTAACGCCTGGTTCAATTTTTAAGTTGGTTACGGCTGCGGCTGCACTTGAATCAGGTGTGGTTCAACCGCAGGAGCAATTTCATTGTCATGGAGCCTATGGCAAGTACGGCTTGTCATGCTGGAAAAAAGAAGGACACGGAACCCTGAACCTGGAGGAAGGGCTTGCCGTATCCTGTAATAGTGTGTTCGCCCATCTCGGCGAACGGCTTAACGCCGAGCAAATTCAGGCCGCAGCCTCTGCACTAGGATTGAGTCGAACCGTGGGCTGGCAGGACCGGGATCTGGCAGGGCTAGCTCAATTCAGACCGATGGATCACGAAGAAAAGGGAGCCGTATTCGGCTCCCATACAAATGCATCTGATCCAGGCGTACGTGTGCAGACAGCTATCGGCCAGCGTGATGTGCTGGTGACGCCTCTCCAAGCAGCTAACCTCATCGTCACCTTGCTGCACGATGGTCAAGTACATGCACCGCGCATCGTAAAACGCGTCAGCTACGCAGACGGAAGCACCTTGCTGGAGCTACCTGCTCACGCTGCTCCTTTACCCCAAGGCAGCCGCTCGATTCGCACATCCACGGCTCATACGCTTCGTGAAGCAATGGAACAAGTTGTGACACACGGTACAGGTGCCTCCTTGTGTAACAAAACCTGGAAGCTGGCCGGTAAATCGGGTACGGCCCAAGCTTTAAAAAACGGTCGCCCCATAAATCACCAGTGGTTTATTGGTTACGGTCCGATAGAGCGGCCACGTTATGCGGTTGCCGTTCTTGTGCAAAATGCTTCAACGCATGCTGCAAATCAGGCCACAGCACTGTTCGGCCAAGTCATGGATCTGCTAGCTCAATCCTCTTGAGTCCTGCGAGTAGCTTCACGCTCTTCCTCCTGAATTTTGACGATAAAAGGAGGCTCGTCAAATTCCTCAGTCGGAAACCGAATCCATTGCTGCAAATAACCTTGCTGCCACAATTCCTTGAGCAAAATGATCAGAATGGGGGATAGGATTAATCCGGCCAATCCGAAGATGGATAACGATATAATGGCAAAGGAAAGCATTAGATAGGCAGATGAGACGCCGATGGAATTACCAGTAATTTTGGGCTCCGCCAACTGGCGCACAATCACGGTGACAGCCATGACAATAAGCAAGCCTACAGCCAAGCCGGTATTCCCCGTGATGAACAAATACACTGCCCACGGAATAAAGATAACAGGCACACCCAACAACGGCAGAATATCAAACAAAGCTGCTACGAGCGCCAACGATAGGGCATTATCTACTTGCAAAATGAGTAAACCTATAAATACGAGCACAAAGGTAATTCCTACCAGTAAGGCTTGAGCCTTGAGAAAGGCGGAAATGGCTTTAAGTACATGATTTTTTAGAAAAAGGTACGCCGTTTTTAGTGTCTTCGGTGTTTTACTGCGGGCAATTCCTTTCCAGAGATTAATTTCCATACTCAAAAAGAACGCTAAAATGATGGCAACCGCAAAGTTGCCCATAAAAACAGTGAAGGAGCTGAGAAATTGAATGAAAAAAGATAACCCTAGCTGTGCCCATTTCGTAGCAATGGTGGTAGCAGTCGCAAAATAATCATTTACACGTTCGGTAACACCCGGAGGCAAGGCAGCAATTTTATCTTGAGAAAGATGAAGAATCCGCGTGAATTCCGTTTGGATAATCTGGGTATAATGTGGGAGGTTTTGCGCGACTTTTGTAAATTGAGTAACCAGGATCAGGCCCAATCCGAAAAAAATAGCCATTAATAAGATGATAAACAGCAATACGGAGAGTGCGGAGGCAAAAGGCTTTTTCATGCCTTTGCGATGAAAATAACGGGCAGCAGGTTCAATGCACCAAAACACGACGAATGAAAGGAACACAGGTGCGGCTAGCTGATACAGTTTGCTGGATACGAACATAATTAAATACACGGTTAATACGATCAGACCGATATCAAAAACAGTACGCCAATATTTTTTGTACAATGGAAGCATATGTATACAACGACTCCTTTAAGATTTTTATTTATTGTACACTAAATTGAATCTCAATGCTGACCAGTAGCAATGGCAAAATCTCGGCATGCTTACATCATTGTGATAACATATAAGTAAGTGAGTTTTCCTCAGGAGGCCTGCTTGGAAGTTCAGAATAGAAAAGTGGGGATAAAACGTGCAGACTTTGCTGTTATGGATGTTTTACATTTCAACTTTTTATGCTTTTATTCCGGCGCTGGTGAGTCGTATATTTGGTTTCCGGGTGTTTAGGCGTGGAAAAAGTGACCAAGAATATGCACTAACCTTTGATGATGGTCCTGATCCAGTCTATACACCACAGTTGCTCGATTTACTCAAGCGTTTTGATGCCAAGGCTACTTTTTTTGTTGTAGGGTTGAATGCCGAAAAACACCCTGAGCTTCTGAAGCGCATGCATGATGAAGGTCATCTAATCGGTATTCACAATTATGTGCACAAATCGAATTGGCTTATGCGGCCTGTTACTGTTAGAAGACAAATTGCCCAGACAGAGTCAGTCATTCGTCGAGTAACTGGCGAAGGAACGACCTTTTATCGTCCACCTTGGGGGATTGTGAACTTTTTTGATATTTCCAAAAACAATGGTCGTCGAATCGTATTATGGTCCTCTATGTTTGGTGACTGGAAGGCCAGCATTGGAGCGAAACAATTAGCAGAAAGAATGCTCAAAAAGCTGAGGGGTGGCGAGGTGATGCTGCTCCATGACTGTGGTACGACATTGGGGGCAGACGCAGAAGCGCCACAGAATATGCTCATTGCGCTAGAGAAGCTATTGAGGGTCGCCCAGGAACGGCAATTACGCAGTGTCCGCGTGGATACATTGTTTTGCCGTCAATCTGGCTATCATTCCACTGTCTCCTGCTTGTCCAGTACAGATTGGATGAAAAAAACGATGGTATTCGGATGGCTACAATACGAGCGCCTTTTTCACGCCTTGTTCCGCCTTCGTCCTGTTAGCAAGAATAACACGATCTTTTATTATCGTCGCCGTATCTATCATGGACCCAATATTAACATGGAGAACGGTAGGTGGCTGGAAAAGGGGGACCCCATAATTGAGCTTCATTTTGACAATAAAATGTTGTTTCAATTGGGAGCGACGGCAAAGTCCTTGGTACATCTAGCGATTCAATTGATTCGGGTTGTGAAAAGACAACTGCCTGATCTTACCCAACGGGTTGTACATGATTCTGGTATGAAGGGTGTAAAGGCGATCTATGCAGTAAGTATGATTCATCGAGGGCCTGAAAAATTAGGCTTTCAAATTCAGGAGCTTCCCCAAGGACTGTTTAAGCATGCATCTACTGTATATTTAAAGCTGTTATTTCGTGTCATCCATCCTTCGGGTTCAGAACAATTGAGTGAAAAAAAAGAGGTCATGGTACCGAAACTAATCGTGATGCCCATTGATACCTTGTTTGAACGTTTTCAACCGGGGGATTCGCACCGGGCAGACCAGGCTTTTGATCCAACTGATCAAAGGGATGTGGTTCATACACTCAACAGTGAAATGACCGAAGAAGGGGAGCCTATGCATACTTCGATCAGGGCTTCACAAACAGCGGATACAGGATCAAGCAGTTGACCTAATAAAAAAAGCCTCTCGATCCTTTGTAGGAGTCGAGAGGCTTTTTAGTGGTTCATACAATAATCTATCTTGGCAAAGCACTTAGATTTTCATAATTCCGCCGTTACTTGCGTTCGTCACCAGCTTGGAATAACGCGCCAGGTAGCCTGTCTTCACTTTCGGCTCGAAGCCTTTCCAGTTGGCACGACGACGGTCGAATTCTTCGTCCGTAATGTGAAGCTCAATCTTACGATTGTTCAGGTCCAGCTCAATGATATCGCCGTCCTCAACAAAAGCGATAGGTCCGCCTTCTGCTGCTTCGGGGGAAATATGACCGATGGAGATACCACGGGAAGCACCTGAGAATCGTCCGTCTGTAATCAGACCAACCTTGGCACCAAGCCCCATGCCCACGATTTGTGAAGTCGGAGCGAGCATTTCAGGCATACCAGGTCCGCCCTTAGGACCTTCATAACGAATAACAACAACATGTCCTTCGGCAATTTTACCGTTAGCGATGCCAGCCAGTGCATCTTCCTGTGAATCAAAGCAGATGGCAGGGCCTTTGTGATAACCGCCAACAGAAGGATCAACCGCACCGACTTTAATAATGGAGCCTTGTGGTGCCAAATTGCCGAATAATACAGCTAGACCGCCGCGCTCGGAATAAGGGTTGTCCAATTTGTGGATGACGTTAGTGTCCAAAATTTCCTGACCCTCTACGTTTTCACGAAGGGTTTTCCCAGTTACAGTAATACAGTCACCATGCAATGCGCCCGGTTTCTTCAATAGCTCATTCAGCACTGCGCTTACGCCACCTGCATTATGAACATCCTCAATGTGATAGTCGGAAGCAGGTGCCAATTTGGACAAATGAGGTACACGGTTCGCGACTTCATTGATGCGTTCGATAGGGTAGTCAACCTCAGCTTCATGGGCAAGTGCCAATGTATGCAATACGGTATTCGTAGAACCACCCATTGCCATATCCAGTGCAAATGCATTATCAATGGCTTCTTTAGTCACGATATCACGTGGTTTGAGATCAAGCTTAATCAATTCCATCAATTGGCGTGCAGATTGTTTGACGAATTCTTTGCGTTCTTCTGCTACGGCGAGAATGGTACCGTTACCTGGCATAGCGAGTCCCATCGCTTCTGCGAGACAGTTCATAGAATTCGCTGTGAACATTCCTGAACAGGAGCCGCAGGTTGGACAGCCATATTGTTCTAGCTCAAGCAAACTTTGATCATCGATTTTGCCAGCCTGGAATGCACCTACACCTTCGAAGACGGAAGTCAGGGAAATAGAGCGTCCGTTCTTATCTTTACCAGCTTTCATAGGACCGCCGCTGACGAAAATAGTCGGAATGTTAACACGCAATGCCCCCATCATCATACCAGGGGTAATTTTATCGCAGTTAGGAATACATACCATGCCGTCAAACCAGTGAGCGGAAACGACAGTTTCCAAAGAGTCTGCAATAATTTCACGACTTGGCAGAGAATAACGCATACCGATGTGTCCCATGGCAATGCCGTCATCTACACCAATAGTGTTAAATTCGAAAGGTACACCGCCTGCTTCACGAATGGCCTGCTTGACAATTTTGCCAAATTCCTGCAAATGGACGTGGCCCGGTACGATGTCAATATACGAGTTGCATACCGCAATAAACGGTTTGTCAAAATCTTCTTCTTTGACACCCGCTGCGCGCAGCAAGCTGCGGTGAGGAGCGCGGTCAAAGCCTTTTTTAATCATATCGGAACGCATTTTCGTCTTAGCTGTCATGATGCTGGTTTCCCCCCAAAGTATAAAAATGGTATGGCATTCAATTGAACGCCGTAATAGCGCAGATGTTTTCTAAAGAGTCTATCATAGTTGTGCGCATATTTCTACATATATGAGGATTTTGAAAAAAGTATAGAAGTGTTCTGTAAGCAACAATATATAGATAGGAACAGTTTTATTTATCTATATATTGCATCTGTAAGGATTTGAATTGGATTCTTCAAAACTCTGATATCCTGATATATTAGCCTATCGGATAAATAGGAAAAGCCCATTCCGCTATAAAACGGATGGGCTCAGGCTTGTTTTTATGTTAAAGGAGGGTGGAATATGAAACTATATTTTAATTTCTGCCACCTTTACGACCGATGTCTCTGTAGAAATTTTTGTCATGCGACTCAGCTGTAGCATCGCCGCCCTTTTTGCCGATTTCCTGATAAAACTCTTTATCATGTGAGTTTGCGGTTGCTTGTCCGCCTTTCTTGCCAATCTCCTGATAAAATTCCTTATTGTGCTTCTTGGAGGTAGCTTCCCCACCCATACGGCCTGCTTCTTCGCGACTCATTTTACCCTGATTTTGATTACGTGCCATTACAAATCACTCCTTATTAAAAAGTTGTTTTTTGTTGCGCGTATCATTTACTTACCACATCTTGCCTGTATGAAACAGGCACTATGCGCGAAGTAAAGAGGGGGAGACCCACTTCCATTCTCGTCTGTAAGTGGGTTGTCGCGTCCTGATTGTGAAATATCAATGGATAAAAAGTTACGCAGACCGTCTAAAAAGATAAGGAGCGGGCTTCAACATCCACTCTACCTGTGGCTCAATCAGAGGCCGTGTTGCAGTTCGAACCCAAGGCATGGTCAACAGACAGCACAGACCTGTGGCGCACACTAGAATCAACATGACTTCCACAGGAGTATCTATATACTCGTAGACCCCCTTTGCAACAACGGAACGGACGATTAAGCCATGCAGCAAAAAGACATATAATGTACGTCGTCCCATCTCGGTTATACGTCCTGTGACGGCTGGAACAAAGCTTAGAAACGCCATAGATGCTATCCATTGAACTCCATAAATGCCGATACGGTAAATCCCTGCGTACCATTCGGTATGGCCCAGTTCACCATAAGTCATGTTGCCATATAGCCAGCCTGCCGGGATGCCAAAATACGACGTTCCCGCCAGTACCATAAGTAAAAGAGATACAATACCAGCGATGATACGGACAGGTGTTGTGAAGAAGCGTCGAACGTCGGCATAATTCAAATGATAACCTGCTACAAAGTAAGGCAAATAAACAAAGGTTCTGCATACGCTTAGCCATATACCGTCTACGGGGAGATATCCGACAAGGATACCCAGTAGCACGGATATGCCCAGTTGGAAGACTGGTGGTATTTTCTGAAAAGATAGCATCAGCAGTCTCCAGCAGATGTGGCTGGCAAGGAACCAAAGCAGCAGATAAGGAGCAAAAAAAGAATGATGGATATGGGGAACGTGAAAGATTACGATATCCAAAATTGAATAAAGGGATTGGAAAATCAGATATTGCATACCGATCTGAAGCAGAACCTTTTGTCCTGCGAGACCCGTCAAAGTGGTTTTGGCAAAGTAGCCTGTAACGAGTACAAACAACGGCATATGAAACATGAATATCCAGCTGAACCATTGTTGGGCAAGATGAAGTGAACCGACTAATGGCTCCAGGGCGTTTCCTGCAAATACGCATATAATCAACAGAAATCGCAAATTGAGAAAAAAGCTTTCCCCTTGTACATCATGGCTTGTCGTCATGTGTTTCCCTCCGAACGGCTTCTGCCGACTAAACTATTTAAAAAATAATTCTTTACATGGAACAAGGTACGATACTCTGGATTGTAACATTGTGATTTTATTCACAATAGTAAGCGTTATCATGTCCTTTTTATGTGGCGAAAGCTTGAACACGGAATAAAGATGGGCTTATGTCTGGAAACGTGTGCTAATTTGACCCTGTACAGGCAACGATGTTACCCTAACAAGGTTATAGTTATGCTAACAAATACAGCGACACCATTTAGATTCAAGTTACGAATCACGAGGTACGAAAGTCGAAAGGAACTTATACGATGAGAAGAAGAACAAGAAGATCATACAACTCCTATGGAACACGCGGATCTCGGAAAATATGGAAAATTCTTTTAGGCATCCTAATTGTCATCGTGCTAATCGTGGGTTGGGGAGCATGGAAGGTATTTACGCCTTATCAGCCTGACGAGACGGCTGCTGCTGCATTAGCCGAAATAGCGGATACTGTGAAAGTAAATGAGCAAGAGCATTGGTTAAGTTTTGAGCCTGCCAAAAGAAGTGGATCAGGAGTCATTTTGTACCCAGGAGCGTTGGTTAAACCCGAAAGCTATGCGCCCTTGGCACGCCGTCTGGCAGAAAAGGGTCATCATGTGATTATTGTAAAAATGCCACTGAACCTTGCATTGATCTCACCGGATTTGGCGAATGAAGTGCTAAAGGCGTACCCGAAGGAAGTCTTTGTTATTGGCGGACATTCGTTAGGTGGTGTGATGGCGGCCCGATATGCAGCTGCACATCCTGATCAGGTTAAAGGTGTATTTTTCCTTGCTTCCTACCCGGATAACAAGGGTAATTTAAAGGATAAAAATCTGCCAGTGATTTCTCTACTAGGAAGTGATGATGGAGTCATCCAGATGAAAAATGTCCAAAGTGGGAGAACTTATTTACCTGCCAACACGCTGTATTTTACAGTCGAAGGGGGGAACCATGCCCAATTTGGCAGTTACGGTGCCCAGAAAGGGGATAATCCTGCGAAAATTAGCGCCGTTGAGCAATGGAATCAGACGGTAACGGCTTTACAGGACTGGATGAAAGAGAGTGTAGATTCAGCTTCTAAGAACCCGTAAAGGAGGTGTGATGCATGTCTGAGCTGATCGTGCAGGGGAAGCGATATTCATGCCGTGGCATCTTATTCGATAAAGATGGCACACTACTGGATTTTATTCAGTTGTGGGGTCCTTGGGCTCGTTCTATACTGGATATGATGGAGCAGCATCTTGTCGTGGCGGGAGCTGGTTTTACGATGGAAAAAGGCAACATTCTAGGCACTGTTCACGATCAGGAGGGACGTGTGATCGGTTACGATCCTTCTGGTCCGCTGGCAATGGGGACGGTGGATGAAAGTACAGGTGTGCTGGCTTGGCAGCTTTATACTGCCGGTGTCCCGTGGAATGAAGCTGTGCGGCTTGTCCGCGAATTTAATAAAACAGCGATGGCTGACGTCCGCCGACATCGGGCAGCGAAGGTGTTTCCGGGGTTGCGGACCTTATTGGAGCAGAGTCGCCGTGCCGGATTGAAGCTGGCGGTTGTGACCTCTGACAGTACAGAGGCTGCACAAGAGCATCTGGAGTGGATGGGGCTGACATCCTATTTTGACGAGATCATCGGACATGATAGGGTTACATACGGTAAGCCTGACCCGGAAATGGCTGAAAAAGCTTGCGCGTTACTAGGACTGTCGCCAGCGGACGTGGTAGTGATCGGAGACAGTAATGGGGATATGCAGATGGGCAAGCGTGCCGGAGTACGGCTAGCCATTGGATTTGCGCCGGAACCGGAGCGTTCCGGTCATTTGCTGGATGCGGATAAGGTGGTTCGTGGATATAAAGAGCTGGAGGTGCGTAGAGCATGAAAGTTAATACGTTGGCGGATTGGATACAGCAATCGCAGAATATTGTTTTTTTCGGCGGAGCAGGGACATCGACGGAAAGTGGTATTCCAGATTTTCGTTCAGCAGCAGGCTTGTATCAGAGCGAGGAAAAATTACCTTATTCTCCCGAGGTTATGCTTAGCCGCTCTTTTTTTGTGAAGCATCCTGAGGTATTCTTCGGTTTCTATCGCAGCAAAATGCTGCATCCCGATGCGAAGCCGAACGGCTGTCATCATTTCCTCGCGTCTTTGGAAAAGCAAGGCCGTCTTAAAGCGGTTGTGACGCAAAATATTGACGGATTACACCAGGCTGCAGGAAGTATGAATGTACTGGAGCTTCACGGCTCGGTACATCGCAACTACTGTATGGAATGCGGTCGCTTTTACGATCTAAATGAAGTGATGAACAGTTCCGAGGTTGTACCTAAATGTCCGGTAGATGGAGGAATGATCAAACCGGATGTCGTTTTATATGAGGAAGAGTTGAATCAAGATACCCTTATTCAATCCATTCAGGCCATTTCTCAAGCAGATCTGCTGTTAATTGGAGGAACGTCACTGACAGTTCACCCTGCGGCAGGCTTGATTGCTTATTTTCGCGGTAAACATACAGTGCTGCTGAATACAGACCCCACTTCATATGATCACAAGGCGGATCTTTTGATCACTGAACCGATCGGTAAAGTTATGGAAAAACTTGCTCATCAATTGGGCTTGTAATCGTTTTCTTGTCAACGCCCGGATAAAAGCGCTATGATGATGTTGTGATGGACATAACAATGTTTCGAGAGAGGCTGTGATAGCATGGTTTATTTAGCTGGCGAAGATCGTTATGAAAGTATGAAATATAACCGTACAGGGAGATCAGGTCTTAAGCTGCCCGCTATTTCGCTGGGCTTGTGGCACAATTTTGGCGGGATTAACAACGCGGAGAATGGTCGCAGCATGATTACTCGCTCCTTTGATCTGGGCATTACGCATTTTGATTTAGCTAATAACTATGGTCCTCCTGCGGGTTCAGCTGAGGAATTTTTCGGACAAGTGTTAGCCAGTGATATGAAGCCGTACCGGGATGAATTGGTTATCTCCACCAAAGCAGGCTACCATATGTGGGAAGGTCCATATGGTGACTGGGGATCTCGCAAGTATATGATATCCAGTCTGGATCAGAGTCTGAAGCGAATGGGGCTGGACTATGTCGATATATTCTACTCTCACCGCTTCGATCCGAATACGCCCCTGGAAGAAACGATGGGAGCACTGGATCATATCGTACGTTCCGGTAAAGCGCTGTATGTGGGTGTGTCTAATTATAGTGCAGAGCAAACGGCAGAAGCAGCTCGTATTTTGAAGGAGCTTGGCACACCGATGTTGATCCATCAGCCGAGATACTCTCTGCTTGACCGCTGGATTGAAAATGGATTACAAGATGTACTGGACGAAAACGGGATAGGCAGCATTGCCTTTTGTCCACTGGCTCAGGGACTGCTGACCAATAAATATTTGAACGGAATTCCCGAGGATTCACGTGCAGCAAGCACATCGGTTTTCCTGAATGAGAACCATGTGACGCCTGAAACTCTTCGCAAGGTGCGCGCCTTGAACCAGATGGCTGCTGCACGTGGACAAAGTTTGGCTCAATTCTCACTGGCATGGGCTCTACGCGGTGAACGTCTGACCTCTGTCCTGATTGGGGCTAGCCGTGTAAGCCAAATCGAAGAGAATGTTGAAGCCTTATCCAATCTGGAGTTTTCACAGGAAGAGCTGGACCGGATTGATTCGATTCTAAATGCCGGGAACGGACAAGACAGCGGCACAGCCTAATGACAAAAGGCATTTCGGAGTCATTGACCTAATTTCACATTCTCTTATACGATATATACTTAACAGCCCGCATTCGCTTGAAGGATGCGGGCTGTTTGTTATTGGCAGGGAGCTAGGGAAACCTGCTAAAGCTTACTTTACAACTGAGGATACTGCTTAACCTTGCTCCGGTACTCGGTTGGAGACTGACCACAGAAACGTTTGAATTGACGTGAGAAGTATAAAGCATCGGTTAAACCTACAGATGCAGCCACTTGCTCGACCGACAGCTCAGGACGTTCACGCAGCAGTTGACGTGATTTGTCGATCCGTAGTTTAAGCAAATAGGTGACGGGGGAGATGCCCGTTTCTTTTTTGAATATCCGTGATAAGTATGCACGGTTATAACCAAGTCCTTCAGACATTTGCTCAATGGAAACGGGGTGTGCGTACTGAGTGGACATGTATTGAACCATCTGCTTGACTGTACGTCGAATTTGCGAATCCGCCCCAGACGGATCAGTCCAGTCACTCAGGTAATTACTTGCTTCCCCCATAATTAGGTACAAGTAGCCCAAGGCTGAGAGATGAGAGCTAGATTTTCTGCTGTAAAAGGCCAATTGCATTTGTTCCAGATAACCGGGAATAGGACTTTGATCAGCAGCATGGAAAACAGGCTGATGAACACGCAGTCCTGCCTCTTGCACCACCTGCTCCGTATGGTGTCCGGTAAAGGCAGACCAACGATAGCGCCACGGTTCCTCTTCATCAGAGGTATAGCTCACCAGCTGACCGGGATGAATAAGGAAAAAATCGTTTTTTTTAAGCTGATATGTGTGCTGTTCTGTTCGAAAGATGCCTTTGCCCGACTCTACAAAGTGGAGCAGATAGTAATCATAGATTTTCGGCCCCACAGCATGACCGGATTTGGTCTGGCTCTCTCCTGCAAAAAGCACATGCAGCGGGCTATTTTCATAAAACACCGGATTAGAGGCGACAGCATAACTATATGAATGCGCTTGCAAAATAGAGTCATCCTTCCTGCATTTGTGGATAGTTTAGCGGATGCGGTATACTTACATTGTACATGTCCAAGTCACATTTATCCATAGCTTAAACACATGGATGCATTACATTGTGTGACGCTTTCATTTATACTGAAATCATAAGAGATGTCAACCTGATTAAGATATTACAGGGAAATCAGGGGGACTTTTACTAACGGTGAATGAGGTGGATGCGGATATGGACTCTACTGAATTAAAGAAACATTTTATTGAAAAATATGGTGAAAGCAGCAATGAACTGCTGATATTTCATGCACCTGGGCGCGTCAATCTGATTGGAGAGCATATCGACTATAATGGTGGTTATGTACTCCCGGCTGCGCTGGAATTTGGTACGACGCTGATCCTTCGTGCGCGCAATGATGACCAAATTCATTTTGCTTCGACAAACCTGTCGTACGAAGTGTCTATCCCCCGCGGAGAGATAGGTAAAAGCAAAACGGATGAGTGGGTGGATTATCCGGTGGGTGTGCTGGTGGAGTTGGCTCAAAAGGGAGTGTATCCTTCTAGCGGATACGATCTGCTCTATCATGGAGAAATACCGAACGGAGCTGGATTATCCTCCTCAGCCTCGATTGAGGTCGTGACAGGCTACGCTTTCTTGACTACCGAAAAGCAGAAAACCGACACTGTCGAAATCGCTTTGTTGTCCCAGCGGGCAGAAAACAATTACGTGGGTGTCAATTGCGGCATTATGGATCAGTTCGCTGTAGCGAACGGAGCGGCTGATCATGCAATTCTGCTGATGTGTGATACGCTGGAGTACCGTAAAGTGCCATTCCGCACGGGAGCTTATAAGCTTGTGATCGGCAATACAAATAAGCGCCGCGGTTTGGTGGATTCAGCCTATAACGAGCGTCGCAGTCAGTGTGCGGAAGCACTGTCCATTTTGCAGCAGCAGGAGTCGTCATTGGAATACCTTGCACAGCTGGATGAGGCTCGGTTTGGAGAGCTCCAGCATCATATTGCAGATGAAACAGTTCGCCGCCGGGCACGGCATGTGGTGGAGGAAAACGCTCGTGTGCTGGCTTCTGTCGAAGCTCTCGCGGCGAATGAACTTGCAGCTTTCGGTCAGTTAATGAACGCTTCTCACGATTCATTACGTGACCTGTATGAGGTCAGCTGCACCGAGCTGGATGTTATGGTGGAAGAAGCACGACGCATTCCTGGCACGCTGGGTGCTCGCATGACAGGGGCTGGGTTTGGAGGTTGTACGGTTTCATTGGTTCATGAGGACGATGTGGAACGTTTTGTGAAGGAAGTCGGCGAAGCTTATCAGACCCGTACAGGGCTGGAAGCCAGCTTTTATGTATGCAAGGCAGGAGACGGAGTTAAAGAACTGAAGGAGGACGAATAACATGGCCATTTTAGTCACAGGTGGAGCTGGATATATCGGTTCACATACCGTAGCAGAACTGTTGGATCTGGGAGAAGAAGTTGTTGTGCTGGATAACTTGCAAACCGGACACAAAGGAGCATTACTTGGAGGCAAGTTGTATGAAGGTGATTTGAGAGATAAAGAACTTCTGTCCAAACTGTTCTCTGAAAATAAAATCGACGCTGTTATTCATTTTGCAGCCAACTCGCTGGTTGGGGAAAGCATGCAAAATCCCGGAAAGTATTATGACAACAATGTATTTGGTACGTTGAGCTTGCTGGAGGCGATGAAAGATGCCGGCGTAAGCAAGATCGTATTTTCCTCGACTGCCGCTACCTATGGCGAACCGGAAAAGGTGCCGATTGAAGAAGGTGACCGTACTGAGCCAACTAACGTGTATGGTGAAACAAAGCTGATGATGGAGCGCATGATGTCCTGGTTTGATAAAGTATTAGGCATCAAATACGTGTCTTTACGGTATTTTAATGCGGCTGGTGCCCATGAGAGCGGCAAAATCGGTGAAGATCACCGACCAGAAAGCCATCTGATCCCATTGGTGCTCCAGACAGCATTAAAACAGCGTCCACATATCGCTGTGTTTGGTGAGGATTATGCGACACCTGATGGTACGTGTGTCCGTGATTACATTCATGTAAGTGATTTGGCGGATGCTCATGTGCGCGCAGTGAATTACTTGCGTGAAGGTAATGACAGCAACATATTCAATCTGGGCAACGGGCAGGGCTTCTCTGTGAAGGAAGTTATTGAAACGGCACGCAAGGTTACTGGACTCGACATTCCAGTTGTGACAGAACCCCGCCGTGCAGGCGATCCAGCAATATTGGTTGCATCTTCTGACAAGGCCCGTTCGGTGCTGGGCTGGAGTCCAAAACGTACCCAACTGGAGGATATTATTAGCGGAGCATGGGGATGGCATCAGTCGCACCCTCAAGGCTACGGCGACGAATAGACGGGAGACGATGACATATGAGCGAGCGCCAATCTGTAGATAAAGGCCAAGACCGGGAACTTTCCCGGCACCTGGCCCATGACATCGACGAAACTGTACAGCAATCGGCTCTATATGCGGTGGAGCAACTGGTTGCATTCGCACATAAGAAGGGCTTGATTGGTCTGCAAGATACGGATTACAGTCGTAATCTGCTATTGGAGCAGTTCGGGTTTTCGGAGCCTTATTCCGGTGGGGAAGCAGGGGGCATTATTGCCCCCGAAGCTCTCCAGCCTGTGCTTAATGTATTGATAGATTATGGTTTTGCCATAGGGCTTATCCCTGAAAACACGGATACGTATCGTGATTTGCTGGATTCCAAAATCATGGGCCAGCTAATGGCGAGACCGTCTGAAGTCATCCGTGACTTTCATCAAACGGAGGCTGAACGTGGTATAGAAGCGGCTACAGATGCTTTTTATCAATTATCCATCGATTCGAACTACATTCGAATGGATCGGGTGGCCAGCAATGTGTACTGGAATCAGTCAACGCCTTACGGAGATATGGAAATTACGATTAATTTGTCCAAGCCAGAAAAAAGTCCCAAGGAAATTGCAATGGCGAAGCTTTTACCGCCGCCTGTTTACCCCAAATGTCAATTGTGCCGTGAAAACGTTGGATATGCCGGGAGGGTAAACCATCCGTCCCGCCAAAATTTGCGTATTATTCCGGTCGAATTGAATAGGGAACCGTGGTTTTTTCAATATTCACCTTATGTGTATTACAACGAGCATTGCATTGTGTTCCATCATGATCATGTACCCATGAAGCTTACAAAGGATACGCTGCGGCGGTTGCTGGCCTTTACGAAAGCGTTTCCGCATTATTTCATTGGCTCTAATGCGGATCTGCCTATTGTCGGAGGGTCTATCCTAACTCATGATCATTTTCAGGGTGGTCGTCATACATTCCCAATTGAAAAAGCGGGTGTGGACGGCGTATACCATAATGAAGAGTTTCCGCAGGTTACGGCAGGTATTGTAAACTGGCCGATGTCGGTCATTCGTTTTACGTCAACAGATCCCGACGCACTGTTGGAGGCGGGGAATGCTGCTTTTGAAGCCTGGAAGGGTTATAGTGATCCATCGGTAGACGTTCTCTCTCATACCGAGCTGGAGGGGGAAACGATTCCGCATAATACAGTAACGCCGATTGTGCGCCGGGATTCTGAAGGAAGATATCAGATGGATCTCGTACTGCGGAACAATCGAACGAGTGAAGAATATCCGGAAGGTATTTTCCATCCCCATCGCGAGATGCATCATATCAAAAAGGAAAATATCGGTCTGATCGAGGTGATGGGGCTTGCCATCTTACCAGGTCGACTCAAGGATGAGCTGGATGGAATTGCTGATATCTTGTGTGGGGACGACGAATTGGCCGTGGCTATGCAGCAGGAAGGACATCCACTGTTTAAGCATGCAGACTGGATTTACCAGTTGAATACCCGGTTCGGTCGCCTGTCTGATAAGGAGACGGCTGTTCGTACCGTACAAAATGAGGTTGGACTGAAATTCAGTGAAATTTTAGAGCACGCAGGAGTGTATAAACGGAATCCATCCGGTCAGCAAGCGTTTGGCCGTTTTATGAAACAATTGGGCTATACCTTGGGAGAATAAAGTTGCTTATGTTGCCACATAATACAATACGAGAACCCTCCCAAGATGTGAAATGTAACCATACTCCTTAAGGGGTATGGTTTTTTTTCTGAAAATAAAGCAATTTGTTTCCTGTAACCATAAAGGTTATAATAGAGTAGTTTCTTAACATTAAACTTTAGAATTATTGGAGGCGAACGTTTGCGATGAAAGCATTCGAATTTTATAATCCTACACAATTGATCTTCGGTAAAGGACAATTGGAGGCTCTCAAGCGTGAAGTTCCTAAATATGGAAAACGTGTACTACTTGTATATGGCGGCGGCAGCATTAAGCGCAGCGGTTTGTACGATAATGTAATAAAATTGCTTGGTGAAATTGGTGCAGAGGTAACAGAACTGGCGGGTGTAGAACCAAATCCTCGCTTGTCTACGGTACATAAGGGTGTTGAATTGTGTAAAACAAATCAAATCGACCTTGTACTGGCTGTGGGCGGTGGTAGTGTACTGGATTGCTCCAAAGCTATTGCTGTCGGTGCAAAATATGATGGGGACATGTGGGATTTTGCAGAGCGTAAAGCGGCTCCCAAAGCAGCCTTGCCATTAGGTACGGTTCTGACCATGGCTGCAACCGGCTCTGAGATGAACGCAGGTTCTGTTATTACAAACGAAAAAACTCAGGAAAAATTGGGCTGGGGTAGCGTACATGCGTTTCCTGCGTTTTCCATTCTTGATCCGGTGAACACATACTCTCTGCCACAAAATCAAACGGTTTACGGAATTGTGGATATGATGTCACATACGCTCGAGCATTATTTCCATTTGGAATCCAATACTCCGGTTCAACTGGGCTGGTGTGAAACGATTTTGCGTACGGTCATAGATGCGGCGCCGGGACTGGTTAACGATCTGGAAAACTACGAGCTGCGTGAAACCATTATGTATTGTGGTACGATGGCACTGAACGGCTTCCTGAACATGGGGCTGACAGGTGACTGGGCTACTCACAATATTGAGCATGCTGTGTCTGCTGTTTATGATATTCCGCATGGTGGAGGACTGGCTATTCTGTTCCCGAACTGGATGAAACATAACCTGCATGTGAAGCCTGAACGCTTCAAACAGCTGGCTGTGAATGTGTTCCATGTAAACCCAGAAGGTAAGAGTGATGAAGAAGTAGCGTTGGAAGGTATTCAAGCGTTGCGTGATTTCTGGAGCTCGATTGGTGCACCAAGCCGTCTGGCTGATTACGATATTGATGCGTCCCAAATTGATGTAATGGCTGATAAAGCTGTGAAATTCGGACCTTTCGGTGGCTTTAACAAGCTCAATCGCGAAGATGTAGTCGAAATTTACAAAGCATCCCTGTAAACAGCGGTTGGAGCATAATAGGCACGTTTGTGCGTCATTAGACGTACGAACGTGCTTTTTTGGGTTTAATTTGGAATATAGGAGGTAAATTTTGAAACTTTTTAAGGTTGAATACGTAAACATAGTTATAGACTGGAAACCAGACTGAAAAGGTGCATGGAAGGAGGAGTCGCATGGAAACCTTATTTTGGTGGTTATTGGCAGGAGGGGCAATCTTTACCTTGGTTAGCGTGTTGATCGGGGATGTACTCGGTAGCTGGCTGGATGGGGCGTTAGAACTGCCGGGCCTTGATTGGTTCAGACCTGTCGTTCTACTTGGGGCTATGACTGCTTTTGGCGGGGCTGGAGTACTACTGACAAAGTATACTGGGCTGACCATGGGCTGGGTCGTTGTGCTTGCTTTAGGGATTGCACTTGTGATTGGAGTGCTAGTGTTTTTTGCGTTTATCAAGCCTATGGCGAATTCAGAGGTATCCAGTGGCTTCTCAATGCGTGAACTAACTGGCAGAATCGGTGAGGTCACCATTCCTGTACCTGAGGTTGGTTACGGGGAAGTTATGATCCGCTTGGGTGCAGGCAACACCATACATACAGCATCTAGCTTTGATCACAAACCGCTAGCTGCGGGAACCCGTATTGTCGTGGTTGAGGTCGCAGAGGGCGTCGTCCGCGTAGCGTACCTGGACACATAGACGGCGCATTCGCTTAACTTGAAGGGAGCGTGATCGGGAGTGTCAAGTTTGCAAGATATTGTGTTGATCCCTGGAATTGTTGTCATTGTTATCGTCATATTAGGGATTGCTTTTTGGGCCCGTTACAAAACGGTAGGACCGGATGAAGGAATGATTGTGACAGGTTCTTTTCTGGGAAATAAAAATATTTCCGAGGATGATTCTGGTCGCAAGATTAAAATTGTACGTGGTGGGGGCGCTTTCATTTGGCCTATTTTCCAGCAGTCCGAATTTATCTCTCTGTTGTCTCACAAATTGGACGTAACTACACCGGAAGTATATACAGAGCAAGGAGTACCCGTGATTGCGGATGGTGTGGCGATCATCAAGGTTGGCAGTTCCATTGAGGATGTAGCCACAGCAGCCGAGCAGTTCATCGGAAAGCCGCTGGAAGCGCTTAGAGGAGAGGCTCAAGAAGTGCTGGAGGGACATTTGCGGGCAATCCTCGGCTCCATGACGGTAGAGGAAGTATATCGTAATCGGGATCGGTTTGCGCAGGAAGTACAGGGCGTGGCTGCACGCGATCTGAAAAAGATGGGCTTGCAGATCGTTTCATTCACCATCAAAGACGTGCGCGATAAACATGGGTATCTGGATGCGCTTGGTAAGCCGAGAATTGCTGCTGTGAAAAGGGATGCAGAGATTGCAGAAGCCGAGGCAGTGCGGGATGCCCGAATTCAGAAGGCGCAAGCAGAACAGGAAGGACAGAAGGCCGAGCTGTTGCGGGATACGAATATTGCCGAGGCAGCCAAGGAGAAGGAACTGAAGGTGGCTTCGTTTAAGAAAGAACAGGATACTGCCAGAGCAGAAGCCGATCAGGCTTATCACATTCAGGAGGCCCGTGCCAAGCAGACTGCCGTCGAAGAACAGATGAAAGTCGAGTTGGTACGTAAGGAACGGGAGATTGATATTCAAGCCAAGGAAATACAGGTACGTGAAAAGCAATATGATGCGGAAGTGAAAAAGAAGGCGGAAGCCGATCGGTACGCAGTAGAACAAGCGGCGGAAGCTGACAAATCGCGTAAAATGCGTGAGGCGGAATCGCTGCAATACTCGATTGAAACACAGGCTAAAGCGTCAGCTGAACAAAAACGTCTAAACGGGCAAGCAGAAGCGGATGCAGAACGGGCCAAAGGTACAGCCGATGCAGATGTCATCCGTTTGCGTGGTCTCGCGGAAGCTGAGGCCAAGGAAAAACTGGCGGAGGCGTTTCAGAAGTTCGGAGAGGCCGCCGTGCTCGATATTATCGTGAAAATGCTGCCGGATCTGGCCGGACGTATTGCCGAACCGATTGCATCCATTGATAAACTGACTGTTGTGGATACGGGGAAAGGGGAAGGAGCAACGCGTGTCAGCAATTATGTCACCGAACTGATGGCGACGGCTCCTGAGATGCTTAAGAGTGTATCCGGTATTGATGTAGAGCAGTTGATCAAGGGACTAACCACTGGAAAAAATGGTCTTCATTCCGTACCGTCCTCCGTTGATGCGAACAAGCTGCACAATCCAGCCTCGGTTGAGGTGACACTAACGGATAAAGAATAACGATAAGCCTTCGGGAGCAGATTCTTAGCCCCCAAAAGACCGCTTTTCATCACAGCATTTCCTAGAAATTGTGATGAAAAGCGTTTTCTTTTTATTGACCTTTAGCGGAATATTTGGTACTTTAACGTGGATTCCTCTGAGCTTCATGCTATAATTCTTAGGATCAAGGTTCTGATAAAAGAGGTGCGGATGTGAGCAGCCTAAAAGTGGCCAAAGCGCTGAATAACAATGTGATTATAGGGATGCATCCCGAGCATGATGAGGTTGTCGTGATTGGAAAAGGAATCGGTTTCAATCGCAGACCCGGCGATCTTATGCCGTTGGATTCAGTTGAAAAATTATTTATATTAAAAAGCCATGAAGAACAGGAGCAATACAAACGGTTGCTTCCTGAGCTGGATGAAAAGCTCATCGAGGTCATCGGTGAGGTACTTCATCTTGTTCAACTTCAAGCAAAGAAGCCTCTAAATGAGCATATTTTGATTGCTTTAACTGACCATATCGCTTTTTCCATCAACCGTCATAAACAGGGAATTACGATTCATAATCCGTTTTTGTATGAGACTAGGGAAATATATCCTCAGGAATACAAGATGGCTGAGCAGGCTGTTGCTTTAATCAGGGATAAGATGAATGTAGATCTGGGAGAAGATGAAATCGGATTCGTAGCTCTGCATATTTATAGTGCTATGACGAACCAACATATCTCCGAGGTTAGGAAGGATTCTCGTCTGATTGCCGACATGGTTCAGGTCGTCGAGACGACACTGGATTACCGAATTCCTCTCCAATCCCTTGATTATTCTCGTCTGCTGACTCATCTGAGATTTGCGATTGAACGTGTACGACGAGGAGAAATTGTGCAGGAGATTTACCGATTGGACAAGCTTTTGAATGAAGAATATCCAGAAATGTATATGCTGGCCTGGAAACTTACGAAGATTATGGAGAAAAGGCTACGTAAACCGGTGTATCCAGCTGAAGTTAGCTATTTGACGATGCATCTGCAGCGTTTGTCCCAACGCAAGGAGCAGGGAGAGCAACAAACTGTGATAAAGCCCGAATAAAAAAGTATTGCCTCGCATTTAGCGTGGTGCTATAATCAATTTTGCAATGAGGAAGACAACAACTAAACATTTTAACGTGTTACTGATTCGATCAGGCATGAGTTGTTTTAAGTTATGATTGTTTACAGCCTACTGGGGTATGCTATATCCCAAGGTTGTGTTCAAACATACTTAAATCGGCTCATGCCTTTTTTGTTGTTTTGCCTCTGTTCTAAATATCAGAGAAGGATGTGGAAGGTATGTTCAAAAAGCTTTTCGGCGTTTTACAGCGTGTCGGTAAAGCGTTAATGCTTCCAGTAGCCATTTTGCCAGCTGCGGGGCTTTTATTGGGTATCGGCAACATGCTGGTCAATCCTGATTTTCTCCAGTACATCCCTGCGTTAAATGCGGGCTGGGTTCAATCGGTAGCGACAATCATGATGAACGCCGGACAAATTGTTTTTGATAATCTGGCGCTGTTGTTTGCAGTCGGCGTAGCCGTCGGTCTGGCGGGCGGCGAAGGTGTAGCAGGTTTGGCTGCGATCATCGGTTACCTCGTAATGAACATTACGCTGGGTACAGCTGTAGGTGTTACACCTGGTCTGATTGCTCAAAAAGTACCGGGTTATGCGAATGTGTTGGGTATTCCTACACTTCAAACCGGGGTGTTCGGCGGGATTATCATCGGTATACTGGCCGCTGCTATGTACAACCGATTTTTCAAAATCGAGCTTCCTTCGTACCTGGGCTTTTTTGCGGGTAAGCGCTTCGTTCCAATTGCAACGGCAGTATCTTCACTGATTGTCGGACTGGCACTGGTTTTGATCTGGCCCCCAGTTCAACAAGGGCTTAACGCAGTATCTCACTTTATGGTGTATTCCAACCCGACTTTGTCTGCGTTCCTGTTCGGGGTTATCGAACGTGCGCTCATTCCGTTTGGTTTGCATCACATCTGGTACTCACCGTTCTGGTTTGAGTTTGGTGAATATGTTAACAAAGCAGGTCAAACCATTCACGGTGACCAGCAGATCTTCTTCAATCAGCTTCGCGACGGCGTGGCACTGACAGCAAGTACGTTCCAAGTAGGTAAGTTCCCATTCATGATGTTCGGATTACCGGCAGCAGCACTTGCGATGTATCATGAAGCAAGACCGGAACACAAAAAATATGTAGCAGGTATCATGGGTTCAGCTGCCTTGACTTCGTTCCTGACAGGTATTACGGAGCCACTGGAATTTTCCTTCCTGTTCGTAGCTCCATTGCTGTTTGCAGTACACTGTGTATTTGCAGGTTTGTCATTTATGACGATGCAAATTTTGAATGTTAAAATCGGTATGACGTTCTCAGGTGGATTTATTGACTTCCTGATATTCGGGATTATTCCAACCCGTACGCCATGGTGGTATGTAATTATCGTCGGTCTGATTTTGGCGGTTATTTACTACTTCGGATTCCGATTCATCATACGGAAATTCAACTTGAAGACACCAGGACGTGAAGAAGCTACAGATAATGTGGAGGGTGCAGCAAGCGGTAGCAGTGACGAGCTTCCACATAACATTTTGGCTGCTTTCGGTGGTTCATCGAATATCAAGCATCTGGATGCATGTATTACACGTCTTCGGATCGAAGTTAATGAAAAATCAAACGTGGATAAAGCTCGTCTGAAACAACTTGGCGCTTCAGGTGTCCTTGAAGTTGGTAACAATGTACAGGCGATCTTCGGTACCCGTTCCGATACAATTAAAACCCAAATGGCTGATATCATGGCAGGACGTACACCTGCACCTGCTCCTTCAGAACCAGCTCCACAAGAGGAAAAGGAAGCCGGAGAACAAAAGCAAACAATCGTTGTGGAAGATATCGTGATGCCAGTAAACGGTGAATTGGTTGACATCTCGACCGTTCCCGATCCGGTCTTTGCAGAACGCATGACAGGTGATGGATTTGCAGTTGTGCCAAATGATGGAACCATTGTTTCTCCTGTTTATGGTAAAGTATTTAATGTATTCCCAAGCAAGCATGCGGTTGGTATTCAATCCGATGGTGGTAAAGAAGTGCTTGTTCATATCGGGGTGAATACAGTGAAGCTTAAAGGTCAAGGATTTGACGTTTTGGTGAACGAAGGCGATCTTGTGTCAGCCGGCCAGCCTATTATGAAAGTAGACCTGGAATACGTGAAGGCAAACGCTAAATCCATCATCTCACCTGTCATTTTTACCAACCTTCCAGAAGGATCTTCGGTAACTTTAAACAAAACTGGAGTATTGAAGGCTGGCGAAGATGGTATAATTACGATAAAATAAACTCTATGTGTTTCGGATTAGTTGATTAGGCGGCCTAAGCCGTCTGATCAATTATCCGGTATGCTGCGTGTAAACAAATATTATTTTTAGGAAAGTGGGAGGAACAAATTATGCAAACAACTTTTAGAATTACGGATGAAGACGGTATCCATGCACGTCCTGCAACTGCGCTGGTAAATACAGCTAACAAATTCAGCGGTGCTGAATCTTTCGCCGAAGCTAACGGTAAAAAAGTAACTTTGAAATCCATTCTGGGTGTATTGTCTCTTGGTCTGGAACAAGGGGATACTATTAACATTATCTGCGAAGGCGCTGAAGCTGCTGAAGCATTGAAAGCTCTTGAAAATGTAATCGTTAACGAAGGGCTGGGCGAAATTCATGCTTAAAATTTCCGGGATTGCCGCTTCGGCAGGCATAGCCATTGCCCGGGCGTTTATCTTGGAGCATCCGAATTACGCTGTAGAGAGACGCGCGGTTGGTGATGTTGAAGCTGAAATCGCAAGATTGGATGCGGCTTTGGCACAATCTCAAACCGAATTGGAATCGATTAAGGAGAAAACGCTTCGTGAGCTGGGTGAGAAAAAAGCAGAAATTTTTGCATCTCACCTGCTCATCCTGAATGATCCTGAATTGATCGATCCGGTTAAAGCTAAAATCAGAGACGAGCAGCTTAATGCTGACTATGCTTTGAATGAAGTAGCTACACAGTTTATTTCCATGTTTGAGAACATGAAAAGTGCATATTTGCAAGAACGCGCATCGGACATGCGTGATGTAACCAAACGGGTGCTTAATCATCTGCTTGGTGTTCATTTTGTCAGCCCTGCAGAAATTGCCGAAGAAACGATTGTACTTGCAGAAGATTTGACACCTTCTGACACAGCTCAACTGAACCGTGAATTTGTTAAGGGTTTTGCAACGAATATCGGCGGACGCACTTCACACTCGGCTATTATGGCTCGTTCATTAGAAATTCCTGCTGTTGTAGGAACAAAAAATATATTGTCTCAAGCTAAAAGCGGCGATTTGATTATCGTCGATGGTCTGGATGGTCACGTGTTCGTGAATCCTACCGAAGAAATCGTTGCAGAATACCGCGCTAAACAAGTGGCATATGACAAGCAACGCGAAGAGTGGCGTAAGCTGCGCGGCGAAGCTACGGTTTCCGTCGATGGTGTCCATGTCGAACTGGCAGCCAATATTGGTACGCCTAACGATGTAGCTGGTGTTCTAGACAACGGTGGTGAAGGCGTTGGCTTGTATCGTACGGAGTTCTTGTACATGGGACGCGACAAGCTCCCATCCGAAGAAGTACAATATACAGCTTACAAAACGGTTCTGGAAAGAATGGAAGGCAAACCGGTTGTAGTCCGTACTTTGGACATCGGTGGAGATAAAGAACTTCCTTATCTGGATCTGCCGAAAGAAATGAATCCATTCCTCGGATTCCGTGCTATTCGTCTGTGTCTGGATCGCCAGGATATTTTCCGCACTCAATTGCGTGCTTTGTTGCGTGCAAGCGTGCACGGTAACCTGCGCATTATGTTCCCAATGATTGCTACGCTGAACGAATTCCGTGAAGCTAAAGCTGTTTTGTTGGAGGAAAAAGAAAAGTTGGTAGCCGAGGGTGTATCCGTATCTGAAGAAATTCAGCTGGGCATCATGGTAGAAATTCCTTCCACAGCGGTATTGGCTGACCAATTCGCAAAAGAAGTGGATTTCTTCAGTATCGGTACTAACGATCTGATTCAATACACAATGGCAGCGGATCGTATGAACGAGCGGGTTTCTTACCTGTATCAACCATATAATCCATCCATTTTGCGTCTGGTGAAAATGGTTATTGATGCCGCTCACCGTGAAGGACGTTGGGTTGGTATGTGTGGTGAAATGGCAGGAGACACAACAGCAATTCCGTTGCTGCTGGGTCTGGGACTGGATGAGTTCAGCATGAGCGCAACTTCCATTCTGCCAGCACGTAGTCAAATCTCTAAGTTGTCCCGTGCGGACATGGAGAAATTGGCTGCAAAAGCTCTGGATATGCAAACAGCCGAGCAGGTTGTTGAATTGGTTCAAAGCATCGAAGCATAAGGAAGGGTATCACATTTTCAAAGGTTATATCTTTTTCCAACAAAAATTGCTGTATACATACAGCAGCCGGTATCTCAACAGATACCGGCTTTTTTGTATGCTTTGGATGGTTGTGTTTGAATTTAACCTTAACTACATGCGCAATTCAGCACAGGCTTACGGGCTGCAGTGGTTTCATCCAGGCGTGTGACTGGAGTGGTATAGGGTGCATTGAGCACCAGCTCAGGGTTCTCCTCAGCTTCGCGCGCAATATGAATCATAGTGTCGACAAAAGCATCCAGCGTCTCTTTGCTTTCTGTTTCCGTCGGCTCGATCATGATGCATTCCTCTACATTTAGCGGAAAATAAATGGTAGGCGGATGGTAACCGAAATCAAGCAATCGTTTGGCTACATCCAGCGTGCGTACTCCAAATTTCTTCAAACCTCGCCCCGACATGACAAATTCGTGTTTACAATGCCCAGGATAAGGCAGGTCAAAGTGCGGAGCCAGCCGATGCATCATGTAGTTGGCATTGAGTACAGCGCATTCGGACACTCGCTTCAAGCCATCAGGACCGTAGCTGCGGATATAGGCATAGGCTCGGACGAGAATGCCGAAGTTTCCGTAAAAGGCTTTGACCCGCCCAATAGAATCTCCCTGCTCCCGATCCCAGCGGTACACACCCTGCGGATCACGTACGACAAACGGCTTGGGCAAATAGGGTATCAGCCGCTGCTTTACGCCGACGGGTCCAGCGCCAGGGCCGCCTCCACCGTGCGGAGTACTCATCGTTTTGTGCAAATTGAGATGCACCACATCAAAGCCCATATCCCCGGGGCGGGTAATCCCCATGATGGCGTTGGAGTTTGCCCCGTCATAGTAGAGCAGACCACCTGCGTCATGCACAATCGCGGCAATGTCAGTAATTTGCTTCTCGAACAAGCCCAGCGTGTTCGGATTGGTCAGCATGAGCGCAGCGGTGTCGTTGCCTACGGCTTGGCGGAGCGCGTCCAGATCCACCAGCCCCTCAGGGGTGGAGGGGAGGGTAATTGTTTCGAAGCCCGCGACGGTTGCACTGGCGGGGTTCGTACCGTGCGAGGAATCCGGCACGAGCACCTTGGTACGTCGCTCACCACGTGCCTCGTGGTACGAGCGAATCATCATCAGCCCGGTCCATTCGCCATGGGCGCCAGCAGCGGGCTGGAGCGTGACGGCATCCATGCCGGTCAACGCAGCCAGATCGTTTTGGAGCGTATGCAGCAGCTCCATAGCCCCCTGGATGCTATTCTCCGGCTGATATGGATGAATTTTAGCGAAGCCTGCGTAACGGGCGACATCCTCATTCACTTTTGGATTGTATTTCATCGTACACGAGCCAAGCGGATAAAATCCGTTGTCGACGCCGAAGTTGCGCTGGGACAGGGCGGTATAATGGCGAATAACATCTACTTCGTATACCTCGGGTAATGCCGCAGGTTCGCTGCGCAGCGCATAATCCGGCAAAAGCTCTGCCACCGGGCGACGAGGAACGTCGCACTCGGGAAGGGAATAAGCGATGCGACCCGGACGGCTCAATTCAAAAATGAGCGCTTGATCGTGTTCCTTCAACAGCTCTTGTTTCTGGTCCGGTCCGGTGTGTGTCATAGCAATCCCTCCAAGGTGTGTACAAATTGGTCAATCTCTTCTTTGGTTCTTTGCTCCGTCACGGCAATCAGCATGTGACCAGCAAGTTCCGGATAGTCCCGGCCCAAATCATAGCCTGCGATAAATCCAGCAGCTAGCAGATTGTCCTGAAGTTTGCTCATATTCGTACCTTCAGGCAGCCTAAGGGCGAACTCGTTAAAGGTCGGTGCGTGAAACGAGGCAGTTATGCCATTCAAGCTCAGCAATTGTTCTAACGCATAGCGGCTTTTATGCAAATTCAGCTCGGCTACTTCCTGGATACCCTGTTTACCCATGACAGACAAGTACACAGATGCAGATAAAGCAAGCAACGCTTGGTTGGAACAAATGTTAGACGTGGCCTTTTCGCGGCGGATATGTTGTTCCCGCGCTTGCAAGGTCAGCACGAAGCCGCGTTTGCCGTTGCGGTCTGTGGTTTGGCCTACGATACGCCCAGGGATACGACGCATATGTGCCTGAGAAACGGCAAAGTAACCGCAGGTCGGACCGCCGAGGGAGGACGAGATCCCAAGCGGCTGCGCGTCTCCTACAACAATATCCGCGCCCTGCTTACCGGGCGCCTCCAGCAAGCCAAGTGCCAGCGGGTTGGCACTGACGACCATTAGCCCCTTGTGTGCATGGATGAGGTCAGCCATCGGCTTCAGATTTTCCACGGCTCCAAAAAAGTTGGGGCTTTGGATCAAGACAGCCGCCGTCTGTTCCGATACGGCCGCGGCAAGCGCATCGACATCCGTTACGCCGTCCGAACAGCCGATCTCCACGATGTCCAAGTCCAATCCGCGCGCATAGGCTGCCAATACCTGGCGTGCCTCTGGATGGACAGACCTTGATACGATAAGCTGTTTACGGCGCGTGGCTGCGGCGGCCAGTGAGCCCGCTTCCGCCAGAGCTGTCGCTCCATCGTACATGCTGGCATTCGCTACTGCCATGCCTGTCAATTCGCAAATATACGACTGGAATTCAAAAATGGCTTGCAGCTCGCCCTGGCTTACTTCCGGCTGATAGGGGGTGTAGGCTGTGTAAAATTCGGAACGTGAGGTGATGTGCTGAATGACGGACGGAATATGATGATCATAAATACCTGCACCAAGAAAGCTGGCATGTGTATCTGTATTGGCATTGTGCCCGGCCAGCTCGGCCATGTGGCGAGTTAGGGCTCTTTCGTCGAGCCGAGAGGAAAGAGGGAGTTCCCCTTGGTATCGAATTGCCTCTGGAATGTCACTGAATAAATCATCAATGGATGATACGCCCACCACACGCAGCATTTCGGTTTGATCTTGTTCGGTCATGGGGAGATAGCGATGCTGCTTCATAAGTTCTGGCTCCTTTCGAAAAGCAAAATTTAGATAGTAAATTAGCTAATACATAATCGTAGTTGGAAAATCCAGAATTTCGTATCTGACATGATCATTTTTTTGAAATGAAGAGGATTTAGGATCAGCGTGGCCGTTTATAAAAAGGGGCTGCGACCACTTCCGCACGCAGGCGTTTACCTCGAATTTCGACCTCCAGCGGTGTAGATAGGGTGCTAAAACGACTGTCCACCAGGGCTAGCCCCAAATTACGCTTCAAGGTGGGCGATTGAGTCCCCGTTGTGACCTCACCAATGTGTTGGCCTTCCGCGAAGACTGGATAATGAGCGCGCGGGATACCGCGGTCAATCATTTCCAGCCCGATCAACTTGCGAGGAATTCCTTGTTCTTTCTGGTGTTGCAGTGCTTCTCTGCCGATAAAATCTCCTTTATTCAGCTTGACGAAGAAACCTAAACCAGCCTCAAGCGGTGAAATGGTGGCAGATAACTCCTGTCCGTACAGCGGCAGCCGTGCCTCAAACCGCAGTGTATCGCGAGCACCAAGCCCAGCGGGAATTAGCCCATACGATTCACCGCAACGAAGCAAACCATTCCACACGGCGGGTGCTTCCTCAGCAGGTATATAAAATTCAAAACCGTCTTCCCCGGTATATCCGGTTCGGGAGACGAGTGCTTTTGCTCCGAACAATTGCACGTTCTCATGGAATCGGAAAGATGCCAGATTCGTAATATCTGCATCTGTCACGGCTGCGGCAATATGTGCTGCTTCCGGTCCTTGTAATGCCAGCAATGCGATCGCATCAGACACATTCTCCAGATGAACCGATGCAGGTACGTGGCGCATGAGCCAATCCCAATCTTTGTCGATGTTGGAGGCATTCACAACGAGCATGTAGCGCTCTGGTCCTTTGCAGTATACAAGCAAGTCATCCACTACGCCTCCATCGGGGTAACACAGGAGTGAATATTGTGCCTGGCCCGGTTCCAACTGGCTGACATCATTCGTGGTTACCCATTGCAAAAAAGCCTCGGCTTCTTTGCCCTCAACCAAAAACTCGCCCATGTGCGAGACATCGAATAAACCCGCGCGTTGCCGGACGGCCTCATGCTCTTTTTGGATGCCGCTAAACTGAACGGGAAGCTCCCACCCGCCAAAGTCAATACAACGAACCCCGGGCTGCGTCCCGTAAGACGAAAATAATGGTGTTCTTCGCAAATTAGACATTTTTTCACTCCTATCCAGTGTAATCGGCTAAACAAAAAAGACAGGCTGAAAGAAACGTATAGACGGCAGTCCATACTCTTCTTTCAGCTCTGTCCTTGATACCAGAAAGTTACCCCGGTGTGAACCAGGTTTCCCCTTGGGTGATCCGCTCTAATCGCGAATGCTCTCCAGAGATGCGTCCGGCAGAGGTCCTTTTGCCTGAGAGATTCACCTGCAATGCAAGTTTACTCCTTCGGCGCTACCTTTTGGATCAACGGTAGGTTACCCGGTTTTGCAGGTAACAACTTGATCCGAGTTCGCGTGCACACTGTCTCAGAAACGACAACAGCTATGCGAATCTTTTGGGTAGTCTCTCCCTCCGCGTTCATCCGCGTTTGCAGTTGTCGGGGTATTTCCAAAAGCATTTGCTATAACCCATTAATACGCAAATTCATTCAAAATGTCAATAAAAATGTCATATAAAACAATCCAAAAAACATTTAATGTATAAATAAGGATATGTAAGCGTTTGTTACAAGTTATCATTTTTTAATATTCTATGCTATATGAGATAACATGAAGTATTTTTGTTAGTATTATTGACATGAGTGTTCATGTTGTCATAATCTTAACCTGTCTAATACAGGTGATTAAAAGCATTTTATTCATGTGGAAGTGAGGCGAAAGCAGGATGAGTGAAGTGAAACGGGAACTTTGGTATACAGACGAACATGAGTGGGTTCAGCGCACAGCAGACGGGACGTTGCGGATCGGCATTACAGACTTTGCACAGCATCAACTGGGTGATATTGTTTTTGTGGAATTACCTGGGGCGGGAGCAACGATTGAACAGGGGGCAGAGATTGGTACAATTGAATCGGTGAAGACCGTATCCGACCTTTTTGCTCCGGTGGCGGGAACCGTATTGAAAGTAAATGAAGCTCTGGAAAGCACACCTGAGCTGGTGAATGAATCTCCCTATGAAAAGGGTTGGATGATTGAAGTAGAGATGGGCAATGATGTCGAGGAGGCTCTGAGCAAGCTGCTGTCTGCGGATCAGTACGAGCAGTTGATTTCGGATGAACAATAATGAGCAATATAAGATGGAATATTAGCGCTTTATTCTAAATTTTTATATGGATATTGAATTGAATAAAAGCATCGTTAGTCCGCTCGTTTTGTGTATAAAATAGTCGCTATGATCTGACATGGCGGCTATTTTTTTGTTGTCTTTTAGAAGACGTAATTACGTCGATTTATTAGATTTAGAGGTGAGCTCCTCTATATAAGGTGCAGATTTACAGCACTGTTTTTTCGACTAATTTCTATTGTTATCGGTCATATTAAGAAGAATTATGCAGGTATAATACGTTGTCCGTTATTTTAAATTTAAATGTTGTCATCAACGTTCATGACGAAAGTACGTTTTCATTTCGTTGATGAAGATAGCGCTGTCATTTAGTATGAATTTTAAGAAAAGGTAGTGATGCTATTTACTCACAAGGAGGATATGAATATGAGCACAGTGGACACAAAGTCCAGTTCAAGCGGTGGCGCTCGTGTCGCCGTACAACGTTTTGGCCGTTTTCTCAGCGGTATGGTTATGCCCAATATGGGGGCCTTTATCGCATGGGGATTAATTACGGCCCTTTTTATTCCGACCGGGTGGTTTCCGAACGAGGGTTTTGCACAACTGGTTGATCCGATGAAAAATTATTTGCTGCCGCTATTGATTGGTTATACAGGAGGCACAATGATTCACGGACAGCGCGGAGGTGTGATCGGTGCCATTATGACGATGGGTGTCATTGTGGGGGCCGATATCCCGATGTTCCTGGGTGCGATGGTAGCTGGTCCGCTGGCTGCATGGATATTGAAGAAGTTCGATAAGGCCATTGAAGGCAAAGTCAAATCAGGTTTTGAAATGCTGGTCAATAATTTCTCGGCCGGGATTATCGGTGCCATTCTAGCACTACTCGCTCATGTGGGGATTGGCCCGGTCGTTCAAACCATCAGCCAAGTATTGTCGACAGGGGTACAGTTTCTCGTAAATGCAGGGCTCTTGCCGCTTGTCAACCTCATTATTGAGCCCGGAAAAGTATTATTTCTTAACAACGCATTGAATCACGGAGTATTGAGCCCGATTGCGCTAGAGGAAGCTGCAAGAACAGGAAAATCCGTTTTGTTCATGCTTGAATCCAATCCTGGTCCGGGGCTCGGTATTTTGCTGGCCTATTGCCTGTTCGGTAAAGGATCTGCGAAGTCGTCTGCTCCTGGTGCAGTCATCATTCATTTTTTCGGCGGGATTCATGAAATTTATTTCCCTTACATTTTGATGAAGCCGATTCTGATTCTTGCTGCTATAGCAGGGGGCGTTGTGGGGACTTTCTGTTTTATGTTAACAGGTGCCGGACTGGTTGCTGCTCCTTCACCAGGCAGTATCATCGCTTATTTCCTGATGACACCAAAAGGCGGATATTTGCCGATGCTGAGCGGTGTGGTCGCTGCTGCGGTCGTATCCTTTGCTGTGGCCGCAGTATTGCTCAAGACAGGTAAGCAAAAGGAAGAGGGGCTGGAGGAAGCTGCATCCCGCCTGAAAGATATGAAAAATCAAAGCAAGGGTGCAAGTGCTAACGCCACTGTAATGGAAGATAACCACGCATCTGATCGTGCTGCTGAGATTGCCGCAGATCGAATGCTCAAGGATAAATCCGAAGTGAACAAAATTGTCTTTTCCTGTGATGCAGGTATGGGTTCAAGTGCCATGGGAGCTTCAATTTTACGCAAAAAAATGAAACAGGCGGGCGTGGGCGTTACGGTAACGAATACGGCAATCAGTGAAATTCCACAGGATGCGGACATTGTCATTACGCAAAAAACGTTGACAGACCGGGCTAAAACGGTAGCCCCGAATGCTGAACACATTTCCATTGACAATTTTCTGAAAAGCCCTGAATACGAAGCGCTGGTTGAACGGCTGAAATCCGACTTTTAATCCCTATAAAGTCAGGCCGGTTGTATACAGTTTGTATTTCCTGCTGGATGGGATGAGAGCTTGGGAAGGAACGGTATGCGCTTATGAATATTACGAAACGACAATCTGACATCGTAGAGTATCTTTTGGAGCAGCCCCAAGAGGTTACGGCCGGGGAAATTGCCGAGAAGATCAATGTCAGCACAAGGACGGTTCATCGGGAACTTGGCGCAGTTGAGTGTTGGTTGGCGGCTCATGAGGTAAAGCTGGAGAAAAAATCAGGGATCGGTATCTATGTGGATGCCGGCCCGACTCAGCTTGCAAGTCTGCGGGAGCAATTGTTGCATACGAAGTCAGACGAATACTCCGCTGAGGAGAGAAAAATTGTAGTGCTGTGCATGCTGCTGGATACACAGGAGCCGATCAAGCTACTGGCGCTGGCATCGGATTTGAAAGTCACAGTAACTACGGTCAGTCATGATCTGGACGAATTACAAGGATGGATCGGAGATCGAGGGCTCGTGCTTGTGCGCAGACGAGGATACGGTGTCAAGATTACAGGACGGGAGATAGACAAAAGACGGGCGATTTCTGAGCTGGCTCTCGAATATTTGGATGAATCGGATCTGTTTTCCGGTCGAGAGGAGCTTCGTTCAGTGACACGTGTCACTGAAAAGTTGATGGAGATGATGGGTAGGGAGAACCTGCTAACCGTGGAAAATGCCCTTTGGCAGCCTCATGATCAATGGCTGAAAAACATGGTGGAAAGCAAATATATGGAGTTGCTGATTCAAATTTGCGTTTCGCTGGCACGTCTGCGGCTTGGGTACGTTGTAGATCATCGTCTCTCGTATTCGAAAACAGATTCAGAGGAGAATATCATGCTGCGCACAGCTATGGTGGAACGCATATGTGGAGAATTGTCAGCAGCGCTGGATATTGAGTTTCCAGAATCGGAGCGATGTTATTTCGGGCTGCTGTTCCGTGATGCTGAGGATCATTCCACCCGCTTGCTGCCACTGGATGATCTTGTACTGCTGGAGTCGGTTCATGAGTTGATTCGTCGTGTGGAGGCAGAGACTGGCACACCATTGGCAGAGGACCGCGTTCTGCGTGAAGGGCTGATTGCCCATATGACTCCAGTATTCAAACGTTTGAGGGAAGGGAGGTCCATCCGCAACCCCCTCCTTCAGCAAATCCGCAAGGATTACGGCAGTTTATTCGATTCGGTCAAAAAGGCTGCGGCGGATATGACCGAAATGGAAGTACCAGATGAAGAGATCGGATTTCTGGTCATGCATTTTGGCGCTTCGCTGGAGCGGCTGAGACAGTTGCAACGGGAGGTGCGAGCGATCGTAGTCTGCACGAGCGGGATTGGATCTTCCAGACTTCTGGCAACCAGACTGGCCAAGGAGCTGCCACAGATCAAAATCGTGGATAGGGCCTCATGGTACGAGGCGACGCGAATTCCCAAGGAGGATTATGATCTGATCATTTCGACAGTGGAGCTGCCGCTTGAACCGGATCGTTATCTCAAAATCAGTCCGCTGCTGACGCAAGAGGAGAGTGACCGTCTGCGTCATTTTATCCAGCATATTACACTCAATCAACTCAATGACCATCCTCAGGAACAGGCTGTTCAGCCCGGCCAGGGCATGGAGTGGCTTACCGGTCTACGGAAAAGCCTTGAGGAGATTGTACACATTGTACAGCAATTTCAAGTATACCCGCTGGAAAATAGAGGGATGGATATGTCAGCCACTATAGAGACTATCTGCATGTTGGAGGCAGTGCGGGGAAATGTCACAGAGCCTTCTGTTGTTGCTGAACAACTTGTAGAAAGAGAGCGTCAAGGGAGTCAGGTGATTTCTGATACCTCCGTTGCTTTGATTCATACGCGCAGTCCCTATGTTCGCCAGCCTTCGCTGACCTTGTATAGGCTGGCTGAGCCGCTGCTGGCGGATGTAGATGAGCAGGTAGAATGCGTTCTGCTGATGTTGGGACCTCGTGAGTTGCCGAAAGAAAGCTTGGAGGTATTGAGCGAGATTAGTGCATTACTGTTGCAGGAAGACATGATTACGCTACTGGAACACGGTAGCAGGGATCAGATTGCCAACTATATATCGAGTGAGCTGGCTGAATTTTTCCACAGTAAATTAGGGACAGGGAGGAATCTAACGTGAGTATTATGACGATAGACAAAATAAAAATGAACGCAACCGCCAAAGACAAATATGAGGCGATTCGTATGGCAGGACAAATTCTGCTGGATGCAGGACATATTACAAGTGAGTATATTGACAAGATGCTTGAACGCGAGGAGATCGTATCCACCTATATTGGGAACGGGCTGGCTATTCCACATGGTACCAAGGAATCCAAGACGCTTGTTCAATCCACTGGTATCTCCATCGTTCAGTTCCCGCAAGGCGTAGATTTCGGGGAAGAAAAAGCATACATGGTGATTGGTATTGCAGCCCAAGGCGGCGATCATATGGAGATTTTGACGAGTATCGCTGTGGTATGTGCGGAGGAAGAGAATATGGACAAACTTCGCAACGCGGTGACCGCACAGGAAATTATAGATCTGTTCGAAAGTGAGCTGGAGTTATGAGAGCCGTTCACTTTGGAGCAGGAAATATCGGTCGTGGCTTTATTGGGCTGATTTTGTCGCGTGCAGGCTATGAGGTTGTCTTTTCAGATGTCAACGAGACCCTTGTATCTGAGTTACGCCGCCGCAAGCAGTATACGGTAGAGTTGGCGAATGACACGAAGGATACGGAGACAGTTACGAATGTAACCGCGATTGACGGTAGAGATGCATCGGCTGTAGCGGACGCGGTAGACCATGCTGATCTGGTCACGACCGCGGTAGGGGTTAGCATCCTCAGGCATATTGCAGCAGGTATTGCCGAGGGCATAGCGCGGCGGGTAGAGCGAGGGGCAGCCCCGCTGCATGTGATTGCTTGCGAAAATGCAATTGGAGGCAGCGCCCAACTGAAAGAGCATGTTTTTGCGCTACTGGATGAGGCGACTCGTGCCAAGGCAGAGGTTTCGGTTTATTTTCCCAATGCCGCTGTAGACCGGATTGTGCCGATTCAGCATCATGAGGACCCGTTGCATGTGCAGGTAGAGCCTTTTTACGAGTGGGTTGTAGATCGCTCGCAAATGGCTCCTGATCATCAAGAGATTGAAGGCATTCTTTACGTGCAGGATCTGGAGCCTTACATTGAACGCAAGCTGTTCACGGTGAATACGGGCCATTGCGTGGCAGCCTATATTGGTTATGTCGCAGGTTATGCCACGATCCAGGAGGCCATGAAGGATACCAAGGTGGTGGACTCCATACACGGGGCGCTGGAGGAAACAGGAGCGGTGCTTGTGAAGCGCTTCGGTTTGAATCAAGGGGAGCATAAGAAGTACATCGCTAAGATTTTGGATCGCTTCCGCAATCCTAATCTGACAGACGAGGTTACTCGGGTCGGACGTTCACCGCTGCGCAAGCTGTCTCCCAACGACCGTCTCGTACGTCCCGCGCTGCAAGCACAGGAGTATGGCATCCCGACCAAACACCTGGCGTTAGGAATGGCTGCTGCCTGTAAATTTGATATTACGGAAGACCCCGAAGCGGTTGAGCTTCAACAGATGATTCGCAGCCAAGGGGTGAGTGTAGCGCTGACACGTTATACGTCCATACCTGCAGATGACCCGTTACATCGGCAGGTATTGGAGCAATATGATATTATAAGTTCGTAAAACAACGTAATAACACGCACTTATTTCGATTATCCTCTTGAAGACAAAACATCTATATGAGCACGAAAGTGTTCTGTAGAGTTGAACTTCAAGAGGATTTTTATATACGTGATTTACATCACATAACAACCTGACTAAATTATATATATTGATAATGATTATCATTATCTATAAGATATCATTAACAGTATATATATTAGGGGGATTACAGTGAAACCGATTTATATTACCTTAGGGTTTTTATTTTTGGCGCTTGGAGTGATTGGCGTAGTGGTGCCGTTGCTGCCGACTACACCGTTTCTGCTGCTGGCAACCTTTTTCTTTATGCGGGGGTCTGAAAGGATTCATCAGTGGTTTTCGAATACATCTTTGTATCATAAGTATCTGGAGAGTTTTGTACAAACCAGGTCGTTGAAGCTGTCTACAAAAATTACGTCATTGGGCTTAGCGTCAGCTATGCTGATTACAGGCTTTATCTTTACCCCCATTGTGTGGGGCAAGGCGCTCATCGTTTTGGTCATCCTGTTCAAATATTATTATTTTATATTTCGAGTCGGAACTGTGAGGGAAGGTAAGGCGGAAACTCCGTCTTCATCTGAAGCCGTCCCTACTCCGAAAAAAAGGTCTAAAATGGTCGACAGTCGTCTACTAGGCCTGGTGGAGCATTCCCGAAAATATATCATCTTGGGTGTGCTCGTACAGTGGATTGGTCTTTTAGGGAGTATAGCCGCCGTTTTGTCTATGGCCTTTGTGATGCAGCAAGCATGGGAAGGACAAGTAACTCGCCAGCTAATTCTATCCATGACAGTCATTGTTATTGCTGCCATTGCCGTTCGCTTCCTGAGTAATTATGCATCCAGTATGTTGTCCTATCGGGCTTCAATCAATGCTAAAAAAACGCTGCGCTCGCAGATTTACAGCAAGCTGTTAAAGCTGGGACCCTCTTATACGGATCATACCTCCACCTCAGGGGTTATTCAGGTTGCTGTAGAAGGGGTGGAGCAGCTTGAAACCTATTTTGGTAGATACATGCCTCAGCTATTTTATAGTCTGCTTGCACCTGTAACGTTGTTCATCACCCTCTCTTTTGTCAGCTTCAAAGCGGCTATCATTCTATTGATCTGCGTTCCCTTAATTCCAGTGTCCATTATTGTTATTATGCGGATGGCTAAAAAGCTGTTTCGGAAATATTGGGGCAGCTACGTCAATTTGGGCCACAGCTTTTTGGAAAATGTACAAGGTCTGACCACGCTCAAAATTTACGGGACAGACCAGAATAAACATCAGGAAATGAACACAGCGGCTGAGGATTTTCGCAAAATGACAATGAAAGTCCTGACCATGCAGTTAAACTCCGTAGCTGTCATGGATCTTATCGCATTTGGTGGTGCCGCCGCAGGTGTGCTGGTCGCGGTAAACGAATATTCTTCGGGTCATATTGGCTTGGCAGGAGCACTCATCATTGTGTTGCTGTCGGCAGAGTTTTTCATCCCGCTGCGTCTGCTCGGTTCCTACTTTCATATTGCCATGAACGGAATGGCAGCAAGTGACAAAATATTCGAAATGTTGAGTACAGAGGATCTTGTACAAGGACAACAAAGCATAGAAGCTACAGACATTCGATTGGAACGGGTAAATTTTGCTTACGACGAAAGAGATACCTTGCGTAATATAACCATGGACATTCCTCAAGGCAGCTTCGTTTCCATTGTTGGAGAATCAGGCTCAGGTAAAAGTACGGTAGCCGGATTGATCGTTGGACATCATGAGGGTTATCAAGGAAGCCTGACGATCGGAGGAACCGAACTGACCTTCATTTCGGAAGAAAGCCGCATGCGTCATATGACCTGGATCGGTTTTAACAGCTATATTTTTAAAGGCACCGTAGAAGCGAATCTAAGAATGGGCAATGAGCACGCGGATGAGCGACAAATGCTGGAGGCGTTGCGGCAAGTGAAGCTGTATGATTTTATTCTCTCCGAAGGAGGATTGGAAGCAGAGATAGAAGAACAGGGAGCTAATCTGTCAGGAGGACAGCGTCAACGGCTAGCACTGGCCAGAGCGTTGCTGCACGACAGTCATGTATATATTTTTGATGAGGCTACCTCTAACATTGATGTCGAGAGTGAGGAAGGAATCATGGAGGTCATACATGCACTGGCAGGTCAAAAAACAGTGATTCTCATCTCTCATAGACTGGAAAATGTAATTCAATCCGACTGTATTTATGTGCTGCAAAATGGTTTGGTGGCAGAATCCGGAACACATCAGGAGCTGTTGAGCCAGCAGGGACATTATGCGGAGATGTATCTCAGTCAGCATCGGATGGAACAGTTTGTGAAAGGGGGTGCTGTATATGCGTAGACCCGGTTTACGAATCATGGGTCAATTGTTGGTCTTGGCAGGACCTCTTTTACCTGTGCTGCTCATCACGATTGTTACAGGAGTGCTCGGCTTTGTGTGTGCTATTGGCATTATTGTATATGGGGCCCTTGCCCTACTGACAGCAACGGGCATCACGACAGGCTACAGCATGACATTTTTGCTGACTGTCATCGTGCTATGTGCTGTATTGCGCGGTGTATTTCGTTATGGCGAGCAAATGAGTGGTCATTATCTCGCTTTCAAGCTGCTGGCTGTGCTGCGAGACAAGGTGCTTCAAGCTTTGCGCAGATTGGCTCCAGCCAAGCTTGAAGGCAAGGACAAAGGGAATCTGATATCGCTGATTACAAGTGATATTGAGCTGCTGGAAGTATTTTATGCGCATACGATAGCGCCTGTTATGATTGGCATCATCACTTCACTGCTCATGGTATTTTTTATAGGCTCTTATGAGCCTTTACTAGGCTGGATCGCTGCGCTTGCTTACATAACCGTCGGTTTGTTTATTCCCCTACTTACGTCACGTATCGGCAAGCGCCAAGGGATGGAATACCGGAGCAGCTTCGGCCAGCTGAGCAGTTATTTTTTGGACAGCTTACGTGGGATGAAGGAAATTGTGCAATATGGGCAAGGGGAACAACGATTAAATGAAATTAACCGTCGTACGGATCAGTTAGATGCCAAGCAGAAGGATTTGAAGCATCATGAAGGCATCACAAGAGCAGTCACAGATACAGCTGTAGTCGGATTTTCATTCTTGATGCTGCTAGCTGGATTGTATGGCATGTCTAAAGGACAGATGGATTTTACAAGTATGCTGATTTCAGTCATTGCCCTGTTTAGTTCATTTGGTCCGGTGGTCGCACTGAGCAATTTGTCCAACAATTTGCTTCAAACGCTGGCAAGCGGGGAGCGAGTGCTAAGTCTGCTGGAGGAGAGCCCGGAGGTAGAAGAAAATATGAATGGAATGACCGTTGGCTTTACTGGAGCGCAGATAGACAAGGTGACTTTTGCATACGATGGTCAAACGGTGCTAAATGATGTAAGTCTCACGATACCACACAAGCGAATTATAGGTATTCAGGGTAAAAGTGGGTCCGGCAAGTCAACGTTGCTGAAGTTGCTGATGCGATTCAGGGACCCGCAGAAGGGTGGGATTTTACTATCTGACCACGATTTGAAGGACATTGAGACCCGACATTTGAGAAGCGTGCAAAGCTACGTCGATCAGCATACATTCCTGTTTGACGATTCCATTGCAGCTAATATCAAAATTGGAAAGCCGGATGCTACACATCAACAGGTTGTGGAAGCAGCCCGTAAGGCATCAGTACACGATTTTATTATGACATTGCCTCAAGGATATGACAGCCGAGTCGGAGAGTTGGGGGACAGGCTGTCTGGGGGAGAACGCCAGCGCTTGGGGCTGGCCAGAGCCTTTGTTCATGATGCGCCCCTCTTACTGTTGGACGAACCAACTAGCAATTTGGACAGTTTGAACGAAGCGATTATTTTAAAATCGTTAAAAGAACAGCAGCAAGACAAAACGATTATCCTTGTTTCGCATCGAAGCTCCACTATGCGAATGGCTGACGAAATTTTTCAAATGGATAACCGCCGACTCTCCTGAACGTGATGAAAGCTGGGAAATAAATGTGATGCTTTGAAGGCGAAAGCTGTAGCCTGTTCATCGTTTTGTCATAAAATGGAGTGTGCGTGTTGAAATGGGAGCGTCATCCTTATTTAAATCATCCAGCTTTTCAAGCTTGTCTTATTTTGATAGCCTATGAGGTGAGGATTTTGCAAATCCTGAGGTATATTGACAAGTCATAAACATCATAAATGATGGATGAACAGAGGCTATAAGCCGATGTATAGAAATGGGTGGTGAACAGGAATGTCTGATTTCAATCAGCTCAAGGGACTTGAGCACACAGCATATCCCATATATGAAGGCTATGATTTGGGTCTTACTTATACGCCTGCGGGCAGCAAATTTAAGGTATGGGCACCGACTGCACAGCAGGTTCATATCGCGTTGTATACCGACGCAGGGGTGTACGATCAGGAAGGAATCGTTCAGGAGCACGGCGGTGGTCAGGAATTTCTCATGAATCGTGATGGTCACGGAGTATGGTCTATAGAGCTGGAGGGCGACTGGAACAGATATTATTACATGTACAGGCTGGAGTGGGCGGACCACAGCATTCATTATGCTACCGATCCATATGCCAGAGCGGTATCAGCCAACGGGCAACGTACGGCTATCATTGATTTGGATCGAACGAACCCGGATGGATGGGAACAGGATGAGGGACCCGTTCTTGAGCGTACGACAGATGCTATTATTTATGAGCTTCATGTGCGTGATTTTTCGATGGACCCCGATTTTAATGCGGGTATAAAAGATTTATCTACTGCTCAGGGGCGGTTTGCAGCCTTTACGTATACAGGATTAATGGATGCCGAGGGTAACAGTGTCGGACTGGATCATTTGCTGGAGCTGGGCATTACACATGTTCATTTGCTTCCAGTGGCTGACTTTCATACGGTGAATGACTTTTCGGAATTAGGAACTGAATATAACTGGGGCTATGATCCGCAGCATTATAATGTGCCGGAGGGATCTTACTCTTCCAATCCAGCTGACCCGGAGATGCGTATACGAGAGCTGAAACGGCTGGTACAGTCTCTGCATACTGCTGGCATTGGTGTCATTATGGATGTTGTGTACAATCATACGTATTCGGTGGAAAAGGGTCCGTTTGAGCCGATTGTACCAGGATATTATTACCGTACGGATGAGCAAGGGAAGCTCACCAATGGATCAGGTGTAGGTAATGAACTGGCAACCGAACGTCCGATGGTGCGCAAGTATATCAAGGATTCACTACGCTATTGGGCAGAGGAATATCACATAGATGGCTTCCGGTTTGATTTGATGGCGTTAATTGATACACCGACTGTAGAGCAGCTTACCCGAGAGCTTCGCGCTGAAATACGTCCCGATCTGCTGATCTATGGTGAGCCTTGGACGGGTGGGGAGTCCCCGCAGCCTTTGCTTACATTAAAAGGAACGCAGCGGGATAAGGGCTTTGCCGTTTTTAACGACAATTACCGCTCTGCCATTAAGGGAGATAGCGACGGTACCGGGAATGGGTTTGCCACGGGGGCGGAAAATCAGGAGGAACGGGTACTTCAAGGTGCTTTTGGAGCTATCTATGATTTTACAGCTCATCCATCTGAGACCGTCAATTATGTAACGGCCCACGATAATCTCAATTTGTGGGATAAAATTTTGACGGTGAGACATGTACGGGAGAACTGTCGTTTTCCGCAATGGGAGCAGGGGAACCCCAAAGATGGAAGGACAGCCGAACAAGCCGTAGCTGAAGCAGACCCGTATCAGGAACTGGATGAAAGTAACCTACTTGAAAACGAAACTGTACGTAAGTCTCTGTTGGCTAACGGCATGATTCTGACATCGCAAGGTATTCCTTTTATCCATGCAGGGGATGAACTGCTGCGTTCCAAATATGGAGACCATAACAGCTACCGAAGCTCTGATGTAGTGAATGCCATCCGTTGGAATAACAAGGCGAGGTTTCGATCCGTGTTTGATTACTACCAGGGCTTAATTGCTTTGCGGCGCAGTCACCCGGCATTCCGTATGGATCAGCGTGAGCTGGTGGAGCAGCATATGGAAGTCCTGCAAAGCAGTGGGCATGTGGTGGCTTTTGCATTGAGGCATCATGCTAACGGCGATGCCTGGAATCATATTGTGGTGATTTATAACGGTTCGGATACAGAGCAGACAATATCATTGCCTGCGGAATCGGATCGTTGGCATGTGGTCGTGGATGCACACGGGGCCGGGAATGAGACACGCTATGAAGTGGTAGGCCATCGTGTGACTGTATCGCGCTGGTCGATGATGGTGTTGTATGATCAGGCTGGACCTCCCCAAGCCTCCTTTTTGACTGAGCAAGATCAAGCTAACGAGCAAGTGGATAACGAAACGAAGGGCTTGGATGAGGGGACGAATCAAGAGATTGCAGGTGCAGCAATGACAGATGCCCAGCGAGGAAACGATAGAGCGGTTATTCCGTTTCGTACGATTGAACTGATCTACGAGCGTGCAGACCGGCAATACTCTGGCTGGAATGTGTGGGTATGGGGCACCGGACACCAGGACGGACATGTTGAATTTCACAATTGGGATGATGGTCGGGCAGTAGCCCGCATTCGGGTGGCTCCTGATGTACAGCGAATTGGCTACATTGTCCGCCTGAATCACTGGGATGCCAAGGATGTGGAGGCAGATCGATATATTGATGTAGATCCGACCCAGTCTGTGATGCAGGTATTGATTCATAGTGGCAGAGAGGAATATTTATTACTGGTTAACGATAACCGGGCGGGATAGACTTGTATGCCTGGTTGCCATATATACACGAGAAATAGCATTTTTCGATCATTTCGAAGAATGCTATTTTTTTATGCAAATGTGCGTCAGTTTCAGAAAAAAGGGGTAAAATAGAATTATGGACTTGTTTAGTTTTGCCAGCTTGCTGGCTTATATTCTGTAGTACGACTGGTAAACAAGCAAGATTCTTGGAGGAAAATCATTTGTAAGGTAACCTGAAGGAGGTTGTATATCATGAGTTCTAATGGAGGAAGTATTCAACTAACCGCCCAGCCGAGAACAGAGAAGAAGGGTTCGGCCATTCGTGGATTGAGGTTAAAAGGACGGATTCCAGCTGTGGTTTACGGCTCTGAAATCGAGGGAACCTCTGTACATGTCGATGCCAAGGAATTTAATAAAGTAATCAGAACCGGACGTTCAGAGGTTTTTAATCTCACAGTAGAAGGCGGAGAAACGATTCCAGTCATTATTAAAGATTATCAACAGCGTGACAACCAATGGTTGCATGCCGACTTTTTGAAAATTTCCAAAAACAAACCGCTTCGCGTGCGTGTTTCGATTGATTATCAGGGTACGCCTGTAGGTACAAAATCAGGTGGTATTCTGCAAGTTCAAGAAACAGAAGTCGAGGTTGAAGGTTTGCCTTCTGACTTGCCGTCCACTATTGAAGTGGATGTATCCGCACTGGATATTGGCGACAAGCTGAGCGCAAGCGACTTGAAGCTTCCTAAAGGCGTGACGCTGCATGTCTCTGAAGAGGAGTTGCTGGCATCCGTGATCGTTCCGCGTGCAGTCGAAGTAGAAAATGCTGCTGTGGAAGGTGATGCAGCGGCAACTGAAGGTGCTGAAGAGGCTTCCGAAAACAAGGAATCTTAATGGATTCAGCAGGCACATTAAACGTTTGCCAATTAAAGAAGATGATCAAACCGTGAATTAAAACCGTTCCCTGTTAGGGGGACGGTTTTTGTCTTTAAAGTACGACCATCATTCAATACGCGTTCTGATATGACGATATATATAGTATGGCATTTACATTTTTATTTTATAAATACCTAATATATCTCTAAGGAGCGCGTACACAATCATGGACAGAACGAATGAATTGTTGTGGCAAAGAAACAAATTGGTGATCATTATTTTTTGGATTATGACTTTGAGCAGCATCGTCCCGGCAATATCTAATCCCTCGATGTGGATATCTAGCGGTGTAGGATTAGTAGTCGCGGCAGTTTTGACGATTCTGAATATACAAAAGATAGGAATCCGGCTTATTCCTTGGATTATTACATTTTATAGTGCATTAATATGTATATTTGTGAACTTATCTAGTGTGGAGGTAGTGACTACGATCTTTATTTGTTCATTGTTGCTACTCTACCCATCTTATCCATATTTTCTGGTAGCTATGACTTTAAATTTATGTAATATTTTTATACAAATTACGATCGGTACGCCTGCAACTCTGCCAGCTACCGGTTCTTTGCGTTATGTACATGAATTTATTATTGTAGGGCTGATTGGATTACTATTGCTAGTGGTATCGGTGTTAAACCAAAAGCAGTTTAAGATAACGGAGGAACAAAATAAAAATATGGATGCCACAAGGCAACGTATTGAATTTCTGTTTGAGCAAGTGAGGCAAGCTGTAGCGGGATTACATAGCTTTACAGAACGATTCAGGAATCAAGTGGATGCTACAGGCATTGTGACGAATGAAGTCGCCATCGGGTTTCAGGAGGTTGCCGAAGGGGTAGAGATGCAGGCTTCGAATATCACTGAGGTAACCGATAACTTGGCTCAGTCTGATCGGCATGTGCGCGAGGTTGCCGATCATTCCCGGGAGCTGAAGCAGCTCTCCGAAGATACGAAAAATGCCGGGGGTAGAGGCAGCAGTCAACTGCTTGCATTAACATCTCAAATTAAAGATTTGGGTCAGGTGATGAGTCGTACCAAAGAAGAATTGGATGAGTTTAAATTGCAGAGTGACAATATGTCTGCCATGCTCAAAGATATTACTCAAATCTCAAAGCAAACCAATTTGCTGTCCTTGAATGCATCCATTGAGGCCGCCAGAGCGGGAGAGCATGGAAAAGGATTTGCGATCGTGGCTGGAGAAGTGCGTAATTTGGCTGAAATGGTTGGGAACACCTCAGTGGCGATGGAGGGTATTTTGGAGCAGCTGAGAACTCAGATGGATTCCGTCGTAAGCCAATTTGACATGGGACAGGAAAGATTACAGCAAAGCATGGAGTCGGCACATTCGACTGAAATTGTACTGGAAGATATCCTGCAAAATGCCAATAAAGTATTGGTGCAGGCTGTGGAGGTAGAGTCCAGTACGAATAGTATGCAACAATTTTCGTCTCAGGTCGTTCAAGAGATGATGGAATTTTCCAGTGTGACAGAACAAGCAAGTGCAGCGTCTGAACAAATTTTGGCTGGAGTAGAAGAGCAGCAAAATATAACTTCCAATATGATGGCGGGATTTAGTGAGCTGGAGGCATTGATTATTCAGTTGAAAGAGCTGGTCCATGATCAGAATGAGAACAACAGCTCTAGTGAAATCGACAAAAGTAAATAACCGAAAAGCATCATCATCGGACTAGAGATCCGGGGCTTATCGCTAACAAGCGGTATCCCCGGTTTTTTACTTCTTATTGGGAAGTAGGCAATGAAGTGGGAAGTTTTAGAAGCTATAATTAGATGGAAGTTGATGGTATAATTTGTGGCAGTTTAAATGCTTTGTAACAAGGGGGAATGACCATGATGATGGGAAAGCAAGCACCTAAATTAAAAGCTGGAGACGAGATACGCATTCTTTCGCCATCCCGAAGCTTGTCTATTGTTTCTGAGGAAAATCGACTGATTGCCCAGAGTAGACTGGAGGCGCTTGGGTTTAAAGTGAGTTTTTCGCAGCATGTGCTGGAAAACGATGACTTTGCATCTTCTTCGATAGAGTCTAGAGTAGCTGACTTGCACGAAGCTTTTGTCGATCCAAAGGTAAAGGGCATTCTGACCTCAATTGGGGGCTATAATGCCAATCAGCTTCTAGCCCATCTGGATTATGATCTGATCGGCGCTCATCCTAAACGATTATGTGGCTATTCGGATATAACGGCGTTAAGCCATGCGATTTATGCCAGAACAGGGCTTATCACGTATGCAGGACCTCACTTTTTGACGTTCGCCATGTTGCGAGGAAATGAATATACGACGACTTATTTTCAAAGGTTAATGTTGGAAGAGGGAAGCATTCAAATCCAATCGTCGCCAGAGTGGAGTGACGATGCTTGGTATCTGGATCAGGATCAAAGAAGCTTTCACCGCAATGCGGGTCCATATGCGATTCATGAAGGCGAAGCAGAGGGTACGATTGTGGGCGGAAACTTGTGTACTCTGAATTTGTTACAGGGAACCCCATACATGCCAAGTCTAAAAGGAACTATAGTGTTTGTTGAGGATGATTACGAAAGCTCTCCCGCTACATTTGATCGGGATTTGCAATCATTGTTGCACCAGCCTGAATTTGATCAGGTTAAAGGAATCATCATAGGTCGATTTCAGAAGGCTTCGCATATGACAGAAGAATTGCTGCGGCAAATCATTCGCTCGAAAAGAGAATTGGCCTCTATACCGGTGATTGCAGATGCTGATTTTGGTCATACCACGCCGCAGTTTACATATCCGATTGGCGGGAAGGTACTTATTCGTGCCCGTAATGGCAGGGTAGGAATTGAAATATGTGAGTAGTGGTTTTTTATTAATACAACCTATGTAGGCATATCCGTTTTTATTTGGGAGGAACGCATGTGAACGCCTTGCTGGAAATGCTGATGCAGCTCTTTGAGCGCGCAGCATTGTTGCTGATTTGTTTGTTTTTTATTACACGTATCCCCCGATTTAAGGAAACCTTGCAGAAGAACAGTCATTCTCCGGCAGAGCTGACTTTACTAACATTGATTTTCTGTATGTTTGCCCTGTTTGGTACCTACACCGGGATTGAAGTTGAAGGCTCGCTGGTTAACGTTCGAATCATTGCAATTATGGCGGGCGGTATTTTGTTCGGACCCTGGGTTGGGATCATTACAGGTATTGTATCGGGGATCCATCGTTATCTAATTGATATCGGGGGAGTGACCTCGATTCCGTGTCTGATTACAAGTATTCTGGCAGGTGTGGTGTCAGGATATATCGGTCGCCGGGTCAATCGTTCCAAGAGATGGCTGGTTGGTATCGCCGCAGGTATGGTCTGTGAAGCGTTGACGATGCTGCTCATTCTGGTAATGGCAGAACCTCACGGCCTTGGTGTGGACATCGTTTCCAAGATCGGTCTACCGATGATTATCGGAGAGGTCAGTATTGGTTTAATCGTTCTATTGATCCAAAGTGTAGAGGGGGAAAAGGAGAATATCGCAGCCAGACAGGCCAAGCTGGCATTGGATATTGCCAACAAGACGTTGCCTTATTTTCGTTCGATTAATGCGGAATCCTTGCATACGATTTGCTCGATTATAAAAGAAGACATCAAGGCAGACGCGGTGGCGATTACGGATACCCGAGATGTACTGGCTTACGTCGGATTTGGCGAAGAACGCTATCATATCGGGGATGAAATTATTAGCGATGTGACTAAATCGACGATCCGCAGTGGTAAAATCACGATCCGCAACCATATTGCTGACGACAAAACGCCCCAAATCCAGTCTCTGCTCATTATCCCGTTAGAGGAGCGGGGAGAAGTAACCGGAACCCTAAAGATTTACTACCGAAAAGCTTATAAAATCACGTATCCGTTGCAGACGATGGCGATCGGCTTGTCTCAGATCATTTCCACGTTAATGGAAGTGTCGCGTGTGGAGCAAATTAAGGAAGCGGCGAATAAGGCCGAGTTAAAGGCACTCCAGACGAAGATCAACCCTCATTTTCTGTTCAACGCGTTGAATGCCATTGCCTCAACGACGCGCACCAAACCGGATAAGGCGCGAGAGCTGATTATCAATTTGTCAGGCTATCTGCGTTATAATTTGGAGCTGAATGATGATTTGATCGAAATTCACAAGGAGCTTCAACAGGTGTCGGATTACGTAGAAATTGAAAAAGCTCGCTTCGGCAATCGGCTTCAGGTGAAGTATGTAATGGATGAGGTGTCCGTGCGTATTCCGAGCCTAATTATCCAGCCCCTAGTTGAGAATGCGATTAATCATGGAATCCTCAAGAAAAAAGGGCCAGGTACAGTAACCATTTCTGTAAAAGACCGTGGCGAAAAGGTGCGTATTTCTGTAGCTGATACCGGGGTGGGTATACGGGACGATGTAGTGGATAACCTATATTATGATCAAGTTCCGGCTAAACAGATCGGCTTGTACAATGTGCACAGAAGACTCAAGCTTATGTACGGTGAAGGAGTCATTATTCTTAAACATGATCCGGGCACCGAAGTATATTTTGACATACCAAAGGAGAAGTCATGAAGGCCATAATTGTAGAAGACGAACTTCCGGCACGTGAAGAGCTGGAGTATCTTATTCAGACTCATAGCAGTATTGAGGTGACCGATAGTTTCGAGGATGGACTGGATGTATTCCGGTTTCTGCAAGATCAGGAGACGGATGCGATCTTTCTGGACATTAACATTCCTTCATTGGACGGGATGCTATTGGCACAGAACATTAGCAAATTTGCTAAAAAGCCCTATATTATTTTTACGACCGCCTATAAAGAACATGCGGCGCAGGCTTTTGAACTGGAGGCGTTCGACTACATTCTCAAGCCATATGATGAAAAACGGATCGCATCCATGCTGCATAAGCTCGAAAATGCTTATGAGCAGCGAAACGCTCAAATACAGGAACCTGTCCAGGCTGGGCAACCCCGAGCTGCTGAAACCAGTACCGTTGCTGCTCCGGGGCGTATTAATCTGCTGAAAAATGACAAAATTATCGTAACGGATGCAAACGATATTTACTATGCGTGTGCGCAGGAAAAGGTAACTCGTGTCTTTACAAGGCACGAAGAATATACGATGCCGATGAGCATTTCGGAATTTCATGCCCGCCTGCCGCAGCAGGACTTCTTTCGCTGTCACCGATCGTATACGGTTAATCTGTCGCAAATCCGTGAAATTGTACCTTGGTTCAATCATACGTATCTCTTGCGCTTGCGTGGACTAGAAGCAGAAATTCCGGTGAGTCGCAGTAAGGCCAAGGAGTTTCGGCAAATTATGCGACTTTAAAGGCATTTCATTCCGCTATATGTGCATTTCATTCCTCAAACGATTTCTAGCTGACATGCAGGGTTATAATAACCGTGTAAACAGAATCCTTACAGAATTGCTCTTTCACAGGCGCAAAGCGTACTGGATTCACGGTTATCATCATAACAAATGGATGCTGTAGAGCCGGAATGAAAAGAGGAGATCAATATGAAATCAAACAGCGGAAATCGCCTGCTGGTCGTACTGGGAACGATTATTGTCCAGATGGGCTTAGGTACCATTTACACATGGAGCTTATTTAATCAACCGTTGGTGGACCGCTTTGGCTGGAACCTCAGTTCGGTCGCTATTACCTTTTCAATTACCAGTTTTGCACTGGCGTTTGCTACGTTATTCGCAGGCAAGCTACAGGATAAATGGGGACTTCGTCGTCTGATTTTGTGTGCAGGTGTCGTACTAGGGGCAGGGCTCATGCTTAGTTCACAGGTAACTTCGTTATCCCTGCTGTACATTTTGGCAGGTATTGTCGTAGGTTTTGCGGATGGAACGGCATATATTACATCATTGTCAAATCTGATTAAATGGTTTCCCGAGAAAAAAGGACTTATCTCCGGTATTTCAGTTGGGGCCTACGGAACAGGCAGTCTGATATTCAAGTATATTAACGGTTCGCTGATTCAGTCTGTTGGCGTATCGCAGGCATTTTTGTATTGGGGTATCATCGTGCTGATCATGATCGTCGGTGGTTCTTTCCTGGTGAAAGAAGCAGTAGTTGTGAACAAACCTTCGGAACAAAATGGGGCTGTACAGCGGGACTATACCGTTAAAGAAATGCTGCGCACCAAGCAGGCATACCTGCTGTTCGTCATGTTCTTTACCGCTTGTATGAGTGGTCTCTACCTGATCGGAGTGGTCAAAGATATCGGCGTACGGATGGCTGGCTTGGATGTAGCAACAGCTGCCAATGCGGTCGCTATGGTCGCTATTTTCAACACGGCGGGTCGGATTATATTAGGTGCGCTATCGGACAAGGTAGGTCGTCTGAAAGTGGTAGCAGGTGCACTTTTAACAACAGCAGTTGCAGTTACAGTACTGAGTCTGGTACCCCTGAATTTTGGTTTGTTCTTTGCCTGTGTAGCAGGAATTGCTTTTTGCTTCGGTGGCAATATTACCGTCTTTCCTGCCATCGTAGCTGATTTCTTCGGTCTGAAGAACCAAAGCAAAAACTATGGTATTGTGTATCAGGGCTTTGGCCTTGGTGCGCTGGCGGGGTCATTTATCGCTGCCTTGCTCGGCGGATTTATCCCGACCTTTACCACAATTGCTGTGCTGTGCGTCGTATCGTTCCTGATTGCCCTCACCATTCGCACTCCAGAACAAGGTAAAGGCAAACTGCGCAGCGAACGGAAGAAAAATACCAACGGTGTACGCAGTATGAAGCCAGGTACAAAATTAGGTTAAACGATTTGAGAAAATAGGACCAGATGAATGCCAAAAGACCTGTCATCATTTCTCTAAGGGAGATTATGGCAGGTTATTTGTTTTTCCAATAACCTGATTTACGGTATAATAAAAAGACGTGTAATAAGCCGATATATACAAAAGACATAAGCTAAGAACCTGACAGGAGGACGAGTCATGATCGTGGATACAAGCGGGAATCTGCTTGCCCGCAATACGAAGCTGCGAAATACATATCAAATTCGAAGCGCCTTGTCCCGCAGTGAGCTGGCCATCGTGTATACGGCAAGGCTGTTGGATAACCGAGAAAAGGTGATTGTAAAGGAATTTTTTCCGAATGCGCTGGCTTTGCGGGGGATGGATCGAAAAACGGTCACTTGTAGCGCTTCTATGCAATCCAAATATGTAGAGTTTATGCATTATTTCTTGCGTGAAGGGCAAATGTTGAAGGAATTAAATCATCCGGGGGTTGTCGGTTATATAGATCACTTTGAGGAAAATGGAACTGCTTATCTGGTCATGGAATACTGTGCAGGCAAGACGCTGGATCGAATGATGAAAGAAGAAGCTGTGCCAACGTCTGATCCTACTTTTTTGTACCAAACGCTGCTGCCTTTAATTGATGCCTTGGAGTATATTCATAACAAAGGAATTATTCATCGGGACATTAAGCCAGGCAATATTATGGTTGGGGAACATGGCAACATCAAGCTGATTGATTTTGGCTCTGCTGTGCATTTCGAAGGCAAGGAGCATCCGATCTTCACGACGGCAGGCTATTCTCCACTGGAATTTTACTCTAACCGTTCGCGGCAGGGACCTGTGTCGGATATTTATAGCTTGGCCGCAACGCTGTATTATTGCCAAAAAGGATCACCTCCACCGGACGTGCCAGGCAGATTATTTGCAGATCGGACCGAACGGATTCGGATCGAAAATGCAGGGATTTCACTACTGCCGTACGTGATTCGGCGTGGCCTGGAGGTACAGGCTAACAAGCGTTGCCGCTCACTTCGATGGTTTAAAGCCGCACTACGTGCGGAATATTGGATAAAAAAAGGGAAGCGCCCTACTCTTACGGTTCGTTAATCGTAAGAGTAGGTGCTTCTCTTTTTTATTCCGACGGGCGTTATCCTGTCGGAGCTTGAATATGGTCGGTGTACACTGAAGTGTTCGGCTTAATCGCCTTGTACCGCAGCTCAATTTCAGTGACGCCGTCCTCAAACGTGATGTACAGTTTATCACCATACGCCATGACCGCTTTTTTGTTACGGGTCAATCTGATTTTTCCATGCTGCAGGGCGCAACGTGTATCATGTTTCACGATCAGAGTCCCTTTTTTACCTGCGGAAAATAGGATTCGTTCCGCTTCTGGTAATGGTTCGTGAACGTCAAGCGTACGGAATAACTCCTGCAAGCTGACCTTATGACCCGGAAAGGAGGTCAGCGGCCAAGATTTTACCGGAATCTCCTGTCCACTCGCTGTAGCGAGAAAATATCCTTCGATTCTTCCAGCAAACTGCGGCTTCGGTCGCAAGAACCAATACAGAAGAGCAGCTATCACAATGCTGATGGCTACCGTCCATTTAATGGCTGTATACCGGGATTGGACTGAAACGGTCAGTGTAGCGCTACTGGATGCACCTTCTGGATCGGTAGCGGTAATCTTTAGCTTCGTGTCACCTGTGTGAAGCTTGGATAGCAGCAGATCATTACCGTTAATCTCGGCATTAATTGTATCCTCAGAGGCTCCTGAATCCAGCTTATAATTCAGCTTGTCATGATTGGGATCAACAATAAAATCCGATAAACTTCGACGGGAATCACCGTCTTCTTTTACCAGATGTATCGTCAGGTCGTTTAAAGCTTGTGGTGCTGCATTGGTGGCGTGAACTTTATGTACAATTCCCTTACGGTACCACTGCGGACTATCCAGAGATAGCTGCCATGTATAATCACCCGTTTGTGGGAACGCATATTCGGTATGAAAGGCTCCTGACTTATAGGTCATAGGCACCTTTTTAGCTATACCGCCTTTTACAGGGGTAACTATAATATGGGCTTGAAGAGATGTATATACGGCCTCATCTGTAAGATTTTGGCCATCCGGTAACAGGAGCTGAGCTTGAAATGGTGTCGCTTGTCCCTTCAGCAATTGCATAGGCTTGTCGCCATGAGTTGCTGTTGTTTGCGTTCCTCCTATAGTAGCTTCAGCTTCCAGTCGGTAGCTGCCAAGTAAATTGATTTTAACCAAATCTCCGCGTATGCCCCGTAATTTCAACTTCACTTTACCTGCTTGTGGATGCTCAATTTTCAAAATTGCATATCGGCTCGACTTGTACCTACGGACATTTTCTGAATTGGAGTATAGCTGGGTTTCCAGCAGGGGATGCTCCGACAAAAGCACCAGATTGGCTTCCTCCATACTAGAGTCCGGTAGAGTCACCGTTAATTCTTGCATCTCGCCAGTGGTCGTAATTGCAGCAACTGGAACGAGCTTGGAGCGAATTTGACTGGCAAAAATACGATTCAGAATTTCCGGCAGATCCTCAGCACTACTCGTAATAAAAGAAGCTCCTCCCGTTTGAGAAGCGATCCGTTCGAGTTCTTGCCGGTTTACCGTGCCATCATGGTTCAGGCCAATCGTATACACCGGGTATCCCTTGGTCTGTGCAGATTTGATGACAGAGGATACATCGTTATTCGAGTCACCCTTAGACCGAGAACCAGAAGAGGCACCAAAATCAGTCTCTCCATCTGACAATAAAATCATAAAAGGCTGACGCCCTTGGGATGCTCCGGCAGCTAGCAGTTCTGAGCCTTTACGCAGCCCAAGTCCCAAATCTGTATAGCCAGAACGGTTCAACATTCTGATTTCCTGCTGAATTTGCGATTTTTGCGCTGCCACGCCAATCGAGGTAAGTGGTTTTGAGGCGACAACATGATGGTTGTAGGCGACGAAACCCACGCGTGTACGGTCTGCATCACTTAAGTCCATAAACATACTAATGACTTCGGCGGCAATACCCTCGGGATCCGTGTCTCTCATGGAATAGCTGGTATCCAGTACAAAAACAGCATCGTAACCCTCAATCGGAGCAGTCCCCAAAGATGCTGCATTAGCCTGATTTACAGTGCAAATGACCCCGTTTAAGCCCATTTGGAAAAATAGTACAAAAGTCATGAAAATGATAATTCCTAGTTTCCTTATTCTGAACATAAGCTCCTCCATCGGCGAGACCAATGTGGGCGTGCCAACTCTCCTAATCCTTGGTATATAAGGGATAAAGGATCAAAATAGCTGAAAACCCTCACATTAGCCATGAATTTGATACTTTTACGCTTATCAGAAATATCCAATGAACTTCTATCGGCAATTGGATTCCATTTGTGAATATTTCCCTGAAGAAACAGGTCTAACATATCATAAAAATTACGTATTCACGCATAAAATGAGCCAAAATGCCCTATTTCAATCTGAGACTACAGAAATTGACAAAACTAAAGGGTGCTTTGTATGATAGCTCTCGTATCAACGGCAAAAATTGGGATTGAAGTTAGGAATACGAAATCATAAATTTGAAGTTTCTGTGTTATATGACTTTTGATTTTGAATTTTATCTCATTTGAATGCCTTGCCGTTAAAAGCCGAATAGCGCTTCGGACCGATTTTCGAGGTTATATGCCTGTACCGTAAATGTGGTATAAGCTCAATCCTTTGACGAATTTAAATGTTAAGTAGGGGGGAGGAGGCAAATGAACTAAAAATGAATATTCGTCCGTTTCAAATTGGACATCCCATGTCCGAATATGGAGCAATGGACCTATACTCAAACTTTATTCATTTGTCGACAGCGATGGAAATCATTTATCAAACCAACCGGACAATGCTTTTTGAAGAGATTAACCCGGAAAAGCTGGACCTGATCACCATTGTAGGTGATGTGAAGGGTATCGACAGCTTGAGCGATGAGAAGATCAAGGAAATTAATCAGCACCTTCTGGTGCGCAGCTTTGACGAATTTTTGGATAAGTTTTCACCGACCGTGTATTCATTTTTTAACGCGGCCAATCAAAAGGTCGTCTACACCCTTAAAAAGCCTGAGGGAATTGATGAGGATAGCATTTCTGAAATTCGTATCAATCAAAGCAATGATTTTCTGAAAATGTTGTTTACGCTCATTGATACTAAGCGCAGTCAAGGTATCACCAATGTAGATTTCAAGTTTGAAAATCTGCTGGATATGATTTCACCGAAAAAGGTTATGGATGATATTCGTCAAGTCCGCAAAGAAATTCACTATATGTACGGTGAATACGACAAGCTGGATGATGGCGATCCGAAGAAACTCGACATGGGTGACAAACTGAATGCCATGTTCGAGGAAGCGAGCCAGAACTATAACAACGTTATGGCTATGCTGCCACTGGCCATTGAGGACATCAAAACCCGACTTCTGCTCGGTGGGGCCCAAGAGGAAAACGCCGGTGAGTTGATCCAGGTGGGTATGCTCTCCATTGGGGAAAGCGGCGAACTGAAAATTATTGAAGCGCCGAAGAGCGAAAGTACTGAACTGATGCTGTTGGATGAGAACAGCACTGGCGATCTCTCCCAAGTATTCGAAGAAGATTACAACTCTATCACAGATACGCCTTCTGACTATGTGAAGGACTTGGTGGTTCGCACGTTTGTGCCACTGCCAGCTGTTCAGACCAAGGTTGACACAGCGGTTGAAGTTCAGAACTACAACACGTATCTGGAGTTCTATAAAAATGCCAAGGATGATTTTGTAAAGGCGGTTAAGCCGCTGGTAGAAAAAATCCTCGGTGTCAAAATGTTCTTCGATCAATATGCGACGAAGAGCAAAGGGATGCTGCCGACAATGCTGGTGGCGAATAACAAGCTGGACATGCTGGTGAAAAGTAGCAATATCCCGCGTCTGGAAACGTACCTGAACACCGTAAATGCCAAAAATGAATTCAGCGACACCATCTGGTTCGGGATCGTTCCATCTATCGAGCTTGAAGCAGCCGGTAAGGTAAAAGTTTCTCGTGAACGCTTTAAGGGCAACGAGAAGGTCATAAAGCAGGGCGGAAATTCGATGGAATCGCTTTCGATGCTGCTGCAAGTCGTGAAGGATTACAAAATTCAAATGTTCTTTAACTTTGAATCCGGTGAAGAGACGACCTTCAACAGTATGGCGACAGCAGGCATCGATAAATATGTCGATAAATGCGCCAGTCTTGTACGCAGAGAATATAGCGAATTTGCGATTCCTTGTGTACCAAACTTTACCATTATTCCGAAGGATAAATCGGGTGTCATTATTGATAGCAAAATGCTACAGACCGAAGACGGTGTGCAGCTCTCCAAGGAAAAAGAAGATATTCTCAAGCTGTGGATCGAGGGCGTATATGTAGGCGCTGCCTATGTGGCCGCTGGCTTGGTCGCTTCCTATCAATGTCCTGAATACCTGCGTGAGACGTTCAAAACGGTCAATAAAAACTTCCCGGGTGTACGCTTCGACATTGAAGCTGGAGACAACAGTCTGCGCACGGTGACGACGATGGCCAAGGAAATCACTGGGTTCACCAACACGATCAAGGATGCCATCAACCGTAAAAACTTTGGCTTTGTATTTTCGTCCGAGAATGCTCAGATTCAGGATAAGGATATCCGCCGGATTACTGTCTACAAGGCAAGAAGCATGGCGATGTCCGAGGACGGCTTTGACTCTATCTACAAAACGCTGGTCAGCACGTACATTGAACGTATTTTGCGCTACCAAACAGGTGACTTCAAGCACGAAAATATCGTCCGCTTCTTTAGTAACAATCCGAGCAGCCAGAAGAGCAAGTGGCTGAGCAGCAGAGGATCTGTGAACTCGATCATTCAGGACGGAGATGATATGAGCTTCATTATTGACGAGAAAAGCAATATGTGTCATATCGATCTGGTCTTCAATGGTAATGTGAAGAACCTGGAAGTCATGATCACTAAGGGAACCAGCTCGGTCAAATCATGATCCGAGCACTACGAAAGATGGTAGAGGCGTTTCTATCCAGAACCGCCTTTATACATAAATCGCGGAGAAGCCCTGCTTCTTCCGCCATCATTTTACCTAATATCAAGGAGGCAACACACATGGGATTCAGATTGAAAGTAGAAGGACAAGAAACAATCGAGCTGGGCTTGGATAACATCCAAACGGTTATTTATGACACCGATACACCGGACGATTCCAATGCACGATCCACTGACGTAGGCTCCACGCTGCGCATCAGCGGTAAAATCATCACAGCAGTAGATGGTGACAGCGCGGATGACACGCTGAAACTGGCTTTGTGGTCTCTGGTTCCTGCTGAAAAAGCAGACAGCTACCGTAAAGTAACACTGGAAGTTATCGCAGCCGATCAAGTGGTGCGTAAAATCTACTTCCCGAATGCTTTCGTTGTAGACTACAACGAGCACTTCGGCGACACAGAAGGTGTAGGTGCGTTTACACTCTACATCAAACAAAAGAAAGACAAAACCGAGTTGGCTACCATCGACGGCGGATATCCGGTTTAAGCTTAACGTCTTAATGTTAAGCGCAGATTAAACACACACTCACCCGGCGCATACGTGAAGGGTGGATAAATATTAAGAGGCCTACGGGTCTCTTAATATTTATTTTTTTCGGAGAGGGGAACATCAGACAATGACCAACTACTATGAGCTGCTCGGTGTCGGCCGGGATGCTTCGGAGGCAGAGATTAAGCAAGCTTACCGTAAACTGGCCAAAAAGTATCATCCTGATACCAACCAGGGAAGCGAGGAAGCAACGCGCAAGTTCAAGCTGATTCACGAGGCTTACAATACCTTGCGTGACGAAGCATTGCGGCAGGCATACGATGCTGAGCTCATCCGAAAAGCTACGGGAACTAGCGGAGAACAGCAAGATAAAGCGAGAGGGGCAGCACCTTCAGGCGGTACGCGTAGGACAGCTAAAGGATTCAATCCGGCTGACATAGGCACTGATTTTGAGCAATTTTTCGGCTTTCATCCGAAAACGAAGGAGGGCTCACCAGGGAAAAAAACAAAAAAATCCGGTGATCCGACGGATACCTCAGCCATGTTCAACCAATTTTTTGGTATTCGTAAAAAGTGATGATTTCAGGATAGAAACGGGGGAAGCAAGCAGTGAAAACGGCGCAGAGCAGATGGGTTTTCATCATAGATGTTGCCATGTTCGGGCTGATGCTGGCGATCGCCTTTTATGTGTTTAATCGTACAGGCTACAGCGGTTTGAAGACTGTGGTCGCGATAGGTATTGGGATTAGCGTGCTTGTATACATACTGCGCAATCTGGTGTCCGTGGTACCTGTGCCCAAGCCAAAGGCAGAGCGTAAACGGATTACCAAGCTGGTGTTGATTGATGAAGAGGGTGAGTCCGTTAAAGAATGGTATATTGAAGGCGAAACCTCATTGTTAATCGGCAAAACGACATCACGCTCTGAAGCGGATATTGATTTAGCAGGTACAGATTATGCTTCCTTGGTAAGTGTGGAGCATGCGGTACTTAACCGGGTAAACAGCGACTGGTTTGTGGAGGATGTGGATTCCGGCAACGGTACCGGGCTACGGTCTGCGAACGAAAGTGTCACCAAAAAGCTGGAAAGTGGCGAGCCTTACCGAATTTACTCAGGCGATTTGTTATATATTGCCAATACCAGGCTGCTCGTTAAATAGAAGAAATTGCACAACACGTAGATCGCTGTAAAGACAATCAAGACAATGGGGGAAGGAACCGACTATGAGTTTGACAAGATGCCCGAACGGACACATGTTCAGTACACGAAAGCACGGAAATACGTGTCCTTATTGTAATTCGGTAGTAAATATAGCCGCACCCAAGAGCGCGGAACCAGCAGCGAAAACAAACGTTGCGGGAGACGATGACAAAACCATGCCGTATTTAGGCGAGACGGTAGGGATTCACCCGGTAACCGGATGGCTGGTATGTATCGAAGGAGCACAGGTGGGTCAGGACTATCGCATTATGGCAGAAAAAAACTTTATCGGGCGCGCAGAGGAAATGCATGTCCGTATTATCGGAGACAACACGATTTCCCGCAGAAATCATGCGGTCATTGTGTATGATCCGAAGAAACGCAACTTTTACTTGCTGCCAGGCGATTCGTCAGGCTTGGCGTATCACAATAACGAGGCGGTATATTCACCAGTGGAGCTGGCTGCTTATGACGTGATTCAGCTCGGACGCAGCAAATTTATCTTTATTCCGCTGTGCGGCGCTCATTTCGAGTGGGATAACGAAAATTAGAACGGAAGTGGGCAATGGTGCAGGGAGGTAACGAGATGCAGCCTTATTTTGTTGTATGTGGAGCTGCGGTGCTGTTCGCTGTTCTTCTCATCATCCGTATACGACTGACGCGAAGTTCCGGCAGCCGTACCGTGAGTGGAATTGAGATTGGAAATGGTCAAACGATCGGGAGCCGGAGCGAGCAGGATGATTATTTCTCCAGTATGACCACCCCTGTGGGTACGCTGGCTGTTGTTGCAGACGGGATCAGTGGGCTGGCTAATGGACGTATGTCCAGTACCTTGGCTGTGACGACTTTTACGAAGGCATTTGCCAAGTTAGAAGATGCAACGAATTTGAACGGATATTTTGCAGAGGCGGCAACCCAAAGCAATCGCGGTATTTTGCAAAATTTGAATGGGCAGGGCGGGGGAACGACGCTCGCGGCGGTCATTGTGTGCGGCTATCAGCTGTATTACGGAGCGGTGGGCGACAGCTTGATTACAATTTACCGCAATGGTCACTTTCAGACAGTCAATTCCAAGCATACAGCGGAAACACTGCTGGAGGAACGAGTGCTTGCTGGACAAATGACCTCGGAGGAAGCTAAAACGAGTCCTGTACGCAATCAACTGGTCAACTACTTAGGTTATGAAGGCTTTGAGAGCATGGAACTGGGGAATGCACCGATTCGCCTGTATTCGGGTGATTATGTGCTGCTGTGCAGTGATGGCATTCAGGAGGCGCTGACGGAGATTGAGCAGGAAGAGATCATGCGCAAGGGCGGAACACCGCAGGAAATGGCGGATGCCATGATCGACACCATTAACGATAAAGGGTTTAAAAGTCAGGATAATGCGACAGTGCTTATTTTGGCGATAGGATGAAACAAGAAAGACGGGGGTAGCGATGCGCAAGGACAACAGCGATTTTAGTACCGCCTTTGTGTCGGAAGCGGGCTCTTATATAGATAACCGGGACTATTTTGCATTCATGGAGACGGACGACATGGCCTGTTATGTCCTCGCAGACGGTCTGGATTCGGATCAGGAGCTGCGCAGTGCAGAAATGGTAGTCAAAACGGTGCTGGAAAACTTTATGGAGAAGCCTTCCATGTCCAAGCGGCGTTTGATGAGAGATCTGCGTGAAGCGCAGGAATGGCTGCAATTTGAAAGCCGTCGTGTCCGGCTTAAGGCCAGTCTACTGATGGTAGTGACCAACTACAACAAAATGGTGTACGTTTCGTGCGGTAATGTGCGGCTATATCATTTTCGCAATGGAAGGCTTAATTTTCGTAGTAAGGATCATAGCCTGGCTCAGTCACTGGCAGATGATGGTCGTATTCCAGACGAAGCGACCAGTACACACGAGGAACGGGGGAATCTGCTGGAATACTTGGGGAATCCGAATGGGGTTCATGCCCATTACGCCAAAAAGACACAGCTTGCAGATGGAGATGTCATGCTGCTCGCTACATCTGGGATGTGGGAGGACGTTGAACTGGCGGAAATGCTGGGTGCGCTGGAGGAAGCGAAGGACCCGGGTATGCTGACGGATACGTTGGAAGAGGTCCTGCTGAGCAAACAGCGCCGGACGGTGAATAATTACACGGCTGCCGCCATTTATGTAAACAAAGTTTTCCAGGAAAAGCCTAAAAACCGTCGTAAGCTGATCAAACGGATTTTGATTGCGTTGCTCGCCTTTGTAATCGTGGGCGGGGGAGCATGGATTACACTGGCGCGTATGGCTGCGAACAAAGCGGCTGCGCTGGAAACGATGATCGAATCGGCTCAGGCCGCGGATGATTATGCAAGAGCTGGCGATTATGCAAAAGCGCTCAAATCCTACAGTGAAGCGAAAAACGCGGCAGTTAAGATTAATGATAAAATTCACAAGCGGTTGTACACGGCAGAGCAGAAAGTATCTCAATTGATGGTCGACGGAGACGGCTATGTGGAAAAGGCCGATTTTACCAAAGCTGAAGCCAGCTACGATAAAGCACGGAAAAGCGCCGGGCTATATCCACCATTTAATGTGAAGGACATTGAGCATAAAATCGACCAACTGGACAGCTATGCCGAGACGGCGAGCTGGATGAAGGACGGAGATTTAAAATTCCAGGGTGGCGATTACACAAATGCACTCAAGCTGTACAAAAAAGCAAATAAGGCTGCGATGGAATCCGGCTATACGTCCGCGCAAAAAGAGCTGGAGAAGAAGATTACAGAGACCAATGATAAATTGACAGCTATTCAGCAGCAGCTCAAGGAGATTCAAGCTGGCAAGCTTCAGGCCAAAGGGGATCGGCTGATGAAAGATCTCGATTATGAAGGGGCCATTGATGCTTATAGCGGGGCACAGGAGATTTATCAGGAGATTGATAAGCTCGAAAGTGTTCTGGCGCTGGAGCGGAGCATAGCCAAGGCGGAGGAAAAGCAGAGCGCGGAGCAGCAGAAAAATGGACAGCTTCCTGCTGGATTGGGATTGTCTGACGGAGTGTTGAACGACACAGATGCTGGAGACGCAGCGAGTGAAGCTTCATCTTCCGCTGCGGCAACCTCTGCCACAGCATCGCAAGCGAAGGCTGCGCCGACGGCTTCAGCGGGTGCTACGCCCGCGAAGAAGGAAGCCTCTCCGACTGCAAAAAGTGGTGGTACGGGGGATGGCAATGCCGCTTCGACCAAGGCGGACACCAGCAAAGAGCAAGGAACTGCTGATTTTGCTTCTAAAGCAGCCGGGGCGTCGAATTCAGAGAGTCAAGATCAGGCTGCTGCGAACGGGAAATAAGTTTTTATGTTCATTGAATGCTGGAGCCGGAAGGGAGTGAGACGTCGTGAAAGAGCTGGTACAAGATCGTTTGAGCAAGATGGACGATTTAGAGCAGAGACGTTTACTGAAAAATATGATGGCGGGGGTATTTATGAACCTCGTCGAATATCAGGAAGAAATGACCCGCCAGCTAGAACGGCGGGTATTTGAGGAAATTGAGAATACAGAAGAAAAGTTTGATGTGTATGTGTCATTGACATCGCGTGAGGACTACGACCCGATTCATGAATTTTTATATCCTGTGTTGCCCTCCGATGCAGTAGAAAAACAGGTAGACATCAGTCGTGTGGCAGAGGTGGTACGCGAAGGCGGGGAGATGCCGCTATTTACGCTTTTTCTCGAAATGGAGACCGAACAAATCTCGGCACTGGTACGCAGCAAACGAATTTTCTTAGGAATGCTGGTCACGGAAACTGCAAATTACCCGATTCGTTTTCGTCTGGAGCATAACCGATCTTATATGTTGGAGATTGAGCAGTTGTATCATACATTTATGCAAAATGGTATGCCGTGGAAAACGATTAATCATCCATACGCTTATAAATTTGTGGACTGTGTATTGATTGGTGGGGACGGCGAGCCGGCCGCTCATGAAGAAATCCATGAAATCTCGATTTCGTTGGAGGAATTCGACGTTTATAAGAAAGCCGATGTTTTTCCGCTGTGGAACATTGAAAGACTGGCTCTAAAGAACAGCGGTTTTCCTATACCAGCTATGGATCGTGTGAACTATGAGCATGTGCTGCCTTTGCGTAAAACAGGATCAGAGCATGGTTACCTGATTGACGGGACTGAAAGTGATATCCGCTATATCAAGCGGACAGAAGAGGAACTGACGATTGTCACACCACGTGATAAATCTGGCGAATGGAATGTGTTGAAGGTTACGAAACCATTTACAACCAAGCTTAGTCGTCAGACTTTTCCGGTATTGTCTAATCGGCGGCAGGACAGCTTTTTGGGTCGCTATGCAGGAAAACAGGCCGTGATTGTCCGGGCTAAAGCAGAGATCACGCGCATCGTTAATTCGTTTGAAGCGGCACAGGGGCTAGAGCTAGAGCGTGTGGACATCTGGGGAGGTGCTGGGCGAAATGATATAAGCAACCTTGTAACCAAAACTCAGACGTATCCGTTAAATCCGTTTGTCAGCGATAATGTACGGACAGAGGATGGCAAGCAGATCATGCGATTGGGGTTCAGACGTGGTTCTGAGGATGTGTTGCCAACCACACCTGCTTACATTTTGTCCGATTTAATGAGCTTTTTGGTGTCAGAAGTGCAGATGTATTTTCCAGAGTACAAGTGTGAAGGAGAATGGGTGTGAATTACGTTTGGGATTTGCTCATGCGCGCAAGGAAACAGGGGCTGGATGTAGATAAATTCCGCTTCGTACCCGCTGTTAGCTATTCTCCGTATATGGAGCTTAGCTTGGCTGAGCTGAATACGTCCCATTTGGAGCAGGTAGTGGAGATTAATCCGTACTACCGCTTTTATTCTATTTTTCGGGATCTGTTTCCACCGGATGCAGCAGAGGATCTGGAGCTGAGAGAATCGCTATTTGATATTATGATGCATTTTCTGGCGGAGATCGATTTGTATCAAGGCATGAATCGGCGAGAGTACCATATCCGGTTTGTTCAGCGTGATATTGCGGATGGCATCTTTGGCCCGAAGGTAAAGGAAGCCTTTGGACAATTAAACCGTGAGGAACAAGACGCGATTGCTGAAGGCCTGCTGCGCCTGTATGAGACGGGGGAAGCCGTACATCTGTTAAAACAAACGATGCGTCGCGTCTTCCATCGCTCGATCATTTACACCAACTGTGAGGAAAAAGACGAACTACTCATATATATTGGCCAGGAGGAGACGATGCTGTCACGAATCAAAGTCGATCTGATTCTCGATTTGTTTCTTCCAGCACGGTTTACGACGGAATTGTATTGGACCAGTCATTTCGGCATTTTGGAGGAAGACCCTACGATGAAAATAGATGCTATCGCCCTCTATTAAGGCTAAATGGCTAAGAAAGGACATGTGAACGATGAACGGACCCTATACATACAGGTTGCTAGACCCGCTCACCGATCGAAAAAGCGCTCGTTTCACGACTAAATACACGCGGGCGGAATTGGAGCAAATGACGACCTTTCAGTTGCGCGGGATATGTGATAAAGAGCGACTGGTCGAGGGCTTTGCGAATCGTCTGGCACGTGAAGAATTGATTCGCGTAATTTTGCGATTTCGAAGCGCGGAGGAGCATCTACTCATTACCAGACCCAATCCTGACGGTTTTGAACGTATGCAATCGGCACTACAGCGCAACTGGAATGACCGCCCGCAGGAAAGTGGCGGTATTCGGGTTCCCGCCAAAATCACGCTGTATCAGGGGGTGCGCACAGGTCGCATGGACAACTATCGGATCGAATCCGATTTGCCTTGGCTGAGCTCATCTAATGTGCTGCTGGTGAATGCGACAGGGGAATTATGTGGTGTTTTAAATTTGGTGAAGGATGAGGGACGAACAGGCGTATATTATCTTTCTCGTCACCGCGATGCTGAACTGCGAGAGACATCTAATCATAGCTATAGCTTGCTGTTTCTGCGAAGACAGGAGTCAGAATATTTTTATAACCTCTACTATGGAGATAAGCCGATGCTACCGCTGAAACTTCAGGGTCATCGAATCCCGGTGGCAGAGCTGATCATTCGGGGCACGGAAACAACCGATGCGGTACTGGCGATTGATTTTGGCACCTCGAACACCACGGCAGGTGCTTATTTGGATAGTTCCTACGTTACGGCCCCTGATACAGGGATGAGCAGCACAGTAAGGCTGGACGCTATCAATTATGTGTCATTCCCTGGTCCAGAAGGTACGGTAGGCGACTGGATCGAAGTGCTGCCGACCGCCATTCGCGTCGCGGACTGCTCCAATCCCGAGCATATCGTTTATGTATTTGGGGAGGAGGCACTACGTGGAAGTGATGTGGCAGGCAGCCGCGCTACGGTATTGCGGGGGATTAAACGTTGGGTCAATGACTATAAGCGAATCGAAGAATTAATGGATTCTGAGGGGAATACAGCAACCGCTTCCCGCAGCGATATTTTAGCGGCGTTTATCCGTTATGTGATTGCTACAGCCGAGCAGCAATTTAAGTGTCGGTTTCGCAATTTACACTTTTCTGCTCCTGTCAAGCTGCAGCCCCAATTTATTGAGATGTTTAGCGATATTTTGCCTGATTATCGGATTGAAGCGGAGGATGCGCTGGATGAAGGGCTGGCAGTGCTGTACAACACGTTGGCAGATCAGATGGAACGAGGAACTTTTGCAGACGGTGAGGAGTATCAGGCACTTGTCATTGATTGTGGTGGGGGCACGACAGATTTGTCTTCCTGCCGCTTCCGGATTGAAGATGGACGTATTGCTTACAAGCTGGATATTCACACAACGTATGAGAATGGGGATACCAATTTTGGTGGAAATAATCTGACGTATCGGATTATGCAGTTTATGAAAATTGTATTTGCAGGTTATTATGCTGCTGAGACGCGTTTGCCTGACACTGATATTGATGCTCTGATCGGCATTCCTTCGGGAGATTTGTACCGTCATGTGGATGAGTTTGGTGTAGATGCTGTATATGCAGGGCTGGAGGAACGGTATCGTGACGCAGAGGCGATCTTGCCTACCGCGTTCAAACGGTACGAGCATGCTACACGAGATGAATATCAACGGGTGCTGAGTAATTTTCATCTGCTGTGGAGTGCGGCAGAAAATATGAAAAAGGAATTTTTTCTACGTACGGGGATATTGCGCAGCCGCTTTGAATCCGAGCAGGTATTATCTGCTGAAAGCGACCTGAACATTGCCGTAATGGATCGTTGGCTGGTTTCGGTCATTGAGAACGGACGGTTCCGTGATGAATATGGTCTACCTGATGTGGTGTTTAATATTCGTGAAGTACAGCAGCTACTTAAGGCAGATATCTACAATATTGTGCGCAAGTTTATGGATGATTTTTATTTGGAGGGACGCTTGCAGGATTATTCGATTATCAAACTGACCGGGCAGTCCTGCCGGATAGACGTGTTCCGCGAAGCACTCAAGGAATTTGTACCGGGGCGCAGTATTGAGTTCCGACAAAAGGCAGAAGACCTGAGCCGAGTACCTGAGTTGAAAATGGCCTGTCTGCGCGGGGCTATTCGTTACCTGAACGCTAAAAAAATGGGAACCATTGAGCCTGTCATTACCAATCATATTCCAGCGATTCCGTATACGGTCAGCGCATGGACGCATACGGGGCGTGAGAAGGAGCTGATTGCGAGTTTGGAAAGCAACCGGGTACGCGGTTCTATTTCCCGGCCGTCTCAAGCGGTCGAAGTGGAATTTTTCCTGACGGCCAACGGGGGCAAGCTGCGTCAGCGTCATGTGTACCGCAGTCGGCCAGATGCCTTTGAACCCATGCCGTATGAGGAAATTGCTGTGCTGTACGGGCAGGATATTCCACAGGATGATACGGATTCCATTCGCAATGAGGAGACGAAATATTTTGTTTTTGTCGGGGATAGTCGTTGGGGCTTTTACGTCGTACCGATTACTCGCCGTGATGAATTGCTGTATCTGGGTCCGAAGCGCTTTTATGCCTTCGAAAATGATCTCTCCGAGCTGGATTTCTTTGACGGCACGAAATAATAAATTAAGGATTTTGCAAAATGCAGAAATCAGAAAAGCACACAACACATGGAGGGAATAACATGCTGTATGCAGGTTTTTGGAAACGAACTTTGGCCTATATCATTGACAGCCTTATTTTAGGATTTGTATTTATGGTTATCGGGCTGGTCTGGATCATCATTCAGGCCATTGTAGATTGGGTGCCATCTCCGGCAGAAACCTCTATGCTGACAGACGGGCCGACTGCTATTTTTACTATGCAATTATTAGGACAAACTTTGATGAATTTGGGGGCTTCATGGTTGTATTTTGCGATCATGGAATCGTCCAAATGCAGAGCTACGGTGGGCAAGCTGGCTCTTGGTATCGTTGTAGTAGATGAATTTAACCAAAAGCTGAGCTTTGGACGTGCGAGTGCCCGCTACTGGAGTAAAATTGTATCGAGTATCATTTTGTGGATCGGTTTTATCATGGCAGGCTTTACAGCTAGAAAACAGGCTCTTCACGATCTGATTGCACGTACCTATGTTGTGGACAAGCGCGAGCTGAATTATATACTGCGCGAGCAGGCTGGGCGCGGAGCCGGGATGTAAAGGTAGATCAATAAACTCTGAGATTAAACCTCAGTCTTCAATCGGGGGGAGCACGATGGATATACGCAGATGTATAGAAAAGAATTTTCGCCTATTTATTGGATTACTTGGAGTAAGTAAAGCTCCACCCACCACCGATGATGGAGTTATTGTTCCGCCTCCTGCGCCTGGTGTGAATCGGCTATCTGTTCCCTTAAATAAAGAAGAATAGAGAAAGGAGGAAACCCCATGTTAACGCATATCGTTCCAAAGTTTGAAAAAGGTCGCATTCTCAAAACCGAGATGCTGGAAAATCTGCGGGATTACCCCCGTAGCTTTCTGGATATCCGGTATCAGGATTATTCGGATGGTATTATTACCGGAATGAATGTGACCGTCGGGGAACATGCGCTGACCGTAGGCAGAGGCATTGTAAAGCATAAAAATAGATTATACCTGCTGGAGCAAGAGCAGGAAGTTTCATATGTGGCTACGGGGCGGCTATCGGTGTTGAAGCTGCTCTTTTTGGAACAAACCGATCGCCCGGATTTCACCGTGCATCATGCAGATATTGTGCTAGAGGCCGAGGCTGAGATTGGATTGGATGAACTGGAGTTGGGCCGATTCAAACTCAAAGATGGAGCCGTGCTTCGCTCCAATTATCAGGATTTTGCTGATATGGCTACTGAGTTCAATACATGGAGTGATATTCATGTCCCGTTTGCGGGGTTGTATCAAAGTACATTGCGCCCAGAAACGCTGCGCTATTTTGCATCCGAGCTGCTCAAAAGCGGTACAACCGATCCGATGGATTGTATGTTTGCTATGATGTGCCTGAACCTGGAGGCTGTAGACAGAGAATCTATCCAGCATTATATTGCAAACCGAAGTGGTGTGGAATATAAGGAATATTCACATGCTCAGCTTCATAGGCAGCTGGTGCTGATTTTGGAAGGAGCCGGACGGGGGAAGCGCACAACAGGCCGCTGGCAGGGCGGTGGAGCTGGACGGATGATTGTGGATTAGAACATCAGATAGAGGAGTGGAGTATGCATCCCCTCTATCTTTACTTCTGTGCCCCAGTATTTGTTAAATCAATCCGGTGTAAGCCTATACATTTTTTTAAATAAAAAAGATGACATATGTATAAAAACAGGCATAAAGTCACTAAGACTATAGTCGCTTGTTTGGTGAAGTATGCATTCCTTAACCTGCTGAAATTCGACATTTTATAGGCTAGATGGATGTGCTTGAGACTAAGCTTGAGGTCAACAAAGTTGTCATATCAAGGAATACGTCTTTTAAGAAATTATAAGTGAGAGAGACTTGAACGGATAAGTTGCAGCGATTGCGCAATTGTGCTTGTCCATGATGAGTCTTTTTATATCGCTCCTCCATACCTTGTAAAACCAGTCCGATTAGAGTAGAAAATTTGCATACATATGTATAAAAATGAGTTTTAAGTCGTGGAAACGCCCTTTGCTACGGTGAATTGACAAAATATAATGCAGTGGCTAATATGGTTGGGAACACGGGAGATATTGGAATTTATAAAGGGGCAATGAGTTTTGAATAAGAGACTAGATAACAGATGTAACTACAAAATGAGATGGGGCCAAACGATTTTGGGAGCGCTGTTGGCGCTTAGTCTGGTGCTACTCAGTGGAGGAAATGCATGGGCTTCATCCAGTGAACAGTTAAAATGGATTGAGGGTGGCCGAAAGGTAGACCTGGGAAATGTAGCTGCGGTTGATTTAGACTCATCTCTTCTTTTTTTGGATGCGGCTAACACTGCGAAGGTAAGCGAGATGAATCACGAAAAGCCATCTGGCAAGGAAATTGGGAGTATATTTCCGAAGGATGAAAATCAAAATTGGGAAGTTGTTTTTGAATACAATGAACTTGGACATATCAAGGATGATGAAAAAGAAGACATCGATGCAGATGCCATTCTAGATAGTTATAAAGAGGGTACGGAAGAGAGTAACAAGGAAAAAGCGGAAAGTGATCGCCTGTATGTTACAGGCTGGGATGTGGAGCCTTTTTATAATGAAACGACCCATAATTTAACCTGGTCTATGCTGGCGGAGGATGGGAACAAGGAAAAGCTGATTAATTATAATGTTCGTGTGCTCACTCGTCAGGGTTATATCTCTGCCATATTAGTGTCCGATCCTGCACATTTGGACGCGGATAAGAAGTTCTTGAATGAGAAAATATTACCCAAGCTGACAGTCAAATCAGGTGAGCGATACGAAGATTTTAATGCTTCAACGGACAAAATTTCTGAGTATGGCCTGACCGGACTGATTTTGGGAGGGGCCGGCTTGGCAGTAGCTAAAAAGGTAGGCTTGTTGGCATTAATCCTTGCTTTTATTAAGGGCGCGGGAGTTAAGGTGCTTGTCCTCATTGGTGCTGCTTGTGTAGGTGTGTTTGGTGTGATAGGCAAGTTTTTTGCCAAATTATTTCGCAAGAAAAAGTCAGAATCTATGCACAATGAAACGAATGCTCAGGATCAGTCAGAAACATTACAGTAGCTCTAAAGAAACACGCCATAATATAATTACTAACAAAAAGGTCAGGCAGCCTGATCAGTACACACTGAAGAGGTAGCATGGGCAAGAACATTATGAACAGATGATCATGGTAATGATAGACCCATGAATCATCTGTTTTTTTATATTTATCCCTTGTAATACTTTCGGTATACCGCGGGTGTTGTGCCTTCATATTTTTTGAATATTTTAATAAAATACCCTGGCTCATTAAAGCCGAGCTCACTACTGATCTGGGATACAGGGATATCTGTAGCTTCGAGCAGCTGCTTCGCCCATTTCATCTTTAAGCGGGCAAGATAGCTGGAAAAGTTCTCACCCGTTTCCTTCGCAAACAGCCGACTAAAATAACTCGGACTAATGTGACACAAGTCAGCCATGGCTTTTAGAGAGAAAGTTTCACCTTTGTGCTCATAAATATATTCAAAGGCGGGTTTGAGTACAGGATTTCCGCACGGAATATCCTCATCCCCTGAGGAGTTCAGATAGGCATCTGCTAAGAAATTATTCATTTCTTTCTTAAGGCTTTCGATATGCTTCAGCGAGTAGCCAGGAAGGATATCAGACAATTGCGGACTGGACTGTATGGCCGAAGCCTTTTCGAACATTTCCGCGAGAAGATTTTTGTTCATTGCTTCTTCAACAATATAATTACACAATAAGGATAACATGTTGGAGATCATCTGAATTTCCTGATAGGTCATCGTCGGCAGATCGGCATAGTAGTCTTTAAGTTCCTCCCATTTGGAACTGTACAGTTTTTCATTTTTTGATGTGAGGATTTGTTCCAGCTGTAAAGCGTTCGAAGGATCGGCTAGGCGAACCTGACCTGCCATGACGGCGCCGATGTACTTATCGTCGATAATGATTGGTACCGCGATGTCAACGATGTCATAATGACAGAGATAAATATAAGGTTTGTTGGAACGCACCGCTTCAAGTCCACCACGAGAGTCACATTTCTGGCAGTAGGGAAGGAGATTCTCATCTTGGCGAACCTTCTTGCAGAATGATTGACATTGGCTGTGGCTAGTTACGGGATTCCCTCTATAATCGACGGTGAGAATGGCTAATTTGGTAACGGATGCTAATGAATCCTGCAACTGCTCCCACTTTTTCAAATCAAAGATTTTCTGGATGCTCAAATGTTCACGTATCAAGATTCTCATCCCTTAATAGTAAATTATCCTGTAAGCAACAACAAAAAAGTACAATTCATATGCTTCAGTGCAAAAAAATACGATTGCAAATTATAATATATTCCTTGATTCCTCCAATGTAAAGTTCACATGGTTCGTTTATAGTTTTAATCAGAACGAAACCAAACACCATTAAAGGGAGGAATTATAGATGAGAAAAGCTTTTATCAGCCCAAGCAAATATGTACAAGGTGAAAACGAATTGTTGAATTTGGGTTACTATGTGAGCACCTTCGGCAAATCTGCCTTACTGATCGCGCATCCAGCCGATGTGGAGCGGGTGAAAGATAAGCTTGATTCCACTACGGAAAAGTATAACGTAACCTTTATTGAAAGCGGTTTTATGGGTGAGTGCTCCAGACAAGAAGTGTCTAGACTCCAAGAAATCGCCACTGCGAATGGATGTGATTGCATCGTTGGTCTCGGCGGCGGCAAAGCGATTGACGCGGCGAAATGTGTGGCACAAGGGGAAGCGCTTATCATCTGTCCGACGATTGCTGCGACGGATGCGCCGACAAGTCACTCGGCCGTTCTTTATACTCCAGAAGGCGCATTCGACGATTACGCCTATTTTAAACAAAGCCCGAGTGTCGTATTAGTTGACACCACTGTAATTGCCAATGCACCAACCCGATTCCTCGTATCAGGTATGGGTGATGCACTATCGACATACTTTGAAGCCCGTGCGACCTCTCGCTCTTACTCCAGGGTCAACGCTGGACTGCCTAATGGAGTACTCGAGGGACAGTGTGCGCCAGCCGTAGGTACGAATGCGGCGTTGGCACTTGCAACGTTATGCTATGAAATGCTCTTAAAAGACGGTGCCAAAGCAAAAGCGGCATGCGATGAAAATCATGTTACACAAGCACTCGAAAATATCATTGAAACTAATATTTTACTCTCAGGTCTTGGCTTCGAAAGCGGCGGACTTGCTGCGGCCCATGCGATTCATGATGGACTCACCATTCTGGAAGGCACGCATCACTATTACCATGGAGAAAAAGTCGCGTTCGGTACGATCGCACAGCTGGTGCTCGAAAACGCACCGACGGAGGAATTGCATCAGGTACTGGATTTCTGTTTAACCATCGGTTTGCCGGTCTGCTTGGCCGATATCGGTGTCGATCATATCAGCCAGGAAGAACTCATGGAAGTAGCTGCTAAAGCCTGCATTGAGGAGGAATCGATTCATGCCATGCCGTTTCCGATCACGGTGGAGCAGGTTGCAGCGGCAATTGCTGCGGCCGACCGGATCGGCAGCCAGTACAAAGCGGAGGTAAAATAGCATGAAAAAGGTCATCAACCGTACGGAAAATTTGGTTCTTGAGATGTGCAGTGGTATCGCGCTCGCGCATCCCGAGTTGGAATTTCTACCAAAATATAAAGTGCTCAAGAAAAAGGAACTGAACACGGAGAAAGTAACGCTTATCAGCGGCGGTGGCAGCGGACACGAGCCCGCTCACGCCGGCTTTGTCGGCAAGGGGATGCTCGATGCGGCGGTCTGCGGTGATGTCTTTGCCTCTCCTTCGCAAATTCAAGTGTATCAGGCCATCCGAGCAACAGCTGGGAAAAAAGGCACACTGCTGATTATCAAAAATTACAGCGGCGATATCATGAACTTTAGAAACGGCGCTCATCTGGCTGCTGAAGATGGTTTGGAAGTGGACTATGCAAAGGTCGAAGACGACATCGCTGTAGAAGACAGTCTATATACGGTCGGACGGCGCGGTGTAGCGGGCACGGTACTTGTGCATAAGATCGCGGGTGCAGCGGCAGAAGAGGGGCGTAGTTTGGCAGAAGTCAAAGCAGTGGCGGAGAAAGCCGCTGCGAATGTACGCAGTATCGGATTTGCATTGACGTCGTGCACCGTGCCGGCGAAGGGCTCGCCAACGTTTGAGCTCGGGCCTGATGAAATCGAATACGGCGTTGGTATTCACGGCGAGCCTGGAATCAGACGCGAGAAGCTGACAGATGCGGATACGCTGGCACGCAGAATGGTAACCGACCTCCTTCGAGACATGCAGATCGAAAACGGATTCAGCGGAGAAATTGCACTGCTGATCAATGGTTTTGGCGGTACGCCTCTGCAAGAACTGTATCTTTTCAATTATGCGGTCACTCGCGAACTAGCAGCGAAGGGAATCAAGATCAATCGAGCTTTCGTCAACAATTATATGACAAGTATCGATATGGCGGGCATCTCAGTTTCAATCATGAAGCTGGACGACGAACTGCAAACCTTACTTTCCCATGAAAGCAACACGCCTGCGTTCAAGGTGTCTGGACCTGCTGATCAAGTCGTGTTCACAGATCTATCAACTGTAGCAGACGAAAATCGGCAAGTATCTTTCGAGGTGGAAACTGCCCCTGCTTTTGCAGTTATTGAGGATAACAAGATTACGTTGAACAATCTGATATACCTGGTTGACAAAATGAGTGAGGTTATCATCAAGAATGAGGTGCCTTTCTGCGATCTTGATTCTCATGCAGGCGATGGCGACTTTGGCATGAGTGTTGCCAAGGGGTTCCGTCAGCTGAAACGGGAATGGAGCGACATCCTACACCAAGATTCCTTGACGATGGGAAGCTTTCTCCATTCATGCTCGCTCGTCATCATGGAATACTGCGGTGGGGCTTCGGGTCCGATCTGGGGCTCAGCATTTCGCGCGGCAGCACGATCTGCGGGTGAACGAAGCGAACTGACCATTGCCGAATTCGCAGATATGATGCAGGCTGCGGTGCAAGGCATACAATCGACAGGTGAACGTTCTTTCGGTAGAGGAGCCGTCGTGGGTGATAAAACGCTTATTGATGCATTAGTGCCATGTGCGGATAGCTGGGTAGAGAGCGCGAAATCAAATGTTGACGTGAAGGAAGCCTTTGTGCGAGGTGCTCAAGCCGCTGTCCTAGGGGCTAAAAAGACAGAAAACATCGTGGCGCGTATGGGACGTGCCGGAGCGGTCGGAGAGAGAAGCCTTGGTTATCCAGACGCGGGGGCTTATGCGCTTGGAGTGATTTTTACGGAGCTTGCTGAATGTTTGAACTAATTCGCTAATTCTTAAAAATTCAAGGTTTGTTCATTGCAATTGGGATGCATTAGGTTTATAATTTCAGACGGATTCAAAAGGCTTATCCCTGGATCCGTGGGAGTTCATCCCATCTGAGCAAGCATACTTGCATGCTCAAATAAGAATTAAGCGAGGGATTTACAATGAAAACCTGCTGCACCATCCAAGTTGACGAAGACAGTTTAGTTATTGATTTGCCAGAAGAAGGAACCACGCTAGAGTCCCTGCTCGGTGATATTGAGAGTTGTGGAGGCAGTGAAGAACCTTGGCTACAACTTATAGACAAGGTGATGGGTAACTCATCTGAGACTGTACTGACAGATCAAGCGACGGATGGCGGCGATATGAACGAAGATCAGGCAACCCAAGAACCTCAAGCTGCCGCTAAGGGGTAATAAGGACATCATACGTTAAGACGATATTGTTAACATTATCCGATCATATACAAGATCATGATAAGACTGCTGTACCGAGCCTAGGCATCGGGAAGCAGTCTTTTTTTAAGTTAAAGAGTTGCAATTGAGACTCTTTTTAACCTGTTAACCAGCCAAAATTGGCCAAATTTTTCAATAGCTAAATGAGACTTTTGTCCCTTCAGTACTCTACAGTAGCCAACTAAGGGGTACATATCCCAAAACCGTGACTTCTTATTCATTTTCTAGCATAAAGTCGAAATGTAACATGTAACTAACTATAATAGTAGTAACATCCATATACAGGTAAGTGACATCGAATGTTGGACCTGATCCTTTTATTGTATGAAGGAAGGGGCGAAAAAGCGGAGAACAACGTACTGATAAGTCTCATCTATTTTATTAAAAGGAAGGAATGTGTAAATGATGAACAGGCAATGGATCCTGCCAAGGATCGCCAAAAGAGTAGCAGTACTGCTAACAGCAGTGTTGCTATTAACGTTAACGAATGGGTTTAACTGGAATGCGTCAACAGCAGAGGCGGCCGGGACGACCCCTGTGGAACGTTACGGACAACTTTCAGTAAAGAGCGGTAAACTGGTGGATAAAAATGGACAGCCTGTACAGCTCAAGGGCATTAGTTCTCATGGCGTCCAATGGTTTGGAGATCTGGTGAATCAGGACACTATGAAATGGTTGCGGGACGATTGGGGCATTTCCGTGTTTCGAGTTGCGTTGTACACTGAAGAAAACGGTTATATTGCCAATCCTTCATTGAAAAATAAAGTGAAGGAAGCCATTGAGGCAGCACAGAAATTGGGTCTGTACGTCATTATTGACTGGCACATTCTCTCAGATGGCGATCCGAACATTCATAAAAATGAAGCCAAAGCTTTCTTTAATGAATTTTCCACTAAGTATGGTCATTTGCCTAACGTAATCTATGAACTTGCTAATGAGCCGAATGGGAATGTGAACTGGAACAATCAAATTCGGCCTTATGCATCCGAGGTATCTCAGGTTATTCGAGCTAAGGACCCGGATAATATTATTATTGTAGGAACAGGTACCTGGAGTCAGGATGTACATGATGCAGCAGACCATCCACTTCCAGACAAAAATACAATGTATACCGTGCATTTCTATGCGGGAACACATGGACAATATTTGCGCGATCGGGTTGATTATGCACTGAACAAGGGTGTAGGCATTTTTGCTACCGAGTGGGGGACAAGCGACGCTTCGGGTAACGGTGGCCCTTTCCTGAATGAATCCAAAGTATGGACTGACTTTCTGGCTAGCCGTAAAATCAGTTGGGCCAATTGGTCGCTTGCTGACAAAAATGAGACCTCGGCTGCGCTGTTGCCTGGTGCCGATCGCAAGGGTGGATGGCCTGATTCACAATTAACAGCTTCCGGCAAATTCGTAAAACAGGCAATTCTGGAAGGCTCCAGCAGTTATGGTGGAGGAGGAAGCAACGGCGGAAATACCGGCGGAAACGGCAACAATGGCGGTAGTAACGATGGTGGAAATAGCGGTGGAAACAATGGTAACGATCACAGTGGAAGTACACCAGGCGGTAATAATGAAGGGATCGTGCTTCAATATCGCACCGATGATACGAATGCCAAGGATAATGCGATCCGACCTCAATTTAATATCAAAAATACGGGTAAAACAGCTGTGAAGCTGAGTGATCTGAAAATTCGCTATTATTATACAGATGAGAGCAAACAAGCTCAGCAGTTTTTTGTAGACTGGGCCAAGATTGGCAACGAAAAGGTAAAAGTGACTTTTGTAACATTGCCAAAGCCGAAGGTCAAGGCAGATAAATATGTAGAAATTTCTTTCACAGATGGAGCAGGAACGATTCAGCCCGGCGGTGAAACCGGGGAAATTCAATCCCGTATTCATGCTGCAAATTGGAGCAACTTTGATGAGACCAACGATTACTCCTATGGTGCTACCCAAACAGCATTCGCAGACTGGGACCATGGCACCGTATATCAGCAAGGTAAGCTGGTATGGGGTATAGAACCCTAGAAATTCAGCCATGACAAACTTGGCTGGAGTGAGTAAAGAGATGGGACTTTTGGTTGCACTCTTTTGAAGAAATGAAGTATAGCTTATGTGCCTTTGGTATATGGATGATGGAACTTTAGAAGTAAACAACTTATACTTCAGTTCCGATGGATATACTACTAAAGTACCATATGACATTCGACTTTTGTGGTATCTATATTACAACAAACCCCCGCTGTTGCCTTTATAGGCAGGCGGGGGTTTTAATGTTAATGAAAATGAGCCTCTGTTCATCTGTGTTTATACCAAATTAAAAGCTTTGGCCAGCAGACGGTAGGACTGAACACGTTTATTGAAGTCATGAATGGAAGAAACGACCAGTAATTCATCGGTACGATACTGCTCAGCCAGTCTTAGCAGCTGTTCCTTGCACTGCTCAGGAGTACCAACAACACGCCATGCTGCAGACTGGCGCAGCCGTTCACGATCAAATTCTGTATAGGGATAGGACATGGCTGTTTTCACCGATGGAAGAGAATTCATTTCTTTACCCTGCATGAGTAAAAGGAAATACAAACTAGCACTGGATGCCAGCTGCTCAGCTTCCTCTTCAGTTTCAGCGCAGGCTACCGTAACTGCCGCCATGGAGTGAGGCTTATCTCCTAAAATGGAAGGCATGAATTGCTCGTGGTAACGCGCGGTAGCTTCTACGCCGCCCGGAGTACCGAAAAATTGGGCAAAGGCGTAGGAGGCACCCATCATCGCGGCCAATCTGGCGCTCTCCCCGCTGGAGCCAAGCAACCATAATTCAGGAACGGTTGATATCATCGGGGAGGCATGAAGGCCAGCAAACCGATGATTGTCAGGCACCGAATCATGGAAATAGTCGATTAAATCTAGAATCTGCTGTGGATATTGTTCGACAGCTTGGTATTTCCCTTCCTGCAATGCGCGAGTAGCCAGCGGCAAGCCGCCTGGAGCACGTCCTATTCCCAAGTCAATGCGTCCAGGGTGGAGCGCCTCCAGTAACCGGAAGTTTTCAGCTACTTTATAGGCGCTATAGTGCGGCAGCATAATGCCGCCTGAACCCACACGAATCCGCGATGTGTGAGCAGCCAAATGGGCAATCAATACCTCGGGACTGGAGTGTGCTAGTGTTTTGGACGCATGATGCTCGGATACCCAATAACGGCTGTACCCCAGTTGATCAGCTTCACGCGCTAAATCTGTTGTATTAGACAATGCATCTTGAGCAGAACCGCCTTCAGGAATATGAGACTGGTCCAGTATACCCAGTTTAAGCATTTTACAATCACCTCTTACACAACTGTATCAAACACAACCCATTTGGTCAAAATTCAAAACTGGATAGGTTGGAGTTTGGGCATCTTTTCGTTATAATAAAGGATGCATAAGGGATGAGAGAACATCTCTGCTCATGGAGAGGGGATTACATTTGTGTTAAGAACACCTTTAGGGCGTGTCCGGCTCATGCTCTGGATTCAAGCTATAGCGTATTTGGCGATACTATTCACCCACCAGCCGCTGCAAGCTGCGGGCATGACCCAGGCGGTTATGGTGATTGGTAACATATACCGGGTGAGCTTTCTGTTGCTCCTCGTCGCTTTGATCTATGGAAAAACCGCATTGCATTGGTCTTTACGGCGGCCTCTTTTCATTATGTTTGCATCCTTCATTCCGTTTGGTCTAATGATTATGGATTTTGTTTGGGTGCGAAAATGGACAGGGGATTCGACAGCAGAACAGAGAACTGCATCGTAAACTTTACAGGAGAGGTGCTTCGCTGTGAAGTGCGGTAGGAGCTTGTCTATGGAAGCGAGATTGGCTCCGATGCAGTAGAAAGAACATTGCGCAGATGGATGCGTGGTGTTCTTTTTTTATGCACCGGAGGAAACCGTTAACTCAATGTAATGCTAAGGTTTGAACTAAAAATTCAGCCGTCTTGCGTCTGTGGAAACCTTCAACCCAATGTCCCGTGAACGGATAAATTTCAATCGTCTTTGGTGATTCAATGCGGTTGTAAGCAGCGAAAATCGTCTCTGGCATACACACTGTATCCTTCAACCCTACAGATACCATGACAGGGATACGAATGCGATGAGCTAGATTCATCACGTCAAAATAACTCAATGTATGTAGTACCTGCTCCAAATGCTCGGGGAAGCGGTTTGCGAATTCGGCAGCTTCTGTCAGTGAACTGGTAGAATTCATCATGCCAAAATCCATATGACACATATTAGGAATATCCGCTACCGTCGTAGCAACTTTATCGCTGAGCGCAGCCACCATTAATGCAAGTCCACCGCCCTGGCTGGCGCCACTGATTGCGATTTTAGCCGAATCGACGTCGGCTTGCTCCGCCGCCCAGTCTACGGCTCTAAGGGCATCGGTTGTAATCGTTTTGTAGTAGCAGGTATCCTTGTCCAATATTCCTTTCGTGACCCAGCCTTTAACGGTTCCGTGAGGGTCATTCCGACGGTCCCCCGTTTCTCCTCCCTGACCACGAACATCTACCGCCAATACAGCAAAACCAAGCATTAGCCAAGATGAATAATCTTCAGGATAGCCCTTTCCGCCTGTGTAGCCATGAAACAGAACGATGCATGGCAGCTTCTGATCTCCTGCAAATCGGGGACGTACATACCAGGCATGCAGAGGCGTATCATCGATCCCCTCAAAAGTGACCCGATAGGCCATCATATGAGGATACGGTGTTTCTACGGGCGTTTTGAATGCACGTACAGGTTTGGCGTGAACTTCTTTCAGTGTTTTGTCCCAAAATAAATTCATATCTTTATGGGTGGTAAGATCGGGAACGTACTGCTTCAATTCGGCAATTCTTTTTTCAATAACATTCATAATCAAAAATTCTCCTTCATATAGAATGAGTTCTCTTAGGCATTACTCGGTAAAGTGGATTTCTCCAGCTCGTTCAGCAGTTCAAATGCTCTTTCATTAGTGTCTCCGCATGTATCCTTATCCGCATGAAAGCCACTGCATACAGCAGGACGCTCAGATTTTCCGAATAATTGGCAGCGGTAATCATGCGTGAGTTGAGGGCAAGGAACACCAGCGGGTTTTCCGTCTGGCATGCCGGGAATAGGGGAAGAAATCGTAATGGCAATGCAACATGCAGCACATCCTACTCGACACTCCAGTGGGGGTCACTCCTTAATAATCTGTTATTTTTGTAACTTATGCATGAAGTGACTTCAGTGAAGCCATAATGTGAGGATGGCACAAAAAAAGCAGGAATACAAGGATAAACGGATAGGAGACACACTTTTCACACAAAGAGCATAAATAATCTGGGAGGCACGTAGGATGGTATCAAGCCCCCAAATCAGCGTACCATTGAGTGGTAATATTAACCATTTGGTCTCTGTGTGTTCAAAAGGAGTTCGAGTGGTTAATAATAGAACACAACGATAAAAACTAAAACGAGGTGACGCAAAATGAGTTGGTTATGGGCATTGATTGTTGGTGGTATTATTGGTTGGTTGGCAGGAATTATCGCAGGTCGTGATGTTCCGGGTGGTGTGATTGGTAACATCATCGCTGGTTTTATCGGTGGATGGTTGGGTAGCTTGATTCTGGGAGACTGGGGTCCTGAAATCGGATCGTTCTACATCGTTCCTGCATTAATTGGTGCGATTGTGCTAGTCGTGATTGTGAGCTTGATCTTCCGTTCCGTTGGACGGAGCAGAGGCTAACTTTACGTAATTATTGAATAGACCCGTCCCAATGGGGCGCGAGTTAAAAATGGAAAAAAGCTGCTTCCGCAAGGTTCACAAATGAACCTGTGGGAGTAGCTTTTTTTGTGAGAAGTTTACACCGTGTTCTATTGAAAACGCCTGATATGAGGAACAATGAGAACCCCTAGCACGATACACATACCAATGGTTGCAAACATACCAATGGTGAGGATACCGCCAAGCTTGTCCGCCACGGCACCTACGGCCAGATAGCCGACAGGAAGCAGTGCAAAGGAAAACATCAAATCCAGACTGGCTACACGCCCAAAGGATTCAGCGGGAACTAATTCCTGCAGGCTTGTCTCCCAGATGATCGCAAAAATCATAATACCAAATCCTTCGAGCATCATGCTCATAATCAATCCTGGCATCCAGGTGACTATAGACAACAGCAGTAAGGCAAGACCGCTGACAAAAGCTCCTAAGTAAGCGAGCAGACCGCGGTGTTTCCAATGCTTGCGTGATCCATACACAAAGGCTCCCAACATGGCACCAATGCCACTACTTGCCATTGCGATGCCGTATACGACTGGATTATAGCCATGATGCACCTTGAACAGCCATGGGATGAGCACAGCGATAATACCTGAATAACAGATATTAATGAAAGAAAAGGCGAGTATCGTAATCCATAGCCAAGGATGGCTTTTAAGAATAGCAAAACCTGCTATAAAATCCTTGAGAAAATGTTGTCCACCCTGATCTTCCTGTTCTGAACCGGTCTGACGTTTGCCGATGATGGAGGCCAAATGAGCACTTAGCATCCAAAAACAGGCAAATGATACCAGGTAAGCGATAGAATCCAGTCCAAAGCCGACACCGGGAGAGGAAAAGGATACAATAAAGCCTCCTAGCGGAGGACCGAGTAGACGAACAGCTTGTATGCTGATTTGACTTAGCGCATTGGCAGCATTGCGGATGTCCGGTGTAAACACTTGTGCACGTAAGGCTGAATAAGCCGGATTAAAGATACCATCCATCAATCCGTACAACGCAAGCCCAACGAATAGGAACGGCAACTTCATCCCGTCCGTAAACATCAGCACCGAAGCAACGAACATCAGACCAAAGCGGGCGATATTCGTGAACAGAAGGAGGCGAATTCGGTCAATTCTGTCCACGATCATTCCTGCGAAAGGAAGAATAAGTACATTTGGCAGCATATAAACCGTCATCGCCAATCCCATGATGGTGGTCGAGCCTGTCAAAGAATAGATAACCAGTGGCAAAATGACTGTCGTGACGGAGCTTCCTAACATCGCGATCCAATGTCCAAGCCATAAGAGGGTGAACGCTTTGGATTGTTTTAAAGGTGAAGTAAAGGTAGCCCAGGCCGAGTGCCTTCCTTCAGGGGATAAAGTTGTATTTTGGGTATCCATGATCACACTCCGGTAAATATTTCTAATCTGTATATTAAAATCTATTATACGAAATCTCTTATGTAATGGTACACAAAAAAGTTGCTGCGAGGGCAGTGAAGATGAATAGCCAGCCTATGATGGAGTCAACCTAGAATAGAATTAGATGATAAAAAAATATAACTTACCTTTTGGATAGGGATTATTGGATAAAAGCATTGACGTGCGAAAATGAATGATGTACTATTCAATGACCAGCCTGTGCTAGGTTATCAAGAAAAAGGGAAAGAGTGTGGATAACATGAAAAAATTTAGTTTTTTACCGATTGTACTCATCGTGATGGCATTGCTGGTTTCGGCTTGCGGCAACAATGATAAAGGCACTAGCACGAATGATGCATCTACCGGAGGGAACGGTTCTAATAATGGAAAAGCAGATACAACGGCTGCAGCTACCCTTGAATCTGTAAAAGCGAGCGGCAAGCTGAAAATTGGTACGGAAGGTACCTATGCTCCGTTTACGTACCATGATGCTGCTGGCAAATTAACAGGCTTTGACGTCGATATTGCAACCGAAGTAAGTAAGCGGCTGGGTGTGCAACCGGAATTTATCGAGACACAATGGGACGGAATATTTGCAGGCTTGAACTCCAAGCGGTTTGACGCAGTATTCAATGAAGTGTCCATTACAGATGAGCGTAAGCAAAAATATGATTTCTCCGATCCATATATTGTCTCCAAGGCGGTTCTGATCGTGAGTGATGATAATACGGACATCCAAAAATTTGCTGATTTAAAAGGTAAAAAGGCAGGGCAATCCCTGACTAGCAACCTGACTCAAATCGCAAAAAGCAACGGGGCGGAAATTGTAGCAACCGAAGGATTCAACCAAGCTATTGACCTCCTCACTTCCAAACGGGTAGATGCGACCGTCAACGACGGATTATCCTATCTGGATCTGAAAAAGCAAAAGCCTGATGCTCCAATCAAAAAGGTGGACGAATCTTCGGATGCTTCATACAGCGCAGCAGTATTTAATAAAGGGAGCGAAGATTTGATCAAGGAAGTCAACAAAGCGTTGGCTGATATGAAGGCTGACGGTACGTATCTGAAAATTTCTGAAAAATATTTTGGAGCCGATGTGTCCCAATAATAAAGGATGTCTGTACAATGGATGATCGCCAAATACAAATTATTATGGATTCATTATTGCCTCTGCTAAAAGCAGGGGTTTCTTTTACGATTCCGCTCACACTGATCTCATTTGCTCTGGGACTTGTGCTGGCGCTAATCACTGCACTCGCCCGGTTGTCCAAATGGAGAATACTCAAGCTGATCTTCGGCTTCTATGTATGGGTGATTCGAGGAACTCCTTTGCTGGTGCAATTGTATATTATTTTCTACGGTTTACCTTCTGTTGGTATTACACTGGACCCGTTTATTGCTTCGGTGATCGGCTTTACGCTTAGCGTGGGGGCCTACAGTTCTGAAATTATGCGTGCCGCTATTATTTCCATTCAAGAGGGTCAATGGGAGGCGGGATATTCCTTGGGGATGACACGCTGGCAAGTGCTGCGGCGGATCGTGCTTCCTCAAGCTTCCCGTGTATCCGTACCCCCGCTTGCCAACTCATTCATCAGCTTGGTAAAGGATACCTCACTGGCTGCCACCATCACCTATGTGGAAATGTTCAGAACGGCTAATCAGATTGTAGCTACCACCTACGAACCGCTATTAGTATATACCGAGGCTGGAGTTATTTACCTGCTATTTAGCACGATATTGACTGTGCTGCAAAATGATTTGGAAAAGCGTCTCAGCCGTTTTTCCATTAGATAAAGGAGATTGTACCGGTGATCCAAATTCGGAATATACACAAGTCGTTCGGCTCGCTGGAAGTGCTTAAGGGGATTGGCGTGACGCTCGATAAGGGAAAAGTGCTTGTGATTATCGGTCCTTCCGGTTCTGGTAAAACAACGCTTTTACGCTGCTTGAATTTGCTAGAGATTCCCGATCAGGGAGAAATTCAGGTAGGTGATATTGCCCTGAATTTTGCGAAAGGAACGAAGCTTCGACAAGAAAACATTTTGGCGCTGCGTAAGCGGACAGGGATGGTATTTCAATCCTACAACCTCTTCCCGCATATGACTGCGATACAAAATGTGATGGAGGGGCAAGTCACGGTTCAGAAAAAAAGCAAGGACGAAGCGCGCAAACGTGCTTTGGAGCTGCTGAAGAAGGTAGGGTTGGCTGATAAAGCGGAATCCTATCCGCATCAATTGTCGGGAGGACAGCAACAACGGGTCGGTATTGCCCGGGCAATGGCGGTCGAACCTGAGGTGCTTTTGTTCGACGAGCCGACCTCTGCTCTTGATCCCGAGTTGGTAGGTGAGGTGCTCAAGGTTATAAAGCAATTGGCTGCCGAAGGAATGACGATGGTTATTGTCACCCATGAAATGAAATTTGCGGCAGAGGTTGCGGATCATGTAATCCTGATGGATCAGGGCGTAATCATTGAACAGGGTACGCCACATCAGGTGCTGGAGCAGCCGACCAGTCCACGGGCCATCCAGTTTTTGAATCGACTGAGTGGGGAAACGGAATAAACTGAACAGAAAGGCAGCTACAGCCGGGGGTTAAAAATAACGCCAAGGCCAGTAGCTGCCTTTTATGCATCAGTAGTCCTCTTTTATTTCACTCTCATTTTTAATGTAATCAAGAAGGTAATCAAAAGAATACAACAGCCTGTTAGGAATGGAGCGAACATATTCACATCAAATAAAAATCCCGCTAGAGTAGGACCCAAAATATTCCCCACACTCATATAGGCATTGTTCATACCAGCTACATATCCTTGCTCATTTCCTGCCATCTTCGACAATTGTGTATTAAGAGCTGGACGAAGCATAGCTGTGGCAAAGAAAATAAGGGAAGTCACAAGAAAGATACTCCAAAAGTCTTTGGCGAAGAGAAATAAAATATAAGCAGCAGAGGTGAAGAGAAGCGAGCCTTTGATCAACTTTTTTTCACCAAACTGCTTGATCATTTTAGCAACAACTAATGCCTGCATACCGACACCGATCACAGCACCTGCCGTTAGAAGGATTGAAATATGTTGCGGTGAGAATTGGAAGCGATCCGTTACATATAAGCCAAGAACGGATTCAAAGTTAGCGAGTCCAAAAGTCATCACCAGGACAATGACAAAGAACATTGCATATTTTGACTTTAATGATCTTGCATATTGTTTGAAAATAGATTCCCTTCGATGAGTTGTTGCCCGTGCTGCCTTCATTTGTTCTTTCGATAAGCTTTCAGGTAAATAAACGATTGAAAAAATAACTGCAATCATAGCTGTACCTGTTGCTGTATACAGCGGCACTCTCGTTCCATATCCTGCAAGAAGGCCGCCAAGTCCTGGACCAATGACAAATCCAAATGACATCGCTGCCGCTAGCAGGCTATTTCCTTTGGCACGTTCTTCGGTTGTTGTAATATCAGCTACATATGCCATCATGGGTGGAATAATCAGGGCTGCTGCAACTCCTTCCAGAAGTCTTGAGGTGTACAGCATCCACAGCTCATCCCCAATAGCAAACATAAATTTAGCTACAGCAAAAATAATAACACCTACGACGATAAAAACTTTTCTCCCATATCGATCAGACAGCTGTCCAGTTATGGGAGAGAGCAAGAATTGCGTTATTCCATAGGCTGCTACCAATAAACCGATGGCTCGCCCACTGGCACCAAATTCAATGATCAATTCCGGAAGAATAGGGGTAATCAAACCAACGCCGACCATCACAATGAATATATTAATCATGAGAATTACGAGTATTCTTTTCATACAAAAAAACCTCCTTATCCATTAGTTCTGGATAGGAGGCAGACATACGAACAAGAAGATACACTGCTCCCGTCAAAGAAGCAATGTTCTTATCGTTAATACCCAAAAGCCTACACTAATCCTATCCAGAAAATTCGTAAGATTACGTTTTTTCTTTGGAAATAGGATTAGTAGATCATTGGCTTAAGGTCACCCTTTCGGTACTTTATTGTTTATCATCGTAACATAAATTTCGTAATAAGGCAATAAAAGGATGGATTAGAAAAACCCAACTCTTCCTTCGGAGACATTTTTTAGCCAGTCCTGCTTGCGGCTTTTATCAAGCTCGCCTCGCATGCCTTTAATAATCAGCTCAATATCGGCTTTTCCTTGCTCATGCCATTCCAGAGCCGTACTGACATATAGTTCTCCGAGCTGAGCCAGGGAGAAGCCGTCCGTCATCGCTGCCGCCTTCTGTGTACCTGTCTCACCTGCAAAAACAAGGAAGTTACGCAGTTTAAGATACGCCAGTCGCAGCGCTTCATCAGGCAAACTGATTTCATAAGCTCGATCGAAGCGGCCCGCCCGGTTCATCAGACCCGGATCGATTTTCTCGGGATAATTGGTCGTTCCGATCAGGAAGATGCCTTCCTTGGATGTAGCGCCGTCGAGCGTATTCAGGAAAAAGGATCGAACCTCCTGAGGCATAGAATCAATGTCCTCAATGACCAACACCATCGGAGCCAGGCGAGTAGCTGCCTCGAACACCTCTTTGACCGATTCGCTGGTTGTATATTCTGTAATTTGCCAGTAAGCAGCCGGACCCGGTACACTGCTGGCAATTGATTTCACTAGAGTTGTTTTACCGTTGCCTGGATGGCCGTATAGCAGAATCCCACGCTTGTAAGGAATGTTATAAGTCTGATAGAAGGTACGATCCGCTTCAAAAAACTGATCAAGTGATCGGAAGATATCCCGCTTGATTTCTGCCTTCAAAATCACGTCATCCCGCGTAATTGCGCGGGTTATCGGTTCTGCTTGCCGAGAGAGTCCACGGCTTGTATCGGTAAAGACGGTGACACGCTTCATATTTTGCTTGCGTTCACGACCGCGTACGCCTGCGAGGAAGCTTTGCAGCTCCTGATCTCCTATGGCAAATACGTAATCTTCATTGTATACGCCATTTTCACGGAAAAAGGGGACTCGTGCCAGTGCGATCCCCCACTTGGGATAGGCGAATACATTGTTACGCATCGACAGATGCACACCATATTCAGGCGTTGGCCCGTCATCGTCATATTGAATGGTGCGTTCCTCCAAACGATCGAAGACCCGTGCCACATGCTCCAGATCAGGGCTGCCTGAACGAATATCCTCCTCCAGCAGATCCCAATATTCAATATTGGGATCATCACTGGCATACAGCTCGTATTTTACGCCATAGCGGTTATAGAGTGCTTCACTAATACCGTCGATCAGACGGGCATAAGCGGCATAACCGGTAATGCGTCCATCTGTTCGTTCGTCAAATTCATAAATAGCTGGGATGTCTATACTCAACATTATTTTGCTCCTTTCAGGGCGGCCAGCGGTCTACATTTGGCTACAACGGCTGCGAGTCCTGCCCCGGTGACACTTTCAATAATATCATCTACATTTTTGTAGGCTTGTGGAGATTCGTCGATAATACTTTCCAGAGATGCCTGGTTGACCACAATTTCGTCGTCTGTCCCTACACCCAGGGCACCTGCAAAATCGTCTACACTTACAAGCCGCTTGGTCGCAGAACGCGAGCGAATACGGCCCGCTCCATGACAAATGGAGTGAAAGTTATCCTGACCGTCCGGTAAACCTACCATAATATAAGAGGCAGTCCCCATTGAGCCGGGGATCAGGGCCGGATGCCCAGTCGCCTCATAAGGCCGCGGATTGTCAGGGTGTCCTGCTGGAAGCGCGCGCGTTGCACCTTTACGATGTACAAACACGCTGCCATGATCCGGATGGGACTCCTCCCAAGCATAATTGTGCATCAGATCGTACAGCGTACGCAACTCGCACTTTGTACCAAAGACATCGCGGAAGGCTTCTCGCACGGAGTATGCAATCAGATGTCGGTTCACCACAGCATAATTCAGCGCTGAATACATCATATCCACATAATGTGCTGCCTCGGGATGATCCAGCGGTGCGAATACGAGTCTCGGGTCGGAGGTGCCGAGACCGAGACGGCTCATCGCTTTGGCGATGGCAGATGAACTGGACTGACTGACTGCTCCACCCCAAGCACGTGATCCGGAATGAATCATCACAGCCACCTGACCGTCGAACATCCCCCAAGCTTCAGCGACTTCTCTATTTTCTTCCGCAATTTCAATCGCCTGAATTTCGACAAAATGATTGCCTCCACCCAACGTGCCGAGCTGTCGATGAGCCCGGTGCCAAGTACGGTCTTCGACGAGATTCAGCACTTCCTCGTCAAAGGAGAACTTACTGTGCTCTACATGAGTCAGTGAGGTAGATTTCTTAGGAGTGTAGCTATCTGGAATATATTTATTAGGTAAGCCATGCAAACCCTTACGTACAATATGCTCCAGTCGTATATCCGAATAATGTCCGCGTTGGTGGGCTTCCATCGGCAAGTATTTGTCGATTGTCTTAACCAGCTTGCGGCGCAGCTTGATTTCCTTCAAAGCATCCTTGTGCAGATTGGTCAGGTGTACGCGCATGCCGCAGCCAATATCGCTGCCAACGATAGAGGGAGATACATAGCCGTCTTCCATTCCCCATACCGCAGTTGTACCGATGCAGGTTCCGACGCCTACATGTACATCTGGTGTATATCCCATATAGCGGATACCTGGAATTTGTAAATTGTTATTAGCCATCTCGAACACTTTGTAATCCAGTGAGGAGAAGAGTTGCTGCGAAGCGTACACGGTCAGATCCCCTGCCGGAAGCTTCATCAGGTGGCTGTATGGTCCTTCATGAAAAGATGAGTTGGTCGTAGGTCGTATATTCATAATAAATGGGTAGTTCCCTTCTTCATGTAAATTTATAACATCCTATAAAAAGATTCGAAAAAAACAAAAAAGCCGCAGACTTGTCGTCTACGGCTTCGTGCACCGAAAGTGTCATTACATTTTATGATCAGTACATCATACAGTACATCATAAAAACATAAATAACCTGTTCTTTCAATAGCATATAAAAATAAAAAAGCCTGGTTCATCACGCCGTCAGACAGCGTGACATACCCATCATGTCGCCCGAACGGGGCCGATGAGACGAAATTTCGAATATGTGATTGTATCATGCTGACTGATTGTCATTATCGTGTAAAGCTTGGTCATGTCTGTCGGCCCCCTTTTCTTAAAGTTAATTGTTATGTTAATGGAAACCTGTGGAAGCTGTCAACCCTGAAAGATAAAAGTGTGGAAAAATGTGACTATACGCATGGTGAAGTGTGAGTAACATCATAGTTCAATTGACCCAAAACTGTTATTGTACTGAATATTCAAATATTCAGATATTGTTGATCGTTATGAAAACAATCTGTGAGGAGGACGGCGCAGGCATGGAAGGAGATCTCCAGAAGTTTAAGGCTGACTTTTTCAAAGCATTGGCTCACCCTCTGCGCATCCGCATTTTGGAGGTGCTGAGTGAAGGGGAACGGAATGTGAACGAGTTGCAGACTGCGCTCGGTTCCGAAGGTTCTGCCGTATCGCAGCAATTGGCTGTCTTACGGGCTAAAAATTTGGTGAACAGCTTTAAGGAAGGCACAACGGTCGTGTATTCACTACGTGATCCGCTCTTAACGGAGCTGCTAGCGGTGGCGCGGCAGATTTTTGACAATCATTTAGTCGAAGCTATCTCGTTGCTGGAAGGAATACGTAACGAGAAGTAATGCTACTACAGAAAAGAAGGGTTACAGGAATGAAGTGGATAGGAAGGTTCGAAGGCTATAACGCAGGGGCTTTACGAAAGGATCTAATTTCTGGAAGCATTGTAGCGATTGTGGCCATCCCGCTCGGTATGGCGTTCGCCATTGCATCGGGGGTAAAGCCGGAATATGGTCTGTACACAACCATTGTAGCGGGGATTTTGATTTCACTGCTGGGTGGGTCCAAATTTCAGATCGGAGGACCTACGGGTGCGTTTATTCCAATTTTGCTGGCTATTGTCATGCAATACGGCTATGAGAATTTGCTTATAGCAGGGTTTATGGCAGGCATCATACTCATTTTAATGGGTGTTTTAAGGCTGGGGGCATTGATCAAGTTCATTCCCAAGCCCGTAACCATTGGCTTTACAGCGGGGATTGCCGTGACGATCTTCAGTGGTCAGATTGCTAACTTTCTCGGTTTGCGTGGGGTAGAGCGACATGAAACTTTTCTGCCTTCGATGGCAGAGCTCGTCCATCGACTTCCTTCACTCAATGTGTATAGTATCCTGACAGCTTGTATCTGTCTTGCTGCGCTTATTCTAGTGCCTAAAAAATGGCCCAAGATACCTGGATCACTGGTCGGCCTGCTCTTGTCAACGTTGGTGGCAGCTTTGCTTTTTCCAGGGCAGGTGGCTACGATTGGCTCTGCTTATGGCGCAATTCCGGCATCATTGCCTGAGCTGCATATTCCTGTGATGACGTGGGAATTGATCGTGAAGCTGTTGCCGCCAGCACTTGTTATAGCGATGCTGGGTGCTATTGAATCGCTGCTCTCAGCGGTAGTAGCTGACGGGATGACGGGAACCCGGCATAACAGCAATCGCGAATTGGTTGGACAAGGGATTGCTAATTTGCTGACACCACTGTTTGGCGGCATTCCTGCGACAGGTGCCATTGCCCGTACGGCCACCAATATCCGCAACAACGCGGTTTCTCCTATGTCAGGCATTGTGCATGGGATCGTGGTGCTCCTCATTCTGGTGCTTTTTGCACCTTATGCATCTAATATTCCGTTGGCTAGTATGGCACCGGTATTGATGGTAGTCGCCTGGAATATGAGTGAGCGCAAGCATTTTGCGCACATTCTCAAAACACGGACAGCGGATTCTATTGTGCTGGTCGTCACCTTTTTGCTGACGGTCTTTACGACGTTGACAACGGCTGTGGAGGTAGGTCTGATTCTGGCAGTTGTATTGTTCGTCAAACGTATGAGCAGTACACTTTCAGTCGATAAGGTGCTACCTGACCCTTCTGTGAAGCATGAAAAAGTAGGCGCACATATGGTTACAGAGCAGCACGATTGTCCGCAGGTGGCTATTTACAATGTGGAAGGCCCCCTATTTTTCGGCGCAGCTTCGACGTTGGAGAACTCAGGTGTAGGGGGACAGACTGGCCACCTGCAAGGGATTTTGTTATTGCGAATGGGAAAGGTCCCTTTTATGGATATGACGGGAGAAGCTAACTTTACCGCATTAATTCACAAGTACCGGAAGTCTGGTGGGACAGTGCTTGTGTCCGGACTCCAGCCCCAACCGCTGGAGTTACTGCGGAAAACCGGATGCTACGACATGATCGGACAAAATCATTTTTTCGAACATACAGGAGAGGCCCTTACGGCAGCTCTTGCAATGGTGAATCAGGAGCGATGCAGGGGATGCAGGCAAATGGCTTTTAGAGAATGTACGAGCCTGTGTCGCAGAACCCAGGAAACTAAATCTTCCTTTCCAGAAGCCGTTTCGGTTCCCATACCTGTAAATAGCGGCAGATAGCATTCTTCTACATTTGCTGCTGATTGCCTCCTAAAACCTCTTTTATTTTCGAAACAAATGCGAGTTTTCTCGGTGCATTTGGTTGCGGATTATAGAAGAGGTTTTTCACTTCTTCAAGAAAAAAAGGAATAAAATTCAAAAAAATGCTTGAATATCTGTTTTTATGACACTATACTAGATTCAAAAGATACCAAATGATTCATTCTTTTGTTTTAAATTGTATTTTAATAATATGCTTATCAACCTCCTCGATCACTTCTAGTATCTTACCCTACCCTTTTCTTCATTTTTTTCACTTACTTTCTTCCAGACTTGTCCACAGTTCTGAATTGAATGTCGTTCCTTGCGGTCTGCACCAAAGGTTATTCACCTTAGAATACGACCTATGGATTTCACCCCAGTATCTATATTTTTAAAGGAGGTGAGTACCAGAGGCTATTTGTGAGCTTTTGACGCTGCTGTCGGAAGGTTGTCTTTGAGAATCAAAAAAACCAAGTAAAGGGAGATGAAAAGTATTGATTAAGTCGAAAAATATCAAAAAGACACTGTCGGTCGGTTTTACCGCTATTCTTGCTTTTTCTCTGATTTCTCCGGTGTATGCAGATTCCAGCACAACCTCCTCAGCAGGAGCATCGTCGATTTCCGCCAAGGTTTCAGCCAAGCTGAACCAGCAATTCAGCGCCAGCGAGTATGTCACCTATCTGGTTAAATTAAAAGATCAAGTAGACACGGAGTCTGTTGCCAAGCACGCTTTTCAGAAGGCTTCTGCCGAGCAGATTTCCCCCGCTGCTGCTAAGCTATCTGTACGTACAACGGTTGTAAACTCTCTCATGGATACCGCAGAAAAAACTCAACAATCCGTGGAAGAATACTTAAAGAAGGAAGTCAATAACGGAAACGTCAAAAAATATAAGAGTTACTTTATCGTAAACGCATTTGCGGTAACCAGTACCAAAGAGGTCATGGAAAATCTCGCCACCCTACCTGAGATCGACAAAATTTTACCAGATGAAAAGCGCGAGTTGCAAAAGATAGAAATCGATAAGGATACCCAGCCGATAGGGGAGCAATCAACAGCAGGCCAAGCAGTGGCAGATCAAACTGCTGTTGACCCGGCTGTGACGGAAGAAAATGCACAAAAATCGGTGCAAGAATCCGTGTATAAAGATGCAGTAACGCCAAGTCGTGTGGAGTGGAATATTTCTAAGATTAAAGCACCACAGGTGTGGGCCAAAGGTATTGATGGCAAAGGCATTGTCGTTGCCAATCTGGATACAGGTGTTGAATATACTCACCCGGCATTGAAAAGAAAATGGCGCGGGCTGAATGCTTCCGGTCAAGTCGTCAATCCAGAGCTGAGCTGGTATGATGCGGTTAATGGAGCATCGCTGCCAACAGATTCCCATGGACATGGTACACATACGATGGGGACAAGCGTTGGCTCAGACAGCAACGGTACGAATCAAATCGGTGTTGCTCCAGGGGCAAAGTGGATTGCCGTACGAGTATTCAATCCAGATACTACAGATTCCATCTTGCTGGATGGTGGGCAGTGGATTCTTGCACCTGTAGATAAAAACGGCAAAAAGCACCCTGAGCTTGCACCGGATGTGGTGAATAATTCTTGGGGCGGTGGACCTGGCCTGGACGAATGGTATCGCCCAGTGACCAAGGCGTGGAGAGCAGCACAAATTTTTCCTGAGTTCTCCGCAGGCAATACAACACTATCGAATCCCGGCGGACCTGGGTCTGTGGCCAATCCGGCTAACTTGCCAGAAGCCTATGCCACAGGAGCCACGGATATCAATAACAAGCTGGCAAGCTTCTCGTTGCGTGGTCCTTCTCCTTATGGCGAAGTGAAGCCAGAAATTTCGGCTCCTGGTGTAAACATTCGTTCCTCTGTACCGGGAGGAGTTTATGAGGGAGGCTGGAACGGTACCTCTATGGCAGGTCCGCATACGGCTGGATTAGCGGCATTGCTGCTTCAGGCTAAACCATCATTAACTGTGGATCAATTGGAGGATGTTATTTCGAAAACCGCAACACCGCTGACAGACAGTCAGTATCCGACTTCACCCAACAACGGCTATGGAAATGGTCTGATCGATGCGCTTGCTGCGGTGAACTCCGTACTTAACTAAAAATAATCATAATCATAATCATACAGGTTTAAGAAAGATCCCCGAAAATCCCTTTGGGCGACTCGTACAAGGATGCATGCACCTGCTAACCGTGTGTTGCACTAAGGCGTAGCTGCTAAAAAGGGGTTTTCCTACATAAATGAATATAAAAGTCATAGAATTTCAAGAAAATTGCAAAAAAATGACTTGTATATCTGTTTTGATAACTTTATACTATCCATAATATATGATTATATATCAATTTTTAATATAAAATGTAATGATATAACATGTTTTTTCCTTCGAAATGCTTCTGCTTTTTCTCCTAGGTATCTACTGAATTTCATCGCTTCTCTATTGGGATTGTAAACTCACCTATGAAGTACTGCCATCTATGAACAGCCAAATATCTTTTTGAGCCTCTCTATAATCTATGAAGGAGGTGGTGGCTAACACATCGTATTGCGCAACCCGCGTGTTTGATGTGCAAGGCATGAGGTCTGACTCTTGTACAGGTTATTCCAGAATCATTAAACCTAGTAAAAGGAGTGGAGAAGTAATTGATTAAACCTAGACGTTTCAAGAAACCGTTATCTATTGGACTCTCTTTGCTTATGGCCTTTTCATTTGTTCAACCCGCTTTGGCGAAAAACACCCCGGATGGCTCCAAGCTGGAGCTGAAATCAGCCTCGCACAAGGTCACGACCGCGAAGGTATCCGCGAAGCTGACCAAACAGTTTGAGGAGAACAACTATGTTACCTATTTGGTCAAATTAAAAGAACAGGTAGATACGAACAAGGTTTCCAAAAATGCTCTTCAAAAGGCTTCACTTGAGAAAATAACACCTTCCGCTGCCAAAATGGCTGTGCGCAGCCATGTGATCAGCTCTCTACGTGAAACGGCTTCCAGAACCCAATACGGGCTTGAAAGTTATTTGGACAAGGAATCGGAGAGCGGCGGAGTAAAGGAATATAAAAGCTATTTTATAGTCAATGCTTTGGCTGTCACGAGCACCAAGGAGGTGCTGGATCATATCTCGAAGCTGCCTGAGGTCGATAAAATTGTACCGAATGAAACACGTTATCTGCAAAAGGTAACGGTTGATAAGCAGCCAGAGGACACAGGCACCAAAGCGGCTGGAACCGCAACGGCAGCAACAGCAGGAACGGCAAAGTCTGACACAGCCCAGAAAGCTGTAGAACCGGAAAAGGGCGATGGCAAAACATCGGCATTGCCCGGTAATACAGGCAAGAACGCTGTGGACCCGTCCACAGTGGAATGGAACATATCCCATATTAACGCACCACAAGTGTGGGAAAAAGGAATCGACGGAACCGGAATCGTGGTCGCCAACCTCGATACAGGCGTTGACTACACGCATCCGGCCCTGCATCGCAAATGGCGTGGTCTGGATGCGGCAGGCAATGTCGTGAATCCAGAGCTGAGCTGGTATGATCCGCATAGTCATGCGGCGCTTCCGGTCGATCAGGAAGACGATTCCCATGGTACGCATACGATGGGCACGATGGTTGGCTCCGAGGAAAATGGAACAAACCGAGTGGGCGTTGCCCCTGGTGCGAAGTGGATTGCGGTGCGGATTTTTAATCCGGAAACGACGGATGCGATTATACTGGACGGCGGTCAATGGCTGCTTGCGCCAAAAGATGCCCAAGGTAATCTTCATCCCGAGCTTGCTCCAGACGTAGTGAACAACTCGTGGGGAGGCGGACCGGGTCTTGATGAATGGTTCCGGCCTGTAGTTCAGGCCTGGCGGGATGCTCAAATCTTCCCCGAATTCTCCGCAGGGAATACCTCCCTCTCCAATCCGGGCGGACCTGGATCGGTAGCCAATCCGGCCAACTACCCAGAATCCTTTGCCACGGGGGCAACCGATATCAATGATAAACTGGGAAGCTTTTCATTGCTGGGACCCTCACCTTACGGTGAGATCAAGCCCGAAGTCTCCGCACCGGGAGTAAATATCCGATCATCCGTAGCTGGTGGCGGTTATAAAGGTGGATATAACGGTACTTCCATGGCGGGTCCTCATGTTGCGGGTCTTGCTGCTTTATTGCTGCAAGCGAATCATTCTCTTACCGTGGATCAGCTGGAGGAAATTCTGGAAAACACAGCTACCCCTCGGACAGATAGTACATATCCTACTTCGCCAAACAATGGATATGGACATGGCGTCATTAATGCGCTTGATGCAGTCGGGTCTGTCATGCAGGGTCTGGGCTCTGTATCCGGTAAAGTCGTAACGGGTGGCGACGATCTGGAAGCGCCTGTTCTTGAGCATACACCGCCTGCAGCTGCATTTGAGGGTATTGATATCCCTTTGACTGCACATGTAACGGACGATGTCGGCGTAACAGCCGTTGAGGCCTTTGCCAAAACAGCGGGTTCGTCAAACTATGTGTATATTCCGTTGGAGCGGACCTCTGGAGACAGCAAAGATGGTACATACCAAGCGTCCATTCCAACCTTTTTGGTGGATAGCAAAGGTTTGGAATACTATATCCGTGTAAATGATTTCGGTAATAATGGTTTTGAAACGGAAGTATATAAGGTGAATGTCTCCAAAGGTGTTAAACCAGGCTACACACAAGACTTTGAAAAAGACATTGCCGGTATTAATATCGGGGGTCAGGGTAGTGTTTGGAAATGGGGAACCCCGACAAGCGGCCCTAAAGGCGCACATTCGGGTACAAAGGTCATCGCGACCAATCTCGAAGGCCAATACCAGACCAACTCCAACAGTTATTTTGTGGCCCCTCCAATTGATCTGACTGAGAGTTCCAAAGGGGCACTGGTCAGCTTCAAGCATTGGTACGATCTTGAAAACAATTCTGATTTCGGCAAAGTGTATGTAGCGACCACAAACAATCAGAATGCGTTTGAGCAGGTATTATCGTTTACTGGCACCAGCAATGGCTGGAAAACACAATATCTTGATTTGCGAGCGTTTGCGGGTCAAAAGGTATACCTCCTGTTCAACTTTACTAGTGACAATACAATCGTGAAAGATGGCTGGTATATTGACGATCTCTCCATTCAGGAACCAGACAGCGTTGCACCTGCTGCCCCTGGTCATTTGACTGCTGAAGCAGATACTGTGGGCAACGTTACACTCGCCTGGGGTGCTTCCTCTGATGAAGATGTGAAGCAGTACAAGGTGTATCGTTCAACCCAGTCCGGTAAAAATTATACTTCCATCGGTACAACCTCTGGGCTGACCTACACGGATACGATCACTGTCGGTGGTGCGACTTATCATTATGCAGTGGCGGCCGAGGATTATAGCGGTAACGAAGGTGTCAAGTCGAACGAGGCTTCACTAAGAGTGGACGTGCCGGATACGCTGTATAGCGATCATTTTGATGGCAGTTCAGACAATGGTTGGACTCATTCCGGGACCAAGGATGAGTGGGAACGCGGCATTCCTAAGGAAGTAGGACCGGAAAGCGCAGTGTCCAAACCGAATGTGTGGGCCACCGATCTCGATAGCAACTATGAGAACGGTGCTGATTTTTCACTGGTTTCTCCAAAAATTAATTTGAATGGTATACGCAACGCAACACTGACCTTCAACCACTGGTTTGAAATTGAAGGCGGCTATGATTACGGATATGTAGAAGTGTCCAAAAACAATGGCGACACGTGGAGTGAGCTGGGTAAGTTCTCGCATAATACAAGTGGTAAAAAATGGGCACCTGTTTATTACAATCTGGACAGCTATACCGGCAATGAGATTCAAGTTCGCTTCCGCTTGAAATCGGATAACAGTGTGAACAAGAATGGCTGGTATATTGACGATTTCCGTGTGCTAGGTGTTCCAGCTTCGACAGTGACCAAGGATATCGTACCTGAGTCCAATATCAAGCTGGAAAAAGCAGAAGAACAATTCCCACTGTACAAAATTACAAGCACTGAAAAGAGTGAATTTCAGGAAAAAGTGAAGCCGGCAGAAGCATCAGTGGATCGTGGACGTGTCGGTCTCGACAGTCTTCCAGCTAGTGCTACGGTTACGGTACTGGAAACCGGACGTTCGGTGAAAACAGACCCAACCACGGGCAAATACAGCTTCACTCATGTAGCGGGTGACTATACGCTGAAGGCCGAAGCCTACGGTTACGTGCCTCAGACGAAAGCAGTTACGATTGAAAATAACAAAGTCATCAGAGCAAACTTTAGTCTCCAGGCTGTCCCACACGGTACGATTCACGGGGTCATCACCGACAAGCAATCTGGTGAACCGATCCAAAAAGCGAAAGTATTGGTGCTGGAGGATGCACGTATTGCTCCTGCAGAGACGAATGAGGCTGGAGAATTTACGCTGGACGTGCTGGAAGGAACATACACATTGTCCATCGCAGCCGAAAATTACTATAGTGACAGTATTTCCGTTACGGCTCCTCCAAACGGCAGTGTAGAAGCGAATGTCACGTTGAAGCCTTTCATCGGTTTTCAAGGAGGCATCGCCTATGATGACGGTACAGGAGAAAATGCCAGAGCCTTTAACGCGGCAGGCAATTCATGGGCAGTGAGAATGACACCTGAGTCGGAAGTGGCACAGGTGACAGGAGCATCACTGTTGTTCTGGAACTCTGCTTTCCCGAATCCGGGAGGAACAGCATTCCAATATTCTGTCTATGACGCCTCCGGTGCAGCAGGAGCACCTGGACGTCTATTGGCTGGTCCATTCGACGGAACAGCTGTACGGGATGAGACACAATGGACGACGGTACAGCTTCCAGAGCCGGTGACGGTTCAAGGCGATTTCTATATTGTATATACACAGTCTGCGGTAGGCACACAGTCGCCGGGCCTTGCTACAGATGAAAACAGCCCCAATGCGCTTCGTAGCTGGCAAGGTGTAAGCGGCACATGGAGCCAATCCCCTGAAGAGGAAGGGAACTACATGATCCGGGCGATCGTCAGATATCCGGTCAACGCTCCAACGATTACAACTCCTACGAAGGCAACGTATACGCAGGAGGATACGATTACCGTAACAGGAACTTCTCCGGCAGAAGGGGCTGATATTCAGCTCTTTAACGGCAAAGAGTTGGCTGGCACAACGAAAGTGAAGGATCGTCAATTCAGTTTGGCGGTCGATCTTCAGCCAGGTGCTAATCCGCTAAGTGTTCAAGCAGCGGTATACGGCAAAGTAACGGATCGTTCCGAGCCGGTGGTTGTAACGCTCGATCAGACTAAACCGGGTCTGATCCTGACTTCGCCTGGTGAGGGAGCACGTACGAACGCAGGTGTGGTCAGTGTAACCGGTACGGTGTATGACGAGTTCCTTAGTGAATTGACGATTAACGGCGAGCCTGCTGAATTCGGAAGCGACGGCAGCTTTAACAAACGTTTGCTTATCAACGAAGGTGAAAACCAAATTACGGTAACGGCCAAAGATCTTGCCGAAAACGAAACGAGTGTTACACGCTCGGTGTATGTCGATACAGCGCTGCCGAAACTTGAAAATATTAGTCCTGCTGAGGATGTACGTATCACTCCAGGGCAGCCGGTACGGGTATCTTTTGACAGTGCATCTGGTTTGGAGGCATCCTTCCATGTGGAGTTGCCCTTTAACCTGTCCACTTTGGCCCGTAATGAAATTCCATTAAATGAAACTTCATCAGGTCACTATGAAGGTATTTATCTCACTTCATCTTCTCTGAACCTGGAAGGCGGAGTCATCGTGATCCGGGTAAGGGATGCAGCGGGGAATGAAGTGGAAACGGAGGCGCCGGGAAGATTGTATGTAACCCATGGTGGAGGAGAGGGCCCTGGTCCGAATCCACCTACATCGAATGAAAAGCCGGTAGCTATTATCCAGGCGAATGACTCAGCCAAGAAGAACAAAAATGTACAATTTAACGCCAAAGCCTCCCGTGATGCAGATGGTGAGATCGTCAGCTACAGTTGGAATTTTGGCGATGGCGATACGGCGGTTGGTTCGAAAGTGAAGCATAAATTCACCACAGCCGGAACGTATACCGTGGAGCTAACAGTGACGGATAATGACGGCGCAAACGGTAAGGCAGTGCACACCATCACGATCCGTTAACAGCAAGTAAGAGCAGGGGATAGAAGATTTTTTAGAATGCAATGCAGGCCCACAGCAAGCCACTGTTAATAGAGGCTGCTGTGGGCCTTTTTGAATTTGTCCAACAGTTTAGGAAGCGATACAATGAATAGTACTCTATAAAGTGAATCGTTTCACAATAATATTTTTTAGCAGGAGAGGATCATATGATTCATTTGGAAAAAGAAAGCGGACGTATCCGTCTTGTACTCGATGCCTATTTTATGGGAGAAGATATCGTTGTGCTCATATCAGGCGGTGATCAGCCTCACTTGGGGACGATTACAGCAGGGGCTAGGCTTGAGCCGATTCAAACCGTGCAATTGCAAAATCACAAGGAATTTTATATTACTGAAGAAATTGCAGTTCGCTTGCGTAAAGAGTTTGCGGGTAACTTCGCCATTTGCTGCGGGACGCATTTGGATCATGCAACCAAGGACGAAATCCGAGTGTTGACAGACATGGCTATACAAATGGGAAAAGAGCTCATTGAAGAACTTAAGCAAGTACGCTTGTAGCGACCTTTTTAAGTGAACTCCTGAAAGAGTAGATTGCGATAGGGATATTTACTAAAGGGATACTTAAAGAGCAATGCAAATCCATTATCCTCAATGTCTACAGATTTTAGCGCAGAGGATGGAATTAAACTACGGATCATTACCTGAACTGCACGCTGGTCTTGCCTGTTGATCGCTTTGGCTAAGGCAGAAGCAAAGCATTCATTGCGTGCCAATTCGCGATACAGCGGAAAAACGGCTTTGGCAATGGCGCGATGAACCTTCGGTTCAAATGTAAACTGCACCATCCCGGGTGGAATCGTCGTACCGTTCGTATAATAAAGCATTGGTGGCTGAGTTAAAAAGGAAACAAAGTAGCCGATCCCATTCGTGCCTAAGCCTTGCTTGGCGGCAAATGGCGCTACTGAGCAGAGAAGGGATTTCATCCGATCCAAATTACCCTGAACGACAGCTCGTGACCATTGGACGGCAAAAGCACGTCGGGTCGCAATAGCTTTGTAAAATGGCAGCATGGCGGCGGATATTTTCCGAAGTGTCTCTGCATGTAAACGTTGGTGAGGCGAGCCCTTTCTGCGGGATGTTCCACGATATAACATAGCTCCGTCCTCCTTGGCAGGATGCTCTCATGGAGCGCAATTTATCTGTAATAGGTACAATACTGTATGCCCGGTTATCTCAAAAAGTGCTAAGATGCTATGCTGCTACTTTTTAACGTTCTAATTTAAAAAATTGAAATAAGTACTGTCCTGATTTGTAAGATTGTGGTACCCTAGAACTTATATATTGTTATTATAATTATTGGAGTTGAATTAAACTGATGAGTGACTTGTACAAGGAGCCTCGATCTTCCGATCCCTTTCAGGAGCCGAACGATTATAACGCCCCATTTAACCAGCCCCCAGTGGTCCCACCTACAAATAGTAAAGCTGTTGCGTCGATGGTGCTCGGGATTTTATCTGTTGTCATTCCCTATCTTGGGTTGATCATCGGAATTGTAGGTATTATTTTGTCCAGTCTTTCCCTGAAGGAAATTAATCGTCATGGTGAGCAAGGCAGAGGCATGGCTATTGCTGGACTGGTATGTAGTATTATCGGCACACTAATTTATGCACTGATTATCATTTTCTTGGTTATTGTTTTTGTTGTGGCGGCTTCCAGTGGCGACTCGGATATTTTTTCAGACATTTAATGAATTAAAGAATGCTTGAGTCAGACCAACCATTCACGATTTGCCTATTGGATGTTATGATAGAGGGAGTCCAATCAAGGAGAGTGAAGCTGTATGGCACGTACTCAAACACAAAAAGCGTTAAGCAAGGCGAAACGCGCCGGGATCTATTGCGCGGCACAGAGCCGCAAAACGAATGATCATTATGGCGAGATTTCACAGCACACGCGAATGAAGCCGACCAAGCAGGAACAATTACAAAAGGTCAAGCACAAGAAGCGACTCGTTCAGGGTGACGCTTCTTTTTTTGTCTTAAGCGAAGTCGAAAAACTTCAAGGAAGTGAATGTATAGGAGCGGGTAGTATTTTCTATAATATAGCTCAAAAAGAACTTGATAATAATTATCATTCTTGTTAGAATCATAAGAAAGAAGGAACCCTGGCAGGGGCTCCTTCATGATAAAGCTATGGTTTGGCTTGAAAACTAAGGTCTACTTTGCTTCAAAGGTTTTGCAGTCTGTTTCTTCGGACGTGTGAGTGTTTGCAGGCTTGTTGCTTACAATATAAATGGAGCTTGCGCTACATTTATTATCCTGAGCCCAGTACGTGCATGAGTTGACTTCGCACAGAACGTCTTTTGCCATATTGTTCACCTCCTTATAGGAATGTGATGGGCTGAGCAAATACAATCACAGTCAGTCAAGGTAGGACTTGTCCAGCTGTGTGTACCCTCTTGGTAAGAAGAGGGATTTTGCTATGCCTACTTGTACAATATCAAAACAATTTTAAAATTGCAATGTTTGCGCCATGTTGTAGATCAAAACAGACCCAAGTGTTCCTTTTAATTAAAAAACAAAAGCTGTCCCTATGCAGAACGAAATGTTCTTCTGCCGGAGACAGCTTTTTTATGTTTTTCTAAACGAATGGCGGCACTAAAAGGCTTAGCGCACGTTAGGAATATTTACGATGGGATCAATATCAGCATCATAGTCTACACCTTCGAATTCAAAGCCGAACAGCTGGAAAAATTCGCGACGATATCCTTCAAGATCGGATAATTCATAGATATTTTGGGTCGTCAGTTCCTCCCATATGTTCGCAACTTCTGCCTGCACATCTTCGCGCAATTCCCAATCATCAATGCGAATGCGACCCTCTTCATCTACAGTAGTTTCTGGGGCGTACAGACGCTCGGCAAATAGGCGGTAGCTCTGTTCTATGCACCCCTCATGCAGCCCTTTCTCCTTCATCACCTTATACAAAGCGGAAATATACAGAGGAACGACAGGGATGGCCGAGCTGGATTGGGTAACGAGTCCTTTGGTGACTGCGACGAAGGCGCGTCCACCTGTGGTTTTCAGCTGGTCGTTCAGTTGGCGTGCTGTCGCCTCCAGATGATCTTTTGCGCTTCCGATACTGCCTTCTCTGTAGATGGCTTGGGTAATATCTGAACCGATATACGAAAAAGAGAAGGTAGTGGCGTTATCAGCGAGTACACCGCCTGCACGCAAAGCGTCAATCCACAATTTCCAATCCTCACCACCCATAACCTCTACAGTGCCCTGTACTTCTTCTTCTGTAGCCGGTTCGAGCGTCACGCTGCTGACTTCACCGGTGTGAAAGTTAACGGTCTTATTCGTATAGGGCTCACCAATAGGTTTGAGCACGGAATTAGACGTTTCGCCTGTGCGGGGATGGGTACGGCGACCTGAAGCAACACTGTAAACCACCAGATCGACTTGTCCCAGTTCTTCACGAATGGCTTCCACCGTTTTGGCTTTGACTTCATCCGAGAAGGCGTCTCCTGTCACGCTTAAAGATTTAAGCCCAGCTTCCTGAGCGGCTTTTTCAAATGCAGCAGAATTGTACCAGCCTGCTGATGCTGTGCGTGTAGCCGTAGCATTGCTAGGACGATATACACCAATTGTATTGGCACGCGCACCGAAAGCGGCCGTAATTCGAGAAGCCAACCCATATCCGGCAGATGCCCCGATCACAAGCACATTACGAGGTCCGTGGATAGCAGGACGGGCTTGTACATAGTCAATTTGCTCCTGAACATGTTGGGCACAGCCCACCGGATGAGCAGTGGTGCAGATAAAGCCACGTGTTCTTGGTTTGATAATCATGTTATTGTAATTCCTCTCTTCTTGTAGCAATCTTCACCCTTACTATTTTAACTTTTAACAATTTTTTTTCAAACGTGGATTTCAGTAAGTATCCTTTTTACCCAAAAGTGAATCCCTGTACAGGGTGGCAAGTGCCTAAGAGTCTGCATATGATGCTGTAACGATAAACATGAGAAGGGAGAGAGCTGCTTGAAGAACAAGAGCCGCAAAACCAACAGAAACAAAAAGCCGCTCTATCGTGTAATTGACCCGGATATGAATGAGTTAAGTATGATACAACGCTCAAAGCCACTGCCTGCGGAGAGGGAGACAGAAGCAAGACTTCATCAAGTTGCTTCTCCGCCTCCCCCAACTACAGAGGAGTCGGAGCTACAGACAGTTGTCGAGCCTGAAGTCGAGGCTCTGCAAGAGAAAGAGATTGAGGTTGCAGATGTAGAGGAGACTCCAGCTTTGATGGAAGAACCTCCACTGCCAGAGCTAGAACCAGAGCTAGAACTAGATCCAGAACCGGAGCCGGAACCTGAACCTGAACCAGAGCCAGAACCAGATCCAATTGATGTGGAAGAAATTTTGAACAATAAGAAGGCTCCACATGTAAACAATGCTTTCATCTATACAGACGATTTGAGTGATCTCGCTGTGACGGGTGAGAAGATCGCTCCCGCTTCCATAGATTCCAGCAAGCTGAAACAAGAGAGTATTCAAACGGAATCTTTAGCAGATTATGCTGTTCATACCATTAAAATAGCTGACGGTGCTGTGACTGCTTCGAAGATTGCTCCCGACTCCATTACGGTCGAGCATCTGTCGGACGCATCAGTGGCAGGCAGTAAATTGCAGGATCGCTCTATTAGTGGTGAAAAACTTCGGGATGGCAGCATCACTCCAGAAAAGCTGGCGGATAAAATTATTAGCGGCGATCATATTGCCAATGGCTCGATTGAGAGTCGTCACTTCAAGCAATGGATCGTGTCTTCAGATATGCTTCAAGATCAGTCGGTTACCTCAGATAAAATTCGCAGTGGTACGATTCAATCGAACAATTTGGCGAATGAAGCTGTTGATAGCTCCAAGCTGGGTGATCAGTCTGTGACCACCTCCAAACTGCGGGATGGGGCTGTGGATGGAGCTAAAATCCAGGCAGGCAGCATTGAGAGCGCACACCTGACCGAGCATGCCGTTCTTGCCCGGCATCTAGCTCCGGGTTCGATTAATCGCAAGCAGCTATCCAACGGTATTGTAGGCCGAGAACAATTGGAGGAAGGCGTTGTCAGCGGACGTCATCTGGAGTCTGAGGCAGTCACCAGTACGCACATTCAGGCAGGAGCGATTGAAAGAAAGCATCTCAGTCCCGGCTCCATCGGGGAAGAGCAGCTTGGAACGGGTCAAGTGACAGCACGGCATATCGCGGATCGGAGTATTCAGTCCAATAAACTGGCAGATCAGTCTGTAGGCTCATTGCAAATTGTCGATCAATCCGTCACTTCATCCAAAATATCGGATCAGAGTATTCTCCCGCACAAAATTGCCGATGAGGCGGTACTTACCAGACATATTGCAACAGCAGCCATACAAGGACCCCAGATTTCTCCAGAGGCAGTCTCTTCCGTGCATCTTCAATCCGAAATTATTCGGAAGGATCATATCGCATCAGAGGCGGTTACGGAGCAACATTTGCATTCCGGGGCTGTGACAAGCGAGAAAATAGGGAAGGGTGCAGTTCTGGATCACCATGTGGCGAATCAGGCTATCAAGGAAAATCACATTGCTTCGAGCGCTATTAAGTCTGACAAAATCGCTGACGAGGCGGTTATAGAAACTAAAATTAGCACAGGGGCGGTAACCGGAAATAAAATTGCGTCTCAAGCCATTACCCACGTACACATTGCAACGGGAGTCATCCGTGAAAACCACCTTGCCGACAATAGTGTGGGCGGAAAGGCGTTACAGGCTCAAGCGGTGGATTCAACTCATTTGGCCCAGAGCTCTGTACAGAGCAAGCATCTTGGGGAAGATAGTGTCGGAACCGCGGCGTTGCAAGAACAGTCCGTTACCGCAGACATACTAGGCGAAGGCGCTGTTCAAACCGCGCATTTGGCCAGCGGTGCGGTATACTCCCACCATTTGCAGGATCATGCCGTTACTTCGTTGAAACTATCGCCGGAAAGTGTGGCTACGGATAAAATTAATGATTTGGCAATTACTGCGCCTAAGTTAGCTGAGGGCAGTGTCACTTCCTCCAAGCTGTCTGCTCGTTCTGTGCAGCCATGGCATATTACAGATAAAGCGGTGCTAAGCAACCATCTGGCTGTTGAGGCAGTGGAGGCGAATCATCTTGCTCCGGAATCCGTCACCTCCAACCATTTGCAGTCTGCTTCGATCCAAACCAAACATCTCGCCCCGGATAGTGTGTCCGGCCATGCCCTTCAGTCGGAAAGCGTCACTTCCGAGAAGTTAGCGGCTCGGGCTGTGCAGGCTTCCAACCTGGCGGAAAACAGCGTGGGACCCGGACATTTGGCTGCACAGGCCGTACACACCAGACATTTGGCCGCAGGAGCAGTAGAGGACACGATATTAGCCCAGAATGCTGTGAAGTCTGAGCATCTTGCAGCAGAATCCATCCAATCCGAGCACTTGCAAAGCGGGATCATTCAGGGAGAACATATTGCATTGCAAGCTATAGCGACTCCGGCCATACAGGATGAAGCGGTTACCTCTGCTAAACTGTCAGAGGAAAGTGTAACCTCCACTAAGCTGTCAGCCCATGCAGTGCAGTCCGGGCATATTATGGATGAAGCTGTACAAAGCAACCACTTGGCTGTGGCAGTTGTGGACTCGACCCACCTGGCATCTGGAGCGGTCACTTCGGTGCACCTACAGGCCTCCTCGGTGCTTACGAGACATTTGGCCCCGGATAGTGTGTCCGGTCGTGCGCTTCAAGCGGAAAGTGTGACCTCAGAAAAGCTTGCAGCCCGCTCGGTACAAGGAATGAACCTTGCAGAAGGCAGTATCGGCCCTTCACATCTATCTGTGCAGTCCGTACACACGCGGCATTTGGCAGCTGGAGCGGTACAGGATAGAGTGCTGGCAGAGGGAGCAGTGAAGTCCGTGCACATTGCCCCGGAATCGATCCAGCCGCACCATCTGCACACTGAAGCCATTCAGGGCGAGCATATCGCATCCCAGGCCATATCGACCGATGCTTTGCAGGATGCGTCCGTTACGTCTGATAAATTGGCGGATGAGGGTGTGACTGCCGCCAAACTGTCGGCCCACTCGGTACAGTCGTGGCACATTACAGACGAAGCGGTGCAAGGAAATCATTTGGCAGAAGAGTCCATCCAGTCGAACCATCTAGCGCCGGAAAGTGTAACCTCAGCCCACTTGCAGTCTTCGTCAGTGCTCACGAGCCATCTGGCCCCGGATAGTGTGTCCGGCCGTGCGCTACAAGCGGAAAGCGTCACCTCGGATAAGTTGGCAGCCCACTCAGTGCAAGGAACGAATCTTGCGGAAGACAGCGTCGGCCCGTCACATTTGTCTGCACAGTCGGTACACGCCCGGCACCTGGCAACAGGTGCAGTACAGGATACAACGCTGGCAAAGGGAGCAGTGAAGTCGGTACACATTACCGCGGGGTCCATCCAGCCGCATCACCTGCACACTGGAAGCATTCAGGGCGAGCATATCGCATCCCAGGCCATATCGACCGATGCTTTGCAGGATGAGTCCGTTACGTCTGATAAATTGGCGGATGAGGGTGTGACTGCCGCCAAGTTGTCGGTCAACTCGGTACAGCCGTGGCATATTACAGATGAAGCGGTGCAAGGAAATCATTTGGCGACAGAAGCCATCCAGTCAAGCCATCTGGCCTCGGAATCCGTTACCTCTCGCCATTTGCAGGCTTCCTCAGTGCTTACGAGCCATTTGGCGCCAGATAGTGTATCCGGTCGTGCACTACAGGCGGAAAGCGTCACCTCGGAAAAGCTGGCAGCGCGCTCGGTACAAGGGACGAATCTTGCGGAAGGCAGCATCGGCCCGTCACATTTGTCGGTACAGTCCGTACACAGCCGGCATCTGGTAGCCGGAGCGGTACAGGATAGAGCGTTGGCAGAGGGAGCAGTGAAATCTGTGCATATCGCTCCAGAATCGATCCAGTCGCACCATTTGCACACTGGAAGCATTCAGGGCGAGCATCTGGCATCCCAGTCGATATCGACTGATGTTTTACAGGATGAGTCCGTTACGTCTGATAAATTGGCGGATGAGGGTGTGACTGCCGCCAAGCTGTCGGCTCACTCCGTACAGCCGTGGCACATTACAGATGAAGCGGTGCAAGCTAATCATTTGGCAGAAGAGGCCGTTCAGTCGAGCCATCTGGCGCCGGAATCTGTCACCTCAGCTCACTTACAACCTTCGGTGATACTTGCGAGCCATTTGGCACCAGAAAGTGTATCCGGTCTTGCGCTACAAGCGGAAAGCGTCACTTCGGAAAAGCTGGCATCGCGCTCGGTGCAAGGGACGAATCTTGCGGAAGATAGCGTCGGTCCTTCGCATTTGTCCGCACAGTCGGTACACACTCAGCATTTGGCAGTCGGCGCAGTCCAGGATACAGCGCTAGCCGAGGGGGCAGTGAAGTCGGTACACATTGTCCCGGAATCGATCCAGCCGCATCATCTGCAAACTGGAACCATTCAGAGCGAGCATCTGGCATCCCAGTCGATATCGACCGATGCCTTACAGGATCAGTCCGTTACGTCTGATAAATTGGCGGATGAGGGTGTGACTGCCGCCAAGCTGTCGGCTCACTCGGTACAGCCGTGGCACATTGCGGACGAAGCCGTGCAAGCCAATCATTTGGCACAAGAGACCATCCAGTCGAGCCATCTGTCACCGGAATCTGTTACCTCAGCCCACTTGCAGTCTTCGGCGGTGCTTGCGAGCCATCTGGCTCCGGATAGTGTGTCTAGTCGTGCGCTACAAGCGGAAAGCGTCACCTCAGAGAAGCTGGCATCCCACTCGGTGCAAGGAACGAATCTTGCGGAAGGCAGCGTCGGCCCGTCACATCTGTCTGCACAGTCGGTACACACCCAGCATCTGGCAGACGGTGCAGTACAGGATACAGCGCTAGCCGAGGGGGCAGTGAAGTCGGTACACATCGCCCCGGAATCGGTCCAGTCGCACCATCTGCTTACTGGAACCATTCGGGGAGAGCATCTGGCATCTCAGTCGATATCAACCGATGCATTACAGGATGAGTCCGTTACGTCTGATAAATTGGCAGATGAGGTCGTGACAGCTGCCAAAATATCTCCACATTCCGTCCAGCCATGGCACATTACGGATGAAGCCGTGCAAGCCAATCATTTGGCAGAAGAGATCGTTCAGTCGAGCCATCTGGCGCCAGAGTCCGTCACCTCAGCCCACTTGCAGTCTTCGACTGTGCTGGCGAGCCATCTGGCCTCGGATAGTGTGTCTAGTCGTGCGCTACAAGCGGAAAGCGTCACCTCGGAGAAGTTGGCGGTCCACTCGGTACAAGGGGCGAATCTTGCGGAAGGCAGCGTGGGTCCTTCGCATTTGTCCGCACATTCGGTACACACCCTGCATTTGGCAACTGGCGCAGTCCAGGATACAGCGCTGGCAAAAGGTGCAGTGAAGTCCGTGCATATTGCCCCGGAATCGATCCAGTCGCACCATCTGCACACTGGAACCATTCAGGGCGAGCATTTGGCATCCCAGTCGATATCGACCGATGCCTTACAGGATGAGTCCGTTACGTCCGACAAACTGGCAGATGAGGTTGTGACAGCTGCCAAAATATCTCCACATTCCGTCCAGCCATGGCACATTACGGACGAAGCCGTGCAAGCCCATCATTTGGCAGAAGAGACCATCCAGTCGAGCCATCTGGCGCCGGAATCTATCACCTCAGCCCACTTGCAGCCTTCGGCAGTGACGATCCAGCATATTGCGCCAGGGAGTGTATCTGTTCACGCGCTCCAGGCAGGTAGCGTGAACGCTGAGAAGCTTGCGCTTCGCGCGGTGCGTGCTTCGAATCTGGCGGAAGCCAGTGTAAGCTCCGTACATTTGACAGAGCATGCCGTGCACTCCCAGCATTTGTCCGATGGGGCGATTCAAGAGTCAGCACTGGCAGAGGGGGCTGTGCAGTCCCGTCACATTTCACCGGATTCTGTTCAATCTGAGCATTTGCAAGCAGGAGCTATTCAGTCACAGCATATCGGCTGGCAGGCGGTGTCAGAGCAAGCTATACAGGATGGAGCAGTGACGTCCGGCAAACTCGCAGATGGAACGGTGGAGTCCCGCCATGTGGCTGAGGAGGCAATTGAAGGTCAGCATATTGCAAAGGAAGTCATTGATTCGCACCACATAAAGCCCGGCTCGGTGACACTGGATCAATTATCCACAGATATTCATCTCTCGGGGCTTTTACCGGAGGAAGGGATCAGTGGCGACAAACTTCAGGCAAACAGTATATCCCGCGGCCATCTGCAGGATCAGGTCGTCAACAGTGAGGTGCTAAGCCCAGAAGCTGTAGGTCCAGAGCATCTACAGGCTGCTGCGGTACAAAGTCATCATGTGGCAGAGCAGAGCATCGAAGGTCACCATCTGGCAGAAGGTTCCGTTGGCTCACGTGAGCTGGAACTGAATGCAGTGACACCTGAGCATTTGAGCATCACCCCGGTTCGTACTTGTGCGAACCAGCCTGCATTACAGCAGTTTGGCAGAGCGCCGTTTCTTTTAAAAGGAAGCGAAGGAGAGACGGAAGTAACCATTGTATTTGGGGAGCCATTTGTGAACCCGGACTACACGTTGGTAGCGATGACGAACCATCCTCTCTTTCATGCAACACTGAAATCCCAAACGACTAATGGAGCGGTGATCGTTGTAACCAAGTGGAGTGAAACCGCGCATAACTACGGTATTATTTCCTGGATTGCCATCGGTTAGTGGAGATGATGGTTGCAACACTTATAGCGTGCAGACTCATGTATTCTCCAGATACAGAGCTGCACGCTTTTTCATATACTTTTCACATATTTGCTCCACAATTATCCCGAATTCTCCTGATAAGCTAAAGATACTTTAAAGGAGAGGTGATTCAATCATGAAAAAATGGACTAAAAATGCAGCAGCCGTATTGACCGTAGTAAGCGTACTGGGAGGAGCAAGCAGCGCATTCGCCGCTACAGCAACCACAACTCCAGCCACCCCTGCACCAGCCATCAAAACTCCTGCGGTTACGACTCCTGCTAGCAAAGCACCGTCAAAAGCGTCTGCAACGAAAACAACACCTGTGGTGAAAGCACCTGTTAAAAAAGCTGCAACAGCTCATAAAGCAACAACCAAAGCAAAAAAAGCTCCTGCCAAAAAAGCCGTTGCGAAAAAAGTGGCAAGCCACAAAGCAAAAGCAGTGAAAGCAAAACACCGCACAGTTAAACATCATGTGAAAAAACATAACGCTGTTCAACACAAGGTAGCAGCACATAAAACTCGTGCACAACATGTTGTAGCTAAAAAAGTAACCCATAAAGCTCCAGTGAAAAAAGCAGTCCCAGCCAAAACTGCTCCAAAGGCAGCAGCTAAAGTAGTAACAACTAAGAAATAAGGTAGAAAATAAGGTAGAAGTGTAGTTAGCTTTCAGTTCACCTGGCATATACAGCAGCGATTCATGATAAGAAAAGACGGGACCGGGAACGGTATACCCGTCTTTTGTCTATTCTGCTGGGCTTCTGTTAAGCTTAAAGAAAGGATGCTAGCATCCAGAACAACGGCAAGGGGTTAAGGCCATGACAAAAATAGTAGTAGTAGATGACGATGTGTTCATTTTGCAATTAATATCTGAATATTTGAAAAAAGAGTCCTACGAGGTAACTTCCTTTTCCAGTGGGAAAACATTGGTAGAGCATATCCGAACAAACCGTCCAGATTGCCTCGTGCTTGATATTATGATGCCGGGCATTGACGGGCTTTCTCTATTGACTCAGCTTCGTGAGTTTACAGAAATGCCGATCATTATGATCTCCGCGCGCGGAGAGGAAAGTGACCGTATCCACGGGCTGGAATTGGGATGCAGTGATTTTTTGACCAAGCCCTTTAATCCAAGAGAGCTGGTGGGAAGGGTCAAAGCGATGCTGAGACTGAGCAAGGCGGGCACGTCTGCATCCGATGACAAGCAAGCAGCAGAGAGCACAAATCTTTGCCATGCAGGCAATCTGTGCATTTTTGCTGACTTTCGTAAAGTTACAGTAGACGGACAAACGTTAAATTTGACCTCACGTGAATTCGACCTGTTGCTGTTTCTTGCGAATCATCTGGAACGGCCTTTTGGCAGAGAGCATTTGATTCAGCAGGTGTGGAGCTATGACTTTATAGGTGATGTGAGAGTCGTAGATGATCTGGTCAAACGTATTCGCAAAAAGTTGGCAGAATACCACTCTACGCTTGTCATTAACACGGTATGGGGATTTGGATATAAAGCAACGGTTCAGGAGATGTAGCCATGCGTACGATGAGAGCCAAAATTCTGCTGTCCCTGTCCATTGCCATGCTGATTACTGTCTGTATTACGGTGGTCTTATTTATTAGGCTCATCGATGACATTCTGGTGAATCAGGCCAAATCCAAGCTTCATGAGCAGGCACGCAAAGCCGTCCACATTATGAGTGACGGAGGCTTTGATCGACTGGATAATGCCGAATTTAACTATGTTATCAAGGGTGTGCTTTTATCTGCCGATTACTTTATTTTAAGCACGGATAACCGCATCATCGACTCCAGCGTCTCTGGGATGGAAGGCAAAAAGATCGAGCATTTGCTTTTGACCCGCCAAGGATTTTTTGCATCGGTTCATCCGTCTGCCCACGATCTGGTTACTACACATGAAGGCGTTGCGGTGCTTCAAGGTAAAAAGGTGTTGTTTACGAATGAAGAATTGCCCGGACAACCTTTCCGCATCTTTGTATACTCACCCTTATCTTCTTTGAGAGCCCTATATGTACCGTTAATGAGAACTACGTTACTATCGATCGTAGCGAGTTTTCTGGTGATTCTCGTTATTGGTCTGATGATTGTTTCACGTCTGGTGCGTCCACTCAAACGATTGAAAGAGGCGGTAGGCAACTATGAGCCGAATCAGCCACAAGATAGTGAGTTTCCGCAGGCGGACAAAAGCGAAATTGGCGAACTAATAGGCACCTTTCATTCCATGTCCGCCCGCATTCAGCAGCACCACCACAGCCAAATTGAATTTCTGCAAAATGTATCACACGAGCTAAGGACACCGTTAATGTCCATCCAAGGTTATGTATATGCCATTCAGGATCAAGTAGTATCCCAGGACGAGGGACTGAGCATCATTAAAGTGCAATCCCAGCGATTAATTGATATGGTGGAAAAGTTGCTTCAGCTATCGAGGCTGGAGGCGTTGAATGAGGAATGGCCTGTCTCTCTGATTGATCTGAGAAGTATGGCGGAGGACGCTGTTCATCTATTGATGCCGATGGCCAGTGAACGCTCTATCTCGCTTCGAGTGGAGGGAGAGGGTCTGCATGTGGCCGTTCCGGCTGAGCAATTATTTCGCATGATATTGAATTTGCTGCAAAATGCAGTTCGACACACCTCTACGGAGGTTGTCATTCATTTGGAGACGGGGACAACGGCGGAGGTTGTGTGGGTTATGCATGTAGATGATGATGGGAGAGGACTAACCGAGTCTGAAGCAGCCGAGGTGTTTGGAAGATTCTATACAGGATCAAATGGCGTCACGGGACTAGGATTGGCCATCTGCCGTCAAATAGCCTCCCGACTGAATGGAGAACTACTTTGTACACGATCGCCATTAGGTGGTGCACGCTTCAGTTACATTCAACACATGTTATAAATGAGGCAAAAATGGTTAAAAATGATCACTTTTTCGCTTATATATACCACTAACGTGACATATCATGAAAGGTTTTTGGTGATATTTTAGATATTGCTTGACTGGCAGGTACTAAAATGAGTAAAATTATTCGTATATACCTTGACTCATGAACGTCGTTTTTTTAGATAGTGGTCAATAATAGTGATGAATAATAAATGAAAGAGTGATGAGATGAACCGCCTTTTGGAAGTGAAGGACTTAACGATATCTTTCAAGACCCGTCAGGGACTAGTGCAGGCCATTCGTGGCGTAAACTTTCATGTCAATAAAGGAGAGACGCTGGCGATTGTCGGTGAATCCGGCTCAGGCAAAAGCGTAACCTCACAAGCTGTTATGAAGCTGATCCCGACCCCTCCAGGCATTTATCAAAAGGGTCAAATTATGTTTGACGGACAAGAGCTGATTAATAAAACGGAAAAGCAGATGCAAAAAATTCGTGGTAAGGAAATTGGCCTGATTTCTCAGGACCCAATGACTTCACTTAACCCGACGATGAAAGTCGGTAAGCAGATCACGGAAGTGCTTTTCAAGCATGAAAAGATATCCAAGGACGCTGCTCGCAAGCGGGGGATTGAATTGCTGAATCTGGTAGGTATTCCGCATCCTGAACAGCGTTTTAACCAATATCCGCATGAATTTAGTGGCGGTATGCGTCAACGTGTCGTCATTGCGATGGCATTGGCTGCTAATCCGAAACTTCTGATTGCCGATGAGCCGACGACTGCGCTGGACGTAACCATTCAAGCTCAAATTTTGGAACTGATGAAGGATCTTCAGAAAAAGATTGATACTTCTATCATCTTTATTACTCATGACCTCGGTGTTGTGGCGAAGATGGCGGATCGCGTTGCTGTTATGTATGCAGGGCAAATCGTGGAAACAGGTACGGTTAATGAAATTTTCTATAACCCAAAACATCCATATACATGGGGACTCCTTGCTTCCATGCCTAGTTTGGACAGCCATGGTCAGAAGCTGGCTGCGATCCCGGGAACACCACCGGATCTGCTTCACCCACCTGTAGGGGATGCGTTTGCAGCCCGCAGTTCTTATGCCATGAAAATTGACTTTGAGAAAGAGCCTCCGCTCTATCAATTGTCTGATACACACTTTGTGAAATCATGGTTGCTTCATCCAGATGCACCTGCAGTTGAGCCACCAGAAGCGGTGAAGGCTAAACTTCGCAAGCTGGATAACGCATTTGAAAAGCCGGTTTTAGTTGAACAATACGGCAGTTAAAGCAATATATAATTTATAAATAAACAGATGATAAATAAAAAAAGGCTGTTTCCTCCGTATGGAATAATATTACGGAGGAACAGCCTTTTTGGTGTAACACCACAGGTTGCATGAGTCTGTGGTGATTTGTATTATACGGTAGCGCTTACAGCTTGCCGGAACCGGCTTGGGAAGTGACCTCTGCCTTCACGCTGGCGGATGGGGAAATTTTATCGTTCAAGGATGGCTTCCAGCCTACAGAGGAGCTAAGACCCGCGCTGGAGCCTGCGTTTACGGCCTGTCCATTCAGAAGTGTGCCAGTATCTGACAAGGCAGTCCCACCAAAAACAGTCACAATTTTGGCTGCGGATAGTCCCGCAACGTCAATGACATTGTTTTCAGCAAAGATTTTGGAGGATTTGCCTGCGCCCCATATATATAGTGTAGGGTATTCAGAGCGTTTTACATCACCTGTATAGTAATTGTTATAGAGATGGACTTGTCCATAACGTACGCGTGGTGTGCGTTGTACTGTATTCTCATAATAATTGTGATGCAGGGTTACACGTAAAGCCCCTTCATCTGCTGTTTTGCTGTCGCTGTTGCCGATAATGGATGTTTTGTCATGATCGTAAAAGTGATTGTATGAAACGGTAACCAGATCACCCTGGTTAATCACATCGAGCAGTCCATCATGATGTTGGTATTCTTGACCGTAGAAGGTGCCGTTTCCGCTATCGGGGTGAGCCCCGTCATTGAACGTATTGTGATCCACCCATACATGCGTAGCTCCGTTAATGGTAATGCTGTCATATTCTGAATTCCAGTTGCCTGTACTGCCGTCAGTTGGGTCCCACTGCGGGAAATAATCGTAGGCATCCTGAAACTCAATATTACGGATAATGACGTTGTCTGTACCCTTTTTCAGTTGGAAGTTTGCACCATTAATGATAGCATTGTTGCCCAGACCGACAATCGTTGTATTGGATGGGATTTCAATAACGATACGACTAGCTTGATTCTTCTGTGATGCCTTACGTGCGTCTTCCAATGTACCAGAAGGAACCTTTTTACCCCATGTCGACGGATCATACGCCTTGAGATACGCATTGAAATCATACTTAGGGTCTTTGTAATCGTTCAATCCTAGCGCTTTATTATTGTCATCGACATTGGCATTGATTGTACCTTTGACATAAATAATTTTAGGTGTAGTGTTGCTGCTTTTGCCTAACGCATCGACAAGTTGTTTGCGGTTCGTTACGGTGAAAGTATTGGAGGAAGTAGCAGTAGCTCCACCTGTCGTGCCTGTAGAAAAGGCGGCCCAACCGTTTTTGCTGCCAAGTGTCTCCTTGCCAATATCGCTTGCTGCATGAGCAGGTGCACCCATAGGAGCCAGAGTAGCGAACAATAACACGGCTGCGATTCCGAGTGAACATCTCTTTTTCATAAAATACCTCCGTATATTGGATAAATGGAGTAGACGAACGAGGGAGTCCCGGGTGCTCCTGTAGTTTCTACATGTTCTATCATACTTTGTGTACCAGTATTTGTTAATATAATAAAAGTTACATACTAAAATTTTTGTCGAATTTTTAAATAATTCAATAGAGACCTTCTTTTTCCAATCAAAATGCATATATATAAATGAAAACGTTAACAATCATAGGAAATGGGAATTGTATATATGATTATATGGAGTTATTTCAGTGAATAAAGATAAAATAGTTTTTCTGATAATGTTAACGATTCCAAGTCAAAAAGTGATGAAAAATGACAGGAGAATTATGGATTTTTGTAGTATCCTCAGGTACAATGCTTGTAATAAAGCTGAGGAGGAATCGGCATCATGGCAGAGGATTTAGCAAATGTATTGAAGTTGTTGAAGCAAAAAGAGTGGGTGGACTTGTCCCATGCCTTTTATCCTGAAATTCCCCATTTTCCGGTTTTCGATAACGTTCAGGTGGATACCCTGTTTACCCACGACGATGGCTTTTTTGTAAAACAATACTGCTTTCCAGGGCAGTATGGAACTCATATTGACGCTCCCGTTCATTTTGTGAAGGGGAAACGTTATTTACATGAGCTTTCATTGAAGGAACTGGTTTTACCGCTGGTTGTCATTGACCGTTCAGCAGCCGTTGCAGCCAATTCCGACTATGAGCTTACGGTCGCGGATATTCTGGATTTTGAAAAAGAGCACGGACGTATTGCCGAACAGTCCTTTACCGCCTTTCGCAGTGATTGGAGCAAGCGCTGGCCTAATCCAGATGCCTTCTCGAACAAGGACAATGCCGGAGATGCACACTGCCCAGGCTGGTCGCTGGATGCGCTGCGCTTTTTGGTAGAAGAACGGAATGTTGCTGCTATCGGACATGAAACACTGGATACGGACTCCTCTGTAGCTTATCGAAAAGCGGGCAAACTGGTAGGGGAATATTACATATTGGAGCAGGATCGATATCAAGTTGAGGTGCTGACAAATTTGGACAAGCTGCCTCCGACGGGCGCAATCATTTATAATATCGTTCCGAGCATTCAGGATTCACCCGGTTTTCCGGTGCGCTCCTTTGCTATTATGCCTTAATCTTGCAGTACCCAATCCATTTGAAAATAGATTAGATGATCTTGAGTTTAAAAGACCGATTCAGATATCGACATCTGAATCGGTCTTTTTCTAGCGTATACGGGGTAGTGTACAGCGTGAATGACCATTCAGTCCGGCTTGGTTCAAAATCATTGAAACGCCTTATGTGATAATCGTTACGGTAGGGGCCGAGATGGTAGGCTGAGTGGTGATAGTAGAGGTTGTACCGCTAAAATCTGCTATTTCTATAACAACCGGGACACCTGGTGTAATATCTACGGAGGCAATGACCAGACTTGCTGTGGAGAGGGTGAATAAGGAGCTCTGCTGAATGACTCCGTTAATATAATAATTAGAAGAATCTGTGGCTGTTAATGCCGGTAAAGCAACCACGGGAGCATCGGCGTCATCTACGAAGCTGGCAGCAGGAACAGTTGTTTCTGTTGCTCCGATCATCCCGGCTGTAATGGTTGCAAAAAAACGGGTAGTTGCTGGGGTTATGGTCGTGGTTATAGCACCCCCCGTTGACACTGGAGCCGTGGCTACTGCTGTAAATACAGGTTTTATGATTGGCATAGTTCTCATCTCCTTTCTTTACTGGTATGTGGTATGAGCCATTCGCTGGCTCTTAATCAATAAATGATTTTTCAACCTATTCGGAAACGGCATATGAACCTTTCTATTAATAATAGGGTAAATGGAGAAGGCCCTATTTTACTGCACAAAAAATGAAAGCGAATACTTGGAATCTGCATATTACAAATGCCTAAGACCCTAATGGGAGATGTGCATACAATACATAAGCATGAGAGGAGGAGGTGTGTACGGCTGGTATGAGGAGACGTGATGCATCACTAAGAAGGCAGGGAAAGAGAACAGTACATTGCAAGATCAACAAACGAAAAAAGTGTAAGCCCAGGTATCCATTCAAAGGTAAAACAAAAACGGGATTGCATGCCCAAAAGCATCCAAAGCTAATTATTGTACAACGGCGCTTCAGAAATACTCCTGCTAAACGGAAGAGGATGGAGCATACAAGAAAGCAAGGTATGCCCTGTTCAGCAGGTCTTCCAGGTGAAGCCGGGGTGCCAGGAGCGCCAGGAGTGCCAGGAGTGCCGGGAGTGCCGGGAGTGCCAGGAGTACCAGGAGTACCAGGAATACAGGGCCCTGCAGGAACACAGGGAGCACCGGGAGTGCCCGGTCCAGCTGGAGCTCAAGGTAGTGCAGGCGCAACAGGTGCACCCGGTCCAACCGGGGCACGGGGCGTAACCGGTCCTACTGGAGCCCAAGGTATAACGGGTCCAACCGGTCCGGCACCTGACATCTCCAATATTGAAATTGTCCCTACGGCTGAGCGGTATTTTTATTTTAGTCCTGATCCGATTGAATCTTCAGTCACGATTATGGCGGATCAATTTTCTGTAGATGGTGTGCAGGGAGCTTCTCAGAGGTTTCATGTCGGAAGCAATAGTTATGCTAATCTGTATATTAACGGGATGTTACAAGAAAGAACGTTGTTCAGCTTGACACCTTCATCGCTGACGATTCACCTCCGCGAAGGGGAGACAATTTCCTCCGGCACACCTATTATTGTGGAAATTGTTCAATTTAGTGTGCGATACAGTGCATGACATTGCTCGCGATGAATACTTCAAGTGATGGACATTATTTTAAAACCAAAAATGGTTATAGGGTGCAGGTCCTTCAATACGAACACCGAGTTGTTCGGCTGCCTGTCTGGGCCAGAATGGATTACGCAGCAGTTCCCGGCCTACCGCAACCAGATCCGCCCGACCATTACGCAAAATTTCCTTGGCTTGAATACCGTGAGTAATCAAGCCTACGGCTGCGGTAGCTATACCAGCAGTCTGACGAAATTCAATGACATCTATTCCAGCTTGCGAAGCCCGTACAGCGGCATCTCTGAAGGCAAGCACAAGATTATGGATTTCTTCTAAAGACAGTGCGGAGGTCGCCCGTTCGCGGTGAGGCAAACCAGAGGCGGATACAGCTGTTTCTTGAGGCAACGAGCCCTTGAGTCCGACATGCCAAAGCTGGAGACCGACTTTAGAGCCTTGGTCATGAATGGCTTGCACCACTTTTTGCAGCGGGGAAATGTGCTTGTCGCTCCATATGCCAAGGCTGCCTGAATCATTTCCCTGCTGGGTGACTGCATGCACTTCAAGCATGATTAGCCCCACTTGTCCTAACGTCCTAGCGCCGTAATGCAGCGTATGCCAATCGGTTGCTTTTCCGTCTTCTGCCGCTGAGACGGTACCCATGGGAGACATCATAATCCGATTTTTTAGCTCTACATCGCGTATTTGAAGTGGTTGAAACAGTAAGCTCTATTGGGTTCACTCCTTTTTATTAACGGTTCAGAACGCTCGCCTTATTTCGGTTACATATGTATTTTATGGGGATAAAATGAGGCAATACACGTATCATTTAACGTATTCATGAACATTCACTTATAAAAATATGGTATTTTAGGTTTATTACGATGGATTTTAAATTAAGCACATAGACAGGATGAGCATGCATAAATATGACTTGCGTTTTAGTTAGTTTTCACTTACTATAATTTTATGAACAAGAAAACACATGTAGACAGCAAAAAGAAAGATATTCTACAGGCAGCGATGTGCTTATTTGCAACCAAAGGGATTGACGGGATTTCAGTCAAAGAAATTGGAGAGGCTGCCGGTGTGACGGATGCCGCGATTTATAAGCATTTTAAGAGTAAAGATGCAATGGCCTTGGAGGTATTCGGGCAATATTGTAATAGCTACACCACCTTAATTGACTTCTATCGCAAGCAGAGTGGGAGCTTCGTCAGCCGTTTCCATCAACTGGTGGATGAAGTGCTGAATATGCATGATGAGGACCAGTATGGATTGCTTCTACTATCACAGCATCATGAGCTGTATGTTGAAGCAAGCCAGAGCCAGAATGTGCGTCAGCCGCTGGAGGCGTTAACTGAATTCATCGAACAGGGGATTCAACAAGGTGAACTGCCGAAGCAGGATGTTCAGCTATCCGGTGTGCTCATCATTGGAGCCATTACACGCTTGTCCGTGTCCAGCCTGGAAGGGGAACTTCCACAGCAACTGGCTCCATTGGCAGCAGAGGTCAAACAACGTTTAACTGCTTTATTAAGTAAAGGTCAGTAATGACCTTTTCTTTTTAAATATAAAGTTAGTGTTTTCTAACTAAAGTCATAATATGAGGGTAGGAAGTGGCTTATATGTCTAAAAAAATATTGGTGATTCAAGGGAATCCGGTCGCTGGCAGTTATGGTGAAGCGCTGGCTCAATCCTATGTAAAAGGAGCGAAGGCTGCAGGAGCAGAGGTTCGTTTGTTGCAGCTATCCGCGTTGGACTTTAATCCAAATCTATTAGGTGGATATCGTAATAAATTGCCGTTGGAACCTGATTTGATCCAAGCACAGGAGTCGATTAAATGGGCAGAACATCTCGTTTTTGTCTTTCCAATCTGGTGGGGCAGCTTGCCTGCATTAATGAAAGGATTCATTGACCGTACCTTTATGCCGGGGTTTGCGTTTAAGTATCAAAAAGGAAAACCCCTGCCTGACAAGCTTCTAAAAGGAAGAACAGCCCGCCTCATTACAACGATGGACGGTCCGCACTGGTACTATCGATTTTTCCAGGGACAGCCTGGGCATCGGATGATGAAGGATTCCACACTACATTTATGCGGTGTCAAGCCAGTGCGTTCTACGACCATTGATCTTATGAATAAGAGGACAGATCAACAGCATAACGAATGGCTGAGCAAGGTCGAGCAGCTAGGTCGAAGCATGAGCTAGGTTGCCGGTTTGGGACCAGCGTGTTTGTCCTAACCAAAAGTAACGGCCTGTGACCTACAGTTCCAGTATGGAACATACAGATTCACAGGCCCAGTTCATTTTCATTCATGGTGGCGGCCGTTAAGCCATAGTAGTTAGGGACAGCCCCTTGACTTATAAAGCACGATTGAATTTCTCGACAAAATGTTCAATGACGGGGTGAATTCGTGAGTCGTCCACTAAGGACATCTTTTCCGGTTTGAACAATTGAATTTTTTTAAAATAATAATAATCATTGAGGACTTGTTGAATGGTTATTTGGTTATAAAGCAAATACTTCACATTCATGATTTCCCGGAGCAAAATATCGTCTTGAAGTAAAATGAACTTCTCATTAATCGGATTAAAAACCCCTTTGTCCTTCCCATCTTGATAAAATTTAAGGGTCTGCTGTTCCCTTTTATCCAATGCAGTCTTCAAAACTTCGTACAATTCTGGAAATACCATTTGTAAATCCTTCAGAAACACATCAGATATTTTGCCAACTAACGATACCGATTGTTCAAACAATTGCTGAAACCAAACCCCGAATGATCGATCGTCATCCTCATTGGTACGATCCTCTAGCTGTTCTATATAGTCAACAAAAATGCGAACGACGCCTTCGATGACTTCTTCTTTTGAAGAAAAATTCTTGTACATCGTTGCTCTGCTAACATCCATGAATTTAGCAATATCGTCCATCCTCATTTGTTGAAACCCGTCCTTCATGAGGGACGGAATCAGTTTTTTCAGCAGCTTGTTTTTTGCTTTATCTTGCTGATTCTCCATTGACATTTACGCTCCCCCTTATCTGTTCCTTCTATTATACACGTTTCCAATAGGATATAAACGGTTTATACAATATAGACAATTTATATGTATTTTGTTTACTTTGTTTTTGCTGTGTGCTATCATTCTTTTTAGCAAGAGCACGAAGGGGGCATCTCCTAAATGAATTCAAAGGAGTTATTTAAATGAGAACAATTAATCGAGTTTATATCAACGGGGAATTTGTAAAGCCTTATGGCACAGAGGTACAAGAACTTATTAATCCTTCAACTAGGGAAATCATCGGACGTGTCACTTTAGGGAACGAAGAGGATGCCAAACGAGCAATCGCGGCAGCAAAGAAAGCCTTTAAGACTTTCTCACGAACTTCAGTGGAAGAGCGCAGTCAAATACTGCAAAGACTACATGACGCAGTTATGAGAAAATTAGAAGTACTGATGGAGGCTAATATCAATGAATATGGTGCTCCGAAGCCCGCTGCCATTGGCCGAGTTAAACTGGCAGCTATGAATTTTTTGGACACGAAAGAAGCACTTGAGGAATTCAATTTCGTTAAGTATATCGGGAAAGCGAAAGTAGTAGCAGAGCCAATTGGAGTTATTGGAATTATTACTCCCTGGAATGCAACCTACTCTCAGATTACTGCAAAGCTTGCTTCTGCCATAGCTGCCGGCTGTCCAGTGGTAATCAAGCCAAGTGAACTTAGCGCGATTCAGGCACATCTGATCACTGAATGTTTCCATGAGGCTGATATTCCAACTGGTGTTATTAATGTAGTTCATGGTCTTGGCCAAACGGTTGGATTCGAACTGACCCGCAATCCGGATATTGCAATGATCACCTTCACTGGTTCCACTCGAACAGGGAAAGAAATTCGGAGAGGTGCTGTAGATTCGATGAAGCGGGTCACGCTGGAACTAGGCGGCAAATCGCCGAATATCATCTTAGATGACGCTGATTTTTCCACGGCAATTCCGACCGCTGTAAGACAGTGTTATAACAATAATGGGCAAGCTTGCGTTGCAGGGACCCGCCTTTTGGTTCCCAAGCAACGGCTGGAAGAAGTGAAACAGATAGCTAAAGAAACTGTGAAACGCATCAAAGTCGGTAATCCCTGGGAAGAAGGCACAGAACTTGGCCCAATCATAACAGAGAAGCAATACAATCAAGTTCAGCGATATATTCAGTCTGGTATTGATGAGGGTGCTGAACTGGTCATCGGAGGTCTGGGGCATCCAGAGGGGATGGAACAAGGATATTTTGTTAAACCAACGGTTTTCGCTCAGGTGTCAGAAGACATGACGATCGCCAAGGAAGAAATCTTCGGTCCCGTCTTATCAATTTTAACTTACGAGACGGAAGAGGAAGCCATCGAAATGGCTAACAATACAGATTATGGTCTCGGTGCCTATGTGAGTTCCTCGGACATTGAGAAAGCCAATGAAGTGGCAACCCAAATTGCTGCTGGTGTTGTACTCATTAACGGGGCAGGTTTTGAAATGAAGGCACCGTTTGGGGGATTCAAGCAATCGGGTCTCGGCAGAGAATACGGATTACATGGGCTGGAGGAATGTTTGGAGACGAAAACCATAACAGGCTATGACTCGGCTAAATAATCAAACACAGTGCTAGATCCTCTCCCCTTAACAACTCGGCATCAGCTCGCTTCGCTGATCCTCAAATGACGAGTGCAACGAAAAGGTTAGATTGACCTTCAAAAAGAAAAAACACCGCAATGGGAGTGACTGGCTCGCATCGCGGTGTTTGGAATCGCTCGTGTTTTCCAATCCACGTTATACAAATATAGATGCAACGATTAAAACAATTCCGATCACTAGACCAGCAGGGCCCCAATAATGCATAGGGATAAAAAACAAACTGTGCTGGGTTTCTATTCGATAGCGTTGCCCTGTTTTCATTCGTTTCTCCACCCTTTCGTAGTTCCAGCACAAACTGGACTGAAGGAGGGAAATTAGCTTTTTTAATAATCGGATTGAAGTCCTGTGACTATTCGGCTGCTGCTTTAGCTTGCTCCACTACGAAAACGACAGGCTTCATAATCCGGCTCAGCATATCCTGCTTTGGACGATTCCAGGTAACCCAGTCATCCAGCAGCAGACCGCCTGTGTCGCCGCTATTCGGATTCAGGGACCAATACGTAAAGTACAGGTTGTTGGCACCAATATAGTCTACGAGTGCATTTTGCCATTTACCCTCAGGGGAAGACGAATCGACATTGCGACCGCCGAATTCACCAACCAGCACTGGAGCTATGTTTTGCTTACTGATGTAGCCCCAGGTTTGATCCCAGATTGCTGGCAGGTTGGACGGGAAGGTCGAGTCGTTGAACCATGGCTGCGAAGACACACCAGGACCATAGTCATGTGGTGAATATACGACACGGTTCGGCACGTCCAGTACGACAGGATAATTGGCCACACCTGTCAGGTTGCCGCCCCACCAATATTGGCTGTTGTTGCCTTGTACATTATGGTCCACACCTTCTACGAGAATCAGCCAATTTGGATTCACGGACAGAATGGCATTCCCTGCACGCTGCGCCGCGAGACGCCAGTCTGTGGAGACATCGCCTGTTCCCCAGCTTGCCTGACCGTGTGGCTCGTTGTGTAAATCTGCACCGATGACGGTAGGATTGTTTTTATAACGTTCAGCTAACATCTTCCAGTCGCTGATCCAGCGGGACTCAGGGTACTGAGAGGTATACCATAGCTCGGATTGTCCACCTGAGCCTGGGCGGTGACGGTCAAGGATAATCTGAATACCGCGTTGTCCAGCTTTTTCGATCAGCTTGTCCATAATTTGAATCGGAGTCAATCCGACCAGATCAGGATTTTTGTAGTAATCAATACTGTCAGCACGGGAGCTGGAATCAAATAACTGATTGCTGTAAGGCAGACGGATGAGATTATAGCCTTCCTTTTTCACCTGATCCAGCATGTCGTCCATTGAGCGGCTCCACAGTCCATGCAAGGTGTAATTAGGGGTTTCCAGGCCGAACCAGTTCAGACCGTTAAATGTGGCCTCTTTCCCGGATTCATCTACAATCTTGTTTCCTTGGGTGTGATAATATCCTTTCACGCTGGCTGCATCTGCCGAAGGTGGAGTGTACCCATACAGTGTAAGGCCCATGACGAGGGAGGCAATGACGAAAAATGTTTTTTTGAACCCTTTTTTCTTCATGATTCTTGCTTCCTCCTTTATATAAATGATATTGTAACCGATTACATTTTCATTTTATGTTCAAATCTTCCATCAAACAAGTTCATAAAATTCGTATATTTTTAAGATTTTGTTCGAAATTATTAGATTTGCAACAAGGTATATTTAGGTTAGGAGTCCAGCATTTATGGGGTAGGGGTATGGGGTGAAGGCACGTTTCAACTCATATTTATTATATTTTCCTCCTGTAAAAGAAGGTATATAATAAAGGAAATTCACATTACATACAGGTTGCAGAGTACAGATATAGTGAAAATGAGCACATGCCTAATACGCAAATATAGAAAGGGGGGGAATCATGGTAACAACGATGAAAGAAGTCGCAGAACGTGCAGGGGTGTCGAAGAGCACAGTTTCGCAGTTTCTGAACAAAAGATACAACTATATGAGTGAAAGCACCAAGAAGAAGATTGAGCAAGCGATTGAGGAGCTCAGTTATATTCCCAATGAGGTGGCGCGCAGTCTCAAGCAAAAGAAGACTTTTATTGTGGGGGTTATTTCTTCAACTATTTTGTCGAGATTTACAACAGAGATTGTGCGCGCGATTGAAGATGAATGCCAACTGGAAAATGTCCAGGTCATTGTCTGCAATACCGATGATGATTCCCTCAAAGAGAAAAAGTACGTCCAGTCGATGATTGCTCGGCAAGTGGATGGACTTATTATTTTTCCTACAGAAGAGAACAAAAAATTATATGTTTCCCTTGTCAAAAGTGGCTATCCGTTCGTGTTTGTGGACCGAAAAATTGATGAAATCAGCGTAGACACGGTGCTGTTGAATAATGAAAAAGCTAGCGAGCTTGCGATTGAAGCGCTGATTGAGCATGGTCACAAAAACATTGGCATCATCACGTTTCCTCTAGGCAAAAAAGCGATTACTACACGAAGTGAGCGGCTATCCGGCTATAGGAATACACTCGGCAAACATGATATATCCGTGCATGAAAACTATATCAAAAGCGGCAGGCTGGATGAAATGCCTGATCTTATTAGACAACTATTTCATATGGAGAACCCGCCTACCGCAATCCTTGCTACGAATGACATGATTTTGGAGCAGGTGCTGATCTATGCCAAAAATAATCATCTGACCATACCTAACGACTTTTCCTTGATTGGGATAGATGATGTATCCTTTGCATCTTTTTATAATCCGCCAATCACTACCGTTTCCCAGCCGAGTTTTGAAATGGGGAAAAGAAGTGCGAGGCTACTGCTCGATAAAATCGATCAAAAAGAGCAGGAGCAGCCCTCAGAAATCATCCGTTTGAATCCGGTCATTAACCACAGAGAATCTGTCCAAAAGTTAAACTGAATAGTTGGAATAAGTATTTTTTCTTTTTGAAAACGTTTTTATGGATTCTATTGTAAAAAGAAAATAAAGAGCTATAATGATCTTATGATTCGAGTCATGAATACCCTTTCATGTATGTATGTATGTATGTATGTATGTATGTTGCTGAGTGTAATGATGACTGCAACTTAAAAGAGGGGAGGAGTGAACCCTAAACGGAAATTTATGATTTAACTTGTACTAAAATTCACAAAAGGCAGTTCTACTTCTTTTTACATTCCCGGAAGGGAAATTTTTTTCAAGCATTACTAAATCGATTTAGTAAGAATGAAAAATATATAAAAGAAGGTCGGAGATCACTATGGAAATGTTTATGAGCATTATCAGGGAGCCATCCATCATTATTGCGATTGTGACATTACTCGGTCTCGTATTCCAGAGGAAGAAAGTATCCGAGATCATAACGGGAACCACCCTTTCTTTCATGGGCTTCACCATGATCAAGGTCGGCGGCGGAATTTTAGGAGGCGTGCTCACAAACTTCAGCCAAATATTTTCTTTTGCGTTCAACCTTAAAGGTGTCGTACCAAGTAATGAAGCTATCATGGCACTGACCATTGATCAGATCGGGGCGGATGCTGCACTCATTTTACTCTTTTCCATGATCCTTAACATCGTGCTTGCGCGCCTGACCAAGTTCAAGTACATTTATTTGTCTCTTCACTTGATTCTGTTCATGAGCTTTGCCGCTACAGCCGTTATGAAAGGTCTGGGTCTCAGTTCGCTGACTACAATCATCGTTGGTTCTTTGGTCATTGGGAGCTACATGGCGGTGTTTCCTTACCTGCTCCGGAATGCCAGCAAAAATATTATCAAATCGGATGAATATACAATTGCTCATGCTTCCATGACTTCTTACATTCTCGGTACCTATTTAGGAAAAGTTTTGGGCAATCGTGAACATGACACCGAAAATGTAAAAATAAATGACCGCATCAGTTTTTTGCGTGATCCCAATGTGGCAACGACCTTGACGATGCTGGTGCTTTTGTTGGTATCTGGACTGGTTGCTGGTTCTGATTATGTCAGCAAATTATCTGACGGCAAAGAATACCTCGTCTTTATCCTCGAACAATCAGCTACTTTTGCTGCCGGCTTGTATATCGCAAAAGCAGGTGTTAAGCTGTTCACGACTGAAATTGTACCCGCTTTCAAAGGCTTCTCCCAAGTGTTTGCACCTGGAGCAATCCCTGGGGTAGATGTTCTGGTACTGTTCGACAAATCACCTAATTCCGCGTTGGTAGGCTTCTTGGTCAGCTTTTTCACAGGTGTTGCCTGCGTCTTTCTTTTCCCGCTTATCGGACTGCCTGTTATTGTACCGGGGATCATGGCCTGTTTTCTCGCTGGCGGTGCAGCCGCGATATTTGGCAATTCCAGCGGTGGTTTTAGAGGAGCAGTCATTTCCAGTTGTCTTAATGGATTTTTGCTCTGTCTGCTGCCGGCTCTCACCTTGCCGCTCTTTTCTTTTTTGGGTGCCGAAGGAGTGACATTCGCCGATCCCGACTTTACTACCCTTTCCGGATTACTTTGGCTTATTTTCCGCTGGTTTTAAGCTAAACCGATTTATGAATCTTTAAAAATAACTCATCTTAAATAGATTGGGTTCTAAATGAGGAGGAATGATTCATGTTTTATTACGATCAAGATATTCAAATGGACACAGTAGACAGTAATACGACCCGGAAAGTGTTGGCCCACAGTGACCAGTTGATGTATGTCAAAGTGATGTTTGCTAAAGCTCAAACTGGGGAGATCCTGTTGCATAAGCATGTCCATGAACAGGTCACTTATGTATTGAAGGGAAGCTTTAAGTTCATGATCGATCATGGCGAAACCAAGGATGTGCAGATTGTTAAAGAAGGAGACAGCATTCATTTTCCATCTGACACTCTTCATGGCTGCATCCCGCTGGAGGATGACGGAATTCTGCTAGATGCATTTACACCAGCACGTGCGGACTTCTTATAAATTTCCTTACTAAGCAAGGCTCTTATTAAATTGGAATCCGCTACATTTCATTCTGATCTTTTTTAGAAGAAGACCTGCAAGTATGTTATATTTAACAAACGGCAATCGTGATAAACAGCAGTGTAGTGATTTTTAGAAAAGGATGAGATTATTTTGGAAAACAACGAAACTCAGCAGGAATTTGCAGAAGTATATGAGCAGCTTAAGGTGGCTGCAAACCGAACCTCCGATTGGAAAGCGCGTCTAGCTGCAGTGAATGATCTGGGTGCATGGAAGAACCAGCAGACAATTGACTTGCTGACGCACCGAATGAATAATGATATGGTATATGCTGTTCAGGAAGCCGCTTACCACAAGCTTCAGGAATGGGGAGAAAACGTACAGCCGCCTGTGCGCAAAGAGGGTGAGCTTGTTAAGGGGCTGACGAAGATTCTGGTGCGGATTAAAAAAAGCCTGCCAGCCGACCATACCTATAACGATTTTCGCGAGAAGCTGCACAAGATGAGAGTTGATATTTATGACGCATATGAAGGCGACAAGGGTGCTGAATTTGATCAGTGGCTGGAGCAAAAATGGGCTTCGTTATCCACAAGATAATGTCTGAACCCTGTCATTGAATGTAATGCTGAGGATTATTATTGGTAATGCAAACGAAGTCTTAACAAGGATAAGGTGTTATCTTTGTTAAGGCTTTTTTAATATACATCGTTATTACGTGTTATTATCAAACGTAATGAATCCAAAGAGTGCTGGCCGTTTTCATTAATCTCGCTAAAAAGATGCCAACAAAGGGGAACGATGCGCTAGAATAGAAAATAGAAAGCGCTATCATTATCAACTTTTCTGCAATGATTCAGGGGGAGAAGGCTTATGCGTTCAAGGTTCCAACCATTAAACACATTGCGTAATCAGATTTTTATCGGCTTTATATTGGTGATGCTCATTATGATGAGTGTGGCGGGGGCGTTCATTTACCTCAATGTCTCTGACCTGTTAAAAGACAGCGCCGAGCGGCATATTGGTCAGACCGCAGTACAAGCAAGTGGCAGACTGGATGCATTAATCGGCCAGATGGACAGCCTGACGGAACAAGTGGCGAATCATCCATCTGTTCAGCATATTTTGCTGGAGGAGCGCAATGGGGGCAAGGTGACTTTCGGACAGCGTCAATCGCTACTGCAAGTGATGCATAGCTATCAGGCCTATATGCCGAGCGTTGGCTCGCTGGAGCTGTATACTGCCGAAGGGAAGATGTTGTTTCCAATTAGAGAAGGCAGTCTGGAGGACCGTATCGGACAGGCGGACATTCGGGAAGCAAATGAGATGAAAGGCAGGCTGGTCTGGATCGGCATAGATCCTGAAAATCCCCAGTCGCTGCTGGCGATTCGGCAGGTGAGCCTGGTAGATCGCTGGTTTTCACGCGGAGGATATCTGATTACCCGCATGGACCGAAGTTATTTTGGGCTAAATGGTACGTCAGCGACCAATGAAGAAGCAAATGAGACCATGCTGCTTGTAGATCGTGGAGGCGAGCTGCTATCGGGTGAGCCTATGAATCAGACTAATTTGTTAGATGTATTGCACAGCAAGACACAGACGATTCATATTGGAGAGCGCGAGTATGTGAAGGCAGTTCAGCAATCGGAACGGACAGGATGGTCGCTGCTGATCCTCATTCCAGTTAGCGTCGTCACAGACGGAATTACGGTTTTACGGACGACACTTATTATTTCGGCGTCTCTTGGTGCCGTATTGTTCCTGTTCATGTCTTTTATGTTGTCAACATTGATTACCAGACCGATAGGTCACTTGATTCAGGCCATGCGTCGTTCACGGGAAGGGGCATTGGCCCTGAATCCAGAACCGGCAGCAGCGGTTGAACTACGGGAATTAAATGCAGAGTACAACACGATGATTGTCGATATCAATGAATTGATCCATGTCATTTGCGAGAAGGAGGCTTTACAAAGCCAGACCGAGCTTAAAGCACTGCAAGCGCAGATCAACCCGCATTTTCTTTTTAACACGCTGGATGCTTTTAACTGGTCGCTACAGGAGAAGGGAGAGGAAGAACTTGCCGGGCTGATGGTGTCCATGTCGCGGCTGTTTCGTTATGTGATCGAACCGGCTCACCATGACTCTTGGGTGACACTTGGAGAAGAAATAGCACAAGTCCGTCGTTATCTGGAACTGATGGAGATGCGCCTGGGCGAACGCCTGAGCTGGCAAATTCATATGCCACCAGAGGCAGCAAGAATTCCGCTTCCTAAGCTGCTGATCCAGCCCATTTTAGAAAATGCAATCTTACATGGTGTCGAAAATCGAATCGGCAATGGCCGTGTTGAAATTCGAATCACTCCTTCGGCGAGGTTGGGCTGGACTAAGATCGAGGTAGTAGATAACGGACCTGGAATGACACAGGAGGAACTTGCAGCTGTGCGTACAGCGTTGATGGAGGGATCTGCTTGTCAGAGCAAGGGAACTGGTATGGGACTGGTTAATGTGCAGCGCAGGCTTGCTCTCTATTATGATAGCGCATCTTATCGAACGGACGGCGTGCTGATCCACAGTGCTGTGCAGGAAGGAACTGTGGTCGCTTTTGAAATTCCTGATGAATACGGGGGGCGGTAGGAATGAGTTTTTCATCCAAGACTATTGTTATTGTGGACGATGAACAAAGAACACGTCAGGGGATACATCAGACACTGGAGCAGTGGGCCTCCGGGAAATACCGAATTATGACATCGGGGAATGGCCTGGAGGCATTACATATGCTGCAAGCGGAGAGGGTTCATCTGCTGATTACAGATGTCCGTTTGCCGGAATTCAGCGGGCTGGATTTAATTCGTTCTCTGGAACGGGAGTCATATCGTCCGGCGATCATTGTGATCTCGGGATATGCGGAATTTGATTATGTCCAGCAGGCGCTTCGTCTCGGAGCCGTTAATTACTTGCTCAAGCCGATTGATAAGCAGGAGCTGCTGAATGCGGTAAATGAGGCGCTTCAGCTGGAAGAGGAGCGGCAGCGATACAAGAAGCTGGACAAGCTGGCTGACCCTGTTCTGCTGGAGCTTGACCTCCAAACGGCTACGCTTAGCGATCCGGTACGGCAAGCCTTCGCCTATATGGCGGAGCATCTACACGAGCCCATTACGATGGCGCAGACTGCGGCGCATTCACACCTGAATGCGAGCTATTTTAGTGTTTTATTTAAGGAGCAAAGTGGTTTGTCCTTCAGCGAATATCTGCACCGGTTGCGGATTCAACGGGCCAAGGAGTTGCTGCTGCATACCCAGTTGACGATTGCCCAGATCGGCGAGCGCTCAGGCTACCGGACAGATAAATATTTTATTAAAGTATTCAAAGCGACCGAGGGGGTAAGTCCCAGCCGCTATAGGCAGCAGATGCGTAAAGGACCGGAGAATATCGACTGACATATAGGCTGCTCACAACCCAATAAAAGTGGAATTATACCCAATGAGCGTACCCTGTTGGAAGCAGGAATAGAGTGCTAAACTTACAAATGATAACGGTTACAAAAAATATAATTACAATAACGGAGGTCTAACGATGTCCAACAAGTATTCAGTTCGTAAGCGCTCACATCGAAAATGGGTTGCTGGGTTGACCCTGCTGCTGTCATTCATGCTAGTGCTGTCCGGTTGTGGTGTTGGTAAGGATGGTCAAGGCGGTTCCAGTGGAGCAGGGGGCAAGGTTACGCTCAAAATGATGCACCTGTGGCCAGAGGGAAGCTCGGCACAGCAAAGCAAGCTTGTAACTCAGATTATAGATCAATACCAAAAGGATCATCCGAATGTCGTCATTCAGCAGGAAGTGCTGGAAAATGAACAATACAAAAACAAACTCAAAGTGCTATCAGCTTCCAATGAATTGCCAGATATCGGTATCACCTGGGCAGCGGGCTTCATGGAGCCTTACGTTAAAGGCGGATTATTTACGCCGATGGATGACCTGCTGCAAGGTTCCAAGCTGAAGGACAAATTCGTACCGGGAACGACCGATGCCTATGCGCTGGATGGCAAAACGTATGCGCTTCCGATCGAATTGAACATAACACCCATTTATTACAACAAAGCCATATTCCAAAAATACAACTTGAAGGTACCTGCGACATTTGATGAATTTAAGCAGGTGGTGAAAACACTCGTAGATCATGGAGTTGCACCGATTGCATTGGGCAATAAAGATCGCTGGACGGGCTCGCTTTGGTACATGTATCTGGCAGACCGTATAGCAGGTAGCGAAACGCTGAAAAAAGCAATTGACGGCTCAGGATCGTTCGATGATCCTGGTTTAATTCAGGCGGCCTCCGAAATTCAGACGCTGGTGGATATGAATGCCTTTAACAAAGGATTTAACGGCTTGTCCAATGATGAAGGAAAATCCGAGTTTATGAACGACAAAGCGGCGATGTATTTGATGGCTACCTGGGAGTTGCCGAATTTTACGACTAATCCCGAAATTCCACAAGCGTTTAAAGATCAAATTGGCTTCTTTAAATTCCCGATGGTTGCAGGCGGCAAGGGCGACGAGAACAGCTGGGTAGGAGGTCCGGGAGTAGGCTTGTTCGTTTCGGAAAATTCCAAAGTGAAAGAAGAAGCCAAAGCATTCGTTGAATACTTCGTAGAAAAATGGGGAGAGCAATCGGTCACACAGGCAGGCGTTATTCCAGCGACAAAAGTGGATACCTCCAAAGAAAAATTGCCCAAGCTGTATGTCGATCTGCTGAATGGGCTGAACGAAGCCAGCAACATTACATTATTCGCTGATGTTCAGATGAAGCCGAATGCGGCACAGGTGCATTTGAATATGATTCAGGCGTTGTTTGGTAAAGCGGTGACACCGCAGCAATTTGCCGACCAGCATAAGGCTGCCATTGAGAAAGGAAATTGAAATTGACCACCTAAGGAGGTCTGACCGTGGAAAAGGTCATGTCCAATAAGCTCGTCATTGCTCTCTATGTGTTGCCTTCCCTGCTGTTGTTATTCGCCGTGATTTATGTGCCCATCGTACTGACCGGCTATTACGGTCTGAATCAGTGGAATGGAATCGGCGCTATGACTTTCGTAGGGCTGGATAACTATCAACATTTGTTCACAGACGCGGCGTTTTGGCAAAGTGCTTGGCATTCGCTGTTGCTGGCCTTGTTTTCAGGTATCAGTCTGATCGGTTATCTGGTCGTTGCGATGATTTTGTCAGGAAAAATCAAGGGAGCGAACCTGCTGCGGAAAATTTATCTGATTCCCATGCTGCTGTCTTCTGTAGCGATCGCTCAATTGTGGCTCAAAATGTATCACCCGACCAACGGAGTGCTGAATTCTTTGCTGGCGTCAGTCGGAGTTCACAACCCACCCGAGTGGTTAGCTAATCCGTCTCTGGTGCTGCTTGCCTTGTTCATTCCGATTATTTGGCAATATGCAGGCTTTTATATCCTGATCTATTATGCCGGACTGAAAAACATTCCCGAAACGCTGATGGAGGCTGCCCGCATCGACGGAGCCAGTGCCTGGCAGATTGCAACTCGTATCAAATTACCTCTGCTGCGCGAGGTAATTAATGTGACGATCATATTGTCGATTGTCGGCTCGCTCAAATATTTTGACCTGATCTACGTCATGACGGACGGTGGGCCGAACGGAGCCAGTGAAGTGATGGCTTCGTACATGTACCACCAGGCGTTCCGCAGCTTCGATTTCGGATATGGTAGCGCTACAGCCTTTGCTTTGCTGCTCATCTGTCTGGTTGCTACGTGGGTGATTCGCAAGGTGACCGCTACTAGTGACACCATCCAGTATTCATAGGACATTCATGTGTTAGATCAGGGGTAACAAAGGACAGGAAGAGGGAGGAACGGATATGAAAACCCAGGCAGCCGCCAACTATCCGCTTGGAGTCGCTACCCGCGGCAAAATGTTAATTCGGGTCGGTTATGCCGCTTTGTATATACTTTTGATCATCTTGGCGGTGACGCAGCTTTTACCACTGGTATGGCTGATGCTTTTCTCGCTTAAAAATAATCAGGAAGTGTTTAACCTTCCACCGTTCGCGTTCCCGTCTCAGCCGCATTGGGAAAACTATATGAATGTGTGGACCAGTGGCAATATCGGGCGGTATTTCTTCAATAGTGTATGGATTACGGTTATATCCGTGGCGCTGACCGTGCTGCTCGCCAGTTTTGTAACGTTTGCCATTACACGGATGCGTTGGAAAGGAAGCCAACTGGTCCTCGGGCTCTTTATGGTCGGACTCATGATTCCGGTCCATTCGACCTTGATCCCGCTATTCAGTATGTTTCTCAAACTGCACTTAACAGACACTTCAGTATCCATCATCCTGTCGTATGTCGCTTTTAATCTACCGACCACGATGATGATTTTGCTGGGCTTCTATTACGCCCTGCCCCGTGAAGTGGAAGAAGCGGCCGTTATGGACGGCTGCTCCGTCAACCGGATGTTCTTCCGGATTGTGCTGCCCATGACCACCCCCGTCATGGCAACGACGTCTATTATTAATATGATCTACAACTGGAACGAGTTTATTTTCGTCAATACGTTCATCAGTTCGGACGAAAATAAAACACTGACCGTCGGCGTTCAAAACTTTATCGGACAATATACGACCGACTGGGGAGCGATCGGAGCCACGTTGATGATCAGCATTTTGCCCATTTTGCTCGTGTTCCTCATCATGAGTGACCGGATTGTGGAAGGAATCGCAGCCGGGTCGGTTAAAGGGTAAAGCAAATTCCCCTGATTAGAAGAGCACCCCCTAGTGTGACATTGGAACAAGCCTCTTGGTTTGTCCGATGAATGCTAGGGGGCATTTTTTTGTGAGTTTAGTTTGTGGTGAAGGGAATACATAAATGAATCAGTGCACGTTTAAAGTGCAATAGGCGTAATTGCTACAATTAGAATGCTGATGCTTAAGGACCTTCTTAGAAAATAAATAGTGAGCAAACAAGAAGGGGATGAGGCTATGTTAATTTTGGTAAGTAGATCTTTATCTCCTAATAAACATGAAGCCTGTTGTTCGCTGGCGAGCTTAACTGACCAGTTTTTTAAATGAAGTTAATAGAAAGATAGAAGCTGGTACATTCTATTTTTTTATATATACAAATAAAAGAAAAAATAAAAATATTGATTCTGTAAATGTTATCCACTATAATGCACGTAGTGTTATTTTTATGAATAAATTTCCATAATTAAAGAAACGCTGGCCAGCTTTCGATTATAGCATTATATTAAAATGTGGAGAGTGAGTTTATATTATGTTAAAAAAAACTAAGATTACTCTTTCTATTCTACTTATGGCTGTTTCCATTCCAAGCTTGGCTGCAAATGCTCAAGGTCAAGAACCTTCGTCGAATGAGTTTAACCAATACATTAAAGACGCTATTGAGCAAGAAATCCAACTGGCGGCTCCTGCGGCTGCAAAAGGAATATCAACATTAAGCAACAAAGATTTTGATCATTCTGTTGATAGCCTTTTGGAAAAAGGAGTACTTAAACAGGATACAATTCAAAAAATCGAAAAGTTGCAGGATGCCGAAGTGGTTATATTGAATATTGACGAAACTGGCGATCTGGTTGATGCTACTTCTTCCAAACAAGGAGATATTAAAGACCAATTTGAAAAGAAAGTTACCGATGCAACTTATAAAAGCGATGAGCTGGGCGAGAGTAAAGTGAGCGACCATAAAATTACCCTTCAATCTACTTTATCGAATAGAGGCAATACTGCTGGAAAGGAGACAGGAGCATTTCATCGACTTCAAACGCCAGCTAGCAATTCATCCATCGTGTATAATGGTGTAATGGCAGATTCTATCACCCTACCAACTTACGATATTGCAAATGCCGATGATGATAATGAAGCTGCTTATATGTATACAGGAATAGATGGAGTCGCGGAAGTTGGGTTTGAGGGTTTGAGATCTAAGACTACTCCAGCCGGGTGGTATCCTGTTTTCCATGCAAAGGTACTCCATACTGTCAACGAAGGAGATGACAACGGCTATAGCCAGCCGAATTCTAGAGATATAACCTATGTTTATAGATCTAAAAGATTTGATAATGGTGCTACTATAAATGGATACAAAGTATTTTACTATGCTGGAAAATCTGATGAGCCTACTTTAACCATTAGAGAGCAAATTAATTATTCCAATATCTATGTGGTTAAATTTAATGGACTGGGTACGACTGGACGGTCTGTTAAGAGAGTGACTGCTATAGCTATGAATGGAGTATCAAATAGTGCTACTTCTTTTAAGCATGGATTCACATCTGCTATTTGGAATAATATGCGCTTTTTAGTAAATAACAGCGCTAGCGCGAAATATCCCCAAAATGTAACCAATTTAAATGATGATGTGTGGGATCATGGTGGAAGAATTGATTATACGAATAGTAATAGTGTCGAGAAGTACTCATTCTATGCCCGATAAAATATAATATTACAACATTCTAAATGTAATAATTGGAAATTTAGTTTATTGGGCAGTTGATCCAAAAAAATCGAAGAGGTTCTGGTTAATGAATGGAGAGAGGTGATACACTATGTTAAAACGTATAATTTTGCCCTTAGCTTTTATCTTTGTGTTCCTTTCTTCTGTCTCAGTTGAGAGCGCACATGCGGGATCTAAATTTAGTTATAATGTTGAAGTTTCTGTAAATAACAGCACTTTGACATTAGATCCATTTAGAGAGAAATCCACAAACGAAAATAATAGCATTTTGACAACAGACGTCAGTCCGTATATAGAGAGAGCCACCAACACAGTATATGTCCCTATTAAATTCATATCTGAGGGCTTGGGAGAGTCTGTCTCGTGGAACAGACTTAAACAAGAAGTTACAATTAAATCGAAGAATGGTACAATTATACGATTAACCGTGGGTAGCAAAATTGCATACGTGAACGATGAAGAAAAGATGATGCCAAGTGCTCCCGATATGCCGGAATATCCAAATCGGGTTATGGTTCCTCTTAGATTTGTTTCGGAAGTTCTAGGAGCTACAGTAAATTCAACTACGATCAATGGAACATTACATGTTGACATTAAGAAATAATGCTTGATAGTTTAATGGGTAACAAATCAATTGCTCTTAAAGTCTTGTTGTAGAGTTTGAGGAACAATAATAAATTTTAATGTCTGGTAAAAAAAGTTTGGAACAGAGGGGAAATTCCCCACGTCTTTATACTGAAACCCGCTCATTGAGCGGGTTTTTGTTTTTAATCACTTTTAATTTTAGACCAAATGTAGATATGAAATATTAAGGCATCGAGTTTGGTGACCGATCTGACGTAGCGCATTTTCCATCCCGTAGTTTTAGTGTGTGTATGCTAACTCTGTTGGGGGGCAAGCATTATTTTTAGCTGGAAGAGGCTATTCCTAACTCATAGTCAAGTTAATTTGTGTTTGTTTTAACGGTAGTCATGTATGATCTTGTCGCTGGGGTCGCAAACATCTTTACACCATAATATAAATAGACGCAAGTGATAACTTCATAATATGTCCATCTCAATTATTCTTCTAACATATCAAGAAAACTATTTACATTATCAGCGATTTTTTCTGTAACTGGATCATATTCGTCTGACTCCTCATTGTACCAAATACAAATTACTGGGTCGGTCTTACTTTCGCTAAAATCTAGACAAATGAAATCATCTACGCATAATTAAATTTCTATCTGGAAGAGGGAAAATTATACTTTCATTCTGTATTTTCGAAATATTTCACCTCTCAAATTAATGTCGTGGATCGTCTGCCCAGTTTCCTTTTGTTCTTCCCCCATTATGCTTGGTGATGTTATGAAATACCTAATTGGACTAGGGCTAAGACAATAACAAAAACAAGCCAATGATGGTAGTATCTAACCATAATGACCTGTTCAGTGTATTTGTTAAATAGGATATCCTTTTTTAGCACTTTCGTGTGTACATTTCATCTCTCAATTTATTTGAGGAAGTTTTGTAAAACATTCCATTATATCATCAGTAGCACCTTCAACACTTCCAGCCCCTGCAAAATTAGGTCCACTTGGACTTAGACGCCCGACTTATTTGGGCTGGGTGTAGTCTATTCATCACGTGCTAACATGAACTAGAAAAACACTACTCTTTTAGCATTTCAAAAAATTCAGATATATTTGGGGCGACCCTTTGTGTCACAGGAGAAAACTCCTCCGACTCTTCATGAAACCAAATAACTACAGTAGGCTCTTCCGTTTCTCTAAAATCCAAACAAATAAAATCCCCTGAAAAAAGCGCCGCAATAGGAACTACATTCATCCCCACTAAATCTTCGTTATCAGTTAATCTATCACCTATTTGAGTAATAATAACTTCAATATCATACCATCCATTAATAGGATCAGCTTCACCATCATTCAATATACAAAGAAATTTTTCAATTATATATTCATGATGACCAAAACTAAACACATTCGTGATAGGTACAACTCCATTATTTTCCTTAATAAAATTCCTATAAGTTTCAGGAAATGAGACTCTCAAGCTTCGCTCAACTACATTCAATAATTCGTCGGTTGGTAATGGAAAAACAATTGTATTAACATCCAATCTCACTGTTTTCACTCCCTATTCTTATCTTTTAGCATGTGCCCAACCACCTGGAGCCCTTCCACCCTTATGATTTATGGAATTATGTATTCCAAAAGGTACTAATTCCATTCTACCGTCAATTTCAGAATGATGCCATGTTGTTCCAGGTGGGCGTGTTCCACCTGGAAGTTGTGAATCAAGCCATTGGAACTGTTTAGGATCAGATTTCTTCCAATAGTCTTTCGGCAACTGTAAAATAACAGGTTTCCCCTCTAACTTTATGATTAAATCAGCTTTCTCAAAATCAGGATGTCTTGTACCAGGCTTCATAGGTACATCAGGTATTTTCTCTAGTTCTTTCGCTCGTTCTCTAATTAACTTAATTTGCTTTTGTGTTAGAGTATCTCCCCCTGGTACATTTCTCCACTTCCAGGGGACGTTTGAGTTAACTTTCTCTGCATAAACTGTAGCAAAGTCATCTAATACTTCATCAAAATTCTTATTACCTGACAAGAAACCATCAATGTTTTTTAAATATGGTTGCTTACTACTACCACTGCCACCTTCTCCCGTCCCCTTAGTGCTCTTACCCGTGTACTCTCCTGATTCTAACGCATCAATCTGTTTTTGTCTCTCAGGCGAAATTTTTGCACCAGAACCTTTAGAATGTGGGACATCAGGACCAGGATCATGAAACCGATAATGGCCTCCAGCAGTTGTGAAGATGGGTGACCTTTTAGTCAAACGGATATTCATCTTTCTAGATACACTTTGCAAGTAACTCCCCAAGGATTCAAAATTGGTTGGAAAACGGATGGCATTCGTTTTGAATTTACCATCTCCAATCTTGGCCAGAGCAGAGTCGGCCTTTGCTGAATCTCCGAATAAACCCGGCGCGCCACCTTTACTGGCTTTCTTATCCTCAGTTTCCTTGAGTCCCCTAGATAAGGAGGCTTCTTCTTTCCCCAACTTTCCCAGCTTTCTAACTAACTTTGTGCCGCCTTTAACAAACGCATAAATGTCTGCAACACGTTCAACGGCCTTGATGCTGTCGTATCCTGCATCGTAACTTTCCTGTTTGGTATCGGTCAATGGATTAGGGAAGAAATTACTCAATTTTCGCTCAATCGGATCGGGTATGCTTTTTATGCCATCCCATACAGTTCCAAGATCGTGAACCACATCTTTCTTTGTTTTCTTCCCCTGGAATGAATCGGCAATATAGTTCCAGCCAAACTTCGCACCGTTCTTAATACCCTCGAGCGTCTCATTGCGCTCCAGAAAACCTTTACCAGTGTAATTTCCCGGCATAACAAGAGGGGTCATTACCATGGTCCCCATATCCACTATATCGACAACCGAGTCCCATACACCGCCTATAAATTCCAAACCCGCATCCCATTCTCCCTTGAGGGTGGCACCTACGTTTTCTTTAGCACGAGCTCCCATTACGCCTTGGATTCCCTTTTCAGCGACTTGTTTCTCAAAGTCAGATAAGATCGGATCTGGGTAGTATTGATGGAGGGAAGCTTTAAACTGGATTTCCGAACTCACGCTGTTGACTTCCTGTTCCAAATCAAGCGTATCCGTTGTTGTATTCAAATGTAAGCCGTTGGTTCCTTGCAGCAGAATACTACCTGCCGAAAGACTAAGACTGCCAGCGGCTTGAATTTGTACACGTTGGGTGCTGTTCAGGCTGACACCGTTATGGGTATTCATGGAGATGTATAGTGATCCTTCCTGCGCACTCATCGAAAGCTCGGAGTTCCCTAAGGAAATTTCTTTTCCTTGTGGATTTGCAAAGGATTTAACCCCAGGATCGGCTGTTTTACGCTGGTGACGTTCTGTAGGTGATTCGATCACCGCACCTTGAGCTGCGTGAGATGAAGAGACAGCAACACTAGATGGTTTCGTTCGGACCGATTGTATGACCATCGCATCGTCTTCGTCTGCACTTGGAAAATACAGCTTCACCTGTGCACCCTTTTCCGGCATCAGATACCACACCTGATTCCCTTCTGCAGAATAGGGGAACCACTGGGCATCCCTTGGATTTTGATGACCGTCTATATTCAGATGCAATCGAACCTGATTCCGGCTGACCTCCAGTATTTTTCCTTCGATAGCCGCGCCAATGATCGTTCGATTATAGATTTTAGGGACCTTCAAGCCCGCCGACAGGGCGCATTCATACGACCAAGTCATCAAGCCACGAATCAATTGACCCTCACGTTTGGTGATGACGTAAGTTTCGTGATTGCGTTCAACTTCATCTCCCAATTGCAGCATTTGATCCCACTCAAAGGTATACCGAGTGTAATCTCCGATGTTTGCAGATCTCCAGCCGTTCGCCTCCTGATCCAGATAGGGAGCGATCTTGCGTTGTAACGAAAAAGGGACCTCTTTCAAATGAATATGCTGCCTGGCTTGCGGGATTCCGATCCAAATTTGCGCATGGTGTGAAACGATGTTGGGGACGAGCAGGGCTCCCACATGCGAAGCCAGCCGTTTTAAAAAAGTCCAATCCGTCTCCTGATATTGCATGATAAACTGGCCTGTCGCTTTTTTCTCAAAAGCTTCATCGATCTTATCCGAGCCTTTATAATCGGCCAGCACTGCATCTACAATCCCCACATATTTTTGATTGATATGTTGAAAGGAACGATTTTTGAGCTGCGTATCCAGCTTGAAACTATGAGATATGATGTCGAGGGTTACCAAGACCTCCTGGTGCGTGTGCTCCACATCTACGCAGTATAGTTGCCCTATGAATAAGGGATGCTTCTGATCTTTGGCATCGGAATACCATAGCTCAACTTCGTCGTCGCTACTTGCTTTAGTAATGATCGTGTCTGCTTGATTGCCCTCCAAGACGCCCGTGATCTTCAGTCTGGCATGTTCTCCGAGCTCGTGATTCATATGGACATTACGAAGACGCAGCTTGCCATAGGGCCAGGTAACATGTAGATGCTGATAGGTAAAACGGTCTTTCGCTACGATGTTCATTCCTGAATCTCCTTGCTTGATAAAGTCAACTGTCTTGCCCGTCATCGAGAATCGAGATGATGCCCCCACCACTAGGTCCTATCGCAGAAGAGAGGGTACCATCATCACTGGGGTCTATCATGAAATTGAACGTATTAGTCAGAACATCTTGGCAGCTACACATTAAGGTCGAATTGTTGAGTAAGGCGGGTGCCCCCTCGATCAATACATCTTCTTTCCCACCGGTCCACTTGGACCCAAATGCAATCTCAGGTTCGCAAGGAAGACCATGCTTCAATTTACACAGACCAAAAGCATTGATTTTGCTAATATTGGCTCCACAAATGGCATCGTCCACGTTCAGAACGGGTTTATCTTTAATGAAGACACCGTGGCTGTACATCATATTGAGTACACCAGGGTCTGTACCTTGACTGCACTGTAACTTGGCTCCTCTCACCACATAGGAATGTTCTCCGCTGAGCGCACCCTGGGCCAGAGCTTTAATAAGTATAGGTAAAAACATATAAGTACCTCCTTGGATAAAGGTATAGAATCAAGTAAGCTCCGACCATGTCGCAGTGTGCAGCATGGCATAGGTTAACGGGACCCAGAGCGAAGCATCCTCCAGCTTAAATTGGCAACTCCCGATCACAGCTTTGCCACGCCAGGAACGCACAAAGACAATCTGATAATAGGGAGAGGGGGAAACTAGAAAAATAGCTTCATAGCAGCCAATGATGGTATCTTGAATAGAAAGAGCCTTTTCATCCACAAGCTTCATACTTGGTTGTGCGCGACTCGTTTGCTCAATTAGCTGTTGTTGATAGATTTCTATTTGCGTAGGGTCAAGTGCTTGCCCGCTTTGGTGCAGACCGAACAGGATTCCCCCCAGCTTGTCCTGAACAACGAAGCTTTTCGACGAAGCTACCGTCTGTCCTGCTCGAACTTCTGGAATAAGAGAGCCAGGCAGAGAAATGGTGAGTTGATTTTCAAAGACAGGAAGGGTTTGAAACCGAATTTCCTGTCCATCTGCCAGCGTTAGTGAGCCTTTCGAAATTCCCTTCATCGCTTCTTCAATAGATATCATCATCCAGCTTTCATCGTTTTCTGCTGTACTTAATTGCTCTTTCAATATTTGTTGGTGATGCAGTTTTAAAAAAAATTCATCCCAATGCTCCGTCAAGGTTGAACCTCCTTATAAGAGTTCTAGCTTTTGTAGCTGAAAACCACTCAAGCTCCGCCGCAGCAAGCTTTCAGCCGCTTCCAAGCTAACGATGAAATAAGGTTCTCTCACGTTGGAGAGTCGGAAAAAATGGTGTCCATTCACCTTTTGACTATCCAGCACAAGTCGTTTTAGGGTTTGGTCGTGCGGATAAAATTCAGTCTGCTCTGAAATGCCATCCACAGAGGGAATGGATAAAATCCAATATAATTCCTGACGGCTAGGTTCCCGGTTCACGATATACACCTGCTTAAAACGAGCTTGTGTATTGTATAATTCTAGAATTTGTTTCATAGGATCGGAAAATAGTGGTTGTGAGGTTGAAAACGGGAGCCAGTCCGTATACTCGGCATCTTCTGTCGCATGAATATCTAAAACCTGAGCTGGAGGCATACCAACGAATGGCGTTTTAAAAAGGTCTAAATTCATCGGTTCCATGTTTCGGGATACACGATGATCATCGACCAGCACATAATAATGGCGCATACATATTCCTCCTTATTCCGCCCACATAATGGATTGACACTGTGCTTCGCTTAGTTTCCAATGTTGTTGGTACTTTCGCGGGACAAGGGTTCCTTGCATCGAAGCCCCCTCAAAATACGCATGTTCAAACGAATGTACATTCGTAAAATCGGCCCCATCCAGGATGGAGTGTTCAAAATGAAGGCCACATAACCCCGGAACCCGAACTCCATGTTCCCGATAAGGCTGTCCGCTGGCACCGCAGAAATGGACACCCTTTAGATTGCTATATCTAAAATCTGCGTCGGTCAGTAAGCATCCCTGAAAGCTAGCTCCTTCTATATTTGCTCGTTGCCAGCTGCTCCCGATTAATATACAGGTATGGAACCGGCTTTCCCGTAAGTCACTAAGGCTAAAATCGTTATAACGCAAATCTTTTTGCATCAGCTGAAGATGGGGAAGAGTGAGCCGCTTTAGGTTTTCGTAAACAAAGGGTTCTTCTTCACTGGAGTGAATCAATTGCTCTCTCACATGATCTGCAAGAAGTGCTTCCTGATCTTCGACGTATAGATTCTCGCTGATATCCATGTATTCGCCCGTTCGGATGACTACACGATCAGCTTTATGAATAGCGAGATACTCAGGCATTTGAACCACTTCTGCCATGCCTAAGCGCAGGAGGGAGTTCACAAACTGGTGAAACAAAGGAGCGGATTCCAACATCAATCGTTCAACGTCCACTGAAGTGATCGTCCCCATATATATTTTTCGTTCCTGCTCCAAGGCTTCCAACATGGTACTCATCGGTCCATAAGCCCATGATGCGTCATAGGTTAACTTGCAATCGGAATCATCTTCGTACCATTCAGCAGAATAAGCTTCGACCATATACAGGTAGGATTGCTCCAGCATCTGAGTGCGTAAGAACGAATAGTGAATATATCCAATGGGTTCTTTTTGACCTTGTTGCTGCATGTTCAAAATGTGTATACACAAATCCCTGAACGATTCTTTGAAGTCGGAGATCAATTGAGCTTGGTAGCGGTGAAATATGGCTTCCAGCCTGTCCAACTGAATGTCCAGCAAAGGTGTAAAATGATGCTCTTTAAAATGGTGTAATGCCGCTTGTTTATTCATCTGCTAGTTCTCACCTTCCGTTAGTTCATCTTAATTTCCGTGCCAGAGAAGGTGGTTTTGTCATCCAACGTGATCGTGTTGCCTTTACCAGACAGCTCAATTTTTCCGGCGGAAAGCTGGATGTTACCGGAACTCATAACAATATCCGAAGCCGCGCTAATACTCACATTTTTTCCGCTTACAATATCAATGCCTGTTTTATCGTTAATGACAATGGACATGCCATTGCCAGAAATAACGATTTGATCTGGGGCGAGCATGATTTCTTTGCCGTATTTGGTTCGCAGCGTCTTAATGGCAGGATCAGCCATTCGATCTGGCGCAGGAGCTGCCGCAGACAGTGCCGAAGAAGACTTTGATCCAGCAGACGAAGCAGAAGCTGTGGCATGTCCAGGAGTAGTAGATTTTCCCCCGGAAGGTTGTGGTTCTCTTTTAACCGAGCTGATCGCATATCCCTCTTCTTCCTTATAACTGGGAAAATAGATGCGGATGCTGTCTCCATCTTCAGGCATGCAATACCAGCCCGTGTTATCCGCAGAGGCATAAATGGTAGAGTAGGGAAACCAGTAATCCGTGTTTGGATCTTGCTGATCGTCCATATCGAGCTGGGCGCGTACTTTGTCTCGGCGAACGCTCAGTACCTTGCCCTGAATGGAAGCGCCGATAATGGAACGATTGTAGTCTTTAATCGGACGTAAGCCGCTTCGTGGTGACAGCTTGGCGTTATGGGTCAGTACCCCGTCCTTCATCTCCGTTAGCACCTCAGCTACAATCAACTTATGACCTCGAAAGGTCACTTCGTAGCCAGGTTCCAATAATTTCTCCGTCTCGACCTCATATTGGATAAAATCCGCATCACGCACGCCAGGGATATGGTTCTCTGAGGCGGTTTGAAAATCCGCGACCCGTTTGGTGACTTTATAATTGGTAGATTGTATTTCGCCCTTGCTGAGTCCCATAGGTAGACCAAAATAAAACTTGGGAACTCCATAGCCCACTGCAGGAATGAGCGGAGAGTAAAAGTGGGAAGCCATCCGTTTCAGAAATTGCCAATCGGTTTCATCATATTGCATGATAAAGGTGCCGATGGGCTTCTTATGGGACACAACATCCATGGCTTCTGCTTTGGAATAGTCCGATACAATACTTTCAATCAAACCCGTATAGGTGAGGTTAGGATTCTGGAAAGAGCGTTGATGGCGCTTAATATCTAACTCGTAGGTATGAGAGATGGCTTCGACGGTCAGGTAATGGACCCCGTGAACCACTTTTTCTTCCACATCCAAGGCAATGCCTCGAAAAAGGGGCTGTCGATTGCCATTTTTGTCTGTAACAAAAGCTTTGACTTGGGTTTCTTCGTCAGAAGCACGTACATACAGCTCTCGCTTTTTCTCTGAGATGATGCCTGTACAGATCATTCGGGCATGGTCATTGACTGTTTTTAAGATTTTAAGTTCATGAAGGCGGACGAACTCATAAGGCATGATTTCGATATGACCGTATGTCACGATATTTTCCATAGGTGTCTCCTTCTGTAGTTGTGTTTAAAAAGAGGAATTATAAATCCAGCATATGTATTTATCGGTTAAAAGAGAGAGTTAGTTTACAGAATGACCCATTCATTATGGTATTTGCTATGTGTAAATCTGGAATTAGAAGATATGAGAGGGAAGTATAAGATGGAAAAAAGCATATAATAGGTGGTAAGAAGAGTACAAAGAGTTATGTATAAAAGATTAGCTTTTAATGAGAGAGGAGGGTTCAGGTTATGCCAAAAAACGATAATATGCTGGCCATTTTATGGATGCTGAATTCGGGTGTAAAAATGACGGCAAAACAAATATCCGAAAAGTTAGAAATAAATATAAGAACAGTTTATAGGTATATTGACGCTCTATGCGCCAGTGGAGTGCCAATAATATCCGACACGGGTCATCATGGCGGGTATAGCTTGCTGAATAATTTTGTTAGAGCACCCTTACTATTTGATATGGCGGAAAAAAAGGCACTCCTTCATGCTGCTGTTTTTGCAAAAGAAGCTGGATCTCCTTTAAGTGAGGCATTAAGCAGTGCGACCTCAAAATTGAAAATGTATTCGAATCAAGAGCAGGAAAGTATACTTAGCCGTCATTTAGCCGGATTTGAAGTGATAAATCGCATGGGAGATCCTTCTCTTCAGCCGATATTGGCAGAATTGGAGCAGGCTGTAGGCAACGAATTTTCTGTAGAAATGGATTATCGCACAAGTCATGAAGAACAACCCAAGAATAGGGTGATAGACCCCTATGGAATGGTTTACTGGAACAACAAATGGTATACTGTTGCATTTTGTCACCTAAGGAATGAGATCCGTAGCTTTCGGGCAGAGCGGATTTTACAGATCAAGCGTACTCCAAACCTATTTAAGCGTCCTGAGGCTTTTTCGGCTCGTGAATTTTTTATGCAAAATCTGTTACCTGATTTAGTGGGCAAGGACGGTTTAATTTCTTTAATGATCGAAGGCAGGTCAGAGGCATTGGATGACTTATGTCTGCATTGGTTTTTGGGGCATCATTTGAAAGAGCGAACATCCAATCAAGCCATCTTTTGGCTTGAGGAAAAATCACTTCATACCTATGTCCCTTATTTAATCCTACCCTACGGGAAATCAATTCAAGTCATCGAGCCACAGAGCTTGAAGGAAAAGCTTGTTGCGGTTGCGTCGGAGTTAATGGAATATTATCAACGTTAAAAGCTTCACTGACAGCGGATGTCAGTGAAGCTTTTTTATAATGAGGATAATCATGGATTACCGAGAGCTGGTATCACTTGATAAATTATAAAATAAGGAGAACCTGTGAATGAATAGTACGGTATATCTTTATGTATTTGACACCATGGCAGACTGGGAGATCGGTTACTTAACTGCCGAACTGAACTCGGGGAGATATTATAAAAAGGGGCTGGGCCCATCCAAAATAGTTACTGTGGGAATGGAAAAGACTCCTGTAACTACCATGGGTGGATTGACAATCCTGCCTGACATCAAATTGGACGAGTGCAGTATTGAGAGTACGGATGCATTGATTCTACCTGGTGGAAATACATGGACAGAAACCATTCACCAACCGATCTTAAAAATGGTTGAGAGATGTTTAGAGGAAGGTATATGGGTTGCAGCGATTTGTGGTGCTACCATCGGACTTGCTCAGGCAGAGCTGCTGAATTCACGTTGGCATACAAGCAATGAACTGGAGTATCTTAAAATGATCTGTCCCACCTATACGGGCGAAAAGTATTACAAAATGGAGTCTGCTATAACGGATGGAAAACTGATCACTGCATCTGGAACGGCTCCGTTGGAATTCAGCGTACATGTTTTGAAAGCTTTGGGCGTGTTTTCTTCTAAAACATTAGAAGCTTGGTATAGTCTAAATAAGACTCGTGCATCCAAACATTACTATGAGTTGATGGATTCAATCCAATAAAGGGATGAGCATTAAATTGAACTGTTACGATCATTTAAAGGAGGAGTTAAAATGACTGAAAGCAGAGAATATGCGGGAGTGTCAGGCAAATATACAAAGAATGGAATGCCCAACGGCTTTACATCTATTACCCCGTTTATTACCGTGAAGAATCCATCCGAAGCAATAGAGTTCTATAAAAGTGTTTTCAATGCAAGGGTTAAGGATATTACTGTATACCCTGATGAGAATGGCAATACAATTATTGTTCATGCTGAATTAGACTTTGGAAATGGTTTTTTGCAGCTGGGAGCAGCGAATCCGGCATATCAATTGGTCTTGCCGCCAGATGGAGATAATGCGTGTTATTCTTTCGGAATTTACGTTATGAATGTGGATCAGGTCATTGAAAACGCGATAGCAAGAGGCGCGAAAGTAAGGGAACCCGTTACAAACTTTGTTTCAGGTGATCGATTTGCAAGTATATTGGATCCTTGTGGAGTAAGGTGGTCTATTATGACGAGGATTGAGGATTTGTCCGAAGAAGAAAGCAGTCGTAGGGTTGCTGAATGGGCCAAAAGCTTTAGTGGAGAATAACAGGATGTATTAGTGTTTTAAGTTGATAAACGAGGAGAGGTAATAAGCCATGTTAAAACGTATAATTTTACCCTTAGCTGTTATCTTTGTGTTCGTTTCTTCTGTCTCAGTTGAGGGCGCGCATGCGGGATCCAAATTTAGGTATAATGTTGAAGTTGCTGTAAATAACAGCGTTTTGACATTAGATCCATTTGGAGAGAAATCCACAAATGAAAATAATAGCATTTTGACAACAGACACCAGTCCGTATATAGAGAAATCCACAAACACCGTATATGTTCCTATTAAATTCATATCTGAGGGCTTGGGAGAGTCTGTAACATGGAACAGACCTACACAAGAAGTTACAATTAAATCGACGAATGGTACAATTGTACGATTAACCGTGGGTAGCAAAGTTGCGTACGTGAACGATAAAGAAAAGATGATGCCAAGTGCTCCCGTTATGCCGGAATATCCGAATCGGGTTATGGTTCCTCTTAGATTTGTTTCGGAAGTTCTGGGAGCTATAGTAAATACAACGACGATCAATGGAACATTACATGTTGACATTAAGAAATAGCGGAAGTGATGCTGACCGAGGTAACAGCTTGTCCAGAGCTCCTGGATCGTCGCCGGAAAACCAAGCGATTGATCTGGTTCATCCTTCGCAGGCGGTCTTGGAGCAAATCGTGCAGAGATTGTATGCTGCGATTTCCGTTCATCCTCACCATTCCGACCACACAGCGAACAGATCCCGGCGACGGGGGCTGTTCGCTGTCTCGGTCAATCTCGCCCTTGAATCTTCCATAAACGAAGCAAGAAGCCGAGTTCTGAAAATCATTGTATCGGAGATTGGAGGGATGTAGTCATTTGGATAGTTCTTGGCGTTTCTGCGCCATCGTCACGCGACCTTACAAGAGTGTTAGGCAATTGTCATCTAGATCAATGGTACCAACCTAGCTGCTCCTCTATACTAATCCATTGATAGGATTATTTGTTAAGGGGGAGTTGGCGTGAGGATTTTTGAAATGCTGCTATTCTTTTCAAGTGCTTGTTTGTTGGCACTCCTGTTCATTACCAATCAACGTATCCGAAGATCAGCCTTGCTCCTGACAAGCGGAGCAAGCTCCATTTTTTTAGTGATACATTTGCTTGTCGAAGGATACAGGGTTCAGCTTTTATTTTTATACGGATTTACGCTCCTGATGCTTATGCTTTCGCTTATAAACGTTTTCATAACGCCGAAAGTCGTTCGGACTGCCTCGCGAATCCGTAGGGTGCTGGGCCGCCTTTTTATCGTGATTGGGCTAATCGCAACAGGGTGCTTCCTCTATGTGTTTCCCGTATTCAACTTTCCGGCTCCAACCGGCGAGTTGAAGGTAGGCACGCAAGTCTTTCATTTCATTGATCCAAGCCGGGAGGAGACATTTGGCAAAACTGAGACAGGCAAGAGGGAATTGATGGTTCAGGTCTGGTATCCGACTCAAGCTAGCACCGGCAAGTACGCTCCATTTATTTCCGATCCCGAGATTTTACGTTATATGGCTGAGAACTATGGGCTTCCCGGGTTTACGTTTCAACACCTGAAGTACGTATCCAGTCATGCTTATTCGGGAGCCAAAGTCTCTTCGGTACAGACTTCATACCCGCTGATCCTTGCGAATCCCGGCAACGGCTCGTCCAGGTTCCTCCACACGTCGCAAGCCGAAAATCTCGCGAGTCACGGATATATCGTGGCAGTGATCGACCACACCTACAATACATTTGCAACCGAGTTTCCGGACGGTCGAATCACGACCAGCACAACCAACGACTTATTCTCGCCCGACCATGATTACCGGACAGAAAGGGGAAATCGTGACAAGTTGGGAAAAGTTTTAACCGGCGATGTAGCGTTTACGCTGGACCAATTCGAGCTCATCCAATCGGGGCAGATTCCAAGTCATCTAAAAGGGAAGATTGATCTCGGTCATGTCGGGGTGTTCGGCCATTCCATCGGCGGAGCGACGGCCTATGACGCTTCTTACGATCCGCGAATCGCGGTTGGAATAGACTTTGATGGAGGGCTATATCGACTGCGTGACAGAGAGGGTCTGCGAAAGCCGTTTTTGTTTATCAACTCGGAAAGCTATTTCGAAAAATTAAAAATGGTGATGGATAACCGGGTCTACACGGATGCAGAGCTTAAGCGTATGGGATCAACAAGAGAGTGGGAGGATCAAGTAACGGAAGATAAAAAGTTGGAGCTTGAACGGATGCGCGAAACGGTCGACGAAGGGGGACAAGTCCTCTATATCGAAAATACGGAGCATTTGAATTTTACCGACGTACAGTTCATTTCTCCGATTTTTAAAATGCTGGGCATTACAGGACAGATTGCACCCGAAAGAGCGAATTCCGTTATCAATGCCTACATGCTGGATTTCTTTGATATGTATCTGAAAAATCAAGGCGGAATCTTAATGAAAGGACCGGATAGCCGCTTTCCAGAGGTGAAGTTCGTAACCTCGCTATTATAAATTACGGAACAGGCTGCCGATTTTGACATGCTCCCCTTCAAGTAGACAGGTTTAATAAATAAACCGCTACTTGAAGGGGAGTTTTCCTTTGTCTAAGAAGAACGAATACAATACGATTGAGAAACTAGCCATCATACACATAAAATTTTAAAAATATATTTTGACCTGCTTCAAAGAGTGACCAAAGAGGGGCGGCGTGCCCCTCTTACTTGCGTGATGTTGAGCATTTTTATTTATTTACAGAAAGTGTAGCATTTCATTTCATAATTTTTCATCACAAAAAGGCTTTTGTCTCATTCAATGAGCGTGCTATATTCGATAAAAGCTGAATTGTATTCCTGATTTCATGTTCCGTAGTATCTGGGTGAATTGCACAGATTCGGAGAACCGTTTTTCCATTAAGTTGTGTCGTAAGCACCGAAGCGTATCCATTGGTCACCATTTCTTGGGAAATCCTTTTATTGAGCGAATCTAACTCTTGCTCAGATAATCCAGTTGGTGCATATCGAAAATTAACAATCGCTAACTGTGCGGGGGATACAATTTCCCAATGATTATGTTTTTTGATTTCATCTTCAGCCCATTCTGCGAGTTGAACACCATGCTCTATGGCTTCACTGACAGCATTAGTTCCTAAAGCTTGCAGTGTCACCCATAGTTTCAAACTTCGAGCAGGCCGCGTTAATTCAGGGCCCAGATCCCAAAAATTAATATGTTCTTCATTAGTCTCAGCATCTTTCAAATATTCTGGATGTGTGCTGAAGCAGTCTCTGAGCTGTTGATTTTCTTTGGCTAAAACTACGCTACAGGAATAGGTCTGCATTAACCATTTATGTGCATCCCAGGTAATGCTATCTGAACGCGATATTCCGCTCAAAAGGGACTTATATTTCGAAGAAGCCAAAATTGACGCACCGTAAGCTCCATCCACGTGTAACCAAATATTATGTTTTTCACATAGGTCAGCAATTTCGTTTAGCGGGTCAATGCTTCCTGTATTGGTTGTGCCTGCCGTGGCAATGATGGCAAAAGGCTTCATGCCAGCTGCCTGATCATCCATTACTTTTTTTTCTAAGGCTGAAACATCCATACGAAAATTTGTATCACTTGGAATCTTTCTGATCTGATCACCACGGAATCCGAGAATGCGTAACCCTTTGGCGACCGATGAATGAGTTTGGTCTGAAACATAAGCAGTTCCAATGGCATATTCCTGCTCGAATAACTTTGCATTGCGTGCAGCTGCCAAAGCGGTCAAATTGGACAACGATCCGCCGGACAGAAATAAGCCTCCAGCCGTATCGGGATATCCTGCTTGGTCACACATCCACCGGATCACTTCCCCTTCTAAAAGGCTTGCGCTCGAACTCAGCATCCAGCTTCCGGCGTGGGTATTATAAGCACTGGTCATGATATCTCCTAACCACGAGTAAAGAGACATTGGACTAGGAACCAATGCGAAAAAGCGAGGGTGTTGCATGAACGTTTGATAAGAATAGACGTTTTTCCTCATTTCATTGACAACTTCTTTTATCGGTCTTCCTTTTTTGGGAAAACCAATTCCCCTTAAATGAGCTATGGTATCCTCATCTGCAGTGTTGATTACTTTTTGAGAGCGGATATTGTTATTTTCTGCCATGTATGAATGTATGAACTGCTCAATAATTTCACCTAATTGCTGATTTGGTTCTTGATTCATCATAAGCATCTCCATCTCCTTTGTTTAACTTCAACCAAAGTATAATATAACATCTGTTGTCATATTGTGATATTCACCGATTTCATCATTACGTTTATTTTTAGGCTCTTCGCTATTACGCAAAGTAATTCTCAAAGGCAAAGAGGGCTATTCAAAATCCCCGTTCAGTGCAAATGCTGGAAATGTGATGTTGGGAATGAGATAGTGCTCCAGCTCAAGGCTGGTAAGCAGCTACATAGTTGCTGTGTGCTTGGATGGTAACGACGAGTAATTTTACAAGGCAGCTAAGGAGGCGGGGAGCTTGTAATATAGGAGGGGAACCTTAGTTATCTGAAAATAATTAAAAAAGAGAATAAATGTATAGTCACTTGTAAGTAAAGTGCTCGAAACGCTTTGCCAAATGTTGCAGCTAGGCTACTTAAGATTTGAAAAATGACCCCAATTAGAGCTCCAAATTGTTTAGGATTTTTATATCCATTGATTCAACCGGGAGAAAAAATACTGGTGGCCCTTAAAGATGTGTTAGGAGCCACCAGTACAAACTAATTTACAATATTGTTACATAATATGAGCCAGCTATACTTTTACTATATATACACAACACCTTAACTTCGGTCGGGAATTATTGTCCAATTTGTTCTAAGATTTGTGTGTAAGCATTCCTATAATGATCGGGGTTAGGATCTTCTCCTATTATTTTGGGTACATCAAAGTCAGACAGCAGGAAATGGTGTTTGGGTTGAACTTCATGTCTTGCTAAGCAACTCTTGCAACAGGACAAGGGACAGCCGTCAATTGCAATGATGTCACGTCCCGATTTTGCTGTTCTGACAAGTGGTTTGACATCACCACCAACACCAGCTATGCAGGACATTTCAGCGACTTTTTCTCGATCCATTTGTATAGCGATCATGTTAGCGGTTTGTGCTGCGGAGGAACATCCAGAACAAGAATAGACAAGAGGTAAATCAGTTCTTTTCATCTTTGTACACTTCCTTGTTTTTTCTTTGTGATCCATCAGAGTATCTTTGGTTTTAGATAAAATAAATTTAAAATTGTTTGTATTTTAACTTAAATTTACAGTCTAAACCGTGATCGTGATCACGACAATATTTTTGTGAAATCTGTTATAGGGCTAATTGTGTGTGTATATAAATCAGCTAGATCTTTAGAAAAAAGCTTATCCCAACTCATAGATTGAAGTTGGAATAAGCTTTTGAAAGTTATGTCTTTTTTAGTATTTGGTTTGTTGTATTGTAGGATCTTGTTGTCACCTTGTACTCATAAGTTAGTTTTTGGGATTCTTATAGCACCAATCTGGGTCATACGGTAATAATTTTAATTTTTGTATGTCTTCCCAACTGTAAACCCAATCATAATCTGCAATCCAAAAATAATCATCAGGATTTAGCTTGAGGTATTCGTAAATAAAATTGAATATCAATTCTTGATTAACATAGATATCTTCAATATGACCGACTTGACACAGCAATAAATTTGTATCTAATCCTAAATCTTCGTGATAGTAAAAATCAATACTTGAACTATTAATACTATGAATATAAAAGATTAATGAAGATTCGTAGTTCTCCGCAAATGATCTATTATTAATATTCAGCGTTGTATATGAAAAATCCCCTTCATTTGAGTAATTTTTATTGTTGTAGAAATAGAGAGATGCATCCGAATGAAAGGCTGCAACTATAGTATCTGCTAACAGCTTCTCAGGAGAATATCTCTCTTTATTCGTTAAAATAACTGCCGAAGTCCCCATCTTTACTTTAATACCTCCTTGAGTTCATCTATAGAGTTTACAATAGTAACACCTTTAGATTTAATAACTTCCAATTTATTCAGATCGTTCTGATGTAAATTAGTCAACGGCTTGTCAATATATAAAATGACTTTCTTCTGGTTATGATTAAAATAACCGTCATGATTTACATTAACGTATTTATCAAACTGTTCAACATTTGTAATGGCTTTTAATGATTTCTTAACTTCAATAATTCATCCTTAGTTACTACGTCAAAATCGCCCGCCGGGTTACCATCTGCCCTTTGAATTTTCTGGGCAAATGCTGTTACTTCCTTATTTTCTCTAACAGCAGAAGCTACTTTTGCCTCAGTAGCTTTTCCGGGGTCTTTACTGTTTAAAAGATATCAATATCGCGATTAATATTTTTCGGATGTTGATCATCCCAAATTAACTCATTACCAGCCGAATTCGTATATTTCGTTTTATTTCCACTCTTGACTACACTACCAACATTTAGAAGCTTTTAGAGTATCCTCAGGAGGCTTGCTCTTGCTCGAATTCGGTAGTTTAGGTGACTCCTTAGGTCTACTTGAATTTGCCCCATTATAAATCGCTGAATCATTGAACTCATCAATGGGTTTGTTTACACCTGGACCACCCTTTGGAGTGGGTTTTGCAGGCGGATTTTCTGCAATAGGTGGCTGGCTGGACTTAGCAGGAGAACTTCCTGCACTCCCCATACCTATATGAGCTGTTACAATCCCATAAGTCGTGTCTTCGACTAAACCGCTTAGGCCTGTCCTCTCCATGTAATCTCCAGATTTTGTCCAACTCAATAGCATTTGTAGAGTCCACACCCATCGCTACTAAACCATCTTCGATGGCATTGAGAGTTCCTTCATCCCATAACTGCGTTCGTTTTGCGTTGACGATACGCTGTATGGTGGCCAATTTATTAGAATCTTTAATATCATACAGTGATAGTTTGCGCTTCTTTGTAATTTCAGTGCACAGTGCTTGCTCTGCTTGTTTTAGCTTGTTTTCATCCTGCCACCAGTTGACTGTAAAATAATCATTTTTATTATGAATACCAAACGGCATTAAGGCCAAGAGGAAAGCAAAAAAATAAGTCAATCATGGTAGTATCTGACCATAATCGACTCGTTCGACATAATTGAAAAACGTTATTTAAGATATTCTCATTTCACTTTTAACATGTAATAAACAGAAAAAAGTTACCTTCTATACCCGCTATTTTCAAAAAAATCTTCTTCTAAATAAGGATAATTCAGTAGCTCTAGATTTTCTTTAGTGATATACCTGGTTTGATATTCATCTAGATTATTATTGATAAATAAACGCCCTTTAATTCTTTTTAATAGTGGGTATGAGGAATCATCTTCAACAACCAAATCTTGATCGTTCAATCGCAATAGTTTTCCAATAACTTCGAGTAGCTTTAACCATCCAATGTCAAAAGTACGTGATATAAATTGAATACTAATAAGAACATTTGTATCTACGCCGTGATCTTCGAGATTCATTTCTTGAAAACGTTCTAAATAGTCATCCTCATCATCTAAATTAATGCTTATAGAAAAATAAGTACAACTAATACTAACCTGTCGAGCATCAGACCAATCTTTTACTTCCACTTCATAAAAATTTATTTCCATTACTAACACTTCACATATCATATTATAAAGCAACTTTCCCAAGGCTTCTCTAGACAAATTAGAGCCAATAGATAACCTAAAGTCCATTTTACTCAAACCTCCAGTACGCTCTAGTTACTTGACGATCTTCAATGATTAGCAATTCATCTAAATGTTTTAAATCCTTATGTGTTTGACTTTTTAAATTTTCAATAAGCTCGCGTCTTTTTTCAATAGGATAATCATTTAAATTTAACACTATTCTTCTAGCTTGTTTTGTAGTTTTCTCTCTGAGTGTATCAAGAATGTTCCGTAGACTCGTAGTTGTATCAGGAGCGTAACAATCAAATACTTGTCTCTCTATTATGAAATCTGGACTTTTTTTAGGATCAATACCATAACCATTTCCATTATCAAGTTCGTCAAGCATTGTTGTACGATATCCTTGTTCTGTGAGTACATCTGCAGCTTCATTTTGTCTTTCTAAACCTCGGCTACCTTTACCTTTAGTTTCAGCATAATTTCCCTCCGGTTTCCCCCCTCTAGGTAATGAAGGCTTAGTACTGATAGCATTCGGTCTGATTTTTGGTGTATAAGGAATATAATTAGGACCATATAGGTTGTATTCAGAACTAGTTTTCCAGTCTACATTATTATCGCCATATCTTGAACGGAAATACTCATCCCATTCTGGTCCTGTTCTAGGTATCTTTGCAGAATTACCCATCCCCTCAATCTCTTTATTAGGCTTCAGGTTGGGAGGTTGGGGTGGCTCTGTTTTGATTTTAGGACCTGCATGAATAGGTTCTTTAACGGGCAATTTTAGTGTAGGTTTCGGCTTGGAAAATGAACCGGTTCCCTCAACAATCCCTACTAGACCAATAATGTTGGACCAATGTTCTGCTGACAAAGGATCTTTAGGTGTCAACGCTCCACGTATAGTCTCTGTTATTCCGAACGTAGCGAAATTGATAGCATCGCTACCAGAATTCCCCTGATTACGTGCACGCTCCATATAAGCCTGATAGATTCCCTTAGGAATACCGTACGACAAGTAATCCAAATATGCACCAACTGAATCGTAGCGTTTTTGGATCCTTTCCATATTAGCTTCATAAATTCCTGTTCCTATTTCAGTTAGGCTATCTGCCGACTTTGTAGTCACATATTGTGCTGTGTGTGCCTGTTCCATTGCTATTTGACTTTTTATCATCGCACTACTACCCGTATATTCCAGGTAACGATCCCACCAAGACTTAGGCTTCTCAACTTGTTGTTTAGGCTGTTGCTGTGCCATGCGGCTGTCGTAATCGGCTCTCCAGCGTTTTCTTACTTCTTCCGGAACCTGCTGATACGCATGAACCATGGCATTCGATTCTTTAAGCAGGTTCTGTACTAGTTCCAATGGGCCTCCGGAATGCGCTATATGACGGGCGCTCGTAAACACTTTCCCAAGAATCCATTTACTATAATAGGCTTGTTTAGCTTTCTCATGCTCGTGTAGACTAATCAACCCTTGCATAGCCAAACCAGCCAAGTGTTTCAACGGATGAATACCGTTCCCTTTAGCTCCTTCAACGGTAGGGGTTCCTTTGCTCCGAATAGGGATCGCTGCAGTTGCTCTCAGAATCATACCTCCCGCAGGTCCGCCTAAAGCTCCTGCAACAACGCCAGCCACTTTTCCCATCACTGGAATAGAACCCAATAGCTTGGACACCGTACCCATCAAGGCATTTGCCTGTTTAAGCTCTGCTGGAATGGTGATTTTTGCTTTAGGGGTAGAGGCTTGGCTGCTAGATGAATCCCTAGCTGCTGATGCAGCTTGCGCCGCCTCGTATGCTTTGATGCTCATGAGTGGTGGCTCAGGCACAGGAGGGAGGTCAGCTACGAAAACAGGAGCTTTCACCGTACCTTCCTGATAAATCACTGGAGCCTTGGTATCCGTCTCACCGTCCAGTACCATACTGCTGGCTCCGCCTTTTAGATACAGCGCCGTTCCAGCTTCGAGCGAAAGCTCCTGCCCAGCATCAAGCTTGACGTGACCACCCTGAATCTGCACATTCCCGGGACTGTCAATCGTAATGCCGCTACTTTCATGCAGTGTAATGGAAAATTCACCGGAGGTGGATAGGGTCAGCTTGTGCTCAGACATTTCGACGGAGCTACCTTGCACATGTTGCCATACCTTCACATTCGGCTGATCATTTATGTAGCGTTGTTGTCGCACTGAATCCGTGACATAGGCATCTTGTTCGCGGTGTGTAGGCAGATACAGTTCCACCTGTTCCCCAACCTCAGGCATATCGTACCAGCCACTATGTTCTTCAGCGACATAACGGGTGGCGACGGGAAACCAGCAGGCTTTGGCAGGATCTTGCTTCGGGTCAATATCCAGTTGCAGCTGTACAAAATCCTGTTGTACCTTCAGTACCGTTCCTGTCAGCGAAATTCCAGTAGCCTGATCGTTTTCATAACGGGCATAGCGGATATCTTGTTCGGCTTGAAGATCATAACGGGTGTACAGTAAGCCATCTGCTAAGGTTGTCACTGCTCGAACCACGACCAGTTCTTTGCCTTGTCCAATAGGTAACGTGATAAGGTCGCCTAGTGCATAGTATTGCAGGCTTTCGATCATATAGGTGACATACGAGCCAGCACGTTCTCCCGGCTTTTCCGCATCCAACTCATGAAACGTTTTCCGTACTCGATAAAATACATCCCGCTCCACCTTATGCTGCTTGCCTTCTGGCATACCGAAGAAAACCTTGGGCGAAGCTGCGGTTACCTCTGGCACAAGGACGGAACCAAAGCGAGAAGCAAGACGTTTTAAAAATGCCCAATCCGTCTCCTCATATTGTAAAACAAATGTCTCCAATTTGGCATGGTTGCTTATCGTATCAATGGCATCTCCGTACTGATATTTTCGAACCAGTGCTGTGACCAGATCATCATAGGTGCGGTGAATATCTTGATAGGAGCGTCTTTTACGTTTAATATCCATCTGGTACGAATGGGAAGCGGCCTCCAATTCAAACGTATACACGCCTCGTACGCAGTGTACGGACATACGTGTAACAATCCCATGGAACAGCCTTCTCAGCGATTGTCCCTGATCATTCAACTGACGAATCACAATCGGCTCTTGCTCCATATTTTGACCAATACAAGCCGCTCCCTGTTCTTCGGAGAGCATGCCACTGATATGTAAAAAGGCATGATCATTAATGGTACGTGTTATTTGAAGTTGTTCGATATGTTGTGGCTGAAAGGGACCATAAAAGCGTAGGCTTTCATATCCGATCCCATCTGATAATACGCTCAAGTGAGTTCATAACTCCTTTCTAGATGCGATGGGTATTTTCAAGTGAAGCACGTCATCTTGCATTTGCTTCTGAATTATCGAAGCCGCAGATGAGTACAACAGTGAGTCCATATAAATATGTATAACAAGGTTTGTACGCTAAAAAGGAACGAGAGGTGATATTTAATAAACAACCCAGCATATGTATTTATCGGTTAAAAGAGAGATTTAGTTTACAGAATGACCCATTGATTGGGGGATTTACTATGTTTATTTTTGGAAGCAGGTGATACGGGAGGGAAGTGTAACATGATTTAATATAGGAATATGGTAATACGCAAGTGCCGAGATCGGATACCATTTTTGAACGTAAGGATTTGGAGTTGAATAAAATAAGGTTATTCCCTTCTGTGACGTGCAATCAACTTGCTGTGGTTCAATTACTTTAATAAAACAGATGCAGGGAAGGTCAACATATACCAATGATGTATGTATTTGCGGGGAATAATGGAAGCGATAAAAGTACGATTGAGAACCTGGTTGTTGACCTGACTGGGAATTAGCGTAAATATTGATCCTAATGCCCTGCCCAGAGGAACCGAAGAGACTTTCTGAGATGGATATTGTGAACAGACCTGAATTCTCGGAATGGGAGGATAAGCATCATTACAAGCAAGCATTGGAGAATGAAGCTTTGTACTGGCAGGGCATGAAGGACGGAGCACAGTTTGTATATGTTGTATTAGAGATGATGCTTCATGATGAAAAAGAGAAAGAAGAATAGCCAATGGAGATTAGATGGTTATAGAGAACATTAAAAAAGATGCTGGGCACCTACCAATCTGGTCATACCCCTGTCAAGTAGACAGGGTATGACCAGGTTGGTAGGTGTTTTAATTTGTCTTACGTTATGAGGCACAGGCTCAGGCTTTTCAGTTCAATTCGTCTTGATTGACTATGCTTGCAACTTACCCGCACGAATATCATCTGTCATGCCCGCGTAAGGTGCCTGGGCAATCAACTTCTCGTTGTTCACACCTGCATTTTCAATAAAAGTAATATATGCGAATTCAGGAACTACATGCTTCGGATAAGTCTCATACTTTTCACGCGATTCTTCCATCAGAGGGATGAAATCATTTTGATAGCGTACTTTAATCTCTGGATGCTCATGCACCCATTTCGGAAAGAAAATAATACCATGCATGGTCAATGAAATGGCTGGATGGGTTCAGTATCGGAGAAGCTTCGCCGAAAGAATCATAAACTTTAAGTCGGTATAAGTCGATTAAATAATTAAGGGCTTATATATACACAAATTTCTATATTATAACATATCTAGCAGTGAACTTAAGCCCAGGCGTAGAAGCCGTATCTAAAAATAGAATTCATTCCAGGAGGTAAGCGATGAATAAGAGAACAGGCTTTAGATTTTTAGTTGTAATTATGATGATTTATGTATTTACTTTTAATCTGGGTGTGGAAACTGTAAAGGCAAATTCCGTATATTATGTTTCTACAACGGGGAATGACATCACTGGGACCGGTACACTATCAAATCCATGGAAAACCATACAAAAGGCAGCAGATACCATGAAAGCCGGAGATACCTGCATCATACGAGGTGGTACATACCGGGAAACAGTAACACTTCATACTTCCGGAACTTCTGCAAAACCCATAAACTTTGAGGCTTATACAGGAGAGAACGTAACGGTATCCGGTGCCGATCCGGTTACTGGCTGGAAAAATTACTCCGGATCCATCTATTATGCGGAAATGAGGGGTTCCCTTGGAACAAAAAATCAGATATTTGTTAATAAGCAAATGCAATTTGAAGCTAGATGGCCCAATTCATCAACACTTGATCCCTTAAATTCAACATATGCAACAGTTGATTCCGGTTCCACTACAACCATCAAGGATGGGGACTTAACTCAGCCACCTGGATACTGGGTTGGCAAAACGGTTTGGAGTGTTCCGGGAACAGGCTACAAATCTTATAAAAGTACCATTACCAGCTCAAGTGACGGCTCCATTACCTTTGATCAAATAGATACTTCAGCGACAGGCGGTAACAGCTATTATATTACTGGTAATCTTAAAGATCTTGACAGTGCGGGAGAATGGTATTATGACAGCATTACTGGCAGACTTTATTTATGGGCACCTGGTGGAGTTGATCCGAATACTTTGACAGTAGAAGCAAAGAAGCGGACTTATGCATTTGATTTAAGTTCCCGCTCTTACATAAATATTACCGGAATTAATATCTTTGCCTCCAGCATTAAAATGTCTAATTCTAATTACTGTACAGTTTCTAATATGATTGCGGAATATGTCAGTCATGATTCGGATGTTACCAGACAATACAGTACAGGGATATTTATGTCCGGTACCAATAATGAGCTTAGAGACAGTACTTTGACCTACAGTTCCGGTAATCTGGTGAGTATAGAGGGAACAGGAAATAAGGTAATTAATAATCTTATTCATGAAGCAAATTATTCGGCAGCGGATATTCCGGCAATCTATCTATTGGGGGCAAACCATCTAATCAGTCATAATACGGTATATAACGCTGGGCGTTATCTGATATTTATGCCTACCCAAAACAGCCAGATACAATATAATAATCTGTACAATGCAGGAAAGCTGACAAAAGACTGCGGAATACTCTATGAATTTGCCTGGGATGGGCAAGGGACGGTAATTCATCATAATTACATCCATGATAATCTGGCAAAGAATTATTCCGGCACTGGTATCTATCTGGATAACGGTAGCAAGGGCTATACTGTGCATCATAATGTTGTATGGGGAAACTATACAGGGATAAGATTGAATACACCCAGTAATTTTAACCTGATTTATAACAATACCACCTACAGTAACGGAAATGTAGGATATTGGGGAAGTAATTTTCAGTCAGATATGTACGGCGACAGAATTTTCAACAATATCTTTACTACAGCCTTTACACTGCCTGGTGCTCATATAGAGGGAAATAATATTACCTCAGAAACCAATCCGTTATTTGTGAATCCCACAGCATATGATTTCAGGTTGCAGTCTACTTCTCCAGCTATTAATGCAGGGGTTGTAATATCTGGAATCACGAATGATTATGTTGGTTCGGCACCGGATATTGGAGCATATGAGTTCGGTGGAACTGACTGGACTGCCGGGCATGATTTTTCTTCACCTCCGGACCCGGTTTTTGAGAGTGTCAGCTTACTTTATGTTAATAACGTAAGTCAATCTGATTTCGAGAAAGGGATAATCTCACCATGGGCGGCAACATATTCAGATACTGCTGCAAGTGTATCGGTACCAAGAAGCGGCTCTAAGAGTGTTAGATTGGGACCCGGAGAAGATGGTATCGAGCAGGTACTTACGGGGCTAAGTCCTAATACCAGCTATATGTGTACCGCCTGGGTTAAGGCAGACATAGGAGAGCGGATTCAGATTGGCGTTAATGGCTTTGAAGGAACGGATGCATCCGCAACATCTGACAGTACATCCTGGACAATGGTAAACATTCCTTTTACAACCGGAGAAGGCGCTACCAGGGCAACAGTGTATGCTTACAAGAATCCTGGTACAGCATATGTTTATGTGGATGATTTTGGGGTAGTTGAGCAATAAATTATTTTACTGGTTTTATGTTTGAGAGGATTGTCAGAAAGTCAGAAAAACCAAGACTGCCTTGGGGCAGATGGATCAGGAGGGACACTTTCAGTAGAAAATAAAAAAGAAAGACATAAGACTCTGATCTAAAAACGATAGATTTTCCGCCAAGGGGCGACCAGGCCTTAGGGTCATCATTTTTGTACACTCAAGGCACGTGGAGTGCGTGGTAGTATTATATCGAGATGAGATGAGTGGCTAGACCATAACATTACATGTTGACATTAAGAAATAATGCTTGATAGTTTAATGGGTAATAAATCAATTGCTCTTGAAGTCTTGTTGTAGGGTTTGAGGAACATTTAATGTCTGGTAAAAAAGTTTGGAACAGAGGGGAAACTCCCCACGCCTCTATACTGAAACCCGCTCATTGAGCGGGTTTTTGTTTTTAATCACTTTTATTGTAGACCAAATGTAGACATGAAATATTTAAGACATTGAGTTAAGTGAGAGCTTTTAGTTGTAGAATTCTGCTACGTTAGTACAACTGCTGTAATCCTTCGAGAAACCAATCTGGCCAATTGGCGTGGGATTTTGCCCTTCCGCGATTTAAGTGTGTATGTTAACTCTGATAGGAGGATGGAAAGTCATAGTTATTTATAGTGTTAAAAATGGAGATACGTTTTATAATTTCTTTATAGGCATAAGAAAAGCCATGGTGCAAGACATAATCTTATCAGTTAAACGATTTTATCCAGTAGATATTAAAACAAGCTTCCTTGGTCCTGGCAAAACTAAAAGGCTCAGTCCAACGGGATATTACTATTTTCGTTCATTCTTCGATTGTAATGTTCTTCCGGCAGCTAGTAAATACTGTAAAGGGTCATTTATTTTAAGATACGACAGACTTTGAGACACGTGACCTTCCTGATTAACTTTTAGACGTTTTCGATCCGGGATATCTACAGACGCGAAATCTGCATCCATTTCTACCGTTTGATTAAAGAAGCCAATGATGTGCAAATCTTCTTTCCCTTCACTAATCGTAGAGCCTGTCCCATTTAACCCACTCACCGTGATACTCCCTCTGGTTTCGCTTGCTGAGTTTTTCTCTTCCACAAGTTTGAAATTTTGAATACTCAGTGCAGAAGGATTGTCAACAATGGATCTTCCTCGATCCAGTTCTATTACTCTTTGAAAAATCTTGCTTTGGTCAAAAGCTGGATCTTTTACAATCACTTTGTTGTTCATGTACTCAAACGGGATATTCATACTTCTCAGCAATACCCCAAGCGGAATGACAAAGGCATCCTGAATCACTTCGGGCTGAGTGTCCATCTGTGCTGAAGTATCGTTCAGTTTATATGTTTTTGCTCCCTTTTGAAACACAATTTCGTTTGATCTCCACCTGATTTTTGCTTCCTGAAGTTTACCGTTGTAATTAACTTTTGCGCCAAGAAGCTCGGTAACGGAACGAAGCGGAACCATGAGACGTTTTTCTTCATTAACGTAGGGACCAATCGGTGTGCAGTACAAAACGTCATAATCATTCACTTTGAGCAAAGAGGTTCCATTGATATGAATAGAGTGATTAATCGGTGCTACATTAGCGTTAAAAGAAGAGGTTCCAAATATAGCACTCACAAAAACCACAAGAGATAATACGGCCGTTCTATAAAAATATTTTCGTTTCATTTTTCAACCCCCGTGAATTGAGATAGGTTGTGTTAGGTCGCATGTTTGCTTCGGAGCAGTGATAGTTTGTCCTTCTTTAGTTTTAAATAAATTTTCTCCAACTTGCTCTGCATTAGACCACTGCTCCAATAATTCGGACTTGTTTGCAAGAATCTCTCCATCATCTCGAATGTATACGACTTTAAAATTCCATGACAGTCAAACGCTTGCTGGAGCTTGTACCATCTATTCCTGATAAGTACCTCAAACGCGCTCTATTATAATGTATTCGCACTAAATTTATGAATAAGAATAGACCCTACATAATTGCGCAGGAATTGTCGGATGGATACATTCAACTACTGTTATTCTATTGATGAAGGAGGTCATATAGTGGATTTGCTTAAGAGCATGAATGAAGCGATAAGGTATATTGAAGAGAACCTGATTAACGAAATTGATTTTAAAGAGGTAGCAAGGTTGGCTTACTGCTCTGAATTTCATTTTAAAAGAATGTTTTCTTTTCTTGCAGGTGTTACGTTATCAGAATACATCCGCCGCAGACGCCTCACTCTTGCAGCATTCGAGCTTAAAGACAACAAACTAAAGGTTATTGATATCGCGATTAAATACGGGTACAATTCACCAGATTCTTTTACAAGAGCTTTTCAAAATTTACATGGATTAACGCCGTCTGAAGCCAGAATTAATGGCCGTTCACTTAAAGCATATCCACGAATGACCTTCCAGTTATCCATTAAAGGGGGAAGTGAAATGAACTATCGAATTGAAGAAAAAGGGGCATTTTGCATCGTTGGTATCAAGAAAAGAGTTCCCATTATTTTCAACGGAGTCAATCCAGAGATTGCTGCGATGTGGGAAAGTTTAGAGAGTGAAACGATCAATAATCTTAAAAGTATTTCTAATGTCGAGCCTATGGGGTTGCTTAGCGCATCCACAAACTTTTCTGAAGGTAGAATGGAGGAAAAAGGGGAGCTTGATCACTATATTGGCGTTGCAACAACAAAGGAGTGTCCAGATAACCTAACACAACTTGAAGTTGCAGCCTCAACATGGGCAGTATTTGAAGCAATCGGATCATTTCCTGATACTTTACAAGATGTGTGGGGGCGTATTTATTCCGAATGGTTTCCATCCTCAAACTATGAACAAATAGAAGGTCCGGAAATCCTGTGGAATGAGAGTAAAGATATAACCTCACCGACTTTCAAAAGTGAAATATGGATACCCATCTTGAAAAAGTAAAATAATGCGTGTGATCATGAGGTATTTCTTGAGCTGTTTCGGCAGCTCTTTTTACAATTGAGCTCATTTTGTGAAGAAGGTATTTCTTTTAAGGTACAGCCATTTGGCGTGAAAGAAAGGATAATTTATTTCACGAGACTAATGATTTGAATAGAAATAATATCTATTCATTTAGTTGTACTTTTAAAACTTTTAAGTTTGATATAATCCTTATCTTGGAATGTCAAAGAGTCTTATTTTATCTTGCACACTAAATTGTCATAATAATCTTATCTATTATTCTCCCATTGCTACGTATCTACGTACCACATCCGACATCATCCTTTGCTACACTTTCTTTAAAGGAGATGATAACTTGGATACCCAACCTAAGATACTAAAGAGCGTGGAACATACAAACTTATCTGAAAATACGGCTAAAGAATACGAAAGTTTGGTACAGCAAGAAGACGAACACATAGAGAGACTTAAAACATGCACAAAGCTCATTTGGGATGCGCTGGCTATTATTTCTCAAAAGGCAAGCGTACTTCACATGGAAACCGTCAAAGAAGCGGCTGATCATCTTCATATCATGGAACTGGATTTACGAAGAGAACTGTTTAAAGTTCGTTTGAAAAAAAGTATTTTGGCAAACAAAATGAAGCAAACCCAAGCATAGCAGCGGAGGAGACGGAATCGTTCTGAAGAAGCGGAGCGTTCGCCTTTGAACCCGGATTTTTACCGTTAAACTATAATCAAAAAAATCTGGGGGCAACAACGATCGGAAGAATGATCCGTCTACGTAGCGGCCTCATATGCACTTACTTGCTCAATCCACCCAGTAATCAAAACGCTCAAAAACCCGACATGACCCTTCTCGGTCTGATCGGGTTTTCTCATTTCAATCCCTCCCTCCCCCGCGCATAAATCTTCACTCCCCCCGCAATCACCCTACGCCCAGATAGTTACACCCACTCCCAACATCATGTATAGTAAAGTTATGGGAAATAAACATGAACCCGCATATGATCTTGATCGCTTAGACGTACAATATGTAACATGGCAAAAACGAGGAGGAACGTGATGATACATCCAACACAGATTCAGGATATGCTGCAAGCCGCGCTGGAGACAGGCGGAGACTTTGCAGAGGTGTTCGTCGAGGACCGCACCAATGGACAATTGGGTATGACTGGGGGCGTCGTGGATACGGCGCTGTCGGGCCGGGATTTCGGGATTGGCATTCGGATTATGAAGGAGCATTTCTCGGTGTATGCTTACACCAGCGATATGAGCGAACAGAGCCTGATCCGACTGGCCAAATCGGCTGCTAAGGCTATTCGTGGCGGTGGAGCGCCAGGTACACACACGATTACACTCCATCCCCATGCGATCCCTAACCAACATCCGATTGCGATCATTCCTGACGGTTCACAGAAACGCGCCAAGATCGACATGATGAGACGGGCGCATGAGGCGGCAAGCCAATACGATCCTTCCATCACGCAAACCTCTGTTGGGATTAGCAATTCAATCCAGAACGTCTTAATCGCCAATAGCAACGGGCTGCTGGTGGAGGATACCCGTACGTATACTCGCATGAGAATAAGCGCGATTGCGACTGATGGGGAGCATAGACAATCCGGGTTCCGTGGGCCGGGAGCGTATGCAGGGACTGAATTCCTGGAGAACCTGAATATCGAAGAAAATGCCAGACACGCCGCTCGCATTGCGTCCACGATGGTCAAAGCGGGATATGCGCCTAGTGGCAGACTGCCTGTCGTGATTGAGAATGGCTTTGGTGGCGTTCTTTTCCACGAGGCGTGTGGACACGGGCTGGAATCTACGGCGGTGGCGCATGGAACTTCCGTGTTTGCGAATAAGATCGGGCAGCAGGTGGCTTCACCGCTCGTTACAGCTATAGACGATGGAACGATTCCGAATGCGTGGGGCTCGCTCAATATCGATGATGAAGGTGCACCGACACAGCGCAACGTATTGATCGAGAACGGCATTTTAAAAGGATATCTGATCGACCGCATGGGCTCGCGCCAGATGGGTGTACCTGCGACGGGATCAGGACGAAGACAGTCCTATAAATTTGCGCCTGCATCCCGTATGAACAATACGTTCATTGCGAATGGCGAGTCTACCCGTGAAGAGATCATTGCCAATACGGAGTACGGGATCTATGCCAAATCGCTGGGCGGTGGTTCGGTGAACACCTCGACGAGCGAGTTTAATTTTGCAGTCGAAGAGGCGTACATGATTCGCAACGGTAAAATTGCCGAGCCGGTCAAAGGCGCAACGCTGATCGGCAAAGGCATTGAAACCCTGCAAAATATTGATAGGGTCGGCAACAATCTGGATCATGGTCAGGGGATGTGCGGCTCGGTTAGTGGAAGTCTTCCGGTCAACTGCGGACAGCCGACGATTCGTGTATCCGAAATGACCGTCGGCGGACGAAAGGGGGAATAGGCAATGAATATTCAGCAATTTCAGGAAGCGTTGTTCGCGAAAGGTCGGGAAATGGGCTACGCGGATATGGAAATCTACTATGTAAATGGACGTTCTACCTCGGTGAAGGTACTGAAGGGAGAAATTGACCAATATACCATCGTTGAAAATGGCGGACTTTCCTTCCGTGGCGTCATTAACGGAAAAATGGGCTATGCCTCTACGGAGAAGCTGGAACCAGATGTGATCGACTTTTTATTGGAAGAAGCACGTAGCAACGCGGATATATTGGAGAGCGAGGAGCAGGATGAGCTGTTTGTAGGCTCTGAGAGCTACCCTAAGCAGCCTGCTTATGCCTCAACGCTTGTCGACACAGCTCCTGAGATTCTGATCGAAGCGGCGCTGGAAATGGAGCGTACAGCGCTTGCCGCAGATCCACGAATCGTGATGGCTCGACATTGCTCGGTCAGCGTTCGTGAGAATGAGGTCCTGATTGTGAATACCAAAGGACTGCATTGTCATCGTCACAAAAGTCTGGCGACCGCTTATGTATATGTGATTGCAGCAGATCATGGCGAGACGGTTACCGGGGGCTGGCATGATTATTCGCTGCGGAGCGTGGAGGAGATCGATATTGCGGATGTGGCGCATAAAGCTGTAAAAGAGGCTGTTTCCAAGCTGGGTGCGCACACGATCCAATCGGATAACTATCCAGTCATTTTCCGTCATGATGCAGCCGCGCAATTGCTGGCTGCCTATACGTCGGTATTTTCTGCGGAGTCGGTGGATAAAGGCTTTTCACGCTTGGCTGGGAAGCTGGGGCAAAAGGTGGCAGGCGAACATATCACGCTGATCGATGATCCGCTAATGGAGAACGTTCCGGCAGGCAGCACGTTTGATGCGGAAGGCAGTGCGACACGCCGCAACGAGATCATCAAGGATGGCGAACTGCGGACGTATTTCCATAACCGCAAGACGGCCCGCAAGGCTGGGGTACAGAGTACCTCTCATGCTTCCAAAGGCAGCTATAACGGTAAAATCGGGGTGTCGTATCATAATCTGTACGTGGCTCCAGGCACGTCTACATTGGAGGACATGATTCGCAAGACGGATCGTGGGCTGATGATCGTCGAGCTGCAAGGGCTGCATGCAGGTACGAATACGGCGTCTGGTAACTTTTCGCTGGCTTGTTTGGGATACTGGATTGAGCAAGGGCAAGTGGTCAGAGCGGTCAATCAGATTACCGTATCAGGCAACTTCTTTGATGTACTACAGCAGGTAGAGGAAGTTGGCAACGATTTGCATTTTACAGGAAGCTGCACATCTCCTTCGCTCAAGCTGGCTGCACTTTCGATTTCAGGCTCCTAATGGCTGGAGCAGCCTTCTTTTTTCAGACTTACGACCTGTTCCTGACGTTCTGATTGTCTAGCAATGACAGATGCCTGATGCATCGGGGTATGGTAAAGTAGGAGAAAGTCTTTAAAATATGAAAAAAAGGCTTGGTTACAGCACCGCGACAGGGTATTATAGACAATAATATATTCGAAAAAAGGTTCGAATTGAATTTTTATTGGGGGATGTATATGAGATATATAAGCACTAGAGGTCGCGTAGAAGCCAAGGGATTTATTGATACTGTGCTCATGGGGTTAGCTGACGATGGAGGACTAATGGTGCCGGAGCAGATTCCGACCGTGTCGGCAGCTACGCTGGAGCAATGGGCGACATTGAGCTACAGAGAGCTGCTGCTGGAAGTTTTTGCGCTGTATATCAATGATGAGATTCCTCGCGAAGATTTGGAACAGCTGGTGGAGCGCAGTTATGTAAGCTTCCGTCATCCGGAAGTTACGCCAGTGAAGAAGATCAACGATTCCCTGTCTATTTTGGAGCTGTTCCATGGGCCTACGTTTGCGTTTAAGGATGTGGCGCTGCAATTTATGGGTGAATTTTATTCCTATGTGTCCAAAAAGCAGAATGAGATTATTCATATTTTGGGTGCAACCTCGGGCGATACGGGAGCAGCAGCGATTCAAGGCGTGCGTGGCAAGGAAGGCATCAAAATCTGTATTTTGCATCCGCATCAAAAAGTGAGCAAGGTACAAGAGCTACAAATGACGACAGTAGACGATGAGAACGTGCTGAATCTATCTGTAAAAGGGAACTTTGACGATTGTCAAAAAGTAATTAAGGACCTGTTTGCAGATTTGGACTTCAAAGCCAAACATCATCTGCGGGCGATTAATTCGATTAACTTTGTGCGTATTTTGGCGCAGACGGTATATTACTTCTATGCTTATTTCCGGGCGCAGGAGTCTGCGGGTACGAAGAAAATCAATGTCAGCGTGCCATCCGGCAACTTTGGCAATATCTTTTCCGGCTTTCTTGCGAAGAAAATGGGTCTACCCATCCATAAGCTGATCATTGCCACGAACGAAAATAATATTTTGGAGCGCTTCGTGAAGAAAGGCGAATACCAGCCGGGCGATTTCAAAAGCACATACAGTCCTTCCATGGACATTCAGGTGGCAAGTAATTTCGAAAGATACCTGTACTACTTCCTCGGAGAGGATGCAGCCAAGGTATCTGAATACATGAATAACCTCAAAACAGAGGGACGGATTGTGATCGGTGCAGAGGATTTGAAACGTGTCCAGCAGGATTTTGAAGCGCTGGGTGCTTCGAATGAGCAGTGTCTGGAGCTGATCAAAAAATATAAAGCTAAATACGATTATTTGCTCGATCCGCATACGGCTTGCGGTATTGCCGCGTATGAGGCGTATAATGGCGCAGACGAAGTCTGTGTGACCTTTGCGACAGCACATCCGGCCAAATTCGATGAGGCGATCCGTCTGGTGGACATTAAGCAAGAGTTCCCGGCGCAAATTGAACAATTGTTCTCCAAGCCGCAATACCAGCAGGTGATAGAGCATGACGAGGCCGAAATTGTGCGTCAGCTTGAAGCCTTTTATGTGTAACAGAATATTTCCGTAATGGTGAGTTGTTACATTCTTACGGATGGGAAAGAGGCTGCGCCCTGGGCGCTAGCCTCCTTTTTTATATCCATATTTTCCAGATATGATGTATGTTTTAGTTTCAATTTGTTCACATTATAATGCCACATAGAGTAAGGTGTTAGAGCCTTAGAAATCGTGAAAAAGCCCGTAAATCAAGGGATTTGGCTTTAGGAATATAACAGGCAGTGGTAGGTTCATAGAGTTATTTAATGAAGGATACAAAAATCTTTTATAGGGAAATTGGATGTATTTATATAAAAAATCATGTATAGTTAACTAAATTTTATGAATACATAAAGTTCCACTCTCGAAGGTGCAGAATAAAAGTCATTCCGTCATTTAACAGAGGGGCTAATTATAAAAGGGGTGTATTAAATAATGACCATGATCCGTCCAGAGCAGAGTCAACAAGCAGCAGCCGAATATGTGCAGTCCGTTTTTGAGAAGGTTATCGCGCGCAATCCTCATGAGAATGAATTCCATCAGGCCGTCAAAGAAATTTTGGATTCGCTAATTCCGGTATTGGCTAAGCATCCTAAGTATATGCAGCAGGGGCTTTTGGAACGGCTGGTGGAGCCAGAACGTGTCATTACCTTCCGTGTACCTTGGGTAGACGATGCAGGCAATGTACAGGTCAACCGTGGCTTCCGCGTACAGTTTAACAGTGCGATTGGTCCTTATAAAGGTGGACTTCGCTTCCATCCATCTGTGTACCTGGGTATCGTCAAATTTTTGGGTTTTGAGCAAATTTTCAAAAATGCGTTGACGGGTCTTCCTATCGGTGGTGGCAAAGGCGGTTCGGATTTTGACCCCAAAGGTAAATCAGATAACGAAGTGATGCGTTTTACACAAAGCTTTATGACGGAGCTGTATAAATATATCGGCCCGGATGCCGACGTTCCGGCAGGGGATATTGGTGTAGGCGGCCGTGAGATCGGATACATGTTCGGGCAGTACAAGCGGATTCGCGGAGGACATGAAGGCGGCGTCCTGACAGGTAAAGGGATTCATTACGGAGGCAGTCTCACACGAACAGAAGCGACTGGATACGGTTGTGTGTATTTTGTAAACGAGATGCTGCAAGCTCAAGGTTTGTCCTTTGAAGGACAACGTGTTGTTGTGTCGGGCTCGGGGAACGTATCCATTTATGCGATTGAAAAAGCACAGCAGCTCGGTGCTACAGTCGTGGCATGTAGTGACTCGAATGGTTATATCTATGATCCAGACGGTATTGATCTCAAGCTGGTGAAGCAGCTTAAAGAAGTGAATCGTCTGCGGATTAGCGAGTATACAAAAGAGCGTCCAGGCGCAATCTATACAGAAGGCTGCTCGGGAATCTGGTCAATCCCATGCGACATCGCACTGCCATGTGCGACACAGAATGAAATCGACGAGCAAGCAGCACAGTTGCTGGTAAGTAATGGCGTAAAAGCTATCGGTGAAGGTGCCAATATGCCGTCGTCGCTACAGGCCATTGAAGTATTTTTGGAGAACGGAGTTCTGTTTGGACCAGCCAAAGCTGCTAATGCAGGCGGAGTAGCGGTTTCGGCGCTCGAAATGTCGCAGAACAGCATGCGCCTGTCATGGACCTTTGAGGAAGTGGATGCCAAGCTGCATGATATTATGAAAAATATCTATGCTAACAGCGTGAAGGCGGCTGAGGAATACGGCGTGCCAGGCAATCTGGTGGTCGGAGCGAACATCGCCGGATTTGTGCGTGTGGCTGATGCTATGCTGTCTCACGGAATTATCTAACTCAACGTCACAATTCCTTTTCTCCATTGTACAATGATTGAATAACCTAGCTAATAAAAGCAAAATTGAAGCTGAGCGGCTCCGTGTGAGTCGCTCAGCTTTTATTTGGCATGAGGCACTTTATTTTTCTCAGGGACTTGATTTATTGCTAAAGAGGATGTATATTACTTGATAGATCAATAATTGATGGATCAAGGGTTGGATCACGAGGCCCAGCGATATGCTAAAGGGAGGAGAGATTGATATCACCCAGACACCATCCGAGGCTGATTATATTTTTGATATGCTGCTGCTACTGAACAAGCAGATTAGCTCCAAGTTCGAGCGGTGTGCAGGAGTCAGTGCATCCAGATTGCAGCTATTATGCAAGCTGTATCAAGTGGAGGAGATTAGTCAAACGCTGCTGCAAAAAGAGGTTGGCATTGACGCTGCAGCCGTTACGCGTCATTTGAAGCAACTGGAAGCGACAGGAATGGTCACACGACGCACGAAGCCAGAGGACAACAGGGTTACCTTGGTAAGCCTAACCGATTATGGGCGTGCGCGTATTGTCATCTTTAAGCAGGAGCGCTCGCAGTTTGTAGCTCAGCTGCTACAGAGCTTCGACGAGACCCAGCGGCAGCAGCTAGCTGATATGCTGCAAGTGATGAATAGTCATATATCCAGTATGGACTGACAACATTGTAATTTTACATTTACCCACAGAGGAACAAAGGAGAGATTGGAATGAGTAATACGAATACATCCAATATTGTAAAAACGAATGATTTTAAAGAAATCGCATTGGGACGCCGTTCGGTAAAAGTATACGATCCGTCCGTGAAGATCAGCCGCGAGGAGATGACTGAGATTTTGACGGAAGCTACACGTGCACCATCATCCATTAATCTGCAACCTTGGCGTTTCCTTGTGATTGACAGCCCAGAAGGTAAGGCAACCCTGGCACCATTGGCTCGTTTCAACCAACGTCAAGTGGAGACCTCTTCGGCCGTGATCGCTGTGTTTGGGGATCTGAACAACTTTGATAATTTCGAACAAATCTTCGGAGAAGCTGTAGAACTGGGCTATATGCCACAAGACATTAAAGAAATGCAACAGGAAAAAGTAACAGCCCATTTTGCTGCCCTTGATCCAGTTGTGAACAGAGAAACGGTCCTGATCGACGGTGGTTTGGTATCTATGCAGCTTATGCTGGTGGCACGCGCTCATGGCTACGATACCAACGCTATCGGTGGTTATGAAAAGGATCAAATTGCCGAGGCCTTTGGTATGGACAAAGATCGTTATGTTCCTGTTATGCTCATTTCGATGGGTAAAGGAATCAACGAGGGGCACCCGTCCACACGTTTGCCGATTGATCAAATTGCACAGTGGAAATAAGGGAAACGAACTAACATCTATATACAACATAAAAATATACGCAACATAAAAAACAGGCGGAGCAAAGGACATTCCTTTGCTCCGCCTGTTTTTAGTTTGCCGGATGTAACGCTGATTCGGGAATTGATGACGTCCTTTAGTCTTAGGGTGATCCTTGACCTATATTTGCATCTGGTGTCTGTCCAGAGTCAGCAGTGTCATACTGAGGTGGATGATCACGCTTGGGCCATATAATCTGGTGAGAAGTATGGCTAAGCTCCTCATAAAATAACGGTGCTTTCTTGAACAGGCGTATGACCAGATGGAGAAAGAACCATCCGTTCAACACCAACAGCACAAGACCGATCAGAACACTTACCCAAGGGGACACTTGAGACCGCAGCACAGGTCCACCCAGTACGTAATTCAGTCCAAAATACAACCAGTACAAGAGACTGTACCGCTTGATGAGCTCCCACAGGGAAACTCGTTTTCCTCTCCCTGTAAGATGAATACGTACCAGCCATTTCCCTGGAGTTCGTCCATTCGTCAGATAAGGAACCACCATAAAATATATCCCACTGGAAATCCAGAAAGCAGCAGATACATGCAGGGACTCCGTGATGCCGAGTAACCCCGTCCAAAGGATAGAATCCACTAAAAAGGCTACTCCTCGTCTCGTATAGGACACCCGTTTGGTTGTAATGTCCACATGCTTGTCCAGATGCTCCAAGCGGGGAAGAAAGCGTGAAAACCATTCGCCCAATAGAAAGCCCAGCATACCGCCCAAAGTATTAGCCATCAGATCGTCCACGTCAAATACACGATACGCATGGTCAAAAAATCCGTACAATCCTGTCAGCTGTGTCACCTCAAAGAAGAGAGACAGGGTGAAGGACAAAATCAGGCACCATCCCCATCGTGCACGGAAATAATAACGTAAGAACATACCGAAAGGCATGGTCATCATCACGTTAAAAACCACTTGCAGAAAAGCACGCTCCTTCAGCAGATGCACATAACTGGAGGGATGAGCAGGTGAGACGGATGTTTCTCTTATGATGTCTTGCACGAACTGCAAGGGCATCCACTGCAAAGCTCCCCCGGTCAAAGCTGCATTATGACGCGATGCCGGAAGCGGTAGTATGACCAAAAAGAAGGCGTTCATCAAGTATAAAAGCATCAAGTAAAGCAACCACGCTCTAGCCTTGTGAATATAGCCATGTCTGCGATATTGCACGATAAGGAACGGAAGTGTAAACAATAACGCAGCAACAGGGAAGGCCAGAAAAGCATATGAAACGGGAAACAGATAAGATTGAATCATGAGCTGTTTAAGCCTGCTTTCTCCGGAACTTCACCAAAGACCAGATGACCAAAAATGCCATGAAAGCCACGCATACGCTGATGCTGATCCGATTTTGCGGGTCAATCAAGAACAGGAAGGCAATGACCCATAGGCATCCGACCGTAACCGCCGTCACATAAGGGAATCCCCATATCTTGAAGGTAGGCTCCACTGGATAAGATTTGCGCAGTTTCAATTGGGACAGGCAGATGCAGCTCCAGACGAGTAGCACGACAAAGCCAGGTACAGCCATCAAAATACGGAACAGCCCGTCCTGAGCGACGTATGCGACCATGGAGCCAACAATCAGGATGACCGCGCACAGTTTGAGACTGTTCACCGGAACTCCATTTGAAGACAGGCGAGCGAGTGACTTGGGACCTTCTCCATTAATCGCCAGCGAATGGAGCATGCGTGTAGCCCCGTAAATTCCCGAATTGGCGGCTGACAGTACAGCAGTGATCAGAATAAAGTTCATGACATGAGCTGAGCCTTGAAGCCCTACAGAAGACAATACCTGTACAAACGGGCTGGTACTTGCATCCAGTTGGTTCCAGGGAATCAAGCCACAAATAATGAGAATAGGCAGCGTATAGAACAAAACAACCCGAAGAATAAAGCTTTTAACCACTTTAGGCAGTACCTTTTCTGGATTTTCAGTCTCCGTCAACGTCAATCCGATCAGCTCAGACCCTCCGTAAGAAAAGGTAACGACCAGCAATGCCGAAAAGATTGCCAGCCAGCCATTGGGGAAAAACCCGCCGTGCTGAGCGTAGTTGCTTAAATAAGGTGGAGTTTCAGTGGGGATAATCCCAAACAGTATACAGCCACCCAAGGCAATGAAGATAATAATCATGGCAATTTTAATGCCTGCCAGCCAAAACTCCAGCTCCCCTAAACCGCCGACACTCAGCATGTTGACGACAATAATGAAAGCCGCACTCGCTAAACTGAGGAGCCATAGAGGGACATCTGGCAGCCAATATTGCAGGAAGCTTCCCGCGGCAATGACCTCAATGACACAGACAGCCAGCCACATGAAGCAATACAACCAGCCGATAATAAAAGAAAGTCGTTCTCCAAAAGCCTTGCGAATAAAATCCTTCATATTCATGTTGGGGTAGACGGTAGCCATCTCGGCAATCGCACCCATAACGACCAAGAGCAGCAGTCCTGCGAAGACATAGGATAAAATAACTCCAGGTCCTGCCAAGCTAATCGTTTCGGTACTCCCCTTAAAAATACCCGTCCCGATGACTCCACCCATAGCCATAAAGGTAATATGCCGTGGTCGAAGCTTTTTGTGTAAAGTTGCTTCATTTGATTTCAATATGAAATCCTCCTTCATCATAGTGTACAGCTTCAGCATAGCCCAAGCAGGGTTACTTCAATTAGACTTATACTACATGAAAATATCCAATTAGGAAATGAAAGAAATAGGATCTGGTAGGGAGATTAAAATAGATAGAGGAAAAAATGTAGAAGCAGAGGCAGAATGATATTGTTGACGATTGTTGTAATATCGATATCATTCTGTCTTTATGTTATATTCACCTTGTTTCGCGCGGGAATAATTGTTTCATGGTAGCCAAAGTAAAGGATGATATATAATGAGGTTGGTTTGGAAAAAAGTATGAATTTATGAAGCGGAGGCTTTGATACGTGAAGCAGGATCGGCAAAAGCAGACAGGTTCTCATTCCGGGATGAGCAAGGGGCATGAAGCTGATGAACTGAACAAGCTGCTGTCCGTATGGCTTCATTCGTCGATCCGTGTCATGGATGTCCGGCACATTCGACTGGAAGCGGAAGAGCTGGTTCAATTATATCGTCTCCCAGCGCATGCTTTTGTGTTTATGCTACAGGGTAGCGTGCGCTTGGCTGATGATTGGAAGGATGCATCCCATTCAGGATATGTACTGCATGGCAGCAAAGGCTTTGAACTGAATATAAAGCCTTCATCATGCGGGATCGAATATATTCTTGTACTATATAAAGCGACTTCTTTATCAAGACACACAGTGTATCACCAACCTTCATCAGTTTATGGTTTCATACCGCCCTATCCGGCTATACTATATCAAAAGCTGCAACTACTGGCCGACGCCTGGCAAGATCAAGAGGCGTTATCCAAAGTTCAGGCGCAGGGTCGGTTCTATGATTTTGCATATGAATGTATGCGCCAATCGCAGGAACCGCAGGCTCGGACTTCTACGCGAGACGTGGTGGCACAGGCGATTCGGTTTATACAGGCTCATTATGCGGAGTCCATCACGCTGGAACGTCTGGCCGGATTATTGGAATGTAGTCCGCGACACCTGACCCGGTTATTTAAAAAACAAACGGATAGTAGCCCGATTACGTACTTGATTCAATTACGGATGGACAAGGCGAAGGAGCTTTTACGGAAGACGGATGCCACTTTGCAGGATATTGCTGTGAGTGTGGGGTATTCAGATGTCTATTTCTTTAGCCGGGCATTCAAAAAATATACTGGCGTATCCCCGGTTCATTATCGGGACAGCTTATATTCATCTGCTTTTGTTAGTGATATGCGTCTGGATAATCCATCAAGACTGTCTGAATGTTCCATTGATTCGATAAGTGACGCCCTGCATACTGGTATTGAGGATAATAATCATTATCAAAACCATGACGAAGGGATTTTACAAATGAATAGAAACACAAAGCATTCCATGGCATTTATTGTATTGCTTAGTTTTACCTTGCTGCTGAGCGCGTGCTCAGGCACATCCAGTCCTACGGCAACCGATGGCGCTTCGCAAGGGAACAATAATACATCAGCAGAACCAGCATCACAGGAAAGGGTACTGAAGGATGCACTTGGGCATGAGGTGAAGGTTCCGGCTCAGCCTCAGCGTGTGCTCGCTTCTTATCTGGAGGATCATCTGGTGGCGTTGGGTGTTAAACCGGTAGCCCAATGGTCGGTGGGTAAAAATTCAGTTCAAGCTTACCTGCAAAAAGAACTGAAAGATGTTCCTGCCATCGCTTCAGATCTTCCGTTCGAGGCGGTTCTGAACTTCAAGCCTGACTTGATCATTATGGACAGTGCGAGCATGGTGGAAGGCGACAAATATGATCAATACTCCAAAATTGCTCCAACCTACGTTGTGGGCAGTAATATGAATAATGATTGGCGCCAAGAGCTGCTGACCGTGGGTGAGGTGCTGAATAAGAGCAGTGAAGCGAAGCAGGCATTAAGCAATTACGACAAAAAAGCAGCAGAGGCGAAAGCCAAGCTCAGTCAGACGGTAGGACAAAAAACGGCTGCGGCATTGTGGGTAACGGATAAAAACGTATATGTGGTGAACCAGAATTTATCCAGCGGTGATGTATTGTACAAGGATTTGGGATTCAAGATTCCACAGGTCGTACAGGAAATTTCCAAAACGGCCAAGGCGAACTGGAGCAATTTATCCCTGGAAAAATTGGCTGAGCTGAACGCTGATTATATCTTTATCGTGAACAGCAAAAATGTGAGCAAGGATGAGATTATTAAAGATCCAGTCTGGGCAGGAATTCCGGCAGTCAAAGAAGGCCATGTATACGACTTTGGCAAGGATTCCAGCTGGCTGTATACAGGTACAATTGCAAACAGTCAAATGATTGATGATGTTCTGAAAAATGTAATGAAATAATGTAACTCAATCATCTAGATTATAATAAAACAGCGCTATTCTTACTTCACGGCAGAGACCATAGTAGGAGAGCGCTGTTTTGTCTTTTCATTTACATGGACGCTTGCCGTGCAACCTGGTTTTATAATAAAAGATGCCTGCACAGGGCAGACATCTGTTTTTTTCGATATTAGGCTTTCGGAGATACCAGGATTTTAACCTGATTTTTCTCTTTCAGGAGACCTTCAAAACCTTGCTCGATCACTTCTTCGAGCTTAATACGTTTGGTCACAAGCTTGTCAGCAGGGAAATACCCTTTTTCCATCAAGCTGATGACAGCCGGGAATACATCGCGGTAGCCGATAATACCAGTCAGATTGCGTTCCTTCATAACGATATTGTTCGGTTTAATCGGAGCTTCTTTTTCAAAAATGCTGACGATCATGATTTGTCCGCTAATTTTAGTGGATTCAATAGCTTGAGTCAGCACAGGAGGTACTCCAGTGACTTCATAGGCTACATCTACGCCACCGTTAGTCCGTTTGTGCAGCTCTTCCACAACATCATAAGTTTTAGGATCAAGCACAATAGCACCCAGCTCTTCAGCTTTAGCTTTACGCTCCTCGGAAAGCTCTACTGCATAAATCTCAGATGCGCCCGAAGCTTTCAACGCTTCAATAACCAGCAATCCGATAGGACCAGCGCCAAACACGACAGCTTTGTCGCCGACTTTCAGTTGGCTTTGACGTACAGCGTACAAAGCAACGGCCGAAGGCTCTACCAAAGCGCCTTGCTCGAAAGATACGCTTTCTGGAATTTTGTGGACCATGTGCTCGTCAGCTGCGACATATTCAGAAAATCCACCGCCGCCGCCTGCCAAACCGAGGAAGCCCATTTTATCGCAAAGGTTATATTTGCCTTGTCTACATGCATCACATTCTCCACATGCAAAAACCGGTTCTACGACTACACGGTCGCCAACCTGAATCTTGGTTACGCCTTCACCGATTTCAACGACTTGTCCAGAAAATTCATGTCCCATCACAATCGGAGCTTTTTCGCCAGTCAGTGGATGCTGAGCGTTTTCAGGAATGAAGATCGGTCCTGCTACATATTCGTGAAGATCACTTCCGCAAATGCCACACCATTCCACTTTAATTTTTACTTTCCCCGGAAGAGCAGCGGGTTGCTCAATGTTTTCCAAACGTAAATCTTTTACTCCATGCCATCTCAATGCTTGCATGTCTTGTCATCTCCTTGATGAATATATGATCATTGCCGCTATAAAAGTGAATGAATAAGGAAACGTTTCCGAAAAATAATATGTCACAATTTTTACACATTGTCAAACCAAATTAATGCAAAAAGCACTTGATTTTTTTGTGAATATAATCACTTGTGACTATGGCGCTATATTTGACTTACTGCTCTGTACAAAAGAGTTTTTACGAATTATTCAGGCGAGGAAGAGACTAGAAGAAAACGAATTCAATTTTTAGAGACCCATTCTGTGGTATAATATCTATATTAGAGAGTTTATGTTCATAGAGAGAAAACGATTCCGAGCGTGAAAGGATTTTGGGTGTGTCAGAGCAAAAGAAAGTAACCATAGAGGATGTAGCCAAGCGGGCAGGGGTCGGTATTGCGACTGTCTCCAGGGCTATTAACGATAGCGAGGGCATCAGCCCCAAGACGAAGGCATTTATTTTGCAAGTGATTGAAGAAATGGGCTTTACGCCTAACACTTCAGCTCAGAGTCTAAAGGTGCGGCAGACACGCCAAATTGCGCTGGCTGTACCGGATATCCGTAACGCGATCATTCCAGAGATTGCTTGGTCCGTAGAACAGGCCGCCAAGCAGCACGGTTATCGTGTCGTGCAGATCAATACGGCCGGGAATGCCAGAATGGAGCTTGAAACGGTGCGTGAGGTTAAGAAGCTGCATGTAGACGGGCTCATCATTATGCCGCTGGCGTATCCCAAAATGTTGGTTGATCTGATTAACAAAGCGAACGTTCCCGTGTCTATTATTAACTATGGCAAGAAGCTGGGTGAAGACGTCAAAGCGGATATCGTCAGTCTGGCCCGGCAAGAGGGAAGACTTGTGATGGAGCATTTGCTTAAAATCGGAAGAACGAGAATTGCTTATGCAGGTGCGGCGAAGGACAAAATCGAAGAGAGATACTTTGCTTATGAGCAGTCTCTCCAGCATGTGGACCCCTCGCTTGTATACTTTGGCGATGACTTTTCCTTCGAGACCGGGCTACGGGCAGCCGATTATTTTTACAGCTTGAAAAATATGCCGGATGCGATTTATGCAGTTAATGATATGGTGGCCATAGGAATCGTAAACCGCTTTAAGGATTTGGGTGTAAAAGTACCGCAAGAGGTTGCAGTGGTCGGTATTGATAACAATTTGTGGGCTACGGTAACGACCCCGCAGATCAGCTCAGTTTCTATCATGGGGGAAGAGGTGGCACGCCTGGCTGCGGAACTGCTGCTTAAGCGAATTCAGGAACAGACCGTGGGGGATTATGAGCGTATACAGTTTGAGCCTCGTTTGATTGTCAGGGAATCCAGCGTCTCCGTGATCCGTAAGCCTACGGTTGGGCATGACGAGTAAAGTAAGTCTAGCTCTGAACCCTATTCCGTTATAACCATGGATGAATGGCTGCAGGCGTAATAGATATGGATAGGAGAGTGGATTCATGTCAAAAGGTAGCGTGTTCATTTCTGGAGCTTGTACTACATTATTGCTGGCTGTAATCCTAGGATGTACTCCCCATGCTGACCCTGCGTCGCCGTCTGGAGCAAGCAATGAGGAGCCCAAGCAAAGTGCGGCCAGTGCAACCAGTACGCAGCATACCCAGCAAAGTAAAGAGGAACTTGTACTGTCCTTTTATAAGGATTCATCCCTCAGTGATGAAGCAAAAGTACGTCATATTACGGACCATTTGGCAGGTATCCATTGGGGGAAGATGAACGAAATTAGTGAACATCAAAGCATGGAAATCATTGATTATCTCTATAAACAGCGCGCTTTGGTTCCTTCGGAAAGTTTCCCGAATGTGATCAAGGGCACTGCTGGCTTGGATGGAGCGCTAACTGAAGAATACGATAATCTTATGGAAGATTTGTTTACAAGGGACAAAACTACGATGATCCGAGTATTGGCAAATATGGACAAAACCAACCGCGTACAAGGTATAGGGGGCATCGGGTATGCTCTCAGCTATAGAGACCCGAAGGAAGTCAAGAAAGAGATTCAACAATGGCAGGCAGGACAACAGCTTACTACGGCAGAGAAGGATGTTATTCGTGCTCTGTTCGCCAAGCTGGATAATCCGTACTGATGCTGAATGAGTGATGAGCTTTGCCTAGAAGTATATAAAATGAAAAGCTGCTTCTCTACCCGAGGCAGCTTTTTTGTGCTGTTTGTACATCCTGCGATTATGATTGGAGGTGATCCTGATCTACACGCAAGCGCTTGATGTCACGAATTGGAGGGAGGCCGAACAAACGAGCGTATTCACGACTGAATTGAGAGGGACTCTCGTAGCCTACCTGAAAACCGACATCTGCCGCATCTGCTGATTCAGATAACAACAGGCGACGGGCTTCTTGCAGACGTAATTGTTTTTGATATTGCATTGGGCTCATAGCTGTAACCTCTTTAAAATGACGATGTAGCGACGAAGGACTCATATTAGCCAGTTGGGACAATTCCTCAATTCGCAACGGCTTATCATAATCTTGTTTAATTCGCTTTATGACTTCTGCGATCCGGTTTGAATGGCTACCAGTCATGACCAGTTGTTTTAAGGACTCTCCCTGCTTCCCCTGTAAAATCCTATACAATATCTCACGTATAACTAATGGAGCCAACACCGGAATATCCTGCGGTCTTTCCAAAAGACGTACGAGCCTTACCACGGCATCCAACAGTAGGGAGTTGGTTTGACTTACATACAAGCCTCGCCTGGAATCAGGTATTGAGGTAGTAGGAAAAGTAGACTCCTTGATGAGATTCAAAACCTGATACGGATCAAAATTGAGCCGGAAGCACAAATACGGGGCTTCTGCTGAGGCTTGTATCACCTGCCCGGAAATTGGTAAATCTACCGAAACCACAAGGTAGTCGGATGTGCCGTAATAGTAACTTTCCTCTGTGAGTATCACGACTTTTTTTCCCTGAGCCACAATGCATAAGGCGGGTTCATGGACCTGATAAATTGGAACGGTGGTAGTCGAACTTCGGACGAAGTGAAGTGAAGGGATATCTGTAGCGTGAACTCCGTCGTGACTTGTAAATTGTTCTATGAGACTGGTCAATTCGGCTTGCTTTTCCGTGGTAGAACTCTCAATTTCGGTTGCTTTCACTATGCCCCTCCCTTTTTTACACCGTAGTAATCTTCACTCTTCAGTGGACAAATTTACTTTGAGATGCGCTTTGTTTTTCGATATGGATTTGAATTCATATTAAGTGTCTTTGGAGGATTAGGCAATAATTTGCTCTGATTCTTCTACCATCTCCAATCACCATCGTCTCATAATAAAGATGTAGAAACAATGCTCAATAAACATGTGAAAAGGGAAAGCATCTACTTCAATAATTTCTTAACTAAAGGAGGAATAAGCATGTTAGATATTAAAGGGAAAGTTGCAGCTATTACAGGAGCAAGCAGTGGAATCGGTGAAGCTACTGCTCGTTTACTTGCTCAACATGGGGCTCATGTTGTATTAGGAGCCAGACGCACAGAACGACTGGAGGCTCTTACCTCCGAAATTCGTTCAAAAGGGGGATCGGCTGATTATATGCAACTGGATGTGACCCAAAGGGAGCAGATGGAAGCGTTCATTAAGTACGCTGAAAAACGGTTTGGACGTGTGGATGTCATTGTGAACAATGCAGGAGTGATGCCTCTTTCAAAATTGGAAGCCCTGAAAGTAGAAGAATGGGACCGCATGATTGATGTTAATATACGAGGCGTTCTGCATGGGATCGCGGCAGGGCTTCCCATCATGAAAAAACAAGGATTTGGTCAGTTTATCAATATTGCTTCTATTGGCGCGTATAGTGTAACGCCGACTGCAGCAGTATACTGCGCAACGAAGTATGCAGTTCGGGCGATTTCTGAGGGGTTGCGTATGGAGGTTGGTGGGGATATTCGTGTAACGCTGGTATCACCGGGAGTAACCGAATCCGAGCTTGCCGACAGTATTTCAGATGAAGAGGCTCGGCAGGGAATGAAAGAATACCGCCGTATTTCGATTTCGCCGGATGCCATTGCTCGTTCCATTGTGTATGCCATGGAGCAGCCTGCGGATGTAGATGTGAATGAAATCATTGTCAGACCCACGGCAAGCACAAATTAACTCCATGCAATAAAATCCGTGGTTCCATCTCTGCATTCAGATTGTTTTGTCCCCTATCCTTCTTTGCCGATGGGGGATTATTTTTATTATAAGATGAGGAAGACCATTATTCACACTATAGAGTCCAAAAAAGATGCGACTTTAACATAATCGGGTTTACTTTTACCAATGTTTGTGTTAAGTTGATTTCGACAAACATCGAAATTAAGACTGGAACCGAAGGGAGACGAACAGGGTGAAAGAGACAACAGAGATGCAGCAAGCTGTAAAAATATATAAAGCACTTGGAGAACCGACTCGTCTCAAGATAGCACTTCTGCTAAAAGAGGAAAGTGATCAATGCTGCTCTGTACTGGGCGAGAAGCTGAACAGTGTAGCGATTTCAACGCTATCACACCATTTGAAGCAAATGGCAGAATCGGGACTGCTCACATACCGCAAAGAGGGGACGTTTATTTATTACAGCTTGGATGTGGAAGCAGCACAGAAATATGCCCCGTTCCTGTTGACATAATTTTTTTTAGTCTTAATTTCGATATTTGTAAAAATACAAAAATATAAAAAAACTAAAGAAAAGAGGCGTTTTTTAAAATGCAGAGCACGTGGAAGGTGTACATTTTGGCCATTGTCAGTTTTTTGGTAGGTACATCTGAGTACATTATCTCAGGTATTTTGGATCAGATTGCGACAACCATGGGGATTACGGTGTCCGCAGCGGGCCAGTTGATTACCGTCTTTTCTCTTGCTTACGCGATAGGCACGCCGATTCTGATGGCAGTAACCGCTAAATGGGACAGACGCAACCTGCTCTTGAGTTCCTTAGGATTATTTGCAGTAGCCAATATGCTCTCCTTTGTCTTGCCAGGTTTTGGGATGTTTATTGCCGCACGTATTCTGATGGCCCTCGGGGCGGGGATGGTCGTGGTTACTGCACTGAGCATTGCTGCAAAAATAGCCCCAGTTGGCAAGCAGGCCAGTTCTATTGCTACAGTCACTATGGGTTTTACAGCCTCGCTGATTATAGGGGTGCCGCTTGGGAGAATGATCTCTTCTGCATATGGCTGGAAAACCGTATTTCTCGGCATCGCTTTAGCGGGGATTATTGCCTTGATCGTTATCGCTATGACAATCCCTCGCTTGAAAGGAGATCAACCGATCCCTTTACTGCAGCAGTTTGCACTTCTGAAAAAGCCTGAAGTTGCCTTGGGATTAGGCATTACCTTTTTTTGGCTAGGAGGTTATTCACTCGCGTATACTTACATCTCACCGTACTTGCTGAATGTATCAGGTGTAGGAGAGGATATGCTAAGCTCAGTATTACTCGCCTTCGGAATTGCCAGTCTAATCGGGTCAAAAATTGGTGGATACAGTGCGGATAAAAAGGGTATACCCTTTACATTATTAGGGGGCATGATGTTGCACGGTATTTCCTTACTCTTACTTCCTTTTGCCGCTCATTCTTTGATGGCAGTATTTGCTTTATTGATTCTATGGTCGTTCGCAGCCTGGACAACCGGACCTACTCAACAATATAACTTGGTCACTCTCGTACCGGAATCTTCCGGTGTGATGCTGAGTCTCAACCAGTCTACCATGCAGCTTGCTATGGCAGCGGGAGCCGGAATTGGCGGTGTAGTTGTTGGTCAGGTTACGCTGGCCTCCATCCCTTGGTTTGGAGCAGCTGGTGTCGCTATCGCCATGGTAGCTGTATATTTACTTTCACGAAGATCTTCGGTTCACACGGAATTGGGTGTAACAGAATAAAGAATTATAGAAAAATGAGCTCAGCGGTAGATGGCATCGCTGGGCTTGTTTGTTTTGAATGAGCAATCATATGCTCTCTGACAGCAGGAGGGTCTATCCAAACGCAATATCAGTAATTTTGCCGCCTTCTTTAAAACCGATATTTTTATAAACTTGATTGGAAACTGAATTTTTTACATCTGCGTAAAGCATGGGGGTTAGCTGCTCATTTTTTAAAATGGAACATAACCCCGATACAATTGCGCTGGCACAACCTTTTTTTCGCCAGGTAGGGGGAGTATAAACAGCATTAATACGGCCATGCCTTGGAGAACGATGAGCAATGTTAGCCATGGACACGGGCATACTATTTACAATCCAAAGATATAAATTCCCTGTCTCGATCGCTGCCTTCGCAGCTGATATTTGACTAGTCGGATCAACTGAACGGTCTAAAGCATCTTTTGAAAAACCAGCTAGAAGCTGGGCAACTACCTGTACGTCCTCTGAAGTGGCTTGTCGTATGATCCCCTCAACGCCGGAAGGTTTGTTGTATTCAGGACAGAAATAAGATTCCATAACCATATGAGTATGTACCTGAGCAGTATGCCGCTCGGCGTAAGCATGTGCGAAATTCTCGGCTGTTTCGACATCACCACATACACCTGATAGGTTGGTTCCTTCTAAATAATGTAAGAGTTCTTCGATATAGGTTAACTTATGGTTGCCGATGATTTGCTGCGAAATCCATAGCCAAGCCTTATGTCCGGGTGATTGAGCGAAAATCATATTTCCATCAGACGTTTTAAGGCATGTTGATTCTTCTGACTCACATATTCGATGAAGCAAATTATATCGAACCTCATCAATCAAAAATGGATTGTGATTTAATAGATCATCGAATGGGACAAGCTGCTCAATCATGGCTTTGCCTCCCTAAAAAATGAGGTTTGATCTAATGTACTTGTATATGCTATGAAAATAAACTGCTACGAAGAGCTGTTGTTATATCTACTAGGATTTAAACTTCCGCGCTATAAGCTTCTTATTCTTTTGTCGCCAAATCCATCTTTCGATAAAGTTTTTTTCTTTTCTTTCCTGAAGCGTTTCCTTCATCCCTTTAATGAGAAATTCGGATCTTCGCTTGTCGTTCCTGCTAATTTCACGTAGTTCCTCAATAAATTTATCGTCCATGTCTGCATCTCCGTTAGTTCAGGATTTTCCAAATTACTAAGATAAATTATACAGAACGTATGTTCCTTTTTCAAGTCTGCGTCTACTCTATTCAACACATAACCATTTTTAGATGAATGCTGTGAGGCCCGCGCCAATTGAATAGGGAAGCATATGCTAAAGTTGAAAGGAGGAATTTACAACATGACTAATAAAGCATACGTATCTCAAACGTATCCACGCCTTACAGTCTACAATGAAGAAAATTTTCGGGGTTCTAGCAGAGTATTCAGAGGAAACCTAGGTATCCGCAACACCGATAATATTCTCGACGGCATCGAAAGTCTGCGTTTCTTTTCTACCAGCAGCAATGCTACACTTGTACTCTTTACTGGCACGCGGTTTAGAGGTAACTTCCGTGTGTATAGAGGCAATCGCAGCATCGCCGACCTGGATGATCTGATTCGCGGGAATGATGTGGAATCTATTATCTCTACCAATCAACGTTTGACGTTGCAGCAAATCCGTAATATCCGCAGTACTGGCAGACTGCCATCCGGCTATCGGATCATCTAACGGTCTTTAGTTTATAAATACGCTATTTTACTAGACTGTTTCAGAAGCTTGCAGGTTTTGGGCTTCTGGAACGGTCTTTGTATGATGGAACTGGAAAATATGAGTAATACTTTAAAAGTAAAACAAAATCATGGACAAGTCAACGATGTACACTCATGTCGGCGATGAAAACAATCGCATTTTACTTATAATGTGAAATAATACATTTTAAGCTTATGGCATACTTCTTTAAAATGAAATTTAAATTTTAAATATAGTATGGAATGAAGGGAAGGCTTGTCTATGAATTGGTTTAAAAAGTATCCTGTTTTCCAATAGCTTCGTTAACATAAAAAGCAATTTCACAGACCATATGTGCAAGAATGAGGACGAAACAAATACAGCCTCTTGATAGAATGAGACACATCACCTATTAGGAGGCTATTTTTATGAACAAAATCCAGCAATTTCATGCACTTCATACTTCAAAGGAACCTTTATTTTTAGGGAATGCTTGGGATTTGCTATCTGCCGTGGCTCTGGAGAAGGCAGGCTTTAAGGCGATAGGTACAACGAGTTGGGGGATTGCCAATACACTTGGGTTTGCAGATGGAGAGCTTATTGATTTTGACCAGCATGTAAGCATCATTCGCACTATTGCAGAGCATGTTCAAGTTCCTGTGTCGGCAGATATTGAAGCAGGATATGGGGAGGATGCGGCAACGATTGTCGAGCATGTATTAAGGACAGCCGATGTCGGAGTGGCGGGGATTAATATTGAGGATTCATTAAAACAGCAAAAGGGACTTCGAGAAGTGAGGGCGCACAGTGACCTGCTGTCCAAAATAAGAGCTGCCTTGGATGTTCATGGGTTTAAAGAGTTTTTTATAAATGCAAGAACGGATGCATTTTTGCAGATGGAGACTCCACTTTCGGAGACCATAGAAAGGGCCAAAGCGTATGTGGATAGTGGTGCGGACGGAATTTTTGTTCCAGGTTTAAAGAGTGATGAAGAGATCAGAGAGGTTGTATTTCATATACATGCTCCGCTTAATGTTTTATCTTTGCCAGGTCTGACGAATGTCCGCCAGCTTCAGCAGTTAGGAGTCAAACGGTTTAGCTTTGGAAATGCGTTTTCTGATAAGATAATAGTTGTTTTGCAAAAGAATGCGGAACAGTTGATCAACCTTCAAGATACGTCAGATTTATATGAGGATTTTGCAAAAATCCCATAAGCGACTTCCAATGAACAACATATAAATCGAAATGGTTTAGTTCGTCTATATATTGCACTTCGGAGCGACTGGAATCGAATTTTACAAAATCCTGAACTATATGAACTAGGGAAAGGACGGAATTTTTGATCATGGCTAAACCTAGTCTTTCTTTTGAGGAAATGTGGGAGAAAATCATAGCATGTGATCGTAAATATGACGGGGTGTTTTTTACCGCTGTGAAAACAACCCGTATATATTGCCGACCTTCCTGTCGATCCCGAAAGCCGAAAAAAATCAATGTCGAGTTTTACTTTGATGTGGACACCGTGGAAAAAGCGGGTTTTCGCGCTTGCAAAAGATGCCAGCCTCATACAGATCATTCGCCGTATATCAGGCTTGTCCAGAATGTGATAGCTTTTTTAATCAACCATTATAAAGAAAAACTAGTATTGCAGGATATTGCGGATCATGTTGGAATAAGCACTTTTTATTTGGATCGGATCTTTAAACAAGAAACCTCGGAAACCCCGCGTATGTATTTGGAAAAAATAAGAGTAGATAAGGCAGCTTATCTTCTTAAAAATACAGATCTTACGAATCTTGAAATTTGCTATGAGACAGGCTTCCAAAGTCCCTCCAATTTCTATAAGTCGTTTCGCAACTTGAACCAATGTTCTCCTAGTGAGTATAGAAATTTGAATAAGGATTAGAAAAGGAAGGTGGATATCCTTAATGAGCAAGTTATACGTATTAAATTATGTATCGCCGATTGGAGAGATAGAGATACGGGGCACCAATGAGGCTGTCTATTCCATTATGTTCTCTAATCGGAATGAGCCTTTAACGATGCTTACAGAAGAAGCTCCAATCCAAGTATTAGAGGAATGCGCCAGCCAGCTTGACGAGTATTTTAAAGGTGAGCGCTTTGAATTTTCGTTTCCTTATGCTTTTGAAGGTACGGACTTCCAGCAAAAAGTATGGAATGCGCTAGTTACCGTGGGTTACGGTACAACGACAGCTTATAAAGATATTGCTCTCGCTATTGGAAACGAAAAAGCAATCCGAGCCGTTGGCAGTGCGAATGGCAAAAATAAGCTGAGCATTGTGATTCCATGTCACCGAATTATCGGATCAAATCAGAAACTAACTGGCTATGCAGGGGGCCTATGGAGAAAAGAATGGTTGCTCCAGCATGAGAAGCGTTGTCTGAGATCATAAGGAGGGTTCATGGATGAGAGAGACATATTTAAAAGAGTTTAAGCCGGAAAGCTGGGTCAACATGGTTCAGGTCTATCAGGAGCGATATGATCAGGTAGATCCGGTGATAAGGGCAAAGGTGGCCAAAAGTGAAATTCCAAAGGAGATTCAGATTGTGCTGCTGCCCGACATGGGCGAGTATTTGCTGACTTGGATGGATCAAAAGGTTCCCGCACTTGGTCACGAAACACCGTCAGATTATTTAAAAAGCGAAGAAGGGATCAAGGCACTGAAGGCAGCCATTCTGCGTATGCCGCGTTAAACCAACTGACTCAAGGAAATACATATAACATTGAACATTGACTAGAGGTAAAGCCAACAAGGTTTGTCCAAATCCCATAAAGCCGTTCAAAGGGAGCCGTTGACCGGCTCCCTTTGGCGATCACAAGCAACCTGTAATAAAAGAGTTCTACTTGGTTGAAAGCTCACTCTCCGTCACCCATTTATGATTTTTGACAGGCTCTCCTCCTGTAGTCGGCGTATAGTCTACCATATATACGGTCGTTGGCTCGGCGGAATCTATGATAGCCTTAGCCCCATCCATCCCCTTCATGTGGTCTGCCGCCAGAATAACTTCTGTGCCAGGTGCATAGGGCTCGCTGCCCGCATCCTTAATCTCTTCATGAATAACCCACTTATGATTATTCACTTTTTCTCCTCCAGTAGTTGGTGTATAGGAGACTGTATAAGCAGTAGTCGTATAAGCACCCACAACCGTGGCCGTAGCGCCCTTCATGCCTGCCATATGATCGGCTTGAATGGTCGCTTGGCTGCCAATTTTGAAGGCTGGGTTTTCAGCTTCTTTTAGTCCAGCAGGAAGCTCACTGGATGTGGAATGGTTCATATCTGATGCGTCATGCTGTTGACTGCTGCTTGTCGTATGCTCCTGGGCTGGCGTGTTACTGTTCCCGCACCCACTCAAAATAATCATGACTGCACCAGCAAGTAAAGTCCATTGTATTCTCATATTCAATAGCTCCTTTAGGGTTATATTCTCACATTCAAATATACCCATAGGGGGTATGTTTGAAACGGAATTATTTTACAAACTTGTGAAGTGCTTTGTTTTCAAGTGGAGCGCCCGAAGCGACCCCCTTTTTAGTTTTGCGGAAGATACGTAATTTAAATGTTGTTGACAGTGAATAAAAAATCATTGTAATATCTACAAAACATATCAAATTACTATGTTTTAAAAGCTTTAAATATTTTAAATCACCAAAACTAGACCATATCAAGGAGCAGGGGGAGACATCAAATGAAGAAACAATGGATTTCATTTATATTGCTGCTGGGCGTAGTTGTGCTTTTTATTTCAGGCTGTGGCAGCAAGAATACGTCGGGCAGCGCTGTGGACGAAGAAAAGAAAACACTGCATATCGGCTTTAATCCCGGTCCATATAGCGATCAGTTTAAGAATGGTGTGGCTCCATATTTGGAGAAGAAGGGGTATAAGATTACATATAAAGAGTTTACAGACGGGGTTCAGCCCAATGTAGCCGTGGCTAATGGAGATATTGATGCCAATGTGTTCCAGCACTCGCTCTATCTGGATTCAATGAATAAGCGGGAGAATATTGATCTGATTGGTGCTGTGCAAGTTCCGACTCCTCCAATGGGATTGTACTCCAGCAAGCATACCAGCCTTGACGAAATCAGTGCTGGAGCCCAAATCAATCTGCCCAACGAGCCAGTCAATATGCTGCGGGCGCTGAACATTTTGAAGGAAGTAGGTTGGATTACCTTAAAGGACAATATCGATCCATTGCAAACTTCGGTGAACGACATCACCTCTAATCCGCATCATCTACAATTTGTTGCTACCGACCCGGCACAAGGGCCACGTGCATTGGAGGATGTTGATTTTGCGGCTATACAAGGGAATTTTGCTGTATCGAATGGAATGAAGTTAACCTCAGCATTAAAGCTTGAAAAACTGACAGATCCATTCACAAATGTGGTAGCTGTGGACAGCAAGAATAAGGACAAGCCCTTCGTCAAAGACATTATTGAGGGATATCATTCCGATGAATTCCAAAAGTACATCCAATCGAATCCTGTGTATGAAGGCTACAAGCTGCCAAGCTATTTTAAATAACTGAGGTATTATCTTATGTGGGCTGACTTACCTAGTCTGTATCTTATGGATAGAAGGTGGAGATAACGTGATTTTTTCATCCTCTGATCTGGTCAAGGCTCTGCCTGACAACTATTTTAGCGCAATTGATGACAAAGTGAATCTGTATAAAAGCAAAGGAATAGATGTAATTAATTTGGCAGCCGGCAACCCAGATCAGCCAACACCACCGCATATCATCAACGCTTTGAAGGAAGCGGTCGATCAACCGATCAATCAGGGCTACCCGCCTTTTCATGGGAAAAGAAGCACGCTGGAGGCTGTCGCTGCGTTCTATCAACGGGAGTATCAGGTGGAGCTGGACCCTGACCGGGAAGTTGCTGTATTCAATGGCTCAGCCATAGGTGTAATGGGGATTCCGCAGGCGTTGCTGAATCCCGGTGATTGGTTGTTGACCACCGATCCGGCATATCCCCAATATTATTCCGCTGCTGCGCTGGCAAGAGCTCGTATTCATACGATTCCTCTGGATGAGAAACATGGATTCTTGCCGGACTATACAACCGTACCGGAAGAAATCGCAAAGCAGGTCAAACTGCTCATGATTAATTATCCGAACAATCCGACAGGAGCGGTAGCTTCCGCAGATTTCCTGACGAAGACACTGGATTATGCTGCTCGGCACCAGTTTCCGGTTATGAATGACTTTGCATATGGTGCTCTTGGATTTGGCGGGCATAAGCCAATTAGTCTATTGCAAATCCCTGGCGGCAAGGAATATGGTGTCGAGACGTATACAGCTTCCAAAACGTATAACATGGCTGGATGGCGCTTTGGCTTTGCGGTTGGAAATGCGTCCGTTATTGGTGCGCTCAAGCATTATCATACGCATGCCTACAGTACTGTTTTTGGCGCGGTACAAGATGCGGGAGCTGTCGCATTGCTGGGCACCCAGGAGCCAGTACGGAAGCTCGCGGCGTTATATGAGCGGCGACGTGATGTTCTCATTGCAGCGTTACGAAATATTGGCTGGGATGTTGCCGCTCCCCAAGGGTCTTTTTTTGCCTGGTTCAAGGTGCCGGAAGGGTATACATCGGCTTCCTTTGCAAACTTTTTATTGGACGAGGCGCAAGTTGCGGTTGCCCCTGGAGAAGGGTTTGGTCGTGCAGGAGCTTCTTATGTGAGGGTCAGCCTGGTGAACAGTGAAGAAAGACTGCTAGAAGCGGTACAGCGCATCGCAGCAACGGGTGTCTTTCAAGCATAAAGAATAAGCTGGAATAAAAGAAATTCATGGAATGAGAGCGCAAATCAGAAACGTTTTTTCTTCGGCTTGCCATACTGGTTAATGAGAGTTCGAAGTTGTTTCCCGGCTTGATTCAGTTCCATATCGTTCAGCACATAATCGGTGCTGACTTCCCAGGTGCTGCGGTCATTCAGATAAAAAATAAAGGTGGGGAAACGAGGGCGCAACCATTTGCGGATGGAGGCTCCCTCGAATTCAACTTTAGTGATTGCAGACCACGGGACAGTTCGAATACCGTCGGAAATACTGTGTTCATCAAAGATGAACAGGAAGGTATCCTTACGAAGCGTTCTGTTCAAACAGACCACCAAATAACTACCAAAAAAAGGAAGTCCAATCATAGCGGACGTAATAAAGAAGAAGATTTGCAGAGCAGAGATATCTTCGTCGATAAAAATGAGCAACAGTAAAAACAGACAAATCAGCACAAACATCAAGCTACCAAGGGCTTTCCAAAATGCCAGAGATCTGCGATATACAATTTTATCCACGGAATACCGCCTCGTCGGGTACAAACGCCTGAATGAACTGAGTTATCCGTTCTCTCCAGTCTGATTCAGTCACACTTTCAATGCGCAGACATGGGGTGGCCTGCATATCCAGTGCTGTATTTCTTACGATCCACACATCATTCGTTCCTTTAAGAACAAATAGCAGATTTGTAACGGAAGGCCCCTCTTCATCCGTGTCCGTGTATACCATCTGGCTCAAATTATCGAGGTTGCAGTGATTACGATTAAAATCCTCTCGCCAGTCTTGTATCATTTGCTCAGCCGACTCTTGAAGCTTCCACGTTGCCATTTGCTGCATCGTGAAGTTAGATGAGGTTAACTCATTCCACTGTTCTTCTGTCAGATCGACGTATCGGCAGTGTGCATTGAAGTTTGGGGAAAACAGGTCGAATAATTGATCAATGTCGTGATGCCAGTCTTCTGGGGAAGACCAGCGAAAGAAATGGAGTTCATTGTGGCTGGAGAGGTGATACAAAAAACGGCCATTTCCATGGTGTATCGTTAATGTATTTTGCTTGTCCTGTTGCTCCTTGTATCCACGCAGCATTTGGCGGCTTTGTACCAGATGAGCCAGCATGTCAACAATGAACGTATCAAATTCAAGCTGCTGTTGCCCGTCATCCTGCTGTTCCAACAAGCCCTTGGATACCAGGCTATGTGTTGCAGCATGAAAAAGCAGTTCCCAGCGATCCTCCGTTAGTTCCCCGTAATAGGATTGGAGCAGACCCGAAGCCATATCCTCTGCACCCAGTGCAGTCAAGGCAAAGCCTAGTTCCTCAAGCGTTAAAATTACCGTTTGTTTGTCCATAGTCAGGCTCCTTCTCTCTCTGTTAAGTGTATGTTATTTAAATAGTTTGCTGGCCCAGCGTATCCCTTTTTCGGCGAACTTGGCGACTTTTCCACCTGCCCAGCTTCCCACTGTACCGCCAACGTATGCACCGACGGCTGCACCAACCGGACCGCCGATAGCACCGCCTACGGACCCCAAAACGACAGCACCGCCATAAGTTGCGGCAGTTTTGATCGCTACGTTAGAAGCAGATACAGCCACATCCGTTCCGGTAAGCTTCCCACTTTTCCATTTTCCAGCCAGACTGATGCCCTCGCCCACAATATTCATGGTGGCATTAATAGGGTACAGCTTTTTGGCGATCATGCCGGGAATTTGGCGGGTGGCTATGCCATAACGTCCTTTTTCCACCCCGGCGATGACGTTGCGCGTCCACTGAGGAAAGCTATTGGCTTTGTTGAATCCAAGGCCGAGCTTACCCATTTGCAGCTTTCCGGCTAAACGGTCAAAGCCCTTCAAGCCTTTCATGACAATACCTGGTTTAGCGAATTGGCGGTTTATGCTTTTGCCCAAATTACGCATAAAAGCATTGTTACCTTTGCCTTTCACCCATGCCGCATTATGTATAACCGCCCGAGTGGGATTTTTCAGACTTTTTTTGAATTCTACTGTTTTGGTGAGCACAAGTGTGGAAGCCAGACCACTATAGATCGCTGTCCCGGCAAAGCCCAATTGTCCCCGCCATTTATTGGCTTCTGACAGGCTGTTAATGGCTATATCTGCTGGGTCGTTCCCTTTTTTCCCAGAAGTTGCTCCTTCATTGCTCTTAATCTGTCCGCTCTGATCTCCTTGGTTAGTCCCTGTGTCTGCTTGGGTATCTGTTTCCTTGAATTTTACTGCAATGGAACGCAGCTCTGTGCTGACAGAACCGACCGTTTGAGTAAAAGCATCCATTTGTCCACGTGCTTTATGAAAATCCTGATAAAAGCGCTGCTGTGTCGTTCCTGCCCAGCTATTCTCTAGCATTTGGATTTGCTGTGACAGTTGTCCGCAAATTTGTGCTCCCAGTTCACGTGCCTGTGCGAACTGCCTGGAAACCGCCTCTAGTTTCTCAGGAGGAACCATAATTTTAGCCATGATGTCCACCTCGGATGATTAAAATAATTACTTAATATTTTAGTGATTCTAGTTGTGGTTAGCAAAAAAAGGAGGGGGTTTTTGTTAAAAATAAGTCATTTGTATGAGTTCATGAGGGGGTATAAGGGAAAATAGTAGGAGTTGTTATGATTCGAAATTCTTACATGTTACTCATAAAGAAGATGAAAAAAAGCCTCTCTGTTCAAATGGAGCTTTCCATAAGAATGAGAGGCCATCATGCATAGAAGCTACTATATAATGTGCGACACTCTAGCTTATTTTAAAGGAACCTGCTTGGACAGCTTTTCAAACTGCTGCAAGTGAGGGGTGATCTTGGCGGTAATCCCTTTGAGATATTTGATGGCCGCTTGTCTTTGACGTTCTTTGGTTGCGACCTCTTCAGGGAACATGGAGTATTCCTTTTGAACGGAGCCATTTTTATAATTTACGGAGAAAAGCTCTCCTTGCTGCCACCTTTGGACCAGATCCTGATTACTGTGCAAAATATTTAGCACTTCTTTACCATTTTTATAAGTAAAGCTGTAGTCTGGATCGGCTACAGCATGGATCACTTGGTAGCCGTTCTGTAATCCATTGTTCTGAAAAGTACCGACTTGGATTTCATTCGAACGTATCGTTCCGTCCGTTTGCGTCACTTTATCAGTCTGCGTACCCTTGCCACTTATGGTGTCATTGCTCCACGTTCCGCTATATACGACTTTATGATGTTGTCCATCTGCATCCGTGTATTGATTTATATATTTCCCAGTACCTGATCGCTTGCCATTCACAAAATCACCCGAATACTGCTTATATTCGCTCCATTTGATCGTACCGCGCCCGTGTGGCTGACCATTCTCAACCTCTCCATAGTAAGTAGCCTGCCCGGATAACTGAAGCAATTCCTTGGTTGCAGCTGCATTCGCTGCAGGTATATTTACCAACAGCGCTCCAGAAATCAGCGATGCAGACACCATAATAGGCAGGGACAAAGCCTTTCCTTTTTGCCAAAGTTTTTGCATCATGAGTTCTCCCCTTTCGAAGCTTTGAGTTTCTACGAATCATGTTCAACGACCCAGCACCGTTTTTATACTATTTTGTGCTTGGTGATTTATAGTTTAATATAGATTGAGAATTATAGGAAACTGTTAAGTGAAAACAGGTAATAAGGAGGGGAATTCTTGAATTTACCAGAACATGGGAGTGAGGATGTATCTAGCATTCTTGCCGTAGAGTTGGTACAGAAGCCTGTGAAGACCATAAAAGGAATCCATCAAGTGGAGCCAGATGCTAATATCTATTGGCTGATTGATGTGGAATTCAGTGGTTTTACGTTGTCAGATGAAGATATTTTGCAATTGCTTAAGGGGTATATTGTGTATGGGCACGTCCATGATTTGCAGATATGGACTAGTGTGGGACGCAGACCGGCAGGCGAATGCCATTATGATAAAATCTGTATTTGTATGGATATATTCGATAATGTAGAGATGCAGATTCGATTGGAAGAAGCCAAAGTTACTGACTTTATGAACACACTGCCAGCGCGATTTCAGGAGAAGGGTACCGTTCGTGTGCTTCCTCGGGAGGACGCTGCTCATGCACGTGCAAAAGCGGAAAAACTTCAAGCATTTGTAGATCAGGAAGGTGAGAGGGAACACACTGTCATGCTTAGGCTGGTAGCAGATCAAGGTCAATCTTACCGTGGAGTGGACATCTGGGATGTCATGCTCAGCCTTGGAATGGAGTGGGGAGATATGGATATTTTCCATGCACACCATCACGGTCCGGGAGGCTATGATGAACTATTTAGCGTACATACGGGAACCGATCCCGGCTTCTTTTGGTTGAGTACACTCGCAGAGGATCGCTTTGCAGATTTGATTTTCAGTATGGATGCGGTACGAACGGTGCAGCCGCAAGCTGTGTTTGAGGCGATGTGGAAAGGTGCCGAATATGCGCGCGCCAGACTCGGTGGGACATTAGTGAATGAACAGGAGCTGCCAGCTGTACAGGAAGACTATCTGCGCCAGATTCAAGAGATGGAAGACCGCTTAAGTGAGTTTGGTTGTAGAGCAGGCGAGGATGTTGTGATGTTTCTATTCTAGGTTAGAAAGGAGTGATTTCGTTGTCCAGCAACTCCATTGAGAAGCTAAGAACGATTTTAAGACGTAAAGCTACTATTTTTCATACAGGGGGACGCAGACCGTCGGGTTCCCTTGATCAGAGCTGGATCGGTAGAGTCACAGTAGCTTTACCGACAGAGGAACAGCCGATTGATGTACAGGGAAATGTTATGGCTCCGATCATGCAATTGTATCTGCCTGCTATGCCTTTTGTTCCTCAGGCTATACGTGATATCAAGCTGTTGACAGTCTTCCTGTCTCCCGATGTACTGGATCATGAGGATATGGAAGGATATATGTGTATTCGTGAGTATACGTCGGTAGAGGATTTGGTTGAAAAAGATTTTGGTCCGGCATTTATGCAAATCAAAGCATTTCCGCTGTTCCCCGAGCTCATAGAGAATGATTATCCGGTCTGGGACGGTGAAGATATTCCTGAGGAATACGGCAATGCCCTCAAAGATATGGACGAGGAGGAGCCCGACTATTTCGAGGACATCGTAGAGGACATATATGCGGTTCACAAAATGGGCGGCTATCCCAGCTTTATTCAACCAGGCATCGACTTTGGCGAAGGCTGTGAATTTGTGTTTCAGATTGCGTCAGATGCCAAAGCCGAATTGAATATTGTCGATGGGGGTAGCTTTTATTTTGCCAAGCATCAGAATGAAGGAACCTGGCGAGGTTACTTTGATTTCTATTAATAAGCTCATGTAGGGAAGAGCCTGGAAGCGATCGTTTTGTACAGCATGGTTCGAATACTTTTGAGTCTATCGAAGTTTTCCTGAAAAGTAACTCCGGCATGTTGTTGCAAGCCTTCTTCGAAATCTTTTTTATAATGGAGCATAGCTTCTGGGTAAAGGCCAATGATATGAATTTGATTCCATGTCGGAAAGGCGTCATGATGGTACCACACTTCCAATGTTTCAAGGGCAATCATCATGTAGCACCACTTTTTATGCTCAAGAATGTTTCGCATGGCAGGGCCGTTATTGTGAATCATAATGTGCCGAAATTCATCCAAATATGGGGCTTGCACATCTACATATTCAACAGCAAAAAAGGGTTTGAATGCACGTCGCTGTACATGTTGCGGTGGTGTGGGGTAATTCGATTGGGGCGTGCTGATCATCAATTCGCTGCGTACCTCTATTTCTTTTGGGAAGCCTGTCAGCTGTTGCTTTAACTTCACATATTGCTCGGCGACCGATTTGCTTTCAACTTGTAGAAGCAGCAGGAAGTTCCATGAATCGAATTCTCCGCGCTTTTCTGCCGTCAATCTGAATCTGTAGACTTCATAGCCTTGGATCGTATGCTCAACCATACATTGTTCCAAAAATGGTTTGACATTTATATTAAAATATTGAATGTACCGTGACATGGATAATTTAGGAATACGATGGCTTTCAGCCAGATAGAGTTGGTGATCAACAGACTGCATGACCAATCTCCCTTCTGTTTTATATTAGACTATCCTATCTTATCATTTGTTTATAATTTTCCATACATTGTCATGTTCAGTGTGAAACGATATACTCGTAATTTAGAAACTATTGAAATGAGGTAAAAAGATATGAATGTTTTAGGTCAGTTAGGATCTGCTATCCAGAGCAGCCTATTTATTCAATCCGAACTGAAGAAAGCACATGCATTGATTCAAAAGCACGACCTGCCTGTAGAGCAGGTGGAAGATGATTTTCACAAGCAAATTATCTTGCTGGAGCAATATGCTGGCACTCGCATTTTTCAGCAAGGGCTTGCCAGATACAAAGTAATCAATGCAATGCTTATGATCCTATCTGTGATTATATTGCTGGCAGCAGTTATCGTTGCAGTGGTGGAATATTTGCAGCCGGAGCGGCATCTGCTGCAAGTGTTGGCGAATGCCATGTTTGACCACTGGGTTCCCTCTATTACGATACTTAGTGTTGTATTTGTGGGTGTGATCGTTCTTGCCATCGTGAGAAATGTTTATGCCAGACGATTACATACGCGTGTGCTGGATCGGTCCTGGCAGGCCATTTTCCATCATGTGGACAAACGAGGATAAAGAGTAGCTGTAGAAGATTGGCATATCAGTTTAAGGAGTGGCAGCAATGAATGACTGGGAATCGGGCATCATTCAAGTTGATAATGAGCACGCGATTTATTCTTCTTTAACAGAAGAGCAGTTGTTAGAGACCGATTTGTACACGAAATATTTTCATTCTGTAAGAAAGCTAGGGAATGATTACATTTGGTATCATTTTGATCAAGTTCCTCTGCTGCACCGGTATTTTTTTGTGTCTGTATGCTTTAAGGATACGAGTCTAGTGGTTGTGGAGATTTCGCTCCAAGGCAATGAATTTCCAACTTCATGGGATAATTGGTCTGAAGAAGGGGAAAGAAAGCGTCAAAGGGAGCATGATCGTTTGTTACAACAACATTTGTCCGTAAAGCCAAACTATCGTCAAACCAAGCCTTACCCCTATATGGAATATGAACTTGACTGGGGGAAAATCTCTTCTTATTTTGACCCGCGGTCGGGAAATACGGCCGTTGCTTTTAAGTATAAAGGTGAATAGCGATCTTGTAGGTGAGACTGTTGGGATAAGTAAGGAGAAGTGTGATGGATAAAAAAGCAAAGAAAATACTCATGAACACTTTCTGGTCCAGCGGCTGGAAGCAGGAGCGAGGACCCTTTTCGGGTGAGGATTTTGAATATGCCAAAAGCAAGGGCTTGATGTTCGATCCGATCACCATTACGCATGATGAGATGATAAATAGGTTACATGAGTTGCACCAGCAAAAGGCTACAAAAGAGCGAGTGGCAGCGGCGTTTCTGCACAGTCTTTCCACGAAAAAGGTTCATTTGCGAAGCGCCTTATCGAGCTGGGCATTAACCGCAAAACTGCCTATGCATACCTATGGGGAGCGACCTGTTGTCCTGCCCAATTACAGCAGCTGTGGGGATTGTAATTTTCATAAACTAATGTCCGATAAGGAATACGTCAATAAGGATTTGAATGTGCTGAATTTTGAACGGATCAAATGGGGCGGTATTCGGCTGAATCACCTTCTTTACTGCTGGATGGACCTTGAATTGTTTAGTCAAGAAGAGGAGTTCCAGGTTTCGGATGAGGATCTGGCTATCCTTCATAACATGCTGGAAGCCGTTCAGGACTGTGAGGCTCAGAATGGTGCGCGGCAATTGGAGAAGCGCTGGAAAGATGTGTTCCCATCCAGCAAAAATGAACGCGACGTGGTTATGGAGGTATGGGGATATGCTGGCTTGCTGGCACCACGGGACACACCTCGTAGACGCCGCGGCGGCAATGATGATTTTTATTCGGTAGCAGCCTGGCAAGGAGATGACGGATACTCCCAGGAAGCGCTGGACTATTATTTTGGTACGTTTTTATAAAGAAAGTGAAGGTTTATCTTCAGGTTAGGCTATTCCCCCAAACAAAAAAGGGAACTCCCTGATTGGTTCAATTGGACAGAATACTTAGAATTAAAGTAGGGTGAAAAATTGAATTTTGGGGGAATGGATGATGAGTCGATTAACCGAAGCTATAAAGATGTTACACATTGTGAAAAAAGGATCAAGACTTTGAAAGGGATTAGTAGATACATCCCCAATCAGCATGGAGCCTGGGCAATGCTCATTCTTCCATTTTTGTTTGGCTTAGCTGCTTCTCCAAAACAATTCATTCATATACCTCTATTCGTATGCTGGTTTTTTATCTATTTATTTAGTTTTCCTGTTCTCCAATGGATCAAAACGGGAAACAGTAAAAGATACCGTAAACCTGTTGTTATATACGGAGCAATACTCCTTCCTCTTTTGGCTTCTCTAGTATGGGTTAAACCTGCGTTGATCTGGTACGGAGTTCTGCTCCTGTTCTTTTTTATGGCTAATATGTATTACGCCAAAATGAAGAATGAGCGTGCTTTGTTAAATGACATTACCGCGATTCTGCTTTTCTGTTCTTTTATATACCCTGTTGTTCATATTGGAGAAGGTGGAGATTGGACATTAACCACAGAGCTATTTTTGCTGTTGGTATGTTATTTCATAGGAACGGCTCTTTATGTTAAAACGATCATCCGTGAAAGAAAAAATCCACGTTACTATTATGCGTCTATTATCTATCATCTGATCATTGTGCTGTTGGCCGCCTGGATCAAGGTGTTTTTGGTTATTCCATTTTTGATTTTGTTCATACGAGCTATATGGCTTCCTAAATTCGAGTTAAAGGCAAAGCATGTAGGCATGGCTGAAATTGGATTTTCATTGATGCTCTATGTATCTGTGCTGTTTTTATATTTTTAAAAAGGAGAGACATCAATGATATCTTTGCAAACGCCACGAGATTATCGCGTAGACCCGTTTATCGTCATTTGGGAGGTAACGAGAGCTTGCGCATTAAAATGTCTTCACTGTAGAGCGGAAGCCCAATATAAGCCTGACCCTCGTCAGCTGACATTTGAAGAGGGCAAAAAGCTGCTCGATCAAATCGCTGAAATGAATCAACCACTGGTGGTTTTCACAGGTGGAGATCCGTTATCGCGTCCTGATTTATTTGAGTTGGCTCAATATGCAATTGAGGAGAAAAAGCTATCGGTTTCCATGACTCCCAGTGCTACCCCAAAAGTGACAAGAGCAGCGGTCGAAAAAGCAAAGCAGGTTGGCTTATCACGATGGGCTTTTAGCCTGGACGGTTCATGCGCGGACATTCATGATCATTTTCGCGGGACTGTGGGTTCTTACAATACGACCATGCGGGGAATTGGATATTTGAAGGAATTGAACATCCCTATCCAAGTGAACACCACCGTGTCCCGATACAATCTTCACGATCTGGAGCGAATTGCAGAAAAGGTAAAGGAAATGCAGGCGGTGTTATGGAGCTTGTTTTTTCTCGTTCCAACCGGGCGTGGGATGGAAAAAGATATGATTACTCCTGATGAGCATGAGGCTGTAATGAAGTGGTTGTATCAGATACAGCAACAGATGCCCTACGGTGTAAAGGCTACCGAAGCACCTCATTATCGAAGGGTTGTCCTACAGGAAAAGCACAAAGCAGGACAGCATAACACAACGTCCGAACAAAAAAGGGCAGATGTCTTGGGACGCGCCCCGAAAGGCGTAAATGATGGAGATGGATTTGTTTTTATCAGTCATATCGGCGAAGTGTACCCGAGTGGTTTCCTACCGCTAACTTGCGGGAATGTACGAAAGGATAGTTTGGCCCATATTTATCGGCACTCTCCGATTATGAACCATCTTCGGGATAAATCTCTGCTTAAAGGCAAATGTGGAGTTTGCGAATTCAATACAGTCTGTGGAGGCTCCAGAGCAAGGGCTTTTGCCATCACAGGAGACTATTTGGAGAGTGACCCTTATTGTGCATATATGCCTGGAGTGGGGAAGGAAACGTGTGCTCATGAATAAAAATGCTAAAAGAGTTGTGATCCTTGGTGGAGGAATAAGCGGTTTAAGTGCTGCCTTTTATGTGAAAAAGCTGGCGGAGGATAGGCAGCTTGAAGTGGAGATTACACTGGTGGAGAAAAGCGACCGTCTGGGAGGAAAGCTGCAAACGGTTCGCCAAAACCATTTTATGATCGAAAAAGGACCGGATGCTTTTCTGGCCAGAAAGACGGCTATATTGGATCTGACTATAGAATTGGGGCTGGAAGCCGATTTGGTGTCAACAAACCCGAAGGCCAAGTCGGCCTCCATTTTGCATAAAGGCAAGCTGCATACTATGCCAATGGGCTTTATTTTAGGCATTCCAACAAAGTTAACTCCCTTCATTCGAACAGGGCTAATCTCTCCACTGGGAAAAGCGCGCGCAGCTCTGGATTTAATTATTCCAGCCAAGCAAGGCGATATGGATGAATCTCTGGGGGATTTTATCAAGCGGCGTCTAGGTAAAGAGGTGTTGGAGCAGATTACTGAGCCTTTGCTATCTGGTATTTACGCTGGCGATACGTATTCTCTTAGCCTCAAGTCAACCTTCCCTCAATTTAAGCAGATGGAACAAAAGCATGGAAGTTTGATTATAGGTATGGCTAAAGGAGCGGGGAGAAAGTCGGGTGCACCTAACAAATTGCCGGATATCGCCAAGAAAAGCATGTTTCTTTCCTATCGACATGGATTATCGACCATTGTGGATCGGTTAAAGGAAAAGCTCGACACCGTCCATTTTGTGATGGGACAGCGTGTGGCTGAGGTGAGAAAAGAGGACGGTTATCAAGTAGTACTAGACCATGGGCAAATCATAGATGCAGATGCAGTGATTTGTGCAGTTCCAGCCTTTGAGGCGGCTACATTATTTTCCGATATCGCAAGTGTGAGCTGGCTCCATAAGATTAACTACGTTTCGGTAGCGAATATTTCCCTGGCGTATAAAAATTCAGACCTTCATCTTGCCTATGAGGGAACTGGATTTTTAGTTCCCCGCAAAGAAGGAAAAATGATTACGGCCTGTACTTGGTCATCGACAAAGTGGAGCCATACCGCACCTGAAGGGTATACACTCTTACGGACTTACATTGGGCATGCAGGCGCACAGGGATGGGTTCAGATGACAGACGATGAACTTGTAGCTGCGGCGCGCAAAGACCTGAAGGATTTAATGGGAATCGATGCTGAACCTGAATTAACTGAAGTCAGTCGGTGTAATCAATCCATGCCACAATATCCGATAGGACACAAAGAGCAGATGGCGAAGGTGAGACATGATTTGTCACAGGATTTTCCGCGTGTATTTTTATGTGGTGCTGGTTATGGAGGGGTTGGCATTCCGGATTGTATCGCTCAAGGCAAAGAAGCAGCTGAACAGCTGGTCTCAGGTTTTTTATAATCAGGCTCTTTCCACGAGTGAAAAAGGGATCGCCCTAATTGGTTCAGCCTTGAGAGAGGCATAAAATGAGAATTATGTATACAAATGAAGTAGATGGGGGAATGAAAAATGAGTCAGTTAACGGAAGAAACATGGGTAGCGGACATTGTAAAAGAAGTACCCAAAACAAGTGACTTGTTCCGCAAACTACGGATTGACTTCTGCTGTGGCGGGAAAATACCGCTCCGTGAAGCAGCGGAGAGCCGAGGTCTTCATGCTGATGAATTGCTGGCGCGGGTGCATGAAGTAGAGGAAAATCAGGCACAGCATAAGCAAATGCAACCTTCCTCACTAGAACCCAAAGAACTGATCGCCTATATTCAGGATGAGTATCACACAAAGTTGTGTGAAGAACTAGCGGCGCTCACACCGTATATTACCAAGCTAACACGGGTTCATGGCGAACGTTATTCGCACCTGAAGCGAGTGAATGAACTTTATACCTTGCTTAAACAGAAGTTAACGGTACATATTCAATTCAAGGAAAGTCTTCTGTTTCCGTTGATTCAAGCGTTTTTTCAGGACTCGACGTTTGAGCGTGTGGACGCACTTCTTTTTCACTTATCCGAGTTGCAAGACGAGCACCAAGCGGTTGTGGATTTACTGCAGGAGCTGCGTTTGATTACCAATGGCTTTGAGCCGTTACAGGAAGCTTGTGGCACACATCGACTTGTATTGAAGCGTTTGGAGGATCTGGAAGCGGACATTTACAATCATATTCTTCTTGAGAATTGTACACTAGTTGAACGTACCAGACAGGCACAACCCCATTCATAATGAAACCTATCACTTCATGACAGGCTAGACGTAAGGAGTCAAACAAAAATGAAAAAAATTATTAAACATAGCCAGGCACTCTTTTTTGCTTTTTGTGTTGTGTTATTACTAGCAGGGTGCGGTGCGGGGCAACAATCAGCTTCAAGTGGTAGCAGCGCGGTCCAGAACGAGGTCTCCGGCCAGGATTCATCGAAAAAGACTGAAACTGTAGAACTGACCATTTCCGCGGCTGCGAGCTTAACAGATGCACTTAAAGAAATCCAGACATTGTACGAATCATCCCATAAAGGTATTCAATTGAATTTCAACTTTGGTGGTTCTGGTGCACTGGAAAAGCAGATTGAGCAAGGAGCTCCATCGGACTTGTTTTTGTCTGCTTCGAAGAAAAACATGAAGTCTCTCGTAGATCAGCATTTAATAGAGAGCAATAAACAAAAAACATGGCTGACGAACGAGTTGGTAGCGGTGATCCCTGCTGACGGGACGACGAGCATCACGAGTGTAAAGGATTTAATGCAAAAAGAAGTGAAAAAGGTAGCAATCGGTATTCCTGAGAGTGTTCCTGCAGGCAAATATGCACAGGAAGCACTGACGAACGTTAAGCTTTGGGATGTGTTACAAGACAAGCTTGTTCAGGCAAAAGATGTTAGACAAGTGCTGCAATATGTAGAAACGGGTAACGCAGATGTCGGATTTGTGTATAAGACAGATGCGTTAACTTCGCAAAAGGCGAAAATTGCTTTTGAGGTGGACTCTAAAACTTATTCAACGGTTGAGTACCCTATCGGGATCATCAAAGCTTCCAAACACATCCAAGAAGCCGAAAGCTTCTATGAATACCTTCAATCGCAAGAATCTCTGAACATTATGGCTAAGTATGGATTTACCATACCGAAGTGAGCATGCAGGCTATAGATTGGAGCGAATATTGGCCTCCGATTCGTTTATCGTTACAGATTGCACTGTTATCCAGCGTTTTGGTGATCCTATTAGGCTTGTTTGCGGCATGGTCCATGTCGCGGTTAGGATTATTTAAAGGGAAAACACTCGTTGAAACCGTGCTTATGCTGCCTTTGGTGCTCCCGCCGACGGTAGTTGGATTTTTACTGCTAATCTTACTCGGACGAAAAAGTGGATTTGGACGTTTGGTGGAGCATTGGTTTGGCGAGCCTATTGTATTCTCATGGTGGGCTGGGGTCGTGGCCGCGGTGGTTGTGGCTTTTCCCCTAGTCTATCGGACACTGAGAATGGGATTCGCTGCAGTGGATCGTGACTTGGAAAACGCGGGGCGCTCGATGGGGGCAAATGAATGGCAGGTCTTCCGATATATCACCTTTCCTTTGATTTTCCCTTCTTTTAAAGCGGCCTTTATACTTGGTTTTGCCCGTGGGCTGGGAGAATTCGGTGCTACTCTGATGATTGCCGGAAATATTCCGGGTAAAACACAAACGATCCCTACAGCCATCTATATTGCAGTGGATTCTGGTCATCTTCCTATGGCCTGGGCTTGGACATGCTCTATCATATTCATTTCCTTTATAATGCTCCTGTTAACAGGTCAAAAGAACAATTAATCTATTCATACAAGCTTCCCTCTGGTAGAGGGGGGCTTTTTTTGTATCTTTCCTTAGAACGAGGGATTTTCTATAGCGCTATAGGACATTCCCTAATGGGAACGGAGAGGAATGAATTACATAATGAGAGTAAGCGAATGAATCCTCTCCGTGGGTTTGCAACGGGCTGATTTATTCTGAAAAGGAGCGTTGATCACCGATGAAAAAAAAATATAGTCTCAACTTCTTCAAGCCAATCGAGAGCTATTCTGGAAATTGGTCAATCCTTGAAGAAAAAAATAGAGAATGGGAAAACGTGTACCGCCAGCGTTGGTCTCATGACAAAGTGATTCGTACGACGCATGGTGTTAACTGTACCGGCTCCTGTAGCTGGAAGGTTTTTGTTAAGAATGGCATCATCACTTGGGAAAATCAGCAAATCGATTATCCCTCCTGCGGTGCGGACATGCCGGAATTTGAGCCGCGTGGATGCCCGCGTGGTGCTTCATTTTCCTGGTATGAATACAGTCCGTTACGTGTGAAATACCCATATATGCGCGGTAAGTTATTGCGACTCTGGCAAGCTGCCCTCAAGGAGCATAGCAATCCGGTAGACGCATGGGCCAGCATTGTGGAAGACCCGGAGAAAGCCAAGCTCTACAAATCGGCTCGCGGCAAAGGCGGGCATGTTCGTGTGACTTGGGATGATGTTCTGCATCTGATTTCGGCGCAATTAATTTACACCATTCGCAAATACGGTCCTGACCGGATTGCAGGCTTCACCCCTATTCCAGCAATGTCAATGATAAGCTATGCCTCAGGAGCGCGGTTTATTTCATTGCTTGGTGGGGAGATGTTGAGCTTTTACGATTGGTATGCCGATCTTCCGCCTGCTTCTCCTCAAATTTGGGGTGAGCAAACGGACGTACCTGAATCCTCAGATTGGTACAACGCGGGCTACCTGATCATGTGGGGCTCGAATGTGCCGCTTACCCGGACGCCGGATGCCCACTTTATGACGGAAGTACGCTATAAAGGAACCAAGGTCGTATCCGTGGCTCCGGATTTGGCGGAAAATGTGAAGTTCGCTGACAACTGGCTTGCACCCAATCCGGGTACAGACGCCGCTGTGGCACAGGCGATGACCCATGTCATTCTGGATGAGTTCTACCAGGAACGTCAGGAACCCATGTTCATTAACTATGCCAAGCAATATACAGATATGCCATTCATGATTCTGCTTGACCCCCACGAAGGAGCCTGGAAAGGTGGGCGTTTTCTGCGGGCGAGTGATCTGGGGGATGCTTCACAGCATGCAGATTGGAAACCAGTCATTTTCGATGAAGTAGCAGGGGAAATGATGGTCCCGAACGGTACAATGGGACAGCGCTGGGAGCAGGATAAGAAATGGAACCTGATCCTGGAACGGGAAGATGGAACCAAGGTTGAGCCTGCGCTCACGGTGGAAGGTCATGACGAGCAATGGGAAGAAATCGTATTCCCTTATTTTGATAATACAGGTAACGGAACATTCAAACGTGTCATTCCGGCGAAAAAAGTACGTCTGGCTGATGGCTCAGAGCGCTTCGTAGCCACCGTATATGACTTGATGATGAGTCAGTATGGTGTCGCTCGCAATGATAGCCCTCATAATGCAAAGGATTATTACGATGCAGCTTCTCATTACACTCCTGCCTGGCAGGAGAAGATCACGGGAGTCAAGGCATCGGTCGTAGTGCAAGTTGCTCGCGAATTTGCTCAGAACGCCATCGACACTCAAGGACGTTCCATGATCATTATGGGGGCGGGGATCAATCACTGGTTTAACAGTGACACCATTTATCGCTCCATCTTGAACCTGGTCGTGCTGACGGCTTCCCAAGGTGTTAACGGTGGAGGCTGGGCGCATTATGTAGGTCAAGAGAAGTGCCGTCCTATTGAAGGCTGGTCAACGATTGCCTTTGCAAAAGACTGGCAGGGACCGGCTCGGTTGCAAAATGCTACTTCGTTTTTCTATTTTGCAACAGAACAGTGGCGGTATGAAGAAAGCGGCACCGACACATTGAAATCGCCGACTGGGGGAGAGGTCAGTTACCAACATCCGGCGGACTACAATGTACTTGCTGCACGGTTGGGCTGGATGCCTTCTTACCCGCAGTTTAATAAAAACAGCCTGCTATTCGCCGAAGAGGCGGCGCAATTAGGCAAGAAGTCAAACGAGGAAATCATTAACCACACTGTGGAAGAGATTAAATCGCGTAAGACCCGTTTTGCTATTGAAGATCCAGGGGCAGCGGAGAACTTCCCGCGTTCGCTCTTTATTTGGCGGTCCAACCTCATTTCCAGCTCGGCCAAGGGACAGGAATATTTCATGAAGCATTTGCTCGGAGCCTCCGACGCGCTGCTTGCCCGGCCGAACGAAGATCAGAAGCCTGAGGAAATCGTCTGGCGGGAAGATGTGGAAGGAAAGCTTGATTTGATGGTCGCACTTGATTTCCGGATGACCACAACACCGTTGTACGCGGATGTCGTACTTCCGGCGGCAACCTGGTATGAGAAGACGGATTTGTCCTCGACAGACATGCATCCGTTCGTGCATCCATTTAATCCTGCGGTGAATCCGCTTTGGGAATCCCGCTCGGACTGGGATATTTACCGTCAGCTGTCTGAAACCTTCTCGAACATGGCCAAAGAGCATCTACCGGGAATATATAAAGACCTTGTAACTGCACCGCTTGGGCATGATTCCATAGGCGAAATTGCGCAACCGATGGGGCTTATAAAGGACTGGACAAAAGGCGAGGCCGAAGCTGTGCCGGGTAAAACCATGCCTAATTTCAGCATCGTAGAACGCGATTACACCAAAATTTACGATAAATATGTCTCGCTCGGTCCAAATTTGGCTACTGGAAAAACGGGCGCGCATGGCGTTAGCTTCTCGGTAGCGGATGAATATGAGGAATTGAAGAAGCTGAACGGGGTTTATTACGATGAGTCCATTAAAGATGGACTGCCGAAGATCCAGACAGCCCGTCAAGTGGCTGATACGATTCTTCATCTTTCGTCTGCAACGAATGGTCGTGTCTCCCAAAAAGCCTACGCAGAGGCGGAAAAGGATCACGGTGTGAAGCTAATGGACATCTCAGCCGACCGCGCCGCCGAAAAGATCACGTTCCAAAGCATTACAGCGCAGCCGCGTGAAGTTATACCGACACCGGTATTCAGTGGCTCTAACAAACAGGGACGTCGCTACTCGCCATTTACCACGAATATTGAGCGTCTCGTTCCGTTCCGGACTTTGACAGGAAGACAGCATTTCTATATCGATCATGAAATCTTCCAGCAGTTTGGGGAGTCGCTGCCTATCTATAAACCGACTTTGCCACCGATGGTATTCGGTACACGTGATCGGGAAATCAAGGGTGGCCAGGATTCACTTGTGCTTCGTTATCTGACTCCACACGGGAAATGGAATATTCACTCCACCTATCAGGATAACCAGCATATGCTTACGCTGTTCCGTGGAGGGCCAACGGTATGGATCAATAACGAAGACGCAGCAGCTCATGATCTCGCCGACAATGACTGGGTAGAGGTATACAACCGTAACGGTGTCGTTACCGCCAGGGCAGTTGTCAGCCACCGGATGCCAAGAGGGACGATGTTTATGTACCATGCACAAGATAAGCACATTCAAGTGCCAGGCTCCGAAATCACGGATACACGCGGGGGCAGTCATAATGCGCCAACAAGAATTCATCTCAAACCGACCCAGATGGTTGGCGGATACGCTCAGCTTAGCTACGGGTTCAACTATTACGGTCCAATCGGCAACCAGCGCGATGTGTACGTAGCGGTACGTAAAATGAAGGAGGTTAACTGGCTTGAAGATTAAAGCTCAAATTGCCATGGTAATGAACCTGGATAAATGTATTGGCTGCCATACGTGCAGCGTGACGTGCAAAACAACTTGGACAAACCGCAAAGGTGCGGAATATATGTGGTTCAACAACGTGGAAACGAAGCCCGGTATTGGTTATCCAAAACGCTGGGAAGACCAGGAACAGTATAAGGGGGGCTGGCAGCTTCGCAAAGGGAAGCTTGAACTGAAGTCAGGGAACAAGCTGTCCAAGATAGCGCTCGGTAAAATTTTCTACAATCCCGATATGCCTGAAATGAAGGATTATTATGAACCCTGGACTTACAATTATGAACATTTGACCAACGCCAAAGAGCAGAAGCATTCTCCGGTCGCGCGTGCACAATCTGCTGTAACAGGCGAAAAAATGGATCTGAATTGGGGGCCAAACTGGGAGGATGATTTGGCAGGTACGCATGTGACAGGACCTCTCGATCCCAATATTCAGAAAATTGAAGAAGAGATTAAATTCAATTTCGAGAAGTCGTTCATGCTGTATCTTCCTCGGCTTTGCGAACACTGTCTGAATCCAAGCTGTGTCGCATCCTGCCCTTCAGGTGCCATGTACAAACGGGACGAGGATGGCATCGTGCTTGTGGATCAGGAAGCATGTCGCGGCTGGAGATATTGCATGACGGGTTGTCCATATAAGAAAGTGTACTTCAACTGGCAGACGAACAAAGCAGAGAAATGTACCTTCTGCTTCCCGCGCGTAGAAGCCGGGTTGCCAACCGTCTGCTCCGAGACGTGTACCGGACGAATTCGTTACCTTGGCGTTCTATTGTATGACGCGGATAAGGTGCAGGAGGCTGCTTCTAAAGAGGATGAGAAAGATCTGTATAAAGCACAGTGTGATTTGTTCTTGGACCCAAGTGATCCAGCGGTAATTGCGCAGGCAAAAAAAGATGGGATCTCGCAAGATTGGATTGAGGCTGCGCAGAACTCACCGGTCTACAAGCTTGCTATTGAGTATAAGCTGGCATTCCCGCTTCATCCGGAATACCGCACGCTGCCGATGGTCTGGTATGTACCACCACTTAGTCCGATCATGAATTACTTTGAAGGGAAAGACTCCATCGAGAATCCAGATATGATCTTTCCAGCTATCGAAGAAATGCGCACGCCTATTCAGTATCTTGCCAATATGTTGACGGCGGGCGACACCCAGACGGTGAAAGAATCGCTGCAGCGGATGGCTATGATGCGCTCCTATATGCGTGCCCAGTCCACAGGACAATCTTTCGATGAAAGCCGTCTGGAACGCACCGGCATGACAGCACGTCAGGCCGAGCAGATGTACCGGCTTCTGGCCATTGCCAAATACGAGGACCGTTTCGTTATTCCAACATCGCATAAAGAGGGTTATTCTAATCCATATCGCGCCCAAGGAGCTGCTGGTTACGGTGATACCTTAGGGAATATGGAAGGTTGTGGAGTTGGAGGAGCTGGCTGTAGCGGTTGTAGCCTGGCAAGCTCCACGGGAATGGAAGAGCCTTCGAAATCAGGCAAGCAAATGTATGAAGAAAACTTCTACGGAGGTATTTGGCGTGATTAATGTAGCGAAACTGTATGAATTCAAGCCTTCATTCGGGTTTTTCGCCCAACAACTCATGTACCCGGAAAAGCTGGATTTTCATCCGGCTTTTCTGGAAGCATCATTTGATTCGGATCATCCTGCGTATACGCATGCTCATAAGTACTGGTCTCTTATGCAAGAGTTTAGTATGGAAGAGATCCAGGAACTGTATACAGAAACCTTCGATTTTCAAAAAAATTGCGCACTATATATGACTTACTTCAAGTTTGAAGATGCAAAAGAAAGAGGACAAATGCTGGTCAAGTTAAAGGTTCTCTATGAAATGTATGGTCTTGAAATGCCAGATGGTGAGCTGCCGGATTACCTACCGCTCATGTGTGAATTCCTGTATGCCGCCGAATGGGTACAGGATGCAAAGACGACAGAAAATTTCCGCATGCCGATCGCGATTTTGGAAGACGGCACTTATCATTTGCTTAAAGCGCTGGAAAAAATGGAAAGCCCGTATTTTCATCTGGTCAAGGGACTGCGCGAAACGCTTAAAGCTTGCGTAGAACAGGAGGCAGCCACGCTATGATGATGGAGCAGTTTTTATGGGTCATTTTCCCTTATATGTGTGTGGTCATTTTTATCGTAGGCCATATCTTCCGCTATAGAACGGACCAGTTCAATTGGACGGCAAAATCAAGTGAATTTATTGAAAAGAAACAATTGATGATCGGAAGCCTCTTATTCCACCTGGGGATCATTCCAGTTATTTTCGGTCATGTGTCTGGTCTGGGTATACCCAAAACCTGGATGCATGCACTGGGGGTAAACGATCATCTATATCACATTGGAGCAGTCTATATTGGTGGAATATTTGGAGCCATGACGTTCCTTGGGATGTTGATACTTACCTCTCGACGTTTTACAATTCGTAATGTGCGCCGTTTAAGTACAGCTTCTGATTTGATCGTAAACGTATTGCTGTTGGCGCTTGTGTGCATGGGGATGTTTGCCACACTCGTAACGAATGCGGTTCAGCCGGAATTTGATTATCGGGAGACAATCTCGATCTGGTTCCGCGGTTTGTTCATATTCCGTGTTGACCCTACACTGATGAGAGATGTACCGATTTCTTTCAAGCTTCATGTACTTATGGGTTTTGCGATTTTTGCATTCTGGCCGTTTACCCGGCTTGTACATGTGTGGAGTGTTCCGTTGAATTATGTGCGCAGAAGTTATATCCTTTACAGAAGACATAAATCAAACTAGGAAAGCGGGCTCTGCCTTCTTTCCTAGTTTTATTAGGAGAGAGTGATGAATAATAAGATGGATTATCAAAGGGAGCTTGAGCGAATACGCGAACATTTCGGTTATGATTTTATGGCACTTGCTCTGGTTGAACCGGCCGAATATCAATACGTCATTAAATGGAAAAACGCCGCTGGCAATTTGAATGATCGATTTAAGCGGATTGTACTGCAATCTGGAAAGGGTATAGCAGGAGTCGTGTTTAAAACCGGGAAATCTATCTTTATTCCATCTGTTCATCAATTTGTTGGGGCAGACAACCTGTTTAACTATCCAATCGTTCAATCCGAGAAGCTCAAGAGTCTCGGCGCTGTACCCCTGTGGAATGATGCTCGCGTCGCGGGTGTACTGCTGGGTGGATTTCGAGAAGAACAGCTGATGACCGAAGCTATGATGCGTGATTTGGAAACCTTGGCACATAGGGGAATTGGAGAGTTGAACGGGAAGGAAGTGATCTGAATTGACATTGTCTATAGGGACAGACTCTTTGAGTGCGCTAATGGTGAAGATGTTTGAGAACAGTACAGAAGCTATCTTCTTTTTTGATAGGGAAGGGAAAACCCTAGCCATGAACCCGGCGGCTGAGGAGATTGTAGACGATGACGTTCTCATTCAACTCTATGAAGGACAGGACAGGGCCTTATGTGGAACATGCAGAGGCTATACAAGCGACACAGAGCCCCGTACCTGCCTTGACTGTTATTTCAATGTGCCTGAATCCAACAATTTTGCTTCTTTTCAGGTTTATCTGGAGACGAAAAGCAACGGAATGGTTCCCTATGCAGCTTCTTTTCATACGATTGATTCTACAAATGGAATCCGGGTGCTGATGCTGAGAGATTTGACCCCGCAATTTCAGACGCAGGAGAAATTGTATCAGAACAAAATGATGAAACATGTTATTGAAGCACAGGAAAACGAGCGTAAACGGCTTTCCAGAGAGCTGCACGACAGCGTCGCCCAGGAATTGATGAGCGCGGTTGTTGAACTACGGGTATTAAAATACATGACGAATGATGAGCAGCTCATTAAAAACATGAAACAAACAGAAGCATCCATGACACGCTTGCTGGATGATATCCGCAACCTGTCTGTGGATCTTCGTCCTGCTACCCTTGATGATTTTGGACTTGAGGCGGCATTCCGTTCCCACTTTAAGCGGGTCGAGCAAAGTTTTGGTCTAGTGGTTGAGTTCGTATCTGATCTTCCCCAGAAGCGGTATGGAAGCGAAAAAGAAACAGTCATTTATCGCGTCTGTCAGGAGGCTGTGCTCAATGCGTTGAAGTATGCCCAGGTGGATACCGTTAAAGTTACTTTGTCGGAGCACGAACACGCGCTTCGTTTGACTGTAGAGGATAATGGGATTGGCTTTGATAAGGGGGGCAAGCCTATTGGGACAGGACTAGGCTTGTATGGTATGCAGGAGCGAGCAGAACTGGTAGGTGGAAGTTTTGGCGTCCTTTCGAATGTTGGCCAAGGAACCAAAGTCTTTTTACAAATTCCGATTGGACACGAGGAGGAATAGAAACTTGATCAAAATTGTATTAGCGGATGATCATGCCATTGTACGAAGCGGATTTTCCATGATTCTCAACTTCCAATCGGATATGGAGGTTGTCGGAACGGCTGCGGACGGGATTGAAGCGTATACTATGGTAGCCAAACATCAGCCGGATATTCTAATTATGGACCTCAGCATGCCTCCAGGCGAAAGTGGTTTGATCGCCACAGGCAAGATTAAAGAGGACCACCCTGACACTAAAATTCTGATACTGACCATGCATGACGACGAAGAATATCTATTTCATATTTTGAAGAATGGTGCTTCAGGGTACGTTTTGAAAAATGCACCAGATGAGGAGCTATTGCTTGCCATACGAACCATTCATGGGGGCGGGACTTATATCCATCCTAAAATGGCCACTTCTCTCGTGCGTGAGTTCATTAAGAAAGACACAACATCACAAACCGAAGATCCGTATGAGATTCTGTCCAAGCGCGAGCTGGAGATTCTCCCTTTGGTTGCAAAGGGATACGGTAACAAGGAAGTTGCCGAAAAGCTGTTCATTTCTGTCAAAACCGTGGAAGCGAATAAAGCTAAAATCATGGAGAAGTTGAACTTAAAAAGCCGGCCCGAGCTGGTCCAATATGCTTTAAAGAAAAAAATGCTGGATTTCTAGTTTATGAAGAAGATTATTATTAATCCAATAATATATCTACAATGAATCAAGCAGCTTCTTACGAGAAGCGGCTTTTTTATTTTCAGGGACTCCCCTGACCGGGAAAGGGGAGTCCCCTATATTCGAAAGGAACGGCTAGCGGCTACAATGGGAACAGAAAAATACAAATCAAACATTCGACAGAATAAAGTTGAAAAGGTGAGTTAAATGATTAGAAAAATGCAGTTGCCGCTACAAACATTGAACCTGATTCTTGGATTCATGGTGTGGGTCATCATTTCTTCCCTCATGCCGTTCATTACGGAGGATATTGCGATTCCACCCGGAAAACTGGCCATGGTTACGGCGATTCCGGTCGTGCTTGGATCGATTCTGCGCATTCCGCTTGGTTATTATGCCAATATCTTCGGGGCGAGAATCGTTTTCCTCGTTAGCTTTGTTTTGCTTTTGTTTCCGGTCTACTATATCAGTGAAGCTTCGACGATGACGGATTTAATTATCGGTGGCTTGTTCCTTGGGATTGGGGGAGCGGTGTTCTCGGTTGGAGTAACTTCACTGCCCAAGTACTATCCGAAAGAAAGACATGGCTTTGTCAACGGGATGTATGGTGTGGGCAACCTGGGGACAGCAGTAACGACCTTCTCCGCTCCGATTGTAGCGACACAGGTAGGATGGGCACTTACAGTCAAGCTGTATCTTATCCTATTGCTTGTTTTTATCGTTTTGAATTTCTTCTTTGGGGACCGTCATGAAGCTAAAGTCAAGACGCCCATTATGGAGCAAATCAAAGGGGTTTACAAAAATGAAAAGCTTTGGTTTTTCTCGCTCTTTTATTTTATTACGTTTGGTTCATTTGTAGCGTTTACGGTGTATCTACCGAATTTTCTCGTATCGAACTTTGAGCTGGATAAAGTGGATGCAGGGATGCGTACAGCAGGCTTTATCGCAATTGCTACATTCTTCCGCCCGATCGGTGGCTGGCTGGCGGATCGTTTTCAGCCCTTGTTTCTGCTGGTAGGTACGTTTGCTGTGTATACGGTCGCTGCGATTCTTCTGGCTTTTTCACCAGACATCACTCTGTATACCGTAGGGTGCTTGGCTATCGCTGTGAGTGCGGGAATCGGGAACGGTGTCATTTTCAAGCTAGTTCCATTTTATTTTAATAAACAGGCAGGCATAGTGAACGGAATTGTATCCATGATGGGTGGCCTGGGTGGCTTTTTCCCTCCCATCTTGTTATCGACGATTCATGCGGCTACTGGCCAATATTCCATTGGGTTCATGTTACTCTCCCAAGTGGCACTGGCTAGCCTGATTCTCGTCATATGGCTATATTATCAAGGACGTTTCCCTGTAGCTGCCGAGCAGAACCGCTTTGAGAAACAAAAGGAACTTCAGCAGTAAAGCATTAAGAGTGGAGAAATTATAAAGACACCTTTAACGTTTCTAGCGAGAGCCACAGGAAAAAGCACAAAGTTAACGATCGCTCTTCAACGTTAGGGGGACATTGTGATGAAGGAACGTTATTCAAGACAGATCTTATTTAGACCCATCGGCAGTGAAGGACAACGTAATCTGTCTGAAGCTGTTGTTACCATTATCGGCTGCGGGGCACTAGGCTCCGCCATCGCTGAAACATTAGTAAGAGCGGGCGTCGGAGAGATTCACCTGGTTGACCGTGATTATGTGGAGACGTCGAATCTGCAACGCCAGCAGTTATTCACGGAGCAGGATGCTGCGCAAATGCTCCCCAAGGTAACGGCTGCTGAAAAAAGGTTAAAGGCGATACGAGAAGACGTACGCTTGTATACCTATCTCGACAGCTTGGATACCGGGCTTGCTCAAGAGCTTGCTGGTAAAAGCACATTGCTGATGGATGCAACGGATAATTTTGAAACCCGGCTGCTTATAAACGATGCTGCACGAAAGGCTGAAATTCCATGGATTTACGGCGCCTGTGTTGGAAGCACAGGCGTTGTTTTTCCGTTCGTGCCGGGCAAGTCAGCTTGTTTTCGTTGCCTACTGCCATCGCTGCCGGCAATCAATCAGACCTGCGATACGGCTGGAATCATCTCGCCCGCAGTTCAAGTGACGGCTGCTCTCCAAAGTGCAGAAGCCATGAAGTGGCTGAGCGGTAAACGTGATAAAATGCGCAGCAAGGTTCATTTATTTGATCTATGGGAAAATACGCAGATGGACATAGGGATTTCCCGCATCCGCAATCAGAATTGTCCGACCTGTGGAGAGCATCCTGTGTTTCCTGCACTGACCGCATCCCGTCGCTCGGCGTATGCTTCGCTGTGCGGACGGGATGTAGTGCAGGTTCTTCCAGACCCTCATCGTCCGATTACGTTGGACGATGCAGAGAAAATGGGCAGGCTTATGGCGGAACGTGTAAAAAGGACCCCTTATTTCGTTGAATTTTATGCCTTTGAGCACCGAATGATTTTATTTAAAAACGGAAGGCTCCTCATTCACGGTATTGGAAGTATTGCCAGAGGTCAAAAGCTATACCATCAGTTGTTCGGTTAAACAAGGGATATAGATCCAGGAAATATAAATAGTGAGCAGAGTTTTCATAGCAGAGTAGCTTGCCAGGTGGCTGGAAGGTGGAAAAGATGAGTGTATTTGAAATCGTGACGGAGCCCATTCTTCCGCAGATTTATGCAGATTATGTCTTAAGACCAGAAGCGGGAGCGGTGACCGTGTTTACAGGGCACGTAAGAGAGTGGACCCAAGGCGTACGGACATTATATCTTGCTTACGAGGCCTATGTGCCTATGGCTGAGAAAAAGCTTGCAGAGATTGGCCACGAAATTGAACAGAAATGGGAAGGGACAAGAGTAGCAATTGCACATCGGATTGGTGAGCTTCAGATCGGTGATATTGCCGTTGTCATCGCTGTTTCTTCACCACACCGCTCGGATGCGTATAAGGCGAATGAATACGCAATCGAACGAATCAAGGAAATCGTTCCGATCTGGAAGCGAGAGATATGGGAAAACGGAACACAATGGATCGGACAACAAAAGAAAAAGCCGGAGGAAATCAGTCATGATTAAGCTGTACTATTTTGCGGGACTCCGTGAAGTAACAGGAAAATTCGAAGAAATGGCAGATTTGGCAGGCCAAACTGTAGGGGAATTATACAGTTGGATCACAGATAAATACCCGGATATGCCGATCAATTCTACAAGAATTGCAGTAAACGAGGAGTACGCGTTGCTTACAGATGTACTGCAGGATGGAGATATCGCAGCTTTTATTCCGCCTGTCAGCGGCGGCTAGTGAAAGTGCTTGTCATGTGTCCATGTCCGCAACGTCAAATACAGCTAATGAAAAAAAGAAGGTGGTCACATGAGTTCACATCCGCTGAAGGACCCATTGCGGCGTCCGATTCGTGATTTACGTATATCTGTTACGGATCGCTGCAATTTTCGCTGTTCCTACTGTATGCCAAAAGAAATTTTCGGCGACGATTTTGCCTTTCTTCCCAAAAGCGAATGCCTATCGTTTGAAGAGATTCATCGGCTTACGGAGCTCTTTGTAGGCCTTGGGGTCAAAAAAATACGACTCACAGGTGGTGAGCCGTTAATGCGACCGAACCTTCCCGACCTTGTCTCTAGTATTTTGTCTATCAGTGGAGTTGAGGATATAGGGTTGACTACAAATGGTTTGCTACTAGGGCAACAGGCGCAACGCCTCTATGACGCGGGACTGCGACGGCTTAATGTCAGTGTAGACGCTCTGAACCCCGAGCTATTTGGGCAGATGAATGGACGGGGCATTAAGCCTGCGTTTATTTTGAAGCAGATCGATTTTGCAAGAGAAATCGGTTTTGAGATTAAGGTCAATATGGTGGTTCAAAAAGGTGTTAATGATTCTGAGATTTTGCCGATGGCTGCTTATTTTAAGGACCAGGGAATAACTCTTCGTTTTATTGAATTTATGGATGTAGGTAACGATACCGGATGGAGCTTCAAAAAGGTAGTAACAAAAGAAGAAATTATGGAGCGACTTAAGAATGAGTACGAGTTGGAGCCGGTAGATCAGAATTACTTTGGAGAAGTGGCAAAACGTTACCGTTATAAAGACAGCGACGCGCAAGTTGGCTTTATTACTTCGGTTTCTGATTCGTTTTGCTCATCCTGCACGCGTGCCCGTTTATCTTCTGATGGTAAGTTTTATACGTGTTTGTTTGCTTCAGACGGATTTGATTTGCGCCAGATGCTTCGTAACGGGGCGAATGATCAGGAATTACTTGATGCGATTACTTCAGTATGGGAACAACGCATAGATCGGTATTCCGATGAACGTACAGAACAGACTGCAAACAACAGAAAAAAAATTAACATGTCCTACATTGGCGGCTGACATTTTTATCCTGGTAATGTGCCGTGTTCGATGTGGATATTCCCGAAAAGAAAGCGCAAACATTTTTGTTGGCAAAACTTAAATTCGATGTTATTATGATCTTGGGATTGTTACTGAAAAGGCAAAACCCGGGACATGGAACTGGACTTCCATGTGTTGGGTTTTGCCTTTTCTTTTTGTATACAGATTTGCAATAACGTAGAAAGGTGAGTGATAGTGTAGGGCTTATTCCTCTTTATGAATACGCTTTCATTTTAATGGGTTTATAAATCTACACATTATAGTTTGGCTTACAGCGAAAGCTTGATCGGCTATTACCGTCTTGTGACCTATCTGAAATATCGCCCAGCATCTAAATCCTTTTTTAGATTATTGCGGGATCAGGGGGGCAGCCAGAATGATCATAACAAAGATATTTAATAATAACGCCATAATAGCCAAAGATTCAAAAAGGCATGAATTTGTTGTTATGGGTCGTGGAATTGCATTCAAAAAGAATGCAGGAGAACAAGTAGAAGAGCATTTAATTGAAAAGGTGTTTGTACTTAAACAAAAAGATGCTTCAGAGAAATTTAAATTACTGTTAGAGGATGTCCCTACAGAATATGTTTCGTTATGCTATGACATCATTGAATATGGAAAGAGCATATTGGAAGCACAGCTGAGCGACTATGTATATGTTTCGCTTACAGATCACATGAACAATGCATTTAAAATGTTTGATGAAGGGTTTAAAAATGCAAATCCGCTCATCTGGGAAATTAAAAAATTTTATCCTAAAGAGTTTGGAGTTGGCTTAAAAGCGCTGGAGTTTATTGAAGACGAAACAGGTAAACGATTGTCTGAAGATGAAGCAGGTAATATAGCTCTTCATTTAATCAATGCTCAAGTCAACAGCTCCTACCATAAAGTAGCGGATGTCGCTCAGCAAACTCAAAAAATACAGGATATCTTAAATATTATTAAATATTCTTACAATATAACTCTGGATGAACACTCGACCAGCTATGAACGATTTATTACACATTTAAGGTTTTTCTTTCAGCGATTAATTCAAAAAGAAAAAAAATTAGCACTGGAAGATGATTTTCTATTAAGGCAAGTGAAAGCAAAGTACAAAAAAGCTTACAACTGTATGCTAAAGATTGAGAAATACTTGGACACGGTATTGTCAGATGAAGAAAAACTGTATATAACGATTCATATTCAACGCGTAACTCAATGACCAATTGAATAACTCCTTGGATTGTTACTGGTAATGCAGGCGAAACCAACCTAGATCGAATTTGATCTATTTTGGTTTTGCCTTTTTTTATAAATACAAATAAAGGGGCAGTTACAATGAAGTATGAGACATTAGCAAAAGACATCATCAGAAATGTCGGCGGCAAAGAAAATGTAAATAGTCTAACTCATTGTATTACACGCTTGCGCTTCAAGCTAAAGGATGAAAATAAGGCCAATACAGAGGTTCTGAAAAATATGGATGGTGTCGTCACTGTGGTAAAAAGCGGGGGACAATACCAAGTTGTGATCGGTAATCATGTGCCCGAGGTTTATGCGGATGTTGCTGCGATAGGCGGCTTCCAGGCAGGCGATTCAGAAGAAACATCTGGTGAAAAAGTCAGTTTGTTCAATAGGTTTATTGATACCATTTCAGGTGTATTTACACCCACGCTGGGTGTCTTGAGTGCCACGGGTATGATTAAGGGTTTTACGGCCTTGTTTGTAGCTATAGGCTGGCTGACTGTTACATCGGGTACCTATCAAATTCTCAATGCTTTAGGAGACTGCTTGTTCTACTTCTTCCCTATTTTCCTGGGGTATACATCAGCTAAAAAATTCAATGCCAACATTTTTATAGGTATGGCGATCGGGGCGTCACTTGTTTATCCAACCTTTAGCACGATAACAGCCTCGGGTAAACCGCTATACACTTTATTTAGCGGCACTATATTTGAGTCACCGGTATATATCACCTTCTTAGGTATTCCGGTCATTCTGATGAGCTATGCATCAACGGTTCTTCCGATTATCGTATCCACCTATGTAGGCTCAAAAATAGAAAATTTCTTTAAAAAGGTCATCCCTAGCGTAGTGAGAACATTCTTGGTTCCGTTTTTCACTTTGTTAGTTATTGTACCCTTAGCGCTGATTGTGATTGGACCACTCTCGACTTGGGCAGGTCAACTGCTTGGCGCAGCCACCCTCTTTGTGTATAACTTAAGCCCGATGATTGAAGGTATTATCATGGGCGCTTTCTGGCAAGTATTTGTTATTTTTGGGTTACATTGGGGTCTTGTTCCTATCGCTATGAACAACTTGGCGGTGCTCAAATTCGATCCGATCCTTGCTGCAACGCTGGGAGCCTCCTTTGCTCAAACAGGTGTCGTACTGGCGATTTTGTTCAAAACCAAAAATGTAAAGCTGAGATCCCTTTCCATTCCAGCTGTTATCTCCGGGATCTTTGGTGTAACAGAACCCGCGATTTACGGGATTACATTACCACGTAAGAAACCATTCATTTTAAGCTGTATAGCGTCTGCAGTAGGTGGCGGTATTATCGGAATGATGGGAACGAAAGGCTATATCATTGGCGGCTTAGGCATTTTCGCGATTCCGAGCTATATTAATCCGTCAGGAATAGACAGCGGATTTTATGGGGCTGTTATTGGTATCCTGGTAAGTTTCGTATTAGGCTTCTTGCTTATGTTTTTTGGCGGATTTAAAGATGATGAGGTGAAAGAAACGAAAAAAGAAGTTAGTTCAACGGGAGCAGCAAAAGGAGGAGAAGTCTTAATAAGACAGGAGACGGTAATTAGTCCGTTAAAGGGTGATGTAAAACCTTTATCTGAGGTAACTGATGAAGCCTTTTCGACAGGTGCTCTGGGTAAAGGGATTGCCATTGAGCCTTCCGAAGGCAAGGTCGTTTCACCTGTAGATGGTGTCTTAACATCCTTATTTTCGTCAGGTCATGCGATCGGAATTACCAGTGATCAGGGCGTGGAAATTCTCATCCATGTAGGTAAGGATACAGTCAAATTAAAAGGTAAACATTTTTATCCCAAAGTAAAACAAGGGGAAGCCGTCAAAAAGGGACAATTGCTCATGGAGTTTGATCTGGAGGCTATCCAAGAGGCTGGTTATGTTCTGACTACTCCTGTAATTGTTGCCAACACTGCTAGTTACTTGGATGTTATTGAAACGGAGAAGAAGACGATTGGTTATAAAGAGGATTTGTTGACGGTCATGGTCTAAGATACCTATATTTTAGGAGGAATAAACAATGAACAATAATATAACCAAGGAGTTTCCACAAGGATTTTTATGGGGAGGGGCCACGGCTGCTAACCAATTTGAAGGTGGGTATAACGTGGATGGTAAGGGACTAAGCACTGCTGATGTAATAACAGCCGGGACGCATACTATTTCCCGAAGAATTACGCCTGTATTGGAAGAAGGAATGAACTATCCAAGTCACGAGGCTATTGATTTCTACCATCATTATAAAGACGATATCCGATTATTTGCTGAAATGGGTTTCAAGGTTTTTAGAATGTCCATCGCTTGGTCCAGAATATTTCCGAACGGAGATGATACAGAGCCGAATGAGCAAGGCTTGCAGTTCTATGATCGTGTGTTCGCAGAATTAAAAAAGTACAACATTGAGCCGTTGGTTACGATCTCACATTATGAAGCACCGTTTCATTTAACCCAAAAATATAACGGCTGGTCAGATCGCAGAGTGGTAGATTTTTATGTAAGATATTGTGAAGTACTTTTTAACAGATACAAAGATGTCGTAAAATACTGGCTCACCTTTAATGAAATCAATATCTTAACCTTGTCTTTTGGGGCGTTCATGGCTGGAGCGATGATGCCAGAGGGGAATGGAGAGCTTGCCCATGCTACAGTGAAGGATGAGCAGGTCCTGTATTAAGCTTTGCATCATCAATTTGTAGCCAGTGCAAAGGCAGTAAAGCTGGGGCATGAAATCAATAAGGATTTTAAAATTGGCTGTATGATTGCTTATATGTGTTCATACCCACTTACCTGTAACCCCGATGATGTTTTGCTCGCTCAACAAAAGGATAACTTGAGTAATTTCCTATGTTCAGATGTTCAAGTAAGAGGTGCTTATCCCGGATTTGCCAAACGATATTTTAAAGAACATAATATCCAAATTACGATGCAGGACAATGATGAGGACGTCTTAAAAGAAGGATGCGTAGATTTTTATACTTTCAGTTATTATTCATCCACTTGTGTCAGTGCAGACCCCAATCAGGAGAAGGTGGGTGGGAATTTATCCATGGGATTAAAGAATCCCTATTTAAAAGCAAGCGCCTGGGACTGGCAAATCGATCCGCAGGGATTGAGATGGTCCCTCAATAACATTTATAATCGATATGAAATCCCGTTAATGGTTGTGGAAAATGGTCTGGGCGCTGTGGATACAGTGAAAGAAGACGGCTCCATTCAAGATGCTTATCGAATTGATTATCTAAAGCAGCATATTGAGCAAATGAAAGAAGCCATTGCTGATGGAGTAGATTTAATAGGTTATACACCTTGGGGATGTATTGATCTAGTAAGTGCGGGAACCGGTGAAATGAAAAAACGCTATGGATTCATATACGTCGATAAGGATAATGAAGGTAAAGGAACACTTGCCAGATCCAGAAAGAAGAGCTTCTATTGGTATAAGAGTGTGATCGAAACTAATGGGGAACAGCTGGACTAAATATTAGTGTGTGTCTTCAAAAAGTGATGCAGTCAGCGCATGCCTATTCAGTAGGTATGCGCTGTTTGGATTTAAAACCAGCTTCCCTTCAGGAAACTACGGTGAATGTATACAGATTAGGAGATCACCATAGTCAATAGTATGTTAATTTTACTAAACACATGGGTTGAAAATGTCGAAATAAAGGGTAGGGTGGATAACAAAATATAAGGAAGTGGATACATATTATGAATCAAGTAGAAGCTGTTTTGTCTGCCATGCCGTTTATTAGAGAAGCTGCACGACATGATGTTTTAATATCTGTAATGGATAAAGAAAAATTTCTATTCTTTCAGTCGGGGAAAAGTTTAGTCTATGATTTCAAGGCAGGCGACCCTCTCCCTGATGTACACAAGAACTTCAAAATGCTAGTAGACGGAGAAAAGACCCGAGTTCGCTATGATGCCGAAGTTTTCGGGTTTGCTGCTGATTCATACTTTCATCCGATAAAGAATGAACAGAATGAGATTGAGGCAGTAATGTGCATCACCTATAGTATGGATAATCAGGATCAACTGAAGAAGTTGATGAGCCAAGCAGAGGATGTTACAAGCAAGCTAGTGGAAGGGATTCAGCATGTAGCAGCCCATTCGGAGGAGCTTAGTGCGACAGCCGAGGAAATTTTAAGCAATACGAAAAAGGCGGTTGAGGACTCTGGTAATGTGACTGAGGTGGCTGGCTACATCAAGGAAATTTCAGAGCAGACAAACTTGCTTGGACTAAATGCAGCCATTGAAGCTGCTCGGGTGGGTGAGGCAGGAGCAGGATTTGGGGTTGTTGCCGCAGAAATCCGCAAGATGTCTACGGGCACCAAGGAAGCCACTGGGCGAATCGAGCAATCCTTGCAAGCTGTCAGACAATCGGTTTATAGTATGGAACAAGAGATTACGCAGATTACTGTATCTTCCCAAGAGCAGGCCAAGCTTGTGTCGGAGTTCATGAATATTATTGATCAATTAAATGATACCAACCAAGGCTTGAGAGGTTTAATAGAGAAAATCACGAATGATGTGGATGTAAAATAAAGATTGGAAGAAGTCTCGGTCTGTGAATTGTGCATTCCGTCATGGAAATGTGATCACAGGGCGAGGCTTTTTTAAGTTTATTAAATCATTTGGAGTGGATACATATATGAATTTGAATGGGTTGAATGAACAGAGTTACACAGAACTAGAGGATTATTGGGTGCGTGTATTTCTAAATTTAGTACAAGATCAGGATAAAGAGAACTGGGTGATTCCTTATTACAACACATCCTTTTCTAATGGTCAGAAAGTTATGGATATGAACCCCATTTTTTCGGCTAAATCGAAAATAAGTCATAAATCCATCAGAATCATTCATGAAACGGTTAATGAGGGGGATGACGTTCACTATTGGTTAGATACGAATGGGAAAAACGAATTAGTTATTATTTGTTCCCCATCACAGCAACATGTGCACAAGGTAAAGGGGATCATTAAACGCTGGATTTATGAATGAGATCCATTATCCATAATCAAATCTTTTCCGATATAATAGGGAAGAGAAGCCATAGAACAGATACTACCTCAGAGAGGTGATTTACAATGACCGTTGATATTCTCCGACGTAATAATGTAAAAGTGTTGGGTACAGGCAGCCAGACGATTGTATTTGCTCACGGCTTTGGATGCGATCAGGATATGTGGCGTTATATCGTCCCTAGCTTTATCGACAACTACCAAATCGTCTTATTTGATTACGTTGGTTCTGGAGATTCCCAAATAAAATACTATGATTCCCAAAAATACAGTGACTTGCAAGGATATGCCCAAGATGTGCTGGATATTATGGAAGCGTTAGAGTTACGGAATATCATATTCGTCGGACACTCCGTTAGCAGCATGATCGGAATGCTCGCATCCATCCGAAGCCCTCAATATTTTGAACGCATTGTCATGCTCGGTCCTTCTCCACGCTATGTGAATGACCTGCCTTTTTATTATGGAGGTTTCGATAAGAGTGATATTGATGAATTACTGGATATGATGCAAATGAACTTTATTGGCTGGGCTAGTTACATGGCGCCCATTGCTATGCAAAATCCCGAGCGAGGGGACTTAACCGAAGAGTTGGAAAAGGCATTTTGCTCCAGAGATCCTCATATTGCACGGCAATTCGCAGAGGTTACATTTTTTTCAGATTGCCGTGTCGATCTTCCGCATGCTTCGGTTCCTACGCTTATTCTCCAGTGCTCAGACGATAGTATTGCTCCAATTGAGGTAGGGGATTATTTGCATACCCATCTTAGAAATAGCAGACTTCAGCAGATGAGAGCAAAGGGGCATTATCCTCATTTAAGCCAACCAGGAGAAACGAGCGATTTAATCAAAGAATATTTAGCCAGTGTGTAATATCGAAAGAAAGGCAGTCATGCAATGGATATTCAATTAGATAAAGCTCCCTGTGGATACTTTTCAATTTCGGACGCTGGGATCATTCAATCGGTAAATCAAACTTTATTGGACATGCTTCTTTATGAACGTGATCAATTGCTCGGGCGGCCGATTGAAACGACAATGTCTGTTACGAACAAGCTATTTTTTCATACTTATTTTTATCCCTACATCCAGTTGTACGGGCATGTTGATGAGATGTACTTCTCGTTTCGCACAAGTGATCGACAGGATGTGCCTGTACTTCTAAACGGAGTTCGGCAGGAACGCAATGGAGAAGCTGTTATTGATTGTGTAGTGCTTATGATGCGTAAGCGGATTGAACATGAGAAAGATATACTACAGACCAAAACCAAGCTTCAGGAATTATATCAGGCGACGAATGAAGCAAACCAGAAGCTTGAACGGTTGCACGAAGAATATGAAATCAAACAGCAGGAACTAGTGCGGATTAATCACCAGCTAGAAACGATGGCGTCAACCGACCCGTTAACTGGGCTTAAAAATAGAAGATATTTTCAAGATCAATTACAAATCAGCCTAGCCTCCTTTCAAGAGACCGGAATACCTTTCTCGTTGCTGATCATTGATATTGATCGTTTCAAAAACATTAACGACACTTATGGTCATCCGGTGGGCGACCTGGTGCTCACTAATCTGGCTGAGTTACTACAATCCATGTCACAGGAGATGGATATTGTCGCTCGTTATGGTGGCGAGGAGTTTGTCATTATTCTTCCGGGCAACGACGCAGAGGAAGCCATTCGTGCAGCAGAAAGATATCGCTCCACGACGGCCTCAAGGGATTGGGGAGATTACAGCATTACTGTGAGTATTGGCGTGGCAACGGTTACGCAAGCGGATACGGAACAATCGATAGTTCATCAAGCAGATTTGGCACTGTATGCTTCCAAGAGTGGCGGGAGAAACCGGGTCACGCATGCAGCAAGTCTTATAAAGAGATAGATAGAGGCTTCATAACTATATGAAGAGCTGGAGGATAAAATGGGCGAAGCGTACAAGCTGGACTGTGATATCTGTGCTTATACTGAGAACATATTTGTGGGGTTTGGTTTATTGTATATGCGTTTGGAATCCATTGCTTCGTTTGTACAGGATGCTGCCCTTAAACGGCGTATTGAGGAATTCATAGGCAACCCTTCGGCGAGATATGATGCTTATGACGCTCTGTATGTGTGCCCGGTCTGTCAGGCCATCCGCAATGAATTGTTTATTGAGATGGAATCGGACTCATCACAGTATAAAATTTCTCATGCTTGTCCTAGATGCGCGAGTGTTATGCAGCAGGAACACATTGAAAACAATGTGCCGGTTCATTTGAGCTGCCCAGCATGTGAGAAGGGTAAATTGAAGGCAACGTTTTATATGGATTGGGATTAATAGATTCCCCGAATATCTCCACAGCATACTCCAATAAGCCTGGTCAAACCAGTCAAATTCAGCTAATATTAATGATAACGATTCTCATTTGTGGTATCAGAATGAATGAAAACCTTTGAGGTGAACGCCTGTGAATTCAAATTCGTTATCATTAATATATCAGCATTATTTAGAAAAAACTCCGTTTAGAAAACAAAACGAGCATACGTATATGATGTTACCGGAAGCGGGCGACGGACATATTTACCGAGTTACGACTTACAGCGGAATCGAGATTGTGTATTCGCATATTCAATATCACGAGCCTTATCCGACGAACTTTGCCTCCAGAGGACAAATGATTGAACTTCAATTTGCACTTTCGGGTCAACGTCATGTAAATATAGCTGGTCTGGACTATACGCTCCCGATAGGGCGGGGTGCTCTTATTTTTTTACAGGATTTCAAAGCATATTTCCATCCTCCCGTTAACGAACAATACCAATCCTTTGCGCTTGGCATTCCTGTCTCGTTGTTTAATTATGCAGCTTCACAGTTGGCAGCTCGTCGACAGGTAGCTATTGAATTTAATCAAATTCTGAAGGGTGCTGCGTTCCATCATCTTAGTTTTGAACTGGATCACAGAAGTATAGTGATGATTGAACATTTGATCAAAGACTTGAAAAGTGTGCATAAATCGCCTTTATTAATGGAAGCAGCGGCACTAGAGATTTTGAATAGGTTTATGATTCAATTATTTGATTTAACTCCCATGCCCGAAGGCTTATCTAAAGAAGATGTCAGAAAGTTGCATATGGCTCGGCAAATCCTTGAATCCAGCATGATTGATCCTCCTTCACTGATCGCATTATCAAAAAAGGTTGGATTAAATGATTTTAAATTAAAAAAAGGATTCAAAGCATGTTTTGGAACAACTGTATTTGAACATTTGCGCCAAATTCGTCTTGAATATGCGATGAAGCTGCTTCGAAGCCAGGAAAGCAATGTAACAGAAGCTGCGATGGCTGTAGGATACAGTAATGTGAGTGCATTTTCAGAGCAATTTTTCCGGGAATACGGAGTGAAGCCATCATCTTTAAAGAAAGTATTTTAAAAATTCTGTTTTGACCATGTTAAAAAATATTAAGTAAACAAAAAGCTGGAACCCGTATAGATAGGATTCCAGCCTTTTTATTTGGTGCTTATTTCACGAAAGTTTCAATGCCATCTGTATCGATGGTTGAAGTATGGGTACGAGACGCTTCTTCAATATTTTTGAATGCCCAGTAATCTGTTGGTACATCCTTCCATGTAGCCTGAATGGTTCCTTCCAGGGGTCCTCGTTTTAAGATTGTGTTCAAAATTGTAACGGTTTCTACGCGTGTTATATATTTATTGGGTTGGAAGCTTCCATCATTATAGCCGGTAATCCATCCTGCATTAGCTAACGCTACAATGGAATCTCTTGCCCAATGTTTTTCGATATCGGTATAAGGAGAAGCTGTGGTTTGTGTTCCTTTAAGCTGCTTCCAGGATGCGAGTATTGCTGCCATTTCTGCACGGGTAATGGGTTGCTCTGGTCGAAATGTTCCATCTGCATACCCATTCATGAGGTGCTGTGTCGTAAGTGCTATAATCGAATCCTTTGCCCAATACGTGCTAGGTACATCTTTGTATGTCGTTGAGCCTTCTTTTGTCTCCAACTTCATAATCCTAGCCATCATCGCAGCGGTTTCAGCCCGTGTAATCGACTGGTCCGGTCGGAAAGTACCATCCTGATAACCCGTTATATATTTTTCATGCGCAACCTCGGATTGCTCTACTGGCATGATTTCTGGAGTCGGTAAAACCGTTGAAGAAACCGATGGTGATGAAGGTGTGGTTGTTTCACTGGAAGAAGATGAATCACTGCTATCCGTGTTATCCTTCTTATCTTTTTTATTGCTACTGCTGCTGTCGTTATTGCTAGTATCACCAGTTCCGCCAGTGCTTGCATTTCCATTTACAACCTGTATATACGCTTCAGATGTACTCGGGGCAAATCGAGCATCCCCGCTGTATATAGCAGTGATCGCGTGGCTTCCCACACTTAAGTCTCTTGTAGTGTAGTACCCATTGGCATAGCCGTTCGAAATGCCCACCGGCTCCATCGTCAGCGTATCTAATACATTCGTGCCGTCCATAAGAATGACCGTTCCAGTTAAATCGCCCGAAGTTTGTGGGTTTGAAGTTGTCCTCACGCTAAACCTTACTTCTTGACCTTGACTAGACGGATTCGTCGAACTCAATACTGTAGTTACTGTAGGTCTCAGTGAAGGTGTAGGCGCAGGTGCAGATGCATTTACGACCTGAATGTATGGCTCAGATGTACTGGGAATAAAACGAGCATCCCCACTATATAAAGCCGTAATCGGGTGACTTCCCACACTTAGATTACTTGTGGTGTAAGTGGCAGTGGCATATCCATTCGCAATGCCATTTGGCCTCATCGTCAGCGTATCTAATATATCCGTACCATCCATAAGGACCACCGTGCCGGTTAAATCCTTCGTAATTTGTGGAGTTGAGATGGTTTTGATGCTAAACGTTACGGATTGACCTTGTTTAGAAGGATTTGTCCAACTCGTTACTGTGGTTTCAGTAGCATACACAGCATCCGTTACACTAGGTACTGGTGAGGAGGTTGCATACACAGCACTCTCGGAAAAACTCCATGTCCAGGTTCCAAATAAAACGATAATAGCAAGATAAGATAAACAAAAAGACTTGATTTTACGCATAAATTTCCTCCATAAAATTCCGGTGTCACGATGAACTTACTAGGATCCTCCATGATGACTAACCTACTAATATAATTTTTCTTTCTTACACTACTGATTTACTATACTAAATGCCTCTGAACCAATTCTGAACCAAATCGACAAAAACCGTGCCCAATTCACATCGCTAGAAGGGGATCACGATTTGCGAGCCTTTTCCGTAATTTCTCAGAGCAAATGCAAAAAGGGTCAACCAGAAAGAAATGGTTGACCTCATAATATGAATGACAGTTTAGCGTGATATTTTGGAAAGACTTATTCCGTTAGTATTTAAATTTGACCGTTAGATCCTGTAATTTCTGTGACATATCCGACAAGGTCGTTGCCAGGCTGGTGATCTGCTGCATCGAAGCTAGCTGTTCTTCTGCAGACGCTGCAATATTCTGCGAGTTGTCCGCCGCTTGGAGCGCCAGACTCGAAACGTTTTCTCCACTTGCTGAAATTTCCTGGACACTTGCGGTTATTTGCTCCGTGATGCTTGCAAGCTCTTCCGTTTGCTGTGCGATATGATTGGTGGACGCCACAATTTTGTTAAACTGCTGCTCCATCTCATTGGCAATTTTAATGCCGGAGTCGACATCCTGTTTTACGCGTTCCATGGTCTGAAGCGAATGCTCCATATCTTTGCGCATATTCTGAATCAACTCAGAAATCTGCCCGGAAGACTGATTCGATTGTTCGGCCAGCTTTCTTACCTCTGAAGCAACTACGGAGAAACCGCGGCCTTCTTCGCCTGCACGGGCAGCCTCAATCGAAGCATTTAAGGCAAGCAGATTGGTCTGCTGTGCGATATCCGTAATGGCATGTAGCATCGTGTCGATCTGTTGAGTGCGTTCATCCAACATTCTCATAACCGCATCGGTTTCATTGACGGAATGGTTAATCAAGTCCATTTGCTTCACTGTATGTTGTACAGCAGTACCGCCAAGGCTCGCCATTTCCATCGCGTCTGCAGACGATTCAGCAATAGTCAAGGAGCTATCCGTGATCCGTTGCATACCTATTGAAATTTCCTCAAGCGAGCTGGTTGTCTTCTGAAGCATCAGTTGCTGCTCCTTCGCACCGGCCGCCGATTCCTGAATCGCAATGGTGATATGCTCGGTTGCCTGTCCAGTGTGCTCTGCTCCAAGGGTCAATTCTTTTGAGGAAGCAGCGACCTGCTTGGTGGACAGGTTTACCTCACCGATCAGAAATCGAATATTTTTAATCATATAATTGAAGTCCTGTGCAAGCTCACCGATCTCATCTTTTGAATTCATTTTGACTTCTTGGACTGTTAAATCACCGTCCGCAACTGAGTTAAGCCGCTTTGCAATCGTGATAATAGGTTTCGTAAAACGTCCCGAAACAAAGCTTACGATAACTGCTCCCAGAATAACCGCAACAGCCGTAATAATCAGGACAATATAAAGGACTTTGGTCGCTCCGCTGTTAAATTCGTTAAAATATGCTCCAGAACCGATGATCCACCCCCAATAAGGATCCTTTTCAACGTACGAGATTTTCGTCTCTACTTGATCTGTACCAGGTAAAGCCCATTTATAAGTGACGAATCCCCCGCCGTTTGTGCCGGCTTCTACAAACTCTTTTCCCACATGCACACCGTCTTCGGATACGGCATTTATTAAATCCTGGCCTTCATTTGAAGGGTTCATCACTGAAACCGCATCTTGGTTGACTGCCCACGGATAACCTGTTTTACCTACAGTATATTTAATCTTTACCGGTCTTTTGTTATTAGCATCTTTTACACCGAGCAGTTCGATGCGCAGTTTTTCCTGTGCTTCCTCCAATGTTAAATTACCGGCTTCGACTTGCCCATTGAGGAAACTAATCATACCAATTACCATTTGCACACTATTCTTAAGTGCCACTTTGCCTGATTCATTCATTTCATTCTTGGAAACAACATAAGAACTGCTTCCAATCACAAAAGTAGGTACAATTAAAATAATCAAGCACATTATGGTTAACTTCGCCCTTAACGATCTCACCTTCATGATTGATCCTATCTTTGTTTTCACTGTGATTTCCCCCTTAGAGATCGATATACAGACTCAACCCACAACTGCATTTTGTTACTAAAGGTAAAAAGACTGTACATCATATATCGTAAAAACTCGTCAGGAAATTAAGCCCTTTCAGCCTGGCTGCTATTTTATAGGCTAAATTAAATCCGTTTAACCGCAAATTTATCCGTCTATAGGCAGTAGCTTTTTGGTATGCTCCGTATACTTCTGCATAGAGAGAATCTATAACAGAGGAGTGTGCGAGGATGAATAGAATAAAAGGGAGCATCTTTTTCAGTGTTTTTGTGGCTATGCTAGGGCTCATGCTCATTGCTCCAATTATGCCGCCCCTTATTCGTGAATTAGGCTTAAGAGAAAGCCATTCCGGAATAATTATATCGCTTGGTTCTATAACGATGGCCTTAATGGCTCCAGTATGGGGAAATCTGAGTGATGCAAAGGGCCGCAAGCCTGTGATTTTGCTTGGGTTTATAGGGATGTGTGTAAGCTGTCTGTTGTTTACGCTTACTCTTTTTGCAGGATTAAAGGGTTGGCTCAGTGGGGGACTGCTGTTAGTCCTGCTGATTGTTACACGCGGCTTAATTGGCGGCTTTATCCCGGCGGTGTTGTCATCTTCCCAAGCTTATATGGGGGATGTAACGGAGGGTGAAGAGCGTGGAAGTGGTATGGCTATTATTAGTGCGGCGAATGGGCTTGGGCTGGTATTTGGCCCCGCGATTGCAGGTGCCTTTACTTTAATAGGACTGTTATGGCCCTTATATTTTGGAATTGTCATTGCCGCTGTTGCATTCGTGGTGTCTCTACTGGCGATTCCGGCCGCCCAGCCTGTTATTCAGCAAAAACCTGCTCGAATTAATCCCCTCCAGCCAGGTCTAAGAATGTATTTGTTTGCAGGCTTGGTTACGATGATTAGTATTGTGACTATTCAGGTTATAGGTGGTTTTTATTTTCAAGATCAGTTAGGTCTTACATCCGAAGAAACAGCAAGAGTTGTTTCCTTTGGACTTATGTTCTCCGGAGCAGCGATGCTGATCGTGCAGATCATCCAAATGAAATGGCTTAAATGGCAGCCTAAGCCGATGATTTTGCTCGGTTCTCTATTCCTGATTGCTGGAATGGCATTTTTTCTGATTTCAGCCAGCTTGGTCCTTTACTATGCAGCGTTCTTTATGTTTGGCATAGGCACGGGCTTACTGATGCCCGGATTTATGGCAGGTGCTTCGCTTTCGGTCAGTCAAGAACAGCAAGGGGGAGCAGCAGGGCTGGTAGCTGCGATACAGGGAATTTCCGCGATCATTGCTCCTATTTTGACGACCACTTTATATCGAGTAGACAAATATATTCCCTTTATTCTTATAGCGGTTCTGGTTGCTTGTATGGCTATCGTTATGCTGGGGGTAAAAAAGGGAGACGGGAATAGTAAGCCTGTGCCTGACAAGGCATGATAAATAAAAGAGTGGTTAGATGAATCCATAGGCTTCCGGAGTATACTCATCGGAAGCCTATATCTATTATAATAAGTTATAAGAAATTTCAGGAAAATCAGAAGGGAGTGAAGAGCTTATGGAAATCCGGCCAAAATGGGCGGCATTAAACAAAAAATATAGCTTGTACGCACTCAGGTCTTTAAGTCAGGTTTTTTGAAAACGTGTTGGAGGAATGCAGATGGGTTGGGAGTATGGAATTAAGGTCGCAAATGTTAAGGATATTAAAGCGCTAATGGAACGCTTAGCTGAAGCATTGCCTAGGATTGACGGATATCGGATGCAAAGGGATGAGGATGGTTTTGTCCTGCTTCAGAATAATTCTGATTGGCCTGAAGCGCTCCAGATTTCATTGGAAGAGGCAAGAAATATTGAATATTTAGAAGATGATGAACCTTATATCTATTGTCTATTTCATATCGGCGGCGGAGATGCGATGAGGTTGAGGGAAGGAATGTGCAGGGTGCTGGAAGAAGAGAAATGCGCTGCGGATTGGTTCGAGTTATAGCCGAAGAAAGGAGTGGGTGAGATTGAGTAAGAAGGACAAAAAAGAGATTCAGACACTAATCTATCGCTATAGCGGTCCACGAGCCAATATTGGATATACTTTTGAACCGTTGCGTTATGGGGATGCTGATGAACCGAAGCTGGAGGAGATGATATTCATCTACGCAGATGACTTTGATATCGTGCTGTCTGCGTTAAAGTCCAAATATCCACTTGTCGATCCTGATACGGGAGAAACGTATGAGGCTTTTGACCCCTGCTGGGATAATCCGATTCAGGCGTCGGTATGGCATGAAATATTAACACAATTGGATACTTGGCCTACCAAGGAGTCAGAATTACGCCTGTTTATCGATTCCTTTACAGCATGGGTCAGAGCGCATCTGAAGCAAGCAGATGGTATTATCGTGACCGGAAATCTGTAGAGAAGGCCATGCACTGCAATCCGTATTTTTGCTGCCCCTCGCTTCGAGGGGCGACCGGACGGCGAGCCACTGAGTCGAGTGCCTGGTTCTTTGCAGTACACGCGACAGTCTCCTTGTTGCAACTGGATTATTAACGGTGCTTTTGGTTTCTGATTAACGTTTGCTCCAATTCGGTATCTGCCATAAATTTGCTGGCAGATACAGCAAGCTGATATTGATTGGTGCCCATATTGTTAGCGGCAGGTTGAAGAATCCCTTTTATTGTTTGCCATAATGAAGAGGCCTGCAGGCTTTCTGCCCCAAAATGCAAGATGATATGGATACAGGAGGTAATAATATTGCGACCAAGTCCGTACAGGAACCATTCTTTTTCCTTCGTAATAAGCGGAATAATGGTGACCATCGTTTCCCACGCTTCATCCAATCGACCTGTTTCAATGAACTTCTCTGCCAAGTTAGATGCAGTAGAACAGTAATTATGATGATTTCCTTCTGTTTTTTCCATTTCGGCCAGCTTTTTAAGGGCTTCAATTTCACCTTCTGGATGGTTGCGCCATCTCTCATGATAAACGAGTGCCTGTAAATTTTCTTTGTTCCAATCCGTCTGCTCTCTGATCCACAAATCGATAAATAATGATAGATACATATCTTCTCCGAGCTCACTCGCGATATTGATGCAATCCTCAAGATCAGCTGTATCTTTGCTGAACAAATATGTTTCCAAAATCAACTCAGGGTCAAACCCGGCATATGTATCGAAATTGGCCTTCTTGGCCTGCTGGAACAAAATTTGGTCCTGCTCACGCTCATACTTTTGCAGTAAAAAAATGGCGTAATACAGAGCATCGCCAATCCCCTGAAAACTGTTCGTTTCCCTGTCTATAATCTCATTCACGAGCAGCCTTCTCACAATCGGTTCGTAATGCGGGGCATCTCGATCCTCACGATTATACATAGCCAAAAGCACCTTCAGGCGATTGGTATAATTGGCATCACTTTTTCCATATTCCTCATTGTGTTGCTCCAAATAGTCAACCTTCGAAAAATCGGCGTGATCACTTACTAGACTCTGCAGCATTTCATCATAGGGTGCCATCATCTGATCCAGCAGCCTTTTGTAGTTCGTTTCCAATACTGTGATTCTCCTTTCTTGATCGGCTTAATACTACAATCCATATGTATATAAAACAAGCGATTTCCTTTTGAGACGGGATCGCTTAGTGTAGCAGCGATGTATACACGTACATATTTTTCTAATAGACCCATTTTAAGATTCAATATAAGGGTTGGACATTCAACACCTGTAAATCAAGCATACAACATGCAGGGATACAACATTGCGCACAACTATTGGAAGCGTTTTAATTTGAGTATAGAAACACAAAAGAAGACCTCAGGGAGGACATACGAATGCTAAAAGTGAAAGCGCTTAGATGTGAACATTTAAACAATCCGATTGGACTGGGCTGCCTAAAGCCGCGACTAAGCTGGCAAATTGAATCTGACAACATATACGTTTTCCAAAAACGCTTCCAATTGCAAGTATCCATACATCCTACTTTTGAACCGCTGATTTGGAATCATTTTTCCTATTCGGAGCAATCCATTTTGTTTCCCTATGGAGGTCCTCCACTGGAATCCGGACAACGATATTATTACCGGGTAAAAGTATGGGCTCAGGGAGCAGGTGACATCGAACCGGAGGAATCGGAATGGAGTGAGTTTGGCTTTTGGGAAATGGGGCTGCTTTCTGAGCAGGACTGGAAGGCAGAATGGATTACAGTGAAGGAGCGAAGCCTCCATGAACAGTTTCAGACGAGAGCCCCTTTTGCCGCTTCCAAGTGTTTTTCAGTTGAGGGAAAAGTGAAAAAAGCAGTCATTTATGCCACAAGCCTTGGTTTGTATGAGTTGGAGCTAAATGGACAAAGAGTAGGCGATGCCTATTTTACCCCGGGATGGACAGATTATAACGATCGTGTCCAGGTGCAAGCCTATGATGTGACTTCTACCATTCGAGAACAACATAATCGCATCACAGCCACGGTAGGAGAAGGCTGGTACAGCGGCTATCTAGGCTGGCAAAAGCGCAAGGATACCTATGGGAACACGAATGCTTTGTTATTTCAAATGAAGATTAGCTATGAAGATGGCCGTTCAGAACTCATTTGCTCAGATTCTTCCTGGGAGGAAACGAGCTGTGCCATTTTGATGTCGGACATTTATAACGGCGAAATCTATGATGCCCGATTGGAGCAGCAGGCAGGCGAGCATCGCTCCTTGAATGAACGGAAAATGATGCAGGTCGTCCCGTTTCCGTTAAGTCATCTGGTTGCTCAGGAGAACGAGCCTGTCCGTGTAATGAACCGATTAAAGCCTGTTGAACTGATTCAAACGCCTAAAGGCGAGCTGGTCCTTAACTTGGGTCAAAATATGGTAGGCTGGCTGGAATTTAAAGTTGAAGCTCCTGAGGGTACGGTTCTGAATTTGATACATGGTGAAGTGCTGGATCAGCAAGGGAATTTTTACCGAGATAACATTCGGGATGCAGCGCAGCAGATTACGTACATTTGCAGCGGCAAGGGGACGGAGATATTTAGGCCGCATTTCACTTTTCAAGGCTTCCAATATGTGAAACTTGAGGGCTTTCCGGCTGGCGTAGACATTGAAGATTTTACGGGCGTTGTTTTGCATTCAGATATGGAGACAATTGGCTTGTTCGAGACATCCGATCCAAAGCTCAATCAACTCCAGCACAATATTGTATGGGGGCAAAAGGGGAATTTCCTGGATGTGCCGACCGATTGCCCGCAGCGTGATGAGCGATTAGGCTGGACCGGCGATGCACAGATTTTTGCCAGAACGGCCAGCTTCAATATGAATAGTGCTTCCTTCTTCCGAAAGTGGCTGAAAGATTTGGCTTACAACCAGTTGGAGAATGGGGCTGTGCCTTTTGTCGTGCCGGATGTCCTCAAAGGAACCTTTGCTGACAATATGGACAAAACGACGGCAGCATGGGGAGACGCGGCGGTCATATGTCCGTGGACGATCTATCAATGTTATGGGGATAAGCAAATTTTAGCCCAGCAGTATGACAGTATGAAAGCATGGGTCGATTATATCCGTGCACAGGGGACTGAGGAGCATCTGTGGGATAGTGGTTTGCAACTGGGAGACTGGTTGGCGCTGGACAGCGAGGAAGGAAGCTATTTTGGAGCGACCGATGGAACGCTGGTAGCGACTGCATACTTTGCGTATTCGACTCATATTTTGGCGCAGACGGCCAAACTGCTGAATCGCTATACCGATTACAACACCTATCAAAGCTTGCATGAAGGGATTAAAGCCGCTTTTGCGGACCGTTATTTTGATGACGCTGGCAAGCTGACTTCGAATACCCAAACTGCACAGGTTGTGGCTTTGCACTTCGGATTGGTACCGGAAAGGTATAAAAAGCAAGTGATCCAGGAGCTCGTACGGCTGATAGAAAAAAATGATATGCATCTGGATACCGGCTTTGTGGGCACACCCTATCTATGCCTAGTTTTATCCGACAACGGCTATACAGATGTAGCTTATAAAATTTTATTCCAGAAAGATTATCCTTCCTGGCTCTATCAGGTTGAACGTGGGGCCACGACCATGTGGGAGCATTGGGACAGCATCAAAGTGGACGGCTCCTTCTGGAGCACTGATATGAATTCGTTCAATCACTATTCGTACGGTTCAGTTGGAGACTTTATGTACCAAAATATTGCCGGTATCGATGTGCTTGAAGCGGGCTACAAAAAGTCACGGTTAGCACCCAAACCGCCTATTAATCTTACTTCGGCCCATGGCAAGCTGGAGACACCATATGGTGCGCTTGCTGTCCATTGGAAAATCGTGAATGAAGAAATGCAGATGACGGTTCACGTACCACATAATACGACGGCTGAGATTACGCTTCCAGGCGTTATGGAGCTGGATACGCTACAACAGACCATTACCACACAATACCCGTCCATTCAGTATCCGCCTGGTAATGTGCCACAAGAGCTGGCCGGGGAATTAGGTTCTACCGGAGAACAGGCGACTTTCCAAAAAAGTGGAGACCATGAATTGACGTTTACCGCCGGGTCTGGACAGTATACGTTCCAATACAAATACAACCAGAGACTAAATAACATAGACTAGAGGTGAGAAGCTTGATGAATATTAAAAACAAAATATGGTTTAAAACGGCGTTGCTGTCCATTTCCTTAGTCCTGACATCAGCGAGTGCTATTTCGGCTGTCATCCCGATGATGCTGAACCAATTACCGGGAGTCTCCAGTTCGCTGATTGAAAGCGTAGTTACGATCCCGTCCTTCTCGATGATGCTGTTTGTGCTGCTGAGTGGTCCGATCTCTTCTCGCCTGGGTAAAAAAAATACAGTCCTGCTAGGACTTTTGCTCGTGGTCATCGGCGGAATACTTCCTATGCTCACTACGAACATTACATGGATTCTCGCGTTGCGTTTGGTGCTAGGAGCAGGTCTGGGGATGTTCAATTCACTGGCTGTCAGTTTAATTAGTGATTTTTTTGAAGGGGACGAACGTGCTCAATTGGTAGGCTTTCAAAGCGCTGTACAAGGGCTCGGAAGTAGCCTGGCTACCTTTGTGGCAGGACAGCTTGCCCTAATCGACTGGCCGTTTGCCTTTTTATGCTATGCGATCACGATTCCGATCGCACTGTTATTCTTTTTTATCATCCCTGAACCAGAGCGCGAGGAGCCTACAGTGAGCTCCATAGGAACGGGTCACAGAGGTGGGGGAATATCTCTATCTGTACTTGGATTAGGAGCTGCACTTTTTCTGTTTATGACCTTTATTATGATTGTGTATACCAAAACAGGCATTATGATTGCTGAGAAGAGTATGCCTAATGCAGGATTTTTAGGGACCGCTTTGACGCTGTTCTCCTTGTCGACTATGATTGCAGGCTTCTTGTTTGGTAGAATATATAAATGGTTCAGAAATTACGCTCCTTTTATCTCCAGTTTATTAACAGCAACAGGTTTTGTCTTGCTCTGGTTTGCTCAGAGTGTGACGATGGTTACGGTTGCCATGCTGATCATTGGCTTTAGCTTTGCACTGTTTATTCCCTATATTTTTACCATACTAACTAAAATCGTACCTAAGGGCAGTGAGACGATATCTATTTCAATTGCAATGGTGGGCTCCAATTTGGGAGCGTTTGCTTCGCCTTATATCATCAAGTTAGTTGGGGTGTTGTTTGGGAATGAAACTGCCTCGTTTGCCTTTCTCGTTTCAGCGATTGTATTTATGATTGCTGCGCTCCTCTGTCTGGGAATCACTATTAGAGGAAAGGAAAGCAAAACACAGACGGCAGTTCACAGTTAATGGGAGTCTGAAGGAGGAGTCTGTGTTTATGAACCTGCATGAGTTGGATCAGTTGCTGAGAAGTAAAACTGAAATTGAGCTTCTGCAACAACAAAGCAATCAGGTGATTAATGATCTCTCCAAAGAATCGGAGAATGAGCGATTTTTTGATATGAATCTGAATATGTATCGAATGCCCGCTTTATTCTTTTTCGGAGAACATGATATTTATATTAGCAAGCACAACAGGTTTGCTCCGATGCTAGAGCACATGCATGAATTTATTGAATTAAACTATGTTTACTCAGGTAAATGCAACCAAATTATAGCGGGCAAAGAGATTCAGCTTTGTGAAGGTCAAGTGTGTGTTCTGGATAAGGATGTGCCGCACAGCATCTCTCCTTTGGGAGAAAACGATATACTGATTAATATCCTGCTGCAAAAAGAAACGATCTCGTCCCTCTTTCTACAGCGGCTATCCAAGAAAAAAAGTTTGATCGGCGAGTTTCTCGCCAACTCTGTCCTCCAGCATCAGCATCATAATCACTTTATTATTTTTGAGTCGCAGCATAATGAGAACCTTCAGTATATATTGCGTAGAATCTTAATCGAATATTTTTCCAGGCAAGAGGACTCTATGGAGTTGGTCAAGGCTTATTTGCCAATTGTATTTGGAGAATTGGTTCGTGTATTGGAAAGCGAGCATAATATTCATGTAAACCAACAGGAAAATCATATTACCTCTATTCTGAATTATATGGAAGAGCATTATCAGCATTTAAGCCTTCAGCAATTATCTAACCATTTTAATTACAATAGCACGTATTTAAGTAACAAGTTAAAAAAAGTAACGGGTCTTACTTACACTCAGCTCATTGCCAACATTAAGCTTAATGCCGCCTATTCTTTGGTTGTGAATACCAACCTGCCGTTTGAAATGATATTTAAGCAGGTTGGATATAACAGCATGAGTTTTTTCTATAAAAAATTTAAGACCGCGTATGGTGCCACCCCGCAAAATATCCGAAACAAACAAATGAGAAAATGAAGAATACACAAGGACGTCCAATTTGAATTGGGCGTCTATATGTTATAATATCGGCAAATTCATAAGCTAGTAATGTAAAGGGGGATATCCTTGGAAGCGGTACTAAGACGGAACTGGCCAGAGTGGAATGGAACATTGCAAAGACGAACCGGGGGCTGGAATAATACGACGTATTTTGTTAAGAGCGGTGGGCGAAGCGGGGTGCTGCGCGTCTACGATACACACAGGGATCGGGACAAAATTGAATTTGAGCATGCGGTTTTGCAGGCGCTGAGCAAGCAATCTCTATCCTTCAGGGTTCCAATGCCAATTCGAACGATTACAGGAGAGACACTTGCACAGGTTGACAAGGATAGTGGCAAATATGTGTGTCTATTCGAATACATAGAAGGTATATCACCCTTGGAGCAGGACCCTAGCTTTGCCCATTCTTTTGGCGAGGCTGCTGGTGAACTATCTGCTGTACTTGCAACACTTAATCTTGATATGACCCCAGTCTATCGGCCGTATTATGCTTTGCAGCAATCCTATCCATTATGTAGCCCGGAAGTAATCCAAGGCTTTTGTTTAAACCCGCCGGAGCCTCTCAAGAATTTACATGAAGAGCTGCGCCTGATAGGAAAAGTATATGAAGAGATTACAGATTCACTTCAAGCATTGGAAGAGTTGCCGCATCAGCTTGTACATGGAGATTTGAACGCTTCTAATTTATTAGTAAAGGATTCTGATCATAGCCAGGTGGCTGCACTGCTTGATTTTGAATTTTGCACGTTAGACGTTCGGGTGATGGAACCGGCGGTCATCTTATCAGGATTTTTGGGGCAACCGGAGGAGACAACGGCTGTTCGTGATTTTTGTCGGGGCTTCAGCCGCCAGATCCGTTTAAGCCAACCCGAGATCGACGCTTTGCCTGTGTTGATGCTGCTTAGAAAGGTAGACGTATTTCTTCATTTTGTGAGTCGCTTTCTGGAAGGAACAGATCAGCCACACGTATTGCAAGAACAGGCCAAACAGATCACAGCCGACTTGCTCCAACTGTCTACCAGCAGTAGCTGGATTCAGGAGGAGTTGGCCCAAGCGGAACAATGTATGAATAAACGAGCTACATGCCGTGTTATGTTATAATTTCTGGAATAACAGAAATGAAGTCTATTGAATTAAACTCGGAACAGGAGGAGCATATGAATAGTTGGTTAACCAACGCGTTACGACCCTATTTTGGGCTGGAGACGCTGGAAGAACATTGGGACGTGGTAGAAATTAAAGAAGGATATTTTATTTGTATGGATGGAGATGTTATTCGCAAGCGAATTTCTTCTAAAGAGGATGCTTATGGAGAAGCTGATGTAGAGATTTTTACCCGTGATCGGGCAGTTGTTCTGCCTAAAACGGCTCGTGGCAAAGAGAAAAAACTGAACTATACAAGTGTTTCGAGCATCTCAGCAGAAGGTGTGACCTTTTCAGCAGGCATTCGAAGAGATCGTCCTATTAGTTATGTTACTGCTGTGAATAGCAAAACTGGCGTGAGATTGCCCATCACTGGATGTGAGCATTTACATAGTAAAGAAGAGATCATGGATTGGCTTCAACGTTACCCGTCACTTGTGCCTAACGATTATGATCGAAAGCTGGATCGATTAAAGCATATGAAAAACCAGCGTTATAAAACCATCCCGGGAGACATCTTTCGTGTGGAAATAGACCTTTTTACAGATGGGTATGTATTGGTCGTCGGTGATTTGCGCCAAATGCAAAAGGATCAGTTGTTTGCAAAGGAGAGCATATGGAACAGTGTCATGACGATGCCTTTATTCGTACGTCCGTATTTGTGTACAAGTCGTGACCGTTCAATAACTTTGGAATCCATCACAGCCGCCCCGTTATCGGATACAACCTGGATTGTTATGGATGATTCCTTTATGCGAGGGTCCTACGAGTGGGTAGGGCATAAAGCATTGGTAGAAGAGGATATTGTGTTTCCGATGGGTTACGGCATTAGCACGGATAGCAGTAAAGAAAGAATATATAGGCTGTCCTGGGGAACGGGCACGATTTCCAAACCGGAAGGGGAGACAGTGTTCAAGTCTTCGCGGGAATTTTTAAATAACGGTGTGTATTCAGGTATTATTACGGACTGTTTTGGTCCTTGGGAAGAGCGGGAGTGGCACAAAACGCTGGATAATCCGTTGTATCGAGAGGAGCGTCGAAAAGCACTGGCCGAATTCGGATTCCCGGAAGACATTTCGTACGATGAGTTCAACCGCCAAACGGGAGGCCTGACGCGTTCGGAATATCTCGCATACTTGACAAGAATCTATAGCGGAAAAAGAAAGAAGAAATGACACGGTTATACATCCTTTTAGGAGGGACCAATGAAATATCTTAAAGATTGTCCGGAACCAGGCATGGGAACCTGGTATTTTGAAATAGACTCAGACGGTGTAGCCTATCGGCAAATTGTGATCCAAGATGACGGTACTTTTATTGCTTCTAATCGTAAGCACGAGCAATATCATTTCTTGTTAGCCGAGAAAGCAATTGATGATACAGAGCCCTATTATACGAAAATTACAAAAAAAGAGTTTGAAGAAATCTGGTCTAGCAATCTTCACACCTTTAACAAGGAATGGCATCAAGTCAAAACCGTACTGCCGGTTGGGATTAAGGTAAGCGGATATATTGAAGCATTTTTTCCACACGGAACACTTATTCATATTTTCCAGCACAATGCAGTCGGATTGGCAGACACCCATTCATATGCGGAAAAGACCCCATCTGAGTGGATGTATCCGAGGCATGAGATCACGGCGATTGTCCAAGGCTACGACGAGCTGAATCAGTGGGTGATTTTAGAGCAAACGCAGGTTTTCGAAAATCAGTTCACAGGTTGAAAGATGGATATCGGAATACAGGAAGGAGAATGGATATGCATACGTTAACGGTTGATGAGCTGGTGGATCAGGACAACCATGCATGGGAAGAGGTCAGAAATATTCTGCAAGAAGGGAATAATCCATATCGTATTGTACTGGCAGAATCGGAATCTGCTAGGGGAGATTCGCTCTACCGTTTGCAAGTGAGCACAAAATCGTACTTGGGAACGGTTGCCTATGAAACAGGAGGGATCATATTTGACCACGGATGGATCACCTTACTGGGTGCAGGTGGGCCTGAAATTTACGGTAGTTTGGCTTCGTGGAACGGGCTGCAAGAGCCAGTGAGCGTCCCTGCACTTGGGGGAATGCTGATTGTGGCCTATGATGCAGCAGGTGGCTTCTTTGGATTGGATACAGGGAAGTTTGGACGCAGCGGCCACATCTACTATTTTGCACCGGATGCATTGGAGTGGGAATCCACTGAACTGGCCTATTCCGGTTTCTTGAGCTGGTTGGCTGAGGGAGATTTGGGCTTGTTCTACCAGACATTCCGTTGGAATGGTTGGCAGTCGGATATGGAGCAACTTCAGCCAGGAGAGGTATTTGCTTATTATCCGCCGCTATGGACTCAGGAAGGTGGCGGAGAGACCAGCCACAAATCACCTATAGCCATAACAGAAGCGTGGCAGGCGGTGACGGATCGGGAATAGCCGCGAGTGGGGAGGGGGACATAAGATCATGAATCATTCCATTCAATCCAAACTGGTGCAGCTGAATGAAATACTTTCTCAAAATAACATTGATCATTACTACATTTATGATTATACAAGTCGCCCCAAGCTGGTACTAGCAGGGAGCTTTGACTTTAGCTATTATCACAACATAGAGATTACATTTTACGAGGTCTCGTTTCTTTCCTGTCCGGGCGGTGTATTTTCAATTGAATGCTTTAGACTGGCTAATGACAAGGAATTGGAAATGTTAAAAACCGTCTCTTACGGATTTCATGAGGGGCCTGTGATTTGTATGGAGGATCAAACGTTCGGCACTCGATTTTTTATTGCTGCTGAAAGCTTGGATTACGAGCTCAAGACCGTTTTTTACTATAAACGTGAGAACCTTCAACCTCATGAAAGTGTGGCTGAATGGGTTGAAAAAGATGGAGAAGGTTGAAAAAGGTAGCAACAACAACTTTTAGAGACGTCAAGGCAGGGAGGTTGGTTATTATGTGGAGAATTCATTTTGAGCAACAGTTTGTAAAATGCCCGGAAGCAACTGGTGAACAAATCGGGGATTTTTTGAGCACATGGAACATCAAGCTATCGGAGCAGGAAATTCACGAAATCCAACAAAGACAAGTGAACCCTTTCCCGAAATCGTCTCCATTTTATGATCAATATAAACCGCTAGATCCTGTGGGCTGGCATCTGCCCCAAGAACAATTTCCTGATAGTTACATAGAATTGCTGAAATACTCTAATGGCGGGGAATTTCAAAATGGAGAACGTTATTTTCAATTTTTCAATACCGAGGATTTGAGAGAAATGAACCTCGCCTACGAGCTGCCAGAGTATATGGCCGGAGCCGTGTCGTTTGCGATGGATGGTAGTGGAAATCACTATATGTTTGATATGAGAGAAGAAAAAAGAAACAACGAATATCCCATTCTTTTTGCTCATTCTGGTAGCTTGGGGTATGACGAATGTGAACAGGTTGCCCATTCATTTATAGAGCTGTGTACGGAAAAATGGGCATTATATTGATAGGTACATGATTCTGCCCAATATATAGCCAATAGCGAGAAGTCCATTGAATTGGATTTTCTCGCTATTGTGCCGTATGCTCACGTCCCTATAGCTGAATTTGAGCTAGTTGTTCGAACAACGAATCGACGGTCTCGGAATTCTTGCACCAAGCTATCTTACATATGTGGTGGCCTGATTGCCAGCGTAATCTTCAAGCACGATCTTTAGCGAGCTGGTACGAGAAGTAGGGGTAAAAGTGAGTTCACTTAATTTTGTTCTTCCCCGGACAATGTAAGGAAACTTTTTTGATACATAAGTTACACCAAATAGTTTGGGCACATCGTTTTCGTATACATATAAATAATGCCAGTCCTTCAAGGTGGGTAGAGCAAGCGTATAGGTTGATCCGGTGACTGTCACATTCTCTTTTGCATAAGGCTCTATCATCGTGTCTGCGAGCTGCCCGGTATAGGCTACAGGTTCATGATTGCCGATGGCGATACGTAGGGTGTAGCGATCACCATTTGTGGGCAGATCGGTAAACGTAGCCGTTTCATCGCCATTGTCCGCCGTAATGGTTTTCTGGAATACGGTGTCCGTATAGTCGGTGATTAAGGTCAATTTAACCGTTCCGTCTGCTTTAGATGGATTTTTCCACGTTACTGTGGCATCCCCGTTTTTTTTCGTCTCCACCTTAATATGACTGACGGCAGCATTCAGATCGTAGCTTAATCGAGCCGGTTCGCTTTCCGTTCCATCAGCCCCAACTGCGGTAAGCATTAATTCACCGGATTTATGGTTTAGGGATTTAATATAATAGGTTGAGTCATAAATTCCGCCGATATAGGAGCCGTTCTCATACAGATTGTATTGTTTAACTTTGGAGTAATCCTCAAGGTCCCAGGCTACGAGCATTTCGTTCGTATCGGTCAGTGCCTTGGTGATTTTAAATCCTGTCGGCGCGGATGGTTTCCGGGCAGAACCGTCTGTTATCTTGATTTGGCCGATATTCATCTGATAGTTTTTGATTGTTTTATTCGTATTATCAAAAGATAAACCGAAAGCTGCAATTGTTTTTCCTTGATAGGGGCTCAAGTCCAAATTGCGGCTAACCCAGCCTGTGGTTTGTTTACCAGAGTTAGGGATGCTGACTTTTACGACTTGGCCAGGGTTATCCTTGAACATAAGTCCGATGCTCAGTACTGAGCTGTCATCAGAGGAAGGCTTATTGTACGTGATGGATAAGTTTGAATTCTGATTAATCGACAGATCCGTTTTATACAGGCGTAAAAAGTTATCTGAATTCAGCTCTCCGTTCACGACAAGGGAGCTGCCGCCCTGATAAGCGCCCACAGGCTGATAGGTAAACCGAGTACCTTTGGTATAATTCGGGCCATAGTCGTAGTCAACCGAGAGCGGTTTACCTTTGGTATCGAGCCACCATTGCCAGGTCACCGGGATATCCTGAATATTAATGTTGGACCATTCCTTCGGATTGGAAACAACTCCATTCACTACATACTGCAAGCCATGGCCGGTATTGAAGCTGGTGTTAAAATGGGAGCCACGGATGACAGAACGTTCAGCGATATATGCTGCGATACCGTCCCAGTTTGCGCCTGAAGCTTTTACATCAGACAAATCTACACTTGAGTTTCTTTGTGCACGGACGGGATTTTGATTCGGACCGGACCACCAGACACGGTCGCGGATAAAGGTCATCCATTGATAGGCATTGTCAGCTCTGCGATTGGTGTCCTGCCCGCCAAGCTCTTCATCCAGCGCATTATGTGTGAAATCGGCTCCCAACGTTGCGATACTGTTCATCGGCTGCCCGTTATCACCAATGTTCAGACGAAGGTCGTATTTTTGCTTCCATCTGCCAAAGTCACCATTCCCGCCCTCAATCCCGGCAAAAACAGTTTGAAGAGGGTTCAGACCCAATTGCTTGGCATGGTCGCGGGAGCTTTTCAGCTTCGCTTTGTCCCACCAATAATTCAGAAAAATAGAATCGGACACCTGTCCATATTGCTTGTCTTTGACAAACGGGCTGTTCACGGCATTAAACTCATTTTGATAAGCAATTTTCCCGGTTTCGTTTACGGTGGAGTCGTACCATTGCACATACATACCCTGATCCCGTAAGTATTTCATAAACTGTTTGTACCGGGGGATATCCTCTGTAGCTACGCCTTTTGAAGCTTCCTCCTGGTTGATGAAGTAGCCGTCATAGCCATAATATTTCGCCATTTCGATCAATTTTCTGGCTACCGGAAATTCTCCCTGAGCATCCTGTACGAGCATTTGCTTATACGTTTGCGGTCCACGGTCATTATCCGAGAAAAAGATACAGGCGATGGAGAGAACGCCGTTTTTGTGCGCCGCATTCGTATAACCCGGATTTGGAATGTTCAGAATGCCGAACTCAAACCACTTTTCCGTCCAATCCTTTTGGGGATCGTATAGCTCTTCAGGGACATGAGCGGTAGGCATGCCATGCCAGTAGCCGTAATAGTCGGTATACTGCCAGTAATTGAACAAATATTGGCTGAATTTATTGGTATAGGGATAGCTATCGAAGAAAGCGTTGCCATAATCCCCGCTGAGTGTAAACATTTGCGTGTCAGGGCTTAAAGCAGGCTGAGCCTGTGTGGCTGCAAAGGGGCTGTTTCGTTGTTGCAGTGGGACACGGGCGCGAAGCATATCTCCATAGACATCTTGGGTGGGAGTCCAGTCCAAAATATGTGAGCTGGCGTATCCATGCTGATAAGGCTGATTCGGTCCTTTGGCGCTTTCTCCTTTATACGGGAGGGTATCGCCTGCATACACGGATGGAGAGAGGGTTTGACTGAACAGGACAGAAGTCAAAACCAGAGCAGTCCATTTTAAAGCGAACTTGTGAACCTTGTTACGTTTCATAGCTCATCCCCCTAACGAGTATTTATCCCCCTAAAGATAATCAATAAAACGGTTTTTACATAGAGGATAAATTAAAGATATAGCGTTTAAATTAAAGAAAATCGCGTTTTTCATGAATGCGCTTACTTATCTCCTGCGAAGGACATGGTATACTTTATTCACGCATCACGATTCTGGAGGGCTTATACCATGAAAAGGGGTACTAGATACACTGCTTATTTTAAAAACAACATGTTCCTGAGGATACTAGTGTTGTTCTCCTGTATTGCGATTTTGTCCATCATTACAATTGCATATGTCACGTATGTATCCATTTCGCAATCCATTGTTCGGCGGGAACTGGATACCCAGAAAGCAGCTATGGAAAGTATTGACCGTTATATCCATCTCCGGCATGAATCCGTCCAGAACATGGTGCGAGATATGTACCGGAATGAGGTTCTCTCAATGAATGTTTCCTTTTTTATGGACCACGCGTATTCCGAATATGTACAGCACCGCATGGACGAAATGTACATGGAGAGTCATGATTACTCAACAGATGTACTCACCTATTTTAAAAATTGGTTGGATGAAAATAGCGATATCAGCAATTTGATTTTGTACAGTGCCGACCAGCAATATCTGTCTACTTTCAATGAGAACAAGCAATTCAAGCAATTCCCGGTGCATGCGGCGCGTTCCTTTGTACCGGATGTGATGGCTGCAGAAAGCAAAAGCGTCTCTACTCCGAATTACTGGATTCGGAAGGCGGTCGATCAGTGGAGCCCCTCGTTATATTCGTTACAAGTCCCCATTAACAATAAGCAAACACTCAAAAATACCGGTCAGCTTCTAGTATTTCTAAATTCCAAAAGTATCTCCAATGCACTTGCCAGCTACGGGAACAACCTGAAGGGAGAAATTATCGTTCTGTCCAGCAATGGAACCGTTCTGTTCGATTCAAGGAATAACTATTACGGAAAAACGTACCCTTATGTCGAAGTGACCCGATCATTATATGACGATGTGGATTCCGATGCCGGGATCATTCAGACGAAGAAAAATATGTATATTAACAAGCTGATTTCTCCGGACGAAGGATATGTCGTGATTGGGGCAGTCCCCCATGAGGAAATGGCTCAATCGTACCGGGGCATTCGTAATACGATTTTGACCATCAGTGTCATCTGTATTCTGTTTGCTGTGCTGTTCCCTGCATTCTTCGTCATTAACTTTGCTAAACGAACGAATCGGATTATTAAATTCACTCGTCAAGTAAAAAATGGTGACCTCACAGCTCGCATTCAGGACCTCCGAGAGGATGAGTTGGGACAAATCTCTCGAAGCTTCAACGATATGCTGGACGAACTTAATCTATATATTGAACGGGTGTATAAAGCAGAGATCAAACAAAAGCAAACGGAGCTGGTTGCCTTGCAGGCGCGTATTCATCCACATTTTTTGTATAACACGCTTGAAGTGATACGTATGAGGGCCATTTCCCAGGGGGCCAAGGATGTAGGAGAAATGATCTATAGCTTATCCGTGTTGTTCAAAAGCCTGGTTCAGCAGAAAAAAATATACACGCTTAAAGATGAATTGGAGGCTTGCAGATTATATCTTGAGTTGTTCAGAATACGCTACAAGGAAAGGTTCAATTACACGATTACGGTCGACCCCGAGTTGTATACCCGCTCTGTCATGAAGCTGATGCTTCAACCCATCATTGAGAATTATATTGTTCATGGTATCCAAAGCGACCGGAATGATAATGTGCTGACCATTGATGTGCGGGAAACGGGGGAGGTTCTGCTGGTTGAGATCCGTGACAATGGGAAGGGCATTAAAGAGAAGCGTTTGAAAGAGATTTTGGAGGAACTGGAACGCCAGGAGGAAAACGGACAAATGTTTGGACTACGCAGTGTGCACACCCGACTTCGGTTTCTACACGGAGCCGATTACGGGATTGAACTGGAGAGCCGCAGCGGTGAGGGAACGACGATTCGGGTACGATGCCCCAACAGGGAAGGGATGGATGCCATATATGTATAAAGTATTTATTGTAGACGATGAGCCTTTTATCATTGAAGGATTATACGATATTGTGGATTGGACCTCTTTTGGGCTAGAAATTGTCGGACATGCGGAAAATGGCTCTTTGGCGCTGGAAGCGCTGGCCTCCAGGCCCGTGGACATACTTATTACGGACATTTCCATGCCAACGATGAATGGTCTCAGGCTGATTCGTGAGGCGAGAAAGCTGCATGCTGACTTGAAGGTGATTATTTTGAGTGGATTTAATGAATTTGATTACTTGAAGGAAGGCATGAAGCTGGGCATCGAAAATTATCTTCTGAAGCCGATTAATGTGGATGAACTGGAATCCACTTTATGCAATACAAAGGAGAAGCTGGACAGGTTCCAGATGGATCAACGACATGAGACGTTCGGGGTGCAGGTGCTTAAGGAAAATACGTTGTACCGTTGGCTGACAGGGCAGATTGCGCCTACCGAATTTCAGGAACGTGCTGAATTGATAGGTTTTTCGTTAAATATCCCCTTCATGGCGGTAGCCGTGTTACGGACGGAGGGGGATTCGGTAGGAATGCATCAACAGTTAAGGCAGTACATTCAGCATCAGCCCAACTTAACATTGTTTCTCGATGTTGATGCGGATAGTGTGCTCATTGCCGCACTGCCGAATTATGATGAGGGCAGACAGGACTTGATTATGCAGTTGGAGGATTTTTCTGTTCAGTGGTCAACGGACGGGGAAGAAACAGTTTATATCGGGATAGGCAGCGCCGGTTCGCTTGTTGCTACTCCACGCAGCTATAATGAAGCTAAAAAATCACTGGAATATTTTATGCTATATGATGACCGCCGGATCATTGACTATACGTTGCTAGAGGAGGGCGGGGGAAATGCTGGCGAGACTTGTTCCATCGAATGGAAGGATTATGCGAAGCTGATTATAGCAAGAGACCTAGATGCGCTTACCGCACGGATTCAGAGTGATTTTGAGCAAATCCAGCATCTTGAAAGGGTTACCCCGGATGAATTGCGGAATATGGCGCTGGAACTGGTGATCCGGTTCAAGATGGAACTGGAGAGCATCAAGCATTCCAATGAGTCGGAGCGGTTTCAGCAGGGGTTGCACCAGATAAAATGCTGTACGACATGGGCAGAGCTGGTGAGCGCGCTTCAGCATGTGGCGACAGAGACGGTGAATTCACTACTGCAAGATATGAAAAACCCTATTGTAAGTCAGGTGTTGTCCTATATCCATGTTCATTATGCCAAGGAGCTATCGTTAAAAATATTAGGATACCAGTACAACCTTCATCCCGTTTATCTCGGTCAGTTATTTCATAAGGAAACGGGCGAAACCTTTGCTGAATATATCAATCAATACCGGATTAAAAAAGCCAAGGAGCAGCTTAAAAGCACAAATCTCAAGGTAAACGAAATTGCGCGGAACGTAGGGTATTGGGAAACGGGATATTTTTATAAGCAGTTCAGAAAATATGTGGGCATTTCCCCGACAGACTATAAAGGATTGGGATAAATACCAGGTGTACATGGATTTCTTTAATTTGTACCTTGGTTTATTAAGTTTATCTTCTTTATGAAAGTGCTTACATTAGTTAAGGTTAACGTAGTTGCTTCATCAATGAGGATTTCGCAAAAATCCTGAAACAGAAATGAATGAAACGACAGGGTCAGATTCCATTTCATAAGGGAGGATCATACATGGGTAAAAGCAAAAGAAGCTACTCGTTTGTTCTAGTGATGTGTATGGTTTTGACGCTCATTCTCAGTGCATGTGGAGGAAGCAGCGGTGGCGGGGAAACGACGAATGAGGGAGCGGAAAAGCCGGTAGAGCTGATCTGGTATACCATTGGTACACCTCAAAAAGATGTAGATCGGGTGATGGAAGAGGTTAGCAAGTACACCCAAAAGAAAATCAACGCCACGATCAAAATGAAAATGGTCGATTGGGGCGACTACCCACAAAAAATGCAGGTGAATGTGGCTTCGGGAGAGCCCATGGATATTGTATTTACGGCTTCCGGTGGTTTTGATTATGTACAAAATGCCAGAAAGGGCGCATTCATGGAGCTGGACGACTTGCTTGACAAGTACGGTCAGGATATTAAAAAGACGATTAATCCTGCGTTTCTGGAAGGCTCCAAGGTGGATGGTCATCATTATGGCATTCCTGCCAACAAGGAGCTTCCACAGCAAGAGGTATGGCGGTTCAATAAAAAATTGCTAACCCAATACAAGCTGGACCTTTCCAATGTCCGCTCGCTGGATAGCCTGGAGCCACTGCTCAAAACGATTAAAGAAAACGAGCCCGGCGTAACGGCATTCGGTATGGACAAAAACTATGTTCCCTATGTTCCATATGACTATATCATTCAAAACCTGCCGATGGCTGTCAAACTGGATACTACGGACTATAAAATCGTAAACATCTTGGAAACACCTGAAATGAAGCAGGCGCTGACGACGATGCATAAGTATTACAAGGCCGGATATGTATCACCGGAAGCTGCAACTACAGGCTCGACTAATGATTTAACTACGTCCGGAAACTGGTTTCTGGATCGTGCGCAAACTCAACCACTAGCCGATAATCTATGGTCTGCCAGCTACGGCTATCCGGTGATATCGACACCTGCCAGTGATCCAATTGTGACCAATACGTCTGTTCAGGGCTCCATTATGGCAATTTCGGCTAACTCGGCAAACCCTGAAAAGGCGATGCAGTTCCTGAACCTGCTGAATACAGATCCAGTATTACGTAATATGGTTGACTCTGGTATTGAAGGAGTGCATTACAAAAAAACAGATGGCCAATATATCGAAAATCTGGCTGATTCCAAAAATTATGATATGCCTTCGTATTCACTCGGTAACAATATGCTGCTGTATCTGAATCCGAATGATCCTGCTGACAAATGGGAGCAATTCAAGAAGTTCAACTCGGAAGGAAAAAACTCTCCCATCCTGAGCTTCAACTTTGACAGCAGTAAAGTATCCACGGAGATGGCAGCGGTGCAGAACGTCAAAGAGCAATTTTGGGCTTCGCTGATGACAGGCACGCTGGAACCGGAAACGAATCTCCCGAAAGTAATTGAGAAATTCAAGCAGGCTGGGCTGGATAAGGTGATGGCGGAAGCGCAATCCCAGCTTGATGCCTGGAAGGCACAAAACCGCAAATAATCCTTTAGGTTGTGAAATAAAAGCGAGATCGGGCGGGTGTAAGTTACGCCCGGTCTTTTTCCAATAGCTATTTTAGCTGATTTTCTCATTACAGATTGGGAGGGGATACCTATGGCCGCATTTTTCAGAAATGTGATTCGAAACAAAGTTATGCTGTTCATGGTGCTGCCTGGCGCTATCTGGTTCTTTTTCTTTTCATATCTGCCGTTGGTTGGTACTGTGGCTGCCTTCAAGCAATATCGTTTTAACAGGGAAGGATTCTGGGCCAGTATTTATACGAGCAAATGGGTGGGCTGGGATAACTTCAAGTTTCTGTTCAATAACAATGATGCCTATGTCATCACGCGAAATACCCTTTTGTATAACCTGGTCTTTATTATTCTTGGACTTGTGTTTTCAGTCGTTATGGCTATTCTGCTCTCCGAGCTGATTAATAAACGGTTGGCGAAGCTGTACCAGACAGGCATGTTTCTCCCATATTTTCTATCGTGGGTCATCGTGGGCTACTTTGCCTTCAGCTTTCTGAGCATGGATCGGGGAATGCTGAATCAAGTTCTCGCAGGGTTTGGCATCGAGCCGATTCAGTGGTATTCAGAGGCCGCCTATTGGCCTTATATCTTGATTCTAGTCAGTCTATGGAAGGCGATCGGTTATAACAGTGTCGTTTATCTGGCTTCAATTTTGGGGATCGATAAATCCTTGTATGAAGCAGCCATGATAGATGGAGCCAGCAAGTGGCAGCAAATTCGTAATGTGACGATCCCTTTGCTCTCGCCGATCATTATCATTATGACGCTGCTTGCAGTCGGACGGATTTTTTATGCGGATTTTGGTTTGTTCTATCAGGTTCCGAGGGATTCGGGCACCTTATATTCAGTAACGAACGTTATCGACACTTATGTATATCGCGGTTTGAAAACGACAGGCGAAATCGGGATGAGCACGGCGGCAGGTTTGTATCAGTCGGTGGTTGGCTTCGTTCTCGTCATCCTATCCAATTATGTTGTGCGAAAAATAGATAAAGACAGCGCTTTGTTCTAAAAAAGAGGAGAGGGGTGTGGACTATGGCTGCTGGAAAAAAAAGAAAAAAACGAGATTTCCATCATATTTCACGGGGCTGGAATGTTGTTCTGAATGGGATAGCAGGGATGTTCGCGTTCCTATGTGTGTTTCCGTTTTTGTTTGTCGTCATTATTTCCCTAACCGATGAGAAAACGCTGGCGCGGGACGGATATCGTTTGCTCCCGGCTCAATGGAGTCTGGAAGCCTACCGCTTCATATTTCGTACCAGTGATACGCTACTGCGCTCCTATGGGGTGACGATTGCTGTAACGGTCATCGGTACGGTGATCAGTCTCATTCTTATTTCGTTATATGCGTACGCCATTTCACGAAAGAGCTTTCGTTACCGGAGATTCTTTTCCATTTTTGCGATTTTAACCATGCTCTTTAATGGTGGAATGATCCCGACCTATATGGTCGTTTCCCAATTGCTCGGGCTTAAGGATACGATTTGGGCTTTGATTTTGCCGCTTGCCATGAATGCCTTTTATATTATGATCCTGCGCACATTTTATAGCACCAGTGTGCCTGATGCCATTGTCGAATCAGCCAAAATAGATGGGGCAGGCGAGTTTTACACCTTTTTAAAAATCGTGCTTCCACTCTCTCTGCCTGGACTTGCCACCATTGGCTTATTCAGCACGCTTGGTTACTGGAATGACTGGTTTAATGCCCTGTTGTATATTGACAATCCCAATCTGGTGCCGCTTCAGTCTATGTTGATGCGGATTGAATCCAGCATTCAGTTCATCCAGCAAAATTCGCAAAACAGCTCTATGAGTCTGGCTGCACTTCAATCCATTCCGCAGGATACCTCGCGGATGGCGATGGTGGTGCTGGCGACGCTGCCTATTATATTCGCTTATCCTTTTTTCCAGCGTTACTTTGTGCAGGGACTTACGGTTGGGGCTGTGAAGGAATAACAGGGAAGGAGAGACATGAACATGTTGATTTATAAAGACAAAAGCAAACCGATCGAAGAACGGGTTAAGCACTTAATCGGTTTGATGACGTTAGAAGAAAAGGTGGGGCAGCTTGTGCAGCCCTTTGGCTGGCAAGTGTATGAGCACATAGACGGGGAATTGTCCCTACATCATGATTTCAAGCAGCAGGTACAAAATGGAGGAGTCGGCTCCTTATACGGGGTACTTCGCGCTGATCCGTGGACCGGAGTGACCTTGGAGAATGGCTTATCTGCCAAACAAGGGGCGGAGGCTGTGAATATGATCCAACGTTATGCGATAGAGCATTCCCGGCTGGGTATCCCGATACTGATCGGTGAGGAATGCTCTCATGGGCATATGGCGATTGACGGCACTGTGTTTCCGGTTCCGCTGTCCATCGGCAGCACATGGAATGTTGATTTGTACCGCGATATGTGCCGTGCGGTTGCGAGTGAAACCCGCGCTCAGGGCGGGGCGGTCACGTATTCGCCCGTGCTTGATGTTGTGCGTGATCCGCGCTGGGGACGCACGGAGGAATGCTTTGGCGAAGACCCTTATCTCATCGGCGAATTTGCTGTTGCCGCAGTGGAGGGGCTTCAGGGGGAAAGCTTATTCAGCGAACATAGCGTAGCTGCCACACTAAAGCATTTTGCAGGCTATGGCAGCTCGGAAGGCGGACGTAATGCCGGACCTGTGCATATGGGCTGGCGCGAGCTTTTGGAAATCGATCTGTATCCATTCCAAAAAGCAGTGGAAGCAGGGGCGCAATCTGTTATGCCAGCCTATAACGAAATCGACGGGGTCCCGTGTACAGTGAATACTGAGCTATTGGACGATATTCTTCGTCAGGCGTGGGGATTTGACGGTCTGATCATTACAGATTGTGGCGCAATTGAAATGTTAGCGAGCGGACATGATGTGGCCGAAAATGGATTGGATGCCGCTGTGCAGGCAATTCGCGCAGGAATTGATATGGAAATGTCCGGGGAAATGTTCGGCAGCCATCTGGTCGAGGCGGTTCATGCTGGCAAGCTGGAGACGAGCGTGCTGGATCGGGCGGTTCGCAGGGTGCTCACGTTAAAATTCAGGCTCGGTCTGTTTGACAAACCGTATGTGAATGCAGAACGAGCGGAGCAGGTAATTGGTCAGGTGGAGCATATTCGCTTAGCTCGTCAGCTTGCGACCGAAGGGATTGTACTGCTTAAAAACGTCAATAGCACGCTCCCCCTGCCGAAAACCTTCAAGCGTATTGCAGTCATTGGCCCAAATGCAGATCAGATCTACAACCAACTGGGCGATTATACATCACCGCAGCAGAGATCCCGTGTGGTTACTGTGCTTGATGGCATCCGTAGCAAATTAAGCAAGCATCAGGACGGTGTTCTGTATGCACCTGGCTGCCGGATCAAGGGAGAGTCCCGGGAAGGCTTTGATAACGCACTGGCATGTGCGGCTGAGGCCGATACCGTGGTGATGGTGGTTGGAGGGTCCAGCGCCCGCGATTTCGGGGAAGGGACGATTGACCTGAAAACCGGCGCCTCGAAGGTATCAGATCACGATTGGAACGACATGGAATGCGGCGAAGGCATTGACCGGATGACGTTGGGGCTTGCAGGCGTACAGCTTCAACTCATGCAGGAAGTCTACAGGCTGGGGAAGGAGCTTGTCGTCGTTTATATGAACGGGCGACCGATTGCTGAGCCATGGGTGGAGGAGCACGCACATGCCATTGTGGAAGCATGGTATCCCGGTCAGGAGGGAGGGCATGCAATCGCGGATATTTTATTTGGGGATGTGAACCCTTCGGGACGTTTGACTCTTTCCATCCCTAAACATGTGGGGCAGTTGCCGGTATATTACAACGGCAAGCGTTCCCGGGGCAAGCGGTATCTGGAAGACGATGCCGAGCCGCGCTATCCGTTTGGCTATGGTCTTAGCTACACGACGTTTAGCTATGAAAGGCTTACACTAAGCGCCAATTCGATCCGAGCGGGCGAATCCGTTACGGTTACAGTCGATGTAACCAACACGGGCGACCGGGAAGGGGCTGAAGTAGTTCAGTTGTATATCTCGGACGTGGTGAGCTCGGTGACCCGTCCAATCAGGGAACTTAAGGGCTTTTGCAAGCTTGTATTACAGCCGGGAGAAACACGGACGGTGGTGTTTGTAGTAGGCTCCGACAAGCTGCAATATATAGGGCATGATCTTCAGCCAGTCGTTGAGGCTGGGCGATTTTCAATTCAAGTAGGCAGGCACTCCAAAGATACCCTGTGTGCCGAGTTGATCGTACGGGAGGATGAATAATGGAGCGTATCAAACGCCTGATTCGGGAATTGTCGGAATGCCAATGGCTGGAGAAGCTGGATTTGCGGAGCTGGAACATCACACGCTCCACTTACCTAACACCAGGTCAATACGAAGACGCCGCACCTTTATCGGAAGGACTGGATCTCAAGCGATTCCCCAGCAGTCAGGGGACGACTTATTTTTTTCGAATGCGGCTGAATGTACCAACAGCGTGGTTGAGAGAGCCTTTTGGATTGGTGTTTGAGTCCGGGGGGGAAGGGTTGCTGCGAGTCAATGGTGCTTCCTATCACGGGCTTGATCGCAATCATACCTATGTCACGCTAAATCCAGAGCTCATCGGGTCTTCCCCTGAACTGGAGATTGAGCTGTTTGATCCGGTACCTGAGCCCGTAGATCCGCTCAATCGGCAGGCTGTCATTCAACCTCCGATTTCTTCTGTTACAAGCTATCTTGTACGGCCCAATAAGCCTGTGCAAAGCCTGATGTATACCGTTACCGTTGTTAGCGAAGCCGCTGTACTGCTGCCGGAGGGCGACATCCGTAGCATACGCTTGCTGAAAGCCCTGTATGAGGTGATGGATTGCTTTGCGAATTTGGAGGAAGACGCCATTCGAGCAGGAGGAGCGATCTCAGCCACAGAAAAGGAGCTGATTCGTCAGGTTCAGGAGATCGGCGGAAATGCGCAAGCTTTGGAGCACATGGTAGGACAGTCGCACATCGACATTGCTTGGCTGTGGCCGATGCGCGAGACCGTACGGAAAACAAGCCGAACCTTCTCAACGGTGGATGCGCTGATGGATGAATACCCGGCCTATCAATATGCACAGAGCCAGCCGCTGCTGTTCTCTTTTGTAAAGGAAAATGATCCAGAGCTGTATGAACGAGTCAAAGCGAGAGTCGCTGAAGGACGGTGGGAACTGGTCGGGGGGATGTGGGTAGAGCCTGATTTGAACCTGCCCAGTGGCGAATCACTCATCCGCCAAATGCTGTATGGTCAGCGTTTTTACCAACAGGAATTTGGCCAAACCTCTCATATCGAATGGCTGCCGGATACGTTTGGCTACTGTGCGTCCCTGCCGCAGATTTTAAAGCATGGGAAGATAGACTATTTTATGACGACCAAGCTTGGCTGGAATGATACGAATGTGTTTCCTTACGATTTGTTCCACTGGGTGGGCATCGATGGGACTTCGATGTTGTCCTACCTCAATCATGGCGTGAATGAAAATACACGGCCCCAGGACATTCATGACCATTGGCAGTCTTATCGTGAAAAATCAGCGCATCCTGAGCACATGTTGCTTTACGGGCATGGAGACGGCGGGGGCGGAGTTACGCGTGAAATGCTGGAATATATAGAGCGTTCTTCGCTAATGGTAGGATTGCCTGCGAGTCAGTTCAGCACGGCGGGACAGTTTTTCGCAGGCATAGATCAGGCACATCCGAAGTTTCCCAAATGGCATGGTGATTTGTACCTTGAGTTGCACCGAGGAACCTACACGACCCACGCCCGCAACAAACGCAATAACCGGAAAGCGGAGGGAGTCTACCGCGAGGCAGAACTGTGGAGCACGCTGGCATTACCACAGCTGGAGCCGGAGCAGGTGGAGGATATCTGTTCGGCATTGCATGAGGGCTGGAAGCTGATTTTGTTGAATCAGTTCCACGATATTATCCCTGGCTCGGCGATTACCGAGGTGTACGGCACTTCGGATAAGGAGTATCAGCAAATTTTCGAATGGGGACATGTCGGGCTTCAACAGGGGATTACGACGCTGGCGGCTCAAGTGAACACGGAAGGATCGAGAACAGGAACACCGTACCTGGTGTTTAACAGCCTGGGCTGGAGCCGTAATGCTGTGATTCATATTGCTACGGAATCGGCACAGGGATTGTATGTCTACCACTACGCTAATGATGAAGCCGAGCGGCTGGACACCGATATGGAGGAAGGCGGCATTTCGGTGTGTATTCCGGATATTCCTGCGCTGGGCTACAAAACGATTTGGTTGGAGCGAGAACAGGCTCAAGCAGGTGAGAAGCCCGGGATCGCTATGATATCCGGACCGCTGGGGGACATCTGGGAGACGGCATTTTATAAGGTGCAATTTAACGAGCGGGGCGAAATGATTCGCCTGCTGGATAAAGCGGCAAACCGTGAAATTTTGAAGCAAGGGGAACGGGCAAACCGTTTTTATTTTTTCCATGACCGTCCGACGCTGTGGGATGCCTGGGATTTGGATGACCGCTATGAGGAACAGGTAGCAGGAGAAGCCGAGTTGCTGGAAAAACAAGTAGTGCTTCAGGGAAAAACGAAGGATGTGCTGCGCTTCCGATGGCGAATTCATCAATCTGAAATGACACAGGATGTAATCTTTTATCATCATGAGCGGCGAATTGATTTCAAGACGCATGTGAGCTGGAATGAAGCGCACAAGCTGCTAAAGGTAGGCTTTCCTATAGATGTGGTTACGGACAAGGCGACTTATGAAATTCCGTTCGGTGCCTTGGAACGGCCGACCCATCGGAATACGAGCTGGGAGCAGGCGCAGTACGAAGTATGTGGACACCGATTTGCGGATATTTCCGAGCACGGGTATGGCGTGAGTCTGCTCAATGATTGCAAATATGGCTACGACATTCAAGACAGTACCATCCGTCTGTCTCTGCTACGAGCACCCAAATGGCCGGATAAAGATGCCGATCTGGGCGAGCACGATTTTACGTATTCGCTTTATCCACATGTTGGAGATTGGCGCAGCGCTCATACTTTGCGTCATGCGGCTGAGCTGAATCAAGATATGCCTGTTGTACAGCAGCAAAAGCACAATAGCGGAGTGCTACCGAGCAGTGGATCGTTCATTAACTTTGATAGCCGTCACGTTGTGCTGGATACGATCAAGCCGGCCGAAGATGGACTGGGGACGATTCTTCGTTTGTATGAATCTTCTGGGGGGCGGGAAACGATCAAGCTGACCTGGTCTTACACGTTCAAAGCAGCCTACGTGTCGAATGCGCTAGAGGAACCCCTGCAGCCGCTTGAGCTAGAAGGCAGCTGTCTCACATTGTCTTTTACACCTTATGAAATTAAAACGATACGTTTGCAATAGATATGCAGAATTGGAATGACTATAACCGCACGGGTGTTTCCCGACAGATAAAGGAGCGAAAAAGCTATTGGAACAATTCAGACTTCCCAAAATACCAATGCCCGACCTTGACTTGCCGCAGGCTGTTCAGGACGTACTCAAGGAAGCGGAGCAAGCACTGGCTCACAGGCCGAAGCTGCTGAAGCTGTTTAAAAACTGTTTTCCAAATTCACTGGAGACGACGACCAAGCTAATGGATGATGGGACAACGTTTCTCATTACAGGGGATATTCCAGCTCTTTGGTTGCGGGATTCTGTAGAGCAGGTCATTCATTATGTGCCGTTAGCCAGGGAGGATGCTGATTTACAGCGCATCATTGGGGGGCTGATCAAGCGCCATATTCATTATGTCCTCATAGACCCGTATGCGAATGCGTTCAATGAGACAGCGAATGACTGGCACTGGAATGCGACCGATGAGACGGAGATGTCACCATGGGTGTGGGAACGAAAATTTGAAATCGACTCGCTGTGCTTTGTCATTCGGCTAGCTTATATGTACTGGAAGGAAACGGAGCTTACCGATATTTTTGATTCAAAATTCAAGTCGGCTCTGCGCAAAATAGTGGATGTGTTCAAAACGGAGCAGCGTCATCAAGAGCAGTCTGCGTATCGGTTTACGCGTAATAACGGCATTCCCACAGATTCCTTGCGCAATCAGGGACTCGGTATGCCTGTAAATTATACAGGGATGATTTGGTCGGGCTTCCGTTCCAGTGATGATGCTTGCGATTTTCACTACAATATACCCGGCAATATGTTTGCAGTGGTTGCTTTGCGGCAGATGCAGGAGTTTGCGGAGTGGGTATTCCGTGATATGGACTTTCTGAACGAGCTGAAGGAGCTGGAGGCTGAGGTGGAGCACGGTATCCGCTTGTACGGCATTTACCGCCATCCGGTATTTGGGCCTATATATGCTTATGAAACGGACGGATTTGGCAACTACTGCCTGATGGATGACGCGGGTACACCGGGATTGATGTCCATTCCGTATTTGGGCTATACGACGGCGGACGATCCTATCTATCAAAATACGAGACGCTTCGCTTTAAGTCAGGAGAATCCGTTTTACTTTGAGGGCAAGGCGGCTAAAGGCATCGGAAGTCCGCACACGCTGCCAGGTTACATCTGGCATATGGCCCTGTCTATGCAAGGATTAACGGCCCGGACCGCAGAAGAAAAGCTGGAGATGATCCAGATGCTGGAAGCAACAGATGGGGACACTGGCTACATGCATGAAGGTTTTCATGCCGAGGATCCTACGGTTTATACGCGAAAATGGTTCGCTTGGTCTAACAGTCTGTTTGCCCAGCTTGTGTATAAGGCTATGAAGGATGGCTTGTTATGAATGGAATCATAGTAAACCCATCCATCGTTGTTTTCAGTGAGCAAGGCTTTCCCACTATAGGGAGCCTGTTGCCAGATGAGGCATTTCAGGGAGTTGCAGAGGTGGTGGTCGTAGGAGCCGATGAACTGGCTGAAACGCTAAAGCATATGGACAACGGTTGCTTTGTCAATCTGCATGCGCCGTATTTCCCCAAGTCTGCCTGGACCGAAATCGTGGCATTTCTCCACAGGGGAGGGGGGCTGCTTAACGTCGGGGGAGCACCCTTTAAGATTCCGGTCCGCAATCCTGCTGATGAGCATGGAGATTGGTGGATTGAGACTGAGCAGACTGCATATCATCAGGAGCTGCATATTCATGAGGTGCTGCGAGTGGATGCGTCGAAGGTAGCTTCGCTGGTCGCATCAGAGGATATTCCTGTGCTGTGTGGTCAGGAGTCTCTGTTCCAGGTGGCGGATACGTGGAATCTCGTTCCACATACGACCAAAAGTAGCGATCTACCACACCAAATGGGCTCTGCCGGGCCGATGAATACGCAAATTTATCCTTTGCTCAAGGGAGTAAGTAAGGACGGGCGTGATATTGCTGCCCCGGGGGTGCTATGGGAGCATGCCCGAGGTCTGTTTGCTGGCGCACGCTGGATGTTTATCCATGTGCCGTTGATAGCTTCCTTTTGGGAACAGGATGGTGAGCAGTTGCTTGCCCAATGGGCACGTTTTTGCGCCAAGGGGATGACGGAGCTATCTATCAAGCCAAACTATGCTGCTTATGAGTCCGGGGAACGAGCCATACTGACACTTCAAACCCAGAGATTGCAGCGAGAAGGAGCCACGCCCAGAAATCACGAGGTATGGAGCTTTGACCTGACGGTGGAGCTAATATTGGATGAGTACAATCAGCAGGTATGGAGCAATCGCTTGCAGATTGAGGTTAGCAAAGAACAGAACTTTGTACGTATTCCCCTTGGTTTTTCCATTCTAAGCGGTTTATATCGGGTCATTTGCCGAGCTGAATCATCGAATGGTGAAGTACGTATATTGCGACAGGGCTTTTGGGGGCAGGATGCCGAACTGCTGGCTGAAGGACAGATCATCATGCGTAGTCGGGATTATTTTATAAAGGACGGGCGCCCGTTACCTGTTGTTGGCATGACCTATATGACCTCAGATGTGGCACGGAAATTTTTGTTTTTGCCCAATGCAGCAATTTGGGATCGGGATATGGCCCAGATGGCCAAAGCTGGCATCAACTGGATTCGTACAGGCGTATGGACGGCATATCGCAACATGATGCAGATAGACGGACACGCTTCGGAAGAGGTGCTTCGTGCAATTGATGCTTTTTTGCTGACAGCCAAAAGGCATGGCCTGCAGGTGACGTTCACGTTCTTTTCTTTTACACCGGAAACATGGGAAGGGGTTAACCCTTATCTTGATCCGCAAAGCGTGGAAGCACAAAAGCGATTCATTCGCAGTATTGTCAGTCGTCACACGGCTACAACCCATGTGGATTGGGATCTAATTAACGAGCCTTCGATGTTTGATCCGTCGCGTATTTTCGCAGACGGTCCACGCTCTGCGAGGGACTCATGGGAACAGGCGGCGTTTAGTACATGGCTGGAGCAACGCCATGGCAGCATTGAGGCTTTGCAGGAAGCCTGGAATATGACGCCACAGCAGCTTTCCTGCTTTTCTTCTGCCACAATCCCCGAGCCGGAGGAGATCAACTTCGACGTTCAGGATATGCATCAGGCCAAAAAGGGAGCCAAATGGCTGGATTACTGTCTATTTTCGATGGAAATGCACAATCTGTGGGCCGAGCAATTGGCGACTACGATTCGGGAGCTTTGTCCCGGACATTTGGTAACTGTAGGTCAGGACGAGGCACTGGGCGCGCAACGGCCATCTCCGTTTTTTTATGAGGCTGTGGTGGATTATACGACGGTGCATTCATGGTGGCTGAATGATCATTTGGTGTGGGACGGTATTTTTGCCAAAACACCAGACAAACCGAATCTCGTTCAGGAAACCGGGATCATGTATGTTGAGACGCCAGATGGTCGAGCCAAGCGTTCGGAGGAGGAGCTGCGCGACATGCTGGAGCTCAAGTATGCGTATGCCTTTTCGACTGGCGGAGCGGGTGCGATTCATTGGATCTGGAATACGAACTTTTATATGGATAATGCCAATGAATCGCACATCGGTGCGTTACGTGCGGATGGGACCGAGAAGCCGGAAGCAGAGGTATCTTACGATTTTGGGCGTTTTATGAATGAAATTCGCGATCTGTTTACAGACCGGAAGCTGGAAGAAACGGCTGTTGTATTCCCGTATTCCAATGATTTCTCTAACCGATCACTTGCCTTCGATGCCACGACACGGCTTACCCGGGTGATGTCCTATAATCTCAAGCAGCCGTTCCGTGCCGTCTCCGAGTATCATCTGGACTCACTCAAGCGGCAGTTACCGAAACTGATTATGATCCCCAGCGCGCACAATTTCGATAGTACATCGCTGGAGCATCTTCTGGAAATGGTGCGAGCCTTCGGTGTGACGCTACTAGTCACCGGACCACTGGGGCTTGATCCTTACTGGAAAATGACCGAACGGGTTGATGCCATTATTGGGCAGCGTACGCTGGGGAACGTCCAACGGGAGGAAGTACTGAGTCTGGAGGGTCAAACCTTCCCTGTCTCATTCGGACAGCGGCGAATTGCTGAGGTCGCTAAGGAGGAACAACTGTCACCGGAAGCGGATGGAGCGATGGGTGATGAAGTCGTGAACCTGCCGCTTGGCAAGGGGCGCTTGATCTGGAGTCCGCTTCCACTGGAGTTGAATGGCAGAGATGAGCCGATTGCCGAATTGTATCGTTACGCCTTCGCTGCTGCCGGGGTGGAGCGAGAGCTGGAATGGATAGACGGTGGCGATCAGCCGGGGCTATATGGACGTAAGCTGAATTTCAAGAATGGGGGCCTATATATTTTCGTATCGGAGTTTTCCCGGGATACCCAAGTGCGTGTTCGGGATAAGGAGACTGGATTATCCTACGCTTTTCTGTTGCCAAGGAGCCGCTCTATCTTGTTTGCTGTGGGTCGAGAAGGTCAGTTGCTAGCAGTATATCGTCCCGAGGACGTGACGATTGAAGTGATACAGTGAACAATGGCAGGTCAAGACATACGGTGAGGAGATATGCGATGAGCGAGCAAAGGGATGAATCAATCAACAATCAAGCGATAAGCAGGGAAGTAGACACATACACGGGCAGCAAGACGACAGCACATATTATTTCGCATACCCACTGGGATCGGGAGTGGTATTTGCCTTATGAGAAGCACCATATGCGCCTGATTAGCCTGATGGATTCTCTGCTGGATAAGCTGGAGCAGGACCCGGATTATAAAAGCTTTTATCTGGACGGGCAGACGATCATTCTGGAGGATTATCTACAGGTTCGGCCCGAGCATAAGGAACGTTTGGAGCAGCTTATTCGCAATGATCGTATTTTTATCGGACCCTGGTACATTTTGCAAGATGCTTTTCTGACCAGCGGCGAAGCCAATGTACGCAATATGCAGATTGGTCACCGCGATGCCGAACGTTACGGCAGTCCGTCCAAGATCGGATACTTCCCCGATACGTTTGGCCTGGTTGGGCAGACTCCGCAGTTCATGCAACAGTCGGGGGTTACGAATGTTTTCTTCGGAAGGGGCGTAAAGCCGACAGGGTTTAACAATACAGTGTCGGATAGAGGCTACGAGTCTTCCTTTTCGGAACTGTTATGGACGGGGCCAGACGGATCAGAGGTACTCGGTATTTTATTCGCCAACTGGTATTCCAACGGCAATGAGGTTCCTATAGATGAGGCGGAAGCCAAGATTTATTGGAAGCGTAAACTGGATGATGCGCAAAAATATGCTTCAACGGGTGAACTGCTGTTCATGAACGGTTGCGATCATCAGCCTTTACAGCTTGATTTACCGGAAGCAATCCGTACGGCACAGAAGCTTTATCCGGATATCGAGTTTGTTCATTCCAATTTCAACGATTATCTGACTTCTCTGAAACAGACTTCCCAAAGGCAACTCTCTTCAGTGAAGGGAGAGTTTCGCAGTCAGCGCGCGGACGGCTGGGGAACGCTGGTGAATACGGCTTCTGCCCGGGTGTATTTGAAACAGATGAACCAGTTGGGTCAAGTGATGCTGGAAAAAGTGGCAGAGCCGCTTGCGACCTTTGCCCATCTGCTGGGGCAGGCTTATCCTCACCATTTGTTCACCTATGCCTGGAAAACACTGATGCAGAACCATCCGCATGACAGTATTTGCGGTTGTAGTGTGGACGAGGTGCACCGTGAGATGGTGACCCGGTTTGATAAGAGCCGTCATGTAGCCGAGAGTATTGTGGATGAAAGCATTGAGGTCATTGCGCAAGCCGTGGATACGACGGGCTTCAGTCGCTTTGGAGCAGATGCGTTGCCACTCGTGATTTTTAATACGTCAGGCTGGGAGCGCAGTGGTATAGTGTCGGCAGAACTGGAAGTGGTGCGTCTGTACTTCCGTGAAGGATACACGCTTGAGGAGGCTGCTCATCAAGCGAAGAACGTTGATCTTTCCGGGCGTATACTGGTGGACAGTGAAGGGAGTCCGGTGGCATGCAAGATGGAGGACCTCGGGCTCCAGTTCGGTTATGATTTGCCGGATGACCGATTCCGCCAGCCTTACATGTCTCGTCGGGTTCGCCTTACCTTTGAGGTTGAACGTGTGCCCCTGCTAGGCTTAAAAACCTATGCTTGGCTGAGAAGTAGTGTCGAGATGGACTCCTCTTCCCTCTTTCATGGCAGTCGCAGTATGGAAAATGATCTGCTTCACGTCGAAATTGCGGATAATGGCTCTTTTACCCTGACAGATAAGCGTACAGCCCGTAGCTACAAAGACCTTGGCGTATATGAAAATGTGGGTGATATCGGCAACGAGTATATGTTCAGACAGCCCGAGGGAGAGCAGGCACTGACTACCAAAGATTTGATTGCTGACATTCGTGTGCTTGAAGATACACCTTTTCTGGCATCCATCGAGATTATCCATCATTGGGGAATCCCGGCCTCTGCGGATGAAACGCTGGAGCAGGAGCAGCGAGAGCTGGTTTATTATCCATACCGCAAGGCTCAGCGCTCCCGGCAGACCGTTCCGCTGACGATACGGACCATCATTTCTTTATCTAGGAACAGCAGAGGGGTTTCCATGGAAACCATCTTTAACAACCAAGCCAAGGATCACCGACTTCGCGCTCTGTTTCCGACAGATATAGAAACCGGTGAGCATCGGGTGGACTCGATGTTTGAAATTGCAATCCGGGACAATGAACCTGCACCTGAGTGGGAAAACCCAAGCAACACACAGCATCAGCAGGCGTTTGTGGATGTAAGCGGAGAACAAACCGGTCTGACCGTAGCCAATCTCGGGTTGAATGAATATGAAATCATGCGTGATGGTCGTAACACGATTGCAATAACGCTGCTTCGCTCAGTTGGCGAGCTGGGGGATTGGGGATGGTTCCCGACGCCGGAAGCGCAGTGCCCAGGTGAGCACACCGCTCGTCTGGAAATCATTCCACATGATGGCGACGGTATTCAGTCCGGCGCGTATACAGAAGCCTATCAATACCAAATTCCTTGGATTGTAAAACAAACGGGGATTCATGCGGGTACAGTTGCTTCAGATTATGCGCCGTTTGAATGGCAAAGCACGGAGCTTGCCTTTTCCTCTATGAAAATGAATGAGCTGTCGGGGGATGTGCTGCTACGCTGGTACAATATGAGCAATAGTATAGCCGAATTAATTATCAAGCCCGGGCCGCACCAGTGCGATTTTTATAAAAGTAATATCCTCGAAGAACCAGGAGAAGACATCGTAGTGGATTCTTCTAATGAGTTGCTTCAGTCTGTAAAGCCGCATGAAATTATCACACTGGGTTTTAAATTGAAGACCTAACAATAAAGTAAAGAAGGCCATAGCAAATTAACAAGCCCCGATGGAATAGCTTATCATCGGGGCTTGTTATCGTTTGCTAAAAGTAAATAGTAGCTAGGTTTACGGATTCAATCCGCGTTGCTTTTTTGACACAAGGCTCTCCTGACATGCTATTCATTTGCATTTATCATCTCAAGTAACACTTGATATACCATCGGTAAGGTGGTAAAACCGTCACTTTGCAAAAAGTGCCCCCCATGATCTACTTCGTGAAAATCAGCCTGCATATCTTCCGCTAGTTTCTTACTAAGTGCAAAGGGGACAATCGTATCGTCCTTTGAAGCTATAGCTGCACGTGCCTTTAGTGAATCCATAATTTGCTGATCATCCAATTGGTCAATTGTAAACTCATCTAATGATGGTAGGCTTGGCACTGGGTCAGTAAAACCGGAAACGAACACGGCGCCCCCCAGCGGTTCCGAGATATTTACTTGCTGCAGGTACCTTAATATGGATACACATCCCAAGCTATGACCAATAAAATAGGTGTCTTTATGTAGAACTTTAATATTTTGCAATAGATACTCAATCCACTCATTAAGCTTGGGCGCTTGCGAGTTGGGCATTTCTAGTATATCTACCGAAACCCCATCTTCCTGTAATTTGTCTTGTAACCAAGGAAACCAATGATCTGCTGGCGAAGCGGTGTATCCATGGATTATATATACTTGCTTTTGATTTTGTATGTTTGTCACAATACGTTCTCTCCCATCATCCAGTGTTTAGAACTTAATTTGCATATGTGCCTCACTTCATGCAGGCATTCCCCTCTAGTTTACCAAACTCCCCATGCTTATAAGTACTAAAATTGTGGATTTACGTAGCAAGTCCATGTATAAATTTGCCTGTTATAATATTCATTATTTTTGCAGTACTGTAATTTGACTTATAAATTTAAGCGCTTTCTACCGATATATATAGCATCACGTTTTGTAATCTACTTCATATTGTTGTTTGGAGGGCAGCATCAAGGGGGGATCGGAGTACTCGTGAAAGTTGAGAGCAGCGTGAACTATTATCCATAGACGAGCTGGAGGGGTTTGGATGAGTAACAAGCTATCGGACAGGACGAAAAAAGGAAAAGGGCTTAGAGATTTAAAGGTCACAACAACGATGATCTCCATGATTGTGATCAGCTTGGTGGGTTTGCTCATTGTATCGTTGGTAGGGGTTATCGGCATGTATCAAGCTAAAGAGGGTCAAGGTATTTTGTATGTGGATCGCTTTCAACACCAAACCAATATTCTTGAAGTCAAAAGTGATTTCTACAATATGCGGGCCAATTATACAAAAATACTCGACAATAAAGAGTATACAGATAAACAATATAAGCAGGTACAGAAAGGAAAGGATAGTGTTACAACCGGGCTAAATGAATTTTCACAAAGGACATTGGATGCAAAGGAACAGAAATTGTATGAGGAACTAAGAGGCAGTATAGACACGTATTTTCAGGATATTGAACAGATCATGGCCGTCAAAAAAAATACTGGAACTTATGACACAGAAGAGAGAGGTCGGATTAATAAATCTAGTACGGCCATAGTTACGATGCTGACTACCATTTCAGATTATAACAATGAGCAATCCGCCAACCTATATCAAAATACGCAAAATGAGATTAAAATGCGCACAATTGTGTTGATCACGGTTCTGGCTCTTGTGCTGGTTGTTCTGATCACGATCTCTTTTGCGGCCATCCGAAATATCCGTTCCCGGATGAGCACCATTACGAAATACTGTGAAGAGATTACCCAAGGCAATTTAACGGCAGCACTTGATCCAGCCTTGCTCAAAGGAAATAATGAGATCGCTGTCATTGCTCGTGCTATTCAGCAAATGACAGATTCAACCTCAATGGTCATTACGGGAGTGATCAATGAGTCGCGCCAAATTAACCAGCTTAGCGATCAGACGAATCTGAATATGACAGATCTCAATGAACGGATTCGCGATGTATCCGCCACGGTCGAACAGCTGTCAGCAGCTATGGAGGAGACTTCAGCATACACCGAAAATATGAATCATTCTGCGGATGAAATGCAGCGGGCAGCAGAGTACATCTCAGTCAAAACTCAAGAAAGAGCTCAGTCTGCCTATGATACAAGTGTAAAGGCCGAAACGTTGAAGCAAGCGGCTAGTCAATCCAATAAAGCGGCCAAGGAAATTTACCAGAAGGCTAATGCAAAGATGACAGAAGCATTAGAACGAGCCAAGGCAGTAGATCAAATTCGTATACTTTCTCAGTCTATCTTGGAAATTACGGCACAAACCAATTTGCTGGCCCTAAATGCATCTATTGAAGCGGCTCGTGCCGGTGAGTCAGGTCGAGGGTTTGCGGTTGTAGCTAACGAGATTCGTAAGTTGGCAGACGGCTCCAAACACGCGGTAGACCAAATTCAGAGTGTTACTCAAGAGGTTGTGCAGTCTGTAGAAAATCTGACTACCAATGCCGAAGAATTACTGCACTTCCTGCAAACCCAGGTTGGCAAGGATTATCAGCTGCTTGAGGACACAGCGGGACAATATTACACTGATGCTGTTGAGCATACGAACACAGTCAATGATTTGAACGCCACCTCTAAGCAGGTAAATGAAACCATCCAAACTATGGTGAGAGCGATCCATGAGATTGCAACCGCCAGCGAGCAGTCTGCTATATCTACTCAGCACATTGCTGAGAATATGGTGTCATCAACGGAAAAATCTCGTGAAGTGGCACACCAGTCTGATCAGGTGAAGGAAAGCGCAGCTCGACTGAATGAGCTGGTCGAAGGCTTTAAAATTTAACGAGGACCATACGGTGATGGGTATTTAAATGAAGGACGAAGAAAAACAGTTGGGAGCCGTAAGAAGGCTCCCTTTTTGAGCAGACTCTACTAGATTGCTTTCGTCATCCAGTCAGGAGTCCAAATCTCGTAACTCTTCCTGTTCAGCCATTTGCATCAGCTTGTAAATCTGTCGGGTTGTGTTCACATTCCGCACCGTCATTTGCTGATACAGCTTGGTGCCGACTAATTTCGTTAACCCGCTTTTGGTGACTTGTTCCTTGCTGACAGAAAACAGTACGGCCCCGGGCGTATATATGACATGCCCGATTCCCGGTTTCAAAGGAAGCTTGTCCAAAACGGAAATATCGTTAATTTCATCCCACAGAAACATTACATCACTTTTCATCTGTGTATCATTAGCCCATTCATTCGGTAGTGCCTCCATAATGCTCTGAATCTCCTTTATATTACGGACGATGACACGGATGGGTAAGCTAAAATCCTCCAGAATCGCCTGTTCCAATACGAGCGATAGCTCCTGGTTGGACCGCTCCTGACTGGAAAATATGATATTTCCAGAATTGATGTAAGTCGTCACATGCCCCATACCTGCATGTTCAAACGTTTGCTTGAGCTTCTTCATCTCAATCTTGTTGTTGCCGCCGACATTGATGCCCCGCAGTAATGCGATATAGATCATAAAAAGCCCCACCTCTCTTTAACAAATAGGATTTCTAACAGAAGGATAGGTATTTCAGCAAATACGTGGTTTGGTTCTCGCCCAGTAAGTGATGCAGCAATGGTTTTACGTGCTCGATATATGCTGCTTTGGTTTCGTATGTATCTTCATCTACCAATTCTCCCTTAAAGGTACAGGCACCTTCAATCAGGATGGAAAGAGCCGTAAAGAAGTTAGCTAAAGAGTCGGCAACCTGCTGCGCTGCGCCACCTTCAATTGCAGCATATACAGGAGAATCGGGTGCGCTAGTATCGACAATGAGTGGATCGTCATTAAACGTGGCAATTACAACATGATGGGAGGGCCATGAAGATGACTCATGAACAAGCTCACCAGACGTAATGAAGCGATAACCCAGCTGTTGGCGATACAGATGTTCTGGTGCGACAAAAAAGAGAACCGCAGCATCCCCGATTTCAACTGCCGCGTTTTTTAATTTGTGTGTTCCCGCTGCCTTGGCATCGATCATTTCATAGTAGCTATACAGATACTCCAGCTCAGGGGATACAGGAACCCGCTTATCCCAGCAATCTGTTATACTCTCTGAACGGGGCTGGATATCGTGGTCTTGGAACAGCCCGTAGGCTTCATTATACAAGTTTTGCTGGTGTACAAACCGGGTAAGCGCTTCGCTTAACTGTTTCATAGGTGTGTATTCCTTTCTAGTCGTAGGCTATGACCTGCGACATCACGTTTTACTTTTAGGATTAAGATATCATAATATAGAAATGAAGAACATATGTTTCTGTAATTATGCTACCTTGCCAGTCGATCCAGAATAATTTTAAAATATAGGAGTTCGAAGATAAGGTGCAAGGAGGAGAGAAATGTCTTTTTCTGAAATATACGATTACAAATTAAGAGCCTACTTTAATGAGCGCATTTCTGATTTAAGTCATGAAGGTCTATTTTATTCCTATCCTGATCAAGAGCAAGATTTAAGAATATTAACTCTGAATATAAATGAGCAGGATCATATTTCTTTAGTGCGATGGCATGATTTATTTGACAGGTCGCTATTTACCAAAATGGATCATCCCATTCTAAGCGTAACGGATGCTGAACGTCTGATTCGATTGCTTGCGCTTATTTTTAACATGTTTGATATACATAAAGATGTTGCTTATTGCAGAAAAAACTTATGTTGTGTTTATTATCAATATCAAGTTTCACATCTAGCAGAGAGAGGGAATGAATTCTCACTTACTCAGGATAGGCTATTTTTTCTTCACCTTCTCTTATTTGAATTGGGTTTAGGAGATGACATTTATGATCGTCTAACGATTGAAAATAATAAGATACTGTACAGTATGGAAGACGGACAGCAGTATGATTTGCACATTCTAATCGATATTTTGCATGAGCATATTAACAAAAATAAGATGGATATGGATACCCGAGCAACGCTGAGAAAAATAAAAAATTTGCAAGGCCAGTTGGTCAACTTCATCTTGGGCAGTCATGATGTATATGATTTTCCGTATGATGATTTCAACAAGTCGTTTGCAGAAGCAAAGATATTTATACAAGCCTATAACTCTAATAAAAATAGGGCATTAGAGGTGCTGATCGACTGTATCAATGAGCATCAATCTCCAACAGAGCAGTTTATCTCCCATTTGATCTTGATGAATTACTCCTATTTTGTTCTCAAAAGTAATCCTAGCGAAATTACATATTTTAAATTATTCTGCAAGAAAAAACCGGGAGTTTTTATGAAAGTATTGACTGCATTGCTTGAACTCGGATTTTTTGTCGATAATACTATCTTCGCAAATGCGGGTATACATTATGATTTATCCAGAGTAAAAGGGGTTAAATGATGCCATTCTCTCACGTTTCTTTACCTGATTTACCATCGTCTATCGGACGCCTTACGGCCATTCATCCTGTAAAAGGTGGCTCTCAGGGCAGCATAACCCTGCTAGCACTAAACACACAAGCAGAACTGTGGAGGCTAGAGCTGTATTCTGGTAACGCAGAATTATGTACACGTATTTGTATCCCTGATTTTAATCCCATGCAACCTGTCCAAATGGTGACCAGTCCTGACGAGAAGTACGTAGCCATATCCAATCGTTTTGGCCGGCATGCGGCAGTGTATGATTTAGTCCATGCTCAAGAAAAAATGCAATTATCGCGGGACGAATACCACTATGATAAAAGTATGTTTCCCCTGGCATTTGTACATCAAGACGGTATGTGTATCCTTGTTCATGGAACGGAATGGAACCGGCTGGATCTGACGTATATAGAAACAGGGAGGCTTTTGACTGCAAGACCTACCCCAGTTTATAACAATGAAAACAAGGATGAGCATTATCTAGATTATTTTCATGGGAGGCTGCTGGCTTCTCCAGAGGGAAAGTGGATTGCGGATACGGGATGGGTATGGGCTCCCTTGGGGGTGGTCCGAACTTGGTCATTATCTGATTGGCTACTGAACCCATGGGAATCGGAAAATGGTCCGTCAGTTCGCCATCTTTGGCAAACCATAGATTGGGATGGGCCAATATGCTGGACAGGACCTGATACATTGGCGGTATGGGGACAGATGGATGCCGATTTACTGGAGGAGGAAGATTGGGGAGAGGAGGGAGTGGAACCAGCGGTTGTCCTATTCGATATGACTCAGCCAGGGTACCGACGTGTGCTTTCTGCGATCCCGCCTCTAAACTGCAAGCCTGATGAATACGGGATTTACCCATATCCCCAAGCGGATATGACCGTTTGCGGCGACCGATTATTCTTGTGGGGAAAAGGAGTTCCGCTTCAGGTATGGCGGCTTTCAAGCGGTGTGCGTGAATATGTAGATACGGAGCGATTTCCACTCATTTATCATCAAGAGGCAGGAATTTTCGTTGAATTAAATCCAGATAGCGGTTGTACAGCCTTGAGCTACGACGAATAAATGGCGTACCAGATATTCTTCCTTCCTAGTGATATGGAAATATATGCATTAGTTATAACAATTACAAAGGAGTGTACATCAAAATGGCACTTAACAAGGATTGTTTTTATGGATGTCTCGCTGGACTGGCCGTAGGGGATGCTTTGGGAACCACAGTAGAATTTAGCAGTCCAGGCACATTTGAACCTGTAACGGATATTGTAGGCGGTGGTGTATTTGGGTTGAAGGCAGGGCAGTGGACAGACGATACGTCTATGGCGCTCTGTTTGGCCGAGAGCATGGTGCGAAAAGATAGCTTTGATCCAGCGGACCAGATGCGTCGCTACACCAATTGGTACCACCTGGGATATATGAGCAGCACGGGAACGTGCTTTGATATCGGTGGTGCGACGAGAACAGCACTGCATCGCTTCGAAGCCACTGGAGATCCGTATAGCGGGTCCGTTGACCCCATGACTGCCGGTAATGGCTCGATTATGAGGCTTGCACCTGTCGCCATGGCCTATGCGAACCGCCCGGAAGAGGCCGTGATGTACGCTGAGCTGAGCTCGCGCACCACCCATGGAGCAGTCGAAAGTGTGGAGGCCTGTGCCGCGCTTGCTTCAATTCTTGTGGCAGGTCTGCGGGGAGCGGACAAAGAATCCATGTTATCACCCGATGTCTGCTATAAGTGGCGGCGGCAGGACCAGTCAGCTTATTCGGCAGCCATTGAAGAAATCATTCAGGGATCTTACAAGCATAAGGAGCCGCCTGAAATCCAAGGAAGCGGTTATGTTATTCGTTCCCTTGAGGCTGCGCTGTGGGCCTTTCACCATTCGGCTTCATTTGAAGAGGGGGCACTGCTGGCGGTAAATCTGGGGGATGATGCAGATACGACCGGGGCAGTGTACGGCCAGATTGCAGGGGCTTATTACGGGCTAAGCGGTATCCCGAGTCACTGGCGCGAGAAGCTGGCAATGAAAGAGACGATTGATGAGCTGACTGAAGCTTTATGGCAGAAGGCCGACAAGGGCCAGACACTCTAAGGGGAACATCTATAAAGATCAAGCTGGGTTGCTTTTCTTATGAAGCAGAACCTAGCTTTTTTGGTTTACTATATTTTGCCGATGACTCATCTCTTGGGACTACTACTCATATCGCCATACTTCCGCCCTCCTCAGCTACATGTCGTTATGACAAAATGAAGTCAAGTACAAATCATACTTCACTTTACTGATCTTTTAGAGGAGGAACTACATTGTCACATCTAGATAAACAGCTTCATTCATTTGTCGATATTTCCAATAATATAGAAGGGTTTGAGATCGTTTCGACCCAATTTGGTCCTGATGGACGCGTGTATATTTTGCTCATTGATAAAGTCCCAGAACGAGTGCGGGGGATGTTCACGCCTGCCTCTCTTAAAGAGAGACGTACTTACAAGGTACTCATTCTAGACGATCACATTCAAGAGGTGTGTTTGGAGGGGCAGCAGTTCAACTATCATTATGTACAGCCTCTACAAGATTATTTGTTACTCGTCGGAGCACGATGCCATTATTACGGACCTGATCAATACGATCTAAATGGTAAAATTATTGATTATGAAGGTCGTACTGTGAATGAACTACTGCTTGGAGACGGTATCCAGAGTGTTCAGGTTACAAAAGAAGGTACGATCTGGACCAGTTATTTTGATGAAGGTATATTCGGGAATTATGGTTGGAATGAGCCTGTGGGGTCCTCCGGCCTTGTCGCCTGGAATAAAGAGGGACACAAAATATATGAGAACCAAGCGGCAGATATTCATGATTGCTATGCTTTGAACGTGATCAGCGAACAGGAAATCTGGTTTTATTACTATTCAGACTTTTCATTAGGGTATATTTCCGGTAGCGACCGTACGAATATTACGTTTGTGAATCCGAGGATTTCCGGCTGCTCCGGGGTGGCTACAGATGGGTATCACTTTTTGTTCGACGGCGGGTATGGCAAGAATGGACAATATGTCTTGAAAAAGAATGTGAAGCCAGGCAACTTGAGCAAAGGACAACACATTCGCTTTTTAAATGACGATCAAAAGTTCCTTCAACCGCATGAACAGGATTTCAGAAAAGACCGCCTGCTGCTCCGTGAAGGTTCTCTGCTGTATCAGGCGGCTGTTGAAGAGATAGTATAAAAACCCACGTCAGACGTGGGTTTTTCCTTAACACCAAAAATACTTATTCATACGTTTTGACAAGATCATTCAGGGAGGTAATGGTACTTCCTTCCCCAATAGCACCGAATTTCCATTCCCCTCCATAGCGGTATACTTCACCTACACGGATGCTACACATCCCTTTATAGTCCTCTGTCAAATTGTATCGGAGAATCTCTTCATCTTGCGACGCATCCAATACTCGAATATAAGCATTGTTCACCATACTGAAATCCTTACGTCTACCAAAGCTGAAAAAACGGAATATATTCACAATAAATACGACTCTATGCACTTCAGGTGGTAGTTGTTGAAGGGATACAGTAATGACTTCATCATCACCGGCACCATGTCCTGTCAAGTTGTCACCACTATGTACGACGGCCCCGCAAGGGCTATTTTTGTTTCCGAAATATACTAGATTTTTCGTCTGGGTTAGCTTGCCGTTCTCATTAAGAAGCAGCGCTGACGCATCAATATCCATGCTTCTACCCCTCATAGGGTCCCATCCAAGCCCTACTTTCAGCACGGATAAGTGTGGATTATTTTTGGTTAGGTCTACCTTCTGTCCTTTAACTAGACTAATACTCAACGTTATGCCTCCCTATCATTATTTTTGTTCTACTCTGAAATTGTAGCATATATATAGAAGGATATAATCTATTCGTAACTTCACAGACTTTTTTCCGTATAAAGATAAAAACATGATCCAAACTCGTTCCCTCAGGGAGAAATGCAACCATGTTTAAACAAAATGAGAAGTTGAGGTAATGCATCATATGAATGAAAAATTTCGAGCCGATACAGGATACCAACTGGCTGAGCAGAAGGCGCTTCAGTATTTTGCATCACTCTATAATCAAGTCAAGGATAAGACTTATGTGACTTCTCTTACAGAAGATATCCATATATGGAAAAGGAATCATATCCGTCCTTCTTCATGGTTATCCTTCATTTCGCGGAAAAAGAGCAAGCCGGATACTCGGGATTATGACAGATACATTCAATGGCTGAGTTACACAGGGAAATTGGATGATTATCTGAAGCGAAGTGTCTCTTATATTTACATGAGGGATCTAGGCAAGGCTCTAGATTCTGCGGACACACAGACCCGGATTCAGCGCGTCATTGCTGACGTGAAAAGATATTTGCTTCAACCCTCCCGTGCTAACAGAAGAAATCAACCGGAGTTTATGAATATAGCCGGGGTGTATCGGTGGTCTCAAAAGGAAGGGATCGAAGCCACTGTAATTTGGCTAATCAACAAGCTTAACTCTGTATCTTCTCATATTCCCGAGGAAATGGATGCAGAGCACGCCCAGCGCAAACTGATTAAAATCATCATTGGGGTTATTCTGCATGTGATGGAAGAAATGGACGAAGCCGTGTCACCTGTTGAACGTTCGCGCAGACTGGATGAAGCGATTAGGCTTGGGTATTCCTATGGGTTGACCTATCCTTTTATTGATGATCTTCTCGATTCTCAGCTGTTGACCGTTCAAGAGAAAGAACAATACTCCCATATGATACGTACCGCGCTTCTTACCGGATCTGTGCCAGAGCTGGGCGACTGGACTGGCGAGCATATGAAGTTCATTCGCTATATCCATTCGGAGCTCTCGGATGCTTTTGAGTATATTAAGGCACATCAGCGGTCAGACACACAGCAAACCTTTTTCGAGCAGTCCTACGTTTTCTTTCATTCTCAAGATATCGACCGGGATAAGGATCTAACGCGAACTCATTACACCAATGAAGAACTTTATATACCCGTTATTTTAAAATCTGCTTCTTCCCGCTTGATTGTCCGTTCCGTCATTAGTGCTCCTGAGGATGAAGGGTTTGAGCAACGAACATTCTATTATGGTATCTATAACCAGCTTGCTGATGATTTTGCGGATATGGCTGACGATATGAGAGACGGTGCAGTAACACCCTATACCTATTATTTAAAATATCATCATCAAAGATCGGATTTGATCAATCCCTTCGAACTATACTGGGCGGTCATTTCTAATTTGATCCATAACGTATATGACTCGGATGCTATGGCTCGCGAGGTGATACTGGACCGTGCAATAAATGGACTCAAACGTTATAAAGAACGGGTAGGTGCAGAAAAGTACAATGAAATAATGGAGATTTTGGCATCCGGAAATCCTGAATTTAATCGTCTCATTCAGAAGATGGTGGGCAAAGCAGAGGATGTAGAATTCTTCGATAAGCTGCTTCGGGACCAGATGATTACCCATCTGAAAAACGATTCGAGGGAAAAGGAAGACTTTATGAATACGGTCAAAACAGTCCGTGACCAGATTAACAACCAATTGAAAATTACCAAGCCTTCTGGGATCGAGGCCATGAAAGAACAGCTTATTGATGCTGCAAATTATAGTCTCGAGGGGGATGGGAAAAGGATACGACCTATTTTGACTTGGGTCATGGGTGTGAACGAATATGGCTTAGACGCATTGGCAATCGTGCCTCTTCTAAGATCATTGGAATATATGCATACAGCCTCCCTGATTTTTGATGATTTGCCTTCCCAGGATAACGCTTCTACCCGTAGAGGGCGTCAGACATTACATCAGGTGCACAATAGCGCTACTGCGGAATTAACCGGACTATATCTGATCCAGAAGGCCATCGGGGAGCAAGCATCACTGAGTCAGTTCAATGCTGAGACTGTGCTTGCCTTGATCCAATACTCGGCCCGTAAGGCAGAGGATATGTGTATGGGTCAGGCGATGGATCTGGATTCCAAAGGAAAGGCTTTGACATTGGAGCAGCTGAATATGATGTGCTTTTACAAAACAGGAGTGGCGTTCGAGGCTTGTCTCGTTATGCCAGCCATGCTTGCACAGGCCGAGGAGTCGGAGATTGCCGCTTTGCAGAAATTCGCCTATCATATGGGGATTGCTTTTCAGATCAAAGATGATTTGCTTGATGTGGAAGGAGATACGCTCTTACTTGGAAAACCTGTGGGTCAGGATTCAGATAACAATAATTCGAATTTTGTGTCCATCCTTGGCTACGAAGGTGCCAGTAAAGAGATGTGGGAGCACTACTGCCTTGCCATGGAAGCATTAAAAGAGGTGCCACGCAATATCGCTTTTCTGAAGCATCTAATGAATTATATTGTGAACCGGGATCGTTAAAAAGAATTGTGCCCCAGATATGTCTGAATAAACAAGCAAAGATGTGAATATCTGGTGACTTCAGTGCTGTATTTTGTCCGTTACGATGCGTTCTACATTATAATGTTTAAAAACGGACAAGGAGATGAACTCCAGATGAAAAAAGGAATCTTGGTCGCTTCAGGGTTGGTTGTTGCGGCATTAGGCACGTACCTGATTGCAGGAAATTTTCAGAAAGAAGGAGCGGACAAGCTCGGGACAACAGATATCAAGCAATTGGTGCATGATATCAGTGCAGGCAAGGCAACAGCCCAATCCGCTTCTATTAATTCCAGTCAGTTGATAGTCACCGGGAACAATACACAACCCATAACTTATAATTTGCCTGACAACGAGTTTTTTGTTTCGATTGCGCCATATGTAGACCAGACCCACCCTTGTGCAACTCATAGTCTAACCGGTTGCCAAGGCGAAATAAAAAATGGGGCGTTCAATGTGACTGTTCACGACTCCGAAGGGAATATCATCATGGAGAATGCTGCCATGAAATCACAACCCAATGGTTTTATTGATCTATGGCTGCCAAGAGATAAAACCTACCGCATTAGTGTGAACCATGAAGGTAAAACGGCCCAAACGGAATTCTCTACATATGAGAAAAACGATACATGTATCACAACGATGCAGTTGGGTTAACGACGGAGGATGAGGGTTGAGCTTATGGATCGCTGAAACGCTCTAAGTCCGCAAAACCCTGCGTTCTCATACATAGCTTTTAGTAAAGAGCCTGCGTCTGACGGAGGCTCTTTGTGCTGCTTTTGTTAGGTTGTAGAACAAATTTTGAGGGAGTCTATGAGGGGTCAACTGGCAACTAAAGTTGTTAAGCCAAGCTTTTCTTTGGAGCAATAGCTTAAGACTAAGATACGAAACTTTAAATTGCGTTTATTAAAAATTAATTAAAATTCAATGGAAAGTATATTAATACAACTGTAAACTTCCGACATATTATTTAAGAGCTTTTCGCTCACTATTCTTTGGGAGATGAAACCATGTTACAAAGTATTAAGAATCGCCTATTCAAATCATTGAGCATGGCCAACACATTGGCCATGGTCTTGTTAGTCATTATCGTTCTCGTTTTTGCAACCTTGGGGACGTTCATGTATTCAAGCACGCAAAGCATGCTTGTCAAGCAGCAAGAGGCCATGCTTCAGGCCAAGACGCAAGCGGTCGTCAGTCAATTTGATGCGTTATTTAAGGAAAAGGGCTCGCTTGTCCAACAAATGTCAACCAATAATCTCTTTAAGAAATATATAGAGACTACTGAATCGGCTGAGATGGTGAAAACTTCTCCATATGCTGCGGAAACCGAAGCGACCCTAGCAGCGATTGTAAAGGCAGAGCCATCTTTTGCCGATGCTTGGATTGCGGGAATAGCTGGCAAAGGTTTCTATTTACAGAATGATGGTATTACTTCCAAGCCCGACTTCGATATTCATACACGCCCATACTTCAAGCCAGCTGTTGAAGCAGACGGTTTATACTACTCAGAACCCTATAAGGACGTCAATTCGGGTAATATGATAATGGGCATTTTCTATCCAATCAAGGATAACAGTAACCAATTAATCGGATTTGCAGTTGTTGATATTGCCTTAAAAGACATCCCTGCCATTATGCAAAGCTATTCGCTTGGAAGCACAGGCTATTCGATTCTTGCATCCAAAACAGGTGATATTTTGTATCACCCTGATCAAAATAAAGTGCTGAAAGAAAAGATTAACGAAAACACAGGAGATCTTGGCGAGATTGGCAAGAAAATGATTGCCGGTGAGTCCGGAGTACAGTTGATTTATGATAATGGGGAACCTCGTTATATCGGGTATGGAACCAGTAAAGATACAGGGTGGTCTGTAGGCTTAACCATTTCTCAACAAGAGGCGCTCGCAGAATTAAAAGCGTTTACCCAAATTATTATCGGCGGTTTTTCGGCAGCCACCATTATGCTCGTTGTGATTTGTTATATAACGCTCCGCTATCAGTTAAGAGCAATCCCGAAATTGCTCGCCAAAATCAAGATGATTGAGAATGGAGATATGACCGTTCAGTTTGATACGCATTCCAACAACGAAATCGGGCAAATTCATCAAGGAGTTTACAATATGATTCAAAAAATTCAAGGTATGCTCCAAATGGTTGGTGGATCAGCCCAAGTCTTGAATCAGTCTTCTCATGATTTGCAATCCATTTCTTCCAGAACTGCAATCACGATGAACGATACGGCGACAGCAATCAATGAAATTGCCAATGCGACGAACTACCAGTCCACTGAAACAGATAACATTTTGCAGAAAACTGGAGCATTATCTGGACAAATTGACGAAATTGCCAATGATACAAAAGCCATCGAATCTATGGTGCAAACCTCGGTCGAACAAAGCGGACAAGGGCTTGCGGTAGTAGACCAGCTATCCAAATGGGCGGAAGAAAATCATAATTCCACACAAGCGATGTCGGCCATCATTCAGGATATCGATCTGAGCCGTCATGAGATTTCGAGCATCGTGGATACGGTTAACCAAATTGCAACGCAGACCAACCTGCTGGCGCTCAATGCTTCTATTGAAGCTGCGCGTGCAGGCGAACAGGGCAAAGGGTTTGCCGTGGTTGCCGGGGAGGTTCGCAAGCTGGCTGAGCAGACGGCGCTGGCGACACAGGAAATCTACAAGAAGGTCCGTGTCATCGAAGAAAAAACCAGTGTATCGGTTGAGCATACCGTTCACGGTCTTAAAATCGCAGAAGAAAATGCCAGATCGGTGGAGGACACGAAGCAAGTGTTCTTTAGTATTAACAAGGATTTGGAAGATTTGAAATTGCGAATGATCCAGATCAGCACGAACACCTCCAAAGTCCACAAGCACAAAGATGAGATTTTGCAGGCGCTGGAAATCATCTCTTCCACCACAGAAGAGAATTCCGCTTCAACCGAAGAGGTCAGCGCCAGCACGCAGGAACAATTGGAGAGCTTCGAACAGGTTGCTGAACTATCCAAACAATTAAACCAATTGTCCACTAAGCTTCAAGACGAATTAAAACAGTTTAAGGTTGAGTAACATGGTAGGTGGCGGCGATGCTATGGGATGATGTGACGGAGGAACTGGACAAGTAAAGACAAGACACTTTATGATGATGAAAATTGAACTTTAAGGATCAATAATTTACTCTGAAAGAATCAGGTTCTTAAGATGAATACCCGTCTTAAGTCCCTTTTTTTGTGTAAAATTAGATTTCCAATTTTTTGAACGGCTGATATACTAAGGAGGCAAGTGAGATGAAGATAAACCTACTTTATCGGGATGAAAAAACGATCGGCGTACGGTTGGAGCGATACGGAGTCAAGGAGCGAGAAGGGATTCGATCCATACCGAGCAGGAAATGGGTTCCAGACGAAAAAATATGGACCATTCCTTATAGATCTCAGCTGTAGAAAGCATGTTGGAAGCGTATCGGAGCTGCAAGTTCGAGTGCGACGAGCGCTTGGATAAAGAGCTGCCGTTCATCCGGGAATGGCTGGATCGGCGGCAAGGGGCTACAGCAGCAAGACGATTAAAGCATACATATCGCAAACGGAACGTTTTTTTGCCGGATTGCAAGGGAACGAAGCAAGCATAAATGATGCGACGGTGCAAAAATACGCGTTGGCGCTGCTCGAAAAAGGCCTTTCGCACGCTTATGTTAACCAAGCGATCAGCGCGCTGAAATTTTACTTTCGCGATGTGCTAAAGCAGCCCAAATCCGCCGCCTATGTTCGTCCGAAAAAGGAGAGTAACTGCTAGATGTGCTGTCCCTGAATGAGGTTATGCGTCTGTTGAAAGCAGTGAAAAATCCAAAGCATAAGGCTATTCTGTACCTGACGTATACATCCGGGCTACGGGTAAGCGAAGTGGTGAGGTTGCGTCTTGAAGACTGCGACCGTAAACGGAAAGTACTGAAAGTTCGTCAGGGAAAGGGCAGGAAGGATCGGCAAACGCTGCTATCCGAAGCGGCTTTTGCGGTGGTCGAGCAGTATATAGGGGGGAGCAGCCAGCAGACTGGCTGTTTCCAGGGCAGAGGGAAGGCCGCCACCTGACTGAACGTTCAGCGCAGAAAGTGTTTGAAAAAGTGCTGGCTGAAGCGGGCATTCGCAAACAGGTGAGTATCCATTCGCTAAGGCATTCCTTTGCGACCCACTTGCTGGAGAATGGGGTTGATCTTCGCTATATTCAGGAACTGCTAGGGCATCAGAGTGTGCGAACGACGGAGCGGTATACACATGTGAGTAGGCGGGACATTGGCAGATTTAAAGTCCGTTGGATCGGATGAGCGGGCTGGAGGATTGAAACGCAGAAAGTGCGGGAATAAGGAGAAAAGTGCAGGATTCACGAAGTTCGTGAATATGACGAAGAGAGTATTCTTTCGGAAGTTCGTAAATAAGACGTTATCTGAAACCAATGCTCAATGCAAATAAAAGACAAAGATTAAGGAGCCAATAATGCAATTATCTCAGAATAGTATGAGTGGAATTAAAGGCTGGCTGCTTTTCTTTGTGATCTATTCTTTTTATCTACTTATAAGTAATTTAATAGGTCTTTATTTCGAATTTTATATTTATATGTTAGTTGGAACAATTGGTTGGAATCTTGCTAGAACTATTTCTGTCGGAATCTATTTATTTTCTGAAGTCTTAATTATTGTTTCTCTAGTGCTTATATTGAAGAAGAAAAGGAAAGGACCAAATATAATAATTCAAATTGAAATAATCACTATAATATTTGGATTTTTAAACTTCATTCTCACAATTAACAAAATAGATGAACTCCCAAGTTTAATCTCTACAATTATTTTTGGATCAATATGGATTTTGTATTTTAAAAACTCAAAACGAGTCAAAGCAACATTTGAAAGTTAATCAAGAAGGCATTGGCACCAGATAACAAAATATTCACGCATCGGGCCATTCGGCCCTCGGTCCGGCAGAGACATTTTGGGGGAGTGGAAGCAGCCGGACAACCCTGCACTGGCTAAGTCCGTCGGACCCGGCGCGTTCGCTCCTTAAGCCAGTGAGGGTTCGTGAATACAAGAACGTTAAGTGAAATTACTAAACTCTTATTTATGGAGGTAAATAATCATGTTTATTTCAAAAGACCAACAAGAAAAAATAAAGCAACTGAATCATATACTTGGAATGAAGCATCGAAGTTATCCTTTTGATTTTAATAAGAAGGAAGATTGGATAGAGGCAATTGAAATGGTCACCGCCGAGTATATTGATTTTTGCGAATATTGGGGCAGGCTTTCGGATTTGAATTCAAACTTAGATGAAAGTCTTGAGTGTTTTTATCCAGCTAGTTGGATGGAGATAACACAAGAAGGGCATATCAATGATGATGAATTAGATGAAGCAATTGACTCAGTGAATCATGCTGAAAATGCTTTACGTATATTGATGGATAGAGCAGAAGAGAAATGTAAAGAGATATGGCAATTAACTTTTGACACTCAGCAAGAAGCTGTCATTACATACTTTCTAGGAGAAGAAGTTACTTGCAGTGGAGATGAATTAAAAGAAATTTTAGAGGATTATATTTTTGAATTGGCAACTGAGATAGAGTACACAGGAAATGTCCAAAATTCTGCACAAGAATTTTCAAGAAATTTGAAACACAAAGTTGAAGCCAAGAGATCAAACCCGTAACTTCACTTAACATAATATTCAAGCAGCGGCTCCTCACAGAGCCTTGGTCTGCTGGATGCATTTCGGGAAGGTATTTCAGCAGACACATCCGACTTCGTCGGACGCCATGAATACAGGAACGTTATCGGAAATTCCATAAAGGAGTGAAATTCATGGAAAACCTAGTGAAAAATATAATCTATTCGTCTATCCAAAACTTTTTTGAGAATGAGCATGACTTCTTTGATTATACAAGTCAAACAGGCATGACAGAATGGAACTTAACTTATCATTTGTGTAACGAACTTAGTAAGTATATTTTTTGGTTGAATAAAGAAGTTGATGTAACAAAACGAAATTATGAAAATAAAAGACCCGATATTATTTTTCATAAAAGAAGAACAAATAAATTTAATTTTTTAGTTGTTGAGGTTAAGAAAAATCCTCATGATAAGCGACTAGATATAATTAAGCTCAAAGAGGATTGGATGAAGGAACCACTTGAATATCGGTTTGGAGTATATATTAATATTTGGAATAAGTATAAATTTGAGGCGATCTTAATCACAAGAGATGGGGAAGAAATACAGATCAATGAAACCACTAGTAAGTATATACCATTTACAACTATACAAGAACAATTTAAAGATATTATTAAAATAATTATAGATGAAATATGTATAGAACCTAGAGACAAACCTCTTAATAAACTCTTAGAAGAAAAATTAGACAATGAAATTCTGAGAGGGTTTTCGCTGGAAAAATAGAACATCCGATAACAATATATTCACGCTACGGGCGCCCTTGGTCCGGCAGAAGCCGTACACCCAGCATACGCTGGGTCGTAAATACAGGAACGTTATACGACAGAATCAAAATGAAAAAGAGCCAGAAGGCTCTCAATCTAAAGATATATGTAATTCGTTATGCAGGTGAAGAGCGTCCTTAAAACCTTGCAAATAAATTTCACGTTCTAAAATAGCTTGAACAGAAAGCTCAGCATCATCGTAAAGGAATAGGGTCTTCTGTATATTCTCCGGTACTCCTTCATGTAACTGCTTGAAGTAAAGATTCCGTTCGGATGAGATTTGGTTGTAGCTGGAGTTGTTTTTGATAAGCTCGCCATATAAAGATTCAATTCGAGTATGAATCAGTGAATCAAGTAAGAGTTCTAAAGAATTATGCATTTTGAACACCATTCAATGTATTTGATTTTATGAATAAAACTTCAACTTATTAAATATAATTTTATCATATTAAATAATTAAGTCAATACATGTTGAAGATGTTTTTGATAAAGAAAATATACTTTCATATAATTAAAGAAAATTCACTTGATGTGTGAAAGGAATATCAGATGATTAGTTATAAACCTTTTCAAAAATTATTGATCGACAGGGAGATTAAGAAGCAGGATTTATTGAAAATGACAGGTATTTCGTCTGCTACAATGGCGAAACTCAATACGAACGAATATGTGTCGTTAGAAGTGATTGATAAATTATGTGCGGCTTTAGGTTGTCAGCCAGGAGATTTATTGGAACATATAGCAGAACAATGAAAGATTAGAATCAAGAATGGATGCTGGTTAATCGAAGAAGTGATTCCATCGTATAACATAATATTCAAGCAGCGGCTCCAGATGGAGCCTTGGTCTGCTGGATGGGTTTCAGGGAGGCATTTCAGCAGACAACCCTACGGGTTCATGAATACAGGAACGTTAAGCGCAACTTCTAGAAGAGCGCATTTAAGAACGATTCAAAGTCGAGGAATTACCAAGATCGACGAAGCGGATTCGAACAAGAGGTGTAATCTACAAAGCAAACACTTTACAGGTTTTAAGCCTGTTAAACGTTAAAGTGGACTTAAAGATTTATCACGGAGGGAATATATGGATTTCGGAAATAATTCTAAAGAGAATCGTGAAATAAAGATCTCAAAAGATTCAAAGACATTTTTAGAACTAAGAGAAATCGTTAACAGATTTGATCCTGTGAATTTAGTTGAAGGTGGTGCTCCTGATGACGAACATGATCGTTTAACTACGGAAATATTAATGTTGCTTTTTCAGGAGTCGATGGATGGGATTCGGGATCTTTTGATCAATTGTGAGATATGGTATGGATATGATCCCAACGATATTAAAGAAGAGCACAAAGAACGATTTAACAGAAAGATTGAAAGAACGCATAAAGAGATTTTAAATTGGTATGCCAAGAATTAGAACCAAGAAATTAGATTTATGTCAGTAAAGGATCAAAATGAAGTCAACTCAGGAAGACAGAAGCAACGCTTAACATAAGTCCTGTAAAATTACATTGAAAAAACTATTAAAGTATGCGATTCATAATCTTTTAGATGATATTGATATCCCAATAATTTTTGAAGGTAAAACTACAAAGATCCTTTTGATTTAATTATAGATTTTAAAAGTGCAGATCATTCACTCAAAGGAGAAAAAAGAATATTTTGGGGCGAAGTTAATTCAATCTCATCGAATAAACAATTTTTAAACTGTGGCGCATGGGATGGAAAAGGATATGAATTTTCTGTTTTATTAAGCGAGAGCATCTCTAATAGTTCCAAATTGAAAAAGATACTCTGGAATAAAGGCGTTTATTGTATTTTTATAGCAACATTATACTTTAATAAAAATGATAAGCCTTATATTCGGTTGAATGATATTAACTTAATGGCTTTAGAAACTAAACAATAATTCAAGAACGAATACCATCGCCTAACATAATATTCACGCTGCGGACTTTCGTCCTAGGTCCGGCATTCGCCGGACACCCAGCATGTGCTGGGTCGTGAATACAGGAACGTTATGTGAAATCGACGATATTATTTAAGAGGTAAGCACAATGAAGATAATAAGAAATAAAGAAGAACTTGAAGGCACTTGTTATATTGAAATTTTGCCGGGTAGATATCTTGGTCAATGTTGGAATGATACTTCAATCTTTTTGACCGAAGAAGTATTTGGTTTTATAGAGAAATCAATTGAAAGTGAATATACTACTTATGATCACTATGCTTTTAATGAGATTCAAAAGGAAATTTGGTGGAGAATCCTAGGGAGATTAGAAAGAGTAATAAATCTTCTTGAAGGACAACCCGAAATGAATACACTTAAAGAGCATATTGGCTTTTTCTTTGGATGTAGTGAAGATGAATTTATAAAAGACTATGAAAATAACATTGAAAAACTGAGGAAATTAATTAACGAATTTCAAACATGGATTAAAGAGCGATTGAAATCCCAAAATTATATTTCAGTACTAGGCATTTAGCTAATTTGAGGAAGTTGTCGACATCACATAACATCTTATTCACGCTGCGGAACCTGACGGCTCCTTGATCCTCCCGAGGAATTTTCAATGGAGTGGATCTAGGCGGACAAAACCTGCGAACCTAACCGCGTCGCGGCCGCCCCGTTGGGGCTTAAGGTTCTCGGGTTCATGAATACAGAAACGTTATGTGAAATCACATAAGATTTTAAAGGATGGATGATTCAATTGGATAATTTAGCGCTAGAGAGCTGGATTGATACACATAAAATTATGGATAGGACCTTAGAAGGTTTTTGGGTAACATTCAATAACTACATGAAAGAATGTCCAGAAGAAATTAGTTTGTTTTTTGATGAATTGAATCTAGAAGATATTAAGCCTTCAATAGATACAATTGAGTATAAAACTATTTTTCATTCCGATTATCAGATTGCAGACAGTCACTATTCCCAGCAGGTTATATCTACGTTAGACATTTACTACAAAAAAAAGAGAATAGGTTATTATAGAATGTTCTTTTATACCGATGGCGAATGCTTTGACGATAGCCTAGTTACGGAATGGACAGGCTGGTATATAACATTGAAACTTAAAGCGTTAATTGAACTTCAACAAGAAATTAAAAATGAATTGGTAAAAAATAAGATCAAAGAAGATGAAATCGAAAAAATCTATAATTTAATAGATAAACAAATATCTAAAATCAAAGTTCAAATCCATAAATAATTGTAGGTAGAAAGTTCGAAGAAGATGTGGCATCACATAACATAATATTCAAGCTACGGCTCCTTTGGAGCCTGGGTCTGATAGAAGGGTGTCGGAGAGAAATTTCAGCAGACACCCCCTAACGGGTTCATAAATACAAGAACGTTATAGGAAATACTTGATAAAAGGAGAAAGCAAAATGTTTTAGAAATATCTGCGGATGAAAGGGTATTAAAGATAGATGTTTCACCGAAAATGGCTTATGAATCCAAAGGAACATTTTATGAGTTTCCACATTCAGAATTTAATGAAGAGTACCCACAAATTTATCATACAAACCTCTGTTGTAGTTTCAATGGAACAAATGGATATGGAATGTACATTGATGCAAGAGGTAGAAACCAATGAAAAGAAAAATATTCTTTTGAAGAAAATAAAGATCAAATAGTTGTTGCTAGATTAGAAATAACGGAACTCCCAAATGAATGGAAAGAAAAAATGGGAGATTCTTGGTTTTGTTGGCTTGATACGTTAGACGATGATTATGCAGTAATTAGTAAAAGAGCTGATAGAATTGTAAATGAAGATATAGCGGTTTACATGTCGCATTAGTCCGGCTGAAATGTCGCAAAAGTACATGGTAACGCGATGTGGAGATATATTATACTCGCCTTATATTTCGATAATGAAAATCATTATCATACATAAGGAGGATTCACCATGAATAAAGGAACAAAGAGGCAAGCTGCCGGAAGCATGGCACATGCTGACCATAAATCACGATTTTTAATGGGCTGGATGCTGGCCCTTGTTCTAGTACTGACGGCTTGCGGTGCCGGAGCAGGTACAAATGGCGGCAATGAGTCTGCTACAACTCCAACGGACACGCCTTCGAATGGAGCGTCTCAGACTGCCGGAGCCTTCCCGGTTACGATCTCGCATATGAAGGGTCAGTATACGCTTAACGAAAAACCAAAGAAAATTGCTGTGCTTGATGTCAAATTTCTGGATCAATTGCTAGCCATTGGCGAGCAGCCGGCAGGCAGTGTTATCGCTGAAGGCAATACCACATTTCCAGAATATTTAGGCGATAAGCCGGGTGACGTACAGGTTTTAGGTACACGGGACAAGCCCAATCTGGAAGCGATTGTAGCATTGGACCCGGATCTTATTTTAATGACTGATTTTCAAGAGAAAGAGTATGAGAGTGTAAGCAAAATAGCGCCCACAATTGTACTTGACTTCTACGAGGACTGGCGAGATACGTTAGCTACGGTGGCTGCGATCACAGGTAAGCAGGCAGAGGCAGAAACTGTGCGTAAGGCTTATGAGGACAAAATTGCAGGACTGAAGGAGAAGCTGTCGGAGAAGTTGGGAGAGGAAACGGTAGCACTTATTCGTCCGAGAAAAGAAGGCATTCGTGTTCATGGTCTTGAGCATCGTACAGGCGGCATTCTGTATGAGGATTTGGGCTTAAAAATGCCTGCATTAGTCCAGAAGATCAAAGATGATACCTCCGTTGAAATCTCGATGGAGAAAGTTCCTGAGATTGGAGCAGATCATTATTTTGTTCTGTCTGATGAGTTGTTTGCGGCAGAGGCAGAGGCTTTGGATAGCAGTTCAGTATGGAAATCCCTTGATGCAGTCAAAAATAACCGTGCATATGATGTTAATTCTACACTTTGGATCGCTTATTATGGCCCACTTGCAATTAATATTATTGTAGATCAGGCATCGGAAGCACTGTTGGGATCGAATTAAAATGGACCATTATCTATCGACTGACTTATGGGAGCAAACAATGGATGAACACTCGATTCGGCTTGGTGAGCCGTCTGAAGATAATGTCCGTATTATTGCTTTGAGTCAACTACATGAAGAAGCTGCATGCCGAGAGTATTTAAGCTGGCTTCAAGAGTATATTGGTGCGCCTGACATGAGGGTAGCTGCTTCGATGTTAGCTAAGCGAATCGGCTACCTGTGGATTGCTCCGTTACTGACCGCGATGACCGTTCATCATCAGCATGTTTCTTTTCGGCTAGACAACAGCTTTCTCTATCATCCGACGCTCACAGCTAATGAGGGGGAGACGCGTTTTCCTTTTCTGGCTATGAACGGGCTTCGGGCAGAAGCACTAACGGGAGACAGGGAAGTATGGCGGGAAAAGGTGGTAAAGGAGATGTTTGCGTTACGCCTTGCACCGCTGTTAAAGACGCTTGCTGCGATTGCTCCTCTTTCGATGAGTATCCTTTGGGAGAATATCATGATACGCATTGTCCCATTATATACTCCTGAAGTAGACAATGCTGAGCAAGAAAGTCAGCACATCCAGGCAGATTTTTCATATCTGACGCAAGGAGCGCCCGGGCATTTGTTCGGTGTAAAAAGAAATCCGTTCACTCGGTTCATAAAAAATAAGGACAGCATTCCAGCCGTGAAAAGCAAGCGTACCACCTGTTGTTTTTATTACCAGATGTCAGGGGAATATTGCAAAAAATGTCCGAAAATTGACAATGAGAATAAATCTCAATTAAAATGACAACAGCAACAATTTTACTTTGCTAACAGGCCTGGTTGTAGTTAATTGGTTAAGCCCAGTCATGTGAGTCACTCTAGCAAAGGATGCTATTGTCAGGAGATGAGAGAAATGCCGCTACAAGAACAGACAAGTCTATGGAGTGATACAACGATCAAGATGCTTGACGAGTATAGCGGTACTTTGCAGACAGGCAGTGTTCTTCGTGAAACGGAATTAACTTCGAATGTGTTGTTGCTGGCATACGGAGGGGAAGGGGAGCTTGCAATGAATGGTGAGGTTTGCCACATTGGAGCTTCTTTTGCTGGTCATGTTGTTAAGGGGACATCCTTAACGCTGACGGCCAGATCAGACAACATTTATTATATCGTGATCATGTACAAGGCTTCTTCCATGGAGGGAGCCTCTCTTGTTTTGCCTTCATATCGCAAACACCCGTTGCGCACTTCATTTGTGCAAAATTCGGTAACCCAAGCAGTATGGATTGAGAATGCAGAAAAAATCGTTGCCAAATGGCGTCGTGGCGAAGGGATGGAACGTTTTCATGCCAATGCGTTGCTTCAGGGTATGATCTACGAACTGATCATGGATTACGAACGTGGTCATGGAGGAGAAGCGTCTGACATGGTGGATGTTGTCGCTTCATATATAGCGTCGCATTATCGCCAGAATCTGAAGCTTAAAGAGCTGGCAGCCCTTGCTGGATGCAGCTTAAGACAGCTGCAGCGACGATTCAAACAAGAGAAGCAGCTCGGACTGATTGAGTATGTCATTCAGTTGCGCATGGAGAGTGCATCGCGGATGCTGCGTCATACGGATGCTCCCATCGGTGAAATTGCTGACAGAATGGGCTATCGTGACATGTATTATTTCAGTAGGGCGTTTAAGAAATATTATGGCGTCCCTCCGCTGCGTTATAGGCTTGATGCCGCTTCGAAAGCAGATATAGACTATGCCCATTCCTTGCAGCGGAACCACACAGCTTCTTCATATGAGTCGGCTCAAGGCTCGGTGATATGCCATATGCGAGGGGAATACTATGTTATCGGATCTCCGAAGCGTATCGCTGTACTCGATGTGCAATATGCCGATCATTTGCTTGCGCTGGGGCTCTCTCCAGCAGGTAGTGTAGGACTAGGAAGTGCAGTGTTACATTTCCCTCAAATGATCAGGGCAGGACTTCAGAATACCGAATTACTCGGAACATATGAGTATCCCGACCTGCTTGCATTGGAACGACTGTCTCCAGATCTGATTATTTGCACCGAGGTGCATGATCAGCACTATGAACAGTTAAGCCGGATCGCTCCAGTTCTCATGTTTAAGCGCAATGAAAACTGGCAGACTATTCTGACTCTGTTCGGTGAACTGACAGGCAAACGAGAAGAGGCAAAGCGTATTATAGCGGATTATCACCGACGAACCACATTGCTGTCCGAAGAACTTGCTCCCGTACTGGCAGGCAAGAGCGTGGCACTGATCCGTCCGCTGGATTCTCTGGTTCGCGTGCATTCTGCCTCTCATCGTACAGGGGCTGTGCTGTACCATGATCTAGGTCTGCCTGTTCCGTTATTTGTGGCAGATACCTCCGACACGGCCTATCACATCTCAGTGGACAGACTACCGGCTGTACATGCTAGCCATTACTTCTTGCTTAGCCATGAACTCATGCAGGAGGGAATATCCGCGACAGAGCAACGTGTCTGGGGAATGCTTGATACCGTTGAGCGCCAGCACATATACTCGGTCGATGCCGCGACATGGATCGGCTGTTATGGACCCACAGGCATCAATGGCATTGTGGATCAGATCGCTCAGGCTTTGTTGGCTTGATGGGAGAAGAAGTTGCTACTTGTGCGCATAGAGATTTTAACAGGAACTAAAGACAGTTCATCTTTGCCTTATGTCATAGAGGGAAAGTTGAACTGTTTTTTTATGGCCAATCCATCAGATAACATCAAATCCACGCATCGGAGCTTGGCGGTTCCTCGGTCCGGCAAAGAGGATTGCCAGGGAGTGGGGGCAGGCGGACACATACGCACCGCGGCCGCTCATTTCGTTCGCATAAGTCAGAGGGACATCGTGAACACAGAAGCGTTATATGCTAGAAATGATGGATAACAAATAGAATAAAAGAAAAATACAAGTAAATAAATGAGAACACTTGTTTGCGAATGTGAATACAGGTAAAATATAGATACAATTGACTCTTGGGTGGGCATGGTTTTCCTTCGAAAAGTGAGACCATGGAAGTAAAAGATGCGATGACTCTAATGTTACTATTTTGGACATCTATTCTTGCATTTTTAACATGCCTCAATAACAACAAGAGAAGGTAAAAAATCACCTAAAGGTTAAGAGCCGAAGGTGGGTTTTTATTATCTGAGACTTAGAAGGGAATAAACCCTCCAAGCCAATTGTACTGACCAGATGTTGACCGTACTTGATCTTTCATTAAGGGTGTACTAACAGATGAAAAAAGAGGAATCAAAGAAAAAATTAGATAAGTGAAGTGAAAAGCAAGTTAGTAAGCAAACTCATATGCGAAATACTATGCAACAATTTTAAAAATCTATTAAAACAAAAACAAGAAAATGAGGGATATGCCCAATGACATTACAGGACCTATTTAATGAAAAACCAACTCAATTGTGGAACAAAAGAATGGTTGAATACGGAGATGATCTTTTTACGGAAGAGAGATTATTAATGTCTGATAAAGTCCTGGATAACTATCTAAACCAATTAATATTATTACAAGAAACTAAATATCCTGAAAGTATTATGAAGGCTGTAGAAGAAATTGTAATTTCTTTTAATGAATTGAATGAATCGAACGATTATTTTATTGAAACGATGGAACGTGAAGAATTGGCTGAATTTATAGACAAGGCAGCAAGATTAGCTGGATTAGAAATTGAGGAGGATCAAGATATTACAGAAGAATGGAGAGAATGGTGATCGTGAATTAAACAGGATTTCTAAGTAGATTCAATGAATTCATGGTACCTTTGCATAACATTACATTCAAGCATCGGGCCGAGACAAGCCCGACCCTTGGTCCAGAAAAGGCATTTCGGAAGAGCAAATTCACCGGACAAATTCAACCAGCTAAGTGGCAGAGCCACCCGGCATTACGTGCCTTAAGCTGTTTGAACTTCGGGAATACCCAACGTTATGTGAAATCAACAAAATTATTTAAGAAATAAACATGGGTGTGCCCGCTTGGCACTTTTTCTTATTCCACGTACAAGTTGCAGTAAAATGAACATGAAGTAGACGGAGATGAGTGTTTACTTCATGTTCGCTTAAATTTTTGAAAATTAAATTACAGATGGATCAATGGATCTTTGTAGGTTCAGAATTCATCGTATCGTTAAGCTGGGTCACAAAAACATTTTCGTTCGGGCCAGGGTTATTTCGAAACATTTTCGCTTCATCCACCAAAATTTCGTCTGTATCCGTGCCGAGTATCTTTATTGTTGCATCAATGAATGAAGCAAGCGGCATCGCCCGTGGTTCATCGTTGTTGCTTTGAACCCATGGGGGTACAATTTCTATTACTTTTACCGATGTGTCTTTAAGCATGTACCTTTGGGACAGCGTATAGGTATGAAGTGCTGCCTTCGTCGCGGAATATACAGCAGTTGTCGCTAATGGTACAAATCCAAGTATTGAAGTCGTGTTGATGACAACCGCTTCTTCTTTGGACTTCAAATGTTCGATGAATGCAGAAGTTAACCGAATGGGACCTAGCAAGTTTGTCGTGACAGTCGAAATCAAAACATCCTCATCAATCACGCCCGCCGAGTCATCGGACTGTATGATGCCGGCGTTGTTAATCAAGACATTAACATCCGGGTATTCTTCGATTAACTGCTTGGCGACCGCCTTTATGCTGGCAGGATCTTGTACATTCAATTCCACTGCAGACATGCCGGGATTCGCTTTGATCGTCTCCTCCAGACGCTCTTTACGTCGACCGGAGATAATAACTTTGTTTCCAAGCTTGTGGAGAGCTATTGCTAACGCACGTCCAATCCCTGAACCACCGCCTGTAATAAAAATCGTGTTTCCTGTAAGTTTCAATTTTTAAAACCCTCCTAATTCTTGTGGATAAATTCATCTCAAAGATTGTTAAAACAATAGCTTTCATGATTATGGCTTCTTTAAAATTGAACATATGTTGAATCATCAACATAAATTTTATAAAGTGAATGTATCAGAGCGGTATATGGGGTTCAATGGTTAAAACAAGCGTGGTTGTTGATTTTTCAACATAGGACTTCCAAATGTTCATTTTTTCGGATGGTACAAAGGGGAGAAGGATATGGACAGGCGTATTCAAAAATCGAGGCAAGCCATTATTGATGCTTTTATGAGGCTGATGTCAGAAAAGGAATTCGAGAGAATTACGATCAATCAAATTGCGGAGGAAGCGAATGTCAATCGTGGAACGGTTTATTTGCATTTCACTGACAAGTACGATCTGCGCGATCAATGTATGGAAGCTCAAATTAACGAGTTACTACGCAATTGTATGTCTGAAGATAATTTCTTTCATGTCCCTTCCAAAACCGCACTACTGCGCACGTTTGAATATTTGGAGCAGCATGCTTCATTCTATTCAAGAATGCTGACGAACAAGGGAAGTACGGTTTTTCGGAACCAAATGGAGACAATGTTTCGGCAAAGTCTGAGCGCGCATCTGGATTCGATCAACCTTGATCAGGAAATGAACAGGGACATTACGGTGCAATTTTTAATTTCAGCAGCAGTGGGGGTATTGGAATGGTGGATTACCCGTTCAATGCCATATCCGTCAGCGGTCATGGTTGAACAATTTTGGAATTTGCTGAACCGTGGTGTCGAGGGGCACGAACGAAAATCGTCCAGATGAGCCTCTAATGTAGAGGTTTGTTTGAGACTGACACCCATAATGAAGATAATAAAAAATAAGGTTTTCATTTTATACTAATATTAGGAAAATAGTATCAAATATAATGTAACCATCTAATCGAATATTGAGCTACAGCAGATTTACTAACATCTTGATTAGGAAAAATAACCCTATAATATTGAGTAGCTGCAGAATAAACATAGTCTATATCTATATACTTAGGACTTCCGATGCTTAAGAAACCACCAAGTCTTATATACCTAGCAAATATTGTGGGTTGATCATGAGAAATAGCAATTCTCACCGCTGTACCAATTCTATACATCTCTCCAACGCCTATTGTCACAGGTGTATTTGTAGAAAACATAACAAAAGATTCTTTTTCCGTCTGGTTTTGATTTATTGTTTTCACATAAAGATCACCGGATATTTCTAAAGATCCTCCATCCAAGTTGTGCCCATAAGAAATTCCGATTAATGTTACTTCAAGCATCACAGCCATTTCTACATCTCCTTATGACTAATTCCCTGTCAAAAAATCGACCATGGACTAAATTATTTTGTTACCGAAAGGCTTCTGTTTCAAAGAAATAATCTCCAATAATAATTATATATGCCAAAATTATACTCTTTTAATTGTTCTAATCGATACGATTATATTCTTGAGATAATTCCAATATGTAAAAGTTTTAAAATAAAAAATAAAAAAGCTCGACTTAAAAGTTAGTGTTTGACGAAGTTATTCCATTTTCATCCTTATCCTTTACGTTAAGCACTGATGTCAGTTTGGAGTCAAAAAATTGCAGATTGATTTTGAATACATAATGAAGAAGTTCGGTAACTTCTGATAACATAATATTCAAGCTTAAGAATTCTCACAGAGCTTTGACCTGCTGGGAGAGTTCGAGGAGGGTTTCAGCAGACAACCCCTTTGGAATTCATGAATACGGGAAGGTTAGACGAAACCTGTGCAAGAAAAAAATAAAAAACAAAAAATAATGGAGGTATGTTGGGTGCTGACATTAGAAAAAGCTAGAAAAAATGATGCACAAAAACTTGCTGAAATACAAAAGGCCAGTTTTGAGGATGAATCAAAGCATTTTAATATTAACGGAACCGTTGGGCCCATAGGATATGATTCCATAAGTTGGCAAGAAGAGATGATGCAAAATTGCGAATATTTCAAGATACTCTTTAATGGAAAAATAATCGGGGAGCTATGATATTTGTAGAATGTAATCAAGTGTATAATCTAGGAAGAATCTTTATTGATCCCAATTTTAAAAATCAAGGAATCGGAACGAAGGTGATGGAGAAAATTGAAATTGAATTTCCAGATAGCACTGAATGGTGGCTGGATACTCCTAGCTGGAGTGTGAAGAATCATCACTTTTATTCAAAGTGTGGGTTTACTAAGGTTAGAGAAGAAGGTGACTTATACATTTTTAAGAAGACTTTATAAACTTATGTAATGTACAACGTTATGAGACATCAGTGCTAAGTGTTACCAAGAAGATATTTAATGAAAAGCATGAAAGGGAGGACTTACAATGCAGATTGATTTTGCAATTGAATCAGATTATGAGTATATCTCGTTAAGAGACAAGCACATACATAAAACACTGATAAGACCAAAAATAAAAGAAAATGAAATCCTTATAATCAGAAAATACAATCAAGAAATAGGTTGGATGAGATACGGATTTTTTTGGGACAACACACCATTTATGAATATGATATGGATAGATGAGGAGTACAGAGGAACAGGTATTGGTAAAGAAGTTGTCCAGTATTGGGAGGAATTAATGAAACAAAAAGGATTTGAAATGGTCATGACCTCAACACAATCGAATGAAGGAGCTCAACATTTTTATAGGAAGCTTGGATATAGAGATGCTGGATGCTTAATGCTTGAGAACGAACCTCTGGAAATAATACTGACAAAGGAGTTGAACCAAAATTAACGTTGAGGAAATCATTGAAGGAAGTGACCTTTAAAATATAATATTCAAGCTGCGTCTCCAATGGAGCCTAGGTCTATGAGTTGGGTTTCGAAGAGAGATTTCAGCAGACGCCCCCTTTGGGTTCATGGATACAGAAATATTAGACGAAACCATGCGAAACCAAAACTATGAAATCAAGGTGAATATGATGAGCACCCTAAATCATGTTATAAAGCTATTAATTCCGCCCCATAATAACTTTTCGGCTACAGATCTTGTGGAACACATGGGTAGTGTTATCTACGGAGAAGAGGCTAGCTCAATACGAGGCATAATTTATGAGGTACCAGAATCTTTGCGGACTATTATTTTGTTAATAGATTTTGATACAGAATTATCAATGAATGGAGTTTTCGGATTTCTGGAAAATGCCACTGGAAAGTACTTGAATGGAACAATTGCTGCTTTAAAGCTAATTAGAGCGGAAGAAGATTCGTCTATTATGGAGGGAATAAGGGATCTTATTGAAGGTATTAATCTTAATGGAAAAATAAAATTAGAACAATATCAAGTTACACCATTTGAAGAGAGACATGAAATTAATAAAAGGCTGCTTGAAAGAATTAAAGAATTGGCCGATGGACTGTACATATATTCAATAGATAGAGATATTTTTGATTACTTAATTGGTTATCTCTCTGACAACTGGATTGTATTGTTGCAAGAGCTTAAGGATGTTCGTAAGTAATTCGCAGAAGTGCGTTGGTATTATCTAACCCGGGATCGCTGGGCATCATGAATTCCCTGGTCCAGTCGAGGCCTTGATGAAGTGCATCAGAACAATCCTGCACTGATTAAGCGCATCACGCCAGTCCTTTGGTCCTTAAGCCAGTGAGGGTTCGTGAATACAAGAACGTTATGTGAAATCTAGATAATCAACAAGGAGAGAAACCAATGACAACGATAAACACTCTACAAACTAAACTTTCCAGCCGATATGATGAATTTGACCCAGAACAAGATGGAAATAAAAACACAAAGTTTGCAGATTTAATTATTGATGGAAGATCACTTTACCAAATGCTCAAGAAACACGATCTTGTTCCATCCTTAGGATGGGGAAGCGAAGATCAACAAAAAGAAATGATTCAATACTTTTTACTAAAGAAACCACATGAGGATATGTACTATAGATATCCAATACTTGTATGTCCTTGGTGTGGAGATGAAGAGTGTGGTTATATCTCAGTGAAAATTGACAGGGAAGAAGAAATTGTAATATGGAAGGATTTCAAATTGGAGCATGAGAACAAACCAATAAATATAGGTCCCTTTTATTTTGAATGGGCAAACTATGAAAGAGTCATTCATGATACTTTTGGAATATTAGAAAAACAATAATGTACACTGCTTCGAAGAAGCAAAGACATCATACCTTGGTCTGTGGGTGGATTTCGAGGTGGGATTTTACCAAAAAAATCCTTGGGATATATAGATACAGGAACGAAAATTGAATTTATTAAAAGGAGGAAGGTTAATTTGTCTAGTATTTTTTTGAGTCATACTAGTATTGATAAACCATTTGTTGAAAAATTAGCTAGGGATTTAAAACGAATTGGTGTCAATGTTTGGTTTGATAAGTGGGAAATAAAGATGGGGGAATCAATTACATGGCGAATCGAAGAGGGAATTCGTGAAAATGAATATCTTGGAATTGTTTTATCACCTGAAGCATTAAACTCAGAATGGGTGAAAAGTGAATTAGGTGCTGCATGGGCAAAACAAATGCAACTTAGAAAAGTATTTGTTTTGCCCATTTATTATAGGGAATGTAGTATCCCTCTTTTTTTATCAGATAGAAAGTTTGCTGACTTTAGAACAAATTACGAGCAAGGGTTCAGCGAATTAGCAAGTATATTTGGCATTGAAGAGACAGAAGCGATCACCCAAGATAATTGGAGAAAGTTTACTAAGTCTAGAAAGGTTAATTGGAGGAAATTTAAGATAATAGAATTTGAAAATCTGGTAACAACGCTAGTTGATAGAGCTGTTGATTATAACTGGTCAACTTGGGTCGGAGGAACAGCTAATGAATATTCCATTACACTCCATACACGGACTGAAACTGGAAAGAAATCAATCTCTATTAAATTAGTTGGAGATAAAAACGCTTATATGGCTACATTTAAGGAAGCTTATAATCCGAACCATTTGAGAGTAACCGATTTTGATTTGTATGTAGGAAATTCAGTTGATGCATGTGATGAGTATGTATGGAGATTGATGGAAGAATTCAAAAAACAGTACGGTGTCTCTAATGAAAAATCTGAACATTCTACGCAAAGGTTTTCAAGAGGTGATGAAATACATGAAGCTGCAAAAGAATTAATAAGTAAATTTAATTGGTATAAGGGAGATAAACTCTTTTAGATTCAAAAAGTCAAGAACATTGTATTTACACTTCAAACCTGGCAACTTTTGATCCACAAAACGTTATGCGAAACCTCATTAAATTAAATACAGTATGGAAGTGAATTGATGGAGGGACCAATCATAACTTGTTTGAGTATAGGCGTTTATGCTCATGCACTTACAAGAGGCAATAAATACATCGTAAAAAAAGAAGATGGGGACAAGTATAGAATTATTGGAAACCATGGAAAAGCAGTATGGATATCAAAAGCTCATTTTATTGAAGGAAATATTGAAGTGCCTTATTTAGAAAAATGGAAGTTTGATGATGATCCAAAGGAGTTTGATTTGGTGGAGGTGACCCTTACTTTTTCAGATGGAAGTGAACGATGGAGTTTGGTGACAACCCCTCAAAAATTAGTAAATCACTTTAATATAGAAATGGAAATACCAGGATTTAATATTAAACATCTAATTATAACGAAAACAATGGAAAACGATGATATTGAAAAAATATTAAAATATTTAGAGGCCAATGATGAATTAACAGAAGCAAGCAAAGCGTTGGAATGTTAATTTGGAGAGAGCAAACGCAACGTCCTGTTACTCGAAGAAAGGGACAAATTATGATAGGTGAATTACTTGGTATTGGTAATACTGCAAGTGTCTATGAATGGGGGAAAACCGAAGTAATAAAGATTTTCCATGATCAAAGCCGCTCAATGCACGAGGCAAAAAAGGAAGCAAAAAATGCTAAGATTATAAATAACTTAAATCTTAGAGCACCTAATCATTCTGGCCTGTTGGAGTATGAGGGCACGTCATGTCTTATTTATGAGAAAATTGATGGGCCAACAATGCTAAAACAAATAGAACCAACGAAAGTAAGTATTTCTCATTATGCTAAGCTAATGGCGCAACTTCATTTTGAAATGCATAACATTGAGATCAAAATTAACTCAAATCTAAAAACTGAATTAACCAACAAAATTAATACTGCGGAAGTGATTAAAGAATATGAGAAGCAATTTGCTATAAATGTTCTTAATGCATTACCTGAAGGTAATGCACTTTGTCATTATGATTTTCACCCCGGCAACATCATTCTTTCATCCAATGGACCTATAATTATTGATTGGATGAATGTTGTGGTTGGTAATCAAGCGGCGGATGTTACTAGAACTTCGATGATGATTCAATCACATGCACTACCGTCTAATGCTCCCGGTTGGCTAATTAAGAGAGAATATCGTGAATTTTTTAATAGAGAGTATCTAAGAGAGTATTTAATGCTATCTGGAATGAACCAAAAAGTCCTTGAGGAATGGATGGCACCAACTTTAGCAGCTCGAGTATGTGAAGTAAACGGTGAAGATCGGAATGAAGTTATAGACAAATTACAACTATTATAAAAAATTAATGTGCACCTACGCCCTGTCTGTATTTGAAGAGTTAGCCCTATTGCAACTTAAGCCTCTCGGGTTCGTAGGTACAAAAACGTTATCAGAAATTCTCTAGTCCTCAAAACACAATAGAAAGAGGGATAGAAATTACAAAACTAGTTGCAATTATACGAAGAAACCTTTTTACCATTAACATATTGCCAATAGTTATATTTCATCTAAGTTTGTTCCCCATTTCGATGTTGATAAATGTTTTTGAAGAATTATGGATTGTTACTTTCTTTTCTGCAATGGGAATAACCATAATTATTCCTTTTTGTTTGGTAGTCATTAATGGATGGTTCAATAAAGATCATAACAATTATTACTTTATAGAGAACTGGATATTAATATCAACTTCAACATTACTATCGCATGCCCTAAACTACATGAATTGGGGGCTATCCTCTCAAAGTATATTACATCCTGATCCAGAAACATTATTGATATTGAAATGGGAAGTTATAATTTCTTTATTGATAGTTTTAATAATGAGTTGCATGCAACAGATCGACTTGAATAATACGAAAAAAAGTAGAATAAAGAATATATAGAGTCAACATCTTAGGAGTATTTTGGGAAAAAATGAACTTCTAATAACATGAACGCGCTTCAGTCTGTGTGGTGCCAGATGAGATTTCTAAGAAGTTGAATCAGGGAAAGACATTCATCCCTCTAAGATAGAGTTAATGGGAAGGGAATTATTAAATGAGAATAGATAAATAGAAGGTTACTTTAATCAAACGGTGCTTCAAGCTGATGAAAATTATTCCTTATTCCTTAAAAGAGATCGAAAAGATTTATTTAGATATAAAAAATAAGATACAAATAATCGATAAATTGCCAAAAGAACTTTGTAAATATTACAACATGATTGAAGTTAATAAAAACAAAGAAATTAAAGTAGATATGGTAATTGATACTGACACTGATAGACTTTATAAGCCTTATTATTAGAGAACAACATAATTGTGAATAAGTTGATTTAAAGAGATCATTAACAACATTTAACATAATATTCAAGCTAAAGCTGCATTGGAGCCTAGGTCTGTGGGATGAATTTCGAAGGGGAGTTTTCAGTAGACAACCTGGGGGAGACGAATACAAGAACGTTATACAAAAGGGACGCAAACTATAAAAAGAAGGTGTTTAAGTTGTTTGGTTATTTAAGAAAAAGAAGATAATATTTGAAGATCAACTAAACCAACTTTCTGAATTGGGCATCTTCATGAGGGCAGGTTTAAAGAAAGAATTACTTTTAGAAGAAACTTCAAGAAGTGAATATGAAGAAGATCTCTACAACTTGCTACTACTTACTTTAGGTGGAGAAGTTGAAGTAAATGATGAATTTATAAATGTATCTGATAAGATTTGGTATTTGGATACGGAATGTATTGAGGATCATGGGGACTATGCAAGAGTAATTATGCGATTAGAAAACATGACAAAACTTAATTTAAATAAGATAACGGATTACGTAGATATTCAGAATAGCACTGCATGGGTCTCTTTTGAATATATGAATGAATTTATAAGATGGGAAATGAAAGTAGAGGATGATTGGTTGGATATGGAGATATTCAAGAAATTTAATGAGTTAACAAAGACTGAACAATCCATGAAATTGTATATTTCAAATTTAGATCAGGGCTGCCTAGTGGGCTATTTTAATCAAGAACAAGTGATCGAATTAAATAAATTAACAAAATATAAATTTGTATGACTAAAAAGGAGCCAAAACAATGAGTGAATTGACTTCAGGAAGCTTATCACTATTGAAATATAAAGAGGCAATTCTTGAGCATCATCCTGTATACGCGGAGGATTTAAATGAAAAATGGTTTGTTTTTATAACCAAAGACACAGAAGAAAGTGAAGAAATTCCGGAAAGTCTATTTCAAATTTCAGAGAAAATCCCAGTGTTATATTTTTATAATTTTGAAGATCACTGTTGGGGATGCCGTGTAGTTTACAATTCACAAGAGATAGCAAGTCTTCATATATCATATGTTTTATTAGATACTTCAATTATTAAGCTTGCAGAACAAAGATATCCAGAGGAAGATCACATTGAATTTTTATATGTCGACCCTAGAGGGGACAAAATCAGAATTGAATTAATTGAAGAAGTTCTGAGATCTAATGAATACAATGAGAAAATAGCAAAACAGTTTACAAATTGCAATTTAGAAACATTTAGATTTTTTGAACTGGATAATGAACAAATAAAACAATTAGAGGATATTTTAAATAATAGTTACTATACACAATTAGAATCTGAGCATGAATTAGTAGAAGAGTTTAAAGAATTATTAAACATTGAGGAAATGAGTTGGATACGAGCAGATAGAATGAACGAAGATTAGAAGCAAATAGATAGTGAGGACTCGTGAAATATAAGCACGTTAGGTGAAACGCGGAGTGTTAGGAGGTTTGCATGAATTACGATGAAGTAGCGAATGAAGTATTCTTTGAAGATGGAAGTCTAAGGGACATTTATATATTGGATACAGACATCCAAATATGGGCTATAATTTTTGAGTATTTGGAAAGTAACGAAATTAATTATCGAGTGACTATAGATGGGCTAATTACAAGAATTAGGGATATTGCTGAATTGTTAAGAATTAAAAAAGAAGCAAGTATTGGGATAACTATTGAATATAGTGAAATTGATATTTGTGGGTATTTTTATGAAGGAAGCGTTATTGAATTTGATATTTCACCAATACAGATAGACTCAGAGAAAAAAATAGATATACTCATGAACTTCCTAAAAAGCCTAAGTCGAAAACTAAACAAAACGATAATTATTACCCCAGAGATGACTATGGAAGAGGTGCTAGTTCGAGTAGAGCCTAAAGGGAAATTGAATTAAGTAATTCACACTGTGGTCGCTTTTGCTTCCTTGGCCACGAAACTTTATCTGAAATACAGCAAAATACTTTATGGAGTGATGAATCTTATGGATGTAAAAAAGCTAAGAGATTGGGTAGACAAACACAATATAAGAAGTCGGGCATTAGAGGCTTTTTGGCTTAATTTAAATAACTATAGGCTCGAGGAGCCTGAGCAATTTGATGAGTTATTTTGGGATTATGATAAAGATTATTTAAAGATCTTAATAGAGGATGTTTCCTTACATATCAAGAGCTTGGAATATTTAGACCCAATTAATAGAGATCTTGAGTATGTTGAAGTGAAAATTAGAATCGAGTATCGAACAAATCATATAGGTTATTACAGGCTGATCTTCAATCTAGATGGTACGGTAGAGGATGATTTTTTTATTTCTGAATGGACTGGATTGAGGTTATATCAGACAAGAGCCTTATTAGAGGATATTAAAGAAGAAATAGAAGCTGAAAGAATAAATGGAGAAATAACAGAAAAAGAGGCTTTTAAGTTAAAGGACATAATAGATGAGAAGAAGGACATGATTAGAAAGGAATTTAGTCATTAGAGCAAGTTATGGGAGAAGCGACGTAATCAAATAACTAGGGGGATTTTTATGTCTGAATACTACTGGGACATTAAAATTGATTACCTAAGAAATACCCGCTGGTTGTACTATAACGATGATTATTTGGAATTTCTTATACAAAAGATGTGGAAGATAAATAAACCTGTAGAGATCGTAGATTATGGATGCGGATTTGGATATTTGGGACTAAAGCTTCTTCCATTGCTACCAAATGGATCAACATATACTGGCATTGACAAAGGCATGGAATTAATAAAGCAAGCCAATGAAATATTTTCGAAACTCTCTTATAATGCTGAATTTATAGAGTGTGATATTGAAAAAGTGGAATTAGAAAAGAAGTATGACATAGCAGTCAGTCATGCTTTTTTATTACATATGCCTAATCCAAAGAGTGTTTTACAAAAGATGCTTGATAGTGTCCAGGATAATGGAATGGTTATCTGTTTTGAACCACATTGGATTGGTAATATGGCGGATTATTATCTAGACGGAATCGAACCAAGCGATGTCATCCGGTTAGGGATTCTACAGGAGTTATATGAGAGAGATCATAAGCGTACGGCTAAGGACGGAAATATAGGCATCCAAATACCGATCATGCTAAGCCAGCTAGGCTTAAGAAATGTAGGGTGTAGGGTTAGCGATAAGGTGAACTTTCTTGATCAGAACATGGACACGGAAAGTAAAAACATGCTTTATAGTTCTTTGAAAGAAGAAGGCTTGGGACAAGAACCTAATGATATTTCAGAGGTGCTCAAAAATTTATTGGCCAGAGGATTAAACGAAATGGAAGCTCAAAAACAATATGAAGCAGAAGCAACTTTTTCTGAAGAGTTCAGTGATAAATCTTGGTTAGTATACGCGCCTAATATGAAGATTTCTTTTGGTACAGTTAAATGAAATTAGTGCAAATCATTATAATACCAATACAATCAAAGGTGAAGCGCTATGCACTCTAAAGAGAATTCCACGTATAGCCTGGCTATAGAATGTGAAGACATTCAGTATTTATTTGAAAATACGGAGAATAAAGAGTTAAATGCAATTGCATTACTTGAGAATGGATCATCCAATAGAGTTATTCAAAAAAGTAATTTTAAGTTTGTTGGTGAGATAGAAATAGATGCTGAAAGATATAATCATTATAGAATTCATAAAACAGATATTTAGCAAACAGCCTCTTTGGGGTCCATGAATACAAATACGTTATTCTAACTAACGCAAATCTGAAAAGAGGGGTGTGGAAACCATGAATGAAAAGTCGCAGTTACTAGAGGAGTTTAAGGAATGGATATGTTTTGTTTCTGAGATTCGTGAAATGGATTGGCAAATAAAGATTGCCGAAGATAAATGGTCAGTTCACGATATCGTAAGTCATATATTGCTGTGGGATAAATACTTTTATGAAGCAGCCATACATCCGATATTAAACAATACGCCTTTGACATTAACACATATTGATTTTAATCAATTTAATCAGGATGCTGTTGAATTTGGAAAAACAAAAACGAAGGAAGAATTAATTGAAATGACTATTCAGTACCGTAACATGAATTGCAGAGCATAGAGAGTTTGGAAGATGATAAGTTTACTAAAGAATATGCTGACGGGAAGTTTACTGTAATATCTTATCTAAGAGATTTTATCTGGCATGATCAACATCATATAAGACAGATTGATGAGCTTAAAAGAAGAGCTATGTGAGTATATAGGCAGGTGAATAATATGAGAGATTATTGGAACAAAAGGTTTGCTGAAGAAGGAATGATTTGGGGTTGTGAACCAAGTCAAACTGTAACGCAAGCTATAGATTTGTTCAAAAAGAATAATGCACATCATATATTGGTTCCTGGTGCTGGATATGGGAGAAATACTAAGATGTTCTCTTCTTGTTTTCAGGTTGATGGAATTGAGATATCTAGTTCAGCTATAGATCTAGCAAAAGAATGGGATTTAAAAACGAATTTTATTCGAGAATCGGTGTTAGAGTTTCGTACAAGCAAAAGGTATGACGGCATATATTGTTATGATTTATTACATTTATTTTTGTTGGAAGACCGAAAAAAACTGATACAGAATTGTGTGATGCATTTGAAGGAACAGGGGGTGATGTTTTTTACGTGTTTTTCTGATCGCGATTTTAATAATGGTGTGGGTAGAAAAGTTGAGGAAGGAACATATGAATACAAGAAAGGGAAATATGCTCACTTCTTTACTGAAGAAAATTTAATTGAACATTTTAATGATTTGAATATATTAGAAACGGGTTCCATAAAAGAATATCTGACACATGCAGAAAAACAACAAGAATATAAATTAAGATATATAGTTGTTCAAAATATTGATTAGCCATTTCGGGAAAGTAATTCAACAGACACACCCTACCGCTTAACTGCCGCAAGTGGCAGCCGGACTGTTAGTCCTTAAACGCTAGGACATCGTGCATACAGATCGTTATATGTAATTGGAACCGAAGAACCGAAGGGAATAAAAAAATGAGAATGCAAGACAAACCAATAGTAAGTATTATAGGCTTGGGATTATTTAGTCTGACACTAGTGGTGCACATTTGTTTTAAATCAATAAGAACAATGGATGATGTAGGGATGGGTATATTATTGTCTTTGGTAAATGCCATATTTCTATTCTTTCCATTGCTATGGGGAGTATTGGGTGCGGTAGAATTCTCAAGAATAATGAGTTGGAGTGAGAAAATAAAGACAAGAGAAGTGAACGAAGAAGTTTGGGTTATGTAATTTATAGATGGGATGAGGTGAACATATAATAAATATAGCAATGTGACGGCTATTCTTCGATTGACTGAATTCGTATAATAAAAAATATACGTTTCGGCTTTGCCCTTGATATCGTGATTTCTTCTGTATTCGTATCGAAAATCAATTTTCTGTAAATATTTATACATAAACATGATGAGCAAAAACATAAGGGGGGAGCTAACATGACAAATAGAGAGGAAATGAATCCTAAGGTTGATGTGTATTTAGGAAAAGTGAACAAATGGAAGGCGGAAATGGAGAAGTTGAGAGCAATCATGCTTGACTGCCAGCTCACTGAAGAACTGAAGTGGGGTAAACCTTGTTACATGTTTCAGAATAGTAACATAGCTATAATACAAGGCTTTAAAGAACACTGTGCGCTTATGTTTTTCAAAGGTGCTTTGTTAAAAGACCCTAATGGTATTCTGATCAAACCTGGGGAGGATACGCAGGCAGGGCGGCAGATTCGGTTCACGAATGTTGAAGAAATTGTTGAGATGGAAACCATCTTGAAAGCCTATATTATTGAAGCCGTTGAAGTGGAAAAAGCCGGTTTGAAAGTGGATTTTAAAAAGAATACAGAACTTATTTTTCCTGAAGAATTTCAAGCTAAATTAGATGAAAATCCTGCTTTGAAAACTGCTTTTGCTGCATTGACGCCGGGACGACAAAGAGCATACATTATGCATTTTTCTGCGCCCAAACAATCTAAAACTCGGGAATCGAGGATTGAAAAATGTATGCAGGACATTCTCGCAGGAAAGGGATTAAATGATCGATAAATTCGATGAGAAATAAAATTGAAGGGAGATATTCATTTGGATATTTTTCCGTTGGAGATATCTGTACTATCTGCCGATGCACTTCGTGAGTACATTTCAAGGGAATATTTTTCTTATAGCTTACTTAAATGCCGGTTATTTTATAGAGGCATACATGACATATATAGAGTTAGTACAGACGAAAAAGAGTATTTCTTTAAGGTATACCGTAAAGGGATCAGGGGCATGGAAGAAATACAAGCAGAGGTAGATTTGCTCAATCACCTAAAATTATCAGGCATTGAAATCACTACACCAGTTACAAGACATGATGGAAAATTTATTTCACAGTTCAACACTGCAAATGGGATAAGGTATGGAGTGCTATATACGTCTGTTGGAAAACATGAGTTTAATCAAATTGAGGAAACGGCTGAATTAAATGAGAGATTAGGTAGTTATATCGCTACAATTCATAATGCTTGGGACAAATATGAGCTTGGAAAAAAACGATGGAATCTAGATGCTGCCTCATTTATAGATAATTCTATGGATGCTATCAGACAGTTCTCAACCATTCATGATTTTGACCTGCATTTTTTAGAGGAAGTTGCAAAGAATGTGAGCGATAAACTAGAGTGTTTAACTGTTGGAAAACCGCAATATGGTATATGCCACGGCGACATATATAGTGGGAATATCCGAGTTGACGCTAACTGCAATCCTATCCTTTTTGATTTTGATTTCTGTGGAAATGGATGGAGAGCATATGACATATCTATGTATGCTTTCCCATTTGGCATGGGATGTGACGAAACGAAATTAAAAAAGAGAGAAGAACGAAAATATCAATTCTTAAATGGATATAACAAGATTAGAGCTATGAGCCAAAGTGAAGTAGATTCTATTGCTCTCTTTATTCCCTTCAGAAGAATATTTAATATTGGCACTCTATACATTTCTTATCTTCCAAATACTTGGGGAGATTCTGCTGTCATCAGAAATGTAGATGAAGATATTAAACTGCTTCAAAAGTGGTTGGAATTAAACCCTATATTTTAATTAGTATGCAAAGCTAATGATAACTATATTCCGAAATCAACCTAGAGATCCTTTACATAAATAAAGCAAACCCACTGCCATGAGTCTAACCGCTTAAGGCAGTGGGTTTGTCTTTAAAACCTTTATATCCGTTAAAAACGGATTATTCCTCTCCGGTCGCCACCGGATTTTCCTCATAGCTGATCCAATCGCTCCAGCTTCCTGGATAGAGTCTCACATTACTAAATCCTGCCTCATTCAAGGCCAGAACATTCGGGCAGGCGGATACGCCTGATCCGCAATATACGATGATCTCAGCATCCTGATCAAGATCAGAGAAATGCTGTTTCAACTGCTCTGCATTTTTAAATACCCCCTTTTCGTCCAAGACCTCTTTCCAGAAGAAATTCACCGCACCGGGGATATGCCCCGCTGCTTGATCTATAGGCTCTTCCAGTCCCAGGTAGCGCGGTCGTTCTCTGGAGTCGATCAATATAGGTGAAAAACCGATATAGGAGCCAACAGGAACAGAAGCTTCGGATATACGTTGTATTTCTTTCATACTTGTGAGCATTTGTGGCTGAATATTTGCCACAAAGGTCGAGGGAATGCGAATCGGCTGGTCTGCCGTAACGGGGAATTTTGCTTCCTTCCAAGCGCTGTAGCTTTCTTCCAGTACGTATACCTGCTCATGACCAAGGTAGCGCAGCAGCCACCAGAAGCGGGAGGCCATCATCCCCCCTTGGTCATCATAAGCGACGATGCGTGAACCTGCATTGATCCCGGCACGGCTCAGACGTGCAGCAAGTGTATCTACATCAGGTAGTGGATGGCGACCACCATGCTCGCCTAGAGGAGCGGTGAGGTCTTCTTCCAAATCGAAGTGAACCGCCCCAGGAATGTGGTCTTCATTAAATTCGGTCCGTCCAGCCCCGGCTTGTCCGAGCACGGAACGGCAGTCAGCAATGATTATGTCTGGTTCATACAATCGGGCCAGCAGCCAGCGTTTGGATACGATGGATTTCATAGAGGATTCCGCCTTCCTTTTTTTATCAGTAAATTTAATCCATTACAATGAGTATGGTTTATGAAAATGGGGTAATAAGCTAAGAGCTAACCTTCAGGGGGGGCTCATTGTCAGGCATTTCACTTTGGTGGACAACTTGCTTTTTAAAATCCGTTCCGTATCGGATGAAAACCCATACTCCAAACAGAATGAAAAAGCCTGCACCAAACTGCAAGGCAGACAGCCTTTCCCCGAGCAGCACCCATGCCAGCAGGGAAGAAATAACAGGCTCACCGAGTACCGCCATCGACACCGCGGTGGCGTTTATGTATTTGAGAAGCCAGTTAAACAGGTAATGTCCGAACAGCGTAGGCACTATGGCAAGCAGCAGGAACAGCCCCCATTCCCGTGGCGCATATCCAGTAAAAGGTATAGCATTGACCACATTATACAGCGCAAGCGATGTGGCTGCGATGATAAAAACCCAAAAGTTATAGACAAAAGCGCTCAAATGCTCGCGTAGATGCTTGCCCATTAGCATGTGGATGGACACGGCGATCATGCCCAAGAAGGACAGTGCATCTCCGAGCAGAGCTTGTCCTGAGACATGAAAATCCCCTGCGCCGATGGCCAGTGAGCCGACAAAGGCCATACCCATTCCGAAGAGCATAGCGCGATTCGTGCCTGTCCGGAAAAACAAAAAAGAACCGAGCATGACAAGGATCGGTTCCAATGTCATAATAACGGTAGAGCTTGCAACGGTGGTCAGTCGCAGCGAGCCCATCCACAGCAAGAAATGCAGCCCTAGCGCGATTCCGGACCAGAGGATCAGCATCCATTGCTTGCGAGTGAGGCTGAATAGCTCGGTGCGGTATTTCCAGACCAATGGCAGCATCAGAAGATTGGTCAGGTACAGACGGTACATAGCGATGACGGACACCTCGGCTTCAGACCATCTGACGAAGATCGAGGAGAACGAAATAGCGATAATACCTATGATGTACAATAATTCAAAGGAAAACGACGGTTTGTGTGCTTGATTCATGTGGCAGCTCCATCCGTATGAAAGAAAATAAATACGTTAAAATTCTTTCTAACGGTATCTCGAAAATGAGGTTTAATATAGCTCATTATACCGTACCTGGCATTCCCATGGTATTAGGATTTTGCAAAATACTGAGAATATAATCAACGGGAGCGAGAGGGAGGATTTTAAGTGAGATGCTGCATAGAACTTTTGCTGCACAAGCTCGTCTAACATAGTGGAGGTGGATTTTATGAAAAAACATAACACATTTTCAATCATACTACTGACTGTCGTGGCAGTGCTGGCTCTATCAGCCTGTGGTACGAAACCGCAAACCAATAACAATGCACCTTCAGGGGCAGACCAACCGCAAACGCAACAGCCGCAAGTCGCACCAGAGCCGGTTGCTGAACCGCAGGTTAAAAAAGGCACAGGTGTATACAACGGAGCTGCTGACCCACATACGGTAGAGATTGAAACCAACGGCGAAGCCCAATCCTTCCAATTAGGGGAGGGGATGGATACGGTAATAGCTGGACTTAAAGAAGGTGATCCAGTAGCGTTTGAATATAACGAACAAGCAGTAGAGGGCGACGCGACAGCGAAGCAACTGACTTTAACGAAAATACAAAAGACAGAGGCTGCAACAGATGGCAATCAAAACGGAAGTTCTGGTCAACAAGTAGGCGGGGAACGCGCGAAAACTCAAACTTTTGAGCTTACCCTTGAAGGGAAAAAGGAAAAGCAGACAGCAACCTTGGCAAAGGGAGAGGGCTATTCGCTGTATGTGTTTGATCCGATGTCCCTGTTCCCAGATCAAAACCGTGTCGCCTTAGCGGTGGATGATAACTATTACGCCGAAATTACGAAGTTGCCCTCCAACTTTAATTTAGATGAGCTTCAAAAAGAAGGCGAGAAGGAGTTGGCTTCCATTGGCAAGGTGCAAAAGCTGGACAAAGCAGACGTGCCTAAAGCGCTGACCAGCAGCCGTCTGTTCTTGCAAGCGAACGGTTCGAAGATTACACAACAGTATATTGTTGTGGAAAATACTACGGGCGCTTTCAGCGTGAAAGTGAATATTCCACAAGGGGAGCCTGCTGAAGGATTCGAATCCTTCATTTATACATCGCTGGAGAGCCTGCAAGCTAATAAATAATCCTGATTAAAATTAGGATGATCGCTGGCCGATAATCATGAATTTAAGGCTGCCAAATTGCTGAAGCTTGTTGTTTTAGGTACAAGGTTAGCGCTTCAAAGATCTAATCTGTAATTGCGAGACCTGCACTTTTGTGCTATAAAGGATGAGAGAATAAGATCATTCCGGCTTGCGAAGTCGTATGAAGCGATGAAGGAGTTGTTAGATTTAATATGTCCATCGAAATGAATACACAAGAAGTCATCAACGTGATTAAAAACAGCAAGAAAAAGACGCCTGTTAAAGTATATGTAAAAGGGGCTTTGGCTTCCGCATCTTTTGGCGAGAACGTTCAAGCTTTTATTTCTGGAGACAGCGGTGTGGTATTTGGTGATTGGGCCGATATCAAGCCGGTACTGGATAGCGCAAACGCTAAAGAAGAAGATTATGTGGTGGAAAATGACCGCCGTAACTCCGCTGTTCCTATGCTGGATCTGAAAGGCATTAATGCACGCATTGAGCCAGGCGCCTATATCCGCGATATGGTAGGCATCGGTAACAACGCAGTCATTATGATGGGTGCAGTGATTAACATTGGCGTTACGATTGGTGAAGGCACCATGATTGATATGAATGCTGTACTTGGCGGTCGTGTTAAAGTAGGCAACATGTGCCACATCGGTGCAGGCGTTGTCCTTGCAGGTGTCATTGAGCCACCATCCGCACAGCCTGTAATCGTAGAAGACGAAGTATTGATCGGTGCGAACTCGGTTGTACTGGAAGGCGTACGCATTGGTAAAGGTGCAGTTGTCGCAGCCGGAGCGGTTGTAACTGAAGATGTGCCTCCATACTCCGTAGTAGCGGGTACACCTGCACGTGTAATCAAACAGGTCGATGACAAGACCAAATCCAAAACTGAGATTTTGAAAGAACTGCGCGTTCTGTAAGAAGGCAAAGTTCTTTATGTACCAAAGGTGAACGATTCCTTGTCAGGAGCATGATGCACTGACAGCATAACTTAGGGACGAAGCACAACGGACAAGGCTCGGCGGCTGCGCCGGGCTTTTGTCCTTTTATTCTTTTGCCAGATAAGAGCTGATGAGCTATAAAGAGGAGGCGTAGCAGCAAAATGAGCACAGCCGATTATCGTTCTTTTGTTCAAATACGAAGGGATCTGCATCAAATTCCCGAACCAGGATTTGAGGAATATAAAACACAACGATACTTGCTGAACTACTTGGAAACGCTCCCTCAGGAGCGGCTGGAGATTCGTACATGGCGTACGGGCGTGTTAGTATTCATTCATGGAACGGCTCCTAAGCGTCGCTATGGATATCGTTGTGATATGGATGGTTTACCGATTGAGGAAGAGACGGGTTACGATTTCCGTTCGACCCATCCTGGCTACATGCATGCTTGTGGACACGACTTACATATGACGATTGGATTGGGAATTGTGACTCACTTTGCGAGTCATCCGATGAAGGATGATCTGGTCGTGTTGTTTCAACCTGCGGAGGAAGGACCTGGTGGAGCCTTGCCTATGCGGGACAGCACGGAGTTGGCCGACTGGATGCCGGATGAAATTGTCGCATTGCATGTTGCACCAGAATATCCTGTAGGCACAATTGCTACTCGCCCGGGTATCCTGTTTGCCAATACATCAGAGCTTTTCATCGATCTCAAGGGTACGGGCGGACATGCTGCTTATCCACACAAGGCGAATGATATGGTAGTAGCTGCTTGCCAGCTGGTAGGGCAATTACAGACGGTGGTAGCCCGTAACGTGAACCCACTGGATGCAGCAGTCATTACCGTTGGCAAGGTTAGTGGAGGCACGAAGCAGAACATTATTGCGGAAACCGCTCGTTTGGAAGGTACAATCCGTACGCTGTCTGCCGATACGATGACGCTGGTTAAATCGCGGATTGAGGCGCTGGTGCGCGGTGTGGAAGCTGGGTTTGAATGTCAAGCGGAGATTCATTATGGCTCCAATTATTTGCAAGTGTACAATGAAGCCAAGGTGACTGAGGAATTCATGAAATGGGTTAGTAATCGGCAGGATGTGCAGCTTGTTGAATGCGGAGAAGCGATGACGGGAGAGGACTTCGGGTATTTCCTGGAGCGAATTCCCGGTCTGATGTTCTGGCTTGGCGTGGATACGCCTTATGGCTTGCATCATGCCAAGCTGGAGCCTGCAGAGGAAGCCATTGAGGTAGCCATCCGCGTGCTGACAGACTATTTTACATGGAAGTCTCAAGGGTGAATGATACGGTCTGAATAATTATGTTTAATGAAGAGAATGTAATGGAATGAAGTCGAATTTTTGAAGGAGGGTGTTATGGGAGAGCAAACCATCATCCGATTTGAGCGGGTGACCAAACAATATGACAACGATCCCCCAGTGCTGGCGGATGTCAGCTTTGAGATTGAGCGTGGTAAGTTTTATACACTGCTGGGCCCTTCCGGTTGTGGTAAAACGACAATTTTGCGTATGATTGCAGGTTTTGCAGAGCCGACAGAAGGCTCTATTTATTTGAATGATAAACTCATTAATCGTGTTCCGGCCAATGAGCGGCAGGTCAATACGGTTTTTCAGGATTATGCGCTATTTCCACATCTGAACGTGTTTGAAAATGTCGCCTTTGGTCTGCGAATCAAAAAGATGAACAAAAAGGACATTCAGGAAAAGGTGACACAGGCGTTGTCCTTTGTCAATCTGGAAGGCTACGGTGAACGGGAAATTTCCGAGATGTCCGGGGGGCAGCGTCAGCGTGTAGCGATTGCACGGGCTATCGTCAATGAGCCTGATGTTCTCTTACTGGATGAACCTTTGTCGGCACTGGATTTAAAGCTGCGGACAGAAATGCAGTATATTTTGCGTGAAATGCAGCAGCGCCTGGGAATCACTTTTATATTCGTTACGCATGATCAGGAGGAAGCGCTGGCCATGTCAGACGAAATTTTTGTCATGAACAAAGGCAAGATTGAGCAGAGCGGCACGCCAAATGATATCTATGATGAGCCGATTAATCGATTTGTGGCTGACTTTATCGGCGAATCGAATATTGTTCCTGGACGTATGATCGCGGATTATCAAGTGGAATTTAACGGTCGACAGTTTGAATGTGTTGACGGAGGATTGCGTCCGAACGAACCGATTGAAATTGTGATCCGGCCCGAGGATTTGGAGATTACGAGTGTTGCTGAAGGCAAGCTGCGGGTAAAGGTGGATACTCAATTGTTCCGTGGTGTTCACTATGAAATAAGCTGCTATGATGATTCAGGACAGGAATGGCTCGTGCATTCTACCAAAAAGGCGGAGCTGGGAAGTGAAATCGGCCTGAAATTTGACCCGGAAGCCATTCATGTCATGCGCTTTGGGGAGACAGAGGAAGAATTTGATCGACGTCTGGAAGCCTATGAAGAGGTGGATCAGCATGTCCGGTAATACAAGAGCAGCGTATCTGCTGCCTTACTATTTATGGATTGTGCTGTTCGTGGCGGCGCCAGTTGTCCTTGTATTTTACTATTCACTATTTGATGTGGATGGTCATCTCACATTCAGCAACTACGCTCAGTTTCTGACACCTGTTTACTTAAGCATGACGCTTAGCTCGTTTTGGTATGCATTTCTGATTACGGTATGTTCACTGCTCGTGGCGTATCCGGCGGCCTATTTACTTACTCGCACCAAGCATAAGCAGCTGTGGCTGTTGCTCATTATTTTGCCAACCTGGATTAACTTGTTGCTCAAAACGTATGCTTTTATCGGGATTTTCGGAACCTATGGTCCGGTGAATGCGGTGCTAGGAATGGTTGGGTTGGGTGGTCAGCAAATATTGTTTACCAGCTCCAGCTTTGTGTTTGTATCTGTGTATATTTTTGTGCCTTTTATGATTTTGCCCATCTATAACGCGTTGGAAGGCTTGAATCCTTCACTGCTGGACGCTGCCCGTGATTTGGGAGCCTCCAAATGGACCGCGTTTCGCAGGGTTATTTTCCCGTTAACACTTTCGGGTGTGCGATCCGGCTGTATGGCTGTGTTTATTCCAGCGCTGTCGCTGTTTATGATTACCCGTCTGATTGCGGGTAACCGTGTGATTACGCTGGGAACGGCGATAGAGCAGCATTTTCTGGTTACTCAGGACTGGGGTATGGGCTCTACAGTTGCTGTGTTCCTGATTTTGGCGATGGCGATCATTATGCTGCTCACCTCGCGAACGAAACGGAGGGTGCGGCATGGCAAATAAAAACCGATTCGGAAATATTTATTTGGTGATAGTTTTTCTCGTGTTGTATGCACCTATTTTGTATTTGATGTACTATTCCTTCAACAGCGGCGGGACCATGCACGAGTTTGAAGGCTTTACACTTCAATATTACAAAGAGGTGTTCGCAGACACCCGTTTGATCATTATTGTCATTAACACTTTGGTGATTGCTTTGCTGTCGTCTGCATTGGCTACGATAATTGGGATCATGGGTGCGCTGGCTATTCATCAGATGCAGAACCGTCGAGTCAAAAATACGCTGCTGTCGCTCAACAATGTACTAATCGTGAACCCGGACGTTATTATTGGCGCTTCCTTCCTCATTTTGTTCACGATGGTTGGGATTAAGCTGGGTTTTTACTCTGTTTTGTTATCCCATATTGCGTTTAGTGTGCCGATTGCGGTCATTATGATTTTGCCACGGCTTCAGGAAATGAGTCCATCTCTGGTCGATGCCGCGCGTGATTTGGGTGCCAGCCGGCTGGATGTGCTAACCAAGGTGATTTTGCCCTTTATCAAGCCAGGAATTTATGCAGGCTTTTTTATGGCGTTAACGTACTCGCTGGATGATTTTGCGGTGACCTTTTTTGTGACTGGCAGTGGCTATTCGACCTTATCAGTGGAAATATACTCACGTGCCCGTCAAGGGGTTTCCTTGTCCATCAATGCGCTGTCCACGCTCATATTCCTGTTTACTGTGCTGCTGGTGGTGGGCTACTACTTTATCATGCGCAAGGCGAATCGTAATAGTAAAAAAGAGCCTGCGGCGGAAATGGGGGTGCCTAGATGAAGTCGCTTGTGCGCGTGTTTCTGTCCATTTTCATTATCTCGTTTGGTCTGATGGGCGTGGCAGCGTGGCTGAACTCCAGCCAAGGCTACTCCGGTGGTAACACACTGACGGTGTACAACTGGGGAGACTACATTGATCCTGAGCTGCTGGAACGGTTTCAGAAGGAGACGGGCATTACCGTCATTTATCAAACATTTGATTCCAATGAAGCGATGCTGACGAAAATCGAGCAGGGGGGAACTTCATTTGATGTAGCGGTTCCCTCGGAATACGCGTTGGCTAAAATGAAGCAGGAGCATCTGTTGCTCCCATTGGACCACAGCAAACTACCGAATTTGAAGCATGTAGATGCTCATTATCTAAACCTTTCGTTTGATCCGGATAACCAATATTCGGTTCCGTATTTTTGGGGTACAGTCGGGATTGTCTTTAACCCGGAGCTAACGAAGGGCATTGATTTTCATAGCTGGGATGGCCTATGGGACCCGAAGCTGCGTAATAATCTGTTGCTAGTTGATGGAGCTAGGGAGATTATGGGCATGTCGCTGAACAGTCTCCACTATTCCTTGAATGATACGAACCAGGCGCATTTGCAGCAAGCTTTGACGAAGCTGGAGAAGCTAGCACCCAATGTCAAGGCAGTGGTTGGCGATGAGATTAAAATGCTGCTGGCCAACGAGGAAGCTGCTGCTGGAGTTGTATGGTCCGGTGATGCTTCCGAAATCATGGATCAGAATGATAAGCTGGATTACGTCGTGCCAGATGAAGGGTCCAACCTGTGGTTCGATAATATAGTTATTCCAAAAACGGCCACCCATGTGGACGCGGCTCATAAATTTATCAATTTTATGATGCAGCCCGATGTAGCCGCTCAAAATGCCGAGTTTGTAGGTTACTCCACGCCAAACAAGGATGCAAAGAAATTGCTGCCTGAGGATATTTCTGGCGATGAGCGTTTCTATCCTCCATCTGAAATTACAGATAAGCTGGAAGTATACAACAATCTGGGTAAGCGAATGCTCGCTCACTATAATGAATTGTTCCTGCAATTCAAAATGCATTTAAAGTAGGGGAGTGGCGTTGTGGATCAGGGAATGGTGCTTTAGAGGCCGCTGCGGAGGCGGATGGTGCTTACCATCGCTGTTAAATTCCGATTTTTATGATTGAATATGTAAAGGTGAAAATCGGAATTTAAAGGCGACCGCTTCGCTTGTCCAGCACCATTCCGCCCCCTCCGCTGCGCCGTGCTTAAAGCCACGTACCTATGAATCCCCCACGCCGACGGTAAGGGAGTAGGGGAAGAGTGAAAAGGCCCTAGAACCACCAACGTAGGTGGTTCTAGGGCCTTTTTTGTGTACTCACCGCGCGAAGCGGTAAGTAATGTCTTTAACCCTACCACTTCACATACCTTAGAAAATTGTGGGACTTTAAGGCGGGCAGCGAGCGAAGCGGGCCAATTGAATCTGGAGAAGCGGCAGCGTTCGCCTTTGCTGAGGGATTCTTACCTATAAATGTTTTATACAATTAAAGAATCCCCCAGCAACAGCGATTGGAAGATCAAATGGACTGCGTAGCGCCCCTAACCACCTTAACTCCCTACAACCCTCTAACAAACCTCTCTATTTTATCCAACCCTTGCTCCAGCACATCCTGTCCGTAGGCGTAAGATAAGCGAATGTAACCTTCGCCATAGGAAGAAAAGGCATCTCCCGGCACGACGGCCACTCCTTGCTCTTCCAGCAGCTTTAAGGTGAAGTCCATCGAGCTTAATCCAAAATGGGCGATGGAAGGGAAAAGATAAAAGGCTCCTTCGGGCTTCTCCAGTGGAATTCCCATATCAGTCAGTCTTCCGTGTACATAGTCGCGACGTCGGCGGTACTCATCGCGCATCGGAAGTGCATCATCCACCCCAGCGGTCAGGGCTTCTAGTGCTGCATATTGGCTAATTGAGCTAGCACAGGTCACGTTGTATTGATGCACTTTGACCATGTGCTGTGTGATTTCAGCAGGTGCAAGTGTAAAACCAATGCGCCATCCTGTCATGGAATGTGATTTGGACAGACCGTTAATGACGACTGTACGCTCCCGCATACCTGGAAGAACTGCAATAGATACGTGCGGTGTATCGTAAATCAGTTCACTGTATATTTCATCCGAGATGATAAACAAATCGCGTTCCTTGAGCAAATCTGCGACGGCTTCCAGCTCTTCGCGGCTCATTACTCGTCCGGTTGGATTCGAAGGATACCCGAGAATGACTGCTTTTGTCCGCTCAGTCAGATAAGGCTCTAGTACCTCGGCCGTTAGCTTGAAGCCGCTGTTGCGGGTGTCAGCCAACACTGGAATCCCACCTGACAAACGGATCAATGGCTCATATCCTGGGTAGATCGGCACAGGTAGAATGACTTCGTCTCCGGGTGACAAAATCGTGCGCAGGGTAATATCCAGCGCTTCACTGGCTCCGTTCGTCACGATAACCTCATCCTGTCCTCGGTAATTCAGGCCGTATTTGCGATCTACAAACGCTGCTGCGGCTTCGCGTAATTCCGGTAGTCCCGGATTAGGTGTATACGTGGTCCGACCTTCATCAATCGCCCGATGGGCAGCCTCCATAATATGTGCAGGGGTGGGGAAATCTGGCTGCCCAATCGTTAATGACAGAGTTCCGGGTAATGCGGCAACTTTATTGGCGATTTTGCGGATGCCGCTGATTTGAATATTTTTAACCTGATCGTTAAGCAAATGCTCCATAGTGTGTAATGCCACCTTTTTCTGTATTAGAACAAGTTTACAATAATATGATCTGATTTTGCTACGGCAAGAAGAATTCATTTTTACATAATTCAGGTACTAAATTGGCTAATTTGTGGTATCTTAAATATAGGGTATGTTTGTAAGCGTAATCATAAGGAAAATGGGGAGTGATCAAAGCCAATTGACTTAACGATCACAGAACTAGATAAATGTCAGCTTGATTGACTTTGTAAGATAGTTAAGTTATCTTTTGTGGAGAAGTAGAATGAATAGAATGAAGAGGTGAAATGTCGTGGGAGTAACAGCTAAACAAATTTTTGTGAATTTACCAGTTAAAAACTTGCAACACTCCATTGATTTTTTCACTACCATCGGATTTGAATTCAACGCTCAGTTCACAGATGAACATGCAACCTGCATGGTTGTTAGTGAACATATTTTTGTCATGCTGTTGGTTGAAGAACGTTTTAAAGCGTTCACTTCAAAGGAAATTTCAGATGCCACGAAAAGCACAGAAGCGATTGTTGCCCTATCGGTGGAGAGCCGAGAAAAGGTGGATGAGATCGTTCACAAAGCTTTGAAAGCAGGCGGCAAACCCTCAAATGAGCCTCAAGATCATGGTTTTATGTATGGCTGGAGTTTTCAGGATTTGGATGGTCATCTATGGGAGTTCTTTTATATGGCAGAGCAGTCATAGAAGTAAGGATGATTAAGCAAACGAAGTATCATGGAAAGTAATCTATCCTAAAAAGATAGTTTACTTTCTTTCTTGCATGTGATTGAACTCATCAGGAGGAATTACAATGTCTAACGAAGTGAGAATATACTCTGTTCAAGTGCTCAGCGAAGTATTGTCAGATTCACTAAGCCGACTGTTGATCGACGTGGTTGCTGATGGTGCATCTATAGGTTTCTTACCGCCACTGAGGTATCAGGAGGCAGCAGCTTATTGGAACAGTGTGCTTGAGGACGGTGTAGTTCTGTGGATTGCCGAGAAGGACGGAATACCTGTTGGGACGGTTCAGCTTCAGTTGGCTCAAAAAGCGAACGCTACACATCGTGCAGAAATTGCAAAGCTTATGGTGCATCCGTCCGGACGCAGGCTTGGGATCGCACGACAGTTAATGAAGGCAGCCGAAGAAGAGGCAGTGCGTCATAACAGAACTCTACTGGTGCTGGATACGCGGGTGGGAGATCCTTCTAATAGATTATATGAGTCGATCGGGTTTGTGGAAGCTGGTGTTATTCCGAACTACGCTCAATCAGCCGATGGTCAGCTGCACGCCACTCGATATTATTATAAGCCATTAAATCCGTATTCCAGTCATAGCTGAGCATTTGCCGAATAACCGTGGTATTTGCGGGAAATCATAACTTGTCATAGGATTACATAACCTTTTTCCGCGTTTATTCGACTGGTAAAGCACGGGAATCGGAACGTATAATGAAGAGGAAATCAGAAAAGATCTTTTTATGTCATTTGACTGTACTGAATTGAAGAACGTAGCAAACACAGCGGAGGAATCAAAGAATATGAGGCTGGAGCATGATTTTTTAGGAACCAAGGAAGTGCCGTCAGATGCTTATTACGGTGTACAAACTCTAAGAGCAAAAGAAAATTTTCCAATTACAGGCCAACGATTGCATCCTGAGTTGATTAAAGCCATGGCGATCGTAAAAAAGGGAGCAGCGACGGTAAACATGGAACTAACCCGTTTACATCGCCCCAAAGCAGAGGCCATTATTCAGGCTGCTGACGAGATTATTCAAGGACAGTTGCATGATCATTTTATCGTCGATCCGATTCAGGGCGGCGCAGGCACGTCCATTAATATGAATACAAATGAAGTGATTGCAAACAGGGCGCTGGAGCTGATCGGTAAGCAGCGAGGAGACTATCAGGAGATCAGTCCTAATAATCACGTTAATATGGCGCAATCGACGAACGATGCTTTTCCTACGGCTGTACATTTGGCTGTATTAAGTATGATAGATAAGCTGTTAGTCACCATGAGTGAGCTTCAGGAAGCTTTTTCCCGCAAGGCCACTGAGTTTGATAGTGTGATCAAAATGGGTAGAACCCACTTGCAGGATGCAGTGCCGATCCGATTAGGGCAGGAGTTTCAGGCTTATGCTCGTGTGCTGGGCCGTGATATCGGACGCGTTCGTGCAACCAAAGATCACCTGCTAACCATTAATATGGGCGCAACTGCAGTGGGTACCGGCCTGAATGCAGACCGTCGTTATATTCAGCGTGTCGCTGAGGTACTGGCTGAGGTTAGTGGCTTTCCTGTGGAAGCAGACGAAAACCTCGTAGATGCCACACAAAATACGGATGCCTATACCGAAGTGTCCGCTGCCTTGAAAATTTGTATGATGAATATGTCCAAGGTGGCCAATGACATCCGTTTGATGGCTTCTGGACCACGCGCTGGTCTGGGAGAACTGAGTCTGCCTGCTCGTCAGCCAGGATCATCCATTATGCCGGGCAAGGTAAATCCAGTGATGTGTGAAGTCATTAATCAAATTGCCTTTCAGGTCATTGGTAATGATCATACAATCTGCTTGGCTTCGGAGGCAGGCCAACTGGAGCTGAACGTGATGGAGCCTGTACTTGTCTACAATTTGCTGCAATCACTGGAAATTATGAAGCAGGGCTTCCACGTTTTCCGTGTTCACTGTGTGGAAGGAATTGAAGCAAATGTGGAGCGGTGCCGTGAATATGTGGAGAACAGTGTAGGTATTATTACAGCGCTCAATCCGCACCTCGGATATGAGGTCGTATCACGCATTGCCCGCGAAGCAATTACGACTGGCAAATCGGTACGTGAGCTGTGTCTGCTATATAATGTACTGACTGAGGAAGAATTGGACATTATATTGGACCCGTACCAAATGACTCAGCCTGGTATTGCCGGAGAATCTTTGCTGAATCGCGAATAATATTGCGGAGTTTAGAATGTAGGCAACTTTGAGATAAAATGAAGGCAGCCCCGTCGAATTCGGCGGGGTTGCTTTTGTGTAAAACCGTGTCAGTGTGATAGGTGGTAACGCTAACCCTGCTATGGAATATACCGCTTGCAGCCTGCTGTAGAAAAGGGGAAGAGGAATGCTGCTGGAGCAATTATCAGCATATAAGGAATTAGGAATAGGACTTATTGTACTACTATTACTGCTTGTGCTCATCATCAGGGGAATGATACGTGGTCGTCGGAATCGGATTTTACGTGATCTGGACCCACGCAAAATTGGAATTCAGGATATTGATCGTATGGAAGATGGCTCGGAATTTGAGCTTTACTTACAGCGGTTGTTATCCGCATTAGGCTATAAGGACATTTATAAAACAACCAGCAGCCGGGATTTTGGAGCAGATCTGGTATTTACAGACCGTGAAGGCGCCAGAGTCGTAATTCAGGCCAAGCGTTATGCTGTACAACATCCGGTCGGCTTGGGCGCAGTGCAGGAAATTTACACCTCTATGCGTTATTACGCGGCCGACAAGTCCATCGTTATCACCTCCGGTCGTTATACAGAATCCTGTAAAACACTTGCTGCTGTTAACGGAGTTAAATTATTGGATCGCAATGATTTGATAGATATGATTGACCTGTTCAAAGCCAAACGTCGTGAGGAGGTCATGGAACGTATAGAAAGTAGGGCAGAGGTGGTCGTTTCCAAATGGAGTAAAACCAAATAAAAGTATATGAGGAGTGAAACGGGGATTAGGGACAGGTGTTCCTGTCCCCTTTCTGAAATACTCTTAACTATCTGGCTAGATACATATAAATAATTGGGTTTGAACGGTGTAGACGATAAAGATGGGAGAGGTAATCAAGTAATGTGCTTGGAACTAGAAAGTTTTAAGCTATATTTATAAAAATAAAAATTGATATAAATGTATTTTGTTCTTTATATTTTCAAAAAATATAATAATGTGTAAAATCAACTTTGCATTCCTTGAGCATAGAGTTATATATTTTTGTTTGTATATAAATTATATACAAATTTTACAGAAGTTTAGGTTATGGATTTTACATAAGTAACTAGCAGTTGATAGCCTAAACAAGCATAAAAGTAAAGATGTATATGAGAATATTCCAACAGATGACGATCAGTTGGGATATTGTTCATATAAATTAGCTTCTAAGAGATAGCATAAAGAAATCATTAGTGATAATCATCACATCTATGAAAACAAGTTGAATGAGAGGAGGAAAACAACATGGCAAACGATGCTTTTGATTTGGATGTACAAGTGAATAAGTCTAAGGGATCTATAGAACCACAAGTTTTGACAAGCATAGCAGCATGTTCTGCTGCTGCGTGCGGGGGTGAACGCACGGAACATTGTGGTAAAACTCAAGGAAATTGTATATCAAATATTGGAAATTGGTGCTGAGATATTATACTTTTGCTATTTGATTGACTGTGGAACAGAAAAATAAAAGAGAAAAGGGGCTTTCAAGTCCCTTTTCTCTTTTATTGTAAGGTGAATTATCCTTCGAAAGTGCATATATACAAGATAGTCCGGGGGCGAGGAATTAATGAAGCGTCAGCGATATGCATATAAAGCACTCAATTTTTTTTTACTGCGAACGCCTGTAATTTCTTTTGATATGTATAAGTCTTTTTTTCCTGAAAAGTGTGAAAACAAGGAATATCTCAAATCTTACACCGTGCAACGTATGATTGAGTTATCCAACGATCCCGCAATCAAGGAAGCAATTTCCGTTTCCAGTCCGCGCTTACATGAGTCCCTATTTCGTTTACAAGAAGAAGATGATCCGCGCAAGCAAGAGCAGGTGCTTAAAGGACTCATGCGGTATGTACTAAGAATGATGACTCGTCCCACGCCATTTGGTTTATTTTCAGGTGTTACTGTGGGACATTTTGGTGAGACTTCTCAATTGTATCTCAAGAATACGAATGCTCATCGTAAACGCGCTAGACCCGATATGGAATGGATATTAAAAATTATTGAAAAGATAGAAAGCATTCCAGAAGTGTTATGCCAGCTTCGTCTACAGAGCAATCCTTTAATCTATCGGCAAGGAAACCGGGCGAAAATTCCTTATACAACCAGATACGGAAAATTAGTAAACGGGGAAAACGATAGCGTATCGGTGAAGGCATCCGCTGTATTTGATTATATTATGGAGGTCTGCGCACAACCAGTATTATATTCAACATTGGTTAAGCTTGTTATGCGGCGTTTTTCGGAAGCGGGTGAAGAAAGAGTTGATCCCTATATTCGGCAGCTTTTTGAGCAAGAGTTTCTTATTTCGGAGCTACGACCCTCGACTATAAAATCAGATCCTTTTGGCCACATTTTGGCGATTGTCAATCCGTTATACGGTATGGAGGATCTAAAGTTGCTGTTGCAAAGTATTCATCAGGATATCCTGCTGTACAATGAGCTTCCTATTGGGGAAGGTGAGGAGCGCCTAAATCTGCTGCGACAAGTGATGAGTGAAGTTTCGGACATTGAAATGTCCACTTTACAGGTCGATTTATCGCTGGAGGATCATTCTATCGTTCTGAATGAATATATCCGTAAGGATGTTGAACGGGTGGCCGAATTATTTTCCCAGCTCGCTTCCAAAACGGATGATCATCTCAAGGAATATGCTGACGAGTTTTTGGAAAAATATGGATATAGGCGGGAGGTACCGTTGCTTGAACTGTTAGATGAAGAAATGGGTTTAGGCGCGCCTGCGACCTACCGTCATCCGCAGAGCCGACGCAGATCCTTAAAAACAGGGAAAATTGCCAAAACGCAAGCTGATCGAGAACAGCTTCTCTTTCAATGGTTTATATCCTCCATACATAAAGGCAAATATGAAATGAACCTTACGGATGAAATGACAGCGCAACTTGCATATACGGAGGATTCCATAACACGTCCGGCATTACCTTCAATGGAACTGTACTTCTTATTGAATACCCGCGACCAGCAAGCACTTGATCGAGGAGAATATACATTGCTGCTCGGGCCAAATCCTGGTTCGAACGGTGCGGGAAAAACGTTTGGACGTTTTATGGATTTGCTTGGTAAACCGTTTGAAGATGAATTCCAAGCTATTCATCAGGAGGAGAAAAGTCTGTATCCCGAGAAAATTTGGGCTGAAGTATCTTATTTACCCAGCTCTGGAAGAACAACGAATGTTATTCTTGTTGAAAATTTTCGAGACTATGAGATTGCGATCGGGACCAGCCATGCTCTGCCGGATGATCAGCAAATTCAAGTATCGGATTTAGTTGTGGGGCTACGTGACGATCATTTCTACTTAAAATCACGCAAGCACAATCGAGAAGTCATACCGACAACCGGACATATGCTCAACTACCACCATGCTCCTAATGTATACCGTTTCTTAATTGAGGTTGGTCTAGCTGGATTCGGACAATGGAACACAATAAACTGGGGAATCATGGCGCAGGCTCCGTTTACCCCTCGTTTGCGGTACAACAATATCATTTTTGCTCCAGCGACATGGAGAATGTGGTTTCGTCAGGACAAAGAAAAACCACTAGGTGCGGAAGCCCTGAAAAAAGCGGTTGCCCAATTTTGTTTAGAATGGAAGGTACCTCGACACGTCTACCTGATTCAATCTGACCATCGTATTTTGTTAGATTTGGAGCACCCCTTACACATCGAAGAGCTATGTAAAGAATTAAAATCTGGCAACTCAATTGCCCTCATTGAACACATTGGTGGATTTGAAGAATTACCTATTTATTGTAGTGAAGGTAGACTGACAGCGGAATTCGTATTTCCTCTAGTTCGACGGCCAGTTATTTCTTCGGGAACTCTTCAGGAGATTGCGGCAGCTTCAGAAGATGTGGGACTAGCTCCTTCCATGCAGATAGTAAGTTCGGCTCAACGTGTACATTTTCCAGGTGGTGTATGGTTCTATGCGAAACTGTACGGAATGGAAAGCAGACAAAATGAGTTTATTGGTTTGTATTGGGATGAGTGTATTCGGCAAGCTAAGGAGATGGGTATAGTTGAATATGCTTATTATATTCGTTATGCAGATCCAGAATCCCATATTCGTGTAAGATTCAAAATGTCTAGTGAGAAATTGGTTCCTGATTTTTTTACCATGTTTCATGATTGGGCAAAAGTATGGATACGAGAAGGATTGATAACTAAATTTGTTATTGATACCTATGAACCGGAAATCGAGCGCTATGGCGGGCCAGAATTAATGGGGTTAGCGGAGTCTATGTTCGCTGATGATAGCGAGGTTGCCGCTAAACTTATTCGTTTGAACCGTTTTAAACAAAATAAATTAGATTTAGATATTGTAGCTGTTTTGAGTGTAATCCATTTGTTGCGTCAATTAGGTTTTAACGAAGTCGAAAGTTACGACGTTCTTAATCAAAAATATGACGTAAGGGAGTTCCTAGGTGAATTTCGCAAGGAACGTAGGTTTTATTTGGATCTATTGGATAAAGCATTTGCACAGGGCGAAGGTCAATCTCAGAATCAAATCAATGATATTCTAGATTTATTTAAAATCAGAGAAACAACAGCTTATTGTTATCAACAAAAAATTTTAGAACAAGAGAAGCAGAGTTCTTTAATGAATACTAAAGAGGATATTTTATTCAGTATCATTCACATGCATTTGAATCGCTTACTTGGAATTGATCGATATAGAGAACGGAAAATCATGATCATGGCTCGTCATGCGATGAATAGCCTCGTTCACTATCACAGGAAAGTAATATGAAAGATATGCATAATAAAAAAAATGGATTTCACTCTGCTTGGGAATCAATGGGGAATGGTCTTAGGTTGCTTCTGCTAATTTTTAGTACTAACAAGCGTTATCTCATTCTTAGTATTATGTTCTACTCTATTCAAGGGGTTACGCCGATTCTCATCCTAGCTGTTATGCAAAATGTACTAAACAAGGTTTCAATTGCTTTGCAACAAGGAGCTGGTTTAGTAATTGTTCCGTTTGGATGGTTTGTGCTGGTTTACGTTGTGAAAAATATAGTAAATGCTGCACAGGGTTATGTAGAAGGAACTCTGGAATCACTCCTTTCCAAATCGTTAAATATTATGATTTGTGAAAAATCAACTCGCTTGGGATTAGCCGATTATGAAAATGCGACTATCAATGACCAGTTAAAGCGCGCTTCTCAAGAGGCTTCTTATCGCCCATATCAGCTCTACACTCAAATGGCGGGAATTGTATCAAGCCTTATTACTATGATATCCTCTGCAATTTGGTTAGTTTTATGGAAATGGTGGATTGTTCTTGTTCTATTAATTGTATCAGTGGTATCTATGTATTCTTTATTCAAAATTAATCGTCAGCAGTTTCAAATATACATGGATCGAACTCCCCAGTATCGACAATCTTGGTATATGACTTATTTATTGACAAATGATCGTGCTGTAAAAGAAGTGAAAATTTTTCAATTAGGCTCATACTTATTAGAGCGTTACTCCAACTTACTGGAAAGTTTTTTTAGGGTAGATCGTCGAATGTTAGGCAAGCTTACCGGGTTTACTCTGATGTATAACATGCTTGAGCTCGGAGTAATGTTATGGTTTGTATGGATGGCAATGAAAGAAACTTTGCTTACTAATATAATGATTGGTAGCTTATACGGGTATATTCAAGCCATAATGTTAACGCAAAGCCAAATTCAGATGATGATGCGTGGTATTTCACAATTTTCGCAAAATAATCTTTATATTGAACAATTGTTTTTGTTTTTGAAACTACCCACCTCAGATCCTGTATATCATCAAAAAGACCTGAGTTACATGCAACCTTCGGGAGTCGGGCAGGATTTCCATATTGAACAAATTGCATTTGAAGGGGTCTCTTTCAAATATCCAGGACAGTCTAGATATGCATTAAACACAGTTAGGTTGTCATTGTCCAAAGGTGAGACAGTTGCAATTGTAGGTAAAAACGGATCAGGTAAGACGACTTTAATGAAAATTTTGATGCAATTGTATGCAGATTACAGCGGAACAATTAGTGTAAATGGTTGTAATATTAAGAACTATGAACTAGCGGACATTCAACGAAAAATAGGAGTAGTGTTTCAGGATTTTATGCAGTATGAAATGTCTGCTCGCCATAATATAGGCTTTGGCGATTTGGGACAACTTGAGGAGGATGGGACATTGATGGATGCCGCGAGGTATGCTGCTATGGATGACGTGATCCAAAAGCTACCACATGGCCTGAATACTCAACTTGGTAAATGGTTTGAGGAGGGGCACCAGCTTTCAGGAGGTCAATGGCAGCGGCTGGCGATAGCGCGTGCTTTTGTTAGGAAGGCGGATGTGTATATCTTGGATGAGCCAAGCTCTTTTTTAGATCCTGTAGCCGAACGTGATTTGCTAGAACTGTTTTTGGATTTAATGAAGGATAGAATTGGAATCTTTATTACACATCGTATTTCCTCAGCAAGGCTTGCTCATCACATTGTTGTTATGGAGGATGGACAAATCATAGAGCAGGGAACCCATGAGTACCTTGTAAGATTAGGTGGTGTCTATTTAGAAATGTATCAGGTACAAGCCAGTTCATTTGCAGCTGATGCTGTGACGAACATGGGAGGTGTCTTTCAGTCATGACATCTGCTCAATTGCCATTTAGTTCATGGCGTCCCTTGTCAGGTGAAATAAGAGAACGAGTGGTCAAGGTATTGGATTCCATCGGAGAACGGTATAGGAATCCGGAAGAGGTTTGTTTACGTTCTAAAAGTATACCTACATTAGAAGTGGACGGATTTGAAATAGAAAGATGGAATGATGGGATTTTAAGTAATGGTTATCCAGGAATTTGTTTATTACTAGCTCAGTTGGATTCATTATACCCGGAGGATGGATGGGATCAGACTGGACATATGTATTTAGAAAAGCTTCAAAAGCATATGGAAGAAATGGGGATGTATGATTTATCCCTATATAGTGGATTAGCAGGCGTGCTGATGGGCATTCGGGCGTTATCACGGGGGGGAACACGATACAAATCCATGTTGGATCAAGTGGCCTCATGGTTTGAAGAATTAGCGGCTGAAAGAATACCATTATATATGAAACAATGGCATTCGGGATACCTGAAAATGAGTGATTATGATACAATTTTAGGCTTTACAGGTATCGGTCGTATTGTTCTTTTTTTTTACGAACGGCCAAAAATGAAAGAGCTATGGGAGCAAATTGTTGTATGGTTTCAGCTTTTTTGTGGAGATAAAAATTGGGAGGGACAATGTATTCCCGCTTGGCATATTCGTGCAGAAAATCAGTTTTTACAGGATGAGAAGAGGCAATATCCTAAAGGTAATTTTAATCTAAGCTTATCCCATGGTATAGCAGGACCACTAGCATTAATGAGTATATCTGTCTTACAGGGGATTACCACTGAACAAGTAAAAAAGGAAATAGCCACGTTGGCGGAATGGCTCGCTAAATGGCAGTTTGAAAGCCAGGTAGGAACTATATGGCCTGGAAAGGTATCATTTGAAGAATGGGAACAATCTGAATTATCCGTTGAAAACGCTCAATATCAAAGGGATTCTTGGTGCTATGGTGCTCCAGGAATTGCGCGCTCAATTTGGTTGGCCGGAAAAGCTTTACAAAAGGAGGAATGGATATCCTTGGGGTTGAAAGCTTATCTGGATATCGAAAATCGAATAGAGCGTAATGGTGGGATGGCTTCCGCTACAGTATGTCACGGTCTTGGTGGCTTGCTCCATCTGCTTCAACGGATGTACTCCGATACAGGCAACGAAAGGCTAGAAGCACTGCGTGATCTGCTTGTGGAGAGAGTATTAGATATGTTTGATCCAAACTCTATTTTTGGTTATTACGATGTAAATTTTCTGAATGGAGACTATAAAAACATAGATGAAGCGGGATTTTTAACGGGGACTGCAGGTATTGCTCTTGTTCTCGCCTCATTGATTAGTGATAGAAGTCCAGAATGGGATGCTGTATTAATGATTCGTTAACCTAATTGTTAGATAAACTGACACAAAACCGTGTCAGTTTTTTTGTTTTATGCATAGTACAAGTGATTCAGAAGAAAAATATGCTCGCAATCTCTTTCCCTAAATTGTTTTTACTTGTTACAACAAGTTTACAGAGAAACTCTTATGATAAATATGCTTTTAATAACCGATATAAAGGTGTTGGAAATTTCCAAATTAGGATGAAGTGATAAGTCATGAAAAAGCAAGTCGTATATTAACTTTTAGGTGGATTCCCATGGTTATAATCTTTGCATTATTGCTAAGTGCATGTGGGCAATCGGCCGCACAAACCAAGTAAGTTGGCAACTTTGAGATAAAATGAAGGCAGCCCCGTCGAATTCGGCGGGGTTGCTTTTGTGTGAAGTTGTGTCAGTGTGATAGGTAGTAACGGTAACCCTACTAAGGAATATACCGCTTGCATGCCTGCTGTAGAAAAGGGGAAGAGGAATGCTGCTGGAGCAATTATCGGCATATAAGGAATTAGGAATAGGACTTATTGTATTACTATTGTTGCTTGTGCTCATCATCAGGGGGCTGATGCGTGGTCGCCGCAATCGGATTTTACGTGAGCTAGACCCACGCAAAATTGGAATTCAGGATATAGATCGTATGGAGGATGGCTCGGAATTTGAGTTTTATTTGCAGCGGTTGTTATCCGCACTTGGCTATAAGGACATTTATAAAACAACCAGCAGCCGGGATTTTGGAGCGGATCTGGTATTTACAGACCGTGAAGGCGCCAGAGTCGTAATTCAAGCCAAGCGTTATGCTGTACAACATCCGGTCGGCTTGGGCGCAGTACAGGAAATTTACACTTCTATGCGTTATTACGCAGCCGACAAGTCCATCGTTATCACCTCCGGTCGTTATACAGAATCCTGTAAAACACTTGCTGCTGTCAACGGGGTTAAATTATTGGATCGCAATGATTTGGAAGACATGATTGATTTGTTCAAGTCAAAGCGCCGCGAGGAGGTTATGGATGTAATAGAAAGTAGGGCAGAGGTGATCGCTTCCAAATGGAGTAAAAAATAATTATAAAAGGGACTGAACTACTGGCGGCAAGCTTGAAGCCTAGTAATCAGTCCCTTTTATTATTGAATATGATGCTGCTCTTATACCGTTATCATCAGATGCCTGTCCAGACATCCTTGGCATAGCGTTTATCCTGTTGGAGCTGCTCCAACCATTGCTGCGCTTCTTCTTTACTTGTATGGTGTACATCCGCATAGGCCGCACAGAGCGTGTCTTCAACGTCGGGGGCCATCCGGCTACCGTCGCCGCATACATACAAATGCGCTCCTTCATCAAGCAAGTGAATCAGAGTGTCTGCATCTTCATTCATGACATGCTGTACATACCTTTTGGGTTGACCAGGCAGACGTGAAAAGGCTGTATGAACCGTAACGATTCCTTCCTGCTCCCAGGCCTCCAGCTCTTTGATTGTATAGATAATCGAGCTTTGGATCACGGCAGCCATAGTATAGATGCGCCTCGCCGAGCTGTTCTCCTCTCTCCTTAAGCACATGGCGTGTTTGGAGAAATCCGCGGAATGGAGCAATACCAGTCCCTGGACCGACCATGATCACAGGCACGGTCGGGTCTTCCGGCAAACGGAAGCCAGACTGAGGCTTTCGCACAAAAATGACAACCGGATCATCTGGTTGGAGCTGTGCCAAATAATTGGAGGCGATACCGAGATATTCGCCCTTTCCGCTACGGGCTGGTCCACGCACGACGCTCACGGTTATACTCGCTGAATTCTCCGACTCAAGCGGAGAACTGGAGATGGAGTAGTATCTAGGCTTGAGTGGTGGTAACAGCGAGATGAAGTTTTCAAATGGCAGCTCGCAGGCTGGATACTTCTCCAGAATATCCAGCATCGTGACGCGCTTCTTTCGTATCTCTTGATCGAAAGTAGTATCCTCGAGCAAAGCTTCGATTTCTTTCTTATGCGGTGGACACACTGTAAAGGATGCCAGTTGCCTTAGCTGGGCTCTGGTTGCCGATTCTTGCAGTTCCACACTGAGAGTGAGCAAATCTCCTACGCTGACAGGCCGATCCAAGGGGAGATGCGCCGCATCCCGGTCACTGCCTTTTAATACGATGTAGTCCTGATCCTGTAACTTAAAGCGTTGCATCACCCTATTAACCAGCGAAGCAGGATTACGCGGCAAAACACCAAGATGATCACCCTCGCGATAGGACAATCCGGTTGGTAATTGGATCTCCAGATGTCGTGTACTGCGTTCACTTTCAGCAGCGTGCAGTTCACGATTCGCGGTAACAATGGCAGTAGCTGCCTCATAGTTGGCCGCCAGCGGAGCGCTTAGTACGTCGCTTACAAACTCTATGCTCAGACTGCTGGTGTCCTGAGGTTCTGTATCACTGTGCTCTATCCCGAAAGCATTCAGCAATTCCGGCCATAAGCCGTGGTTCCAGACTTCCCAATCCTTCTCGAAATCACCACTGGCGTCGCCCTCACCCCGATCATACAGTCGCTCTGCCCCTTTGGCAGCCATCAGTTCATCAATCATCCTTGGAATGCGCTGATACGTGCTGGCCCAATTCCGGTCACCGCAACCAAAGACAGCATACCTTATGCCTGCCAATTGTCCCTCGTCTACCTGCTTCAACCATTCTACGAAGGCATCTGCATTATCTGGCGGATGCCCATTATAAGATGCGGTCGTAATAAGTACCACGCCTTCTTTAGGCAAATGGTCCACACGATCATTTAGAGTTGCAATGCTACTGTTGAAACCCCAATTCCGGCCTAAATCGGCTAGTTCACCTGCAAGTCCCTCAGCTGTACCCAGATTCGAGCCGTACAAAGATAGCAAAGATGTATCATGCTTTTCGGCATGGGGGGCTGCAACTTTTTGTTCCTCTTTTTCATGAAGTTCTTGAGCGGCACCTGGCAGCATGACGGCAGTCTGTGTACTGCGTGGCCGTACTTGAATGGTGAAGCCTTCCGGCTTGAGCGTGAGCGTTTCTTTGACTTTCAACTCATAATGAGTATGGTCAATCAGCTCAAAATGTTTCAGTACCATACCCAGCACAAGAGTGGCCTCCTGTAAGGCAAACTGTTGTCCGATACAAGCACGTTGACCGTTGCCAAACGGTTTGTAGGCATCTTGCGGAATGGCGGATGGGTCCTCAAAGCGTTCGGGTCTAAATTCCTCAACATCTTCACCCCAAGCCTCGGTATCACGGTGCAATTTCGGGATGAGTACATTGACACTGTCGCCTTTTTTAAGCGGATAGGTTCCGTTGAGCAGCGTATCTTCTTTGGCGAAGAGAGAGAAGGCGGGCGCTGTCGGCCATAGCCGCAGGGCTTCATTCAGTATCATCCTTATGTACTTGAGTTCACGCACCTGAGTATAGGAAGGCAGCGAATCGGTGAGCACGCGATCTACTTCTTCATAGGCTTTGGTTAGTGTTCGTGGATTTTTAAGCAAATAGTAAATGGCAAAGGATAAAAGCCCACTGGTCGTTTCATGACCGGCGATGAGAAAGGTAATGATCTGATAGCGGATATTTTCATCATCCAGCGTTTCACCTGTTTCCGGGTCCTTGCCTTCCAGCATACGTGCCAGTAAATCCTCTTCACCTTGGTTGCCCGTGGTTTTGCGTTCTTGAATAATGCTGTCCACCAGAGAGAACATCGTTTCGATGTCGTGTTTAAACTGTTTTTTCTTCGATAACATCAGCTTGTTTTGCAAATTGAGACGTTGCAACTGACCCATTGCTTCATCCAGAGCGCGTGTCATACTGGTCACGAACGGATGGGGCTGGTCGCGGTAAAAGCTGTTAAAACGATAATTAAAGCCGCATAACCCGATAGTATCCAAAGTCAGGCGGGTCATATCCTCCGGTACCTCTACACTTTCATCTGGATTGAGCCGAGACCATTTTTGCACCAGCTGAACAGCAAGATCAAGCATCATATTGTGGTAACCCTTCATGGCCCGCTGACTAAAGCTAGGCAGCAATATTTGATGGGCCTTGCGCCAGTTCGGTTCCTCAGTCCAGCTTGTGAATAGTCCGTCTCCGGCAAAAGCTCGTACTTTTTGTAAGGGAGCCCATACCTGTTTATCGAAACGAGTTTCATCACAAGCATCTGCCACCAGCTTATGACCCGAAATATAAATGTTCGTTCCTTCAGGCAGATCCATGCGAAATATGGGACCGTACTCATTGGCAAGCTTAACCAGCGACTGGACAGGGGCATGGGTATCGATCAAGGGCAGATTTCCTAAGGGACCGTATGTTTTAGGCTGGGGAATTGAATTTGTTGAAGTCATTCTAAATGTAGCTCCTTTCAGTTTCAACATAGAGTGATGGTTGAAGGGGGTTCCTACGTTTACCATAAAAATTACACTTTATTCTTTCCGGATAAACGAAATAAATAATTTTAGACAGTTCGTACAATAAAAGCAGTACGAAAAGAGACGCTTATTACATGTAGAAGAAGATGAACCCATTGTCATTATCCATTTACAATGAATTTACAGAAAAATTTATGAACAAATTCACCTCTATAACCGATATAAAGATGTTGGGGATTTGCATTTTATGTTGAGGTGATATGTCATGAAGAAACGAGCTGTATTATTAACTTTTAGGTGGATTCCCATTGTCACGATCTTTGCATTATTGCTAAGTGCATGTGGGCAATCAGACGTACAAACCAAGGCCGAACCCATTAAGGTGGGAATCGTGCTGTCAGATATTGGTCTGGGTGATCAATCTTACAGCGACGCGGCTTTTCGAGGTTTGGTCAAGGCACGGGATGAGGGGAAGATTGTTTTTGAATACCGGGAAATAACTGAGACCAAGACGTATGATGCTGCTTTTAATCAGCTTGTTCAAGAAAAAGCGGATTTAATCATTGGATTGGGTTACATGGTGAAGGACAGTTTGGAGGCCGTTGCCAAAAAGAATCCAGACCGTAAATTTTTAATCGTGGATGAAACATCAGAATTGCCGAATGTGGCCTCCATTACCTTCAAAGCAGAAGAGGGCAGTTTTATGGCCGGGGTTGTTGCCGGTTTGACGAGTCGTACGGAACAGGTGGGTTTTCTCGGAGGTGCGGAATCTCCTCTGTTGAAAAAGTTTGAAATTGGGTATCGTGCAGGGGTGCAATCAGTCAAGCCTAATGCCAAAGTTACGGCAACGTATGCAGGAGATTTTGGCAAACCGGAGCTGGGTACGAAAATTGCGGATGACATGATCAATCAGGACCAGATTGATGTCATTTTTGCAGCAGCAGGGCTAACCGGTGTAGGTGCGCTACAGGAAGCGCAGAAGCAGCACAAATTCGCCATCGGGGTCGATAGCGACCAGTTTTTTATTGCAGAAAAAGCGGTGGTGACCTCAATGATTAAAAACGTAGACAGTGCAATTTATACAGTAGTCAAAGGCTTTGCAGACCATCAAAGAAAATTTACGGAGAAGGATATGGTGTTTGGACTTGCGGAAGAAGGTATAGGTTTGGCGCCTATTCGTGTCGTGACACTGAATCCGGATCAGCAAAAGGTAATGGATGATTTAATGGAAAAAATCAAATCCGGCACACTTACTGTACCCACCCAATAAATTTTCGCAAACGGAGGATGAATGCTGATGAAACTGCAAGGTAAACTGGTGCTTAACGCGATGATTTCCCTGATCGCTTGCCTGGCTTTAGTAGCTTATATCATTTTTGAATTGTTACGTATTAACGCTCAAAGCAGTAATCTTGTTCCAGCTATGTTGAATGTACAGCAGCTTAATGCCTATTTGATTCAGTCGGGGCAGGCACTGCAAAATTATTCTACTTCCATGACGGAGAGCAACAAAGCCGATGTGCAAAATCAGCTAACTCAGTCTGAAAAAACGATTACTTTGCTTTCACAGGGCATGATGCAGACCGAAGCACAGCAAAAGCGACTGGATTCGATTAAAATAAAATTCAGCCAATTGAAAGTAGCAACGGAAAAAGCGATGAGTGCTCAGAACAGCCCAGAATCCAAACGAGAGGCCATGCGTGCCCAGGGGATTCAGAACGATGTATTTATGCTGGATCTGCTGACCAAGGCGCGTTACGACCAATACACAGAAGACTTGACCAAAAGTATTCGTTTTACTTGGCAATTAGCCTTGGCAGGTGCAGTTCTACTTCTGGTGGCGGTTGGGCTATATAATACATATACCTCCAGGCAGCTTGCCCTTAGAACCCGTAAGTTAACGGATGCAGCGAAGCAAATTGCCGAGGGGAATTTAACTGTTCAACTTCCTCAAACAAAGGGCCGAGACGAGCTGGACGAGCTCAATGAATCTTTCCGTGTTATGATCGGGAACTTGCGCAGCATTGTACTTTCCATTGATCAGGCGGGTAATCGTGTCGATCTGATGGCTCGGGATATTGATCAGCACAATGAGGCCATGAAGGAAATTGTGACACAAGTCAGCACATCAACAGAGGAACTTGCGATAGGAAGTCAGAAAATTGCTGAGGACCTGTCATCGACAGTTAGCGTGGTGGATGATATGCAGCAGAAGTTTGAATCTAATTTGCTGGAGACTACGCAATCAACCACGTATAGTGAGGATGCTTTGCGTGTCATTGAGCAGGGTGCGCGTGTCATGAGTGATCAAATGCGAATTGTTGCAGAGAACCGTTCGGCAATGTCCGAAGTGGAACAAACCGTTAGAGATCTGGAATCTAATGCAGCTGAGATCACAACTATGACCGGTTATGTATCTGAAATTGCCAGCCAAACGTCGCTGTTGTCCTTGAATGCCTCGATTGAGGCTGCACGTGCGGGTGAAGCGGGAAAAGGCTTTGCTGTTGTTGCCAATGAAGTGAAAAAGCTGGCGAGTCAATCTGAATCTGCTGTAAAGAAAATTTATACCGCTGTTGAGGGGATCACGCAGGCTATGGATAAGGTGAAGACTTCTGTGGCGCAAAGTCAGGAGTTGTTCCGCGAGCAGGAGAAGGCAACCTCCTCCACCGGAGAATCGTTTAGAGAGATTAGTGGCAAAGTGCAGCAAATTGCCGGCCAAGTCAGCAAATTATCCATAGACATGAATGTATCACGAGAACTGAGTGTACAGGTGCAGCAAGCTATTGAGAATATTAGCGCAATCACTCAGCAGTCCGCCGCAGGCAGTGAAGAGATTACGGCTTCCACGGTGGAGCAGAAGCGTTCCTTCGAGGAATCGGCTGAGAAGGTAAAGGAGCTTCGCCAGATTCGCGAGGAGATGCAGCGGGAACTGAATCGTTTTCAGGTGGAAAAGACGAGCCAAACACTTTAATACGAATATCTATGCTGCTGAACAATGGATGCAAGCAGCACGTAAGAAGAAGTTCTACCTTGTACAGGGAGACTTCTTCTTTTTTTATTATTAATGATATGACTCCTGTTAAGTTTGATTTGTAAAGGCAGGAAATTCCACTTCATGTGTCAAATAGATGTAAAGGTAATATGTCATCTAATATTGAGTAAGAGGAAGATGGACAACGTAGTCCGGAAGGATGAAGTTACAGGAATGTTGCGACTTAAGCTTCGATTGATACTGAAAAATAAGCAGACAAGACTGATTCTGCTGCTCACGCTGTGCGTGTCGCTCGTGATCAGCGTGATCGGCTTACTATCGTATTCAAGATACCGTGAAGGTTTGGATACCGAGCTGAATACACCTAATATAGAATTGTTGCAAATCAATCTGGATGTGACTAATCGGGCTTTTCGTGAGTCGGATAACAAGGCACTGGATGCGGCTTATTATCCGGATGTAGAGTCTTTTATACGTATTTATGCGGATGGAAAATCGGTATCCAACAAAGCCTCCGTTATCGAACGACTTCAGAAATATTTGAAAACCCTTTCTTCACACGAAGAAATTTATTCGATTGAAGTCATTTCTTTGGATAATCATGCTCTCGTGTCCAGCAATTATGGTTATTTGCCCGATTGGAATCAAGCACCGGATACAACCTGGGTTCCCTGGATTCAGGACATTCAAAAAAAGCCGCTATTGATTAAGCGGAGATGGTATGGTACTGATCAACAGCATGGCACGATAGAGCTGCTCTCGCTGGCTAGACCTATAGTAGAGAATGGACAGGTCAGGGGTGCGGTGTTAATCAATCTGGATTACGACCGTTTTTTCTCCAAACTGTATATTCATTTATCCAACTCGCAATACGTCTATGATCTGGAGGGCGAGCTGATCTATCCCAAACTGAGATCGTCCATACCCTTAAATGATATGGGCAGGGTTTTGAAAGAGTTGGATGTGAATCCTTATGCTTATGTAGAAATTGGAGATATGGAATATATGGCGAACCAGACCTTCTCCGATGTTACAGGCTGGCGTCTAGTCTCCCTCGTACCGATGGACAAGCTACTGAAAAATGTAAAACTTGCGCGCAATATGATGTTGTGGCTGGCCTTGATCTCTATCCTGGCTGGGTGCTCGGCGGTATACTATTACAGTTATGCCGCTTTTCGCCCTATGAAAAAAATTAATAGTCTCTTGAATTCAGGCAACAAGGGAACGCGTCAGGGAGGATTGTATGATCTGGAACCCGTGATTAGCAAGTTGGTTGGAGAATTTCACCGCAAATCATTGGTGGTAGAGCGAAGCTTGCCGGAGCTGCGTTCCAAATATATAGAAGATGTCTTCCAGCGTAGAATGGGTGTACAGGAAATGCGTACGAAATGGGAACAGTATTTTTCCGATTGGGACCATAATTCTTTGGTTGTTATGATCGTGTCGATTGATCGGTATTCTACGTGGAGCGCAAGCTTTCCGGAAGAGGATAAAATGCTACTTAAATATGCGCTGAACAATATTTTGCTGGAGATGCTTGAGCCTCGTTGGAAAGCAGTTAGTGCGCCGGAGGAAGAGAGTGGTTTGGTTGTACTGCTGCAGTTCAGGGAAAGCATATATGAAGTTGAAGCGGAGGGGGCTGCTAAAGAGAGAGCATGGCTTCGCAACAGCGTTGACAGGCTAATTCAGGTTGTTGCTGAGCATCTTCCTTTGACGATTTCGGTAGGGATTGGCCATAGGGTCACAGATATTCAAGAGGCACGGACGTCTTTTATAAAAGGAAAAGAGGCGCTTAATTTACGTTTGTATGAGGGATATGGACGTTCACATATGAATATGAACAGCAGCACAAATGTGATACAGGATTGCATAGTGGATGTGCAGTCACAGGATCAGGCTCAGGATGCAAGATTACTGGACCATCGGCGTGTGGATCTGATTCGTGCTGTGGAGTTGCAGGAATCTGGTGCAAGTGCAAAGCTAGTCAGCCAGTGGGTAGAAGAACTTCGACTCTTTAGGACATCTCCAAACCAGGTCTACCTATTTGTTCATGAACTACTGGAAGATTTGTTAAAATGGTGTACCACTCAAAGCGTGACTCCGCCAGATCAGCTCGCTGATTATCATTGGAATCAGATTCTGACGCTAGACCTTCAAGACATTGAGGCGCTGCTGGCCATCATGTTGACTGATATTGAAGAGAAATGGCATGGACGCCAACAGTCCAAAGATTTTGTACGTGTACAAGAGATGATCGACTATATGGAACATCACTTGCATTTGAATATCGGGCTTCAGGAAATTGCGGATCATGTTCACATGAGCGTGTCTTCGGTGAGCAGTATGTTCAAAGAGGAAACGGGGACTACCGTATATGATTATTTGACTGGATTACGTGTCAAAAAGGCATGCATATTGCTGTGTGAAACGCATTTGAAAATTGGTGAAATTGCAGAGCAGGTCGGGTACCGAAACGAGAACAGTTTTATTCGTGTATTCCGCAAGTATAAGCAAGTGACCCCAGGGAAATTCAGACAAATCAACAAATCTTCTAATGAATATGCAAATCGGTCAAAAGATCGGCGCTTTGGTGAAATAGAAGATAAACACGAAGATTAGACGATAGATGTGGGCCTCCACGTTGCGGTACATTGACTTCATGTAAGCGCGAACAAATGACCGAAAACGTTGGAGGTGACGGCGGGCGTAATAGGCCCAGTTTATTTGTAGAGAAGAGGAAGCGTAATGAAGAAAAAGCCATGGCAAAAATATGTGCTGGTTGCGGCAGGAGTGGCTATGCTTTCTGCCTTGAGTATCAGTGAATATGTGGATCACCGCGCCCTGCAGGATCACAGTCGTATATTTCCTGCGAAGCCAGTAACGCTTGTCGTTCCGTATGCGGCGGGGGGCGGTACAGATATTACCGCAAGAGCGTTGGCAAAAGCCGCCGAAAAGCATCTCGGGCAGCCGATCATCGTCGTTAATCGAACAGGTGGCGGCGGTTCTGTCGGCCTGATGGAGGGAGCTGAGGCGCAGGCAGACGGTTACACCGTAACGTATCTGGTCGCTGAACTGACTACATTACCACATTTGGGACTGCTACCCATCACCTATGAGCGTTTTAAGCCGCTGCTTCAAACCAATATGGACCCTTCTGCCATTACGGTTCGGGCGGATGCGCCGTGGAAGACAGCGGAGGCATTTCTGGAGGATGCTAGGGCCCATCCAGGCAAGCTGAAAATGGGGAATGCAGGCACAGGTAGTATATGGCACCTAGCTGCCGCGATGCTGGAGCAGAAAAGCGGAGTCCGCTTCACCCATATCCCTTATGAGGGAGCAGGCCCAGCAGTTTCTGCTTTAATGAGCGGATTCGTGGACGCTGTACCTGTCAGTCCCGCAGAGGTGAAGAAATACGTGGACGAAGGAAAACTTCGCATACTGGCGATCCAGGCAGACACCATTTCGGAAGCGTTTCCAAAAGTGCCGACACTTCAGCAGGCGACTGGGCTGCGTGTCCATTTTATAGGCACCTGGAGAGGGCTGGCTGTACCTAAGGATACACCGAATGAAGTGGCTCAAACGCTGGCGGATGCACTGATCAAGGGGGCGAAAGACGAGGAATTTAGGGAGGAAATGCGAAAACATGGATTGGGATTGCGTGTCCAGGATGCAGAGGCATTCGCGCGTCAACTGAAGGATAGTCATGATACTTTCGCAAAACTGATTCCTGAGCTCGGCTTAAGCCGCAAGTAAAACGGCCTTGTTTTTGCATTGGCAAAAACGAAAGGGTTGAATGAAGTTATGAAAATCAAACAAAACATCGATAAAATTCCAGGGGGCATTATGCTGGTGCCGCTGTTTATCGGCGCACTTTTTCATACATTTACTCCATGGGCAGGCGACTATTTTGGATCTTTTACCAAGGGATTGATGACCGGTACGGTGCCCATTTTGGCAGTGTGGTTTTTTTGTATGGGTGCTTCCATAGATGTGCGAGCGACAGGCACCGTATTGCGTAAATCAGGAACGCTCGTATTGACTAAAATCGCAGTCGCTTGGGTCGTGGCGATCATTGCGTCTAGATTGCTGCCTGTTGGCGGCGTAGAAAGTGGGCTATTTGCAGGTTTGTCGGTGCTGGCGCTGATCTCGGCTATGGATATGACGAACGGCGGTCTCTACGCCTCCATTATGCAGCAGTATGGCTCCAAGGAAGAGGCAGGAGCATTCGTGCTGATGTCACTGGAATCAGGTCCACTGGTGACTATGCTTATTCTAGGGAGTACCGGGCTGGCCGTTTTTGAACCGCAAACATTTGTCGGGGCCGTATTACCGTTTTTGGTCGGCTTTATGTTGGGCAATCTGGATCATGATTTCCGTAAATATTTTGGAAACGCGACACAAGCTCTTATTCCATTTTTTGGATTTGCGTTGGGGTGTTCCATTGACCTGAGTGTTATTGTCCAGACAGGTGTGTTAGGTATTTTGTTGGGTGTTTTTGTAATTATCTTTACAGGTATTCCATTGATTCTGGCGGACAAATATATCGGGGGTGGCAACGGTACGGCAGGGATTGCAGCCTCCAGCACCGCAGGTGCAGCAGTAGCGAATCCAGTCATTGTTGCCAATATTAAGCCTGAATTTTTACCTGTTGCCCAATCTGCAACGGCATTAGTAGCCGCTTCGGTCATAGTGACCTCCATTTTGGTGCCAATTCTGACGGCATACTGGGCCAATTATATGAAGCGCAAGGGGAAGTCAAAAGGAGCGGGGCCTGTAACTCCAGGGGCGAATGTACCTAAATGAGGATTTTGCAAAAACCCTGAAATAAAATTTGTATGACGAGGACTCAATTGGTCGACGTTACCATTACCCGGGAAATGCTGTTACAGTGATAGATACACCTTCCATCCTAACATGATAAAACTTGTCCTAAAACGCATCTGCCAACATACATATGTAAGCAGAGGAGCGTGATGGAATTGGAAGACAAGGTGCGTCGCTATTACCAGTTAAAGCAAAAGCAAAAAGAAATTGAAGGTGAACTGGCTGATTTACGCAATGACATTACCGCCCATTGTGCAGAGCAGGAAGTATCCGATTGGGAAATTGGCAACTACCGAGTCAGGATTGTACAGCAGCACCGCAAGGAATACGATCATGCGAAATTGTATGATTCATTGCCTGATCCTCAATTATGGCGTTTGTTTTCCAAGCCGGACACTTCAAAAATTTCCAGCTTGCTAAAACTTAAGGTTATCGCGGAGGAGCAAATAAAAGATGCCGTTTCTCTTAAAACAGTGACCTTGTTGCAGGTGGATAAAAAATAAATAAAAAGAGCTGCCCCGTTTTTTTCGGAGCCAGCTCTTTTTATTATCTGTGGTTAGTAGCCTTCCACTTTCATATCTATTAAGCTATTTATCAGACAAACCTTTTCCCACGCCCTTGAGAAAATGAATACCGAACCCCATTGCCCGGTTTACATCTGGATCATTCATTGCCTTCATAAGATCACGCAGCCGCGTCTTTTTATTCCGCTTTAGGTGCTCTTCGGCTTCATTCAGGCCCGTAGTGACGCTGCTTGCCAGTTTTTTCATCAGCTCAGGGTCTACCTCGGACAGCATCCCTGCTGCACCCATCAGATTATTGATGATGTTCGTCACAGGCTTGCGCGTCGCTTGTCCTACAGCGATTTTGGCAATGGTTTCTTTGGCTTTTAGCATAGACTGAGCTGCTTCGAGAAGACCACTGTCATGCAGTTCACGTACAATTTCAAGCGTCTTCTGCAATGCTACCCCATTGTCTGCCAGGTCGGCAGTAAGTTGATCCAGCGATTGTTTTTGCCGTTCTTCTGCTGTCAATATACGTTTTCTCACAATTGAAATAGGCTTAGCCATGGTTCGACCTCCTTATTTTTGATCTACCAAATCGATGTAACCGGGACGATTCCACTTACGGTTCACTTCAACCCCATTTTGCGGATGCCGCTTTTTATAACGTGGATTGATATGTGGGAGTGGATTTTGACCATCGAATTCCAAAACTTGCATCCGTACTTTGGTTTGTTTATAGGCAGGTGTACGGGTGACTACATCAAATGCTCCACCAGTTAATAGATTGACAGCACCCTCATGACTGGTAGAGTGCATCGGTACATAAATTTCTGTTCCTTGTACCCGGTCCGTCACCAGAACATGCAGCTTGACCGCCCCATAGGGAGATTCCAGTCGAACCAGCGATCCGTCTGTAACTCCGCGCTCCTCTGCCAACTCAGGGGACACTTCCACAAATACTTTTGGGAGTTTGAGCTGAAGGCCTGTTGACTTTGTCGTCATATTCCCTTCGTGAAACTGTTCGAGCAGTCGGCCATTATTTAAGGTCAGATCGAATTCAGCGGGATACTCTTTTGGTGGTACATATTCGAAGAGTCCCAAGCGTGCTTTTTTATCTGGAAAGTTAAAGCCGTTGGTATGCAGAAGCGGAGTGTTGCTACCATCCGGCGATCCCCAATGGAAGCTGTTCCAGCCTTCCAATACGTCATAATTACATTGGGAGAAAAATGGAGTGAGCGCCGCCATTTCCTCAAAAATTTCACTCGGATGACTGTAATCCCAATCAAATCCCATGTGCTTGGCAAATTGGCTGAAAATCCACCAATCCGGTTTGCTGTCTCCTACAGGGCGGAGGGCCTCATATAAACGCTGTACACGACGTTCGGTGTTCGTAAAGGTACCGTCCTTTTCGAGTGAAGGTACAGCTGGCAAAATGACATCAGCGAATTCAGCTGTCTTGCTCAGAAATACATCCTGAACGACAAGGAAATCCAAATTCGCCAGCATTTCTTGGGTATTATTGGAGTCTGCATCCACCCATGCCATTTCTTCTCCAGCGATATACATACCTTTGAGCTTACCCGTCTCAATGGCTTCCAGCATTTGAATGTTGTCCAGTCCGCGCTGGCTTGGAATTTGTACGCCGTAGGCCGCTTCGAACTTGGACCGAATGGCATCGTTCGTTACGGGCTGATAGCCAGGAAAAATATCTGGCATGGTACCCATATCGGCAGCACCCTGAACATTGTTATGTCCTCGAAGCGGATATGCGCCTGCACCTGGACGCATAAAGTTGCCAGTCACCAGCAGCAGGTTGGCAATCGCGATCGAAGTGTAAGAGCCTGCGATGTTTTGCGTCACGCCCATGCCCCAGCAAATGGCCGTGCCATCGGCTTCGTGAATCATGGTCGCTACCTGAATGAGCGTCTCTTGGGAAATACCAGTTTCCTGCTCAGCGAATTCCAGGGTGAAGTTCTCCAGCAATTTCAAATACTCAGGATAGAAATTTACATGTTTCTCAATGAATTTAGCATCATGCCAGTTTTGCTCAATGATGTATTTGGCTACAGCGGATAACCATACATAATCAGTACCTTGCTTCGGACGCATGAACAAATCTGCGCGTTCTGCCATTTCATGCTTGCGCAGGTCTACCGAGATCAACTTTTGACCATGCAGCTTATGCGCACGTTTGATGCGGGTAGCCAGCACAGGATGTCCTTCTCCCGGCGCACAGCCGACTAGTATGACCAAACCTGAAGAGGCAATGTCTTTAATCGTGCCACTGTCGCCGCCGATGCCTCCGGTATATTGTAGCCCCCATGATGCAGGAGATTGGCAATACCGTGAGCAGTTATCAACGTTATTCGTTTGGAACACCTGACGAGCCAGCTTTTGCATCAGATAATTTTCTTCGTTGGTAAATTTGGATGAAGAAATAAAACCGAGTGCCTCGCCTCCGTAGGTTTCTTTGATAGCTCCCATTTTGCTGGCCATCAGGCTCAAGGCTTCTTCCCAGGTTGCTTCCACGAATTCGTCTCCTTGACGAATTAAAGGCGAGGTCAAACGTTGATCGCTATTCACAAAATCCCAGCCGAATTTCCCTTTGACGCATGTCGAAATGCCGTTAACAGGCCCCTCAGAGGTAGGCTGTACCTTCAAAATTTTGCGGCCTTTGGTCCAAACCTCAAAGCTGCAACCTACACCGCAAAACGTGCAGACGGTTTTAGTTTTTTTCGTACGTGTTTCACGCATCGCTGCTTCAGCTTCCGAAATTGCAAAAATACCGCTGTAGCCTGGCTCCACTTCCTTAATTAGATCAACCATTGGATTTAATAAATCCTTATTTATGCCGCTCATGAAGCCGGCCTCTCCCAGCATGGACTTTTCCATCAAGGCGTTACATGGGCAAACCGTTACACACTGACCGCAGCTGACGCAGGAGGAATCGTTAATTGCAACTCCATCGTCCCAGATCACGCGAGGGCGTTCAGCCTCCCAGTCGAGGGACAGTGTTTCATTGACCTGCAGGTTCTGACATACCTCTACGCATTGGCCGCATGCAATACATTGATTGGGGTCATAGCGGTAAAAAGGGTGGGACATATCCACTTCTGTGGGATCAACCTTCGGTCGATATGGATATTTTTGATGTTCAATTTCCATAAGCTCTGCGGTGTTATGCAGTTTACAATTACCGTTGTTGTTATCGCACACCGTGCAGTAGAGGAGGTGATTCTCCAGCAAACGGTCCATAGCCTCGGTTTGTGCCGCTTTTGCGCGATCTGAATGTAAATGAATATCCATTCCATTTGTAGCAAGCGTTGAGCAGGAACGCATAAGCTTTCCGTCCACTTCCACAATACATGTGTCACAGGTGCGGATTGGATCCACTTCGCGAACGTAACACAGTTGGGGGTGGGCAATATTGTTTTCGTTGATCACTTCAAGAATGGTTGCGCTGCTATTCGTTTTCAGTTCCTGTCCGTTTAATGTAATTTTGATCGTATTATCCGCCACGGTTCAGGCTCCTTTCAGATTTTGAATTTTAAAATTGGGAACAAAAAAACTCCACCATAAACACAAGTGCTCGTGTTTAAGCACTTGTGTTTATGGTGGAGTAGTGACCAAGCTCTAGGTCCTGGAGGCCAATCCGCCATTGGAGTATGTATTAATATCAGACAGTACGCACCGCCTGTATATCAATAAATTGAATATGTCATTTTCTGCATGTCATCTGGTGTAACTATAGCGTAAAATTTAAGATAGTTCAACGGTGATTTATTAAAATTTTTAATTGATAATGATTATCAATTGAGAAAGCGAAAAATCATTGACAAACGTTCCAGGATTGCTAACAATAGGAATGTATCTATTTGAGAGCATTCGTGAATGGAGTGTACGTGGGAATCGCGTATATTTTATTTGGCGCAGCGCTTGTTAGTTTGATTTTTCTATATCACATGATGTGAGGATTCGTAAAATCCTGATGTAGATAAATTAACCGGCATTTAGCAGATTCTTCGATATTCATAAGCGAAGAAGTTGTTGTGATGCCGGTTTTTTGGTTCAGTTTACAGTTAAAAGAGATTTATTAATGAAGACGGATTGAGGTGAACGGGATGGCGAACCGCAGCGACGATCAATGGAATCGTCCGTTACGGGACTTGAGAATATCCGTCATAGACCGATGTAATTTTCGGTGCCGATATTGTATGCCTGAAGAAATATTTGGCCATGACTATCCGTTTTTGCCAAAAGAAAAAATATTGACTTTTGCGGAAATTACCCGCCTCTCTCGTATCTTTGTCTCGCTCGGCGTTACAAAGCTGCGTATTACTGGGGGTGAGCCGTTGCTGAGGAAAGATTTGTCCTCGCTCATTCATTCGCTAACTCAACTCGATGGGGTTGAAGATATTGCTATGACGACGAACGGTGTATTTTTGCCTAAATATGCAGCGTCACTACGGGAGGCGGGGCTGAAGAGAGTGACGGTTAGTCTGGATTCGCTGGATGACGGTCGATTCCGCCGCATGAACGGGGGGAGAAGCAGTGTAAAGGCAGTGCTGGAAGGTATTGAAGCTGCAGCTCAAGCGGGAATGCAGGTAAAAATAAATATGGTCGTGCAAAAGGGCTTTAACGATCAGGATATTGTGCCTATGGCCGACTATTTTCAAAAGAAAAAGCATATTTTGCGCTTTGTTGAGTTTATGGATGTAGGTAACACCAATGGCTGGAAATTGGATCAGGTTGTTTCCAAGCAGCAAATCATCGAAACCATCCATGAGCACATGCCGTTAGAACCTGTTCCACCCCAATACAAAGGTGAGGTGGCGACGCGCTACAGGTATCTGGACAGAGACGGGGAAATCGGCATCATTTCATCCGTTACGGATGCTTTCTGCTCCACATGTACACGGGCGAGAATTTCTGCTGAGGGCTCCTTGTACACATGCCTGTTTGCGTCTAAAGGGTACAAGCTTCGCACGATGCTGCGGTCCGAGCAATCCGATGATGAGATTAGATCTTACATTGAGCGTGTTTGGAGAGGACGTACCGACCGCTATTCAGAGGAACGATTGACTCATACGAAGCAAGCATCGTCCAAAATTGAAATGTCACATATCGGCGGGTGACCGAAGAGCCAGCCTGTCAGAAACAAGGGAGTTGAGCACATGGAAAAGCCGGCTGAGGTAAAACGCGAGATCCTACGTTATCGGGACGGTCAGATCAAGCGTTTTGAAGACACAGTGGTGACGGAGTATCCAGTGACCATTAAAATCAATCAGCAGGAATTTGCCACCATGGTTTGTACACCAGAGTATGTAGAGGATATGGTAGTAGGCTTTTTGGCCTCTGAAGGCGTCATTCAACGGTATGATGATATCGAAGATATTTGGGTTCAGGAAAAAGAAGGTTTTGTTCATATTAAAACCCGTCGGATGAATGAGTTTTATCAAAACTTTCATTCCAAACGATACATTACCTCCTGCTGCGGAAAAAGTAGACAGGGATTTTACTTTATAAATGATGCTAAAGTGGCAAAAAGAATGAATGATGCCCATGTTACGGTGTCTTTTGATGACTGTTTCCGCCTGATGAATTTGATGCAAATCTCGGCACATACCTTTCAGGAGACGGGTGGCGTTCACAATGCTGCGCTGTGTGACAAAGACGGAATAATCCTGTCCAGAATGGATATCGGCCGCCACAATGCGCTTGATAAAATCTATGGGTACTGCCTAAAGCATGATATTATATTACAAGATAAAATCATCGTATTCAGTGGGCGCATCTCGTCTGAAATCTTGTTGAAGGTTGCGAAAATTGGTTGTGAGGTTGTTTTGTCCAAGTCAGCTCCCACAGAGCTTGCACTTGAATTGGCAGAGGATCTGGGGATTACTACCATCGGTTTTATACGAAGTCGTTCTTTGAATGTGTATACGCACACGGAGCGGATTGATGAACTGGTTGAATCTAAAATATAATATAAAAATATCAATGTAGACCATCATAGTTAACCAGCATGGAATAAAACCTTTCGAGGTATTAGTTCATGTTGGTTTTTCTTGGTGTATATGCGATGGTTAGTCCTTGTACTGAAAGGGGGGAACCTACTTAATGAACTATCATATTCAAGTATTTGCCGGACTTGCAGAACTGATGGGAAGGCCTATGATTACGGTGCCTGCTGATCAGGAGACGATGACCGTCAACGCATTAAAAGACTTGCTGTCCAAATATTTCCCTGAAGCAGCGGCCCAGTTGCAGGGAGCTTTTGTTGCCAGAAATCAAGCCTATGCCGCTCCTGAGGATCTGGTTAGTATACATGATGAAATTGCGATTATTCCTCCGGTTTCAGGAGGATAAGCTCCAGTAACAGGCTAGGTGAATTCGATAGATAAGGGAACAAAGGGGGTCAGATGCATTTGCAATACCATATTCAATTATTCGCAGGTATGGCGGAGCAATTTGGTGACGTGCTCACTGTGGAACTTTCACAGGAAACGGTGACCATTGCAGACATTCGAACAAGGCTGAATGAGTTGTACCCGGAGATAGCTTCACAACTGTCTAGTTGTTTTTTTACCCATCATCAAAAGTTGGCTTCTCCAGATGAACTTGTGCTTCCAACAGACGCAATTGCTCTTCATCAGTCAGCTCCCGGAATGGAGACGGTCGTTTCTAAATGCGGATTATATGCTATTACCTACGACCCGATTGATGCCGATGAGGTAACCTCTAAGGTACACGACCCTTCGCATGGGGCTTCATTAACCTTTAATGGTACGACCCGGGAATTTACACAAGGTCAGCGAACGGTGCTGCTTGAATATGAAGCATATGTGCCGATGGCGATGAACACGATGAAGCAAATTGGCGACGAAATTGCTGATCGCTGGCCGTCAACGCGCACTGCCATTACACATCGGCTTGGTACGGTAAGGATTGGAGAGACCAGTGTCGTGATTGCTGTTTCTGCTGCACACCGTGATACTTGCTACGAGGCCAGTCGCCATGCTATTGAACGCTTGAAGCAAATCGTACCAATTTGGAAAAAGGAAGTGTGGGAGGATGGCTCCGAGTGGAAGGGGCACCAACTGGGTGGCTGGAATCCTCATAACACCCCATAACTTTTGAGTTAGGCGGGACATCTGAACTTTTATCTTGTCTGATCGACTTGCAGCAATTAATGGATTAGAAGTATGGGGGCGTAAATAACGATGTCTGAAATGAAAAAGGACCCAACAACGGATGCGGATGCAGAAGCACACATGCAGGCGTCCCACGCCAGATATTCAAGACAAGAATTATTCGGAAAGATCGGGCTGACAGGACAACAAAATATCCGCAGCAAGCATGTGTTAATGGTAGGTGCTGGAGCACTAGGAACGGCCAATGCGGACATGCTGGTGCGAGCGGGCATCGGACGGTTGACGCTGGTAGATCGAGATTATGTAGACTGGAGTAACCTACAACGCCAGCAGCTCTACGACGAAGCAGATGCTCGTGAACAGATACCCAAGGCAGTGGCCGCCCAGAGGCGATTGCAGCAAATCAATTCGGACGTGGACATCCGTGCGCTAGTCCAAGACGTATCACTAGAGGAAATCGGCGACATTGCAGCAGGAGTGGACCTCATCGTAGATGCCACTGACAATTTCGATACACGTCTGCTTATTAACGATTACGCCGTCAAGCACCAAATCCCCTGGATATATGGAGCGTGTGTAGGTAGTTACGGAACAACCTTTACGATCGTTCCAGGACAGACACCCTGTCTGCATTGCCTGCTCGGAACCGTACCGCTTGGCGGCGCAACCTGTGATACGGTCGGTGTGATCAGCCCGGCTGTACAGATGGTGGCAGCTTACCAAAGTGCCGAAGCATTGAAGCTGCTCACTGGGGACAATTCAGCCTTGCAGGGCAAGCTGATTTCCTTCGATCTATGGAATAATCAACATCAGGCGATCCAAATCAGCGCCATGAAAAAAACGGATTGCCCGACGTGTGGAGAGCATCCGGTGTATCCATTTCTACAATTGGAGCATCAGGCTAAAACGGCTGTACTGTGCGGACGTGATACGGTTCAGATCCGACCGGTCACGGGCGCTGTACGCAATCTGAACGAAGCGGCCCGTCTGCTATCCCGTCAGGGGGGCCAAGTGGAGCATAATCCATATCTAGTGTCCGTTGTCATTGGAGCGCATCGGTTGGTTCTTTTTCAGGATGGACGCGTTCTGATCCATGGCACCAAGGATATCGCCGAGGCGAGGTCTATTTATCACAAATATTTGGGTTAACCCAATAGATTCAGACCTTAATGAGCTGCGCACTGTCACCTCATTACGGAATATAGAGGACAGGGGAAGAACAAGTTGAAAAAGAAATTCGGGTACATATTCACATTCGTTGGATTGTTGGCATGGGTTCTGGCTGGATGCTCGTCTCAAGCTGCTGTACAGTCGACAGCGTCTGCGCCTAAAACAGAGTTGATCGTATCTGCCGCTGCGAGTCTTCAAGATAGTCTGAATACGCTCAAGGAACAGTATGAAAAGCAGCACCCAGATATCAAGCTTACCTTTAACTATGCGTCATCCGGTACTTTACAAAAACAAATTGAGCAGGGTGCACCCGCTGACGTATTTATTTCGGCAGGTATGAAGCAAATGAAGGCTTTAACCGATGCATCATTAGTGGAAAAAGATAGCGTACTGCTTCAAAATAAACTGGTTGTGGTTGTTCCGCAAGATAAAGCCAAGAGCACAGACAACAAGGGTATTACGCTCAATGATCTGACAAGTCCTTCTTACATGAAGCTTGCCGTTGGGGAACCTACTACTGTTCCGGCCGGACAGTATTCCAAAGAATCGCTGACAAAGGCCGGATTATGGGACAAGCTGGAACCGAAAATGGTATTCGCCAAAGACGTAAGACAGGTATTAAATTATGTTGAAACAGGCAATGCCGATGCTGGACTCGTTTATTTGACAGATGCCAAATCATCCGATAAAACGGTCGTAGCGCTAGAAGTACCTGAGGAATTGCACGCACCTATCCTGTATCCAGAAGGCATCGTAAAGGCAACCAAGCACAGCAAGGAAGCAGGCGAGTTTGTTGATTTTCTGCGTACAGATGAAGCCATGAGCGTATTTAGTAAAGATGGATTTTCAGCTCCAGCAGAAACAACCGGGAAATAGAATTCACAGATAAAGGAGGGGGTCCCGTTGGATTGGTCGGCTTTTCTTCCTCCGGTTATCGTATCTGTTAAAGTCGCTGTCGTTGCCAGTATCATTGTCTTTTTATTAGCAACTGTGGTAGCTCGGATGATGGCGAACTGCAAGCTGCGGAGAGGAATCAGTGTGATTGAGACCGTTCTACTTCTTCCACTTGTTTTGCCTCCCACTGTTGTCGGCTTTATATTGCTCATCTTGCTGGGAAGGAAAAGTTGGATTGGCGCTGCCTTTGAAAGCCTGTTCCAGCAGACGATTGTATTTACATGGGGAGCCGCAGTGGTGGCGGCGGTAGTTGTTGCTTTTCCACTGGCTTATCGGACGATCAAAGCAGGTTTTGAAGCTGTAGAACCCGAAGTAGAGCAGGCTGCACGTGCGCAAGGTGCCAACGAATGGCAAGTGTTTCGCCATATTACGATGCCCCTTGCCTACCGACCGCTTATTTCAGGGTACATTCTCGGATTTGCCCGAGGGTTAGGGGAATTTGGTGCTACACTGATGCTTGCGGGTAATATTCCTGAACAGACTCAAACCCTGCCTACGGCGATTTACACCGCGTCCGAGGTCGGAAATATGACACTCTCCTGGAGCTGGGTAGCCGTCATTATCCTATTCTCTTTTATCATGTTGATGCTATCGAATCGACTGGTGAAGGACTAGTCCGTTTGGATTCAGTAATATACGCAGTCTGTCCGATCGGGCGGGCTGCGTTTTCTTTTCTATGACGTTCAATGGTAAGCATGTTCCAAGAATCACTTTCGCTTCATCTCTGTTTTATATGATAGGAATCGGTTATGATGGAAATAGTAACAAGGATTTTAGTAGATTTAGGAGAGCGGTGCGATATGAGAAAGGAAACGGGTTTTAACGAAATTATTCGAAAAGTACGTAAAGAGCTATTTGGAAAAGGCCCGGAACGCATACATACAACCTTTGTAGATAATATGGCCATCACAATGCTATACGGTAATTTAACTCCATCCGAAAAGTTTCTTGCGCAAGAGGATGCAGGAAGAGAGATGGTGCATGCAGCTCGAACTAAAATGGTACAAAAAATCTATCCTGTACAGTTCAATAAAGAACTGGAGGATTATATGGATTCCCGCTTACTGCATTTATTTTCAGATATTAAAGTGGAAGAAGATATAGCCATCTCCGTTTTTGTTTTTGAGGATAATATTGCTGTGAAATAAAAAGAGAAGGTGAACCGACATTGGATTGTATATTGTTGGGGAGTTCAGCAGCACCTTTGATTAATAGATACTATGAAAAGCGAAGGAGCTACATAGTTTATGAAAAAAGATGATTTTGGAAATAGAATGAAGGAATATGAAAATGCTTATAGATTAAGTTTACCCCGCCGTTTACCCGTAATTATCAGAATCGATGGTGCTCATTTTCATACCTTTACACGTGGGATGGCGAAACCTTTTGATGAGAAGCTAATCTTTGCGTTATGGGAGACGTGCAAATATCTGGCCTATAATATTATGGGATGTAAACTGGTGTACCATCAGAGTGATGAAATCTCTCTGCTTCTTACGAATTACGACAAATTAACGACACAATCATGGTTTGAAAATAATCTTCAAAAGATGGTGTCTATATCTGCCTCTCTGGCTACTGCCAAATTTAACGAGGAAATCCAGAAAGTTTATCCGGATAAGCCTCTAGCTACTTTTGATGCAAGAGCATGGGTTTTGCCTCACGATGAGGTTGCAAACTACTTTCTATGGAGACAACAAGACGCTACTAAAAACAGCATTTCTATGGTAGCTCAAGCTCATTTCAGGCATTCAGAACTACAAGGATTGAACGGAAATCAGCTTCAAGACAAGCTTTTTGTGGAAAAAGGGCTGAACTGGAATGACCTTCCGGTCTGGCAAAAGCGGGGAATCTGCATTACCAAACAACAGTATAACAAAGGAGAAGCCGTCAGAAGCAAGTGGGATGTTGATCATGACACACCAATCTTTTCACAAAATAGAGATTATATTAACCAATATGTATACCTGGACAAGGATGTGTGAGGTTTGGAGTGTGTCATTTTTATAGGAATTCAGGCTTCGGGCAAGTCGACTTTTTATAAAGAACGATTCTTCAAAACACATATGCGGATAAATCTTGATATGCTTAAAACACGGAATAGGGAAAATATGTACCTTCAGACCTCCATCGAAACGATGCAGCGTTTTGTAGTGGACAATACCAATCCCACAGTCGAAGAACGAAAGAAATATATAGATGCTTGTAAAAACAAGGGATTTAAAATCATTGGCTACTACTTTGAACCTGATTATGCTGAATCTATTAAGCGTAATGAGCAGCGCACAGGCAAAGAGTATATTCCTGAAATCGGTATTAAAAGTGTAATGAGTAAACTAGAGGTCCCAAGTTACGAAGAAGGATTTGATGAAATTTACAGCGTGATTTCGAGTGAGGGGACGTTTCGGATCGAAAAGCAACCATAGAACCGTACAATTTAGGAGGAGCATCCATGAACATACCAGAGAGATTTATCAAACGTTTTCCAGCATACGAGGACGTATTTGCCAGCGATCTTGAACATCACCGCAAGCACTTTCTGCCAATTTGCTCGATTAATCTCCAGTTCTTATTTCCAGAGCAGGACGAGTGGCTTCATTTTGTTTCCGTAAAAGAAATCCACGAAGGCTGTGTGGGTGAAAATACTCAGCAATTTCATACCTTATATACCAAGGAAGATATGCTGGGATTCGATGTAATTGACGGCAAATACAAATTTGAAGCAGACTGGAATTATTTTAGTCTTCATCAGAAAGAGCAATTAGAAGCCACCTATGAGGCGCTGAAATCTACCGGGGATAAAGCGTATCTACGTATGAAGAGAGAAGTCATGGCGTTGGACGGACTGGAGCAGGTGTACACAGCTAATGAACAAGATTACGAAGCTCGCAAAGCATTTTTCTTAGAAAATAATAAAATCTATCCTTATTCCTCCTTTGGAGAGGCCAAAAAGTCAGTGGAAGAGCTCACCCACGATTTTGAGGAAAAGCAATCCAGTGGTTGGGGGCTAAGCTTTCCCGAAGTCAACGGTATTCTGGATGACATCGCATTTCAGTCTGAAGAGGCCCAAAGCTACATCAAGGAATATGACGAATCCTTGGAAGAAATGCTCAAGTTCGAGCAAACCAATCTGCTTCATGTGCCTAAACGTGCCAATGGTGAGACATTTACCTATATCGGTTCTTTCACCGGATATTATTTTCAAGCGTTTGGAGCCGATAAGGTATACTTATTTTATGATAGAGAATTAAGGAAAGCGATAATTTGCTTCGAGTATTCCTAGGATATAGAAAAAGCTCCCGAGATGGGAGCTTTAAAATTTATTTCTTATTGATCTTCACATCGTGCTCTTTAGCCAGTGTGTTAACCTGTTCACCAAAATCTCTGAAGAGCTTTTTACCCTCGCTAAGCTTGGTGTTACTTTCATTAATTAAGTTTAGATCTCCTTTTTCCAACGCATCGATCATCGTAATGAGTGCTTCTTTTTGAGTGCTAACCGCCTTGATGTAGGTTTCGTGGACGGCCCGTACCTCAGGAGTTTCCGTCTTTACTGCTTCAACTTTATCGAGGTATTTGGTGTATTCTGGGATAATATCATCTCGTAACGTATTATATAGTGTTTCATCATCTGTGAAGTTATCCCCGGTCACAGATTCATATTTTTCAGTTACTGCTTTTTCATCTTGTGTTAACGGAAGCATTCCATCATTCACATAGGTAATTAAATCTTTTTTTACCGGATCGGTAGAGCAAGCTGCCAAAATTGAAAAGCAACACAATACTAACATAAATATACTAAGTTTTTTCATCTGTATTCCCCTTTTTCTATGTATGTTTATGGGTAATTAGATATATTACTTAGTCTAAAAGAACTACCCATATCAGTTTATTATATCGTATGAATAAGAGAATGGTAGGATTTTTATGGTAAAAAGGTGTCTAAAGTAAGTCTATTATCCTAGTATTATCATTTAATCTATGGATTCTAGAGCTTTCTATTTTAGGAAATGACGACTAAAAATATTTACTACAATATATTCCATTAGAACCAAGAATGTTTTATGATAGAGACAACAGCCTAGAAGATACCCTGATTCTCCAGGGAATAGCGGGAATTCCTTAAACCATTTGAGAGGGGATTTCAGTATGAAGAGGTTCAGAAAGGCTATTTCAGTTATGCTAAGCTTGATGCTCCTGTTTGCTTTTGGGATGACTGCAAACGCGAGTCAAGGCACAGAGATGAACAAGGAAAAACAAGCTATTGAAGCTGATTCTAGTTTTCAGCTAACAACGAACAACGAAGATGTTATTGAGCATTTAACCCGGGTGGACAAGCCTGAAGGTATTACATCCTCCGTTTATAACATGCAGGAAAATATCAATTTTAAAGCACCAGAGACATTCTCTTTGAAAAGGGAGACCCTTCCTTCCCTGAAAGCTAGTCCAACGGCAGCCACAGCTTCTTCTGCTACGTATTCAGGTACAATTACGGAAGAGGGAGGCACACAGTTTTTATATCCGATTTATGTGAAGCCAGGTGAATTGTTGCAGGCACAGTTGGATGGTCCATTTTCAGAACAGCTTGACTATGACTTATATTTGTACGAATTTGATATGACGACAGGGGATATTAACCCCAATGCTATTGACGCCTCCACCTATGGAACCTATTTTAACAAGTATGAACATGGGTCTGCATCACTTCCTGAAAACGTAGGAAGCCGCAATGCTACCGGATCTGAGAAAGCTTACGCAATTGCAGTCCATTCCAAAAAGGGATCAAGCATAAATGACCCTTTCTATTTAACTGTGGATATAAGCTCTCAATATGATGCCTATGAACCGGATGAGAGTGCTTTTCATGCCTATAACTTTACATTTAGTACAGGGGGCTCTACCCTGAATTCACGCTCCATTCATTCAGGAATTGACAACGATTGGTATCAAATCACAATTCCTGCGAATCGCAATTATGATGGTTTGAATGTTAAACTGGACAGCACTTCGGAAAGCTACGGTTACAAAGCGGAAGTTTATGGGGCTCTTAGTGGCAACCAAATGGTGCTTCTGCCGCAAACCAATCATAATGTCACTTTGAATACGGGAACCTACTATGTGCGAGTGTACACCACAAACCAGTATTCACCCGACCATTTATATGCACTCACACTTAAACCAGTACTTCGGGCTGGAAAAATTGTAATTAACGGTTATGACTCTAAAAACGGTCCGAATGACTATCCATCCTACTCTTATGGTCGCCATTATCGGGTTAATGGAAACACCAGCCTGACTGTAAAGGGTGTTGTTACTACAACGGATAATTTTCCAGTAGGAAATGCACCAGTTAATGTGACATGGTTGAACCAGAACTGGACTGAAAGCAGCGGGAATCGAACTCGTACAGGTACTGGTTATACGGATCAAAATGGAGCCTTTAGTGTGACCCTTTCCCTGCCGCATTCTACGGGAAGTATTGCAGAATACTTGTCTGGTCCCATAAGCTTTACACATTACTATGATCTTTCAGGTGTAGCTGCCCAGGTGTCAGGTACTTCACTTACAGCTACAGATATTGTATATCACTTTGCTTATAGCATTTATGGTGGTTGATGTACTGTCTATAAAGCAATGACAACGTCAGATTGTTTATTTTAACAATTTATATTCAGAGTCAGGATCTTGCTTCAAAAATTGTTCATTTTTAGGACAAAGCATATATTCATTCCATATATGCTTTGTCCGATATATATAGCAACAGGGTTACATTACATCGTACATACGCCTTAGATTGCCTGTTACAAACATGACAGGAGGAAGTAGAATGAATTTTGAACCTCTTAAAGCACAACAAGCGGTTCTTAGCTCTGGTAGCTTACGGATCAATCCGACAAGCAAGCAAGTTCCGTCCCCCCAGCTACATGAAGAAAAAGTGTCCAGGTTCGTCGTTCAGGACACCGTGGAGATTAGTGAAGCTGGCAGAAAGCTGGCTGAGGGGGATATCGTGTCACATGCTGCCAAGTATTTTGGCACAACTCAGATCAACGATGCATTAAACCGGGTTTTGGAGGGCAAACCGGAAGAAGTATCCGATGCTGTGTACAATATGATTCAATCCAATTTTATCGTCGATGGAACGGTAACGGATGAGAAGCAGCGCGCGGTATTGCTGGAGATGGGAGTTTCCCAGTCCAAGTATATTGCGGATCATTACATGGAAGGCGATAAAGCCAAGGAATTTATGCAAACCATGAACCAGATAGCTGGTATTGCCTTGACACGAACCATTGATTCAGAGACCGGAGATATTAGCTACACGACTCCTACAGATCGTCCGATAGGTGCCCCTGAGGACTACGTCAAGCTGTCGGAAGTGATGAAACAGGTCGATCCTCAAAAATATACTGCGTTCATGAATGACATTAAGGGTGGAGGAAATGGATTAAGCCAGCTGTTGAGTTTTGCACAAAAGGTTCCTCAAAACCCCGATTGGATTAATAAATACAAGGAACGTACAGAACAGACTGAAGAGCTGTTAAATAAACCACAGTTAACGAATCGGTTTGACAAAGCGGATACATCCTCAGCTTCCGCGTTTATGAATAGTATGCAAAATCTTCTTAAGGAATCTTCTGCTCCTGAGGATTCTTACATGCAGAATATGCGGGGATTTTTTCGGAACTTGGGTGTTCAGGCCAATTAAAGTTTCAAAAGGGTCTCTGGGATGAGTGTTTCGAAAATTTATTTCAGTTCATTTTGCTGTTCTGTTTACATCCTGTTTGGAACGAAGTATAATAGCTTCAAAACATACTCGTGAACTTGAGGAAGCACCTCGAACTTAGGCATTAATGCCTTCGTTTGAGGTGCTTTTTCTATTTTAGCCAAAGCGAGTACGTAGAACTCTTTGAAAATAAAATAAAGTAAGGAGAAGTGTATGTATCGAAAAAATAAACGAAAGGTTAGGAAGCACAATAAATGGGTGTATGGAGTACTGGCTTTACTCCTCTTATTAATGACCATTCCCATATTCCCGGAAAGGGTATCAGCTGCTACAGAAGAAATCATCGGAGGTCCTTTTTGCCAAAATAATTTGCCAGGTGGAGGCGATAGTTGGGGCTCTTGGTCAGGAAGTGGAGTAGGAGCAACGGAAGTATACACTGGCATGGGGTCGGCAAGGTATACATGTGATGGAACTAAACAGCCGACAAATCGTTTTATTGATATTGGAAGATCTATTAAGACTTCGGATTACAGGATTTTTGTTTACATTGAGGGATCTTATCATACAGATATATATACATCTAATGCCGCCGCAGGCGACAGCTGGAGACCCAACGGAACGAATTTATATACATGGACCAATGTAACGAAATTCTATGCCGATAGCTATTACCAGGGGAAATGGATAGATATCACTGACTCTATTACATTAAGGGATGTACGATATTTCAGAGCGATGGGAACTAGTCAACAGACAAGTAATGAAATATCCAAGTTTGGAATCCGTATTATTCCCAAATCGGACTTGATGCCTAAACCACCCCAGATACATGCTGGCGCAGAGGGACAGGTGTTTACAGGGTGGACCAAAGAGCCTGTAACCGTGTGGATTGATGGGGATGTGGCTCCTGAAGGATTAAAGTACTATGAATATAGCCTGAATGGAGGAGCATTTCAGCAATATATTGGTCCCTTCACTGTCAATGATCATGGTGTAAATACAATTTATGCCCGAACAGTGGACGTCAATAACCAGTATAGTGGTCTTTTTTCCGCCAATGTCCGAATAGACAGGATGCCACCAACTCCCCCCATTATAGATGCAACAGGAAACAGTAATGAATATACCATTTCATTACAACCGGGCGCAGACGATTATTCTGGACTAGCCCATACTCAATTTCGATTGTCCGGTGTTGTGAATCAGGCTTGGCAGGATTATGGTGGAGTGTTTCATGTGAACCAAGATGGCAAAAGCACGATTTATGCTCGTTCCATTGATAATGTCGGTAATGTGAGCCTGGAGGTAAGCAAAGAGATCACGATTGATAAAAAGGGGCCGACGGCTCCTGTTATACGGGCTAGCGAAACGGGTCCAACGAACCGTGATGTGGACATTGCCATTGAGTCGGGAAGTGACTCTACAAATGGAATTAAGAAGACACAGTATCGTTTGAGTCCAACTGGGGAGTGGCTGACATACAATGGCATTTTTACATTAAATGCAGAAGGGAGTTACGAACTATCAGCGCGGACGATCAATAATCTTGATGTGTCTAGTCCCATTGTGACTCAATCGGTTATGATTGATCGAACCAAACCCACCCCTCCGAAAGTTATATTTTCTGAGGTAACGAATCCTAACCGATATATCAATAAACCAGTACAGTTTACACTCTCGGGTGCAACGGATACTACAGCAGTGCATTATGAATATCAATTGGGTTCTGGCGCTTATGTGCCTGGTTCATCGGGAATATTAAATAGTTCCGGAATTGTAAAAGTAACTGCTCAAGCTGTAGATGCAGCTGGAAATCGAAGCGTTCCGGTGAACGCAATGTCTTATATCGATTTGGAGCCGCCGAGCATTCAACTGACACCCAATATGCGTGAATGGAAAGATACTAATATTCATGTGAACATACAATATACTGACCAGCACTCGGAGATTGATCCATCGACAAGGCAGTATAAAATCACGAACAGCTCCGATTCACCCGAAAACTGGGAGGCTGCCGCCGATCCTATAGTCCAGCTGGATCTCTCAAATGAAGGCGAATGGTATGTCCATGCGAAGGTGAAAGACCAGGCAGGAAACATGTATGAAACGGTCAGCAGTGCACTTCGCATTCAAAAGCAACCGAAGCCGGTTGAGCTTTCGGCAACATCTGTACGCAACACAGAGGTTGATTTGCAATGGACTCTCCCCTCCGGTCTTGATGATGGTTATGTCTATACAGTCCGAAATCTAACAACAAATGAGGTTTGGGATGTTAACCATCCGACAAATTCATTTACAGATACAGGGCTATTAGGAGGACATGAATATGAGTATGAACTGCGTTGCAGTAATCATGTAGGAGGCAATGCATATTCTAATCGAGTCCGTGTATTAACGTTACCTGATGCCCCTGAGCATGTTCAGTTGCGACCGGTCTCTCGTCATTCAGCAGAAATCATGGCCGACTTTACGCCAGTTTTTTCAGCTAATAAATATATTATTACAGCAGCGGACGCAAGCACGGGAGAAATCATATTTAAGGATACGGTTACACAGGATGTGTATAATCCGATTAAGGGGATGGAGCCTGGTAAGTATTATGAAGTTTCTGTATCCGCTATAAACGCCATGGGAGAGGGGGCAGCAAAACATGTATCTTTTTTAAGTCTACCAGACAGCCCAAGCGGATTCCGGAATGTAACCGTAAGAGAAGATGGAATCGACTTGAAGTGGAATTCTGTAATCACTGCCACCTACTATGCTCTAGAGCGAGATAAGGTCTCGGTTTATAACGATGTGTATACAGAATTCACCGATACTGGGCTTCAGGCGGGAACGGAGTATAACTATCGTATATCTGCTGAAAATGAAACAGGATTTGGAGACTATGCTCATCTCGGCGTTATGACATTACCAGAACGGGTAACTACACTTTCAAGTGTAACGAAGGATGTATATTCTGTTGGTGTAGCGTGGCAAGATGTGCAGGGGGCTGAAGGGTACATTTTGAATGTTAACGATGAACCAAAGGTGCAAATTCCGCGTGGTATCCATTCTTATACTTTTGAAGGTTTGCCAGCAGGTAGATCTGCCAATATAAAAATTCGGGCTTACAATCGAAGTGGTACGGGCTTAGATACATCTATCAACGTATTAACGCTACCTGATTTGGCTGTACAACTTGCAGCTGTAGATGTTCGCGAGCACGATGCCACATTGATATGGGCTCCGGTTGATGGGGCAACTCAATATAAGGTAACAATCAACGGTCAAAATTATTATAGTACGGAACCACGGATAGTTGTATCTGGTTTAACAGGTGGGAAAAACTACACTTTTCAAGTGAGTAGTGGGAACAGCAGTGGTTACAGCCCGCCAGCGTTGGGTGAACTGCTGACACTCCCGCCTCAAGTACAAAATGTAAAAGTTACGGAACTTGGGAATGGACAGATTTCGCTGACATGGAATGAAATCAAGAGTGCTTCCCAATATGCAGTAATCCGCAAAGATACAGGGGAAGTTTTTGACACTAGAGAAGCTTGCATCATACTTTCAGATATCCAGCCTGGTATAATTTACTCGTTTGGTATACAGGCGATGAATACTACGGGAGAAGGCGACGTTGCTCCCTTTACGTATCGTACATTGCCAGGTCAAATACCAAATCATAGGTTGGTTGTGAAAAGCGTAACGGATACCGATTTGCTTATTACATGGCCAGAAGCTCCGGGTGCAGATGCTTACAATGTCTACAAAAACGAGATGCTTATCGGCCATACGACTACTCAAGAGTTTAAAGTAGACGGATTAGATAGTTCTACATTGTATCGTATTACTGTTAAGCCAGTGAACACAAGCGGTGAAGGTAAGCAGTCAGAAGGTCAGGTCGAGACGTTACCGTCTTCAGCATTTGCGTTTTCGAAGACAGAAACAACCAATAGTGAATTTATCATCCATTGGGAGTCAGAGCATGAAAATGATATTTTTGTTCTCGCTAGTGAAGGAGTAGTCCTATATCGTGGTAAGGATCGAGCTTTTATCTGGAGACAGCTGAGAGAAAAGCAATTGTATACCGTTCAACTTTGGGCAGAAAATAGTCAAGGAAAACGCACAGAGGCAAAAGAAGCGAGTGGTAAAACTACAGGGAATGCTGTGGACACAGGTGTTGGAGCAGGAGGCGCGGGGGGTGTAAAACCGATTCAGACTGTTGTAGAGGAGCCGATAGAAACAAAAACAGAGTTCTTTCAAGGCTCGACAATCGAGACGAAGCCAAATCATTTTAGTGACATTGATCGGGTATTTAATAGAGAGAAAATAAATGCGCTTGCCGATTTGGGCGTAGTGAAGGGGAGATCCAGCACGCTTTTTGAACCGAATAGACCCGTAACACGTATGGAATTTACTTCGATGCTTGTTCGTTCTCTTAAATTACCGCTCGAAACAGATGTGACTCTAGACTTCGAGGATATTGATCTATCTGCATGGTATGTTGATCTGCTCAAAACAGCAATTAAGGATCAAGTCGCTCGAGGTTTTAGTAACAAAGCCTTCGGTCCAGATCGGGTCATAAATCGGGAGCAGGCCGCTAAAATGGTGAATAACATTATCAAGGCTACACCACAGCAAGAAAGCAGTGTATACTCAGATTCCTCTCAAATTGTAGAGTGGGCCAGAAAGGATGTACTTGGTCTAACTGAGATTAATTTAGTACAAGGATATCCAGACGGCAGCTTTCGTGCCAAACAGGAAGTTACGCGTGCGGAAGCGGCTGAGATGATTTATAATATGCTTCAAATGAAGTAGCCAAAATAAGGGAGGGGGGCTGTGAGTAACGGTAATAATTGAGACTGATATGGTTGATAACTGAGACATTTTTGGGTATATGTTTGAGACATTTTTAAACCAATAGAAACAAAACCCCTTGTTTCTATTGGTTTTTTTGTGTTTCTATTTACTATATATATTCTATATATGCTAACATATGGTACAAGGTCAGAAATATAATAGGCATTCCATCTGTACAGTATGTTGGATGGAATACGGGATTGATACCTCAGATAACATGTGGAAATCAATTAATGACTGGGTTGGTATGATTGAGAGAACACGGGAGATTCTAAAGAATACACAATCGGTGAGTGAAATAGCACGTCGACTAGAAAGGTCCAATAATACTGTGTACAAGATCATGGGATATTTAAATAAAAATAAGCTTTTGTCAAGGGAGTTATCTAAAAAATTCGGTCCAACCAGAACATGTAGTAGTGATTTGGTACAGATTTTTAGAGGGCTTTTAAATTGGAAGGGTAAACTCGGATTACTTCAGAACTCAAGAGCGATTTTAGGTTGGAATATTAACGTTCTACTATTATTTATTTGATCCTGCTGTGCAACGGTATTTTATATTTAATGCCCTATTTGATAAAGAACATTATCAAAGGAAAACAATAGAACGTCAGAATTATAACAGTGCTGAACTTGTAGATCAATTGGAGAAAGCTCTTCAAACATTTGTGTATGAAAATCTTAAAATATCTCATAAGGCAATTGCTCGATATCTAAAAATTCCATTTTCTGCCTTGGGAGCACGGACTGGGTAATAGAATCTCTAAAGCAATTAGAAAGCAAAACCACAACAAGAAAAAGTTAAAGGAAAAATACCTTTGGTCACTTGCAAATGAGTACATCAAAACACACGATCATGAACAAATTACATTAAGGGATGTAGTCACATTTTTAGGGATGTCTTATAGCAATATAATCACGAATTATAACGAATTAAACAATAAAATAACTTCAAAAATAGAAGAAACTAAAGAGAAACTAAGACAGGAAAGAATCAATAAATATAAGGCTGATGTAGACTTCGTGATTTCCGATTTGCTCCAAAAAGCCGGCCGGATAACAGTTTGTACAGTATTAGAATACACGGGGGTATCTTACCATACTTTATATAAATCTATGCACGAAGTATTACTGTATATCCGTAAGGAGAAAGATAGACTAAATTTTAATAAAATCCCCAAGTGCTGTACAAATCTCTTCAACTCGCATAGCAGCCATAGGCAGAAAAAAAGGGTTGTCCCATAAGTCATAAAAATGACTAGGGACGTCCTATTCTCCAATTGTAAAACAATAAGAAACCGTTCCTGGGTAAAATGGAGGTACCACCCGACCATTTGAAAGGATATGGTTTCTTTGTACATTCAATATACCATTATGAGATAAAAAGAGGAGTTACGCAGGACTATCCCTCATCCATGTTATGTGGCTTTGTGGCCAGCCCCTCAATTAATGTCTATTAGCTCTTAAACCTTCAATAAATATGCGGTGTAATCCATCAAGAACTCGTTGGCTTGTAAAGCCTTCATCTTGGAGATGGTAATCGATATTGTGAAGCACGGTCAGCAGGGCTTCAATAGTATATGAAATGTCCACCCCGGATACGTCTCCCTGTTCAACGGCCTCATTTAGCAGATTTCTGCTTATATTGCGCATCCATTGACATAACGGAGATTGTAACGGACGATGCCCGGTTGAGGCCCGGCTGACCTCACAGAGCCAAGGAACTTTCGCCTCTAAAAAAGAGACATATCTTACGATTACATGGTAAAGCCGGTCCAAGGCAGCGGTTTCTGGGGATTGATCAAGAAATGCTTGAACTTCATCAAACAAAGGTTGGTATTCTTCATACGCGATCTCCTGACATATGTCGCCCTTATCCGAGTAGCGGCGGTATAGGCTTGCTTGTCCTACTCCAGCAGTCTTCGCAATCTGATGCATATTGACATTGTAAACACCGTTTTTGATGAAAAGTTCTCTAGCCGCCGCCAAAATTCGTCTTCGGTTTAACTCCTCTCTGGGAATTTTCAGAGAGACAGATTGCGATTCTGAATTTACCATAAATATCTCCCCTCATCATTAATTTAACTGTTATTTAACACGAAAAACGGACAATATGTCCGTTTTTCGTGTATAGGACATGTTGTCCGTCTTCATAATTATAATACATTTCGTGAAAAATTAAAAATACATTCATTTGGGTGACCGATGAGCTTTTTTTAATTTCTTGGTATAGTGCTTTTTGTAAATTGGAGGCAAATGCGGTTCAATGCCCGATAGGTCCAGTTCCTTTAAACTTGCGATCGTATGAATAAACTGCTCGTATGCTTTTTTCTTGTCGCTCGTCGTATCTGTTCCGGTTACGGTTGATGCTTTCCTGCTAACTTCAGAGTTAAGTTGCTTTTGATCCATAGATTACCCTCCATCAAATATAGTCAGGCTTACAAATCCGGATGTCTCTTGTGCCAGTCTGTATTCATTTCATAAGTATTGCCGATACCTAGTACTGTCGCTTCTTCGAAGGGGCGGCCAATCAATTGCATATTAATCGGCAGACCGGAAGGTGAGAAGCCGCAAGGCATGCTCAGGCTAGGCAAGCCAGTCAAATTGGTCGGAAGCGTAAATGAGTTCAATCTGAATACACTAGCATCATCATCTGCACGCGGCGCAGTGATCGGTGTTGCCGGCGTCAACAAGATGTCGATTCCGGACAATGCATTCAAAAAATCATTGACAATTAGTTGCCGGGCCCGCTGAGACTGAAGGTAAATGGAAGCCGGAATATCTCTACTGCTTTCAAGAAACATTCGGACGTCCGGTCCATACTGTTCCAATTCTGTCTCAAGCCACTTCTCGTGGTACGAGTACATTTCCGTCATCATAATGGCCATCGTCGCACTTCTAACATGTTTGATCAGGGGCAGGCTAACTTCGATGATTTCTGCTCCCAGTTCTCGGAATTTATTGATAGCGGCCTTCATCGCAGCTTCCACTTCCGGCATCAAATCCTCATAATAGTAGCTTGTCGGCAATCCGATACGCACACCTCTGAGACCATTCGGATACATCTTGATACCTGGCGCAGGCAGATCGACAGTCGATTCATCCTTTGGATCGAAGCCAGACATCACATCCAAGCACAGGGACGCATCCATGACACAGCGGGTCAACGGACCCGAGTGGTCCAATGACCAGGCCATTGGAATGATACCATAACGACTGACCCGACCGTACGTCGGCTTCATCCCTACGACACCGCACAAAGCAGCGGGTATGCGGATCGAACCTCCGGTATCCGAGCCTGTTCCCAGATAAGTAAGTCCAGCCGCTAAAGCAGAAGCCGAACCGCCGCTTGAACCTCCCGCTACAAGTTCAGTGTTCCACGGATTGAGGCAAGGACCAAAGTGCGGGCTAGTTGTTGTCAATCCCGCAGCGAACTCGTGAGTCTGTACTTTGCCTAGCAGAACTGTTCCAGCCTCATGTAGCTTAGCTGCAACCGTCGAATCGTAATCGGGGACGAAGCTGCTCAATATTTTTGAACCGGCAGTTGTTCGGATCCCTTTAGTGTAATATAGATCCTTATGAACGATGGGAATCCCGTGAAGGGGCCCTTTGTACCGACCATGCATAATATCGCGTTCCGATTGCTTCGCTTGTTCAATCGCCAGTTCGGACGTTTGGGTAACGAAAACGTTCAGTTTCGGATTCAAACGTTCGATGCGGTGAAGCGCATGTTCTGTAATCTCTACGGGGGATATTTTCCTTGTTCGGATCCCCTCGGCCAGCTCATGAATAGCAGCAAAGGACAGTTGGAAATTTAATTTACTCATCTATTCATCCTCCATATCTTTCGGACATGTCGTAAGTCTACCAAACTAATTACCATAGCTTCCGCTAGGATTTGCTTTTCTTGCGAATAAGTATGTCAGGATTGCCAACAGGGAAATGGTAAAATAAACAACAAAAAAAGGCATCTTTAGATCAATCAGTCGGCCGACCAGCGCAGGGCCGAATGCTCCGCCTAGGAGATAGGCCAGTGTGAAAATACCCATCCCCACACCCAGCTCAGCCGAACGGAGTGTCGTCGAAACTAAATTGCTGCTAGAGGTGAGGACACCGTTGAATCCAATCATAAGGATAATGATCAATAAAGCGTCGATCCATGGCGGCAAATGTACAGATACCCCCAGTAGTATAAATCCGCTGATGACGAGACTTTGCGATATGACAAGCACGCGGGAGCTTCCGAAACGATCTGTCCAACCTCTGATCCGGGATCCGAGCAAGGCTGCACAGGCGGCACCGGGAAGCATCAGCAGACCGATTTTACTAGTTGGTAAATGAAAGGAATTCTTCATCATGACAGGAAGAGTAAAGGTTAACCCCGTGTTGCATACGAAGGTAAGGAATCCAATCCCTAGAATTCGTCGGTAAGGAGCATTTTTCATGAAAGATGCATCGATAAATGGATGTTCTTTTTTCTGAATATGAGTACCGAACCATAGAAGAACTGCTGCTCCTGCAATGAGCATAAACCAATAGTTCGTAACCCCTAGCAACACCAACGCCAGTCCCGCGGAGAACAAAACAGCTCCGAGAAAATCGAATGAACCGCGGTCGTGTTTCTTGTCAGGAACATACTTGAATATCAAAGGGATAACAAATAGGCTCAGACTGGACACGATGAACAAAGCACGCCAGCCAAAGTATTGCTCCACGAAACCGCCGAACACAGGCCCGAAGCCGGAAGCAAAGGCAATTGTGGCGGATAAGGTTCCCAGCACCCGTCCCTTGACTGTAGGCTTAAAATACAGGGTTACTGCCGCATAAGACAGGGGAGAGATGGATGAGGCCCCTGCTGCCTGCAGCAGTCTTCCAATGATGACTTGCAAGTATGAAGCTGCAAAAAAGCCGATCATAGAGCCGAAAGCTAAAAGGATTAAACCAATGACATACAGCTGGCGAAAGGAAAAGGACTCCGTTAACTTGCCGTAAGTACCGGCGCCGATAGCCATCAAAATGCTGTAACCGACCATAACCCAGCTCACCTGCGAGGAGGTCAGGGCAAAGTCAGCGGAAATCGAAGGTATAGACAAATTAAACATGGTCATATTGATGTTTCCGAAAATAATGAGCAAGCAAAGTGTCCCCATTAATTTCCGCTCATTGCCGGATAAAGCCATTGATTGAGTATCCATAGCCTGTCCCTCCATTACAGGAAGTCAGGAAAGGTGCGGCATTTTTGCGCCTGATCTCTATCGTGTCCCAAGAAAACATAGGACGGCCTAACATCCTGAATTAACTCCTGCATGCGAGTAATCGATTTGGCAGCCATCTCTTGATCGAATGTCAAGAACGGTACGCTATTCTCAAAGTTCTCCCTAGTATAAGCAACATCAAATGTCAGTAGCACTGGGCCCGACTTTTCCGTTGTGACAAGGACTGATTGATGGCCAGGGGAATGACCCGGAGTGAATAAAATTTGAACCCCCGGAATTAATTCATGGTCACCCTCAATGATTTGATATTGTAAATCGGGCAGCCTGCACTCTAATGGAGAGTAATCCTCATTGTTTATGGCCGCATCATACTCTGCCCTTTGAATAAGGATCGGCGTATTGCGGAAATGCCCGTTTCCCCCAGAATGATCCAAGTGTAAATGGGAGCTAATGACCATTTGAATATCGTCAGGTCGATAACCGACACGCTTTAACACATTTACGATCGAGTCGCCGTCAGACATGCTGGGGACGACGCGCCCTTCACGTCTAGTCCCCTTGTAGTAATCGGGATTGTTGATAAAAGCGTCGGGCATTCCCGTATCGATGAGTATCGGCCCGCTGGTCGTTTCCAATAGAAAAGACCACACAGGCATTCCGACTAATTTCCCGGGGGCAAGGGTTCGATTAACTGCCGATTGATCTAGGAAACATTCACCTACGGGTAAAAAATACAACTTTTTGATATACATCCCAGTTTCACCCTTCAGATTATAGATTCGGACAGTTTGTCCGTTTTGTTTTCATTATATCGGACAAATTGTCCGATGTCAATTTGTCATCGGCGGTTGGGCTTCGGCAAAAGCCTTACACCTGCAACAAGTAAAGATTGATTGAACAACTGCTACGGGCTGTGGAGTCGATCAGTTGGACTTAATTAATAAGGAAAGAATGAGTTTTATGAAACTAAGCCTAAGTCGAAAAGCTAATCTTGAAGGTATGCTGATAGGAGATCAAGTTACAATTGGAGGGCCGGCGGTAGAGGAGAACATCCGGTTTGAAGTATTGAGAAATGAATCGGGATTTGAAATTAAGGTTTTTGATCGATTGGAGAAGTGGCTAGCCTGCAGCCGGGTGCAGGTCGATATGTATGCCAATAATTGAGGACTTGAAAAGGGGATTTTTTATATGTATACCAATACCCGGAAAGATTCTTTCGAAACCTGAGACACAGATATGATATCTTTTTGAATGCCGAAAAGAAGCCTGACTGTCTCGTAATGCTCAAGTACCTGGTGGACGAGCTCATGGACAATAAGATAGATATTCATCTATATCATTTTGGTATGTATCTGCTCTACCCTTACGCATCCCGGAAGCAAGAAGAAGATGCAGAGGCAGTTGGCAAAAAGCGATCCGAGTTTATTAGTCATCTGCCACGATTTGAATTGAAAAGCAACGATGAATTTGTATCTGAAATGTGGTCCGATTTAATCTTACGACGGTACCCCGAAGTAGGAGAGGAAATTGTGACAGTGCCCTCTTTTAGTCAGCTTAGAATACTATTTACAGCGGATAACTTCGGAATCACACCGGAACATATTATTAGGATGCGGATTGGATAGAACCGATCCCTGGGCTGGAACTGAAAGTCAGGAAGTGGGTTGGGGAGAAGGACCCGATGACTCCGCAGCCGAAAAAAAATGGAATGATTGAAGATCTGATTACACTTGGACACAAAGGCAGCAGCAATGGCCTGCGGCATTTTGTTGCCGGTAAGCCGATCCAAGCGGGTAGCTACATGGAGGTTAAATTTGGGGGCGGCTGGATACCAGGGAGATACGAGTGGTCATTTGAGAAAGTAGCCCGATTAGAATTCACTCCTCTCGGCACGAATGGATTTCGATCCATGAGGGGCATCTAGTCCGGGTAAAAGCTTGAATGTTGTCATGCTGTACACGTTACTGACTTACAGGATCTTGGGGAGTCAGCGGTTACTGTGATCAAATGGTGGAAAATCCACGGCATGGAGACAACTGCAGAGATTTAAGGATTGGTGGGATGAAATGTTTAAGAGATTCAAATTTTGCTTCAGGCTTTATCAAGGGCGTTCGCTTGAAACTGTTTGCATAAGTTTTATATTTAGTTTTCTCGTTGGATTATTCTTGTATTTAGGTCATGCACCAGGTTTCATGGTTGTCAATCGACATTATGGCATTCTTCTTGGATTGCTTAGCTTTAACACGAATAGTCCGGTGGCTACGAGTTCCTGGTAAAGGGACGAATATTTACGGCTATTTTCGGTGGGATAATACGATAGAAATTCATATCGGAAAGGTTAAATCACCAATGGAGTTTCAGCGTCGGATTAGAAACACAATCAAATATGCTCGTGAAAAAGGATATCTTATTGAATACACTTCCGGCATATTGACGCAGGTATGAGTTACGGTAATACATGAGACGAATTTGGCTATACTTTTTTTGGTATATGTCTGAGACTTTTTTAGCCGGGCAGATCGCCTACAGTTTACTCAAACGGATGTTGTGTCGCTGTTGCGGTTCAGGTAGAACCAGTAGCTAAAAGGAATCTACTGGTTCTCATTTCTCTTCACAGTTATAGAATGACGAGTGATCATATTAGGGTGTGATTATGTTATTGTTGGAGGATAAGTCTCAGTTATAAAGCAAGAAAGTATCACTTATAACTAGAAATTTTAGGAATGTAAGAATAACTTTTGTCTCAAGTATAGCCTTTACTCATAGGGGCGTTGTCCAGCCCCCTTTTTTGTATTTTGTACTGGCTTATTCCGCAATAGCGGGATTTATATTGGACGCTCTGTAGGCAGGAACGCCATTGATTAGCGCGGTTCTTAGTTGAATGTATCGGATACCATAATAGGTGGTTGTATTATTCAATCCAGAGGAAAGTACAGCTATTTTATAATATGAAAAAGGAATTTCATTACTAAACTGATAGGTTATTTTTGCAGTGCTTGGTACAGCCTCGACTTGTCCTAACCTATACCAGTTTTCTCCGTCACTCGAGCCATGAAACGAAAACGAAAGTATAAAAGCGCGAGAAGGTGGCTGGGCTAAGAGGATATCATTGATCGTTTTTCCCGTATCTAATTTGAAGATGATTTCCCCACCTTTACCACTTAAGCTGCTCTCCCAATAAAGATTATTATCGATCAAAACATTTTTCGGAAAAGTATTTTTGGTATCTCCATTCGTTGAAACGTTATCTTCAGCTATAACGACAGGTTCCATGGAAAACGAATAACTATCTGGATTTTGTATGAAACTCTCAATGAATGTATTCCTTAATTAAAAAAGGCATAATCATAAATGAGTGGCCAAGCATTATAATAGCAACCAGTTATTTCATGACTATACTAGCAATGGACGGGATAAGAACCTACGTAATTAAAAAATTCAAACGATATAGGAGGAAATAAGAAAAGGGTGCTATTTTCGGGTCTTTAACAAGCTCATTCTAAAGGCTAGGCTAATTTATATCGAAAAAGATTGAGAGAAACAATATAAATAACTATTTTAGGTGCGAGAAGGAGATGTATAGAATATGAAAATATACACTTATTATTTGGCAAATGGCGTATTCCCTTTGGATTGGGAAGTTTGTTTTAGCACTGTTGAGGAATACAAGACCCAGTTATTTGAGAAGTATACCGCTTCCCAAGAGTCCAATGATTTTGTAATAGGTGGATTTCATGTGCTTACCGATAAAATAGATGCAATTCTGAATTATGCTTTAGAGGATTTTCAAAAAGAATTTCCTCATAATTATGAGTTGCGTTGTCCCGCAATGATCTTCCCGTTGCCAAGAGGCGATGAGAGTAATGGTGCTGAGTTCGCTATTATTTTAAAACGAGATGAAGATGGAGATACGATAGTCTATTCCCCACTTCCGATGTCATATTTAGAAAAAAGTTAATACTCTACTGAAAGAAAATGGGGAAATCAAGTGATGAATAATGTAAAGCTATCCCGTGTTTCCCTCTGGCTATAGGAGTGCGTTGATTTGTCGAAGAGATCTCTAAGTTTCAAATTAAGTATTGGAGATTGCTCCAGAAAGATATCCGGCAAATTGTTACGGAGCAGTTTTCGGAGTACAGGCACGGATGGGCACCTGCCTACATACAATAAACAGACCGCAAGCCCGGTAAGTAACAAAGGCCGGTAAGTTCGCAACTACCTCAGGAGGTGTCATCCGTGCCCGGACTATTTAGTGCTATCGCTCTGTTCATCAAGGAATTGACGCTACTCGTTTCCTATGTGAAAAACAACGCCTTTCCGCAGCCATTGACTGAAAAAGAGGAAGCTCGACACCTAAAGCTGTTTGCCGAAGGCAACGCACATTCCCGTAACACACTTATTGAACATAACCTAAGGCTGGTGGCCCATATTGTAAAAAAATTCGATAACACCGGCGAAGATTTGGAGGATCTTATATCCATCGGCACCATTGGACTGATCAAAGCTATTGAAAGCTTTCAGACCGGAAAAGGAACAAAACTGGCAACATTTGCAGCCCGTTGTATAGAAAATGAGATTCTGATGCATTTAAGGTCCCTGAAAAAGACACGCAAAGACGTATCTCTCCACGATCCTATAGGGACTGACAAGGAAGGAAACGAGATTACTTTAATTGATATCCTTGGTTCCGAGGCGGACGATATTGTAGATAAGGTACAGCTCAAAATCGAGAAGAGCAAAATCTATCGCAATCTGGATATTTTAGATGACCGTGAAAAAGAAGTGGTGATTGGCCGATTTGGTCTGGAAGCTGGAGGAGAAGAACGAACACAGAGGGAAATTGCACGAGAACTGGGAATTTCACGCTCGTATGTGTCACGAATTGAAAAGCGCGCGCTGATGAAGTTGTACCATGAATTTTACAAGCAGAAGGGATAATGGATAAGGAGATATTTGAAGCCGCGTTGCTCTTGTAGAGAACGCGTTGTTTTCTAGTTCATTTATTCAATTCCGAGTCTTTATTCAAATGATCTCCAAAAAGGATCTTCTCCTGACCAGCAAACAGCATACACTTGTCTTTTGTCTTTATCAACATGCTCTGTACTCGTACTACCGTTTTTTTCGCTTAAATAATAGCTATTTTGCTATGTATTTTCATTTAAAACGCAAATAAAAGCCTGTAGTGGTTTTCTGCACTACAGGCTAAAAATGCTTGATATTATTGGGTATTTTTACTTCGTCAGGACAAGCTTTTTCGCTAGTCGGCTCTCTTGGAGTGAATTTATTTTCCTACATACTCATCCAAAAAGCGATCTACTGTTTTGAAATATTCAGTGGGGTAATGGTTGATGGCATCGATGTGCTCCGTATTTTGCGGGTACCATACTTCTGCTTTTGGGTTATCTTTTAAGGACTCGTAAATAATTTCTGTATTTTTATAACTGATTTGCTGATCTCCAGTACCATGAATGAGCATAACTGGCTTGTCTTGCATCTTTTTTACCGCATTCATAGGAGATATGGAATCAAGATCAACCTTAAAGACCCAATTTGCCATCCATGTCGATGTATAACTGAATGGAAATGCAGGTAGACCTGAAAAGTAGGGCAAACCCTCTCTCAGAAATAGACCAGCATTACGAAAAGGACTATCCGCAATTACGGCTTTGATGTCATCACTTTCACTTGCGGCTAGCAGAGAAGTAGCAGCACCCATTGAAAAGCCGATAACTCCAATGTTATCACCCGTATGGTCTCTGGATTTTAAGTAGCTTACAGCTCCTAGCAAATCGTATTTTTCATTGAGGCCCAGTGTAATCAAGTCACCATCGGATTTACCTTGCGAGCTGAGGTCAAATGCCAATACATTGTAGCCTTTCGGAACGAAATGCTCTACTAACTTTTGGGTCCGCCCTTTGACTAAACGATTGCTCGTATATCCATGGACGACAACAATCGTCTTATCACTTGGTTTACCAGAAAGACCATTTGCAGGAAAGAAAGTACCTCTAATCGTATTATCATTTTTCAAACTCTTGAACTCGATCTCTTCGTAGGGTGTTTTATCGATATTCAATTCGTAGCTGACATTAGTGTCTCTAGGATGGTGCAACAAGGTGTCTACTACTTTATAAGATATAAAAAATACAAGAGCCATTACAAGCAGAAGCACGATTCCTAGGCTCCATAAAATTTTCTTCCGTTTTTTCACACGAACGTTAAATGTCAGATCGGGTTGTAATGATGTTTGACTCATTCAGACTCCTCCGGTTTTTCTTTAGGTTGTATGGGTGCGAACAAATAAAAGGCATGCTCCTTCAGATTTTCCCACTCCGGATGCTGAATAATACTTTCTCCAAGAGTTAAGCCCACTCCATTTAAGAAAGAGATATAGGCACGAGAGATCATTGCTGGAGAAAAGCATTTGTTGAATTCTCCCATTAACTGTCCCTTGGCATAGATGCATTCGATCGCATCTGTCATTACCTTTACACTTTCAAGGACCTTCTGTGTAAGTTCAGGGAATCTTATTCGTTGTCCTAAGACAGATTGAACAAGCCGCAATTCATTTATATAGGAGTAGATATGGTTGAATTGTTCTGCCACCATGCTCTTAATCAATACGCCTGGTGTCCCTCCTTTTTTTAGACAAGCAAGCGATTTCACCTGAATATCAGCAAGCGGCTCAAGGACTGCGGCGTAGAATAAAGCTTCTTTGCTAGGAAAATATTGAAAAATGGTTCCAGGAGTCACTCCCACACTCTGAGCAATGATAGCCATTGTGGTATTAGAATATCCACTTTCTGCGAACAGGACAACAGCTTCTTCTAGGATACGTTTACGCCGCTCCAGTCTTTTTTCTTCATTGATGGGTCTTGCCAAATGTATTCCCCTTTCTTTAAACTAAACTTTCATTAATTAAATGATTAATTATTTAATTAATAATATATCTAAAATTACGACTTATAGCAAGAGTGAATTTATTTTATTTACGAGCAGGATGAACCTCAACATATAAAAATAAGCCGGAGTGCTGCCCAATATGCGCCTCAGGCTTGTTTTTATCAGATTATTTTGGATGAGTTAAACGTTCCGCCTTCCTTAAATTCGATAACACCGGCGAAGATTTGAAGGATCTTATATCCATCGGTACCATCGGACTGATCAAGGTCATTAAAAGCTTTCAGAATGGGAAAGGCACCAAGTTAGCAATATTTGCAGCTCGTTGTATAGAAAATGAGATCCTGATGCATTTGCAATCTCTGAAAAAAACACGCAAATACGTATCACTCCATGATCCTATAGGGACTGAAAGGAAGGCAACGAGATTTGAATACAGGATTATGATTATGTCATCAGCTGGACGAATATCCTGACGGAGCGCGGACGTAGTGGCGAGTCTAAATTTTCGCACGATGACTCTTTGAGAAAATTTGTTTATACTTTAATTACTTAATATGAAAGCAATGGATATGAGGTGAACTAATGATTCTGGTAAGTTCATGTTTGGCAGGCATGAAGGTGCGATATAACGGGACGGATAGCCTGGATGTACATATTCAGAAGTTGGTAGAGGAAAAAAAGGCAATGACGATCTGCCCTGAGCTACTTGGGGGCTTTACGACGCCGAGAGACCCTGCTGAGATTGTTGGAGGGACAGGGGAGGATGTGCTGACTGGCACCGCCAAGGTGATCGAGTATTCAGGCAATGATGTCAGTGATATGTACATTAGAGGTGCGCACGAAGCTTTACATATAGCCAGAGAGGTTAACGCGTCACTTATTGTTTTAAAAGAAAACAGTCCGTCCTGCGGATCGGCAGCGATCTATAGTGGGGCATTCGAAAACCGTAAAATTGCAGGCAATGGGGTAACCTCCGCCTTGTTAAAAAGGGAGGGCTTTAAGGTCATATCAGAAGAACAAATATCGGAAATTTTCTTGCATGAGAATATGTAATGATAAAACAAGCGTCTTAATCGCTTACTGGCTTATAGCGGTAAGCGCAAGACGCTTGTTTGTGCTGTGTTCCTTTTACACCTGTGTATCACATTATTTGAGCTTTAATGCCAAAATCCCCAAATACTCCTTGAGGGCTGTCCCGGTTGTAGATATGGCTCCAGCAGACGGTGAGAGCTTGGCAGCATATAGTGACAGCTTTTCACTTGCCAGATAGTCGGTTGGATAAGCTGTGGCTTGCATACCTGCACGCTGAAATTCCAGTGCAGCACGGGGCATATGGAATGCTGAGGTCACCAGAATAGGTTTTGTGAGCTGGTGCTGTTTTAAAATTTGGGAGGTATATACGGCATTTTGCTGTGTATTTAAGGAACGGTTTTCGATGAAGATGTCCTTTGCCGGAATACCGAGTCCTATTAGCTGCCTCTGCGCAATATTCGCTTCATTACCACTGTCTCCAAACACTTGTCCACCGGAAAAAAGGATAGGTAGACCTGTTGCTTCATGCAGTCTGGCCGCAGTGAGCAGTCGGTTGGCTGCAGACCCTAGCATATTACCTTGCCCGTTGATGTCGGGAGTTCCCTCTGTAGCTCCGCCCCCAAGTACGATAATAACATCACCTTGAACGGTACGGGGCTGTGGATACTGCTTTTCCAGACTACGGATTAACAAATCTCCAGCCAAATTGGTCGATGAAACATACAGCAGCAATGTAACAAGGAGCAGTACGACAGCAGGTTTACGCGCCCGTTTCCATAGCCAGATTACAAGCCCTGCCATCACGAGGATGAACAAACCGGGAGGAAGCACAAAGCTGTATAGAAATTTGATGAAATAAATCAAGTGCAGACAACCTCCTATCCTAATAAGCTTTATCTATTGGGTACATTGTAACATAGGCAATTGACTGGATTCCTCTGTTGATAAAGTTGTCCCATAGGCGTAATATATAAAATCTAGTGATTTTTTTCATAGAGGAGCGAGAGCATCATGGGAGAGTTGACGACAGCCAAGCGGATAATGATGATCGCGCTACTGGTTGTATTGTGGGGCATTTCTTGGCCCATCTATAAAGTTGCACTGGAATTCACACCGCCCCTTTTGTTTGCAGGGCTACGTACACTGTTGGGTGGTCTGCTATTGGGAGCGATTTTAGCACCGAGATGGAATCGCATTCGCTGGAAAGAAAATTGGCGGGTGTATGCTATTTCAGGTATTTTTAACGTAGTTCTGTTTTATGGCTTGCAAACCGTGGGGCTCATGTACGTTCCATCAGGTCTGTTCTCTGTACTGGTATATCTTCAGCCTGTGCTGGTTGGCATTTTTGCATGGATGTGGCTGGGGGAAGCAATGTCCAAGCTCAAAGTGATTGGATTGATCATTGGATTTCTGGGCGTGGCAGCTGTCAGTATCGGAGGCTTTTCAGGACATGTGGCTATTGCAGGTGTAATTATTGCCATTATTACAGCGGTGAGCTGGGCGTTAGGAACCGTGTATGTGAAAAAGGTTAACAAGCGTGTGGATTCGTTGTGGCTGGTCGCATTTCAATGTACACTTGGAGGCATCGTGTTGACAGGGGCTGGATCGGTAACGGAAAGCTGGTCAGACATCGTATGGAATGTTCCATATGTGTCAGGACTGGTGTTCGGGACTGTGCTGGGAATTTCACTATCCTGGCTGCTGTATTTCACGCTGGTCAATTCGGGAGATGCTAGTAAGGTCGCTTCCTATACGTTTTTGGTGCCGGTGATTTCGGTATTTGTCAGTTCTATGCTGCTTCACGAATCGATTACGGCTTTTCTGTTGATTGGTCTGGTATTGATCGGTTTTAGCATCTATCTGGTTAATCGCAGAGTGAGGGTAGTACAGCAAGCTTGAAATTAATATCTTAAAAAAGTAATAAGTAAGGACTCTGCTTAGGTAGCAGAGTCCTTTTTTATAGCTGACAGAATGCAGCGAATGATGGTATCAAGGTTCCCTCTTTAGGGAGTTGGTTAAGCTATGGATGACAGCACACTGTCACATAAAGAAGGGAGATGCGGACGATGGCACGGAAATTATTGATAACAGGAGCAGCGGGCACAATTGGAAAAGTACTCTACGAAGGGCTAAAAGCGGAAGGGAAATATGAAATAACCGCCGCCGATGTGAAGAGGGATGAAGAAACAGGGATTGTCGAACTGGATATACATGATGCTGCAAGATTGGCTGAGCTTACACATGGAGTGGATACGGTATTGCATTTTGCATGGATTAAGGATGAGGGGGATTTCCTCGGTAAAGTACTGTCTGGCAATGTAAGCGGAGCGTATAAGCTGTATGAAGCTGCGGTCAGAAATGGGGTAAAGCGCATTATTTTTGCCAGTTCCAATCATGCCACAGGGTTTTATAAAGTAGGCGAGGCCATAGATGTAGAAGATCCCTATCGACCCGATAGTTTTTATGGATTGAGTAAGTGCTACATTGAACTGCTGGGACGGCTATATGCCGATCAGGGCAAAATATCCTCAATAAATATCCGCATCGGCAATTTTCCTGGGGATGATCGGCCACATTCGGAGCGAGCTGCTCATATTTGGATTTCTGAGCGCGATATGATTCATCTGACCGTCAGCTGTATCGAGGCCACTTCGAAGATAAGTTATCTTAATTTGTACGGTACGTCAGCCAATACGGATAATTATTATGACATTGGTTACTTGGAAGAACGAATCGGATATAAGCCGCAGGATAATGCCGCTGAGTTGCTGGAGCAGGCCAAGAAAAACGGATTTCGAGTAAAACAGGATGAAACCATTTTTCAGGGTGGGCAAAAGGAATAGAGCAGATCGTCCAAATATGCTTGCGAATGGGCTGAAGGCGTCGATCAGGCGCCTCATATCACATAAAACTTCACAAATATCCGAATTGTTCACTCCTCTGGACACTCCTTTGTTCATGAAGCATGAGAGGCTTCACTTTTCATTTTGAATGCGCTTACATAATATATAGTTATACGGCGGCGATGCTACAAACCTTGCAGTCGGTATGTATATAGAGGGGGAGTGACTCACATTGAATCAGCCTATGCCCAAAAATTCTGCAATGCTTACGACGGATTCCCGCTTGAACGGTAGGCTGGGAACAGGCAAGAAACACGGTTTTTTCTATGAACTGATCCGCAATCGAGTATTATTTCTGATGTTGTTGCCCACTTTAATCTTTTTCTTCATAAATTCGTACATTCCTATGGTCGGCATTTATTATGCATTTACCCAGTTTGACTTTAATACCAGCCTTTTTGAGGCCCAGTTCGTCGGACTCCAGAATTTTCGCTTTCTATGGCAATCTGGTACGCTGACCAAATTGACATTGAACACGGTTGGATATAACGCGGCGTTTATTTTACTCGGCAACGTGTTAGCGATTGTCCTCGCTATTTTACTGAATGAGTTGCGAGGCCGCTACTTTAAAAAGATCACTCAATCTGTGATGTTTCTTCCATATTTTGTTTCCTTCGTCATTCTAAGTGTCATCGTGTATAACATATTTAATTATGATAATGGTTTTCTGAACACGTTGCTTGTGCAATTCGGTGGTGAACGCGTGGATGTGTATAACAAACCATGGGTGTGGATTTTCCTGATTATCCTGTTCTATTTGTGGAAAAATCTCGGCTACAGTATGGTGATCTACCTGGCAGCGATCACAGGGATCAGTGACGAGTATTATGAGGCAGCTAAAATAGACGGAGCCAACATTTTTCAACGAATTTGGTACATTACCGTTCCTATGCTCAAGTCAACATTCGTTGTGCTGCTGTTATTTGCACTGGGTAGTATTATGAAAGGACAATTTGATCTGTTCTATCAGTTAATCGGTAACAACGGTGTGCTGTACAATACGACGGATATTTTGGACACTTATGTATATCGTTCCTTGAAAGTAACTTTTGATGTGGGTATGGCTTCGGCCGCAGGCGTGTATCAATCCCTGTTCGGATTTGTACTGATCATGACCGTGAACTATATCATTCGCAAGCTGAACGACGAATATGCCTTATTCTAGAAAGGAGGACCGAAACGGATGGCGATCAAAGAGGATGTATACACTCGACTTTTTAAAATTATCTCTTATGTGATTATCATTGTGGCATCCATTGCTTGTTTACTCCCGTTCCTACTTATTATTTCGGCTTCACTAACCAGTAATGAATCGATTATCAGGGATGGCTATCACTTCATTCCACAGCAATTCTCGCTGGAAGGATACCGGACGGTGTTCACCTTTCCTGAAGAGGTGTTGCGGGCATATGGGGTGACGATTTTTACCACGGTTGTAGGTACGACGCTGGGCCTGTTCCTGATGACGATGGCCGGATATGTGCTGGCACGCAAAGATTTTAAATACCGCAACGCGTTTTCATTCTATATTTACTTTACGACGTTGTTTGGAGGCGGATTAGTACCTTGGTACATTATGCTCACGAAGTATTTGGGGCTGCTAGATACGTATACAGTGCTTATTTTCCCGGGATTAATGACTCCATTTCTAATCATTTTGATGAAAAACTTCATTCGTTCCTCCATGCCGGAAGAACTGTTCGAGTCCGCTAAAATAGACGGTGCGGGTGATTTTAAAATTTACTACCGAATTGTACTGCCTTTATCTACACCGGGTATTGCCACTGTGGGGCTGTTTCTGGCTTTGGCTTACTGGAATGACTGGTTTTCATCCTCACTCTTTATTAATGACCCGCATAAATACCAGTTGCAATACTATCTGTATAATGTCATTAACTCCATGCAATTTATTGCTCAAATGGGTGCAGGTACCGGCGTGTCCCTGTCCAACGATATGCCGACAGAGTCGACCAAAATGGCAATGGCGATCGTGGTTACGGGTCCCATTTTACTCCTGTACCCGTTCATTCAGCGTTACTTTGTCAAGGGGCTGACGATTGGTGCGGTAAAAGGATAAGCGGCACTAAAGGCTGAGATGGCATAATGTGCTGACATTGTGCCATCCAAGCAGCACTTTTTGTAAGCGTTTTATTTAAACGGACTACCATTTCAAAGGGAGGATTCACATGACATTCACAAAGAAAAGAAAACAACGCATGTCCATCCTGATTGCAGTAATGGTTATCATGGCGCTCTTAGCCGGATGTGGGGGCGGTAGCGGAAACAGCGCACAAAAAGCAAATGGAGAGGATGATAAAGCCCAGAAAGTACAGCTGCAATTTTATATGCTGGGTGATGCTCCTAAGGATCTGTCTACCATTGAGGCAGAGATTAATAAGTTGGCAGAAAAAGATCTGAATGCCACCGTCAAATTTAACTATACGACGTGGACAGACTGGGATCAAAAATATAAGCTGTTATTGTCTTCGGGTCAGCCTATCGACCTGATCTTCACTGCAGATTGGACGCAGTATCAGGCCTATGCCAAGAAGGGGGCATTCCTGCCGCTAGACGATCTGCTGCCTAAGGCCGCACCTGCCTTGCAAAAATTCGTGCCTCAGGACATGTGGGATGGGGTTAAAATCGGAGGCAAAATTTATACCGTGCCTGGCACGTATAAAGAATATGTCACAAACGGTTTTGTATGGCGTGAGGATTTACGCGAAAAGTACAATTTGCCTAAACCAACAGACATCAAAAGTTACGAGGCTTACATGGACGGGATACGTCAGCATGAGCCTAGTATGAAAACGGTATCTTTGAACAGTGATATCAAGGGAAATCTGCATGATCGTTATACCGAATTAGTAACGAAGAGTGTAGGTGCTTTGCCTTATGGCATTGGTATCAAATATGAAAAACCAACAGAGGTATATAAGTATTGGGGCTCAGATGAACAAAAAGAAGAGCTGAATACTTACAAACGCTGGGCTGATAAAGGGTTTATTCCCAAAAACGTATTAAACGTAAAAGATACGCTTCAGGATCAAGTCACTTCTGGTAAAGCAGCGAGTATTTTTGGCGACAACCCAACCCGGTTTAATGATATGGTCATTAAGCTCAAAGCATCCCACCCGGACTGGAAGCTTGAGTACTATCCATTCCCGCTGACAACGGGCTATGCAACTCCGGTGCATCCGATTCATAATGGCTTTGCAATTCCAAAAAGCAGCCCGAACCCAGCCCGCGCGCTGGCCTTTTATGAAAAGCTTGTAACGGACAAACGCTATAACCTGCTTACGCAATATGGTATCGAAGGCAAAAACTACGAAGTCAAAGATGGTTACTATCATATGATAGGTAGCGGCAGTACGAATGGATTTTCACGGGAAGGAATGAACAGCTGGGCTTGGCGTAACCCGGAATACATGCTGTTTGATTCAGGCTTTGACCGTGTGAAGAAGATTTTTGCGGAGCTGGATAAAATCCAGAAGCCTGACCTGTTTACTGGCTTTGCAGAGGACTATACGACCTACCAAGCAGAAAAAGCGGCATTGGAACAGGTCGAGAAGCAATACCTGTACCCACTTCAAGCTGGACTGATCGACAATGTTGATCAAGGTCTTGAGACTTTCATGCAAAAGGCGAACCAAGCTGGTTTGGAGAAGATTCAAACCGAATATACAAAACAATGGGAAGCCTATGTGAAGGAGAAGGGGATCAAGTAAAACGTTAAGAGCTGTGATCTAAAGTAAAAGCAAGTCTCCAGAAAGTTGGAGGCTTGCTTTTTTGATATCGCCTATTGCGCATTCGCTTTAGAACGGCGAAAATCTGTGGGTGTCACGCCTAAACTGCGTTTAAACATACGGTGGAAATAAGAGCTACTCGCAAACCCGGTTTGTTCTGCCACGTCAGCCACCGACCAGTCGGTCTGTTCCAGCAGCTCACAGGCCTTGCGAATACGAAGCTGCTGGATGACGTCTACGATGGTGGACATGGTTTGTTGCTTATAAAGCCTGCTGACATAAATTGGCGACATATCCAGCTCTTCCGCAATCTGATTGAGACAGAAATTAGGGTCCGTATAAGCTTGCTCCATTCGTTCGTTGATTTGTTGTACCAATCGTTCTTGCTTTGTATTTCGTTTTTCCGCCAGATTGGAGCGAACCTGTTCAAAGACCAATTGGTAATGAGCAATAAGATCCTCGGCGGTCTCTAATCGATCTGCGGATGGTAATTCAGGTTTAGATTCGATAGCAAATCCATTGAGCTCACTTATATGCCGAACGGCATTATTCACACTCATGATAAGCCGAGATATTGCCACCCGCACAGAGGAAAACGGATATTGCTCCATATGCATCAACAGATCTTGGAACATCCGGTGTGCATCCTCCGTATGACCAGATAGCAGCGTATCCAGCAATTTTTTTTCTTTATCCGATGGAAATACATAAGTATTTTGGACATCTTCATCTGTAGTGCTTCGCGCATTAATAATACAGCCATGACCCTGAAAAAAACGGTGCATAGATGCGTTGTCTACCTGGCGGTATAGCAGATGCAACTGTTCTGGTTGACTTGTAATTACGCTGTAGGTTAGTGATACACTTAGCTTCAAATATTCGAGACAAGCTTCACGTATTTGGCGTAATAAGGTCTCCAGTAGTACCGTGTCTGTATGTTCCGCAGGGTCTAAAATGTTGAGCATCAGCAGGACGCTATCCTCATCCATATCAACGGTCTCCACCCGATATGTTTGCCCGCATATTTCAGAAGCGATATTCATGATGGCAAACTTGTAAGGTAGCAGATCAGGTCCACGCTCGCTTTGCCAGCGGGCATATTCATCTATGCGCAGGAGTACAAGCCGATAGTCTTTGTCGAACTGAAATGTAATCCCAAGCTCGCGCAGTCGTTCCGGTTCTTCACCAGCAGGAAGATTTCGGATTCCCCGAATCACATTCCGTAAAATGTTTTGCCGAATCGTGTACATACTGTTGCGTTTCTCCGATTCCAGTGAATTCATATGCACAACAATTTGACCAATAGGCGTATACAGCATTTTGGACAGCAGCCAGGAAGCTACAAATCCTGCCATTCCGATGATGGCCGCGATCAGTACCATGGCATTACGAATAACACTCGCCATTTTGATAACGCTTTCATAAGGTGTGACACTAATATACTGCCAACCTAGTCCATCCGGGGAAGTATAGGAAATCAGTGATCTTTTACCATGAAAGTCTTCTACAAAATAGCCTGTTTCCTGTTTTTTGACTCTAGTGTGCAGCCATAGCTGTTCTTTTTCGTTCAAAGCTTCGTCTGTCAACGTTGTACCAGATAACAATCTGCCTTGATCGTCTAAAATATAAGCAGTCCCACCTGAGATGGGGGTCGACGCCATTTCCTTGTTCATCCAGGCCGCTGACACGTTCACAATCACAGCCGAATTTATCGCTTCGTTCGAGTTGATTGCGTCATAACATAAATACGTATAGGCTGCGATGTCTGGGCTTGCTTGCTCTACGCCAGCTTCGGAGTCTGAGGCAGACAGCAACGGATACGTGCGTGGAATAGGCGTAAAGGGTTTGTAGTCCTGATAATGATCCAGCACGCGAATGATGTCTGTATCAGCCAGTTCATGCTTGCTGAATAACCCGTTTTGGCCTTGTGAGGACGCAATGTAGAAGGTGTCACTTTTAGGGTTATACACGTAGATGGATTCAATATACGGCATGGAGTTAAGATAATTATTTAATTCGGTCATGGCAGCGGTTACATCATATACATTGGGCTTGGGATAATACAACAGCTTGGATAGGGTACTGCTGCGATACATTTGAAATGCCAACGATTGAGCAATAGATGTCATGTTGATGACCTCTTTGCTTCTCAACGTTAAGCTATTGTGATTGGCTTCGAACGCCTGCTCCTTTTCCACGCGAATATAGTAGAAATAATATACAGTGGTGGATACCAGCAACGTTAGTGTTATACATAACGTAATGCTGACCAGCAATTTGCTGTGTAGCTTGTGATGCTTTTTGAAATTGCTCATATGAACAGGCCTCCTGTCTGTGTGCACGTAGCTGTAAAGTACACCCTATTTATGTATTCATTATACGTATGATTTTATGAACAGGACAGTGAACAAACCGATTCTTTGTGAAAAATAATGATTTTTTCGTAAAAAGACCGGGAACACGGATACGCAAACTAGATTGCGTCGGTTCCCGGCCTGTTTTATTGGTTCAAATGAAAAGAAGCAAAGATGAGGCGGCATTTCAATTAGTCAGGAAATTGAACATTACCTTTAACGATATAGGCTTGGCCTGTGCCATTTTCCGCTAGAGCTGGGATGGTATCATTCAGTACGACACCGCGAATGTCCGTAATCCGTATTTTCAGAGGCTGTTTTCCTAAGTTAGTACCCAGAAAATGGTTGTAATCCTGTTTTTCGAGATTGAGCCATTGCCCGTTTTGTTGGACCTCCATTTTTAAGACTGGATATTTATGATTGCGTACTTGAATGGCTGCCCACCATTGGCTGCTGCCTTCTTTAATGCGGTAGGAGACATTACCACTAACCGGAGCTTTGACAACTTTCCATGAAATATTGATTTTTCCATCCTTTTGATTGCCAATCAGGTTGAAGGCATTCGGAGACAGATCAAGTGCGCCACTCGGACCCTCAGGGTATAGATCTGTTACATAGACGGTTGTTTTTCCTTTGGGGCCTTGAACCTCCAAATAGGCTCCAGCTAATGCGGCTTTAATTCCGTTATAATTCAATTGTGTGGGGTTAAGCGCTGTAATTTTGGCATCAGAAGGGATAGGATCAAGCAGTAATGCTCCTCCAGAGTAACCTGATCCTGTATATGTGGCGTACCCCGTGTATGTATCATTCCAAGCAGCTGAAGCGGGAAGTGCGAACAATACGACACTTAGCAACGACGTCAGACCAATCGTTTTGAACTTTCGGAACAGAGATTTTTCTTGCATAATCATTTCCTCCTTGTTCATTTAATAGATTTATATAGTAAATATAAACACTATATTACCTAATATTCCAAATTGTACAATAGGACTTTGAGGCAAAAAGAAAATGTTGAAGATATTTGTCAACATACCCATAGGTCATATGGCGTGTTTTTTGAGAAATGGCTGTACAGATAAAGAATAAGGGGAGGGTCAAGTAATGGGGGGCGAAACTAGGACTTTTGGATGAAGTCTTTTAAATAGAATAAGCGAACTATTGTTCTCGTTTTGATTGTCGTATACAATCGAATCATGCTGATTCAAATAGAGTAATGTCGACTCTGTGTATACTGCAAGAAAGGATGTTATGCATCATGATGGGAAGAGCCCATTTAATTATTGGAACCGGGGTCTCCCTATCGGTATTAGCCTTAAGTGGATTCGAAGTGACTCCGGCTGCCGTGGCAGCCGCTGTGGTTGGTTCATTGCTGCCGGATATTGACGAGCCTAACTCCATGCTTGTGAGCCGTGCGTTGCCTAACAAAATGCTTAGGCTCATACAGCTTCTAATGATTGGGGCTGCGGGTTGGGTGTTTTTTACCCGTTTGGCTCCGCCACCCTGGAATCTTGTTTTGGCTTTGCTGATGATCAGCGCTTCTTTTATGCCGTCACGGTCTATGCGTAAAGTTATCATTTTTCTAATTGGTATCGGCCTTGCCTGGTATGGGGAATCATATGCACCGTGGAATTATATCGCCGGGTGTCTGCTTATCATATGTACGCTTGTTCCGCACCGAGGATTGACGCATACGGTATATGGGACAGTAGCATGGACCGCGCTGCTTTACGGAACGACACGTTTGCATGGCGACAGCATATGGCTGGCTGGAGGTATAGCGTACTTGCTACATTTATTGGCAGATTCCTTGACGAATAACGGAATTAAGCCTTTGCCGCCATTCAAATGGAAGCTAAGATTTAGATTAATGAGCACCGGAACCCGGAAGGGAGCAAAGGTAGAAAATGTCTGTATCACCTTAACAGCTGTACTTGTAGTGATTGCTTTGCTTCGGTACAAGCATTTAATTTGAGAACTTCTATTTTTTCTTCTATTAAATTAAAAAACAGTCAAGCACACGTATGTGTCTTGACTGTTTTTTTATAGATTCTTATTCTCTGTTACTTCTTAAGCTCGTTCAATAATGGTATTCAGTGTTGTGCGATCCAGATTTTGAACCAACTTAATGATCAGTTCCTTGGCCGCATCATAATCATCGGTGTGAATAATGGACGAGGAAGTGTGGATGTATCGTCCACATATGCCGATGACGGTAGATGGCACACCAATTCCGCTCAAGTGCACTTGACCAGCATCCGTTCCCCCAGTGGAGATAAAATATTGGTACTTAATTTTGTGAGTTTCCGCCATGTCCTGCACATACTCCACAATTCCACGGTGTGTAATCATACCTGGATCAAAAACCCGCAACAGTGCGCCTTTACCAAGCTGTCCGTATGCGTTCGGATCTCCACCCATATCGTTGGCAGCACTGCAATCCAGTGCAAAGAAAATATCCGGCTGAATCAGATTGGCAGCTGTGCGTGCACCGCGCAGCCCCACTTCCTCCTGAACCGTAGCTCCTGCATACAATGTATTTGGAAGCTGGTCCTTTTCCTTATGTAATGCCTCCAACAGCTCAAGCGCCAGGCCTACACCATATCGATTGTCCCATGCTTTAGCTATGATTTTTTTGGGATTCGCAAGTGGAGTGAAATCACAGATCGGAGCGATAGCCGTTCCGGGTACAATCCCCAGATCTTGCGCCTCCTGTTTGCTGTCTACGCCGATATCCAGGTACATATGCTTGATGTCCATCGGCTTGCTGCGTTGCGCTTCATCAAGCAAATGTGGTGAGACAGATCCAACTACACCAATGATAGGGCCATTTGGGGTCAATACTTGAAGACGTTGTGACATGATGGCTTGGCTCCACCAGCCTCCAACCGGCTGAAAACGAATCATTCCATTTTCCGTAATGCCATTTACAATAAAACCAACTTCATCCAGATGTCCTGCCACCATTACACGTGGGCCACTTTCTTGCCCGCGCAGTACACCAAAAAGACTGCCCAAACGGTCCTGCACGATTTCATCCGTATAACCGGATATTCGTTCTTTAACCCATGCCCGCAGATCTCGCTCATGTCCAGAAATGGAAGGGAACTCTGTTAAGGTTTTAAACAATTCCAATGTTTTTGCTTCCATGATGTATACCTCACTCCTTATTAATTAACCAGTGGTCGTCATGTATTCAGTATGAATGGATTTGTACGGAATGTCCACGATATCATTTTCCTGACATAACATTTCCCCAAAAAGCTCATAATGTTAAGGAGCCAAGCAATCTGAACCGCCAAGCGCGGAACTTTTGAATAAGGGGTGGTGAATGATGCCAGCTAAGTCAGGACAGCGCGGTTTTCGTACCAATTCGTCGCCGTTGTCCATAAATGAGAAAGACTATCAAAGTGTTTCCCAAAAGCATGAACCTTCCAGAAAAGTATTTGCCAATTGTGTGCGTGCTTTTCTGGTTGGTGGCGTCATCTGTGTGATTGGGCAGGCGATTCAGGAAGCCTTTATGGCAGGGATGCATATTCCAGCCAAAGAAGCTGCGGCACCAACTGCATCCATGATGATCCTCTTGTCTGTTATATTAACCTGCATCGGGGTCTACGATAAGATTGCCCAATGGGCAGGAGCGGGAACCGCTGTACCCATCACAGGTTTTGCGAACTCAATGTGTTCAGCTGCATTGGAGTATCGTTCCGAGGGATTGGTACTTGGAGTGGGTGCAAATATGTTCAAGCTGGCAGGCTCCGTTGTTGTATTTGGTGTTGTGGCCGCATTTATCGTGGGCGTTATATACGCAATCCTCGGTGTGGGGGGCAATCACTTATGAGAAGACAGGGAGGACAAACCTGGAAGTTCGAGTCGAGACCGCGCATCATTGGGAGTGCAACTGTTGTAGGCCCGGATGAAGGAGAGGGGCCGTTGTCCACAGATTTCGATTATATTTATGACAATATCGAAATAAACGAGAAAACATGGGAAAAAGCGGAACGAAGGTTAATTGAGCATTCTACAGAGCTTGCGTTAATTAATTCCAATTTAAACAAAGAGGAAGTGCAATTTTTCATAAGTGGTGATCTGATGAATCAGATTATCAGCAGCTCATTTTCGGCTAGCAAGCTTGCTATTCCTTATTTAGGTGTTTTCGGAGCCTGCTCAACGTCGATGGAAAGCTTGGCTTTAGCAGCACTTATCGTGGATTCAGAGGCGGGCGACTACGTGATGGCGGGTACAACCAGCCATAACTGTACTGTGGAAAAACAATTCCGCTATCCTAATGAATACGGAGCACAGAAGCCCCCCACAGCTCAGTATACGGTTACCGGTTCCGGTGCGGCCATTGTGGGACATGCGAAGTCAGGGACGGTGGTAGATTGTGCTACTATTGGGCGTGTAATGGATATGGGCATTAAAGACCCCTTTAATATGGGCGGAGCCATGGCTCCAGCGGCGGCGGACACGCTTTTGTCTCATTTTCGAGATACAGGCAGGGACCCAGGCTACTATGATCTTATTGTAACAGGGGATTTAGCCTCCGTAGGGCTGCCGATTGCCAAGGAGCTGCTTAAAAAAGATGGATTCGATATGAATCAAACGGAATTTAATGATTGCGGTTTACTGATTTACGACATCAATAAGCAAAAGAAGGTCATTGCAGGTGGAAGTGGTTGCGGATGCTCAGCTGTTGTAACCTATGGACATCTGTTAAAGCGGATCGAAAAGGGAGAACTACAAAAGGTGCTGGTCGTGGCGACCGGAGCGTTATTGTCTCCTTTGACTACACAGCAGGGTGAAAGCATTCCATGTGTTGCACATGCTGTAGCTTTTGAAGCGGGAGGAAAAGTATGATATTTCTATGGGCTTTTTTAGTGGGCGGTGCCATTTGTGTCGTGGGTCAGTTGATGATGGATGTAATCAAATTGACCCCGGCACACACAATGAGTACGTTGGTGGTAGCAGGTGCAATTGCCGACGCTGTCGGAATATATGATCCCCTTATCAAATTTGCTGGAGCGGGTGCGACGATTCCAATTACCAGCTTTGGTAACTCACTCGTACATGGTGCACTAACCGAATTGGAAAAGGACGGATGGCTTGGTGTTATTACAGGGATCTTTAGTCTGACAAGCGCAGGGATTTCCTCGGCGATTATTTTCTCTTTTCTGGCATGCTTGTTTGTTCGTCCAAAAGGAAGCATATAAAGCAGGGTGCTTTAAATAGGATAAAAAGTAAAATAAATTGTATACGTGAACCCTTCGGATTTGATAACCGAAGGGTTTTTGACTGTTCCAAAAAATATGTACCTATAAGAGAAGATGGAGCTTGAATAATATGGGCAAGGAGTTAAGTGTACTCTATGTCCACCTTCATGTACAATAATAGGAAACATGTTGCTATCTAGGAGGTTTACAGAGTTATGCCCGTGCGTCAAGAATCTGTGCAGATTGTATCTGCAATCCGTTCTAATCTGGAATCATGCATATTAGGGAAATCCTTTGAAATAAAATTATTGCTTACGGCTATGCTGGCGGGTGGACACATTCTGATCGAAGACGTTCCGGGTACGGGGAAAACGCAAATGATCAAGGCTCTTGCAAAATCCATGCGTGGTGATTATCGCCGTGTTCAATGTAATCCTGATATTCTACCGAGTGATATTACAGGGGTATCTATATTTCATCCACGGGACGAGCGTTTTTATTTCCGTCCGGGTCCGGTTATGACTAACATTTTGCTGGCAGACGAAATTAACCGAGCGACGACGAAAACCCAGTCAGCTCTGCTGGAGGTTATGGAGGAACGAAGTGTGACGGTGGATGGGGACACTCATATGTTGCCTCATCCTTTTATGTTGTGTGCCACTCAAAATCCAATTGATTTTGAAGGCACTTATATGCTGCCGGAAGCACAATTAGATCGTTTTATGCTCAAAATCAGCCTGGGCTATCCTGATTTGGAGACAGAGCGCAACATGCTGCTTCATCATCAGACGGGCCAGCCAGCAGATCGTCTGGAGGCTGTAGCGCATATGGAACAGATTGCTGACATCCAGCAGGAAATCAGAGATATCTATATGGACGAAGCGGTGACGTCCTATTTACTCGATATCGTGCGTGCGACGAGAGAACATCCATCAGTGCTACTGGGAGCTAGTCCACGGGCCGCACTTGCTTTTGTCATGGCTGCCAAGGCATTCGCTTTTCAGGATAACCGTGACTATGTGTTGCCTGATGATGTGAAGGCGCTGGCACCTTATGTGCTGACGCACCGTTTGTTGCTGCGTCCCGAAGCACGCCTCGATAGCTCCAACGCCCAGTCCGTGCTGCAGTCCGTGCTCCGACAGGTTCATGTACCCGTACGAATGGAGCGTCCTTAGGAATGAACATGGTCAAAAGGAAGCGCAGGCTTCCCCGGCTATCAAGTCGCATCTGGCTTATGCTATGTATATGGGTAGTGTGCCTGCTTTATTTGTTGTTTCAGGGTGGAAAGACATCGGTCATGCTGTTTTCTATGGTTACGTTGTTAATCGTTTATTTATGGATGGTTGGTCTGAGTGGAGTTCGTCGCGTCCAGGGCCATCGTCAGCTTTCGCAAGGCTCGGAGTTTGGCGAGCTGCTGCATGCGGGAGATCAGGTACACGTAAAGCTCAGTCTGAGCATTCCTGGCTTTCTTCCGTTACCCTATGTCATTGTTCGCGAGGTGCTCAAGCGACATACGGGGGAATCCTGGTCGTTTGAAGACAGTGTTATCCCTAGTATGAAAGGTGGCGGCCAGCTTACATTTCAAACCCCTGCTTTAGAACGAGGAAGCTACTATTTTGAGGAAACCGAATGTGTGAGTGAGGACATCTTTGGCCTGTTGGAGCACAAGGGCAGGTTGAATGCACGCGGTGAATTTCGGGTGCTTCCTCGCACGGCATTCATTCCATATTGGCAGATCAATGATCGCCGCTCAAGGATGTCTGGACCGCAGACCGTTCAAACTCGAACGCGTCGTGAAACGACGCAAATTAACGGTGTACGGGATTATGTATATGGAGATCGGTTTTCACGCATCCACTGGAATGCGACGGCTCGTACAGGTAGTTGGAAATCCAAGGAATTTGAGCATGAGACGGTTCCCAAAACGATGCTTGTGCTCGACGTACAAACAAAGCATTATGTAAACGCCGACCAGTTTGAGCTAGCTGTATCTTCTACCGCTTCATTGCTGGAATATGGTGGACGGGAGCGGATGGGAGTCGGACTGTGTACAGCTGGAGGGAAGGGGACTGTTTTTCAGCCAAGTGAGCAGATGATGGAACGACAACGAATGATGCATCACTTGGTAGACATCCACACCACTTCGCAAGGCAGCTTGATGACTGCTGTAGAAAGCTGTGTGCGCCAGTTTCCGCAAGGCTGTTATTTTATACTGATTAGTCCGCTGAAGGATCATCAGGCGCTGGAACTTCTTCGCTGGGCCGATACCCGGGGGATGACTCCGTGCCATGTCTATATCGGCGAAGGCTCTGCCGAGGGAGAAGCTGAAAAGTGGATGAGTATGCTTCGTGCAAGGGGAATTAAGGGCTACGATGTTGAGAGCCTCGAAGAGCTCCCGGCTGTAATGGGGGGAGGGACACAATGAAAAGCTGGTTACAATCGTTAAAGAGCTCCTGGGCTCCCGCCTTTACGTTCTTGTGGATTATTATTATTGCTATGCAATGGGTGTCTTTTGCTTCTGAATTATGGCTGGAAGAGACGAGGGCACTTGTACTGATGACCATTACAATGCTGGCGCTGGTGAAGATTTTACTACCATTCCGTCCATGGATTGAATTTGTCGTTAAGGCGGTAACGCTGTTCTTTATTTTGTATCGGACATTAGTGTCTTACTCCATCATTATCCCCTTTGGCGGGGCAGCCAATCGTCTGGATCAGTTTATATCTAATATGTCTCCTTATGTTTGGTTTTCCCTCATTGCTTGGCTAGTCATTGAAATGGTGCCGCTCATCGTTACCACGAAGCAGCGGATTCTAGTTTTTGTGGGCATCAACGTTGCAGCTCTGGCGGTGCTTGATTCCTTCACACCAACTGTGCTGTGGGAGGAGGTTGCCTGGATCGTCTTTGCTGGTATGGGATGGCTAGTGACACAGCATCTGCAGTATTTTCGTCAGCATTATCCTCAAGGATGGAAGCATATTCGGCGTTATCCGTATAAAATTGCGGCCAATATTGCTGTCATTTTTGCGCTTATAATTATGGCGGGTGTGAATATGCCCGAGGTACAGCCAGCTTTGACGGACCCCTATACAGCGTGGACCCAGCGCATTAGCTCAACCACCGCAGGAACCACCAATGGATCTGGGGCACTGAATCAGCGCATGAACACCGCATCTGGTTATAGTCGCCAGGATAATCGATTGGGTGGAGGTTTTAATTTTGATTATTCGCCTGTCATGACTATCACAACTAATCAGCGAAGCTATTGGCGAGGAGAAACGAAACGAACCTATTCCGGTACAGGTTGGGTCGACGTGGGCAACGATGATCCAGCACCAAATGAGGTGTCGATGACCGCAGAGCTTGAAAACGCACAAGAAACGAGACACTCTACTGAGCAGGTCGTGCAGACCGTTACCATGCAAAATGATCAGAGCTATCCCGTTCTGTTTGGCGCCTATTCGGTGCATCGTGTTCAATCGGTGGACAGAGATTCACGGGCAAACGGGTTGCGTTGGAATCCGGAACAGGCAGAACTGCTTTGGAATCCAGCCTCTCGAAGAACTGCTTATCCTAAAACGTATACTTTGGTATCGCATGTCCCAGTGATCCCTGAGAAAGAACTGCGTAGAAAAAGTTTTAATGAGTTGTATGGAAAAAATAAACAGGAGGCCTACTTACAAATTCCAGAGGAATTGCCGCAGCGGGTTCGCGATTTGGCTCGCAATGTTACGGCGACGGCCAAAACGCCGTATGAAAAAGTCGGATTGCTACAGCAGTATCTACAGCAAAATTATGCATATACGAACAATCCGGATCTCTCACGGAAAAGAAGCAGGGATTTCGTGGATGCCTTTCTGTTTGAGATTCGGGAGGGCTATTGCGATTATTATTCCACTTCATTAGTCATGATGGCTCGCTCCGTTGGGGTTCCAGCCCGTTGGGTCAAAGGGTATGCTCCTGGCCAGCAGACGTTTTCAGATGATGCAACCACGGGCGATGGTGACGAAAACATGTCCTCTTATTCCGTGACAAACGCGGACGCTCATTCCTGGGCAGAGGTATATTTAGGCGAATATGGCTGGGTTCCGGTAGAAGCTACGCCTGGCTTTGATATGCCGTTACTTACAGAGCAGGAGGATTCAAAGACTCCAGCCGCCCCAGAGGTCAAGGATCAGCCAGAATCAGAGCAGCCTGAGCAGACTCCGCAGACGGATCCAGGGGAAGGCTTAGAGATTCATCCTGTAATCATAGGCTCTGCTGTTGCCATTCTTCTGCTGTGGGCTGCTTATATCATTTGGCGTAATCGGGCAGACATTCACTTTTACCTGCTGCGTTTACGCACAGGTAAACCGCTGACCCCAGATGAAAAGGTGATCGTCGAAACGGAACACTGGTTACGGTACATGCGAAGGAAAGGCTATGTCCGCGCAAGCCATGAGACACTGAGGGAATCAGTCGACAGATGGTCACAAGAAGCACCGGAACGCGCTGTGATTTTACATCAGTTACTAGGACGCTTTGAACAAGCGCGTTATAGTCCTTCGTCGGTAACCGCCGAGGATTGGCGCAGTGTTCGCCAGCAAGCTACCCTGTTGCAAAAGGAACCATGGATAAAACGATGGGCTGGGCGAAGAGCCAAGTCTGACCAGAAGGATGAAGGCTAGTCATTTTTACTAGGTTTGGTGTCGCAATTTTTAATCTTAATCTATATGTTTAGTAAAAAGCTGTCCGTTTGTTGCGGATAGCTTTTTACTAAGCCATAGTAATATGGTATAGTTTGTCGTATGAAACTGAGGTGACCGACGTTGTTTGAAATGCTGATGCCCAAATTACGGGTGAATACCGTCTTTGATATTGATCTTGAAGGCTTGTATGCTCAAGGATATCGCGGCATTATTACGGATCTGGATAACACGCTGGTCGGTGCAAAAGCGCCGAACGCAACTCCCGAGCTGGTGGCCTGGTTTGAAAAGGTCAAACAGGCGGGTTTTAAGCTTGTCATCGTGTCTAATAACAATATGGACCGTGTATCCGTGTTTGCTACGCCTTTGGACATTGAATTTATACATGCCGCCCGGAAGCCATCCAACTCGTCCTTTCGTAGAGCCATTCGTATGATGGGGCTTACTCCGGAAGAGACTATTATGGTCGGGGATCAAATGTTGACGGACGTATTGGGAGGCAACCGAATGGGTTTGCATACCGTTTTGGTGCTGCCGATATCCATTCATGATGAAGGAGTCATGACCCGATTTAATCGACGGTTGGAGCGAATCGCGCTCACAAGGTTACGTAAGAAAGGCTTATGGCTTGAGGAGGAAAAGAAGAATGACTGAAAGACCTGACGGTGGAACTGCCGTCAAATGTAGTGGTTGCGGTATCGCCATGCAGACCACTAGCCCGGACCTTCCGGGATATATTCCGGAAAAATTATTAACTCGTGAACCGGTCATCTGTCAGCGTTGCTTCCGGATCAAAAACTATAATGAAACCTCTTCGGTGACGGTAGATCAAGATGAATTCTTGAAGCTGCTTAGTCAGATTGGGGACAAGGATGCGCTCGTCATCCACATTGTAGATATTTTTGATTTTGAAGGTAGCTTGATTTCCGGCCTACAGCGTTTTGTAGGTTCGAATCCTGTTGTACTGGCAGTCAATAAGACTGATTTGTTGCCTAAGGTCACAAACTGGAACAAGGTACGTAACTGGGTACAAAAGCAAGCGAAGGAGCAAGGGCTACGCACGGAAGAAATCGTACTGTGCTCTGCTAAAAAAAATCAGGGCTTTGACCGTCTGCTGGATGTGGTATCTGAACTGCGTGGTAACCGTGATGTATATGTAGTCGGAGCCACAAATGTGGGTAAATCCACGCTCATTAACCGCTTGATTCGTGATTATAGCGATATGGAGCAGGAACTCACAACATCCCGTTACCCAGGAACTACACTCGATATGGTGAATATTCCGCTCGACGACGGCAAGCACATTATTGATACTCCGGGTATTGTGTACCCTTGGCGGTTCAGTGAAATTGTCTCCCGTCAGGACTTGAGTGCTATTATGCCGGACAAGCCGCTGAAGCCTGCTGCATATCAGCTTGATGCAGGACAAACATTGTTTTTCGGCGGTATGGCCCGATTTGATTTTGTAGACGGTCAGCACCAATCTTTTACCTGCTACATTAACGGTGGTCTTAAAATACATCGCACGAAGCTGGAGCGAGCTGATCAGTTGTTCGCTGATCATGCCGGGGAGCTATTGTCTCCACCAACACGCGATCAATTGGCAGAGATGCCAGAATGGACCAGACATGAGTTCCGCGTTCCACGCAAATCTCCATCGGACATCTATATATCCGGTTTGGGATGGATTAGGGTGAATAGTGAGAACGGAGCTCTGGTAGCGGTTCATGCTCCTCGGGGAGTCCGTGTGCTTTTGCGGCCTGCGTTGATTTAACAATGCTGTAACCAAGCTATAGGGCGGCAAGGAACACATACGGGTTCCTGCCGCCATTCATGTATTTGAGCGGCCTAATATTTTGCAATATGGGGGAGAGCAACGATGAACAGCGGGGAGTCTGGAGCGACCGAACGAGATCTTGTACTATTGGGCGTATTGGGTGATCCGATCAAGCACTCCAAATCGCCTCTTATGCATAAAATAGCTTTACAGGCAGCGGGGATTGAGGGAGATTTTGTACCTCTTCATGTCACACCGGATCAGCTGGAGGATGCTGTGAAGGGGATTCGGGCTTTGCATTTCCGCGGAGTCAATGTGACGATTCCCCATAAGGTTGAGGTTATGAAATATCTGGATGAGATTGATGAAGGGGCCCGGCTCATCGGCGCTGTCAATACGATAGTGAATGACAATGGACGGCTCAAGGGCTATAATACGGACGGAATTGGCTATGTGCGTTCCCTTAAAGAAGAGACTTCTGTTGAGTTAAAGGGTGCAAGAATTGCTGTTCTAGGAGCCGGTGGGGCTGCTCGGGGCGTGATTCATGCTTTGTTGGAGGAGCGACCTGAATCGGTCATTATTCTGAACCGAACTCGTGACAAAGCTGAACAACTGGCATTGGAGTGGACGACAGAAGCAATTCCAGTAATGGGCTATTCCAACGAGGAAGCCAAGAATGTGCTCATGACAGTGGATGTATTGATTAATACAACCTCGGTGGGAATGTCTCCTTTATCTGATGAGCTTCCACTGGAAACGAATCTGATTCCGCAGGGAATCATTGTGAGCGATTTGATCTACAACCCGCTGGAAACGAGGCTTTTACGCGAAAGTCGTGAACAGCGTGGCTGCACTGTACATGGAGGTTTAGGCATGTTTGTGTACCAAGGGGCAGTGGCTTTTGAGTATTTTACGGGAGTGGCCCCTGCAGTAGACCAAATGAGAGCGGCTGTGCTGAGAAGCCTAACGTAAGTCGGATATACATTAAAATTATGGAAATGCCGCATTGTATATGTGGCGACGAAGGGGTTAAATATACATGTTAACAGGTAAACAAAAAAGATATCTGCGCTCCATGGCGCATCATTTGGACCCAGTTTTTCAAGTAGGTAAAAACGGTACGAATGAGCATCTTATGCGTCACATCAATGATGCGATTGAAAAGCGTGAGCTGATGAAAGTACAAATTTTGAACAACTGTTTAGACGACAAACATGAAATTGCGGAAGAACTGGCAGCAGAGACGGGTTCCGAGCTTGTACAGCTTATTGGGAGCACCATTATTTTGTACAAGGAATCTCGTGATCATAAGCAAATCGAGTTGCCTAGAGGATAATACGCGGGGAGAAAATTATGAAAATCGGTATTATGGGTGGTACATTTGATCCCATTCATATTGGACATCTGCTGGCTGGAGAAGCGGCAAGAGATGCCTATGGGCTGGATCAAGTATGGTTTATGCCTTCTCATATTCCTCCGCACAAGCATCAAGCGGGGGCAAGCGGCAAGGAGCGTCTGGAGATGACGAGTGAAGCGGTGGCGGGTCATCCTGCTTTTGAAGTGCTGGATATTGAAGTGCTTCGCGGGGGGGTATCCTATACCATTGACACGATCAAGAAGCTTCAGGAGCTGCATCCTGCTGTAGATTTTTATTTTATTATTGGTGCAGATATGGTGAACTACTTGCCTCATTGGCAGGGGATTGAGGAATTGGCGCATCGGATTTGTTTTATTGGGGTGCGGCGACCGGGCTTCGAGCTTGCGCTGGATGAGTTGCCATATTATTTGCAGGACAAGGTACTGCTGGCGGATATGCCAGTGGTGGACATTTCTTCGACGGATATACGGGAGCGTGTGACAGAAGGCCGCACTATTCGTTATCTTGTGCCTGATCGTGTTCATGACTATATTACAAGGGGCGGTTTGTATGAAGTACAGCCGTGAGCAGCTAATGGAAGTCGTATCAGGCCAGATGCCTGAAAAACGCTGGAAGCACACGCTGGGTGTTATGCATACCTCTGTTGAGCTTGCGAAGCGTTATGGAGCAGACCCGGATAAGGCAGAACTGGCGGCTATTTTGCATGATGTAGCGAAATATTGGCCTGTTCAGCAGATGGAGGAAGTGATTCGTAACTATCCCGAATGTGATCAGGCGCTATTGGAGCATGACAAGCAGCTCTGGCATTCAGAGGTAGGGTACTGCGTCGCGGCAAGAGATTACGGAGTGGATGATCCGGAAATAAGGAATGCGATCCGCTGGCATACGTCAGGCCGCGTAGGTATGAGCCTGCTGGATAAAGTCGTGTGTCTGGCTGATTACATCGAACCGGGGCGGGATTTTCCCGGGGTTGAACATATTCGTAAACAGGCAAAGAAAAGTTTGGAGCAGGGCCTTATCGCTGGATTTGATTCTACGATTTCTTTGTTGCTGGAAAAGCAAAAGGTTATTTTTCCGCTGACGGTCTTGTCGCGCAATGACTTGATTCGACAGCTAAAACAGAAAAAAACGGAGGTTCATGAATGACCCTAACGAATGAGAAATTAATGCAAACGGCGGTTGAGGCCGCTAATGATAAAAAGGCAATGAATATTGTCGCACTGGATTTGCGTGGAGTATCGCTAGTCGCGGATTACTTTGTAATTTGCCATGGTAATTCGGATACACAAGTACAGGCGATTGTAACAGAAATTCGCAAACGCGCTCATGATGAAGGTGTAGCCATCAAAGGAATCGAAGGAATGGATTCCGCTCGCTGGGTTCTAATGGATTTGGGGGATGTCGTAGTGCATGTCTTCCATCGCGACGAACGCGAATATTATAACATTGAGCGACTCTGGTCGGATGCTAAGGTTGTGGAGAAGGTATGAGTTTGATCGCTGGTACTTATGTCACCATTATGGTGGATCGTGAGGTATCTCCTTTCGGCTACTTTCTTACCGTCGGTGAGCAGGATGTTCTGCTGCATTATACCGAGCTTACTCGTGAAATCGAGGTAGGTGAACGGCTGGAGGTATTTATCTTCCATGATACAGAGGACCGTTTGGCTGCAACTATGAAAAAGCCGTTCTTGTCTCTGGGGGAAATGGCCAAGCTTGAGGTGGCCGATGTGCATCCGCGGTTGGGATGCTTCCTGGAGATGGGATTGGGGCGCCAACTTTTGCTGCCGATTCGTGAGTTGCCAGAAAACCGTGATCTGCATCCTCGGGTGGGTGACTACGTGTATGCCATTATGGAACATGACAAACAAGGCAGACTGCGAGCTAAGCTGGCAGGGGAGCAGGAACTGGCTCCATTGTGTTTCCATGCTCCTAGTTCGTGGCTTAATACATGGGTGCAGGCGACGGTGTACAAGCCGCTTCAGATGGGCACATTCGTCCTGGTGGACGGGGGTGTGCTTGGTTTTGGTGCAATAGGAATGATTCATTCGTCGGAACGTAACCGCATGCTTCGCTTGGGCGAGGAGGTTAAGGTACGGGTCACGCTTGTTCGTGAAGACGGTCGGGTCAATCTGGCGATGTCGCCACGCAAGGAAGTAGGCCGTGATGAGGATGCGGATCGGTTGATTGCATTTCTGAAGGAACGTCCGGGTGGCGGTATGCCATATTCTGACGCAACGCCGCCGGATATTATCAAGCAACGGTTTGGTATCAGTAAATCCGCCTTCAAGCGTGCGATGGGCAAGCTGATGAAGGAAGGGCTGGTTACACAAAAAGAAAACTGGACCTACCTGGTGGAGAAGATGCCTAAACCGAAGGACGGGAATGGGGAATAAAGATGGCTTCTTACCGCAAGTTTGCCTATGTGTATGATGAGCTAATGCAGGACATGCCGTACCCGGACTGGTTGCGCTTTGCACGGCAGGCTTGGGATCGATACGGTATGCCACATACAGTGGCCGAGCTGGGCTGCGGAACGGGCTCAATTACGATTCCACTGGTTAACTCAGGCTTCGAGGTGGCTGGCATCGATTTGTCCTCTGACATGCTGGCAGTAGCCCGTCGCAAAATGGAAACTACTCCTCAAGGGCAGCGATTGTTTCGTGAGGGGAGCGTTCGCTGGATACAGCAGGATATGCGAGAATGGATTTTACCGGAGCCCGTGGATTCTGTCATTTCTTTTTGCGATTGCCTGAATTATTTACTTGAGGAAGAAGATATCATTTCTACTTTTCGCAGAACGTATGCTGGTCTGAAGCCTGGTGGAACCTTTCTGTTTGATGTACATCATCCCCAGACATTTTTGCGTTATGATGAAGAACAACCATTCGTACTGGATGAACGCTCTATTTCGTATATCTGGACATGCGCATTGGACACTCCCCGTTGTGAAATTGAGCATCATCTCAGTATCTTTGCGAAAGCAGAACATGAAGGACGCGATCTGTACCAGCGTTTTGAGGAAATTCATGTACAGCGTGCTTATGATCCAGCCTGGATGAAGGCAGAATTGTCCAAAGCGGGTTTTCGTGATGTGAAGGTATATGCAGATTTTGAATGGGTAGAAGCAGCAGATGACGCGGCGAGACTTTTTTATGTCGCTGTAAAATAGCTAGGATTCATTGAGCTAATATAGAAAAAGAAAGACGCTTTTCATGAAGTCATGAAGGGCGTCTTTTTGCTCTCATATATTCACTTTATAGTTCAGCTGAAGTTCATCACCCGGTACACCCCGAATGCCCCAATTCTGTTTCGGGGTTTCAAATATAGTAATTTCAAGATCCTGTGGAGAAATACCCAAAAGATCGTTAATTCTTTGAAATAACAGATTGATGAGTTGCTTCTTAGCTTCTGTCGTTCTGCCTTCGAAGATACTGATTTCAATAATGGTGTATGCGTCGGAGCGACCATCTGCATATATAAAATCTTCATGATTCATAGGGAAAAAACGATGAAACCTCTTGTCTGGAGGATAATTGAACGCATCCACCACGGCAGAGTGAATCACCTCTGAAAGTTGCTTTTTGATCGGATTTAGCTTTTCTTTTGTCCCGAAAATTTTAATCTGTGCCATGTCTCCACTCACCTTTCTTATCTCATCTCAACTTGAACCATTGCAACTTGGAGTTATTATAAAACATTCGTATTCATGTGTCATGGACAACTAGTATGAAGATGGCGCTTCGTATCAAATGTAGTCCTTATTTGACTTTTTTCGCGGTTTTCAATATAATAGTGCCATTATTAACGGTTAAATAATCGCTGATGAGGAATAGTAGTTTTGTCTGGACATGTAGAGAGCCGGCGGGTGGTGCAAGCCGGTTGACAGTGCAAAGCGAACTCACCTCGGAGATATGCGTCCAACGCAGGAAAGCACCTATATAGGTGTCAGTATCCTGTTATTAATACGCATCGGATCACCTCCGTTATCAGGTGCAAAGGGAGTAGAATGCGAAGAACGCTTTCTGCTAACTAGGGTGGTACCACGGGAATATAACCTCTCGTCCCTAGCGCTGACACGCTACGGGATGCAGAGGTTTTTTGTTGCATACCGTTTGAGGAGGAAAAGACAATGACAGACACACAGCCGAAGCACGGCTATCAACCGCAAAGTATTGAACCAAAATGGCAGAAATATTGGGATGAGAACAAAACGTTCCGCACTGGGGAAGAACCGGGTAAACCGAAGTTTTATGCTTTGGATATGTTTCCGTATCCGTCTGGAGCTGGTCTGCATGTAGGCCACCCGGAGGGATATACAGCTACAGATATTGTTTCACGTTATAAAAGAATGCGTGGCTACAACGTACTGCATCCGATGGGTTGGGACGCCTTTGGTCTGCCTGCCGAACAGCATGCGCTGGATACAGGCGAGCACCCACGCGAAATTACGGTGAAGAACGTAAATAACTTCCGCCGTCAAATCAAATCACTAGGCTTTTCATATGACTGGGATCGTGAAATCAGCACAACTGATCCTGATTATTACAAATGGACACAGTGGATTTTCATCCAGCTGTACAAGCGTGGCCTCGCTTATGTAGCTGAAGTGCCCGTGAACTGGTGCCCAGCACTGGGAACGGTACTGGCGAATGAAGAAGTAATTGATGGTAAGAGTGAGCGTGGCGGTCATCCGGTTATCCGCAAACCCATGCGTCAATGGATGCTGAAAATTACGGAATACGCCGATCGTTTGCTTGACGATCTGGAGGAACTGGACTGGTCCGAAAGCATTAAGGATATGCAGCGGAACTGGATTGGTAAGTCTACCGGGGCAGAGGTTCATTTTCCAATTGAAGGCTATGACGAACAACTCACAGTATTTACAACCCGTCCAGATACATTGTTCGGTGCAAGCTACTGTGTGCTGGCCCCAGAGCAGGAATTGGTGGATATGATCACTACACCTGAGCAAAAGGACGCTGTACAACAGTATCGTGAACAAGCTGCTCGGAAAAGTGACCTGGAGCGTACGGATCTGGCCAAAGATAAAACAGGCGTATTCACAGGAGCTTATGCAGTGAATCCGGTGAACGGCGAAAAGCTGCCAATCTGGATTGCCGACTATGTACTTGCAGGCTACGGAACAGGTGCAATTATGGCAGTACCGGGCCATGATACACGTGACTGGGAATTTGCCAAGAAGTTCGGATTGAAAATCACTGAGGTCGTTCAAGGTGGAGACGTGGACAAAGAGCCATACACCGAGGATGGTCCGCATGTCAATTCAGGCCTGCTGAATGGACTTACCAATGAGGAAGCTATTCCGAAAATGATTGAATGGCTCGAAGCTGAGGGTAAGGGGCAGGGCAAAGTAACCTATCGTCTGCGTGACTGGCTGTTCAGCCGCCAACGTTATTGGGGCGAGCCGATTCCAGTAATTCATCTAGAAGATGGAACGATTAAAACAGTTCCTGAGGATCAACTGCCGCTCGTACTGCCAGAGATGGACAATATCAAGCCTTCAGGTACAGGTGAATCCCCACTGGCGAATGCGACAGATTGGGTAGAAACCGTTGATCCTGAAACAGGTATGAAAGCACGTCGCGAGACAAATACGATGCCGCAATGGGCAGGAAGCTGCTGGTACTACCTGCGCTTTATTGATCCAAAAAATGATAAAGAGCTTGTGTCCAAAGAGAAACAGCGCGAATGGATGCCTGTTGACCTGTATATTGGCGGAGCGGAACATGCGGTTCTTCACTTGCTGTATGCCCGTTTCTGGCACAAGGTGCTGTATGATATCGGCGTAGTGGAAACTAAAGAGCCTTTCTATAAGTTGGTCAACCAGGGTATGATTCTGGGCAACAATAATGAAAAAATGAGTAAATCACGCGGTAATGTCATCAATCCTGACGATATTGTAAATACGTTTGGCGCCGATACGCTGCGTATTTATGAGATGTTTATGGGGCCGCTGGAAGCGACCAAGCCATGGAATGAGAATGGGGTAGAGGGAGCGCATCGTTTTCTGTCCCGCGTATGGCGCCTGTTTGTTTCCGAGGATGGTAGCCTGAACGAAAAAATTAAAAATGACGGCGGTAGCGACGAGTTCAAACGGACCTGGCATAAAACGCTGAAAAAGGTAACCGAGGACCTGGATGCATTGCGTTTCAATACAGCGATCAGCCAGCTGATGATCTTCACCAATGATGCATACAAAGCAGACCTTCTGCCGCGTGCAGCGATGGAAAACTTCGTGCAAATGCTGTCGCCGCTTGCACCGCATCTAGCCGAGGAACTGTGGCAGCTGCTGGGACACAACGAGAGCATTACCTACGCGGCTTGGCCTGCCTATGATGAAGCATGGACGGTAGACGCTGAAGTGGAAATTGTCATTCAGATGAATGGTAAAATCGTACAGCGTGCAACGATTGCCAAAGATCTTGATGCCAAAGCGATGGAAACTTTTGCATTGTCGCTGGACAGCGTTCAGGAAGCACTGGCTGGTAAAACGGTTCGCAAGGTAATTGCTGTTCCGGGTAAGCTGGTTAATATTGTTGCCGGTTAATCGGCTTTAAGCCGAAGGAGGCATCTATCTTTTGCATGTCCTCTTCATACTTGTTGTGCGTGACCCGTATTAGCTCAGGGAAGACACTATGCAGGCTGATGTCTAACAACGCAAGAGCTTCAGCGGTTATACCTCCGGGAACCGCTACTCTTGCTTGTAACTCGGCTGGTGTCATCCCGCCTTCCGTGAGCAGCTTTCCAGTGCCGATGATCATTTCACCGGCCAATGCGCATAGTTCTGTACGGTCTATACCCGTAGCTTGAACTGCGGCTTGAATCCACTGGTCCATAAAAAAGGCCAAGAAAGCAGGGCCGCAGCTCGAAAAATCCGATGTGATCCGTGTGTGAGACTCTTTAACCCGAATTGGCCTGCTGATGTGGGACATAAGCTCTTCCAGAAGGGAGCGATCCTCCTCTGTAATCCGGTTTCCATGGATGCACAGTGAGGCTCCGCTTCCAATCTGGTGAGTGATACTCGGAATAATTTTGGACACCTTGGCTTTCAGTGCATGCTCCAAAATACGGATCTGTACTGGACTTGTGATAGAAACGACGATCTGCTCTTCTGTAATGACATTGCGTATTTCATCCGTTACGGTTTTTGATTCCAGCGGCTTCACGCAGATAAATAGGATATCGCTTTCCGCTGCCGTCTCACGGTTGCTTTGGGCTGCATGCAAACCTGGATAACGACGGGCTAGCTCGGTTACCTTGGAATACGTTCGGTTGCTTGCTAATATTTGCTGCGGTTTGAGTGCGTCCGAATGAATAAAAGATTCGATTAGCAGACTTCCCATGCTGCCAGTCCCGATAAATCCAACTTTCATTGTTCAACGTCCTCCTTTCATACTTTGCGGTATAGACGCTGTGCTGTCATTCTTCTTAGTGTATGCACTTGGTCTTGGCCGACATGACGAATTTTATGTCTGAGCACATTAGATCGTGCCTGGGGTCGTACCACCCTTGTGTATAAATACTCACAGCGATACCGTATGGAGGTGTTTACAACCTCCGGTTTGACGGGAATTGAACAGACTTGCTCTGTTTAATTGAGACGGTGTTTTCAGTCGGCTCAAAATTCTCGAAATCCATGTGGAGTAGGGGACGATACGAAAAATGAAACGCGTATGGACAGGAACGGCAATAACGCTTGCTGTAATCGGGAGTGGACTTATTTTGTTTGCTGGAGGGCAGCGAACTGAGCCACAAGAAGAGTGGAGTTTGCTTAACCATAAGGTGGAGCAGGCTTTGGCGATAGAGTCGCAGCCAATTGAGTCACAGCGCAGCAGTGAGTATGCCGAAGGAAAGCATGCTGTAAAAGAGGCTTCAGACCAAGCTGAACGCAGTGCGAATGACGAAGCTGTTGACAATGTGAAGCATAATACTAAGCAGAGTTCTACGGGTATATCTGCTGATTTAAGTGAAAACTCTGAACACTCCATGGCGGGGAATTCAAGTACCGTAAAGCAGTCAGATGTTGCGGATTCGAGATCAGACACAGCTGTTGCCAGTTCGAATGCTGCAACGACGAGTAGGACAAATACGGTGAATGATTCGGCTACTCCATCCGTTTCCGGTGAAAAAAAGGTGAACATTAACACAGCGACTGCTGCCGAGTTAATGGAGCTGCCGGGAGTTGGGGCTAAAAAGGCCGAGGCTATTTTGAACTATCGTAATCAGCACGGGCTGTTCAAACGTGTGAACGATTTGGATCATGTAAAGGGAATCGGAGCTAAAATGTTAGCGAAAATGAAGCCGTATGTTAGCTTATAACTTATTTAAGTTTACGGTGTAGGCTTTGAGAGTGGCTGTAACGGATATGTTTTACGTTTAACTTGTTTATACGGGAGAGATGGAAATGAGTGCAGATGTACGCAAGGACTGGGACACCTATTTCATGGATATCGCTTATATGGTATCCACCCGTTCGCGCTGCTCGCGGCGTCATGTTGGAGCCGTACTTGTGCAAGGTAAGAAGCTATTGGGGACGGCCTATAATGGAGCACCATCCGGGGTGCCTGACTGTTCTGAGGCAGGCTGTATGATCTCGGAGGAATATGAGGTCGTTCACCGTGATGGACGGGAGGAAATGGTTAAGAAGCAGCGTTGTATTCGCACTATTCATGCGGAGCAGAACCTGCTGCTGTTTACTGACCGGATTGACCGTGAAGGCTCCTCAGTATATGTCACCGACCAGCCGTGCTGGACGTGTGCCAATATGCTGGCGAACAGCGGCATTGTGGAGATTGTATATCACCGACCTTATCCAAAAGATGCCGACAAGGTTCGAGCTATGATGGAGGAAAAGGGAATCGCCTTTCGCATGCTGGAGACTTATCATCCACCGCAGGAAACGCTGATGGATGTTAAGGATTAAATAATAACGAGGAAGAACCTCTGACAATGTTATTTTGTCAGGGGTTCTTTTTTTGTTTTGTGTGTTGACAGAAAGCAATGTTTGCTAATGGGAAGGTGATTGTATTCAAGCCCAACTTGTGTTTGCTAGGCCTATATTAAGCCTCACTGTTTGTTGGATTATAGGAAGTGCGGGAGCGTGTCTGTATTCGGGACGTATACTTTTGGTGCTGTGGGCGGGAATTACTCTGGTTTTCCCGCTTATAGCTTTATTGATGAAAATTCCTATCCGACATATGGTATTGCTATGGATTGCATTGAGTGGTGGTGGATTTCATTGGTTTTGGCATGATACGCATAACGTGAGCAGTATTCCTGGTGCACTTCATGTATCTTCTTCTGTCATAGAAGACATGCCTGTTCAAGCAGCAGGGTTTATTGCTTCAGAAGTTGAGATTGATGGTGATCGCGCGCAGTTTGAGATGAGAGTTACTTCAATTCATCACTTTGCCAGTCATTCCAATAAGGATGAACATCGGGGGTCTATTTCTGAACAGGCCATTGTTCATATCAAGTTGGCTGCGAAGCAGGAACAGCAACTTGCGGCAGCATGGCAGCGTGGGGATGCAATCCTGCTGCGTGGCAGCTTAAAGGCACCAGCAAAAGCGGGGAACTTTGGTAGCTTTGATTACAGTGAGTACCTGCACACGCAGGAAATTCACTGGCTTATCAAGGGGGCTGGAGCCGCCTCGTTACAGAGGCAGAAGGCTTCACTGTGGAACCGCTACACATTATTGAGATGGAATGATCAGCTTAGAGAGCAGTTAGGTCAGAAAATGGAATCTGCTTTTACATCACTTCTTCACGCAGGATATATGAAAGGTCTGATACTTGGGGTTACAGATGAGCTGGACCCAGCAACGTATAATGAATTTACGCAGCTTGGTTTAACGCATATTTTGGCGATATCAGGTATGCATGTGGCGGTATATGCGGCCACATTATTATATTTACTCAAGCTGTTACGAGTTAGCCGTGAAACCTCCCTTACGATTGTGATGGTACTGATTCCGGCTTATGTGCTGCTGACAGGTGCTTCTCCCTCTGTTGTAAGAGCAGGGATTATGGCGATGATCGGCTTGTTTGCAGCTCGGCGAGGGTTGCTCAAAGACGGACTTAATATTTTAAGTGTATCTGCGTTGCTTATGCTGCTATGGAATCCATACTACCTGCTTAGCGTCAGCTTTCAGCTTTCCTTTTTGGTGACAGGTGGGTTGCTCATATATATGCCGCTTATGAAGCCGTTTTTCGCCAAATGGCCCCTCCTGATCGGTGGTGAAGTTGCGATCACAATTACGGCACAGCTTGTTTCGTTTCCAATGACGGTGTTCTACTTTAATCAATTTTCGATATTATCATTTGCGGCTAATTTTTTACTTGTCCCCCTAATTACATATATCGTGCTTCCACTAGGTACGGTGGCAATGGGAATGGCCTTTTTATGGGGGGAGGGGGCTCGCATCCTTGCGTGGCCAGCGGAGCAATTAAACGATCTAACCTTTTCGCTTGTGAAATGGATGAATGTGGATGATGCTTATGTGAGTATTTGGCCGTCTTCTTCTATTCTGTGGGTTCTGGCATATTACGCAGCTTTGTACAGCGTTCTGTACTGGCTCAAAACATGGTTGATATCTCGAAGGCAAACAGGCGACATTTCCGATGTGAAATCTAATCCCATAGCTTCACCTGTGCATACAGGACTAGCGGCTTCTGCCGAGTGGGCGGCTATTTTGCAAACGGATCATGAACCGAAGGGTGCAGGGAAATTTGCGCATCGACAGTGGGATGGATATCGTCATGTGGCACTGGCTTTAAGTGGTATTGCCTGGCTTGGCATACTATGTATAGGGTACCAATCTCCTAGTGAAAGAAACACGGGAGTTGTTCAATATCTGGATGTGGGCCAAGGTGATAGCATTTTAATTACAACGCCGGGAGGAAAACATATTTTGGTAGATGGCGGGGGTACGATGGACTTTGCAACAGGGAAAAATGCTTGGCGCAAGCGTATAGATCCCTACGAGGTTGGCGCGGATACGATTGTCCCTTTGCTAAAGCAACGTGGGGTGCATCGGCTGGACGCTGTCATTTTAACGCATGGAGACCATGATCATGCCGGAGGACTACAGGCTATATTTGACCAGATTCCCGTAACCACCTTGTTTTTTAATGGTACCCTAACAGACAAAGCTCCATTTCGAAAGTTGTTAAACACGGCTTTGAACAAGCAGATCAAGCTGTACGGTGCACATCATAGCATGGAGTGGGAACCAGACCGGGATACGACAATTCGCTTTCTCTATCCGTTTAAGCTGGAGGAGAACGAATCTGGGCAGTTGCCTGTTATGAAGGAACAGAATCATTATTCCGTTGCCATGATTTTAGAGATGGAGGGGGTCTCGTTTTTATTCACAGGAGATATGGATGATGCCGCAGAGTCGCTGTTGATTTCTGAATTAACCCATTCTTCATCCCATGTGAAAGCTCAGGGAGCAATAGGAGCTGCAAGGAAAGCTGTAGACGTTATGAAAGTGGCACATCACGGAAGTAAGTATTCCACCTCGGAAGAGTGGTTGTCCTATTGGCAGCCGAAAGTATCCGTCATTTCAGTTGGTGCAAGCAACACTTATGGACATCCGAATCAAGCAGTATTGGAACGTTTGGCGGAGGTTGATTCTGCCATATATCGAACAGATACAATGGGAGAGGTGCAGATTCGTGCGCAGCAAGGTAAGCTGAGTGTTCGGTATCAACGCAGACGTGAACAGACGAATTCAAAATGATTTTGTTAAAATCATCTTCAACTACAAAAAAGCAGGCTTGTAACAGCCAAGAACCTGCCTGCCGTTAAATCAGATAAGGTATATCAATTCTTAATCGACGATTTTTATTTTCAAGATCCGATTGCTCTATCTTATCGATTACAACTCATATCTGATTTTCTGATTTCTAAGAAGTGACAAAATGTTTCATGCAGTTTAATAGGTCTAGTATTTAGATGTATGTAGGGGCTGAGGGAAGGTGACTACCTTCCCTTTTTCTGTTATTCTAAGGGAGGATACAATGGGGATTCTGGGCATTTTGTTATAATTTTTTTTATTAAAAAAATAAAATTAGCGTCAGACGTCTATCCTGCAACAATTTGCAAAAGGGATACGTCTGTAATATTGCAGGGAGAGGGGGATCCTTTGTGGTAGAGCAGGGACTCATCCGAGCCGCTCAATCGGGCGATCGCGACGCTCTCATTACCCTATTAAGAGAGATAGAACAGCATGTGTACCGTACGGCATATTACATTCTAAATAATGAGCAGGACGCCATGGATGCTTCACAAGAAGCCCTCATACGAATATATTCCAAAATTAACTCTTATGAGGAAAAAGCACAGTTTAAAACCTGGGTCCAGCGCATTGTAACGAACATATGCATCGACAAATTCAGAAGAACAAAGCCTTCGGTTTCCATTGACGAGCATGACATGATATTTAACGACCCCCAAAACGTGGAGGTTGAGGTGTTAACCTCTTACATGGCACAGGATGTTCGTGAGGCTATACAACAGCTCCCAGAACACCACCGGACGGTAATTGTCCTGAGATATTTGCAGGATTTCTCTTATAACGAGATTGCCGATTCTCTGGATTTGCCGCTAAATACGGTCAAGTCATACTTGTATCGTGCAAGACAGCAATTGCAAGGGCTACTTCAGGAATATCAGAAAGGTGGTGTATCAGGATGAAGTGTGGAGAAGAGGTGATGGATTGGATGCAGCGTTATGTGGATCATGAACTGGGCGAAGAAGAGACGTCCCAATTAATGAACCATATTGCGACTTGCCCGGACTGTGCGGAAAAATTCCATATTCTTCAGACACTCTCTCGCGAGCTGGAGGAATTGCCTGCGGTTTCCCCGGCGTTCAGCCTGGTGGATTCCATCATGCCTCAGCTTGATGCCATTGACCGCGCACGTGAAGAGCAGGGAAGCGCGCTTCAGGAAATGCAGCCTGTGGCTGCTGATCCAGAGTCTGGAGCAGGGCCTAGACAACGTACTCAGCCTATACCTTGGTGGAACCGGGTGGGAGGGCGTGCTGCCATGGGCGTGGCTGCCGCTGCCGTTGTACTGGGGATTGTAGTATTCAACTTTGAGCCTAAAACAGTGCAGGATGCGGAAGGTATACTTACATCCCAGTCACCCGAGGTGACAAGCCAGCAGACTCAGACGGAAATTCCAGGTACGACCAATGGGAGTGGAGGACGTGATGCAGCCATTGGAGCGGAATCGACCAAGCAGCCATCTGAACAGGGACAAGGTGCTGATTCCTCTCTGACACCTGCAGATAAGGAACCTGACCTGGGCAACCAGGGAACAGACAGTTCAGATAGCGAAAAGAATCCTTCCAAACAGGATGCTGGGAAGGTTGATGACCAGCAAGCTGGCGAGGAACCTTCAACAAAGTCTGCACCGACTAAGCATTCATCCCATCAGGATGAAAAGCAGGGACAGCCGAACGTCGATCGTCAGGCGACAAAGGATGACTCGCCTGCAGATGCTCCTACATCCGATGACAAACAGCTAAAACAGAAAAAATCTGATCAACCCACGATTGCTCCTGATGAACAGCTGGATCCGAAAATGGAAAAGGCACCTTTAGCGGGTACGAGTACCGCTCAGGAGGATAATAGCGATGATACAAGTACAAATGATGCATCTTCGTCGCTTAGTCAGGAATTAAAGGTACAGAGTCGAATTGCCTCAAATGAAACTTCGAAAGATGCGACATCCAAAAGTGTCACCAAGGATGCGGGGAACTCTTTAGGGGCGGATAGCAGCAATGCCGATTCTAATGATCAGCAATCATCTGTGTCACAAGACCCGGTTCGTAGAGAAGGCTTTGTATCTAATTCGCTGGTCTCTCCGGACAGTAATAATGCTTCCACCTATGGTGCCCAGTCGGCCTCTACAGATCAGTTCAACTCGCCTGATGGTAGCTATGCGGTGGCTATTGAGGGCAAAAAGCTGAAAGTGTATAAGCTTTCCGATAACGGTGTAGACCGAACAACACTGGAAGTCCGTACCCTGAAGGGTGCTTGGGTCAAAGGAAGCTGGTCAGATGACAGCCAGACCTTTATGTATGAGACAGAGCAGGATGGGACTGCAAGTAAATATACGTACACCGTTCCGCGTGGCACTGGAAAATAGTTTTCGTAAGTGGCACACTTTTTAGAAACAGAGAATAAACTATATGAACCGACGTCGTATCCCGACGGCCGAAAGTTTCTAGAGCTTTCTGCTGCCGTGTTGATATAGATGGTGGTGAAGGGATTCTGCCTAAAGGTGGGGTCCCTTTGTTTGTGTCATGACTTGCCTTCCGGTCGGATGTCAGGTACGATCAGTGGGTGGGGGGAACGGAAAATGGATGTAAAAACAGCCTCTAAGGCTATTCGTAAAGGTGATATTTCGCCAGTGTATCTGTTATATGGCAATGAAAAATATCAAATGAAGCAGTTTGTTGAGATGCTAAAAGAGAAGGTGGTCGAGGAGGAGCATCGTGACTTCGCCATTAGTTCTTATGATTTAACCGAGACGCCAATTGAGGTGGTTGTAGAGGACGCAGAAACAGCGCCTTTTCTGGTGCCAAAGAAGCTAATTATTGTACGGGATACCAGTGTATTTGCAGCAGGCAAAGATAACGGCAAAATAGAGCACCGTCTTGAGACGCTGTTGACTTACATGGATAACCCGACTGACTATAGCGTCATCGTTTTTACGGTTCAGGCTGAAAAGTTGGATGAACGGAAAAAGATCGTCAAGAAACTGAAAAGTGATGCCTCAGTTATTGCTTTCGCCCCTATGGGTGGAGATGATCTTGTGGCTTGGGTCCATAAGCGTGCAGCAGAAAGAGAAGTGCAGTTGGCAGCAGGAGCGGCTGAGAGACTCATTCAATACACGGGTGTCGGGCTTCAATCCTTGGCAGCCGAGATAGATAAGCTGTGCTTGTACGCAGGAGCGCAGGGAACGATCTCATCCGCTGACATTGAATCCCTTGTGCCTCGTAATACAGAGCAGAACGTATTTGCGATGGTTGAGGATCTGGCTAATTTGCGGCTGGATAAGGCGCTCAGTATTTTTTATGAATTGCTTAAGCAAAAAGAAGAACCAATCAAGATAGCAGCTTTGATCACACGGCAGTTTCGTATTATGTTGCAGGTCAAAGAGCTGGCAGGTCAAAGCTATTCTCAGCAACAAATTGCGAGTCAGCTCAGCTTGCATCCTTATGGGGTGAAAGTTGCAGGAGATCAAGCACGACGCTTCCGTTCTGAGCAGCTGCGCCAGCTTCTCTATGAACTGGGCGAACTGGACTATCATATGAAGACAGGTGTCGTTGACAAGGTGCTGGGACTGGAACTGTTTTTAATGAAAATGGGGGCAGGCGCTTCAATCTAATCTCATAAAGTTATAAACTAAAAAATCCTGATCAGCCAAGGCTGGTCAGGATTTTTTCATTAACGTATAAAAGTAGCTCTTGCTTACGCTTGAGCTGTAAGAGCGTTAAGTTTTTTCGCCAAGCGGGATTTCTTGCGAGCAGCTGCATTTTTGTGGATCAGACCTTTAGTTACAGCCTTGTCCAGCTTTTGGGAAGCCACTTTGAAAGCAGCAGCAGCAGCTTCAGCTTCAGCTTCGTTACCTACCAACGCTGTATCGGCAGCTTTAACTGCTGTACGAAGCGCGGATTTTTGGGAAGCGTTCAACGCACGGCGTTTGTCGCTAGTTTTAACGCGTTTGATAGCGGATTTGATGTTTGGCATTACATTCACCTCCTGTAAAGGCATTACTTATGAACACAAACGTTTCACAACTTAAAATATTTTAGCATGCCACACCTCAAATTGCAATAAGAAAACATTCTAAGACGATGCAAATTACAGGATGAAAATGGATGTGCATAAACCTGTTGGGTGTCTCGCACACTATAGCCAGAGATGGTATACAAGGAGGTTTAACAGATGGATCTGGATTTGCAGAAGTATGCGGTACGCACGGATTTGGCATTAGAGGCAAGAGAGCTGGCAGAACGGAATCAGCCTGTACCGCTGGCGGGTATAAATGAGAATGTGGAGGAAGATAACGGGATTAAAATTACGCGGCTGGATGTATTAAATGAGGAAGGAGCCAACCGTATTGGGCGGGTACAAGGGCATTACATTACGCTCGAAGTACCTGGCTTGCGTGAAGGCGACACTGGACTCCAACAACGGGTAGCCATTGCCTTTGCAAAAGAAATGGAGCATTTTATACAAAAAATAGGGATCTCTAAGGTGGCAAGGGTGCTGGTGGTAGGGCTGGGGAATTGGAACGTGACTCCTGATTCGCTGGGTCCGCTTGTCGTTGAAAATTTAATGGTCACCCGTCAATATTTTGAACTGACACCTGATCAGATCAACCCTGGATATCGGGATGTGAGTGCGATTGCGCCGGGTGTTCTTGGTATCACGGGAATCGAATCCAGTGAGATCGTTCAAGGCATTGTGGACCGCACAAAACCAGAGCTTATTATTGCTATTGATGCTTTGGCGTCACGTTCATTGGAGCGTGTCAATACGACCATCCAGGTGGCGGATATCGGAATACATCCGGGTTCAGGTATTGGCAACAAGCGCCGCGGTATCACCAAGGATATTATGGGGGTTCCGTGTATTGCTATCGGCGTTCCAACGGTATGCTATGCTTCGACCATCGTCAATAATGTAATCGAACTGATGAAAACGCATTTTACCAAAGAAAAGGCTTCTACCAAAGTAATTCTGGGAATGTTGGATGATATTTCAGAACCTGAGAGACTCGGGCTGGTGAGAGAGGTACTTCAACCGCTGGGGCATGATTTGATTGTGACTCCAAAAGAGATCGATGAATTTATTGAAGATATCGCGAATATCATTGCGACCGGTTTGAACGCAGCTCTACATGAGGCTGTTGATCCCGACAATGTCGCCGCTTATACGCATTAATGAAAGGCTAGCAAAACCATCTTTCTAAGACACGACAGAAAATCTCTATTTAACAGGTAGCCTATCTCTTTCAAAAAGGGATGGGCTTGTCCTGTAGATAGAGATTTTTGTGTTCTAGTAATTGTTCTCCGTTCATAGAGTTGAAGTATAAGAGATTTCCGAAACAGATAGGAACCCTGTGTTCTGAATGTAATAAGCGGGTTTCGACGGGACGAAGGAGGACAAGGCTCACATGAAAAAAATTCAGACCTGGAACGTCGGAAGATGGAGAAGAAAAGGTATCGAAATTTTGGCAATGGGACATACGCTTGTGCTGCTCATCATGGGCTCGGCGCTTTTATTTGTCGTTTTGGGACTAGGAGGGCTGGCAGAAAATCGTTTGCAAACTTCTCCTGTTTCTTCGATGAAAGGATTGGCAGGCTCGGTGTCCAGCGGTTTTTTCGCGGATATGCTAGGTATGGAGGTACCTCATTTGGCACAAAAAAAACAGCATTCTTCGTTGTCGGGTGAACAATGGTCGCCATTTGTTTTTCAGATGCTTACAGGTATTAATCCGCAAGATCCCAAAAGTCTCATTTCTCGTGAAATTCCTGGCATGGCTGCTGGAGCGCCTGTCTTGCTGCGCAAGGGTTCGGGGAACATCAAGGTAGAGGGTCCTACGGATTATCAGCCTGATCAGGGAACGACAGATACCCCTGAGAGCTCAAACGCAGCTGAGAACCCGCCGTCTACTACGCCGGATATTCCGACAACACCGGAAACAGACCCTGCACGTGAGGATGATCCAGGTGATGCCGCCAAAGGGGAGAAGCGTATATTAATCTACCATTCTCATCCCAGAGAAGCATATAACCCATTACTGAGCAAAACCAGTTCCAACCCCAATTCAGGCTCTAAGTCAGCTAATGTATCAAGGGTAGGAGACTTTGTAAAGAAGAGACTGGAAAAGCAAGGGATATCTACACTGCATGTAAACAAGGATTATGCCACCACAGTTCAAAATTACAATTGGAACTACTCCTATAAATATTCACGCACAACAGTCAAGGAGGCTTTGGCTCAAAATAAAGGTTTAACTTATCTGCTCGATATTCATCGTGATTCCCAACGTCATGGAAAAACAACAGCCACGATTAATGGACTTTCTTATGCCAAAGTGTATTTTATTATCGGACATGACAACAAAAATTGGCGCAAAAATGAAGCTTTTGCTGCTCGCATTCATGAAAAGCTGGAAAAATCATATCACGGCGTATCGCGCGGTGTATGGGGAAAAGATGGCGGCAAAGGAAACAATGGTGAATACAATCAAAGCTTGTCTTCTCATAGCATTTTGATCGAAATCGGAGGGATTGACAACACCGAGGAGGAGTTAAAACGAACTTCCGACGTTCTGGCGGACATGATCAGTGAAGTGTATTGGGAGGATCAGAAAGCACAGAAGGCGGGTACCAACGTATCTGACACCAAAAAGAACAACAGCGGTAATTAAATAAGGTAGCAGTTAGGGGGGGATATAATGACCGGACATTTTCGTAAAAAAGCGCTTGGATTTGTGCTTCTGATCGGAGCAGGCGTATTACTTGGCATGCAGCTGGCAGGCTCTGGCCTGCGCTCAGTCTATGGCCCGGAATGGGACGAGAATCCAGTTTCATCGGTGAATCAACAGAAAGTTGATTATGAGCAGACGGTGATTGAAGATACCCCGGCAGCTAATGCCCGAGCGTATAATCGTACGTATAATACAAGTGGAAAGGTCGAGTTTGAGCCACAAACGGACACGAATGAAGGAAAAACAAACGAACGAAGTGAGGAGCAGACCGCACGCTGGACACATGAATGGGATACGAAGACTGCTCAGAATGACAATATTCGGCAGGGCCTAGAGACGCCTCGTGAGCTGCTAGCCGTAAAGGCGCAGCAGGCTTCGGTGGATACCATGGCCGATAAAACGGCTGGGCTGCTTCAAAACCTGTCAAGACAAGGTATTCGCTGGGTTGTATCTGTATTTGACGGGGTAACAGAATAGAAATATTGCTGCCCCCCCTTACAACTGCTATAATAAGCTGATTGATACTAGGCATTGTGTGGGGGTAAGGCATGACTGACATTTTGGCAAGACAACGTAAAATTCGGAACTTTAGTATCATTGCACATATAGACCATGGTAAATCCACGCTGGCTGACCGGATCTTGGAGTACACCGGTGCACTCACTTCCCGCGAAATGCAGGAGCAAGTGCTTGACCAGATGGAACTGGAGCGGGAGCGCGGGATTACAATTAAGCTCCAGGCAGTGCGACTCACCTATAAGGCCGATGACGGCGAAGAGTACATTTTGAATTTGATTGATACACCGGGACACGTCGATTTTACCTATGAGGTATCTCGTAGTTTGGCAGCCTGCGAAGGTGCTTTGCTGGTCGTAGACGCAGCGCAGGGGATTGAGGCGCAGACATTGGCTAATGTTTATTTGGCGCTCGACAACAATCTGGAGATTTTGCCAGTGCTTAACAAGATTGATTTGCCAAGTGCTGATCCTGAACGGGTAAAGCAGGAAATCGAGGATGTTATCGGTTTGGACACGAGTGAAACTGTACATGCTTCAGCCAAAGCTGGAATCGGTATCAAGGAAATTTTGGAACAGGTGGTCAGAAGTGTGCCTGCTCCGCAAGGAAATCCGGATAATCCGCTTAAGGCGCTTATTTTCGATTCGCATTATGATCCTTATAAAGGCGTAATCGTATATGTACGTGTTGTGGACGGCAGTATCCGTGCGGGTTCGAAAATTAAAATGATGGCGACTGACAAAACGTTTGAGGTTATCGAGGTTGGAGCTTTCATGCCACGTATGACGATCGTGGATGAGCTAAATATCGGTGATGTTGGTTTTATCGTGGCCGGAATCAAGCATGTGGGCGACACTCGTGTCGGGGATACGGTAACGGATGCCAAAAATCCAACACCAGAACCGATGCCAGGCTATCGGAAAATTAATCCGATGGTGTATTGCGGTCTGTATCCGATTGAAACATCGGAATACAACGATCTGCGTGAGGCGCTTGAAAAGCTGCAGCTGAACGATGCTTCGCTCAGCTTTGAACCGGAAACATCCAGTGCGCTGGGCTTCGGTTTCCGTTGCGGTTTCCTTGGTCTGCTGCATATGGACGTTATTCAGGAACGTATTGAACGTGAATTCAATATTCCGTTGATTACAACGGCACCAAGCGTAATTTACCGTGTACAATTGACTAATGGGGAAACGATCGAAATCGATAACCCGTCCAACTACCCAGAAGTAGGGCGTATTGAACATGTACAAGAGCCATATGTTAAGGCGGGCATCATCGTGCCAAATGATTATGTAGGTACGGTTATGGAGCTTTGTCAGAACAAGCGTGGTGAGTACGTGAACATGGAGTACCTAGATACAACACGGGTAACAATTACGTACCAGATTCCTTTGTCTGAAATCGTATATGATTTCTTTGATCAGCTTAAATCCAGCACCAAAGGCTATGCTTCCTTTGACTATGAGATTTCAGGCTATCGCCAATCTAATCTGGTGAAGATGGATATTCTGTTGAATGGTGAGCAGGTCGATGCGCTGTCGTTCATCGTGCATAGAGATCGAGCTTACCACCGCGGACGTATCATTTGTGAGAAGCTGCGCGAGTTGATCCCGCGGCAAATGTTCGAGGTGCCAATCCAGGCATCTGTAGGAACAAAGGTTGTTGCGCGTGAAACCGTTAAGGCTATGCGTAAAAACGTCTTGGCCAAATGTTATGGCGGCGATATTTCCCGTAAACGGAAGCTGCTTGAGAAGCAAAAAGAAGGCAAGAAGCGTATGAAGCAGGTCGGTAACGTAGAAGTACCACAGGAAGCATTTATGGCGGTACTGAAGATAGATGAGTAAAGCAGTTTGAAGTATTCGTCCATTCTTTCATGGGGCATTTGCCATGCATGGAGAATGGACGTTCTTTATTTGAGCAAGCTATTCAGGACAGAGAGCTCGTTCAAGTTACAATCAGCGTAACAAAGCATAGTATCATTAAAACTTTAGAGTATTTCTTAAAGCAGTGTCTCTTTTACTGCAACACCTACACCACAAAAATGGGCCGACTTCGTGGTGGGCAGCAGCGGAGGGGGCCATTTGAATCTGGAGAAGCGTAGCGTTCGCCTTTACTCCCCAATTTTATCCCTAAGAGTGCTTATATAATGGAAAATTGGGGAGTAACAGCGATCAGAAGATCAAATGGAACACGAAGCGGTTGGTCTCGACCTCGGCTCATTTTCTCACTAAACCCTGAATCGACAAGGAGGATCGGTATGACCGCATCCATACAAAAACATGAATATTCATCCGCGCCTCAAGCGGTTTATCTGCATATACCTTTTTGCACGAATAAATGCTTTTACTGTGACTTTAACTCTTATGTGCTCAAGGATCAGCCTGTTATGGAATATCTGTATGCCTTGGAACGGGAGATGGAACATACGGTCAAACTTCACCCGCCAGGACAGATAAAAACCATTTTTGTCGGGGGCGGAACACCAACAACCCTCAATCCGAAGGAAATGGAATATTTCCTGAAGAGCGTTCGTACCTATTTTCCAAACTGGGCGGAAGATATTGAGTTTTCTATGGAAGCCAATCCAGGCACAACTGATTTTGAAAAACTTTCTGTGATGAAAGAAGGCGGCGTCAATCGACTCAGCTTTGGTGTGCAGGCTTTCCAGAATGAACTGCTTACAGGCATAGGTCGTATTCATAGTACAGATGACGTCTATCGTAGTTTGGAAAACGCACGTAAGGCCGGCTTGGACAATCTGTCGATTGACCTGATGTTCGGTTTGCCGAACCAAACGGTGGACATGCTGGATGAAAGCGTCAGTAGAGCCCTAGAGTTGGGACTTCCTCATTACTCTATCTACAGTTTGAAGGTTGAAGAGAATACGCTCTTCCATACGTTGTACCAGAAAAATCAGCTGCCGCTTCCACATGAAGATGACGAGCTGGAAATGTATTTGCTCCTCATGCGTCGCATGAAAGAAGCGGGTTATGAACAGTATGAAATTAGCAATTTCGCTAAACCAGGTTTGGGAAGTAAGCACAATATGACTTATTGGCGTAATGAGGATTATTACGGTCTTGGCGCTGGGGCACATGGTTATGTTGGCAGAGAGCGTCATATGAACATTAAGGGCATTAACCCTTATGTGGAGGCTACTCGGAATGGTTTACCACGTTTGGACAGTTTTGAGGTGCCGACGGCGGAAGCCATGGAGGATTTCCTCATGGTCGGTTTGAGAATGCTGGAAGGTGTGTCTAAATCCCGCTTTGAAGCTCAATTTGGTCAGACATTGGAAGACACGTTTACAGTTCCTCTCAGAAAAATGCTGAATGCGGGATTAATTGAATCAATCGAGGATGGGTATCGTTTGAGCGAACGCGGTATTTTATTCGGAAATGACGTATTTGCAGAGTTCATCGGTTCTATCACGGTAAATTCATAAGTTGCAGGTTTCAATACAATACATTTTGACATCGTAAGCTGGGCTATCATTTTATTACACCATTCTGCCACAGCAGGGTAAATGGAGTATTGCGATTCTATGCGTTATGTTGTATATTTATTCATTATATGCGGCAAGCGGCAGGAGGAGAGCAAGATGGCTTCAGTGTGTAAAGATGTATTGTGCAGAAGTGCGGTTCCTGAGGATGTGGAGCCTTTATATCAAATGATTAGTGGCTATGCAGAGCGGGGGATTATGCTGCCACGTTCAAGGGAAGTGCTTACGCGCCAACTGGAGCTGTTTATTGTTGCAGAGGTGGACGGCCAAGTCGTTGGCTGTGGTTCTTTATGCAAATTGGGGGCTGATTTGGTAGAGATTCGCTCCCTTGGCATCTCTGAGGGGCATAAAGGAATGGGAATAGGCTCCAAGCTTGTGGAAGGCCTTATTATAGAAGCACGGCGGCAACGTATTCCTAAAATTATGGCACTGACCTATGAGGTATCCTTTTTTATAAAAAACGGTTTTGATGTAGTTAGCAAAGAGATTTTTCCTGAGAAGGTATGGACCGACTGCATTCACTGCAGTAAGCAAAACAATTGCGATGAAATCGCAGTGTTGAAAGTACTGAACTGACCTGTCAATAATGAGGTCAGTTCAGTGTTTTTTTATCAGGACGTAGCCGTGTGTATGTGTTACAGCTTACATTATTGTGCCCCTGTTTATTTCTCAAATGTTTGGAGTAACCACCAAATGAATTGATGATGAGGCTCCAGTTCCGAAGGTAATCATTCAAGCTTCTTATGGGATGGTCCTTATGGTAATCCGTAACATTATAAAAGTATGTAGTGCCATCTAACGGAACCTGACGTTTGTATTTATACAAGGCGACAACATATTTTTCAGACTCTCCGGTTCGGCTTGGACGATATGTGTATCCTTCCCAGTCGGCTGGTGTTACATCATCATAATGCAGTATAGCTGCCACACTATATTTGATTTGCTTGGGAATGCTTGGACTGAATTCTTGTGGGTAAAATAAAATGGTATTCCACATGCTTAACAGAATTGTAGGGACCAAAATTAAGGCACACACCATAGGGGTCTTAATTTACGAATTAAGTGGATCACCGAAATGATAAGGGCAGCGTTCAGAATAAAAACTAGTGGCAAAGCAAGTATTCTTCCTAGTCCTGTGTACGGAAACAATTCGATTAAAATGTAAAACATACAAATTGTAGGTAAAAGAGCGATTAATGCGTATAAAAGGTTGCGGCGCTTGCTTCTCAGATCCCATTCCTCCTTAAAGGCAATAAAGTTATACAGTTTGTAGACACAGTCTCAAATTTTTCAGTTTTCTGTTGCCTATACATAAATACGGTTTGGATATGATGAATAATGAGGTTTTCCGTGAAAAAGTGCAAATAGTCTGTTTCATTGTAGTCATCCAAATGGATGTAATAAATCTGGTTTATTGAAAATACTGATCTGACTTGACAATGATCAGGTCGGTTTGGTATTTTTGTATTATCAGTTAGCACTCATCGCGAACGAGTGCTAATGATTCCATTTAACAATCATGCTATTATGGATAAATGACAAGGGGGGATTCGCTTGTTAACCGAACGTCAGAGACTCATTTTGAATGCGATTATTGATGACTACATTCGTTCGGCTGAGCCAGTGGGTTCCCGCAGCATATCCAAAAGGCAGGATGTCGGATTCAGCCCAGCCACAATCCGTAATGAAATGTCGGATTTGGAGGAACAGGGCTATCTGGAGCAACCCCATACTTCTGCGGGACGCATCCCGTCTCATAAAGGCTATCGTTATTATGTGGACCATTTGGTGCCGCTAAATACACTGAAGCCTATGGAAATGCGGGAACTAAAAGCCTTTTACGCCGAAAAGCTGAATGTAATGGAGCAAGTGATCCAGCATGCATCAGGCATTTTGTCCCATATGACCAATTATACTTCCATCCTGCTTGGGCCGGAGGTTTTTCATACTTCGTTGCGTCATTTTCAGCTGTTGCCGCTCAACGAAACGACGGCTGTGGCGATTATCGTGACCAATACCGGTCAGGTGGAGAATAAAACGGTGGATATTCCGCCTGGAATTTCAATCTCCGAGATGGAAAAGGTTGTGAATTTACTGAACAGCAAGCTGGTCGGTGTACCGATTTATCAGCTTAAATCACGCCTTTACACCGCGCTGGGTCAGGAAATGGAGAAGCATGTATCTCATTTTGAGGACGCTATGAAGGTGCTGGATAAAGCACTCGATAATGAATCAGATCAGCGCCTATATTTAAGCGGTGCGACGAACATGCTGAATCAGCCTGAATTTAAAGATGTAGAAAAGGTTAAACATATTCTCGATCTGCTGGAGGAAACGCCAACGCTACTTAAACTGATGACTCCTGTAGCCGGAGCACCTGAAATTCAAGTCCGCATCGGCACAGAAAATGATCATGAAGCATTTGCCAATTGCAGCCTGATTACTGCTACATATGCAGTAGACGGAGAAGCGTTGGGTACTATAGGTATATTGGGTCCGACGCGGATGGAGTATGCGAGAGTTATTAATATTTTGGGTATCCTGTCTAAGGATTTGACCGCAATGCTAACGCAACGGTTTAAATAAAATAAGATCGCATAGGTTGCGGTCCTACATGTTCCGCGCTGGGATACGGTTTGTATCCTGCGCGGGTGCATTGTTGCGTGCTTTTATAGGGGAGTTACAACTTGAAGGAGGTGAAACATTTTGAAGGAAGAACAAGCGTTCCAAGATGACAAACAACAAAATGTAAGCACAGAGGAAGCCGCCGAAACGAGCCAGCAGGACGAGCTGGTGAATGAAGCGGCAGCACTGGAAGCCGAGGAAGAAAACACAGAGGTGGCAAAACTTCGTGCAGAGGCGGAGGAGCATCAGCAACGGTTTTTGCGCGCACAGGCGGATTTTGATAATTTTCGTCGCCGTACGCTGAAAGAAAAGGAAGACCTTGCTAAATATGCGTCTATGAAGCTTGTTACCGAGTTGGTGCCTGTTCTGGATAACTTCGAGCGAGCGCTGGCAACAGCAACGCAAGGAGCGGAGTCTGAGTCATTCACCAAAGGCGTGGAAATGATTTTCCGCCAGTTTGAGAGTGTGCTTCAGGCAGAGGGAGTGACGGCCATGAATGCAGTGGGACAACCGTTTAATCCTGATTTCCATCAGGCTATTATGCAGGTGGAGAGCGAAGAGCATGATGAAGGCATCGTCGTTGAAGAGGTACAAAAAGGATACATGCTGAAGGACAAGGTGCTTCGTCCAGCGATGGTAAAAGTTAGCATGTAACTTTTTCTATATACATTAGAATTACATCATTTTGATTCAACCATTCTGGCCTGAGGGCCTCGTATATACAGAAGGAGGAATTGTCCGATGAGCAAAGTAATCGGTATTGACTTAGGTACAACCAACTCTTGTGTGGCTGTTATGGAGGGCGGCGAAGCCGTCGTTATTCCAAATCCGGAAGGCGCGCGCACAACCCCTTCCGTTGTCGGTTTCAAAAAAGATGGGGAGCGTACTGTAGGGGAAACGGCAAAACGCCAAGCAATTACGAACCCGGATCGTACAATCATGTCCATCAAGCGCCACATGGGTACTAATCATAAAGAAAACATTGACGGTAAGGAATATTCCGCACAGGAAATTTCCGCTATGATTTTGCAAAAGCTGAAAGCTGACGCTGAAGCTTACCTGGGCCAAACGGTTTCTCAAGCGGTTATCACTGTTCCAGCATACTTCAATGATGGTCAACGTCAAGCAACTAAGGATGCAGGTAAAATTGCCGGTCTGGAAGTTCTGCGGATTGTCAATGAGCCAACAGCAGCTGCATTAGCATATGGTATGGAAAAATCCGAAGACCAAACCATCCTCGTATATGACTTGGGCGGCGGTACATTCGACGTATCCATTTTGGAACTGGGCGATGGTTTCTTCGAAGTTAAAGCAACAAGCGGCGACAACAAGCTGGGTGGCGATGACTTTGACCAAGTGATTATTGATTACCTCGTAAATGAGTTCAAGAAAGATCAAGGTATTGACCTGAGCAAAGATAAAGCAGCTGTACAACGTCTGAAAGATGCAGCAGAAAAAGCGAAAAAAGAACTGTCCGGCGTGCTGACAACGACAATTTCCTTGCCGTTTATCACAGTAGCTGATGGCGTTCCACAGCATTTGGAGTTGAACCTGACTCGTGCGAAGTTTGAAGAATTGTCCGCAGGTCTGGTAGAACGTACTTTGGGACCTACTCGTCAAGCGATGAAAGATGCAGGCATGAGTGCTAGCGACATCGATAAAATCGTTTTGGTCGGCGGCTCCACACGTATTCCAGCTGTACAAGAAGCAATCAAAAAACTGACAGGTAAAGAGCCTCACAAAGGCGTAAACCCTGATGAAGTGGTAGCTTTGGGCGCGGCAGTTCAAGCAGGTGTATTGACAGGTGATGTGAAAGACGTCGTTCTCCTTGACGTAACTCCACTGTCCCTCGGTATTGAAACCGCAGGTGGCGTATTCACTAAAATGATTGATCGTAACACGACAATCCCTACGAGCAAATCGCAAGTATTCTCGACGTATGCCGACAATCAGCCTAGCGTAGAAATTCACGTGCTGCAAGGTGAACGCGAAATGGCAGCAGGCAACAAAACACTGGGCCGTTTCCAATTGGGAGATATCCCTCCAGCACCACGTGGTGTACCGCAAATCGAAGTTACTTTCGATCTGGATGCGAACGGTATCGTGAACGTATCTGCTACAGATAAAGGCACAGGCAAAAGCCAAAAAATTACGATCACTTCTTCTAGCGGCTTGAGTGACGAAGAAGTAGAACGTATGATGAAGGATGCCGAGTTGCATGCGGAAGAAGATAAGAAACGTAAAGAGTTGGTAGAAGCGAAAAACGCTGCAGACCAACTGATCTACTCCGTAGACAAAACGATTAAAGATCTGGGCGAAAAAGCGGATGCAGGTGAAGTCGAAAAAGCAAATGCAGCTAAAGAAAATCTGCAAAAAACGCTGGAATCCGATAACCTGGAAGACATCAAAAAAGCTACTGAAGAGCTGACTGAGATTGTTCAGCAATTGTCTGTGAAATTGTATGAGCAAGCTGCTCAAGCAGCGCAAGCTCAAGACGGAGCAGCAGACAGCAAAGGCCGTGACAATGTAGTTGATGCGGACTATGAAGTTGTTGACGAAGATCAGAAGAAAGACTAAGCAACGGATCGGATAGTGGCAACTTTACGGTATACCGGTACGTTATGATATACTGAACAATAATTAGCAGCGTAGCTGCCTTGATAAATAACAATTAGCCTAAGGGTAACTGTTATTTCCAAGATAAATAAGCATATTACGGGTTGTACTGCCTTGAAATGATGGGAAGGTCAAAGCCGGGTCATCCCGTGCCTTTGGCTTTCCTTTTATATGTAGTGCAGACACGTTGTAGGCATGGGGGTGGAACATTGGCTGATAAGCGTGATTATTATGAGGTGCTGGGTGTCGCAAAAGGCGCTTCGGATGAAGAAGTCAAAAAGGCTTACCGTAAGCTTGCGCGTCAGTATCATCCGGACGTGAACAAGGCTGCGGACGCAGAAACTAAATTCAAAGAAGTTAAAGAAGCTTACGATGTCCTCAGTGATGGTCAGAAGCGGGCAAGATACGACCAATACGGTCATGTAGACCCGAATCAGGGCATGGGAGGCGGCTTCGGTGGTGCCGACTTCGGTGGCGGATTTGGTGATATTTTTGATATGTTCTTTGGTGGCGGTAATGGTCGACGTGACCCGAATGCACCGCAACGAGGGAACGATCTTCAATATACGATGACAATCGAATTCAAAGAAGCGGTGTTTGGTAAAGAAACCGACATTCAAATTGAACGTACGGAAACATGTGATACGTGTCATGGTACAGGAGCCAAAGCGGGCACTCAACCACAGACCTGTTCCGTCTGCCACGGCAGTGGACAGGAAGAAGTGGTGCAGAATACACCGTTTGGCCGCATGGTTAATCGACGCGCCTGCTCCAATTGCGGCGGTTCCGGTAAAATCATCAAAGAAAAATGTACGACTTGTAGCGGATCAGGCCGTGTCCGCAAGAAACGTAAAATTCATATTCGCATTCCGGCGGGTGTGGATGACGGCGCACAAATGCGTATCAACGGTGAAGGCGAAGGCGGTGTCAACGGAGGACCGGCAGGTGACCTGTACGTCGTATTCCGCGTGAAGTCGCACGACTTCTTTGAGCGTGAGGGAGACGATATCTACTGTGAAATTCCGCTGACGTTCTCACAGGCAGCCTTGGGAGATGAAGTTGAGATCCCAACGTTGACCGAGAAAGTGAAGCTGAAAGTTCCAGCAGGCACGCAAACAGGGACTTATTTCCGTCTTAAAGGAAAGGGTGTACCAAAACTGCGCGGCGTAGGTCAAGGTGACCAGCATATTAAGGTAGTTGTGGTAACGCCTAGCAAGCTGAGTGAGGAACAGAAGGATTTGCTGCGTCAGTTCTCTTCGCTTAGTGGAGAGCAGACACATGAGAATGAGCAGTCCTTTTTTGACCGTGTGAAGCGGGCTTTCCGAGGCGACTAAGCCAAAGTCGAAATCGCGGAGCTTCAATTATGAATCCGAGGGACTATTCCGCAATTGCGGGATAGTCCCTTTTTTTATATTCACGTAAACACATACATAGCCATTTTTGTATAACCAGAGTTAACAATTGAGCTTCTATCAACTAGAAAGGGGTGAGTTCCATCGAAAAAACACGGGCAAGTCTGCGTCGAGGTAAGCCGCTATTAAAGCTTAGAGGTCTAATAACGCTGCTCGTATGTCTGGTTATGGCACTTGTGCTCCTGCCAGTAACACTGTTATTTGCCGAGAGAGTTGAGCATGAAACGGAGAAGGGACTCGAGGAAAAGGCAATGTCCATTGCGCGTACACTAGCCCATACACCGCTTATTATTGAGCAATTGCAACAGACAGGTTCTTCTCCTTCCATGCAGGAGTATGTGAAGAAGGTCTCAACGGCGAATCATATCCAATTTGTCGTGGTTATGGATATGAAGGGAATTCGTAAAACGCACCCGGATGCTAGGAGGATCGGCAAAGCCTTTGTCGGAGGGGACGAGTATACTGCACTTCATGGTCAGGAGAGCGTGTCCGTTGCAAAGGGGACATTGGGCATGTCCATGCGGGCCTTCTCCCCCGTGTTTAGTGTGACGGGAAAACAGGTAGGTGCGATTGTTGTCGGTATATCCATGCAGGATGTACAGCGGGCCCAGGAAGGCAACACCCGTCTTATTGCTATCGCCATTGGGATCGGAATGTTGATTGGCACAGGAGGAGCGGTTGTGCTGGCTCGTAAAATCAAAAATATGCTGGTCGGTCTGGAGCCGCCGGAAATCGCACGTTTGCTGGAGGAACGCAGCGCGATGTTACAGTCCATCAAGGAAGGCGTCATTGCGGTGGATGAATGCGGTCGTATCATGCTGATGAATGCAGAAGCGATCCGTCTACTGAGGCAAGCGGGGATTGAAGATTTCTCATTCTCTGGACAGGAAATTACTGTGTATTTATCTGCTTTCCGATTACAAGAGGTCTTGGAAGTAAGCACTCCACTGATGGATGAGGAAATGGAGCTGGGTGGGATCACCTTGCTGACCACCAGTGTTCCGATACGGGTCAAAGGAAAAATTGTCGGAGCCATTGTAACCTTTCGGGATAAGACGGAGATGAAACAGCTTGCTGAACGTTTGACAGGAGTTTCTCTGTACACGGAAGCACTACGCGCGCAGGCTCATGAATTTATGAACAAGTTGCATGTCATTATGGGGATGGTGCATTTGCGAATGTATGATAAACTGGAGCACTATATTATGGATGCTGTCGAGCATCATCAAGTAGAGATTGGCTCCATTACTCGGCAGCTTAAGGACCCAGTGATGGCGGGGTTTGTGTTAGGGAAATTAAGCCGGGCCAGAGAGGCAGGGGTAAATTTTGAACTGACTCCGGGTAGTTACTTGCCTGAATCCAGTCAAACTCAAACGACTCATGAACTGATTACTATTCTTGGCAATCTGTTTGATAATGCAGTGGAGGCGATGGAATCTCTGGAGCACAAGCGGATTACCCTTTCACTTTATTATGAAGAAAACCAGAAAAATGGCTGTCTGACCTGTATCATGTGCGACAATGGTCCAGGTATACCGGAGGGCCTTGGGAAGGCCATTTTTGAAAAAGGTTTTTCGACCAAGGGAGAGTCGCGAGGGATGGGACTTTACCTAGTGTCGCAAAGCGTGAAAAGGCTACAAGGTAGTGTAAAGTTGATCCCAGTCGAGCAGGGGTGCTGTTTTCAGATTAAGATTCCATACATTATAGCGGGGAATGATGAACATGATTAATGTCCTGATTGTAGAAGATGATCCGATGGTTGCGGAATTCAACCGCAAATATACGGAGCAGGTAGAGGGTTTCCAATGTGGTGGTTGGGCTTCTTCGGTGGAAGAGGCTAAGAAATATATAGCTGAACAAGCCATTGATCTGATATTGCTGGATGTGTATATGCAAGAAAGTAATGGCCTCGATTTACTGTCATTTATACGGGAGGCTGGAGTGAATGTGGACGTTATTGTCATCTCAGCTGCAAGTGACATGAGTAGCATCAAAAAAGCGATGAACTTTGGCGCGGTGGATTATTTAATCAAGCCTTTCCACTTTAACCGTTTTTTAGAGGCCCTTACCGGGTACCGAGAACATATTAGTATTGTTCGTGAGCGTAGTCTACTGTCGCAGGAGGAGCTGGACCGACTGATTTATCATAAAAGCTTGACTAAAGACTTGGCACGGTTGCCTAAGGGGATAACGAAATCCACGCTGGCTATGATATGGAATTGTATCCAGCAGCATCATAAGGTTCTGTTTTCCACCGAGGATATTGCGGAGAGTGCAGGGATCTCCAGGGTGTCTATGCGCAAGTATCTGGCTTTTATGACAGAGATTGAAGTGCTTTCTATGGAAACTATATATGGTACCATTGGACGTCCTGTTTACCAATACCAGGTGTTGCCGCAGGCAGAAGGAATCATGAATAGTTATATTTAACCCTATTTCTGATTACTTTAGTTACTAAAGTTAGTTCTTAGTTTTAAAACCAAATAAAGCGTTTTCCAAGGTGTAGAATGGGAACATGATCATCATTCTTCACTTTATGGAGGGAGATTTATGGAAAATGCTACGAACCAGCCTGTCATTCAAAGGGGGCAAAGATGGAGTAAAAATACTGTAGATGGGTTTAGGATGCTGGGCAGGATAAAGGTGGGAGTTATTCCTCTTCCGCTATATGCCGTGATTGCGCTAATTGTTTATGCGGCTGCAATTACAGAAAGACTTCCGAACGATCTATTGGGCGGGTTTGCCGTCATCATGATTTTAGGTATACTGCTCAGTGATCTAGGGGCCAAACTTCCACTGCTCAAACATATAGGTGGTCCAGCCATTTTATCCCTTATGGTTCCATCGTTAATGGTATTTTGGAATATGTTCAGTCCATCTGCAATGGGGGCTGTGCACACGCTTATGAAAACCTCGAATTTTCTTTATTTTTACATCGCATGTCTAGTAACAGGAAGCATTCTTGGCATGGATCGCAAAATGCTGATGAATGGAATTGTCAAAATTTTTGCCCCCATTATCATAGGATCTATTGCTGCTGTTGTTGTCGGTATGGTGGTGGGTATGGCTTTTGGCTACAGTGCTTATCATACATTTTTTTTCATCATCATTCCGATTATTTCCGGTGGGATTGGAGAAGGTATTTTACCGTTGTCCATTTCGTATGGAATGGTACTGGGCAAGGATTCTGCGGAATTCGTATCCCAGTTTATCCCGGCTGCCATTATCGGTAACATTGTTGCAATTATAGGTGCAGGCGTCTTGAAGAGATTAGCGGAGAAAAAACCAAAAACTTCTGGTAACGGAAGGTTGTTAAAACTAGAAAAGGACGAAGACAAGTTAGCTCCGGTAAATTTGGGGCAATCCGTTTCTTTTCCATTAATGGGTGGTGGTCTGCTGTTGGCCTGTACTTTCTTTATTGTGGGTAAGCTGCTAGAGCCGTATCTCCATATTCCAGGGCCGATTCTCATGATTCTGGCGGCCGCATTAATAAAGTGTATTCAGATCATGCCGAACACATTGGAGCAGGGAGCTTTTCATTTGTACAAATGTATAACCGCTAGTTTGACGTGGCCCTTGATGGTGGGGTTAGGCATTTTGTATGTGCCATTAGATAGTGTAGTTGGGATTCTAACGATTCCTTATGCGATCACCTGTGCATCTGTAGTGGTTGCATTGATTGTTACTGGGTACTTCACAGGAAAATGGATTCATATGTATCCCGTAGAAGCTGCCTTGGTGACCAGCTGTCGCGGCGGATTGGGGGGCACGGGCGATGTAGCCATTCTGTCTGCATCCAATCGGATGGAACTGATGCCTTTTGCCCAAATTGCAACACGGATTGGTGGAGCAGGCACCGTCATTTTAGCCACCTTGTTACTACAATTCTGGAGCTGATGAGTTTTAGACCAAGCTATAAAATTCATATCATATACAGTCATGAAAGGATGGAGAAATATATGGGCAGTTTAAGAGATGAAATCAGAGAATTACACGAAGGTGGCAAAATGGAGACCTTACCCAAGAAGCGAATTGAAACGATGGAGGGGTTGTCCAAAGTTTATACGCCAGGTGTGGCTCAAATTTGCATGGAAATTGCCAATGATCCAGCCAAAGCGTTTCAATTAACGATCAAAAAAAATACAGTAGCAGTCGTTTCAGATGGAACAGCGGTACTTGGATTAGGAGATATCGGGCCGGAGGCAGCTATGCCTGTGATGGAGGGGAAGGCAGTACTGTTCAAACAATTTGCAGGTGTCGACGCATTCCCAATCTGTCTCAATACGAAGGACCCTGATGAGATTGTTCAAATTGTCAAAATGATCGCTCCTGCCTTTGGCGGCATTAACTTGGAAGATATATCTTCACCACGCTGTTTTGAGATCGAGAGACGGTTGAAGCAGGAACTCGACATTCCAGTGTTTCATGATGATCAGCATGGTACGGCAGTCGTGGTATTAGCGGGTTTGGTCAATGCATTAAAGGTATGCGGCAAAAAAATGGAAGATGTCAAAGTAGTTTTTGCCGGTATCGGTGCGGCGGGTATGGCTTGCTCGCGCATGCTGCTCAAGGCAGGGGTACGTAATCTGATTGGGGTCGATCGGCAAGGAGCCATTCACCGCGATGTGGAATACAGTAACCCACATTGGACAGAGTATGCGAACATGACTAACCCGCATAATCTAAGTGGAAGCTTATCTGAGGTAATTGTGGGAGCTGATGTGTTCATCGGTGTGTCGGGTCCAGATATACTGACTGTGGAAGACATACAGAGCATGGCAACTGATCCTATAGTGTTCGCCATGGCGAATCCGAAGCCAGAAATTGATCCGGCAATAGCTTCACCTTATGTACGTGTGCTTGCTACCGGTCGCTCCGATTTTCCTAATCAGATTAATAACGTGTTGTGCTTTCCGGGAATTTTCCGGGGCGCTCTGGATTGCCATGCGAAGACGATTAACGAGGAGATGAAACTGGCTGCCGGGCTTGCCATCGCTGATGCAATTTGCCCTGAGGAGCTAAGTGAAACTTATATCATACCGGATGTTTTTAATCCAAAGGTGGTGCAAAAGGTACGGGATGCTGTTATTCACGCAGCCTGGGAGACAGGAGTAGCCATGTCAGGTGAAGCTCCGGCTGCTACTTTACGTCCGTAAAAGTTATGTTCTTCACAAACTTTAGTTCACCGTCTTGCCCTGCTGTTCATGACAATGCAATGTCTGTATCCGTTAAGCTTTCGTGGAGAATATAAAGTCTTGCCAATGAGCAGGATATAACAAAGCGTAACGATCTATGTTCTCAAACACGAGTTGCGCTCAATACTACACAGGGAGATTTTGGGATGGGCGAAAAAAATATTTTGGCGTATTTCAAAAGTCCTGAGGAAGCACAGGGAGCCGCGAGAAAACTGGAAGCTCTCCGGGTAACGGATATGTCGATAGATCGTTTTAGCCGGTATCCGCGGCAGTCTACAGGCAACGCCGGACTGCCTGTGTTTTCAGGACAGATTAGCAGCTTGTCCTCACTCACACAGGGCGTGGATTTTACAGATGCTTCTCCAGCGATACTGGCTGCGGCTGATCCTGCTGCCAGTGGCATGAGTGATGGAGGACAAGGTGGACCGACAGGCCGCGATATTTTGTTGACTGCGGTGGTGGACGAATCCATTCATCATCAGGCGATATCGATTGTGGAACAAGCGGGTGGAATGCTGTGACAAGTTTGGAAGGAGCAGTGACCGATGTCTAAAAACAAACGGTTCGATAAAGTGCTGACCAAAACCGAGAAAATCAAACGCATGCAATCTGCCAAAAACGAAGATGTTGAGTTCTCGGCAGAGCAGGCAGATGCTGAGGATCTGGAAGCGATCCGACGTAGTGAAGTAGCTGACCGCCGTCAGCAACGGATCATAAACGACAACGAGTAGAATACAATAAGACGGGTATCCCACCTATAAAGGTGATTTGTGGGATAGCCCGTCTTATTTATGTTTCTCCTTTGTTCTATTCATTAGTAGACTTATACCAGATGATAGCCGTAACAATAACTAGCATTATAATCTAATATTGTCTTTGTCATACTGGCTTTTTTGAACTCCTATGCGAGTATATAGTACAATGTAATGTATGCATGTGAAATGAGGAGGAAATGTAAACCATGTTGTGGAATGAAATTACAATACATACAAGTGAAGAAGCCGTCGAAATGATTTCGAATTTTCTGCACGAAGCAGGTGCGGGAGGGGTTTCCATTGAAGAATCCGGTTCGCTTAATAAGCCCCGGGACACGTCTTATGGACAATGGTACGATCGTCCTTTGAACGACATTCCTGAAGGACAAGCGATCATCAAGGGCTATTTTGCCGAAGAAGTAGACATGGACAGCGTGCGTGCACAAATTGAGCCGCGGGTTGAACAATTGAGAACTTTTGATATTGACCCTGGCGAGGTTCGGTATGAGCTGAAAACGGTCCACGAGGATGACTGGGCTAATGCCTGGAAGCAATATTTTAAGCCTTTACGTGTATCGGATCGTTTGACCATCAAACCGACTTGGGAAGAGTATGAGCCTGCGAGTGAAGATGAAAAAATTATTGAGCTTGATCCGGGTATGGCCTTCGGCACTGGAACACATCCGACGACGTCCCTTTGTCTGAGAACGCTGGAATCCGTGATTCAGGGTGGAGAAGAAGTGATTGATGTTGGTACGGGCTCCGGTATCTTAGCGATTGGAGCTGTAAAGCTGGGAGCAAAGCATGTACTTGCCTTGGATCTTGACCCGGTAGCGGTATCCAGTGCGCGTGAAAATACGCGTTTGAACGAACTGGAGGAGCGCATCACCATTAAAGAAAGCGATTTGCTCTCCGTGCTTAATGCAAGCGATCCAACGCTGGGTATTCAACTGCCAGTCAAGCTGGTGGTAGCTAATATTTTAGCCGAGATCATTTTGTTGTTCATTGATGATGTATATAATGCCCTACAGCCAGGCGGTATTTATATTGCATCAGGAATTTGGAAGAACAAAGAAGAGGCTGTCGAAACCGCATTGAAAGCTGCTGGCTTTGAGATTACCGAAATCAACCGGGATGAAGATTGGCTGACGTTTGTGGCGAGAAAGAGGTAAGCATGGATTTTTTACAAAGTATTTTTCGTGTAAATTTAAATGTCCTTCCATTTTACTTGTTGGCTGTGATCATATCGTTTACGGTGCATGAATTTGCGCATGCGTATTATGCCAATAAATTTGGCGACCCTACGGCCAAGCTACTGGGGCGCGTGACTTTAAATCCGGCAGTGCATATTGATCTGCTGGGTACGCTGTTACTGTTGATCGGAGGCTTTGGTTGGGCCAAGCCAGTCCCGGTCAATCGTGACAATTTTAGCCGCCCGCGCCTTATGGGCATTATTGTATCGGCTGCTGGTCCGCTGAGCAATCTGCTGCTTGCATTTGTGACTACACTGATCTATGCTGTGCTTCTTCATTTTCAAGTATTGCCGGGAATGGAGAACCAGCGGGTGGCTCAGGCAATCTATTTGTTTATCAATGCGCTAATCAATTTAAATTTGTTTTTGTTCATCTTTAATCTGATCCCACTGCCTCCACTCGATGGCTACCGGATTGTGGAGGACGTGGCTCCGACTCCTGTGCGCCGCAAGCTTCAGCAGTTTGAGCAATGGTCGATCTTTATTTTTCTGCTTATACTGGTAATTCCGCAAGTACGAGCTGTAACGATTGAACCTCTTTACACGCTGTCTCAGATGATTTATATACAGTTTTTACAGTTCTCTTTTTACATTACCGGATTGTTTGGAGCCTAAGGGCTCCTTTTTTTTACGAGAATTGGTATAACATAAACGGAAAAGGGAACAGACTGGTCATACAGGCGCAAAAGATGATATGATGGTGCTTGGTGATTTCATCGGATTTTGTACGGAACGTTAGTGGATAATAGTTATTTTTAGAATAGGTGTGAGAGAATGCAGCGTTATTTTATTCCGGCAGAGCAATTTCTAGAAGATCACGTAATTGTTACGGGTGAGGACGCGCGACATATCGCCAAAGTCATGCGAGGTCGTAGTGGTGACAAAATTATAGTCAGTGACGGGGCATCCAGGGAAGCGCTGGCTGCATTGGATACGATTGAGCAGGACCATGTGAAGGCGACGATTATCGAACCGCTGGAGATGACCTCTGAACCGCATGTTCAGATCACCATCGCGCAGAGTCTTCCTAAAGGGGACAAGATGGAGACGGTGATGCAAAAATGTACGGAAATCGGAGCCACCGGGTTCGTACCGTTTTTATCCGAGCGTACGGTCGTACAGTATGATGCCAAAAAGGAAGGCAAGCGACTGGAGCGTTGGCGCAAGATTGTAAAGGAAGCGGCTGAGCAAAGCCATCGTAACCGGATTCCGGAAATTAGCGCACCCCTGACGTGGAAAGAACTTCTGGCTTCTTTTGCTGGGTATGATTTGATATGTTATTGTTATGAAAAAGAGCAGGGGCGGCAGCTACGGAATGTAATCCAGCCTTTCGCAGGACAATGGGTGTCCACAGACAAGCCGCGTGTGCTGGTGGTGGTGGGCCCGGAAGGCGGCTTTACTGAAGCGGAAAGCCTAGAGGCTGAGCAGGCCGGGGCACAGTCTACAGGACTGGGAAGACGTATTTTACGTGCGGAAACCGCAGGTATGGTTGCATTGGCATGCATTTTATATGAGACAGGAGAAATGGGAGGGGTTTAATATGCCATCAGTGGCATTTTACACATTAGGTTGTAAAGTAAACTTTTATGATACAGAAGCGATCTGGCAGCTGTTCAAAAAAGAAGGTTATGAGCAGGTGGATTTTGACGAGCAGACTGCTGATGTCTATTTAATTAATACATGTACGGTTACGAATACCGGTGATAAGAAGAGCCGTCAGATCATTCGTCGTGCGATTCGCCGAAATCCAGATGCCATTGTGGCAGTGACGGGCTGTTACGCTCAAACTTCTCCGGCCGAAATTATGGATATTCCAGGTGTTGATCTTGTTATTGGTACGCAGGATCGAGATAAGATTATTCCGTTTGTGAAGGAGATCCAAGAGTCGCGTCAACCTGTAAACGCTGTGCGTAATATAATGAAGACCCGTGTGTTTGAGGAAATGGATGTGCCTGATTTTGCTCATCATACCCGTGCGTTTCTAAAAATTCAGGATGGCTGTAACAACTTCTGCACCTTCTGCATTATCCCGTGGTCGCGGGGCTTATCCCGCAGCCGTGATGCCGCGAGCATTATTACACAGGCGCGTCAACTGGTGCACGCAGGCTACAAGGAAATCGTACTCACGGGTATCCATACTGGTGGTTATGGCGACGATATGGATAATTATGACCTGTCCGATCTGCTGTGGGATCTGGAGAAAGTGGAAGGGCTGGAACGTATCCGTATCAGCTCGATTGAAGCCAGTCAGATTGATGAAAAAATGCTGGATGTACTGAAACGCTCCAATAAGCTGGTTCGCCATTTCCACATACCGCTTCAAGCAGGGGACGATACCGTGCTGAAACGGATGCGCCGCAAGTACACGACAGAAGAGTTTTATAACAAATTGCTCATGATTCGTAAAGCGATGCCAGATGTAGCAATTACAACAGACGTAATTGTCGGCTTCCCTGGAGAAACGGACGAAATGTTCCGTAATGGCTATGAGCTGATGAAAAAAATCGGCTTCTCGGAAATGCACGTGTTTCCGTATTCCAAGCGTACTGGCACGCCTGCGGCACGTATGGAGGATCAGGTGGACGAGGACGTGAAAAATGCGCGTGTGCGTGACCTGATTGCATTGTCAGAGCAAATGCAGCTGGCATATGCTGAAAAGTTTGTTGGTCAGGTGCTGGAGGTTATTCCTGAAGTAGCCCCTAAAGGGACGGAAGATAGCGGTATACTTTATGGTTATAGTGACAATTACATTCAACTGGTGTTTGAAGGTAATAAGGATCTAGTTGGCAAGGTGTGCCGCGTGAAGCTGACGAAGGCGGGCGTTAATGAAAGTGAAGGCCAATTGGTCCGCGTATTGGAGAACGGGCTGCAAACAGCTTTGTAAAATAAAAAGAGCCTGAACAGGCAATAGCGATGGCCAACAAGGATTTCGCCTTTCCCTACAGAGAGGACGGAATCCTTGTTGCGCAAGGAAAGGAGATTACAGGATGGCAGCAAAAAAGGAAATTTCCGCAGGTGGCGTAGTGTTTCGCAAACAGGGGGAGCAGCTTGAAATTCAGCTGATTACCGACCGATATGGTAAGACATCTCTGGCTAAAGGCAAAATGGAGCCAGGTGAAACAATCGAACAAACCGCTCTACGTGAAATTCGTGAGGAAACAGGGCTGAACGGGCGGATTATTCAGCATGTGGATATGATTGCTTATACGTACCAGCACCCTGAATATGGGGAAGTGGACAAGGAAGTTCATTATTATCTCGTAGAGGCACTGGATGGGAATTTGCAGGCACAGATAGAAGAAATCAAAGGCGTCGCGTGGCATACGCCCGAAGAAGCATGGCGTCTCCAGCGTCAGGGTGGATATGACAACAATGATGTCATTCTGAGCAAGGCGCTGTCTATGCTAGGAATTAACGTTTAATCCTATGGGAAGACACTTGCTCCTCTATACGAGTCCATACAGGTAAATAGCAGAGGGGCAAGGCAAGCAGAGAACTGATGACGTTAAACAGGGTTTGGGCATGCGCTACCTTGGCTCCGGGCTCAGTAGATATCCAAGAAGCGGCCATATCCAGCCCGGGGATTAACGGCATAAAGAGCAATGCCCCGCCTACGTTCAGCAGCACGTGGGACCAGGCCACAAATTTGCCAGACACGCTGCCGCCAACAGCGGCAATCAGGGCAGTCACGCAGGTGCCCACATTGGAGCCGATGACGATGGCGATTCCTACATCAACTGGCAAGGCACCCGCAGCAGCCAGGCTAATCGCCATACCAATGACAGCTGCGCTGCTGTGAACCAGCGCGGTTAGGCAGGCTCCAGCAGCGAAGGCCCACCACATGTTGGCTGCAGCATGATCAAGAAACCAGCGGAATAGTCCGGCCTGCTCAATCCAGGGGCCAACGGCTTGCATCACGCGGATACCTGCGAGAATCAGCGAAAATCCGGCAAAGACGAGGCTGATAAATTGTACAGCCTGTGGGCGGCTAAGCCCATTGGAGGTGGCTGAAGCTCCGGCAGCTGCATACTGACGGCCAGCGACCGTTTCCCCCCACAGAACAGCAGTGCCCCAGCATAGCAGTGATCCACATAGCAGTGGAGCAGCCAGCTTGCCGAGCTGGAGGCCCATCAGCTCGGTCGTCAGGCAGGTACCAATATTGGTACCAAGAATGATGCCGAGCGTGCGGCCGTAGGTCAACAGCCCGGCATTGACCAGTCCGATCGTCAGCACCGTTACGGCGGTGCTGCTTTGCAGTAGGGCGGTAATGCCTGAGCTAAACAACATACCCCGCCAAGGGGAAACCGTAGCCCGGTTTAGCCAGCGAGTAAGGAAGGGGCCGGCCAAATGCCGGAGGGCAGCTTCCATCAGCTTCATTCCACCTAAAAAAATAAGCAGCCCACCGCACAGCGGCAATATAACATGTATAAACACGGCTTTAGCCCCCCCTTTTCTAGGTGAAAATGAGAATACTTATGTAACAGCCTATGATCTACCTAGGACAGCCATGACAAGCATGGCCGAGCAGTTTTTTATGGAACGAACATTTTGTAGTATCTTCACAAGCTTTTAAAGCGTGACGTCGACATACAGGCGGGCAGTAGCGAAGCGGTTCATTTGAAGCTGGAGAAGCGCCAGCGATCGTAAGACCAAATGAATCGGCGGAGCCGCGCCCCTATCGAACAAAATGTTTTAACACTTTGAGTAATCCAAGAATAGGAGTGAAGGATTTTGCCTTCAGTAATATTAGAGCGTAGCCGTAAAAAAAGGCTGGAGCAATCACACCCTTGGGTGTTTAAAAATGAAATAGCCAAGATTGAGGGTGATCCAGAAGCCGGTGATTTGGTCAGCATCCTGAACCATCAGGGGCGTTATTTGGCGACAGGTTACTATAATCCTGCTTCACAAATTACAGTGCGTGTGATGTCCTATGAGCCGCTAGAAGTGATGGACCAAAGCTTCTTTGCCCAACGTTTCCGCAATTGCTTGGAGCACCGCGAACGCTTTGTGACCGGAGGAAACGCTTATCGTTTGGTGTACGGCGAGGCTGATTTTTTGCCTGGGCTGATTGTAGACCGTTTTGGTGATGTATTGGTCGTTCAGCTGTTAACGCTTGGCATGGATCGGCGCAGGGAAGAAATCAGAGATGCACTTGTTGAAGTAATGGGGCCAGTTGGTATATATGAGCGTAGTGATGTATCCATCCGTGAGCTGGAAGGGTTGGAACAGACGAAGGGTCCTTTGTACGGCGATTGCCCGCGCCATGTGGTGGTGACGGAAAATGGCTTACAAATCAAGGTCGATATCGAAGAGGGACAAAAGACGGGGTATTTCTTTGACCAGCGTGAAAATCGTGCGGCCATCGCGCCGTTGATGACAGGTTGGGGAGCGCGTAGCGGAATTACGTTGCAAGAAGTAGCTGCAAACCCAGGGGATGACGGCACAACCGTCATAAAGCCTGTGAATAAAAGTGGTAAGGTTGTTGAATTCCCATTCTGGGACGGTGCAACTGTATTGGAATGTTTTTCACATACAGGTAGCTTTACGCTCAATGCGTGTAAACATGGTGCGAAAAAAGTAACTTGTCTTGATATTTCTGAACATGCGATTGAAAGTGCTCGGGATAATGTGAAGCTGAACGGTTTTGAGGATCGCGTCGAGTTTGTCGTCGACGATGCTTTTCAATATTTACGTAATCAGGTTAAAGGTGTAGAGGAACGCACCGCGCGAGCGGGCGGCAAAGGAGATACATCTAAGCCGCTGACTGCGGGTGGCGGACGTACCTTTGACGTCGTTATTCTGGATCCGCCGGCTTTTGCCAAAACGAAGAGTGCTGTCAAAGGAGCTACACGTGGATATAAAGATATCAACCTTCACGGAATGAAGCTCGTCAATGAGGGCGGTTATTTGGTAACGGCGAGTTGTTCGTTCCATATGCGGCCGGAGCTGTTTTTGGACACGATTAAGGAAGCGGCTGCAGATGCTGGCAAAATCCTCCGACTGGTAGATTGGAGAGCGGCAGGGAAGGACCATCCCCAAATTTTAGGTGTGGAGGAAGGTCATTATTTGAAATTTGCCATCTTTGAGGTACGCAGCCGGACACAGCTGTAGATTTCATACCCTTGTCAAAATTAATCTACTATTAGGCGATAAAGATAAATAGGTGAAAACAAACTCATTTTTAGTATACATCAGTCCTGTAGAGAAGGCTTGCACCAAGCCATCCTGCGGGACTCTTTGTTTTTGAGAAGAGCCCAATTGCTACAACATGGCAAACGTACGTTCTTTTCTCCTTTGCCTGATATGCTATACTGTTTAATAGAATGTTGTTGGTTAGAAAGGAGGCGGCATCATGTCGGTCCGCTTATTGATTGGCCGCTCTGGTAGTGGTAAAAGCACGTTAATCCGTAATGAAATGACCTCTATGTTACGCGAGGAGCCGCTAGGTAAGCCTATGCTGTTACTTGTGCCTGAGCAATCGTCATTTGCTTCAGAGCATGCGTTGCTCACCGAAGTCGGAAACGGTATTCAGGGGTCGGTGCGCGCCCAAGTGATGGGATTCCATCGTCTTGCCTATTTAGTCATGCAGGAAACAGGGGGTTCAGCACTGGTGCCTGTAACAGAAGAAGGCAAGAAGATGCTTTTATATAAAATTATTCGTCGTCGCAAGGATGAACTGAGTTTATTTAAAGATTCGGGAGACCAACTCGGTTTTGTGGATCGGTTGAATACGTTGTTCACAGAGCTAAAGCAGTACGGAAATGATGCTCGGTCTGTACCGGAGCAACTGGATAGAATGCATGCTGCGGGGGAGTCCACTCCGATATTAAGAGGCAAGCTCAAGGATATCAGTCTAATCTATGAGGATTTTGAACGGGAGCTGACGCTTAAATATATCGATGGTGAAGATACGCTTCGCATGCTGACAGAACAGATTGCACAGTCTTCCCTCGTGCGCGGAGCAGACATTTGGATGGATGGCTACCGGAGGTTTACACCACATGAATACAAGGTGGTGGAGCAGCTTATGCTGCACGCCTCTTCGCTGACAGTGGCGCTGACCTGTAACCGAAGCTACGAAAGTGGACAGCTTCCGCATGAGCTGGATTTGTTTCATCCTTCAGCGGCTACCTACGTCAAGCTTAAAGGAATGGCAGAGGAGCTGATGATTGAAACGCAGACACAGTTATTACGCCCCGATCTGATGCCGAGGTTTAAGGAACGTCCAGCGTTGGCGTATTTGGAGGCTAGTTTCGAACATCGTACAGGGCTGCGGAATCAGGAACAGCGGCTGCGGCTACAGCAGCTACGAGAGCAATGGACAGGTACACAACCTGAGGGCATAAAACTGCATGCTGCGGCAAGTCGTCGTGCCGAGCTGGAAGGAGCCGTACGCGAAATGCGCCGCCTGGCCCGCGATGAAGGTGCGCGTTATCGGGAAATGGCCCTGTTTGTGCGTCATATTGAAGATTATGAGCCATGGGTGGAACCGATATTCAAGCAATATCAGGTTCCAGTATTTTTGGATCAGCGGAGAAGTATACTTCATCATCCCTTGGTGGAATTGATTCGGGCTTCACTGGATATTGTGCAGCGACGCTGGCGATATGAGGATGTATTTCGTGCGGTCAAAACAGACCTTCTATTGCCGCTGGACGGTCGAGTGAGCCGCGAGCAGATGGACCGTCTGGAAAACTATGTGCTGGCCTGCGGAATACAAGGCAGTCGCTGGACAGATGGCCGGGCGTGGCAGGCTGTGCCCAGTTTGTCGCTGGAGCTGGAGGAACAGGAACGTAACCGTCAACGGGATGAAACGCTGGATTTGATGGAGTTGTGCCGAGATGTGATTGTGACGCCTTTACATGCGTTTGAGAAGCGTATAGGTAAGGCACGAACGGCGCTTGAGAAGTGTGAAGCCATATATCTGTTGCTGGAGGATGCAGAAATCGGTCACAAGCTGGACGCCTTCATTCATCAGGCAGAAGAAGCTGGAAATCCCGAGCAGGCGAAGGAGCACCGTCAGGTATGGGATGCGGTGCTTGAACTGCTGGATCAAATCGTCGAAATGATGGGTGATGAGAGACTGGATACTGCTTTGTTTGCGGGAGTGCTGGAAACGGGATTAGCTGAGTTCCGTATGGGGCTTGTTCCACCGGCTCTGGATCAGGTACTGGTCGGAAACACGGACCGTACGCGTGTATCCGGTATTCAACATGCCTTTGTGATAGGGATGAACGAAGGTGTAATGCCGGCTGTGTTCCATGAGGATGGGGTGCTCAATGAGCAGGAACGTACGGCATTAAATGAACAAGGCGTAGACCTGGCGCCAGATATGACAAGACGTCTGTTGGACGAACGATTTCTCGCTTATACGGCCCTTACCTCTGCTGGTAAAAGCCTGTGGATGAGCTATGCAGTGACTGATGAAGAAGGCAAGCCATTGCTGCCGTCAGAGTTAGTGCGACATGTGCGGCAACTGTTTCCTGGCCTGAACGAACGTCCACTGGCTGGATACCCTCTGCCTGAAGACGCTTGGACGACGCAATGGGAGTATGCTTCCCATCCGTCTGAGGCATTGCCGCAGCTCATTGCGCAATTACGGCATTGGCGGCGTGGCGGTGATATTTTATCTCCCTGGTGGGAGGTATATAACTGGTATGCCAGCCAGCAGGGAGGTGAGAAGGACAAGTTGCGTCAGCTGTTGACCTCACTTTTTTACGAGAATCATGCCGAAATGCAGAAGGAAACGAGCCGCCGTCTGTATGGCAGCAAGCTGCGTACCAGCGTATCTCGGATGGAACGTTTTGTCGCATGTCCATTTTCTCACTTTGCCTCTCATGGTCTTCGTTTGAAGGAACGTCAAATGTATCGTCTGAAGGCTCCGGATATCGGACAATTATTCCATGCAGCGCTTGGTGAGATGGCGATCAATCTGCGTGAACGTAATGTCAGTTGGGGAAGCCTCACTACCGAGGAATGTCGCCAAGAGGCGGAAAGTACGGTGGAGCGTCTTGCTCCTCGCCTGCAAGGCGAGATTTTAATGAGCTCCAAGCGGTATGGCTATATTTTGCGCAAGTTAAAAGACATTGTGAGCCGTGCTTCGTTAATTTTGGGTGAACATGCACGGAGAGGTAGCTTTGAGCCGATTGGGCTGGAGTTGGACTTCGGACCAGGTCAGCCGCTTCCTCCCTTAAGCTTCCGGTTAGATAACGGCGTGGTGATGGAAATCGTCGGACGGATTGACCGTGTCGATGTGGCAGAAGGAGAAAAAGGATTACTTTTGCGTGTCATTGATTATAAGTCCAGTCAAAAGGATCTTAAACTGCATGAGGTGTATTATGGCTTGTCTTTGCAAATGCTCACCTACCTGGATGTGCTGCTGAATGCGGCGGAGGAATGGTTGGGCGAGACTGCTTATCCGGCGGGTACACTGTATTTTCACGTCCACAATCCGATGCTGCAATCGCCTAACGGTCTTAGCACAGAACAGGCGCGTCAGGAGCTATTGAAACGTTTTAAGATGAAGGGATTATTGCTCGCGGATCGGGATGTAGTTGGGCAAATGGATACAGCATTGGACAAAGGATATTCCTCTATTTTACCTGTTGCAGTGAAAGCAGACGGCAGTTTTTATAGCAGTGCTTCCGTTGCTTCGCCTGAACAGTGGGATAGCCTGTTAGCGTCGGTGCGCAACAATATTCGGACGATTGGCACACGGATGACGGAAGGCGATGTTGCCATTGAACCTTATCGCATCCAGCAAGAAACGGCATGTACCTTCTGTTCTTTTAAGCCTGTTTGTCAATTTGACGACAGTCTGGAAGGCAGTGGTTACAACCAATGGGGGAAACCGGGTAAGGATCAGGTCTGGGATCTGCTGAGTCATACACAGGAAGGGAAAGGAGGAATGAAGCAATGATAAGCACGTCAAATGCTAAAGGCTTGCCGAAGCCGGAAGGAAGCATGTGGAGCGATGATCAGTGGCGTGCCATTTCGGAATCCGGTAACAACATGCTGGTTGCGGCAGCGGCAGGGTCTGGTAAAACAGCGGTGCTCGTAGAGCGTATTATTCGCAAAATTGTTGATTCTCAGCTCGGCTTCAGTGTAGATCGGTTACTGGTGGCGACCTTTACGAAGGCTGCAGCCGCAGAAATGCGTCAACGGATACGCGAAGCGCTGGAACGTGTGCTGGAACAGGAACCGGAAAGTGAACATGTACGTCGCCAGCTATCGTTGTTGAATCGAGCATCGATTACGACGCTTCACTCTTTTTGTATGGAGGTCATCCGCAGGCATTATCAGGCCATTCCTCTTGATCCCGGCTTTCGGATTATGAATGAGCATGAAACAGAATTGCTGCGCCAAGAGCTTTTAGAAGAACTGTTTGAGGAGAAATATGAGCTTCATGATGAAGGCAGCACATTCCGCAGACTGGTCGACTGGTTTAGTGGAGAACGCACCGATGATGCCATGTATGTGCTTGTTCAGCGTTTGTATGATTTTTCTCAAAGTCATCCTTGGCCGGAGCATTGGCTGCGCGAGACGGCAGCAGCATTTCGTGTACAGGATGTAGTAGCTTTGGGGGAGACTCCCTGGGTTCGTAGTATTTTGACGGATGCTGCCCTTTCGTTGCGCGGAGCAGCGAGTTTGCTGGAACAGGCGCATGAAACAGCTATGCAGCCTGGCGGACCTGCACCCTATGCCATGACATTGCAAGAGGATACGGCGATGGTGAAGGAATTACTGCAAGAGCTCGAGACACAGCCGTGGGCATCCTTGTATGATCAATTTCAAGCAGCATCCTTTGGCAAGCTCAAGCCAGTTAAAAAAGATCAAACCGAGCCTGCATTGCAGGAACGGGTTAAGACGCTGCGCGAGGCTGCCAAAAAAATGATTACAGATATGAAGGCTTCCCTGTTCGGTCGGAGAGCAGAAGCTTATTTGGAGGAACTGCATGCGACCGCTCCTCTGATGGACGAACTGGTGGAGACTGTGATTGCTTTCGGGGAACGATTTCAACAGCACAAGCAGTCAAAAGGACTGGTGGATTTCGGGGATTTGGAGCATTATTGTTTGAAAATATTAAGACACCCCGACTCTACTCCGTACAAGCTGTTACCTTCCGATGCTGCACTTGAATACAAGGCGCAGTTCGACGAGGTACTGCTGGATGAGTATCAAGATACGAATACCGTACAGGAAGATATCGTTAGACTGGTATCGCGCGAGGAACCGGGTAACCGTTTTATGGTGGGAGACGTGAAACAGAGTATTTATCGGTTTCGGCTGGCAGAGCCAGGGCTGTTTCTGAATAAGTATCAACGATACGGCATGCAGGAACAGGAAGATGGCTTTTTGATTGATCTGGCGCGTAATTTCCGCAGTCGGGAGGAAGTTGTCGATGCGGTTAATTTGGTGTTCCGCCAGATTATGAGTGTGGATGTGGCGGAAATTGAGTACGATGAACGAGCGTGGCTTGTACATGGCGCGTCCTATCCCGAAAAGACAGAGCAGGACGCTACATCTGCATACGCACCTGAGCTGCTGTTAGTTGATAAAGGCGGGCGTGGTCTTTCTGAGGTTTCGGAGTTGTCTGAAACGGGGGACGAATCGGCTTTACAGGAAAGTGAGCTGGCCGAGCTTGCGGAGCTTGAAACGGCTCAGTTGGAGGCTCGTGCAATCGCTCAACGGATCAAGGAGCTGACTGGAGATACTGGACAGCCACTGTTGATTTATGACAGGGGACTAAAAGCGATGCGTCCAGCAGTCTACGGTGATATTGTCATATTGCTTCGTTCAGCAAGCGTATGGGCTCCCTTAATTGTGGAAGAATTGCGGCTTGAGGGCATCCCAGCCTCTGGAGAGCAGACGACAGGCTTTTTTAAAGCAACGGAAGTTGAGGTAATGTTGTCCCTGCTGCACATTATTGATAATCCGCAGCAGGACATCCCGCTTGCATCCGTGCTTCGTTCGCCAATTGTCGGCTTGACCGAAGATGAACTGGCACAAATTCGTCTAGAGAAGCCGGATGGAATGTTTTATGATGCATTGCTGGCGGCGGCACAGACTGAACAAGTTGAGGAGAGTTTAAAAGAGACCTCTGCTGATGTTATGGAGATGGATCTTTTCACTGAGGACCCGCTATCTTCACCTGACCCAGTCCATAGGAATGACGGGAATACGTTGTCTACCCGACTACGTTCATTTTTGCGTAATTTGGACGCATGGCGGCAGGAAGCCAGACAAGGCAGCTTAAGTGTATTGATTTGGAATGTGCTGGAGGAAACAGGATATCTGGATTGGGTGGGTGGACTCCCTGGCGGCTCACAGCGTCAAAGCAACCTACGGGCTTTATATGACCGAGCGAGACAGTATGAGACTTCTACGTCCAACCGAGGCTTGTTTCGATTCCTGACCTTTATTTCCCGTCTGCGGGAGCGAGGCGGTGATTTAGGATCCATCAGCGGGGGGACTGAACCCGATCAAGCTGTCCGCATTATGACTATTCATAAAAGTAAAGGACTTGAATTTCCTGTCGTGTTTATTGCCGGGACGGCAAAAATGTTCAATCAGCAGGATCTGAATGCGCCGTTTCTTATGCACAAGGAGTTGGGATTTGGTCCTAAATATGTGGAGGAACAAAACCGCGTTAGCTACCCTACGCTGCCTAATTTAGCGATCCGTCGACGCTCACAGCTGGAGCTTTTGGCTGAAGAAATGCGTGTGCTATACGTAGCGCTTACTCGTCCGCGTGAAAAGCTGATTATGACCGGAACCGTGAAGGATCTCGCTTCCCGCGCAGCAGGTTGGGCACGTGCCAAGGAACATGCGGAAACAGTACTACCCGACTATATGCTGGCGGCAGGTCGCAGCTATCTGGACTGGGTAGGTCCTGCATTGATTCGGCATCCTTCTGCAACTTCGCTGAGGGAAGCGGCAGGGGATCAGGAGGGGTACTATCATAGACTGGAACACATGCCGGGGGCAGACTGGTTATTTAAAATCGTAGCCTCAGAAACACTTTCTGGCTCTCGTGTGAACTCGGATCGTGGAGAAGAGGTATCGGCCGAAGAACGCCAAAAGAAAACAGAAGCACTGAGAAATGTTGAGCTAATCGAATTAGACGAAGAAAGTGAAACGGATATTGCTGCGGCTCTTTCCTGGACCTACCCGTATGAACGGGCGGGCAAGACAGCAGCCAATACATCGGTCACAGAGATGAAAAGATGGCTGGAGATGCAGGAGATAGAATCTGATGATTGGCTGAATCTATCTTCTATCTCCCAACAATCAGACTTACCAGAGGATCGCGAAGATTCTGACACTAGGGGCAGTCAATTACACTTGCGCAGACCTAAGTTTATGGGAAATCAGCGACTGACTCCTACAGAACGAGGGACGGTCTATCATACGTTGATGCTGCATGTGCCCCTAGATGGAGTCATGAGCGCTGAGGTTATTGAGGAAACCAAAGCTCGTTTGCTGAATCAACGTATCTTACTGGATGTTCATGCAAAGGCGCTGGATACGAATAAAATATTACGGTTTTTCTCTAGTGAGCTAGGGGAGAGAATGCTGGGTTCATCCCGTATTCAGCGTGAGCTTCCGTTTACTTATACCATGCGGGCAACCGATTACTGGAACCACAGTTTACCTGCGGTGTTGCCAGAACAGAAGACAGTTACGGAAAGCGGGCAGGACGATAAAGTGCTGATGAACGGGATCATTGACTGTTTGTTTGAAACTCCCGAAGGGCTTGTGCTGCTGGATTATAAAACAGACCGGATAACCGAATATCGTACGCTGTCACATTTAACAGACCAATATCGTTTTCAATTGGAGCTGTATGCCCGTGTGATTAAAGAGATTACAGGCAAAAAGGTTGCTGAGAAATGGTTGTATTTTATAGAAGCTGGAGAGAGTGTGCAGCTGTAGTGATATAGATAGGGAGAGGGGGAATAGCATGCGGATTTTGCATACAGGGGATTGGCATTTGGGTCGCACATTGGAAGGTCGAAGCCGTCTGAAGGAGCAGGAGGCGTTTTTGGAAGAATTGGTGAAAATGGCTGACGACCAGCAGGCTGATTTGATTATGATGGCTGGGGATGTGTACGACTCAGTCAATCCTTCGGCCGCCGCAGAGCAATTGTTTTATGAAGCATCTGCTCGTCTTACGGCTGGAGGAAGACCGCTAGTCGTCATTGCCGGCAATCATGATCAGCCGGAAAGAGTATCCTCGGTCACCCCGCTGGTGAGCGGGCGTGGAATTACATTGCTGGGACTGCCTCATGGGGAAGCAGTGCGCGTTCGTACACCGCGAACGGGCGAAATGGCATGTATTGCGGCCTTGCCATATCCGTCTGAGTCTCGTCTGAATGAGCTATTGTCTGAAGACGGGGATGAAACCATATTACGCGAGGCATATAGCCGTCGTGTAGGGATGCTGATGTCACAGCTGGGTACAGCGTTTCGGCCCGATACTGTTAATTTGTCGATGAGCCATATATATGTGCTTGGCGGGCTGGAGTCGGATTCGGAACGTCCGATTCAGGTCGGGGGAGCCTATACCGTAGATCCGTCTGCTTTGAGCATTGGAGCGCAGTATACGGCTCTGGGGCATTTGCATCGTCCCCAATATGTGAAGGGCGATGGACTGATGCGTTATAGTGGTTCTCCGCTGGCTTATAGCTTTTCCGAAGCTGGACAAGCCAAATCAGTTACGTTAATTGACGTGATTGCCGGCAAGCCAGCACAGGTTGAGGAACTGTATATTACCAGTGGACGCCCATTAGTGAGGTGGCGAGCACGGGGAGGTCTGGAGGAAGTATATCGCTGGCTGGATGAAGGACTGGATGCTGATGCCTTTATTGACCTGGAAATTACGCTGGATGAAGCAATGTCAATGGGAGATATTCAACGGTTGCGCAAAAGCCGTGAAGGCATCATTCATATTCGCCCCGTGTACCCAGAAATGGCTGCGGCACAGTTGGAACAGCAACGTTCAGAACTGCCGGTTCATGAGCTGTTCCGGGCGTTTTACCAACGACAGACGGGCGGAGCACAGCCGGATGAAGGATTAGTACAGTTGTTTCTAGAATTGGTAGAACAGGATGATGCAAGAGACCACGCTGAGGAGGATGAGGTATGAAGCCGATCCTTCTGAAACTGGCGGGATTGCAAAGCTACCGGGAGTCGCAGGAAATTCGCTTTGACGATTTGACCGAAACGGGGCTGTTCGGAATTTTTGGTCCAACGGGTAGTGGTAAATCAACATTGCTAGATGCTATTACGTTGGCCATGTACGGTAAAGTGGAGCGGGCGGTGAATGGTACACAAGGCATCATGAATCATGCCGAGGATACGCTGTCTGTAGCATTTACATTTGAATTAATGTCAGCTCAAGGACCTCGCCGTTACCGTGTAGAACGACGTTTCAAACGTGCAGGAGGCGTATCGGTTAATAATACGCTTAGCCGTTTTATTGCATATACAGAAGACGGCGAGGAAGTACTTGCTGACAAAGTACAGGATGTGACGCGCTGTGTGGAGGAGTACATCGGCCTGAAAATGGACGATTTTACGCGCGCTGTCGTATTACCGCAGGGGAAGTTTGCGGAATTTTTATCCTTAAAGGGCAGTGAACGTAGACAGATGCTTCAGCGTTTGTTCCATCTGGAGAAGTACGGAGATCAACTTGCTCAGAAGCTGAGCCGTCGTGTGAAGGATAACGACATCGCCTTGAAGTCGTTGGAAGCGGAGCAGCAAGGGCTGGGGGATGCGAGTGCTGAAGCGCTTGAGCTTGTAAAGCTGCGCCTCCAAGAAGCGATGGACCATGCAGAGGCCTCGCGCCGCGAGCTAGAGCGTGTTTCACGGGAAGCGGAGGTGCTGAACAAAACACGGGAACTGGTCATGGAGCTTAGCCAAAGAGTGAATGAGTTGGAGGATATGGCAAGACAGGAACCAGGCATTGCTTTGCTGGAGCGCAAGCTGCGACAAGCCTCTGCAGCGGAGGCGTTGCTGCCTGCACTGACAGATTGGAAGGAAGCCGTTGCCGAAGCAGAAAAACGGCAAAAGAATGCTGAACAGATGGCAGTCCAGGCTGCCTCCGCAGCGGAGACAGCGCTTGTATCTGTGCAAGCAGATGAGCAGGCGCGACAAGCACTCAGTGCTGAAGAACCGAAGCTATTGCTTCGGATCGACCAACTGGAGCAGGCACTTCAACTGGAACGTGATACGGAAGTGCTGTGGACCGAAAGAGAACGTTTGGCGGCCGAACTGGCGCATAGCGAACAAACCCTTGCAGAGCATGCCGCAGGTCTCGCAAAGGAACAAGAGTTACAGACACGAGGTTTAAAGCGGCAGCAGGAGCTTCAGCAGGAGTTGAAGCAAAATGAAGTGCGGGCAGATGAGCGGCGTATGCTGCAAGAGGCTGTGCAGCGGCTACAACAGCTGGAGACAGCGCATGAGCAATGGCGTGAAGCTGAACAGGAGTATTTAGCTCAGGAGAAACGGCTTGCGCTAGCAGACGAACGTCTAAAGCTAATGGAGCAGGAGATACAGGAGACGGTGGCACGACGTTCTGTCCTTGCTGCACAGGCGGCTGAAGGCATCGAGGCATTGCTGGCGCTAGAGGCGGAAATTACAGCCGACGTGTCGGCACTGGCTGCCGAGGAGGAGCAGCTGCGTCACGAGCTTCGTGCCGAGGAGCTCGGACGTCTCGCGCAGCATCTCGCTGCCGAGCTGCGCGAAGGAGAGCCATGCGCAGTGTGTGGCTCTCTGCATCATCCCGCGCCTGCCGCTGTTGCGGCCCATGGCGCGGATTCCGCTGCGCCGGATGAGCTGCACCGCCTGCGGCTCGGCTTACAGGAGCTGCGTCTCACACTGCGCCAGCAGTTGCACGAGCAACGCAGCCTGCTGACGCAGCCCGCCGCCGCAGACAGCGGCGCTGCCGCCACGGGCGAGCCTTTTACGCCTGCGGCTACTGTGCCTCGTGGTGTCGCCGTATGGGCGGAGCGCTGTGCAGCGCTGGAGCGTGCAGCGGCTGAGCTGGCAGCGCGTGCGCATACGCTGCCTGCCGAGGCACAGGCACTGCGTGAGGCGGACGCCGCCGGACAGCAGCGGCGTATCCGTGCAGCCGCCGAGCAGGAAGCGGCGGTTGCAGCCCTGGCGCAGGCGCGGAGCAAGCGCGAGGCATGTACCACGCGCAGCGAGGGGCTGCGCGCCGAATGGGCAGCGCAGCTGCCGGATGTCGGCCCCGACCAAGCTGCGGAGCGTTATCGCGCCATGCAGGAGCGCGACCGGCGTGCGGAGGAGCTGCGATCCCGACTGGAGACGAGCGTGACTTTCCTCGAAGAAAAGGCAGCGCGTGTACAGCAGATACAGCAAAGCATCATCGAGGAGGACAAAATCATTATTGCCCGTCGTACAGGGCTGCAAAGTAAAGATGATTTGCTGCGTGAAAAGCAAGAACAGCTCCGAAAGTGGGTTGGAGAAGGCCAAGCAGCCTCATTGCTGGAAGAAGCGACCTCACGCTTGTTGGGACTGAAAAACGGAGCCGAAGCCGCTGCACGCCGCCGTACCGAAGCGGAAGAACGCAAGCATCAGGCTGTTCATGCTTCACTGATAGCGCGGCAGGCCTCCGACTCGGCAGAAGAAAGACGGCAGACAGCAGCATCCCGTTGGGGCATCCGTCTGGAAGCTTCCTCTTTTGCTACGGAAGCAGAGGTCTTGGAATGCTGCTTGGGACCGGAAGAAGCCACACGCTATGAGCGTGAAGTGAATTTGCACCGAGAACGGGAGAAGGAGCTGTCTTCCCGCTTAAAACATGTCGAAGAGCAGTTGAATGGAGCAACAATAACAGAGGAACAGTGGGAAACGACCACTGCGAGGCTGCGTGATTGCCGTGCACGCGACGAAGAGGCGCTTCAGAATCGCGCCAAGGCCGAACGTGATTTAGAGGACTTGCAGCGTCGGCACGTCCGCTGGATGGAGCTGGAGTCCAATCGTTTACATCTGCGTAGCGAGGCAGAAAAAATGTCCAAGCTCCAGTCTGTTTTTCGAGGCAATGCCTTCGTTGAATATATTGCCGAAGAGCAGCTCATGCAGGTCAGCCAATCCGCTTCACGCCGCCTACGTTTTCTGACTAAGCAGCGTTATGCGCTAGAAGTAGATTCCAGCGGTGGTTTTGTCATTAGTGATGATGCCAACGGTGGGGTCAAACGTCCGGTATCGACCTTGTCCGGCGGCGAAACGTTCCTGACCTCTTTGTCGCTTGCGCTTGCGCTGTCGGCTCAAATTCAATTGCGGGGCCAATACCCTCTACAATTTTTCTTTCTGGATGAAGGATTTGGAACGTTGGACCCCGAACTGCTTGACACAGTGATTACCTCGCTAGAAAAGCTGCATCACGATCAATTATCTGTTGGTGTGATTAGCCATGTGCCTGAATTGCGGGCCCGGCTCCCACGCAAGCTGGTTGTTCTTCCCGCAGAGCAGGCTGGTGGAGGCTCTCGTGTAGTTATGGAAACATTTTGAAACAATGTGATACGGATCACAGATACAGTTTCAAACTGTTGTTATAATACAGCTAAGCCGACAAGTTAATCATACAGCACCCCGGCGGACGTATGCTGCGGAAGAAGTCTTCCCGTCATACGTCCGTTCAGAGGGGCTCTGCCAAGAGCTCCCGGGGTGCTTCTTTTTTTTGTAGCCGGAATTCGCCCAATTTGATGTAGCACATAGCCCGTTTTTGAATAACATACGGTATACATGCAAGAGTCTAGGAGGAAACAACCATGGAAAAAAGCATGATAACCGAAAATGTTACAGCATCGCAACAGATGGATGCTAAAACACTATGTCAACAGCATATGCATCGTTATGTATGCGTATGGGTAAAGGATGGGACAATGTATGACGGAATAGTAGAGCATGTGGATGATGAAAAGATATACTTAGCCGTTCCTATGGGTGGAGAAGAAATGGAGAATGTTAATCTCCCCTATCCGCCCAACAATTGTGGATGCGGCTCCCGTGCTTATGGCGGCTATGCATCTTATCCTCCGTACCCTTATCCGTACCCTTACCCGGTCCCAGTACCCGCCTATGCGTATGGATTCCCATACGGACGTCGCCGCTTTAATCGCTTGATTCTGCCACTTGCTGCGTTGACAGCGATTAGTTTACTGCCTTACTACTAATCCGATCTTCTTCGTTACCTGACCATCGTTCTACTCTCTCCCGCCTACAGCCCTTGTACAGTATAAGTGGCTATATAGGCGTATCCATACATCATCACTAAGTAAGGCTGTTTCTTCCAGCATGAAGAAACAGCCTCTTTTTCACATCTACCGTCTCAATATGTTAATGAGCTATAACGCTTACAGCCTTTATCGAGGTTACAATGATTTATGAATGGAGACTGTATGGGTACAGTTTAGTGAAAAGAGGTATCCTGTTTATCTAAAAACCATGTTAACATCAAGCGTGTACAGAAACATAAGAAGGAATAAGCATATAAAGAGGATGTACTGAACAGGCAGGAGGATATCGTGAAAAAATATGTTTCGGTTTTATTAGATATAGAGCTTAAAATTCGCGAGGGACAATATAGATCTGGTTACAAGCTGCCATCGGTCCGTGATGCTTCGGAGCTATACAAGTGCAGCAAAAGCACAATTCTGCGAGCCTATGCTGAACTTGAAAGGAAGCATGCCATTTATTCCATACCGCAAAGCGGATACTATGTAGTGGAAAACCCCAGTGACGTACACCATAGCCATATTTCCGACTACGTTGATTTTGCTTCAGCATCCCCGGATTTAAATGTATTTCCATATCTAGATTTTCAGCATTGTCTAAATCAGGCTATTGACACTTACAAATATCATCTGTTCACATATGGGGATTCGCAAGGATTGGAAACATTGCGACATACGCTCGTCTCTCATTTGGCTGATACTCAGGTGTTTGCAAAAACAGATCGGATTATCGTTACTTCAGGTGTTCAACAAGCATTAGAAATACTCGCGAAAATGCCGTTTCCCAATGGCAAAGAAAAGATTTTGGTCGAGCAGCCCAGCTACGATATTTATTTGCGTTTTTTGGAGGAAGAGAGCATACCCGTCAATGCGATTGCACGGACAGCGGAAGGTCTAGATTTTTATGAGTTGGAGAACCAATTTAAGCAGGGTAACATCAAATTTTTTTATACCATGTCAAGGCATCATAATCCTCTTGGTATCTCATATAACACGGAAGAACGAAAAACGATAGCTGCCTTGGCTGCCAAATATGATGTGTACATCGTAGAAGATGACTATATGGCTGATTTGGGAGTTGATCATCTTGTTGATCCCATTTATGCATACGATCAGACAGAGCACACTATTTACTTGAAAAGCTTCTCAAAAATCATTTTCCCTGGCTTGCGATTAGGGGTTGCGGTACTGCCAGAAAACTTATTAAAGACGTTCAGTACCTATAAAAGATATGTTGACACATCCATTTTGTCTCAGGCAGCACTTGATATCTATATTAAAAATGGAATGTATGAACGCCATAAACACACGATATCCAAACTGTATTCGGAGCGCGTTCGTATTCTGAACAAGGCGGTGGAACGATACAATCAGTCCGGGTACATTCAAACTCCAGCTGTAACCTCAGGTGTTTATACGCAGTTTAAGCTGCCGAGGACGGTGAATTTGGAACGTTTGGTACACAGTCTTAACGCGAGAAGCATCCAAGTTGTAGCTGGCAAAGGTTTTTATTTATCAAGCTACAGGGAACAAGAAAAATTTTTGCGTATAAGTATTTCGCGTGCACAGCCGGATCTAATTGATAAAGGAGTTAAATCTATAATAGAGGAAGTTAGTAAGGGAAACTGGTATTAAGCCCCATTTTCCGTTATGATACATATAGAAACATAGGCATAACCAATCATGATTGGTTATGTTTCTGTTTGGTGTGGAAAATACATAACTTTGAATGCCGAGAGCAAGGACTGCTGATGTTTAATTGCTTATGATCGGCTCACTGCCAAAGGAGGGTTTTGAATGGACGATCTGTTTTTGAAAATTGTGGATGGAAGCATCCCCAGCAAAAAGGTGTTGGAAACCGACAATGTGCTCGCATTTCATGACATCCAACCTGCGGCGCCAGTACACGTGCTCATTATTCCAAAAAAATACATTCCTTCAATGAATGCTGTAACGGAGGAGGATCTTCCTCTTATCGCGGAGATACATCGTGTTGCGGTTGAGGTTGCGAAAAAGTTGGGAATCGCTGAGTCTGGTTATCGGTTGATTAACAACTGTGGACCGGATAGTGGACAAGCGGTAGGCCATCTGCATTATCACTTGCTGGGCGGCGCCAAATTAGGTGCCCTGACAGGTATTTCGGACTCGCATTCTTAAAAATGACAGAGCTAGTCTTTTCAGTAATGCGGAAGTGACGGGAAAAAAAGTTCCTTCTATGTACTCATTTTTTCTTATAGGTTGACACCTGGTTTCCGTTTCACCTATAATAAAATTTGATGAACCGTGTTATTGCTCTTGGACGGTCTGGTCGGAGGGAGGGAAAACTGGTGTCTGAAACTAAAGTTCGCAAAAACGAGACAATTGATGCTGCACTTCGTCGCTTTAAACGCTCCATTGCTAAGGATGGCGTATTGGCTGAGGTGAAGAAACGCAAGCATTATGAAAAGCCAAGCGTAAAGCGCAAGAAAAAGTCCGAGGCTGCTCGTAAGAGAAAGTTCTAGGAGGATCTAAGTAATCATGAATTTGAGCGAACGATTGAACGAAGATATGAAGCAAGCAATGAAGAGTAAGGACAAGTTCAAACTCTCCACCATTCGAATGGTTCGTTCTACGATTAAAAATCTTGAAATAGATTTGAAACGGAATTTGGACGACAACGAAGTGCTTGATATTCTGAGTCGTGAGATCAAACAGCGAAAAGATGCCCTCCATGAGTTTGAAAAAGCCGGTCGTGATGAACTTGCGACAAGCACTAAAGCAGAAATAGAGATCATCGCTCAGTACCTTCCTGAACAACTTTCTGAAGAAGAAATTAAAGTTATTGTACAGCAGACCATCCAGGAAACCGGTGCTTCTTCGAAAGCCGAGATGGGGAAAGTAATGACGGCCTTAATGCCTAAGGTAAAAGGTCGTGCTGACGGTAAGCTCGTGAACCAGGCGGTTCAGCAATTTCTGCAATAAACCCTGCGACAAACAGGAAAACACAACACCCTCTGTTTACAGAGGGTGTTATTTCTATATGTGTGATGCCTGCCATAAAAGAGAATGGTGGAAAACGCCTTCATGAAGGCGCTTCCTGTAATTGTGTGAAACGTGATGTCCATTAGGGGCGTAAAGTATTTGACAGGCGTCAGGATTAGCAATATACCCAATAATTTCACATTAAATCCTGAAAACTGTTTAGTTTGTCTAACAAAGTTTGGTATGCTGTAACAAGGAAAGATCGAAAGGGGGGAAAGAAATGCATAGAGAGCATCACCACTCCAGCCGCAAATTGGTCTTTTTAACGTTGTGGATTATGATATCCGTTCTGTTGTTACCCTTAGTTCATTCTGGATCAGCGGCGGCTCAAACAAAGGGCGGAGCTGTGTTTGTTATACCAGTTGATCAGGAAATTGAACAGGGTCTGGGCAAATTTATGGAGCGTGGATTTGCAGAAGCGGTTGATTCCAAAGCAGGTCTGATTTTACTGGATATTAACACTCCCGGCGGACGGGTAGATACAGCGGAGAAGCTGGGCAAACTGATTAAAGACAGTCCCATACCGACCGTAGCCTATATAAAGGGAGAAGCGGCCTCAGCGGGTAGCTATATTGCGTTGAGTGCTAACAAGATTGCTATGAAACCGGGGAGTATTATCGGAGCAGCAGCGTTAGTAGACGGCAGGGGGAATGCTATTACAGACCCAAAAACGATAGCTTGGTGGAAGAGCAGCATGGCATCTGCCGCAGAAGCTGGCGGGCGCAATCCCGATATTGCTAGAGGCATGGTCGACTCCAAATCGACTGTATCTATCCCGGAGATGAATTTTAATAAGGAAAATGGCCAGATCATTTCTTTAACCAGTGAGGAAGCGCTGAAATTGGGGTACGCGGATCACATCGCGTCTTCGGAACAAGAAGTTATCCAGTGGATGGGCTACAGTACAGATGATGTAATCCATGTGGAGCGCACATGGGCTGAAAAAGCAGCCGAGATATTGACCAACCCGATCGTGCAGACATTGCTTTTATTTGTTGGTATCGCGGGTGTAGTTATTGAACTGCTTGTACCTGGCTTTGGTGTACCGGGAATTTTAGGTGTACTTGGATTTGGTTTGTATTTCTTTGGTAATTATATCGCTGGCTTTGCAGGTTCGGAGACGTGGCTGTTGTTCATTATCGGTCTGGCACTGCTTATACTTGAAATGTTCATTCCAAGCTTTGGCATTCTGGGTATTTTGGGTTCCATCAGCCTTGTCGCGGGTGTAGTCCGTGCAGCATACAACATGCAGCATGCGTTTATATCTTTGGGGATTGCTTTTGCAGCGGCTGTTGCCGTGGTGGCGATCATCGCGGTTGTCTTTAAGGACCGAGGGATATGGAACCGTTTTATACTTCAGGAACGTTTAACGGCTGACCAAGGGTTTTCTTCGGTTGTGAATCGGGAAACGTTACTAGGTCAGAGGGGGGTCAGTCTGACCCCGTTACGTCCAGCTGGAACGGTGCTAATTGCTGACGAGCGAGTGGATGTCGTAACGAATGGGGAGTTTATCGCCCCGGATATGCCGATTATCGTATCCAAAGTAGAAGGCGGGCGAATTGTAGTCAAGGCAGACGCGAGCGTCTAGCGAGCTAACAACGAAGAATTAGATTAATGGAGGATGATGCGAGTGTTCGAATCGGGTATTGTCAGTATTTTGCTGATTGCCGTAGTAGTGATTATTGTATTGAGTGTGTTTTTTAGTTTCTTCCCGGTGATGCTGTGGATTTCGGCGCTGGCTTCGGGTGTGCGGATCGGTATCATTACGCTAGTAGCTATGCGGTTGCGGCGCGTCACACCAAGCCGAATTGTCAATCCCCTCATTAAGGCTACCAAAGCTGGTCTGGGCTTGAATATCAATCAGCTGGAAAGTCATTTTCTCGCAGGGGGGAATGTAGACCGAGTGATCAATGCGTTGATTGCCGCGCAGCGCGCTAACATTCCGCTTGAATTTGAACGTGCGGCTGCGATTGATCTTGCGGGACGGGATGTTCTGCAAGCGGTCCAAATGAGCGTTAATCCGCGTGTTATTGAGACGCCTATTGTTGCTGCGGTCGCCAAGGATGGTATCGAAGTGAAGGTTAAAGCTCGTGTTACGGTGCGTGCCAACATTGATCGACTCGTTGGTGGTGCAGGAGAAGAAACGATTATTGCTCGGGTTGGTGAAGGTATCGTAACAACGGTTGGTTCCAGTAACTCGCATAAAGACGTGCTGGAAAATCCAGATTCCATTTCGAGAACCGTACTATCCAAAGGTTTGGATGCAGGGACAGCATTTGAGATTCTGTCGATTGATATTGCAGATGTTGATGTAGGTAAAAATATCGGTGCCTTCCTGCAAACAGAGCAGGCGGAAGCAGACAAACGTATTGCGCAGGCAAAAGCCGAAGAGCGGCGTGCGATGGCTGTAGCGCAGGAGCAGGAAATGAAGGCGCGTGTTGTAGAAATGAGAGCACGCGTGGTGGAATCCGAATCCGAAGTGCCTCTGGCAATGGCTGAAGCGCTACGTAGCGGTAAACTTGGCGTCATGGACTATATGAATTTAAAAAATATTGAGGCAGATACGCAAATGCGTAGTTCCTTAGGCAAACCGAATGAGAACTCGGGGAATGATAACAAGAACCGGGATTAACTAACGGACGGGCCGATGAACTATAGCAGTTAGGCGGTGAGTAATGAATTTTATCAGCTGGATCTTTGACCATTTGTATATCTTGATCGTGATTGGCTTTGCACTGGTGTCCTTTTTGGGGAAAAGCATTCAAGGTGGAGATCGGAAATCTTCCCCGCGGCAAGGTATGCCTACCTTTGGTGGTGATCATGGTTCGCGCGGGTCCTCGACGTCGTCCAGACCTTTCACAACGGAACCTGAGATAGAGCGACGTCAGCAAGATGTTACTGGAGAGCTGCAACGTCAATTTCCTAATGAGCGACGGGCGGAGATGGAAGCTCGTCCTATAGAAGAAGTGGGAGACGGGCTGAAAAAGGAAGAACAGATGGACCAAGATTCATTAGATAACGGTACGACTTTAGAGGATCGGATTCGTATTATGGAAGAAGAGCGAAGGATGGTTTTAGCCCGACTCGATCGTATATCCAATGCGAGTGATTCGGAGGAAATTACAGATGGGCTAGAGCAAACTTCTCAAGAACGGGGTACCGTGAATGCAGCTGACCTACGCAGAGGTGTAATTTGGGCAGAGATATTAGGCCCTCCGCGTTCCAAGCGTTACATGGGTGGAGGAAGACGTTAAAATGATAGTGATCCGTCACGGCTTTGGCTGTGGCGGATCTTTTTTTTGCGATGTTTTTAGCAATACATAAACTTGCTAGAATAAAAAAAGACCTAACGACAAATGCTCAAATTACCTAACAACGAATGTGATGATCTTATATATGCTACATTTTTCTCACATTTACTGTCATCTAAAAAGACGGCATTTTGTCTAATTTAGAATCTCATTTGTGAAAATACTTATGTAAAAAATGATCAAATGTAACAATATGAACGAAGCCTTCCAAAAGTCGTTTTCATTTTTTCTTTTTTATATATAATGTTCTCAACGATAGAACTTATGAAAATTTACCCCATATTTAGCTAAAATTTGATTTATATCGAGGTGATGTCACAGGGTTATACAAAAAGTAAAAATTTATGTTTAGGAGGATGGGATGGATGGGGAATAGCTTGTTCAGAAAGAAGAACATTGATCAACTGATCGCTGCTACACGTGGGGAAAAAGCACTTAAAAGGGAATTGGGTGCGTTTGATTTAACAATGCTTGGGATTGGAGCCATTATCGGAACGGGAATTTTTGTTTTGACAGGTACGGGAGCAGTTACGGCTGGTCCGGGTTTGGTAATGTCTTTTGTGATTGCGGGGCTCGCTTGTTTGTTCGCAGCATTGGCTTATGCTGAGTTTGCTTCCACCGTTCCAGTATCCGGTTCTGTTTACACTTTTACATATGCTACGATGGGAGAGCTATTGGCTTTTATTATCGGATGGGATTTAATTTTGGAATATATGTTGGCTGCCAGCGCTGTTTCAGCAGGTTGGTCGGGTTATTTTGTATCCTTTTTGAAAGGAATTGGTCTTCATATCCCGGTTGAATTCACTGCTGCGCCAGGAGCTTTAAAAGACCAAACTACTTATTTTAACCTTCCAGCTTTTTTAATTTTGATGGCTATCACATTCTTGCTTTATTTTGGAATAAAAGAATCCAAACGAATTAACAACATCATGGTTATTGTAAAAATTGTTGTCGTTTTATTGTTTATTATTGTTGCTGTTAAATATGTGAAGCCAGACAACTGGACACCATTTATGCCGTTTGGGTTCAGTGGGGTGTTTGGAGCCGCAGCCCTTGTGTTTTTTGCTTTCATTGGCTTTGATGCTGTTTCATCAGCTGCTGAAGAAACCAAAAATCCAGCTCGTGATTTACCACGTGGCATTATTTTCTCGCTTGCTATTTGTACGCTTTTGTATGTGATCGTTAGCGCGATTATGACAGGTATTGTGCCGTTTATGCAATTTGAAGGTATCTCCCATCCGGTGTCATTAGTTTTGCAGGTTGCCGGTCAGAATTGGGTGGCGGGTATTGTGGATATCGGAGCCATCTTGGGGATGACAACGGTCATGCTGGTAATGTTATATGGTCAAACCCGTATTATGTTTGCGATGTCACGTGATGGCTTAGTACCTAAAGTATTGTCAAAGGTTCATTCCAAATATAAAACACCCTATATTAACACGTTGTTTTTTGGTACTTTATCTGCATTAATGGGTGGGTTGATCCCGCTGGATGAGTTAGCAAGCTTGGTGAACATTGGAACCTTATCAGCATTTATTCTGATTTCAGTCGCTGTCATAGTGATGAGAAAAACACAACCTGATTTGCCAAGAGCCTTCCGATGTCCTGGGGTTCCATTTATTCCTATTCTGGCTATCATTTCATGTGGGGTTCTTATTCTTAATCTGAATGGTCAAACGTTTATTCGTTTTATCATTTGGCTTGTTATTGGTATGGTTATTTACTTTTTATACTCCCGAAAAAACTCTCTTTTGAATCAGGATTCCGAAAACTAACCATTTCATACTGTGAAACTAAAAAGACAGCCTTGTTTTGATATGAAAACGAGGTTGTCTTTTTTTATGTGAATTTTTATAAAGCATGGTCTTTTTCCTCTTTAATATTGCAGTTGCTACGAATTGTAAGTTTAGCCTCATAAATGCGATGACTGGATCATAAAATGTACAGTACAGATATCTGTGACGCTGGTGTAACAGTGTCCAGTGATGATCGAGACATAGGATAAACCGAATAGTCATAACAAGCGATTAAAAAAGCAGCATAGCTGCTGTCGTAACAACGATGGAGTGCTAGTGGTAATAACAGAAGATTATAAAAAAAGCAGCATAGCTGCCATCAAAACAACTATTAGCCGTTGGATAACAGTTGTTCTGATGACAGGAAAGGAGATTTCGCCGTATGAGCCGGATGAGCCGCAAACTGCGAAAGTGGGCCAGCGAGACGTTGGAGCTTCCGCAGGATATTCTATTTGATCTGCCGCGGTTAACCCTCATCGGCAGCCGCCAGCTTTATGTAGAAAATCACCGGGGTGTGGTGGATTTTACACCAGACCAGCTCGTACTTGCACTTGCGCAAGGCAGGCTAAGAGTGTCAGGCCATGATCTAATCATTACGTCTATCCTGCCAGACCAGGTAAGTGTAGAGGGACATATTACGGATATTCAATTGGAAGGAACGGAGGAAGGCTCGTGAAACATCCCGCTTTAGCAAAGCTGCGTGGCACGGTTACCCTAGCTGTCGAGGGCGAAAGTGTGGAAGCTTTCATTAATTTACTCACTGATCACCATATACCTGTTTGGAACGTGCGGCCGATGGGTACTAGACTTGCAGAAATGAACCTTCTGCTGCCGCACGTCTTCCTGTTGCGTCCGCTTTTGAGAAGGACAGGCTGCAAAATGCATGTTCTCAAACGTCAAGGACTTCCTTTTACTGCTGTACGACTCGCCAAACGTAAATTTTTTCTCGCAGGACTGGCCTTGTTCTGGATAGGACTCCTGCTGATGTCATCGCTCATCTGGGACATTGAAGTGAAGGGGAATGACAAGCTCCCAACGGAAGCTGTTCTCAAAGCAGCCCGACAGGAGGGGCTTTATCCGTTTCAATGGAGTTTTCGCCTTTCCAGCCAGGACAAGCTTTCGCGCGCACTCATGCAGAAGCTTCCAGAGGCATCCTGGATCGGTGTGGAAAGGCAGGGAACCTTGGTGACAATTCAGGTCGTTGAAGCTTCACAGCCTACTCCCCCGCCGCTCTACAGTCCACGTCATCTCATCAGTAAGGCGGACGCGGTAGTCACTGAAATTTTTGCCGAGCAGGGACGTCCTGTTGTGCATAAAAATACACGGGTCAAAAAAGGAGCTATTCTCATTTCAGGAACGCTTGGAGATGAGGAGAATCAGCAACAGGTCGTAGCCAAAGGAGAGATTAAGGGGCTTGTGTGGCATGAATATGAAATTAGTAGTCCCATGGTACGACGCAGCAGCACATATACGGGGAATAGCCACGATCGCTTGTATCTGGTGCTAGGCAACCGTGCGATACAATTGTGGGGATATGGGAAAATACCTTATTCTACACATAAAACGACCGTTGAACTTGATCCGCTAACATGGCGTTCTTACAAACTTCCGATGGGTTGGATGAATGAAAGTGTGAGGGAGACCAAGATACAAGAGCAGAAGTTAACGGAAACAGAAGCCAAAATGTCAGGAATAGAAGGCGCACGCGCGGATATTTTAGCTAAATACGGCAAAGGAACGAAAATAATGAGCCAAAAAATTTTGCATGAGAAGAGAGAGAATGGTAAAGTTTATATGAAAGTACTTTTTGAAGTGGAACAGGATATTGCGGAAGAACTTCCGTTAGTTCATAACCAAGGAGAATGAGGCTATTTGGCAGAACAACAACGCAGCATACAAATTGCATTGAACAGTGCGGGAGAAGGTCAGGCGTTATTCGGCCCGCAGGATTCCTTTTTAAAATTGATCGAAGCAGCTATTCCTGCAAAAATAGCATCTCGTGAGGCGGAAATTAATGTTTTTGGAGATGCTCACGAAGTGGAAGTGCTCGAACAATTGTTCGATGTTTTGCTCCAGTTAATTCGTAATGGGTATATACTGACCGAAAGGGATGTCCATTATGCGATTGAGCTGGCAAAAGATCTGCGCGCCGATCAGTTGCTTGATTTGTTCAAGGGAGAAATTACGACAACGTTTCGGGGCAAACCGATTCGTGTCAAAACGATTGGACAGAAGCACTATGTAACCACGATTAAAAAACGCGATATTGTATTTGGGATTGGCCCAGCGGGTACTGGTAAAACCTATCTGGCTGTAGTGCTGGCCGTAGCTGCTCTAAAGGAAGGTTCAGTCAAGCGTATTGTACTGACCCGTCCTGCGGTAGAAGCTGGTGAAAACTTGGGCTTTTTGCCCGGGGATTTACAGGAAAAGGTTGATCCGTATTTACGCCCGTTGTATGATGCCCTATACGATGTGATGGGTCCTGAGCAGACGGCAAAAGCGTTGGAGCGCGGGTTGATAGAAATTGCGCCACTGGCTTATATGCGGGGTCGTACGCTGGATGACTCATTTATTATTTTGGATGAAGCCCAAAATACCACACCAGAACAAATGAAAATGTTTTTGACTCGACTTGGCTTCGGTTCCAAAATGGTTATTACCGGCGATGTTACACAAATTGATTTACCTCGTGGCAAAAAATCCGGTCTAATTGAAGCAAATGCGATTTTAAAAGGGATTGAGGAAATAGGCTTTGTCCAGTTTGCGGAAGAGGATGTTGTCCGTCATTCCCTGGTTCAAAAAATCATCGTCGCTTATGACCGTGTTGCTGAAAATCAAGCATAAGCCCTTGAGCACGAGTATAGTGGGTATGATCAGAAAACGAACAAAATGAGCAGCATAGCTGCCTTGAAAAAGATGATGGAGAGGGATTGTTTTAGATGACCTCGAAGGAATTATCTAAAGGAAAAACGTTCCAGCATAGAATGAATGGATGGAAGTATAGCGTGGCGACACGCTATCTTCTGTTTTTATTTTTGGTGGTTCTTTTTTATGTGGGTTTTGCGTCCAAGCTGCTTCCCGAACGCTATGACATCCGGGTGAATCAACCGAGTGAAAAGGAAATTGTCGCTCCAATGCAGCTTCCTAACAGTAAGGCGACTTTGAAGGCCCAAGAGGAATCTGCTGAGCGCGTGCAGCCCATGTATACCATTGTACCGATCCGCAACGATAACCTGATTACCGGTATTTTGGATCGAATTGAACGGCTCAATCAGGATGATCAGGTCTCCAGAGCAGATAAGATTTCGATTTATAAGGATGAGATTCCTCAACGTGCACGGGAATTCGTGCAAAATTTTGTGAACAACAGCCGTAATGCGGATGCCTACCCAGATAAATTGCTGGATGAGGTGCTGGAAAAAACGAAAGAGCAAACGTACCGAATTCCAGAGGAGACATACATCAAAATTCCGCGACTTACATCTGAGGATATTGCCGAAATGCGGCCCGTAGCCCGTGAGATTGTAACAGGATTGATGAATGATCAAATTACGGATGCCCAGACGGCTCGAGCCAAGGTAGCTGAACGGGTGAGTACAAGCTCTCTTACTAAACGTACCTCCCGGGAGGTTGTTCAGGAACTTGCAAGGCTTGTGATTACAGCCAACAAGTTTTATGATGATACAGCTACGAAGGACGCTAAAGTACAGGCTCGTGAAGATACACCGACAGTTTACATTAAACAGGGTGAAGTACTTGTTAAAAAGGGTGAGATTATTACCCAGGAAATCTATACACTGCTTGATGAGAATGAGCTGCTCAAGGATAAGATCAACTATTGGCCACAATTTGGCTTGCTGATGCTGTCTATGATGCTGGCATTGGGTCTGTTTATGTATATTCGTCAATTTCAATCACGAACACGAAACTTCAAGTATAATAATGCACAGTTGCTCATGCTGGTGTTAATCTTTGTGATTACAGTGGGAGCTATGCTGTTAATTTCTATACTGCAGACTAGTGAACGATCCTACCTCGGCTATCTGGCACCTATCGCACTTGGAGCTATGCTTGTAACGTTGTTGCTTGATATGTCGCTGGCATTCGTATGTGCCGTTATATTCAGTATATTGGCAAGTGTTATTTTGAATGTTCGTCAGGGACAAATTTTTGATTTTAATTTTGGTTTTTTTGCCCTTGTGGTCTGTCTGGCGTCGATTTTTTCTACCCACCGGGCCAGCCAGCGTTCAACGCTGTTCAAGGGATCTATTATGGTATGCCTGTTCGGGGCTCTGGCTGTTTTTTCTTTGGCGCTGATTGACCAAGGGAACTGGACTCAAACAACGACACTCTATGGGGTAGCCTTTGCTTTTGCAGGTGGTCTGGTTACAGCGATCCTTGTTATAGGGCTAATGCCATTTTTTGAATCCACCTTTGGCATCTTGTCGGCACTGAAGCTTGTCGAATTGTCAAATCCCAATCATCCATTGCTCCGCAAGCTACTTACCGAGACTCCCGGAACATATCATCATAGTGTAATGGTAGGTAATCTGTCGGAGGCCGCTGCGGAGGCTATAGGAGCAAATGGGTTGTTGTGCCGGGTTGGTTCGTATTATCATGACATTGGTAAAACCAAAAGGCCTTCGTACTTCATTGAAAATCAAAATGGGATGGAAAATCCGCATGATACAATAGAGCCCAAGCTTAGTAAATCCATCATTATAGCCCATGCCCGTGATGGTGTGGAAATGCAATTGGATTACAAGCTACCCAAGCCGATTCGTGATATAGCCGAACAACACCACGGAACGACATTTCTGCATTATTTTTACCATAAGGCATTGCGTGAGGCGGAAGAACGGGGGGTGGAGCCTGACTTCACAGAGGATGATTTCCGTTATCCGGGACCGAAGGCTCAGTCGAAAGAGGCTGCTGTAGTAGGAATTGCTGATAGTGTGGAAGCAGCAGTTCGATCCTTGCGAAAACCTACGGTGGAGCAGGTAGAATCCATGATTGAAAAAATAATTAAGAGCCGTCTTGATGATCACCAGTTTAACGACTGTGAACTGACCATGAGGGAGCTTGATATCGTGGCCCAAACGCTCAAGGAAACAGTAATGGGAATTTTTCATTCCCGTATTGAATATCCAGAGGAAAGACCTAAGCCCGAAAGTGGAAAAGCTTAATATTACTTGTGCATGAAGCACAGCTAAAGCATTAGAATTAAAAGGAGCGGTTGGCATGGGCCTTCAATTAGCTTGGAATAATGAACAAAACGATATGGTAATTAACGAATCGTTGATCACGCTGCTGAACACCTTATTAGAGGAGGCTGGCAAAGCGGAAGGGGTTATGGACGGTGAGGTTGCCCTTACTTTCGTGAATGATGATCAAATACATGAGTTGAACAGGGATTATCGCGGAATTGATCGTCCTACTGATGTGTTGTCTTTTGCTATGAAGGAAACACTAGATGAAGAGCTTGAAATAATTTACGAACCGACGGAAGAAAATCCTTTAAACGATGTACCGGATGTTCTAGGAGATATTATTATTTCTGTACAGACAGCCCAAGCTCAAAGCGAAGAATATGGACATTCGATTGAGCGTGAAATCGGTTTTTTGTTTGTTCACGGTTTTCTGCATCTGTTAGGCTATGATCATCAAGACGATGCAAGTGAAGCGGAAATGATGGGTAAGCAGGAAGCTGTGCTGGCTCAAGTGGGGTTGACACGGTAATGAGACGTCAGCCTTGGAGAATGACCTTTCGCTATGCCGCAGAAGGCGTGGTATACGCTCTGCGTACGCAAGTAAATATGCGGATACATGCGGTCGTGGCGCTCCTTGTCATTGTGGCAGGGTTAACTCTGCGCATCTCCCGGCTCGACTGGTTATTCGTGTGCATGGCCATTGCCATAGTCATGGTAGCCGAACTGATCAACACCGCTGTTGAAGCAGCGGTGGATCTAATCTCACCTGATATTCATCCGCTGGCCAAAGCGGCTAAAGACACCGCCGCCGGAGCCGTGCTCCTGGCAGCGGTTTTTGCTGTAATTATTGGCATATTTGTATTTTATAGACCTTTGTTGACGTTAATGAGTCAGCTGCTTTAATGAAAAAAACAAAAATAAAAATTAGGTGCTTAATCGCGCTGGAGGAAATAAAAAAAATGGCTAAGAAACAGTTTAAATCCGGCTTTGTCGCAATTGTTGGCAGACCCAATGTCGGAAAATCAACATTGATGAACCATGTCATTGGGCAGAAGATTGCCATCATGTCAGACAAACCCCAAACGACACGGAATAAAATTCACGGTGTATACACCACAGAGGACACACAAATTGTATTTTTGGATACACCGGGGATTCACAAGCGCCAGTCAAAACTGGGCGATTATATGAATCAGACCGCTTTTAATACATTGGGTGAGGTAGAAGCGGTACTTTTTCTTATTGACGCTGCTGAAGGTTTGGGCGGAGGCGACCGTTTTATTGCGGAACAGCTTAAACAAGTCAAAACACCAGTTATATTGGTGTTGAATAAAATTGACCGCATTGAGCCGGAGGCATTGTTGCCCCTGATTGAGCAGTATCGCAAGTTGTATGACTTTGCGGAAATTGTGCCGATCTCGGCCAAAATGGGCAATAATGTAAACACTCTGTTGGACCAGATTCAAAAATACTTGCCAGAAGGTCCGCAATATTATCCTGATGACCAAATTACCGACCATCCAGAGCAGTTTGTCATTGCCGAGCTGGTTCGGGAAAAGATTTTGCACATGACACGTGAGGAAGTACCCCATTCTATTGCGGTTATGATTGAAGACATGAAAGTACAGGATAATGGTGTAGTGCATATTATGGCGGTTATTTTTGTAGAGCGTGATTCCCAGAAGGGGATCATTATCGGCAAACAGGGAGCCATGCTCAAAGAGGTGGGCAAACAAGCTCGCCAGGATATCCAAAATTTGCTAGGATCCAAAATTTTCTTGGAACTTTGGGTTAAAGTCAAAAAAGACTGGCGTAACCAGGAACGTGTCCTTCGTGATCTGGGCTTCCATCGCGACGCTTAAAAGCAGATATCGATATCTACCATCACTTTGGTCATCAAAGGTCTATTGAGGCTAAGATTGATGTTAAATAATATGTATAGTTGTTGTAAGTATCATAAAAAAGCCGTCTCGACCTCTACGAGCGCCGCGCATAAGCGGCGCTTAACTTCTTGCTCTTACCCTTTCTTCCAGCGATGAAATAAGGAGTGCTTTTTAAAAGAGTTATTGTAACTGTATGCACGTTGTAGCGGAGCGAAGAATTTGAATCTGAAGAAGCGTCAGCGTTCGTAAGATCAAATCATTCGCGAAGCGGTGTCCAGACCGTACACAGTAGCCTTTTTCAACGTAATCCATTAATTTCATCGCATACTTCTTCCCTCTTCGCATCATCCTATTTTTGAGATGCAGACGTCATTTCCGAAGAAAGGATGAATACGAATGCGAGATTTTTCGTGGAAGTATTTTGCGATGACTGGAGATGTCGGTGCGTATCTGTTATACAGGGAGAGCGCCGTGACAAGGGAGCAAGACAGGGATGAAGGAGAGTCGGACGAGCATGAAGAAGCCCGTGAATAGAGCGAACCACTGGCTTCTTCGCGAATGTTTGGGGGAAGAAGCATGCTTTACAGGATGGAAGGAATCGTCATCCGCAGCATGGATTACGGTGAGGGGAACAAAATTATTACGCTTTGCACCGAAAGCGGAGGCAAAGTAGGTGTGCTGGTCAGAGGCGCGAAAAAATCCAAAAGCCGTCATGCTGCTTTAACGCAGCCGTTTACGTACGGTGAATTTGTTTTTTTTCGTAACACAGGCTTAGGCACACTGAATGCCGGTGAAATTATCCAATCCCACCATACACTGCGCGAGGATATTACAAAGGCTGCTTATGCTTCCTATGCTTGTGAACTGCTTGATCGGGTATTACAGGATGAGGAAACAGGTGCATTTTGGTTTAAGCAGCTCAAAGCCTGTTTGGAGGCATTGAAGAGTGGCAAGGATCCGCTGATCGTCATGAGTATTTATGAATTTAAAATATTGCAGGCGGCCGGATATGCACCTCAGCTTGATGCTTGTATTTCAAGCGGTCAACAATGTGCTGATGAGGATATGTTTATCAGTCCGAGGTTAGGTGGGGTTTTGTGTCGGGGCTACAAGCATTTTGATCCAGCTGCGTTGAGTGTTGCTCCACGTACGTTGAAGCTGCTGCGCTTGTTCGCCCAAATGGATCTAAATCGACTCGGCAATATCGACGTGAAGGACTCCACCAAGCTGGAGATCAAACATGTCATGCGTCAGTTCATGGATATGCAGTTGGAGGTTAAGCTGAAATCCCGTAATTTCCTGGATCAGCTTGATAAGTACGATATGTGAAATACGGTGTTCTCTTGACTGTATCCCTGAAAACGTGTAATATCCTACTATATATCTCCTTTGGGAGCAGATGCATTGAACGAGAAAGTAACGAGACGTATTCTCTGTAGTTAGCGAGTTGGGGACGGTGTAAGCCCAGTGGGAATTGTTCGTGAACATGGCACTCTGGAGCGTCTGAATGGACACGGAAAAGAGGATTACGATCTGACTGGTGATGTAGGATCGCAATCAAGTAGGGTGGAACCGCGGGAGTCAGCTCTCGTCCCTACGTCTGTACAGGCGTAGAGGCGGGGGCTTTTTGCTGTCTCTAGCAAGGCTTATGGGATAAATTAGCCCTGTACATATGAGCTTAATGTTTAGAAATCACCAACATTTTAGGGAATTGGAAAGGAAGCGTGTGCCCATGAATTTTCAGCAGATGATTTTAACGCTGCAACAATTTTGGTCTGAACACAACTGTATTATTGTACAGCCTTATGATACGGAAAAAGGGGCAGGTACGATGAACCCGATGACGTATTTACGTTCAATTGGACCTGAGCCGTGGAACGTAGCTTACGTTGAGCCTTCTCGCCGTCCGTCTGACGGACGTTATGGTGAGAACCCGAACCGCCTGTATCAGCATCATCAGTTTCAAGTGGTTTTGAAGCCTTCACCTGATAATATTCAGGAATTGTATTTGGAGAGTTTGAACCGTTTGGGGATTAACCCACTGGAGCATGATATTCGTTTCGTGGAAGACAACTGGGAAGCACCGACGCTGGGAGCCTGGGGGTTAGGTTGGGAAGTATGGCTGGACGGTATGGAAATTACCCAATTCACCTACTTCCAGCAAGTGGGTGGTATTGATGCCAGTCCGGTTGCGGTTGAAATTACCTACGGTATGGAGCGTCTTGCTTCCTACATCCAGGACAAGGAAAATGTGTTCGATTTGGAATGGGTCAATGGAATCTCGTACGGTGATGTTTTCCATCAACCAGAATTCGAACATTCCAAGTATACGTTTGAAGTATCTGATGTCAAAATGCTATTTACTCTTTTTAATATGTATGAAGAAGAGGCGAATAAAGCGATGGCGCAGCATCTTGTATTCCCAGCCTATGATTATGTGCTGAAATGTTCTCACACGTTCAACTTGCTGGACGCTCGCGGAGCAATCAGTGTAACGGAACGGACTGGCTTTATTATACGAGTACGCAATTTGGCGCGCCAGGTCGCTGCGACCTATCTAGAGGAGCGCGAGAAGCTGGGCTTCCCGCTGTTGAAGAAAGGAGGTGCGGCAAATGTCTAAGGATTTATTGTTTGAAATCGGGCTGGAAGAAGTGCCTGCACGGTTTATCCCGAATGCGATTCAGCAGTTGAAGGAACGTATGACAGCGTGGCTCGACAGCTCGCGTATTGCTTACAGTGCTGTAGAGGCTTATGCTACACCTCGTCGTTTGGCAGTACTTGTTAAGGAAGTGGCAGAGAAGCAAGAAGATATTAACGAAGAAGTTAAAGGACCTTCCCGCAAAATCGCACTTGATGAAGCCGGTAACTGGAGTAAGGCTGCTCTAGGCTTTGCTCGTAGCCAAGGTGTTGATCCTGAACAGTTTACGTTCAAAGAACTTGGAGGCGTGGAATATATTTACGCGACCAAGAGCAGCATAGGTGTACCAACGGCAGATGTGCTGTCCGAAGGTTTACTACACATTTTACATGCCATGACATTCCCTAAATTTATGCGCTGGGCGAGTTATGACTTTAAATTTGTTCGTCCAATCCGCTGGTTGGTAGCCTTGTTTGGCAACGATATTGTTAATTTGGAGATTGCTGGCGTACAGTCAGGGAATGTGACAAGAGGACATCGTTTCCTTGGACAGGAGGCCGTTGTAGAAAGCCCGGCGGACTATGTCGAAGTACTTCGCAAGCAGCATGTCATTGTGGACATTGAGGAACGTCAGTCGCTTATTGTGAAGCAGATTGAAGCACTTGCAGCCGAAAAAGACTGGACGATTGCGGTCAAGGACGATTTGCTGGAAGAAGTGCTGTATCTGGTGGAAACTCCAACAGTGCTGTTCGGAGGCTTTGACCCTGCGTTCCTGAACATTCCGAAGGATGTATTGATTACTTCCATGCGTGAACATCAACGCTATTTCCCAGTGCTGGATCGCACAGGAAAGCTGCTGCCATACTTTGTTACGGTACGTAATGGTGGCAGTCAATCGCTGGAAGTCATTGCAAAAGGAAACGAAAAAGTATTGCGTGCGCGGCTGTCTGATGCCAAATTCTTCTATGAAGAAGATCAGAAGCTGGAAATTAAGGATGCACTCTCCAAGCTGGAAAGCATCGTTTTCCACGAAGAGCTGGGAACGGTTGGAGACAAAGTGCGCCGGATTCGCCGCATTGCCGATGCTCTGGCAGAGAAGCTACGTGTTTCCCAAGATACACAGGAATCGGTTAGCCGAGCAGCAGATATTTGTAAATTTGACCTTGTAACACAAATGGTCTATGAATTTCCGGAACTGCAAGGGGTTATGGGCGAAGATTATGCTCGTAAGGCTGGAGAGAAGGAAGAAGTGGCAAGAGCGGTGTTTGAGCATTACCAGCCGCGATTCGCAGGTGAAACGGTTCCTTCAACGAACGCTGGAGCGATTGTAAGTATCGCAGACAAGATAGATACCATTACAGGCTGCTTCTCCATCGGCATTATTCCGACAGGTTCACAGGACCCTTACGCGCTTCGTCGCCAGGCAGCGGGTATCGTGCAGATCCTGTTAGATCGTAAGCTTTCGGCTACGTTGTCTGATGTGTTCAATATCGCGCTTGATGTGCACAGCAACTTTGGAAATATGAAACGTTCCGCAGATGAAATACGTAAAGAATTACATGAGTTTTTCGGATTACGCGTGAAGAAACTATTGTCCGAGACACTTCGTTATGACGTTGTGGATGCTGTGCTTTCAGCTGGATATGACGATGTTGCTTCCGTTGTTAACCGCGGAGCTGCGTTAATGACTGCTGTACAAACAGGGGATGCCTTCAAGGCAACAGTCGAGTCTTTTAATCGCGTAGGTAATTTGGCTGCTAAAGCAGTTCATAAGTCAGTGAATACGGGTGAATTTACGGAACAGGGCGAGAAAAACCTATATGAAGCATGGTATGGCGCCTATGAGTCTTATTGTACAGCTTTACAGGAAGGTGATGCGACACAAGCATTGACGCTTGCTTCATCCATTACTCCTGCGGTGACGGCGTTCTTTGATTCCGTTATGGTTATGGCTGAGGATGATGCTGTACGTAATAATCGTTTGGCATTGCTGGCTGCTATTGACTCAGAATTGAAGCGTTTTGCTGATTTTTCCAAGCTTGTAGTTTAAACGTCGGTTGTGGTAGTATGAACAACTTGAAAAAATGGGTATAAATATACGGAACGGTGTAAGAGTGATCTTGCAGCCGTTCCGTATTTTACTCGAATGCGGATGCGAGATGGGGGATGTTCATGGGAGGGTCCGGAAATTTCCCGGATATACGGATCGTTGTTGACGGGGACGCTTGTCCGGTTAAAAGTGAAATAGCAGAGACAGCTTCCCGTTTTCATATTGACGTTATTATGGTATCTTCATATGATCATCTCATTCAGGGCAGCAAAGGCGTAAGCGTTGTTAAAGTAGACCGAAGCGACCAGAGTGCCGATCTCTATATTGCCAATCATATCCGCTGCGGAGATATTGTAACAACCAACGACTATGGTCTTGCTGCACTTGCCTTGGCAAAAGGGTGTGAAGTGATGTCTTTTCGCGGAACGATGTATCGAAACGATTCGATAGACTTCATGCTGGACCGACGCCACACTTCTGCCAAAGAACGGAAAAAAGGACGTTATGGAAAAGGTCCTAAACCGTTTACATTAGAGGATCGTGAAGTTTTTCAACATAAACTGACAAAACTTTTACTTCGCTTGCAGGAGAATGAATAACGGTATCGAATTATATTTACGTGCTAAAGAGATGAAGGTGGTTAATATGAGTGCCGGACAAGGTAACATACCGGACGATATCATCGAGTCAGTTTTACAACATCATGATATTGTAGATACGGTAAGCAAGTACGTGCATTTGACCAAACAGGGGAAATATATGAAAGGCCTCTGTCCTTTTCATTCCGAAAAAACCCCTTCATTCACCGTGACACCGGATCGTCAGATTTTTTACTGCTACGGCTGCGGCGCGGGAGGCAATGCCATCAAGTTCATGATGGAAATCGAAGGACTATCCTTTCCCGAAGCTGTCAGGACAATGGCAGAAGAAAGTCATATTCCGCTCGGCGAATGGCAGGGACGTGATTCATCGCATCAGCATCCTGAGTTGGACAGGCTGTTGCAAGCGTATGAACTAACATCTAAGATGTACCATTTTTTGCTTAAAAATACGGAGCACGGCAAACCAGCCATGGAATATTTGCGTTCACGGGGATTCAGTGACAAGATCATTGACCAATTCCAAATTGGCTATGCACCCAACCGATGGGATACGATCGTTCAGTTTCTTGAGAAGCGTTCTTTTGATCCTGTCGAGATGGAGAAGGGAGGGCTTATTTCTCCCCGACATGAGGGTGACGGATATGTAGATCGATTCAGAGATCGTATCATGTTTCCCATTTGGAATCGAAACGGAAAAGTTATTGCCTTTGCGGGCCGTATACTTGGCGAGGGGCAGCCGAAGTATTTGAACTCACCGGAGACCAAGCTATTTAACAAAAGCCGAACGCTGTACAATCTCCATCATGCTAAAACCTCAATTCGCAAGCTTCGTCAAAGTGTTCTTTTTGAAGGTTATGGCGATGTCATCTCGGCATGGGAAGCTGGCGTACAAAATGGAGTGGCCGCCATGGGGACTGCTCTAACGGAGCATCATGCTACGATGTTAAAGGGACTGTGCGACGAGGTTATTATTTGTTATGATGGTGACCGGGCAGGACAAGCGGCAGCGCTTAAAAATTTTCCGCTGTTGGAAAATGCGGGACTTCACGTAAAAGTAGCGTTGGTCAGCGACGGTATGGACCCGGATGATTTTATCCGGCAATACGGCGCCGAACGATTTCAGCGCCAAATTATCGAAAGTGCTGTTTCAACGGTGAAATTTAAGCTTATATATCTGAAAAAAAACCATATACTGCAAGAGGAAGAAGGAAGAATCGCGTATTCCCGCGAAGCATTAAATGTCATTGCACCTCTGTCATCCCCGACTGAGCGGGAAGTGTATCTGCGCGAAGTTTCAGCCGAAGTCAAGGTTGATTTTGAAACCTTAAAGCAAGAATGCAATTTACTCCGCCAAACCCTGCAAAAAAAACAGAACTTTGGGGATAATAACGAAAATGGGTGGAATAATGGTAGGCATAAAAAAGGGCAGGTTTCTACGCCCAATCTGTTGCCGGCTTACCATGTGGCTGAACGTAGGCTGCTTCACTGGATGATGCAGGATTTAGAAGCTGCAGAGTATGTAGAGAAGCATCTGGGGGACGCCTTTAATATTGAGGATCATGCAGCAATTGCTGCTTATCTATATGCCTATTACGCGCAAGGGAAGTTACCGGATACAAGCCGTTTTATTTCATCTTTGCAAGACGACCGACTGGAGAAGAACGTAAGTTCGATCATGATGATGGATGCTCCAGGCGTATGGGCACCGCACATTTTGGATGATTATATTCGTCAAGTGCGAAAATTTCCATTGCAGGAGCAACTGGATTTGAAAAGGGAAGAAATGAGAACCGCTGAGCGCTTAGGTGATTTTTTGCGTGCAGCACAAATTGCAAGTGAGATTATAGCCCTAGAGAGACAATGAACACACAGAGGTCGGATGTTTCTAGGAGGAGGGAGTCGAAAGATGGCGAATGATCAGCATACTGAACTGGAGACGGAATTAACACTGGATCAGGTCAAAGATCAACTGATTGAGTTGGGTAAAAAAAGTTCCTCTCTGAACTACAAAGATATCATGGAAAAACTGTCGCCGTTTGATCAGGACCCCGAGCAAATGGATGAGTTTTATGAGCAGCTGGGTGACTTGGGGATTGAGGTTGTAAATGACAACGACGAAGAAGTTACCAGATTGCGTCAAAATGACGACCCGGAAAACAATGACGGGGATGATTTTAATTTCGATGACGATCTGAGCCTGCCTCCCGGTATTAAAATTAATGACCCAGTCCGGATGTACTTGAAGGAAATCGGTCGTGTACCGCTGCTTTCTGCTGATGATGAGGTGGAGCTTGCCAAACGGATCAATAACGGCGATGAAGAAGCTAAGCGTCGGTTGGCTGAAGCTAACTTGCGCCTGGTTGTAAGTATTGCCAAACGTTATGTTGGTCGTGGCATGCTTTTCCTAGATCTAATTCAAGAAGGTAATATGGGTTTGATTAAGGCAGTAGAAAAATTTGATTACGAAAAAGGCTTTAAATTCAGTACGTACGCAACCTGGTGGATTCGTCAGGCGATTACACGCGCAATTGCCGATCAGGCTAGAACGATCCGTATTCCGGTGCATATGGTGGAAACGATCAACAAGCTAATTCGTGTATCGCGTCAACTGTTGCAAGAGCTGGGGCGCGAACCTACGCCGGAAGAAGTGGCTGCCGAGATGGAGCTAAGCGTGGAAAAAGTACGGGAAATCATGAAAATTGCCCAAGAACCGGTTTCATTGGAAACACCAATTGGTGAAGAGGATGACTCACATCTGGGGGATTTCATTGAGGATCAGGAAGCATTGGCGCCTGCAGACGCAGCTGCCTATGAGCTTCTGAAGGAACAACTCGAGGATGTACTGGATACGTTGACCGAACGGGAAGAGAATGTTTTGCGTCTCCGTTTTGGTTTGGACGACGGAAGAACCAGAACTCTTGAAGAAGTGGGTAAAGTGTTCGGTGTTACACGTGAACGTATTCGTCAGATTGAGGCCAAAGCGCTGCGTAAGTTGCGCCATCCAAGCCGCAGTAAGCGACTGAAGGATTTCCTCGAATAGAAGCGTAACATTGCGGACCTTCTGCGGCTTGAAGCGCGCAGAAGGTCTTTTTTTATCTCATGGCAGCCTTGGTGGAGGGGAAGAAGCTTGGACCAGGAGAAAAAACGGACAATACTGTTACATGAAATTGAGCATTGGCGGCAGAGTCGACTGCTCCCTGAGCAATATTGCGATTTTCTATCCAACCTGTATCGGGACGATGAAAATCCGGCACAAAGCCAGAACCGTAACAACACTGGGCTGCTTACATATCTTAGACACGGGCATGGGATCGCCTGGCTTCTTGGTTTTGTCATTATTTCCTGCATTTGTTTGATCGGTTTTTATTTTACCGCTTTTCCGTTGGCAATGCAAATATGCTCGGCAAGTGCAGTTACTGCCATTTGCTATGGAATGGCCGCGGTTTGGCGGTCTTCCGAAAAGAGTATGAGTGCAATGTTGAGCACTTTAGGCAGTGCAATTATGCTGGGTTCAGGTGTATGGATCATTCAGCTTCATCAGGGTGAAGCTAAGGTTTGGTTTCTAGTGCTGGTGGGCCTGTGCGGTTTGATATGGTGTCTCGTAGGATTAACTTTGCGCATCAGCTTGCTTCATTACTGTGGTCTTGCTGGGCTGCTTTTAGTGTATGCGGTGCTTATAGGCCGCTATTGGCCTACAGCTACTTTAGTGATGCTTGAGGTATTTTGGATTTTACACGCAGTATTGTTGATTGGATTAAGCTGGTGGGTACATCGCCGCTTTCCCCGTCTCGCGTTGGTTTATTTTACTATAGGACTGACCCTTGTGTTTATGGCGGAAGCAGACACGGTCGTCCTGCGCCATCAAGCAGCAGGCGAAGTGATGTTTTTTAGCATACTGAAGTTGGCTTTTGTCGTAGGGATTTTATTTTGGACTCGAAAAAAATGGATTACGTGGGTGACGTCATGAAACTTTCTCAGCGATTACAATATATTTTGGAACAAATTCCTGCCGGTAGCAGACTGGCTGATATTGGCTCGGATCACGGATTACTCCCTGTGGCTGCAGTGCGCTCTGGCAGAGTATCACAAGCCGTAGCGGGTGAGGTCAACGATGGACCATTGCGTGCGGCTCAAAAGCAGGTGGCTGAAGCAGGCCTTACAGATCGCATTGCGGTTAGAAAAGGGGATGGCTTGGCTGTAGTTAAGGTCAATGAGGTAGATGTTATTACGATAGCGGGCATGGGTGGTGCCTTGATCGCTTCCATTTTGGAGCAAGGGAAAGACAAGCTTGTTTCAGTGAAACAGCTTGTTTTACAGCCCAACGTAGGCGAGGATATTTTACGACGCTGGCTAATCAAGCATCAATGGGTATTAATAAACGAACATATTATGGAAGAAGACGGTAAAATATATGAAGTTCTGACAGCAGTACCTGCTTCCGAAAGCGCACTGAAACAGGACGAGCTGTATCGGCCATGGGAACTTCCTGGTAGTTCGCTGGTGCTGACAGAGGATTTGTTGATACTACTCGGACCGTTATTGGTCAAAGCACCCAATGAAATCTTTTTTTCTAAATGGCAATTGGAGATTCGCAAGCTTCAGGATGTGCTGGCGCAAGTGGCACGGTCAGATCAGGCATCCGCGCAGCATAAGCAGGAGCAATTGCGCAAGCAAATTGAACAGCTGAAGGAGGTACTTGCATGTTTGCCAAAGGACAGACAGTAATTAGCTATATGGAGCAGCTGGCTCCGAAATACTTGGCAGTTCCAGACGATAAAATTGGTCTTCAACTGGGTAGCCTGCAAAAGGAAATCAAAAGCATATTAGTAGCCCTGGATGTCAATGATGAGGTTGTTGAAGAGGCGATCCGCATAAAAGCTGATCTCATTATTGCGCATCATGCGATTATATTCCGCCCACTTAAAGCTTTGAACACGGACCAGCCTGCAGGCAGATTGTATGAAAAGCTGATCAAGAATGATATTGCTGTCTACATCAGTCATACGAATCTGGATACGGCAGAGGATGGCATGAATGATTGGATGGCAGAAGCACTGGGTATTCAAAGTGAAGGTACGCTGGAGGATGTTCACACCGAGCAATTATTTAAGCTTGTCGTTTTCGTACCCAAAACACATCATCAACGTGTACTGGATGCCGTACTGAATGCGGGAGCTGGACATATCGGTAACTACAGCCATTGCAGCTTTAACATCGATGGTTATGGAACTTTTGTACCGGGTAAAGGCACACAGCCGTTTTTGGGTGAGCCAGGTAAAATGGAACGTAGTGAAGAGGTTCGTATTGAGACTATTGTACCGCAGGGTGTACGCAATAAAGTTGTCCAAGCGATGCTGAAGGCTCATCCTTATGAAGAGGTGGCTTATGACCTTTACTCTATGGATTTGAAAGGCCGTACCTTTGGATTGGGACGAGTGGGCAAGCTCAAGGAAGCCCGCACGTTGCGGGAGTTTGTAGATGTTGTGAAAAACGGTCTCAACGTTGAGCATGTACGTGTGGTGGGTGACTTGGACCGTAGGATCAAAAAAGCAGCCGTGCTTGGAGGCTCTGGCAGTCGCTATGTAAATAAGTCGCTTTTTAAAGGCGCTGACGTATTAGTGACGGGGGATATCGACTATCACACGGCTCACGATGCCCTGATGGCCGGCATTGCTATTATTGACCCTGGACATAACGCAGAAAAGATTATGAAGCCTAAAACCGCAGAATGGATGCGCAAACGCTTGGCAGAAGGTCGATACTCAACGGAAGTATATGTATCTGAAGTAGACACCGATCCTTTTCAATTTTTGTAAAACCTTCACATCTATGAGAAAATAAAGGCGTACTATTACATTTTTTCGTAGGGAGAGGTTGTATGCGAACGATGATAGCCGATTCTGCGATTCATGCCTATCCAGGCATGGTTGCAATTGTTACTTCCCGTTATGAGGGAGTAAATAATGTAATGGCCTCAGGCTGGCATACATATATCGGATCATCACCGGGCATGTATGGCATTTCATTGAGGAAGGAAACGTATTCTTACGGACTGATTAAGAAAAGCGGAGGCTTTGGTGTTCAGTTTCTGCCTGCGCACAGATCGGAATGGATTCAGGCTGTAGGTACCTTTAGTGGTAGAGATGTAGATAAGTTTCAGCAGTTTGGGATTGCATATGAAGACGGAATTTCAGTGGATGTGCCTATATTGCTGGAAGCGTATCTCGCTTATGAGTGTAAAGTAGTGGATATTCATACTTACGGAGATCATGACTGGATTGTCGGCGAAATACAGCAGACCTACCGGGATGATGAACTATTCCTAGATGAGGACGTTCCTGATTTTAGTAAGCTTTCAATTCCGTTATACGTGGGAAGGTCTGCTTATTACGTGGCAGATGATTCATTACAGAGAAAGGTACATCCGTTTTATTTGAGCAAGTAAAAAGAGTGCTCTATAATTTACAATATTTTCAGGGTTGTATCATGCACGCGTTCCCTGTATACTATGTAATGTTGTTCGGAAAGTTTAACAGACAATCGCTGGTGGCGTAAGCCACGAGAGGAAAGTCCGGGCTCCATAGGGCAGGATGCTGGATAACGTCCAGTCAGCGCGAGTTGAAGGATAGTGCCACAGAAATGGACCGCCGATGGCCGCTTGCGGCACAGGCAAGGATGGAACCGAGGTGTAAGAGACCCCGAGGAACGCTGGTGACTTCGTTCCTGGTAAACCCCATCTGGAGCAAGACCTAAAGGGACACAGCTTCTTCGCGAAGCAGCCTTAGCCCGAGGTGTGTCTAGGTTGGTCGCTGGAGCTGGATAGCAATGTTCGGCCTAGATAGATGATTGTCGCTTTTAGTGGGAGGGTAGTTCCCGTCTGTACCACGAATAGCACAGAACCCGGCTTACGGAAAACTTTCCCCACTGCAACACCTTAAAATGTATGAATCTATTTTATTAATAACCTGTTTGCATGAGAAATCTTTAATCCAAATGTATTTATTGCATTAAAAAGGGTGCGTCATATTCCTGTGGGAATGATGAAGCACCCTTTTTAATGCACAGCCGGATTGCGCAAAATCCGTACATTTATAGAATGAAGCCCCCAGCATAGCACTGGAGGCTTCATTCTGTTTTTTTGACTTACAAATCCTGTGTCGTATAAACGTGCGAGGATGAGACTTGCAATCAGCACTCTATTAACGCGCGTTTCTTACTACATTTTCCTCCATATACATCTTCAACGCCCGATCCAATCGGTCAACTGCTTTTGGAAGCAGGCTTGGATCGGTATGCGTGAAGTTGATTCGCATATGGTTGCTGCCGCTCAGGTCAGCATAGAAAACTTGTCCAGGCACAAATGCGACTCCTTCCTGAATCGCGAGTTGCAGCAACTGCTCAGAACGGAAGCCTTCAGGTAAGGTAACCCACATAAACATGCCACCAAGTGCATCATTCCAAGTGATTCCTTCCCATTGGCGTTCTTTCATTAACGATGTAAGACGCAGCATACGAGTGTGATACTCAGCGGACACGGTACGTATATGTCCCTCCAAATCAAAGAAGTCCAACAGTTCATTCAAAGCACGCTGGTCAATACTGCTGGAGTGCAAATCAGCAGATTGTTTGGCATTCGCGGTCTTAACGACGATCGCTTGATCAGCTACCAACCATCCAGAGCGAACACCTGGAGCGACAGTTTTAGAGAATGTAGAAGTGTACATTACATGACCGTCGCCACCTAGCTGTTGATCAATAGAAAATAGGGATGGGAAGTTAAGGTTCTCATCAAATTTGAGTCGCCCGTAAGGATCGTCTTCAAAAATTAAAGTTCCGTATTTACGGCATAGCTCAACAACGCCTGTTCTGCGTTCCATACTCCATACACTTCCTGCTGGGTTAGAGAAGGTAGGGATGACATACACAAATTTTGGCTGATGCAGTTTGATTTTGGCCTCAAGATCATCTAATTGCATACCGTTAGCGTCTGTATTTACACTTACAATGTTAGCGCCATAGGAATTGAATACCTGAAGAGCAGCCAAATAAGTAGGGGACTCCACCAATACAGTATCCTGCGGATCAAGCAACACACGTGAAACTAGATCAATGGTCTGCTGCGAGCCTGTTGTCATGAGGATGTTATCTCTGGTGACGGAGATGCCTTGGGATGACATGATTGCTGCCAGACGTTCCCGTAGAGGAATGTATCCCTCGGTTAGGCCGTATTGAAGTGCGGTAGTACCGCCGAGGCGGAATACCCGCTCATAGGCTTTAGCAACCGCTTCGACGGGAAAGAAGGCATCGGCCGGAAGGCCACCTGCGAGAGATAATACATCTGTTCCCTGTGTCAGCTTCAAAATGTCCCTTACCATGGACGAGCCCTGAGTACGAGCCATACCCGAAAATTTGTATTCCAATCCAATCATCTCCTGTGTTCTATACTGTGCTAAGAAATTTGTTGTATTATATCGATAATGAAGTATAACAGTAAACGTCTAAATGTAACAGTTGATTTTTGGAGGGAAGGGTTCCGATGCATATTGATCTCAGCCGCAACAGCAGTGTCAAATTATATTTACAGATTACCAAAACATTAGCGGATCGCATTCAGTCAGGGCTACTACCTCAGGGTACGAAGCTTCCCTCTATCCGTCATCTGTCCAGTCTGCTTGCAGTGAGTCCTGTAACTGTAAGCAAGGCGTATGCCGAGCTAGAGTCCATGAATTTGGTTACGTGCACACAGGGAAAAGGTTGCTATGTGGCGGAAGCTTCAGTACCGATTTATCGTGAGGGGGCGCAGGATTTGTCTTGGCAGATGTCGCTCATCGATTATTTGCCGCGCGCACAATTATGGAGAAACTTTAACCACAGCCGAAAGGCTACCTATTCTTTTCATATAGCCGCAATACAACCGGAGCTTCTTCCCACGCGCGAAATCATCGCAGATACTCAACGTTTATCCTCTGAAAATTCCAATGTAATGGCTGCATATGGGACTTTTGAAGGTGATTTAGAACTAAGAGAAGTGTTCGCAGACCACTTGAGTGAACGTGGTATACCTACAGTGGCAGAGCAACTGCTTGTGACCAGCGGAGCTCAACAGGGGATTGACCTGGTGGCGCGTACGTTTGTTGGCCCGGGAGATGTGGTCTACATGGAAGCTCCTACCTATACTGGGGCCATTGATGTGTTCACTAGTCGTGGTGCTAAAGTAATTATGATTCCGATGGACGAGGAGGGGATGCGGATTGATATTTTGACACGTCTCTGTGATACCCATCCCCCAAAATTGATCTATACGATACCTACCTTCCACAATCCTACTGGCGTAACTTTGACGGTGGCCAGACGCACGCAATTACTGGATCTGGCTCAAAGTTATCACTGTCTCATTGTTGAGGATGATCCATTTTCCGACCTGTATTACAAAGCAAAACCACCGCTTTCTATCAAGGCGCATGATCAATCCGGGCATGTTGTCTATATCAAAAGCTTCAGCAAAACCGTTGCTCCCGGCTGCCGCATAGCTTGTGTAGCGGCAACTGGGAGCGTAATGGATCGTTTAGTGGCTGCCAAGTCAACTACAGATTTGGGGAGCCCTCTATTAACGCAAAAAGCACTGCTACCCTTTATCAGAAATCGACTTGATCAGCATTTTGTTTCATTGCGAGAACAAATTCGTGATCGTCTAACTGTCGCATTGAATACGCTCCAGCGCTATGCTCCGCCAGAGGTTGCCTGGTATGCTCCTGAAGGTGGTCTCAATCTATGGATTAAACTTCCCTCTATGGTGGATATTCCAGAATTGGAGCGGGTAGCTGACCGTGAAGGCATTTCCTTTTTGTCTGGTGCGGTGTGCTATGCAGGTGGTATGGATAGTAATCATATCCGTATTTCTTTTTCGTATGCGGACAAGGAAACACTTAAATCAGGTCTGCGCAAGTTATGTACTTTGTTAGGCGAAATTCTTGATCATTCGGTCATTGTGGAACGAAAGCCTATTTTATAAGGGATAAATGTATTAGGGGGTAAACATCCAAGCACAGCATACGCCTTCTTAATATGCTGTACTAATTCACCGAAAGGAGTTGCACATTATGAGTCATTGCCATTACGACCCGGTTGTGTGCCCGCCGATCCAATTTGTAAATCATCAATTTTACCCACAGGTGGTGCCTGTTGTTCATCCGATTGAAATTATTAATCAGGCGCATGTTATACCTGTGCCCCACCACGTATTTCCGGTGGTTGTCAAGGATCCTGGTGACCCATGCTGTCATACTCGCAGTTATGGAAAGCGGCCTGTCCGTACCAGTTCCAAGCGTTAAGAAAGCCTAAAAAGGCAGCCATGGAGCAACATGGCTGCTTTTTCTGGGGTATCCTAGGCTTCCAGTTTCCTCAATAGGGATTTTAACTTGTCACTGAAATGCTGTGGATAGAATTGCAGGGGAACATACGGACGTTGTGCTGCTTTCAATGCTTTATACACGTCGATTTGACCATACCCAAAATATTTGTCATGTCCTGGTGTGCCCAAATCAATTACGCTGTCTCTCATTAAATCCATTACCTCTTTATTGGTTAGATCAGGGTTAATGGATCGAATCAGGGCAGCTAGCGCTGATACATGTGGACTGGCCATTGAAGTACCCGACAGCGCAGCATATTGATTCCCTGGATACGTACTGGCAATACTTGCACCTGGAGCCATGACGTCCACGTAATCGCCGTAGTTAGAAAAGGATGCGCGGTGCATAGAAGAATCTGTAGCAGAAACGGCAAATACTTCAGGGTATGCTGCTGGATAACCAGGTCGCTCCGTATTATCATTGCCTGTGGCTGCAACTAATACAACATCTTTGTCATAAGCGTATTTGATTGCATCATGCAAAAATGAAGCTTGTGCATAGTTGCCGAGACTCAAATTGATGACCTTGGCCCCGTGATCAGCTGCCCATATAATACCTTCTGCAACCGAGTAAGTCGTACCGGAGCCAGATTGGTCAAGTACCTTGATCGGCATGACCTTGTTGTACCACGTCATACCGGCGACTCCCTCACCGTTATTTACGAGCGCAGAAATGATGCCAGCGACATGCGTTCCGTGACCGACGTCATCATAAGGCTTTTCAGACGGGTTGACCACGTTATGCCCTGAAAGAATTTGACCTTTTAGATCAGGATGATCCAAATCCACTCCCGTATCTACAACCGCGACAATTACATCCTTGCTGCCTTTGCTTAGTTTCCAACCTCTGTTGGTTTCGGTAGCAGGCAGGTTCCATTGATAGCGAGAAAAAAGCAGATCATTAGGAATAGAGCTGTCCGCTTTGATAGGTGCTTTCTCATTAGTCAGATACATATAGTGAGGCTCAGCATAAAGTGGATTCCACTTTCGTGAAAAGTATTGCTTTAGCTCTTTAAAGTTCATCTTATCCGAATGAAATACATAAGTATAACCAAGCTTGCGACCTGGCTCACAGTGTAAGTCTGCTGCAATTTCCTGCAGTTGTCGTGAATCAGGATTGTGACGGAAGCGAACGACAATTTCGTTTTCAAAATAATGGCTTGCATTTTCGTTGTCGTGTCCCGTTTTGACCGTGATATCGTGCAATGTGTCGGGATGTACGGATTCGATTTTGTAGCTACCTTCTTTTGGATAGGGAATTAAACGCAAATTTTTGCGCTGGTGCTTCTCCACGTCACGCAATACTTGCTGACTGACTAGAGCAGCAACGCCGCATGTTCCATCAGCCGATGGTTCAGCCATGACGAAATATTTACCGTCCTCCACCTGAAAAGCAGCGGATTCATAGGATTTATTTTGCATGACAGAACGACGAGCTGCAGCCAAGCTGCTTTGAATTTGAGGATGGCTCAGCAGACTTGTCTGTGCTTTGCTACCTGTATAGGTGTTAGTCTTTCCGTCCCTAATGTGAATCCACTGGAGCGTATGAAGATGACTGTGTGATTGCTGCAATGTGTGGGTGAACTGTCTTTTCTGATCGGCAGTTTTACCATTCAGCTCCCGCATTACGTATTGAATATCCTGTCTTGCGTCCATCCGTGTGAGGGTATCTGTAGCGGACAGGTCCAAAGCCAACATTCCTTTTTTAAGCTGCTTCTCCTGCTGTGGTACCATCTTGGTCGTATATTCGGGCTGTGGTGTGTGGCGGTGATCGCGTGAAGGCAGCATCAGTGTGATCAGAAGCACCCCGGCAGCTGCTCCAAGCAGGGGTTTTAACCATTTTCGCCGAGACATGGACCGTCCTCCTTAAGTATTCATAAATTTATGGTTTAGCGTGAGGAGGTTGGCATGTTTTTATACCTTTCAATGCTTATTTGTGGTAGGATAAATACTGAAAATTACAGCTCTTTCGGTTAGAAGGGACTATTTTCGGGTAACCAAATTGATGAACAAGCAACAAATAAGGGGGAGCTGCCTTGATGTCAGCAGTCAACGTACAAAAATTATGTGAGTCGGCGCAGGAGAGACTGAAAACTGCCGTAAAACGTGTGGAAACATTCCTCAATGAGCATGCTCTGCCGCAGCTGGCTGTGGATGGCAATGAGGAGTCCGTACTTTTTTACAAAGGTTTTTTGTCGGATCTCCGCCATGTCCTTGTTTTTTCCGAAGTATCCTATGAAAAGCTGGGTGTGGCTTTGCGCCGTGCCAACTTTGACGTCGATTTTGCGGAAAAGGCATTGTATAACGTATACCATGACTGCGTGAACAGCTTTTTTTATCCCAAAAATGAATCTTACGCAGAGGACGGACGCTATGCTTATACGGGACAAGATGCTATCCGCTTCCGTAAAACGCCAGTGCCAGCCGCACGCGAAGTGATCATGGACATTACGAAAAACTTTGAAGAATTGCGTGATGATCTGACTTATTATGAAAGTGATTATTTGACACAGCGCCGGATGCAGACTCGTCGTACTCATGCCTAAAGCATTCAATCCAGAAATTCATTTCTAATCAAAAACTCAAAACAAGACAAGCAAGCCGTTTTCTACTTGTTTCCTGCCAGTTTGGAGGAGACGAAGGGAAGCGGCTTTTTTCGTATGTCACCAACTGCCATATGCCATGAACGCATAGGTGCAGACGAGCGGGGGGACAATGAATCCGAGGTGATGATCATGAGCCAAGAGGCCAAGCCAATCGTAAAGTGCAGTGTAGCCAATTGCCATTATTGGGGAGAAAACAACTTTTGCAAGGCAGATTTGATCATGATTGAAGTAGATGGTCATGCCGGGAAAAAATTTAAAGAAGAATATGCGGGGGAAAGCTTTAGTTCAGAAGAACGTGATAAGGCTGCAACGTCTGCTGCAACCTGTTGCCACACCTTTAAGCCGAAGTCTCTCTAGATTTATTACGCGATTCATTTCCATTTGGAGGTGCAGGAATTATGGAAGATCATGAAAACGATAAGCATAAGAATGAAGAGCATGTTAGCCGTGAACGTGTAGATTATCCTCGTCACGTTCAGGAGCGCTCTGCCAAGCGCCGCCATCATCGTGAGGAATATGCCGCAGAGGTTGCTCCTGGCTCGCCAGTTGTGACCAAACATGAGAACAAGGGTGAAGAGCAGGTTATAAACAATAGTGGTCGTATTTCCGGCTATATTGGGCTGGCTGCTGGTATCGCATCATTGTTTATGTGGTCTATTGTGCTGGGACCCATTGCGGCAGTTTTAGGATTTTTTGCTTATGTAAATGGCAGTAAAACAACCGGTATTTGGTCGATTGGTCTTGGCGCATTGGCAACCTTGAGTTATTTTGCTTTTATCCCGTTTGTGCGCTAACCCTGTTGGGTAAAGGTTCCGATATCTTAGCTCCGCTGTCTTTTCGACAGAAACGGAGCTTTTTTTCATTAAAAAGTATGGAAGTACATAGTAAAAAGTTGTATCATAGCAATAACGACAAGCTATTTGGGATATAACAACTATAGAAAGTTGGGAACACCACATGCAAATTGATCCGCGCGTGTCCAAATCCATGTTAGACATGCAGCTGTTAAATAATATGAGTGCTACGACCCAGACGGGTACAGCGGATGCTTTTTCTGGATTGCTGGAACAAGTAGGTCAGCTGGAAACAGATGATGCTGTCACTCAAGAAAATTCAGGCGATGTTACCAGAGATGAAAACGGCTTGCTCTGGCTTCAACTGGGACCTTCGAGGGGAACGGCTTCACCATTGGCAGTATATCCAGCTTCTTCCAATGCGGCAACGGACGGACCTACAAAAGCTACAGCGTATGATAGTTTGATTAATGAGGCAAGTCAGAAATACGGCGTTCCGGTAGCTTTGATTAAAGCAGTTATTGATACGGAATCTTCATTTAATCCATCGGTTACTTCTTCGGCCGGAGCCAAAGGACTTATGCAGTTGATGGATGCTACAGCTCAAGGTCTGGGAGTTAGTGACCCCTATGATCCTGCACAAAATATTGATGCTGGCGTACGCTATTTGTCTTACCAGATTAAACGTTTTAACGGACAGGAAAATATGGCGCTGGCTGCGTACAATGCAGGTCCTGGACGGGTGCAGCGGCTTGGAGTAAGTAGTGATGAGCAGTTGATGTCTGTACTGGACAAGCTTCCGGTAGAAACGCAAAGATATATTTCCAAAATTCAGAATGCACGTGAAAAATATACCATCTAAGCCCTATAGCTTATAGCATAAAAGTGCGTAATTTCAATTCGATTAGGTCCGCAGACAGGATCAATATGGGGAAAGGGTGTCGCTGTAATGAAGCGGCCTTTCCCTGTTTTGGTCTTTTTTTGTTGTAGCAGTTGTGGGGCAGAAAGGGGAGTTTGATGAAATATTTTGATTATGCCGCGACAACTCCGCCTTTTGAAGAGGTGATTACAACCGTTGCCGAGGTAATGAGACGCCATTATGGCAATCCATCTTCCATGCATCGGTATGGAGAGGACGCGGATAAGTTGATTAAGCGCTCGCGCGAAGTATGCGCTGCATCTTTGGGAGTATCTCCTTCGGAGATTGTCTTCACATCGGGGGCAACGGAAAGTAATAATCTTGCCGTTAAGGGAGCAGCTTTGCAGTATCAGACCAGAGGCAAACATATCGTTACTGTATCGACAGAGCATCCGTCTGTGTATGAAGCATGCAAACAGCTAACAAATTTGGGATTTGAGGTTACTTTTTTACCTGTGGATGAGGAAGGTCATGTGACTGCCGAACAGGTTTGTGCAGCTGTTCGTAAAGATACGATTTTAGTCAGTATCATGCATGTCAATAATGAGACGGGAAGAGTGCAACCATTACATGATATCGGAGCTGCGCTGAAAAAGCGGTTCCCCCGAGTCCTATTTCATATTGACGGTGTACAGGGGTTTGGAAAGTTGCCGGTTGATATCCGAGACTGGCAAGCTGATCTGTACAGCCTTTCGGCGCATAAGCTGCGTGGACCCAAAGGTGCTGGGTTGCTATTCGTTCGGGAGGGGATAGAGCTTTTCCCACTGCTTAGTGGCGGCTCTCAGGAACAAGGGGTTCGTGCGGGTACCGAAAATGTACCACTGCTTGTCGGTATGTCTAAGGCGGTACGGCTGGCGGGCGAACGACAAGCAGAGACTGCACGGCGCATGATCGAGTGGAGAGAACGGGTGGTTGCAGAAGTGAAAACAATCCCTCAACTGCGGCTGAACAGTGGGAAAGAAGCGCCGCATATTGTCCACTTTTCGTATCCGGGTATGAAGGCCGAGGTACTGCTGCATACGCTGGAGCAATTGGGTGTGGCAGTGTCCACCAAATCGGCTTGCTCTTCAAAATTAGCCGAGCCCAGCCGGGTACTGCTGGCGATGGGCCGCAATGAGGCAGAAGCAGCCGGCGGCATTCGTATCAGCTTTGGTGATGAACATACGGAACAGGATATCGACGAGCTCATACTCGCACTTCGACAGGCTGTAGCCAAGCTGGAATCCCTTGAAAGGTGGAAACGTTAAAATGCACTATGATATGCTGTTACTTCGCTTCGGCGAATTTACATTAAAAGGGAAGAATCGTGCTCGTTTTGAAAAGGCTGTACTGAAACACGTAAAACTGCTGCTTAAGCCTTTTCCAGGTGCCTCTTTGCGCAAGGAATTTGGACGGATTTATGTGGTTCTCGGGGGAGAGCCTTATGAACAGATCATTCAAGTATTGCAAAAGGTGTTTGGCATCACGACGATTAGTCCTGTCAAAATGGCTCCTGTTGAGTTGGATGCTATCATTGAGACGGCTGTAGCTTTAATGCATGAGCTGAACGTAGACGAGGGAACAACATTCAAGGTAAATGCCCGCAGAGTATGGAAGGAGTTTCCCCATTCTTCACAAGAGATGAATCATTTAATTGGTTCTCCTCTATTGCGGAATTTTCCGGCGCTGAGGGTCGATGTACGTCAACCTAATATTGAGCTGCGTGTGGAGGTAAGAGAGCAGGCGGCATATATTTTTAGTGATGTTATTATGGCTGTAGGGGGCTTTCCGTTAGGGACGAACGGCAAAGCTATGCTGCTGCTGTCCGGTGGAATTGACAGTCCGGTAGCAGGATGGTCATCCATGCGTAGAGGCTTGGAAATCGAATGTGTACATTTTTATAGCTATCCATTTACAAGTGAGCGTGCGAAAGAAAAGGTTATTGATTTGGCAAAAGTATTAGCAGGCTACGCGGGCCGAATCAAAATCCACCTTGTGCCGTTTACAGAGGTGCAGACGGCCTTTACTCGCACTGGGCAGGATAATTTGATTATTACGCTAATGAGGCGGTCTATGCTGCGAATTGCAACAATGCTGGCAGAGCGTGAAGGAGCATTGGCACTCGTGACGGGCGACAGTCTGGGTCAAGTTGCTAGTCAAACGCTACCCAGCATGAATGTGATTGGTCGTTCGACGGAACTCCCCTTGCTGCGACCTCTCGTCATGATGGATAAGCAGGAGATCACAGAAATCGCTAAGCAAATTGGCACCTACGATTTATCCATTCTCCCGTATGAGGATTGCTGTACATTGTTTGTTCCCAAATCTCCCACGACCAATCCGAATTTGTGGGTAGTGCAGAAGATTGAAGCCTCTATCCGGGATTTAAATGCTTTGATCGATCAGGCTGTAGCTACAACGGAGACGGTTGTCCTTGAGGCAGGTGGAGCTGTAGAGGGGCGTAAAGAGGAAGTTATACAGGAAGATTGGTTTTAATAAAAAAGGCAGACCCGCAACAATGTTGGGGTCTGCTTTTATTTGGGTGAGGTTCTTTTGAACCTCTTTCAGATGGCTTTTTCTCGACGGGATACTGCTCTGCGATTTTGAAGATACCCTGTGAGCAAAATGCCAGCCATAACGGTGGCAATAAACAAGATACGCAGCGCCGGATGCTCCGTAAAGTATGGTGCCAGCTTACGTTCTTCAGTGATCATATTAGAGGCCGTATAACCAAGCACAGCCGATCCTAAATAGATGATCCAGGGGAATTTGTTGATCAGCTTGATAAAAAGAGTGCTTCCCCATACAACGATCGGCACACTGATTAACAGGCCCAGCACTACAAGTATCAAATGTTGCTGGGCCGCGCCAGCAACAGCAATCACGTTGTCCAGACCCATTGCCGCATCGGCGATAATAATGGTGCGGATAGCACCCCATAGAGTTGTGCCTGCTTTAACTTCAGCATGATCCTCTTGGTCCACAAGCAACTTATACGCGATCCAGACTAGCATCATACCCCCAATGAGTAACAACCACGGTACTTGGAGCAACCAGAGTACCACAATAGTGGCTGCTATGCGGATGAGAAGGGCACCCCCGGTGCCGTATAGAATCGCTTTTTTTTGCATTGCAGGAGGCAGCTTTCTGGCGGCAAGCCCAATTACAATCGCATTATCTCCTGCGAGTAGAAGGTCAATAAATATTACATTAAGCAATAGCCAAAAGAACTGAAGTACAGACATGTCAATCGTTCTCATCTCCCTGATTAAACATCATCAAAAACATTGCATGTTGTTTATGTTAATACCCGTTTTTCGGAAATACGATTCATTATATTGCTGTTTGTTATTGAATTCAAGGTATATACTCAACAAATTGGATATCAGTTATTAATAAATGATGACTTATTTGAAATGCCTGCAAGCATAGCCTCGTCCGATTTCGCATACATGTAGGATGGGGGTGTTTGTACATATGGAGCATATCATTTTGCTATTGAAAATATTAATGATTAATTTGGTGCTAAGCGGTGATAATGCAGTTGTTATAGCCATGGCGAGCAAAAACTTGCCTGCAAGGCAGCGAAGTCAAGCAATATGGTGGGGGGCAGTCGGTGCGGTCCTTCTGCGCTGTGTGTTGACTTTTGTAGCTGTTATTTTGCTGGGCATACCTTTTATTCAGGCGGCGGGCGGTTTACTTCTGTTATGGATTGCATTCAAGTTGCTGTATGAGAATGATGATCATGTAGGAGTAAGAGCGGAAACAACCATTTGGAAGGCAATACAAGTGATATTAGTAGCAGACTTTGTAATGAGTCTAGATAACGTATTAGCTATTGCAGCTCTAGCCAATGGGGACATTGCTATTATAGTCATTGGTATCGCAATTAGTATTCCGATTGTCGTCTGGGGCAGCAATGTGATAGCAATCTGGCTTCATCGATTCCCGATCCTTGTTCTGCTGGGATCTGCCATTCTGGCCTTTACGGCAGGAGAAATGCTACTGCGTGATCCCAAATTGGGCATATGGTTAGCAGTCATGGGTGAGGTTATACATGCATGGTTACCGCTCTTGCTGGCCGTAGCGGTTGTCATTGCAGGAATATATCGACAGCTACGGACCCGTCATATTTGAACGTGGTTTTTTTGGAAAACATCGGCTAAACTAGACATAGGGTTTTGCAGATGCCGGGGAGTTTGCTCGGTTTTTGTAAAAACTCTATATTCATAAAAGTGTACTTAAAAATAACTACATTTAATGACTCAAAAACAAATCCAGCAAACAAAGGAGACCACGATGAATTCCGGAAAAGAGCGTATGATCGGAGTAGGCATTGTTGCCGTAGGACTGATTATTTTGTTGGGGAAATTGGGGACGTTCTCCTTCTTGGGACGCAACCTTTGGCCCTTGCTGATTTTAATACCTGGAATCGTGCTGCATGCAATGTATATGATGCGCAAGGTATCACCCTTTATGTTGCTGCCGGCAGGGATTTTGTCGGTATACGGCTTCCTCTTTTTTCTCTGCAATACTTGGGGATGGCATTTAATGGTTTACTTATGGCCTATGTTCCTTCTAGGTGTGGCGATTGGATTATGGGAGTATGCCATTAATGATATTTCGCTATCTCGCAATGTATACACAGGGAGCGTGCTATTAGGCTTGATATCGGTGCTATTATTAATTATTACCTTGCTAAGTACAGGCATCATGTATATTATTGCCGTTTTGCTGATTGGAGCTGGAATCTGGTTGGTCATAAACAACCGTAGCAAACGCAACTGGTAAACCGACAAGCTGTGCAGATTTCATGGCGGTAAATTACGGAACAGGCAATAATGTCTTGCTTTATGACATATTTCTACTATAATATAATGGATATGAAAAGAGCGTCGGAATGATTTCTGACGCTTATTTTAAGGTTTTCACGCGAATCGGAGAGAGAAGCTGTCTGTATAAAGCCTGAAACATTATAGAAGGCTGGCAGGGAGTGGGCCTAAAGAACGATTGTTAGCCTTGAATGAGCATTGCTTCAGGATAGAGACACTATTTTGATATACGGAAAGGATATGGATACAAACCATGCATGCAAGAGAGAACATTCGCAATATTGCGATTATTGCCCACGTCGACCACGGAAAAACGACACTTGTCGATAAGTTGCTTCAACAGTCTGGAACATTTAGAGAACACGAGGCTGTTCAGGAGCGCGCCATGGACTCCAACGATCTGGAACGTGAACGCGGTATTACGATTTTGGCTAAAAATACAGCTATCACTTACAAAGATTACCTGATTAACATTGTAGATACACCGGGACACGCCGACTTTGGTGGTGAAGTGGAACGGATCATGAAAATGGTTGATGGCGTTTTGCTCGTCGTTGATGCTTACGAAGGCTGCATGCCGCAAACGAAATTCGTACTGCGTAAAGCGCTGGAACAAAATCTGACGCCTATCGTTGTAGTCAATAAAATTGACCGTCCGGCAGCTCGTCCAGCAGAAGTCATTGACGAAGTACTGGATCTGTTCATCGAGCTGGGTGCAAATGATGATCAATTAGAATTCCCTGTTGTGTACGCTTCGGCACTGAACGGAACCTCCAGCTTGGATGCTGAAAAGCAAGATGACAACATGCAAGCATTGTACGAAACAGTGGTAGAGCATATTCCATCTCCAACTGAGAAAGTAGATGAGCCTCTTCAATTCCTCGTAACACTGATGGACTATAACGAATACCTGGGCCGAATTGCAGTAGGTCGGGTGAACCGCGGTATCATCAAGCAGGGACAAGCGGTCACAGTTATCCAACGTGATGGCAGCAGTAAATCAGCGCGTATTGAGAAGTTGTTCGGCTTCCAAGGACTGAAACGGATTGAAACCGATCAAGCAGGCGCTGGTGACATTGTGGCGATCGCGGGGATTAAGGACATCAACATTGGTGAAACCATTGCCGATCCAAATCATCCTGAAGCGTTGCCTGTACTGAAAATTGATGAACCTACACTGCAAATGACCTTCTTGGTTAACAACAGTCCATTCGCAGGTCGCGATGGTAAGTGGGTAACATCTCGTAAATTGCGTGAGCGTCTTCTGAAAGAACTCGAAACAGATGTCAGCTTGCGTGTTGATGAAACCGATAGCCCGGATGCCTTTATTGTATCTGGACGTGGTGAATTGCATTTGGGAATCCTGATTGAAAACATGCGTCGTGAAGGTTACGAACTGCAAGTGTCCAAACCGGAAGTTATCGTTAAGGAAATTGACGGTAAAAAAATGGAGCCAATCGAACGTCTCCTCATTGATATTCCGGAAGAAAGCATGGGTGCAGTTATGGAAAGCCTGGGCTCCCGTAAAGCCGAAATGGTCAACATGATTAATAACGGTACTGGACAGGTTCGCTTGGAATTCCTGATCCCTGCACGTGGTTTGATCGGTTACACTACAAACTTCCTGACTTTGACTCGTGGCTACGGTGTAATGAACCATGCATTTGACAGCTATGGACCATTTGTTGGCGGTCAAGTAGGTGGACGTCATCAAGGTGTACTCGTATCCACGGAAAACGGCACCTCTACATTTTATGGTATGCTGGGCGTAGAAGATCGTGGTATTTTGTTCTTGGAGCCAGGGACTGAAATTTATGAGGGTATGATCGTTGGTGAGCACACCCGTGATAACGACATTGTCGTTAACATCTGTAAGGAAAAACAATTGACAAACGTTCGCTCCGCAACAAAAGATGATACAGTTAAATTAAAAACACCTGTTATCTTCTCTCTGGAGCAGGCGCTTGAATACCTGAATGATGATGAGTATTGTGAAATCACTCCTAAATCCATTCGTTTGCGTAAAAAGATCTTGAACAAAGGTGAGCGCGAGCGTGCGGAGAAACAACGTAAAACAGCACAAGCAAATAGTTAATTCATAGGATTGGTCTTTGGCCACAGCGGCGACGCCCGGAAATGGGATGCGCCGCTGTATGTGTTTTAGGATTGTAAACTTGGAGAAAGCTATATTTCTCAAAACGCAGGAAAAGGTGTTGAAGCATGAGTAATCTTTCGAATGGATTGCCTCCCCGGACACAAAGCGGGAAAAAATCCGCCAAACCGAAAAAAACGAAAAAGAAAAAAAGCTTTTTCAGATCGTTTATGAAGTTTGTCTTATTTCTACTCATTATAGGTATCTTGGCAGCAGGTGGTTATACCTACTATATTTACAATCAGGTAGAGGAAGTTTTGGATACTGGAATCAACAAGGAAGTGCCCAAAACGCAACTGGCTGAGGCTAAGCCTTTGACTATTTTATTGCTTGGAACCGACTATCGCCCTGACCATCCGACGTATTTGTCAGATGTTATTATGGTAGCTACATTGAACCCTAGTACAAAATCGTCTACCATTGTGTCCTTGCCTCGTGATACGCGTCTAGAAATGGATGGGTATAAACCACGCAAGCTGAATGAGTATTATCCGGTGTTTAAGGCTAGAGAGAAAGACTCTGGTGAAGTTGCTGAAGAGCAAATGAAGAAGATGATCGGCAAATATTTAAACATTAATATTGATTATGTAACGGTTATTAACTTCCAGGGCTTTAGAGATGTTGTAGATAATCTAGGTGGCGTAGATGTAACGGTTGATAAAAATATGTGTTATCGAGACCGTGCTGATGGCACCGATATTAACTTGACAGCTGGGGCCAAGCATTTGAACGGTGACCAAGCTCTTGATTTTGTTCGCTACCGCAAGTCGAATTGTCGTCCGAGAACGGCAGAATCTGACGACTTTGATCGCAATCGTCGACAAAATCAGGTGCTTCATTCCCTAATTGACCAAATGCAATCCTTTAATGCTTTGACCAAATTTAGTGCAATTATTAAATCGGTTGATAAGAATATGATGACTGATATCGAGTCACAGCAAATGAAAAATATCGTACAAACCTATTGGAATATTTCCAAGCAAAATGTAAAATACAATCCTGTATCAGGAACGTGGCGTAGCCCTTATGTGTACATTGATGAGCAACAGCTCGATTTGGCCAAACAAGCGCTACAAGAGGAATTAGCCAAAAAAGCAAGCGACAGCACTGAATCTTCTTCCAATTCCTGAGTATGTATCTTTTTCCCCGCTTATGTTATACTCGCAGCGAGTAAAGCTCTTATATAGCATAAGGGGGTTGAGGTATGTCTAAATTTAAAGTGAACCCAGTCTAGGTCCAGTGAGCAATCACTGGGCCTTTTGTGTCTAATTTTAAAAATGTACAGGCTCTGAGGCTATCTTCAGCTACACTTTTCGTTGCATTATGCTGTTTTGGGGTTCTTTTTTCAGGGAATCAGCAAGTATTGGGTAGCCAGTGAATAGGTATAGGTATGAAACATGAGATTGTCCACGCCGCTTTGGAGGGGATTTAATGAAGAAAATTTTTGTGCTGGATACGAATGTGCTACTGCATGATCCGAAAGCCATTTTTACCTTCAAAGAACATGAAGTTGTTATTCCAGCTGTTGTTCTGGAAGAAATCGACTCCAAAAAACGCAACGCGGATGAGATTGGACGGAATGCCCGTAATGTATCGCGATTGTTGGACGGGTTGAGAGAAGTGGGGCATCTTCACAGCGGCGTTCCACTTCCCCAAGGGGGAAGGCTTAAGGTTGAGTTAAACCACCGGAGTTTTTTGAAAGTCCAGGAGATGTTCGGGGAAGTTTCGAACGACAACCGGATTTTGGCAGTTGCTTTAAATTATCATTTGGAAGAACAGGAGCAATCTGATCCGCGTTCAGTGGTGTTGGTTAGTAAAGACGTATTGGTCAGAATCAAGGCAGATGTATTGGGGCTGCTGACTGAAGACTACCTATCCGATAGAACAGGTGATCCAAGTGAGTTGTACCCCGGATACTCGGCGATACAGGTGCATCCGTCCATCATAGATGAATTTTACTCTAACCGTTTTTTACCAATCAAACCACTGAAACTACCTTATACGCTGTATCCACATGAATTTGTTATTTTGAAAGATGAAATGGGCACTGGAAAATCAGCACTGCTGAAAGTAAATCAGGAGGCAGAGCGATTAGAACCTTTGTACTTAAGTAACGAATCGGTGTGGGGAATCAGCGCGCGTAATGCTCAACAACGGATGGCATTGGAGCTTTTGCTTAATGATGATATCCCTCTTGTGACGATTACTGGAAAAGCAGGTACAGGCAAAACGCTACTGGCACTGGCGGCGGGGCTGCTTAAAGTAGAGGATGAGCATCGCTTCAAGAAACTGTTAATTGCTCGGCCTGTTGTTCCTATGGGCAAGGATATCGGTTATTTACCGGGAGAAAAGGAAGAAAAGCTTCGCCCCTGGATGCAGCCAATCTACGACAATCTGGAGTATCTGTTTGATGCCAAAAAATCTGGGGATATCGACAAAATTTTGATGGGCTTGGGCAGTATTCAGGTGGAGGCGCTCACTTATATTCGCGGACGTTCGATACCTGGGCAATTTATTATTATCGATGAGGCGCAAAATTTATCCCGACATGAGATCAAAACGATTGTGTCTCGGGTAGGTGAGGGAAGTAAAATCATTCTGATGGGAGATCCGGAGCAAATTGATCATCCTTACCTAGATGCAGCCAGTAATGGCTTGACCTATGTGGTGGAGCGGTTTAAGCAAGAAGGGATTAGCGGACATATTATGTTGGAAAAAGGAGAACGCTCCAAGCTCGCGCAGTTGGCAGCTGATCTGTTATAATCCCTGATCGTTATTACAAATAATGAAGACCTCGGGAACATTCCGAGGTCTTTTGTTTTGTTCATATCAAAAATCAGAACAATGTAGGTGAGCAAAAACTTACTTAAAACTTAATTCGAGCTTAACTTCAAGAATACCTTTTAAAGCATGTACTTCTGTAGCTTTGACGTATGATATAAGCTGCTGTGGATAGAAGCCGAGATCAAAATCTTCTTCCAGTTTGTTGCGAGTCGTGTCCGGCAATTCCAGTCCGTTAAATACCAGTCGATCTACATGAAATAGAATGGCATTTTTGGGTTCATTCTCTACTGTATAGTGACCTTCTACCCTCAATTTCATCGTTCCTTGCTGACCTTCTACCACAATCTGATCCTGCACGAAGGAAAAGTTGAAGTGATTAAACAATTCATTCTCTGACTTTAAAAAACGGTTAAATTCTTCTTCACGAATGCTTATCGTAATGATTTTTCCATTTGTAATCATGGCACCTTGCTGCTGTTGAATGAATTGGGGTAAATCCTGCATTGCTTGAGCTAATGCTTTAAAGTGTTTATTTACCTCGTATACCCCTACATTCTCCCAATAAGCTGTCATTTCGCCAATTAACTTGCGTAGAGTATCAGGGTTATCGCTGGCGTTAACGCCGTCATCTACACGCGACTGGAGTTGGAGAATCCGTTTACGTTGTGCCAGTAGGTTTGTTTTAACCGTCCCCAATTCCGTCGTGGCTTGGGCGACTTGCTGCTCTGTTTTTCGCATAAATTGATAATTGGATTCGTATTCTTGAAGCACATCCTGATCGTGACTAATCAATAATAAGTAATAATCGTACAAAGAGAGAAGTTGCTTTATACTTTTAGCCCCTAGCACTACACTCAGCAGCTTGTCCCTTTCTCCCATATAGTAAGATCGCAGCACAGAACCTGCACGCTTACGTTGTAGGTTCATTTGCTCCTGTTGATCAGCTAGACTACTACGCAGTTCCTGCTGACGCTGTAAAAGAGCCTGCTGTTCCTGACTAATCCGCTCGATTTCATGGTCGATCTCCACGATAGACAGGCTATCTTGTAAAATCTGATTTTCTTCAGGAGAGGGAGCGGCCAAAGTAGGACGTACATATATGGAAGTCAGCATCATTATGAGGACCAGCAGGGTGCAGATCGCGATTTTTATTCGTTTATTCATTTAGTTTCCCCTTTTATGTATTCCAGAAAAAGACTAATGGTAATGTATATGATCCTTTTTTATTCTTTAACCATTCATTTTATTGTACAGCAGTCAGAGCATGCGTGAAACCCGAAACTGTTTACTTCACGTATGAGTTCTGGCAGAAATGGAAATACAATTTAGTATCAAATAGATTCTATGAACTCTACGAGAGGCATAGGAATGAATAAACAGCTTTTATACCCTATTCAAATACCGGCAAGATCGGTTCATGAAGACGGTTATTTCAGGATGTTGTTAGGAGGGCTAGAGGCATGACTGCAATAAGACAAGATGCATGGAGTGCGGAAGATGACTTGATATTGGCGGAGGTGACATTGCGGCATATCCGGGAAGGTGGAACACAGCTCGCTGCGTTTGAGGAGGTTGGACAAAAAATAGGTAGAACCTCTGCAGCATGCGGCTTTCGTTGGAATAGCTGCGTGCGCAAACGTTACGATGAAGCGATTAGCATTGCCAAAGCGCAGCGCCAGAAGCGCAGTTATATTCGCAAGCAGAGCCCAGTAGGTGTATCGCAGGTAGCAGCCTTTGCCACGCTCGATACAGTCGAAGGGGGATACAGAACCGATGGCACGAGTGAAGATACGTTATCTATTGATGCCGTAATTCGCTTCTTGCGTCAATGGAAGGGATCTGTGCAGGAGACTAATCGGCAGATTAAGATGCTGGAGAAAGATTTGCGGGAAAAGGAAGAAGAATTAAATCAGCTTCGCTCCATTAATGACCGGCTGTCCAAAGAAGTGAATGATGTGCAGACCGACTATCGTGTTGTAAATGATGATTATAAAGCTCTGATTCAGATTATGGACCGTGCCCGGCGTTTGGCTTTAATCACTGAAGATGAGGAAGAGCTTAAATCCAGGTTCAAAATGGACGCTAATGGGAATCTGGAGCGCATTGAGTAGCAAGATTACAATAGCTATCTAAATAAAACGTCAACTATCGCTTGGCCGTAGTTGGCGTTTTTTGTTATTACATTGGAGTGCATATGATATAGTAGAAAAAAAGATGGAAGCGAGACGATACAAAGTGATTGATATTATTGGAGCGGGTTCGCTGGGATTGCTGTTTGCCGGGAGATTATCGGCCTCGGGTGCTACAGTAAGGCTGTGGACACGAACACTTGAACAGGCACACACCATTGCTCGTGAAGGGATTACTGTGCTTGATAAGGAGGGACAGGTGGCTGTTCATGTATCGGGGGACCAATTAAAGGTAGCGCCATTGGCAGATTGGCAACGGTTAAATTCACAGACTTCGGCACGGTGGATCATGTTTTTGACCAAACAGGGGGCGATAGAAGAAGTATTGGAGCAGATTCAGCCTGTGGCTCAAACGGAAACAGGTACAGGGATTATTTGTTTGCAGAATGGAATCGGTCATATAGAACGCATCAGGCAGGCGTGGCCTAAAGCTGTAGTATATCCTGCTGTGACAACCGAAGGAGCCAAGAAACAAGGCGCAGCATCCATTGTGCATGCAGGATCGGGCGTGACTGAAATTGGATATTCTGAGGAAGTAGAGGGAGAGCACAACACTGATTTCAAACAATATGTGTTAAATCGGCTGCTTGCAGCAGGATTTGACGTTTGCTTGTCGAAAGAAATCGAGAAAGGGATTTATCGCAAGTTGTTGATTAACGCTGTGATCAATCCACTGACAGCCGTATGGCGAGTTCGGAATGGCGAGCTGCTATCGGAGCCTGTTCGAATACATATGATGCGTAAGCTGTATGATGAAGGCATTCAAGTATATGAAGCTCATGGTATCCGCTGGGAAAGCGCATGGTGGGATCAAATTATGGATGTTTGCCAGGCAACGGCAGAGAATCACTCGTCTATGCTAGCTGATGTACTTGCACATTCCATGACCGAAGTTGCTTCCATTAACGGGCAACTGGTGCAGATGGCAAAGCGAGCTGGGATTAGTGCGCCAACTCATGAGGTATTGTGGCAATTAATTGAAGGAATGCGGCTAAAAGAGGGGTGATCAGTTGAGTCTTATACAAGGTACTATTATCACTTTCAGTATTCTTCCCTTTTTTCCGTTTTTGATCGTGTTTGCGGTTTGTCGCTACATTCTTAAAATGGAAAAGAAGAAATCATTGCTTACTTCTATGGATATTACCACTTTTTTTCTGATATTTTCCGTCGCAGCACTCTTTAATGTCCTATTTACATCCCGATTCGGTTTTTATTTGATTCTACTGCTCTTGTTACTGGCATTGGGTTTAATTGGAGGAGCTCAAAACCGAATAAAAGGAAAGGTTGATGGTAAAAGATTATGTAGAGCGGTCTGGAGATTAACTTTTATGGCGATGACATTGGCGTATACTTTGTTGACTGTTGTTGGTATATTTAAAAATATATTCAACTCTATGTGATGAAATATGACATGAAATGATGAGAAAATATGAATTAATCATGTTTTTTTGAAAAAAAAGCTCAATTTGAAGAAATGTAATGTAGATTTTTTTGACCGCTGGTTGTATAATCTATAAACATATACCACTTTAGAACTAGGGGGAAAACGCTAGATGAAAAGGAAAAGCTTTTTAGTCCTTTTGACACTCGTTCTTGCAGTTGGCGCACTGCTCGCAGGTTGCGGCGGCAAGAATGATACCAATGGTAAGGGCGCACAAGAAAACACCTCGACTACGCCGGCCCCGGCCGACAAGCAAATTTTGCGCGTTAACCTTTCTTCCGAGCCGCCAACCTTCGATCCGGCACAAGCTCAGGATAGTCAAACCAACGCGGTTCTGAAAACTTTGTATGAAGGTCTCGTACGTATGGGTCCTGACGGCAAAGAAATCCCTGGCGTTGCTGAATCTTGGAAAATCTCCGATGACGGCAAAACCTACACGTTCAAACTTCGTGATACTGCAAAATGGAGTAATGGCGACCCAGTCAAAGCAAGCGACTTCGTATTCGCTTGGCAACGGGTATTGGATCCTTCAACGGCTCCTGCACCTCCATATGCTTACCAATTGTACTATATCAAGAATGCTGAGGGCTACAACCTGAGCACTTCGAAATCTTATAAAGGAACAAAAATTACAGACTTTAAAGATGTAGGTGTCAAAGCTGTTGATGACCATACATTGCAAGTAGAGCTGGAACATCCAACTCCTTACTTCTTGGGATTGACTTCTTTCTACACTTTCTATCCTGTAAACCCTTCTATTAAAGGTAATGATAAGTGGGCAGTTCAGAAAGATAGCATGATTACTAACGGACCTTTCACATTAACGGCTTGGGATAGCGGTCAAAAGATCGAAGTTTCCAAGAACGAAAACTATTGGGGTAAAGACGAGATCAAGTTGAGCAAAATCACTATGTCCCTTGTAAATAGTGGTGCAACTGAACTGGCTTCGTACAGAAGTGGACAACTTGATTATTCAGGTATGCCAACAGGTGAAATTCCTACTGACCAAATTACGGCTGTGAAAAACGAATTGCCTAATGAATTTAAGGCTAAAGGAATTGCAAGTACGTACTACTATCTGTTTAATGTAACAGAAAAACCATTTAACAATGCTAAAATCCGTAAAGCGTTTGCGATGGCTATTCAACGCCAACCGATCGTTGAACGTGTAACAATGGGCGGTCAAATTCCTGCTTACGGCTTTGTACCTCCAGGCATAAAAGGAGTTTCTCAAGAATTCCGTAGTGAGCATAAAGATGATTTCTTCAAAGAAGATTTCACTGAAGCGAAAAAATTGCTTCAAGAAGGTATGAAAGAAGAAGGCATGACTACGCTTCCTACAATAACTATGCTGTACAACTCCAGTGAAAGTCACCAAAAGATTGCTTTGGCAGTAGCTGATATGTGGAAGAAAAATCTTGGTGTAGATGTTAAAACTCAAAACCAAGAGTGGGGCGTATTTATCCAAACACGTAACAAGCTGAATTTCCAAATCGCTCGTGGTGGTTGGTCTGCTGACTATAATGATCCAATGACATTCCTGGATATGTGGACAACAGGCAATGGTAACAACAACTCAGGTTATGCTAACCCTGCGTATGATGAATTGATTAAAGCTGCTAAAACAGAAACTGATCCAGCTAAACGCATGGAAGATTTTGCGAAAGCAGAGAAGATTTTGGTTCAAGATGATATGGTAATGCTTCCGATCTATTACTATTCAAATGTTTCTTTAACGAAACCGAATGTTAAAGACATTGGACTTGACTTTAGTGGAGCAATTGATTTCACAAGAGCGTATATTACACAGTAACTGAAGCTTAATTCTGAAGTTTGATAGTTACTTCGGGATATATATGTGGATTGAACCATATATATCCCGTTTTTTTTGTGTGTCCTAGTCTTTTCCATCATCATGTAACCATGCAAATAAGTAGATTGGACAGTCCAATTCTATTTCGATAAAATCGAATGGTGTCGAAAATAATTTATGGGGGGTGTAAACGGGCAATGACGCGTTATTTGATCAGTAAATTTTTCTATATGTTGCTGTCTTTGTTCATTCTGATCTCTGCGACGTTTTTTCTCATGAAAGCAATTCCGGGTAACCCCTTCATGAGTGAAAAAGCGACTTCTCCTGAGATTCAAGCCCGGTTAATGGAGCAATATGGGCTGGATAAGCCTGTATATGTCCAATATTTTAAATACTTAGGTGATATTGCTTCAGGTGATTTTGGTATTTCTATGAAAAAGCTGAATCAAAGTGTAACTGACATTATCGGACAAACGTTTACGGTTTCCCTCAAACTCGGTTTTGTTGCCATAATCGTGTCGATAATTGTCGGTATCTTGCTAGGAATGCTAGCAGCTTTGTATCATCGTAGGCTCATAGATAACGTCGCTATGGTATTAGCTATCATGGGGATTGCGGTTCCCAGCTTCGTTCTGGCATCGTTAATTCAATTTTTCTTTGCTCAACAGTTAGGCTGGTTTAATGTTATGGGCTTTGAAGGCCCGATGGATTACTTCTTGCCAGTTGCGGCTCTATCTGCTTCACCGATTGCGTTTATCGCTCGACTAACGCGTTCCAGCATGCTGGAAGTACTCCATGCAGATTACATTAAGACTGCCAAGGCTAAAGGTTTGAAATCCATTACAATTATGTTCAAACACGTTATACGTAATGCCATTCTTCCAGTTGTTACCTATGTAGGACCAATGACAGCCAATATTATTACGGGTTCGGTTGTTATTGAACGAATCTTCGGGATTGGCGGTATCGGTAAGGTGTTCGTAGATAGTATTACAACCCGTGATTATACGATGATTATGGGAGTTACTATTTTTTACGGTATTTTGTTGATGGTGGCACGTTTTATTACGGATATTGCATATGGATTTATTGATCCGCGGATTAAGCTTACTGGCGGGAAGGAGGGATAACTTTATGTCTGTTAAAGATAATGCTGTGAACTTGGATAAACTTCAGGTGAAACCGGAAGATTTCCAGAGGGTCGGAGCGGATGAAAAGCAGTCTGAAGTTATTCAGCGTGAAAGCTTATCCGCTTGGCGAGATGCTTGGGAGCGTCTTCGTAAAAATAAATTGGCTATGACGAGCTTAAGCGTTTTGGTTCTCATAGTGCTTGCTTCAATTATTGGTCCGATGCTGTCGCCATACGATGACCGCACGAATGATTTGTTGAGCACCAATCTTCCTCCATCGGCGGAACATTGGTTCGGAACAGATGATCTGGGGCGTGATATGTTTGTACGTACTTGGATGGGCGCTCGGATTTCATTGATTATTGGTTTGGCTGCTGCAATGATTGACTTGATGATTGGTGTAATTTATGGTGGAATTATGGGTTACTTTGGTGGCCGCGTTGATGAAATCATGAATAAATTTTCTGAAATCTTGTATTCCATTCCTTACTTGCTTGTTACAATTCTGTTGCTGGTTGTACTGGAGCCAAGTATCACCACCATTATTATTGCGCTCTGTGTAACAGGGTGGATTAACATGTCGTGGATTGTACGTGGTGAAATGCTGCAACTTAAAAACCGAGAATTCGTACTTGCTTCCCGTTCAATGGGTGCTGGTGCAGGTCGTTTGTTGTTCCGTCACTTGTTGCCTAACGCGGTAGGACCAATCATTGTCACATTGACCTTGACGGTTCCAAGTGCTATTTTCTCCGAGGCATTCCTGAGCTTCCTTGGATTAGGGGTACAGGCTCCTCAGGCATCGCTGGGTTCAATGATTGAATCAGCTCTGACAGGGTGGATGTATTACCCTTGGCGGATGCTTTTCCCAGCAGGTTTGATCAGTTTGATTATGCTTGCGTTCAACCTTTTTGGCGACGGCTTGCGTGATGCGCTTGATCCGAAGTTGAAGAAATAGGAGGTGAGATCATGGTGAGTAGCAACAATTTAATTGAAGTTGAAGGCCTTAAAAAGTATTTTAATGTTGGCAAAAACCGTGTGCTCAAAGCGGTGGATAACCTGAATTTCTATATTCGTGAGGGTGAAACGCTGGGTATGGTTGGCGAATCCGGTTGTGGTAAGTCTACAGCGGGTCGTACTATTTTGCGCTTGTATGAGCCTACAGCAGGTAGCGTACGTTTTAACGGCACAGATATTTACAAATTATCACCGGGGAAAATGAAAGCAATGCGTCGTGATATGCAGATGATCTTTCAAGATCCGTATGCATCATTGAACCCACGTTTTACCGTGTCTGATATTATTGGTGAGGCACTGGATATTCACAATATGGCAGGTAGCCGTGCAGAACGTAAGAAACGGATTGAGGAATTACTCGATCTGGTTGGTTTGAACCCTGACCATGCAACACGCTATCCGCATGAGTTTTCTGGTGGTCAACGTCAGCGGATCGGTATTGCCCGTGCATTGGCTGTTAATCCTAAGTTCATCATTTGTGATGAGCCGATTTCAGCGCTTGACGTATCTATTCAGGCTCAAGTTGTCAACCTGTTGAAAGAGCTTCAAGAACGTCTTGGTCTGACGTACCTGTTCATTGCACATGATCTGTCGATGGTCAAGCACATCAGTGATCGGGTAGCTGTAATGTATAGAGGCAGAATGGTGGAGCTTGCTGAAAGCTCTGAATTATATGCCAATCCGATTCATCCGTATACGAAAATGCTTTTGTCGGCGATTCCACTTCCTGACCCGGAAGTCGAAGCCAACAAAAAGCGAATTATTATGCCTGACGATCAAGGCGGACCGATTCATAACGCGTCCGATAATAAGGCAGGGGCTTATAACCTGGAAAATGCCACGCTTATCGAAGTGTCTAAAGGGCATTTTGTAGCTGAACCTTACGCTTGATCTTGTTCTATATACCAACCGCCGAGTTATTCGGCGGTTTTTTTTGTAGGAAGCTTTGACGTGGACATGGGCTTTCGGTACAATCAAGCAGTAAGGTTTTGGTGGAGACAGGAGGCAGACCCATGAAAATAGTTCCGGAAACGCTTCGCGGAGGGTCGGCTTTGGCAGAAGACTATATACAGGGTACAGGACGCGCAAGCGATTTGTATGAATATGATATTCTGCACGCCGATGCTTATGCCCAACGGGCGAAGTGGCTGGATAAGACGGAGCATCTGCGATTAAACCGTAAGGATGTCGTAGCATGTCTTCGTATATACAATGAGCAACACAATTCGCATGAGGCGGTTCATACTTCATTGGACCGTTTGGAAAGCCCAGATGCTTTAGTAGTAGTTGGCGGACAGCAAAGTGGACTGTTCACAGGCCCGATGCTGGTCATTTATAAAGCCGCTACGATTATTAAAGCAGCTAGAGAAGCTGAAGAACGGCTTGGACGTCCGGTTATTCCAATTTTCTGGATTGCTGGTGAAGATCATGACTGGGACGAGGTCAATCATACATACGTAATGGCAAAAGACCCGCAAGCAGTTAAAATCAAGCTGAATAAGCAGCCTGAACGTCGTTCTTCAGTTAGTGCTATTAAAGTCGATACGGTTGAGTGGAAGCAAGCGATGGCGGATATAGAGCAATGCTTGCCAGATTCAGAACATAAGACCGATATTATGCACATGATTGAGCAGGGTTTGACAGAGTCATATGGACTAAGTGATGCCTTTGCCAAGCTGATGGGTCGTTTGTTTGGTACCTATGGATTGGTGCTCATGGATTCTGCAGATCCTTTGCTGCGCAAGCTAGAGGCATCCGTTTTTAGACAGTTGGTTCAGCACAATGATGAGTTGGAGACAGCGTATAGGACAACCGCTACGCGGATCGTGGACTATGGTTATCACTTACAAGCGGATGTGCATGAAGGTGGTGCGAACCTTTTTTACATTCATGAAGAGGAACGCCTACTGCTTTTCAAAAAAGCTGGATTATTCACAGATCGACGCGGTTTGGTGGCATTTACAGCGGTTGAACTGCTTGAAGAGATAGATAGACACCCCGAACGTTTTAGTAACAATGTACTAACTCGTCCGCTCATGCAGGATTCGCTGTTCCCGGTACTGGGGTCTGTGCTGGGTCTAGGAGAAATTGCCTACTGGGCAATTACACGGGACGCTTTCGAAGTGCTCGGGATGCAGATGCCGATACTGCTGCCGCGTATGTCTTTTACATTACTGGAGCCGGGCGTGGAAAAGCATATGCTTAAGTACGAACTAACTTTTGGCCAAGTTAGAGACGGGCTTGAGGAACGAAAAAAGCAATGGATCGCCACTCAAGATCAGCTTGGAATGCAGGATCAGTTTTCCGAGGCTAAGGATGCTTTTGTCCGCATCTATAAACCGCTTATACAGCAGACAGGGATGATAGAGAAAGGTTTGCTACAGCTCGGAGAAACCAACTGCGAGAAAATTCTGGGGCAGATTTCCTATCTGGAGGCAAAGGTGGAGGAAGCGCTGCTTCGGCAAAATGGAACAGCACTTCGCCACTGGGATCATATCGAGTGGTCGCTTTTCCCATTTGGACAGCCGCAGGAGCGTGCATTTACGATCTATCATTTTCTGAATCGTTATGGTCTCGACCTGATGAATATGATTATGAACGTACCATTGGATCTGTCGGGAACGCATCGTGTGATTTATGTATAATGATCATAAACGAATTTAACTAATATTTAGGAGGAAATAACATATGACTTCCCATTCTCTGCAAAATAGCATTATTCACGATCTTAACTTGGCCCCTGAAGGTCATTTGAAAATTGATTGGGTAGAAGCCCATATGCCGGTATTGAACCGTATACGTCAACAATTCGAGCAAGAGCAGCCTTTTGCTGGTCTGAAGGTAACGATTTGTTTACATCTGGAGGCCAAAACGGCTTACCTAGCTAAAGTGGTACAAGCAGGTGGAGCACAGGTCACCATTACGGGTAGTAATCCTTTGTCGACACAAGATGATGTTTGCGCCGCATTAGTAGAAGATGGCGTTACGGTATTAGCTAAATACAATCCAGATCCAGAGGAATTCAAGAATTTGCAAATCAAGGCTCTGGAAACTAAGCCAGATCTCATTATAGATGACGGTGGTGACCTGGTTACTCTGTTGCAATCTGAACGGCCTGATCTGATTTCTACGATCCGTGGAGGAGCAGAGGAGACCACTACAGGGATTATTCGTTTGAAGGCCTTGGAAAAAGAAGGGCAACTTCACTTTCCGATGGTAGCTGTAAATGATGCTTACTGTAAATATTTGTTCGACAATCGCTATGGTACAGGCCAGTCAGCTTTCGACGGTATTATTCGTACGACTAATCTGGTTGTGGCAGGAAGTACAGTGGTTGTGGTGGGTTATGGATGGTGCGGCAAGGGGGTTGCAATGCGTGCGAAAGGGCTGGGAGCCAACGTGGTTGTAACGGAAGTTGATCCAATCAAGGCTGTAGAAGCCCATATGGATGGTTTTCATGTATTGCCAATGGTGGAAGCTGCCAAACTGGGCGACTTCTTCATTACAGTAACTGGAAATAAAGCTGTAATTACAGGGGAACACTTTGATGTTATGAAGGATGGAGCTGTGCTGTGTAACGCAGGGCATTTTGATGTGGAGGTTAGCAAGCCTGAGCTTGCTAAACGCTCCGAATCCATTCGCACAGTGCGTCGCAATATCGAAGAATACCGCTTTAAAGATGGACGTAAAATGTATTTGCTCGCAGAAGGACGCCTCGTGAATCTAGCTGCCGCTGACGGTCATCCAGCAGAGATTATGGATACGACATTTGCTCTTCAGGCACTTGGCTTGAAATATGTGAATGATCGTTACAACGAGCTGGGTAAAGCTGTGATTAATGTACCTTATGAAATTGATGAGCAAGTGGCTCGATTCAAGCTTGATAGTCTGGGAATCAAGATTGATACATTAACAGAAGACCAAAAGGTCTATCTGGACAGCTGGAACGCCTAATCTATTTTCGGTCACGATGTCCGCTGCAGAAAGGGTGCATTTTTAAGCAAGTGCTTGTATAGGTTGACATGATGGATAGAGAATAAGCCCTTTATTCCGTGTTGTTTCGAAACCTGATGCATATTGTCGGGGGTTCGACTTCATTGGATAAGGGGCTTTTTGGCATCTTATGACGTGGGGCAACAATAACAGACATTATGCCCGAGTTCTAGGTTTATCACTTTTTCGTAATGAAAAAGAGGTCTTTGATTTTTTAAAGCGAATCTATTATGCTTAGGTGGTGGAAAGTGGGCCAAAGTGGGAGAATGGGGTAAGGGGTGACGAAACCAATGTTTATGGGGGAGTTCCAACATAGCATTGATGAGAAGGGTCGGCTTACTGTCCCGGCCAAGTTTCGTGAACTTCTCGGTGCCTCGTTCGTGGTTACCCGCGGGCTGGACCAATGCCTCTTCGTGTATCCTATGGATGAGTGGGCTGTCATGGAGAAAAAACTTAAAGCACTGCCTTTGATGAAGGCTGATGCGCGTGCGTTTACCCGGTTTTTTTTCTCGGGAGCGACTGAATGCGAATTGGACAAACAGGGCAGGGTAAATTTACCGGGGAATTTGTGCGAATACGCCAAGCTTACAAAAGAGTGCGTCGTATTGGGAGTGTCCACCCGGGTAGAGATTTGGAGTAAGCACACTTGGGAGCAATATTTCAACCAATCAGAAGAAGCATTTAACGACATTGCTGAGAAATTGGTTGATTTCAACTTTGAATTGTAATTTAGGAGGTCAGCCGTTTGTTTCACCACATTACCGTACTCAAGGAAGAAGCAACACAGGCACTAAACATCAGGCAGGACGGGATTTATGTGGACTGCACGTTGGGAGGGGCAGGACACAGTTCCGTCATTGCATCACAGCTTGGCCCTGAGGGGAGGCTTATTGCCTTTGATCAGGACGACTGGGCATTGAACAATGCACGAGAGAAGCTGTCAGCCTATGAAGGAAAGATTTCATTAGTGAAATCCAACTTCCGCCACTTGCAGGACAAGCTGGCCGAACTGGGATTGCCCGAAAAAGACGGCGTCCCGCAGGTCCAGGGTATTTTGTTCGACCTGGGTGTATCCTCGCCCCAGTTCGATGAGGGGGAGCGGGGATTCAGTTACAATCATGATGCACCGCTAGATATGCGGATGGATCAGAGCAGTTCGCTTACGGCATATGAAATTGTTAATGAATGGCCGGAAGCGGAGATTGCGCGTATTCTGTTTCAATATGGAGAAGAGAAGTTCTCCAGGCGGATCGCGAAGATCATGGTTGAACGTAGAATGAACAAGCCTATTCACACAACGGGGGAACTTGTCGATATTATCAAAGAAGGAATTCCGGCTGCGGCACGCAGAACCGGGGGACATCCGGCTAAACGCAGTTTTCAGGCTTTGCGGATTGCTGTGAATGATGAGTTGGGTGCACTGGAAGATACTTTGCATCAGGCAGTAAGATGTCTGGCTCCAGGGGGCAGAATTTCGGTTATTACGTTTCATTCCTTGGAGGATCGGATATGCAAGCATATTTTCAAGGAGTATTTGGCGAAAAGCATCTATCCGTCTGACTTGCCGATTCTGGATGACAAAATGGTAGGCGATTTAAAGCTGGTGAATCGTAAGCCGATTGTGGCATCAGAAGAAGAGTTAGAGCTTAATCCACGATCCCGGTCAGCCAAGCTGAGAGTTGCCGAAAAATTGTAAATTTAATGGAGAAGGAGAGGCGACATGGCTTATACACGCGGTAATTTGGCTGTAAAAGAAAGAGCCCGTCAGGAACAGGTTCAGCAACAACGGTATCGTGAGACCACTAAAGTCGTTACACGCCGCAGAGAGCTGCCGATTCGAGAAAAGCTGCTGTATCTATTGACACTTGTAGCATGCATTGTCATTGCGGGGACGTTGATTGGCAGATATGCGCACATTTATCAAATTAATTATGCGATTAATACAGCCAGCAAGGACATTTCCAAATTACAGACCAATATCGCCCAATTGAAGATTCAGAAGGAACGTCTGGAGAATCAGATTGTGCCTACTGCAAAGGAACAGGGATATATCGAACCAACAAGAGAGCCCATTCGTGTGGAAAAGCAGGCTGCCAAATAGTTAAGAGCATAGCATCAAGCTATGCTCTGACGTATATTTTTTTGCAGAGAGGTTTGAGCTATGGTCAAAAGAATAAAGCTTCGCACACTGCTGATAGGGGGATGTATTACCCTCTTTTTTCTTGTTCTGCTACTTAAAGTATTTTGGATTCAAGTTGTGAGTGGGGAATACTGGCATAATCAGGTAGTTGCACAGATAGAAAGAGACCAGGTGATTCAGCCCAAGCGTGGAACTATAATGGACCGTAAAGGGAATGTACTAGCTACGGATGCACCGGCTTACACGGTGGTTGTCAACCCTAGCATCATTCAGGAGTATGATCTGGAGAATGAGGTTGTAGCCAAGCTGCATCAGCTTCTCAAAACGCCTGAGGATGAACTGAGAAGACATCTATCTGCAAAGGATAAAAAGGGTAACTATTTAAAAAACCGTGAGATTCGTAATGGAGGCTGGAAGGTAGACCCTGAGGTGAAGGCACAGGTGGATACATTCAAAGAGTATTTGAAGGATAAGTATGAGGTAGTTGGAGCTGTGGACACTGTTCAGGAATCCAAACGCTATTATCCAGAAAATAAGCTGGCTTCTCATGTCCTTGGCTATTTGCGAAAAGATGGTACAGCAGGTATGGGGTTGGAAGCTTATTACAATAAAGAGCTCTCCGGCACGGCTGGAAAGCTTCTATATCAGCGGGACCGAAAGGGAGTTCCTCTTCAGGGATCGGAAAGTGTCTATGAGCCGGCACAAAATGGTAAAAATTTAAAGCTGACGATTGATGATACGATTCAGTATTATATAGAGGATGCCATGCAGGAAGCTATCGCAAAGTATAATCCCAAAACGATGACTGTCGTAGCAGCTGATCCCAAAACGATGGATGTTCTCGGTTTGGCGACTTATCCGAATTTTAATCCCAATACATATGGGAGTACACCTTTGGAAAATTTCCGTAATAATGCTACTCAGTCTATCTACGAACCGGGCTCCACGTTTAAGATAGTAACCTTGGCTGCTGCGGTTCAAGAAAAGGTATTTAATCCGAATGAGACCTATCAATCTGGTATGATTCGCGTCGGAGGCTGGGATATTCGTGACGTAAGCCGTAGCTGGGGAACGTTAACCTATCTTCAAGGGGTCAAGCGTTCAAGTAACGTCGGTTTTGTTCATTTGGGGCTGGATAAGCTGGGTGGCGAGAGGCTGAAGAGATATATCAATAACTTTGGATTTGGTGTCAAAACAGGTATTGACCTTCCGAGTGAGTCTACCGGAGCTATTACATTCCATACCCAGTACAAATCCGAAGTCGCGACGGCTTCATATGGACACGGACGGGTTCAGGTAACGCCAATTCAGCAGGTGGCAGCGATCTCGGCGATTGCTAACGGTGGGAAGTTGATGCAGCCTCATCTGGTGAAGGAAATTATAAACCCAGATACAGGCGAAGTGCAGACGATTCAACCGAAGGAAGTCCGCCAAGTGATTACTCAGGAATCTGCAACTCAGACAAGCAGCTATCTGGAGCAGGTCGTCTCTGACCAGGAAATTGGTACGGGACGTCTAGCTTATATTGACGGATATCGTGTTGCTGGTAAAACAGGGACAGCGACGAAAGTCGTCGGAAAAGTTTACGATCATTCGAAGGATGTCGTGTCTTTTATTGGTTTTGCACCAGTAAATGATCCGAAAATAGCTGTCTTGGTTGTTATGGATGAACCTAACAAATCGGTAGGCGGCGGTACAGCAGCAGCACCTGTGTTTAAAAAAATCGTGTCCCAATCGCTGCAATATATGGGGGTTCCCAAAACGGGAACCAAAACGAATAAATCAGGTGGGGCTGCAGCGAAAACGGTGAATTTGCCAACGGTACCACAATTAACAGGCCAAGTGAAGAAGGATGCGCAAAACGCATTGCTCAAACAGGGGATTGCTTACGAAACGGTAGGTAAAGGCTCCAAAATTGTTCGTCAGTATCCTGAAGCAGGCGTCAAAATGAAACCGGGACAGCGCATCTATTTGCTGACAGAGGATAGTGCCAACATGACGATTCCCGATTTTACAGGTGTCTCGTTGCGTGACACACTTCAAGTTCTGACGCTTATGAAGGTTGGTGTTCAGGTAAGCGGGGAAGGGTATGTTGTCTCTCAAAAGGCACAAATGGTAAATGGCAAGCGGGTCGTCAGTGTGACGCTTCAGCCGGCCAAAGAAACAGTGACCGGAGTGAAGCCGGAGGAAACACAGGACTCGATTACTGGAGTTGCAGCTAACGAGACAGGCAATGCAACGAAAACGGAAGCCGATACTAAAACCAAAGCCGATACTACTGCGAATACTGAAACAAATGCGGGAACTCCAAAGGGAGGAATATCTGCTGTAGCAGATGAGAAAAGTGCTGCCGCGATTAAAGGCGAAGATAACTGATAGCTTGTTCTAATGTCCGTTCTTTTGAATATTCATGAGGTAAGACATGTCATGAGTATTTGAGGAACGGAGGGGGCGCGTTTGAAAAAATCTAACGTGACCATGCGGCGTAGGCTGGTATGGGGGCTACTGGGATTGTTTGTACTGTTTGCGGCCTTGTCGATCCGGCTCGCCTATGTTCAATTGGGTAAAGGAGGCGAGCTCTCAGCCAAGGCTGAGGATTCGTGGCGCCGCAATATTCCTTTTGCCGCCAAGCGTGGCGAAATTTTGGATCGACAGGGTACTGCGCTGACCTATAATGTCAGTTCGCCGACTGTCATGGCGATACCAGTACAGATTAAGGAGCCGGAAGAAACGGCTCGCAGGCTGGCGCCGTTGCTAGATATGAGTGAGGATAAAGTGCTCAAGCTGATTACCAAACGAACAGCAAGCCAAAAACTTCAGCCCGGTGGACGAAAAATTACGATGGAGAAAGCCCAGAAAATTCGTGATTTGAAGCTGCCGGGTATCGTTGTTGCTGAAGACAACAAACGTTATTATCCTTATGGTGATCTAGCGGCTCATATTCTTGGATTTACCGGAATTGATAATCAAGGGCTGACAGGCGTAGAGAAGCAGCAAAACAGTAAGCTTCGGGGAATCGATGGAAGCATCGCGTATTTATCAGACGCAGGTGGCCGTCTGATGCCTGGTTCTTCTGAAAAGTACATTGAACCGAAGGATGGACTGAATTTACAATTAACCATTGATAAATCGGTGCAATCCATTATGGAACGAGAGCTTGACCAAGCCATGGTCAAATTTCAGGCGAAGTCCGCGCTGTCTATTGCGATGAACCCGAAGACGGGTGAAATATTAGGCATGGCTGGACGGCCAAGCTATGAGCCAGCGCTTTACAAGCAATATGCGCCTGAAATTTATAATCGCAATCTGCCGATTTGGATGACATATGAACCTGGGTCTACTTTTAAAATTATTACACTTGCCGCTGCCTTGGAAGAAAAGAAGGTCAATCTCAAAAATGACCGTTTCTTTGATCCGGGATATATTGAAGTTGGTGGAGCACGTCTGCGTTGTTGGAAAAAAGGCGGGCATGGCAGCCAAACCTTTCTTCAAGTGGTGGAAAATTCATGCAATCCCGGTTTTGTAACGTTGGGACAACGTCTGGGCAAAGAAACACTGTTCAAGTACATTCGCAATTTCGGCTTCGGCAGCAAAACAGGAATTGACATGATTGGTGAGGGCAATGGCATTTTGTTCAAGCTACCTCAGGTCGGACCTGTAGAGCTGGCTACTACGGCCTTTGGTCAAGGGGTATCTGTCACTCCGATTCAGCAGGTTACGGCTGTATCGGCAGCAATCAATGGTGGCAATCTTTATAAGCCTCACATTACAAAAGGCTGGATTCAGCCCGGAACTGGAAAGGTTCTCGAAAAAGTGGAGCCGGAACTGGTGCGTAGAGTTGTTTCAGAGGATACCTCTCGACAGGTAAGGGAAGCGCTGGAAAGTGTCGTCGCTAAAGGTACAGGTCGCCCTGCCTTTATTGAGGGTTACCGGGTTGGAGGTAAAACGGGGACAGCACAAAAGGTAATTAACGGACGTTATTCTTCCTCGGAGCATATTGTATCCTTTATTGGTTTTGCTCCGGCGGATGATCCGCAAATCGTCGTCTATACTGCTGTCGATAATCCGAAAGGGATTCAATTCGGCGGTGTGGTTGCTGCTCCAATCGTGCAAAATATTTTAAAGGATGCACTGATTGCCTTGAAAATACCACCTCGTACCAACCAAATTGCCAAAGAGTACAAGTATGGCGAAAATCCGATTGAAACGGTACCTGATCTGGTAGGTGCCACTGCAGCTGATTTATATGAAGATATGAATATGAACTTTATGCTCGTGAAATCTGGGTCAGGCAAGACGGTCGTAAGTCAGGCACCGAAGCCAGGCTCTCGATTGGAACGAGGATCAACGATCCGTATATATATGGGGGATTGATAGGTTCTTTTTATACCATACTATGAATAACGAGAGAGCAATGGAGGAATGTAAGATGCAGCTTCAACAATTGGCTTCACTGCTGGCCGTTTCCCGAGTGGTGGGTGACGGTACAGTGGATTGCCGAGGAATCGGGGCGGATTCACGTCGTGTCCAGCCGGGAGACTTATTTCTGTGCTTGCCTGGTTTTACAGTGGACGGACATGATTATGCTGAGCAGGCCGTTGCGTCTGGGGCGGCGGCTTTGGTCGTAGAGAGAGAACTGGATGTGCCTGTCCCGCAGCTTGTCGTTAAGGATGCGCGACATGCCATGGCGGTTTTGGCGGATTATATGTTTGATTCGCCAAGCCGCCGTATGCGTATGATCGGCATAACCGGAACGAACGGGAAAACAACGATAACATACCTGCTTGAAAAAATTATGAAGGACGCCGGGGTGAACACCGGGCTGATTGGTACCATCCAAATGCGTTACAATGGCCAGTCTTATCCTATGTCCGGCACTACGCCTGAAGCAGTAGAACTGCAACGTTATCTCGGGAATATGGCAGAGCAAGGGGTTCAATGCTGTGTCATGGAGGTATCCTCACATGCTTTGGAGCAGGGCCGTGTCAAAGGAACAGATTTTCGTACCGCTATATTTACAAACCTAACGCAGGACCATTTGGACTATCACAACACGATGGAGGAGTACCGCGCTGCCAAGGGACTTTTATTTTCCAGATTGGGAAATGCCTTCTCGCGTGATGCATCCAATAGTAAATATGCTGTTCTGAATGCAGACGATCCGGCCTCTTCCTATTTGCAGGCTCAAACTGCGGCCCAAGTGATTACCTACGGCGTGGAAAAGGATTCGGATGTGCAAGCGTCTCGTATCACTATAAGTGCCAAGGGAACCTCCTTCCATGTCTCCACTTTTAAAGGAGATACCGATATTGAGCTTCGGATGGTAGGCAAGTTTAATGTGTACAACGCACTAGCAGCCATTTCAGCTGCTCTGCTGGAAGGAATCTCGTTGGTGGATATCAAGCGGAGTCTGGAATCCATCGCAGGCGTAGATGGGCGCGTAGAGCCTGTTGATGCGGGTCAACCCTTTGCTGTAATCGTTGATTATGCCCATACGCCAGACGGATTGGAAAATGTCCTTCGTACCGTAAAGGAATTTGCGATTGGTAAAGTATGGTGTGTATTTGGATGCGGCGGAGATCGGGATCGTACGAAACGTCCGTTGATGGGGAAAATTGCTGCACGATACAGCGATCATTCGTTTATTACTTCCGACAACCCGCGAACAGAAGACCCGATATTGATTTTGAAAGACATCGAACAAGGGTTGATTGATGAAGGTGTGCCTGCCGAACGTTACGAACTGATCGTGGATCGCAGAACTGCAATTCATAAAGCTGTTGAAATGGCAAGCCCTGACGATGTAGTATTGATTGCGGGAAAAGGTCACGAGACTTACCAGTTAATCGGAAAAACGGTGCATGAATTCGATGATCGCATCGTAGCCAAAGAAGCGATAAGGGGTTTATCCAAGTGATGAAAAGAACAATCGGTCAGATTGCATCCATGTGTGGAGGAACACTTCACGCAGAGGCGGACGCTGAACGGATGGTTGAGGGCGTTTTTACAGACTCACGCAGGCCGCAGAGTCTGGGACTGTTCGTTCCACTCGCGGGTGAACGATTTGATGGACATCATTATGTTCAGCAGATCGTAAGCGAGGGAGGGGCAACAGCATATTTATGGCAAAAGGATCATGGAACACCTCCGTCCGTAAATGCTATTGAGGTCGAGGATACGTTAGAAGCCCTTCAGCATCTAGCGGCCGCATACTTGCGCGAAACTGACGTTTCTGTCGTCGGAATCACGGGAAGCAACGGTAAGACGACGACGAAAGATATTGTAAATGCTCTATTGGGCACGACTTTTAAAGTACACAAAACCGAAGGAAATTATAACAATCATATCGGGTTGCCTTTAACAGTACTGTCCATGCCGGAGGATACAGATATCCTGATTCTGGAGATGGGCATGAGTGGACGCGGGGAAATCCGTCTGTTGGCTAATATTGCCCAACCAGATGTAGCTGTCATAACTAACATTGGCGAATCGCATTTACTTCAGCTTGGTTCTCGCGCTGAAATTGCTCGTGCAAAGCTGGAAATTGCAAGTGGGATTAAACCTGGTGGATTGCTTATTTATAATGGGGATGAACCACTACTTCCACAAGTGTTGGCAGAACCTGAAACGGTCAAGCCTGAAGGATTAAAATTATTCACGTTCGGGTTAGCTGCGGACAATGATGATTATCCAATTGAAATCACTTCGGATGAAGAAGGTAGCTCATTCATAACAGCCCAATCCGGCCAAGAGGCTTTCCGGCTTCCCTTGCTCGGACAGCACAATGTTGTAAACGGATTGGCAGCGCTGGCGGTAGCACGTCATTTCAATGTGGATGCAGACCATATACGTAAAGGATTGTCGTCTTTAAAGCTGACGGGCATGCGCATTGAGGTCGTGAAGTGTTCGGATGGACTTACCGTGCTAAATGACGCTTACAATGCCAGTCCTGCTTCAATGAAGGCTGCTATTCAGACGTTGTCTGCATATCAAACGGGTGGACGTAAAATTGCCGTGCTTGGGGATATGCTGGAGCTGGGCGCTGAGGAAAAGCAATTTCATGAGGAAATTGGGCGTTTTGCTGCAAAGCATAACATAGAGGCACTGTTTACCTATGGTGCGTTAGGCGCTTCGATTGCGCAGGGTGCGCAAGGAACAATGCCAACTGCTAACGTACACGCTTATACTGATAAGCAAAAGCTGATCCAGCATTTGAGGTCTTATCTCCATGCCGATGATATTGTGCTGGTTAAGGCATCCAGAGGGATGCGATTAGAAGAAATTGTGGATGCGCTGAAAAACGGTCCGCTACAGAACTGATGTTGACGAGAGGGAGACTCCCATGGATATTCAATTATTACTGCTGACGATCGTCGTATCGTTTATACTGGCGGTCATTGCCGCTCCACTGCTCATTCCGCTGCTGCGGCGAATGAAATTCGGCCAGCAGGTCCGGGATGACGGGCCACAAAGCCATCTTAAAAAGATAGGTACGCCTACAATGGGCGGTATCGTAATCTTGCTGGCTTTTACGCTGACCTTTCTTAAGTTTTCAGCTATCAAAAATACGGACTTTTACGTTCTACTGGTTGCTACGCTCGGTTTTGGGCTGATCGGCTTTTTGGACGACTATATTAAAATCGTATTCAAACGCTCGCTCGGTCTGACGGCGCGTCAAAAGCTGTTCGGGCAGTTATTGTTTGGCGCGATTATGTGCTGGCTTCTGATTAGCAATGATCACAGCACGGCGATCGGTATCCCAGGCACCTCATGGTCATTTGATTGGGGCGGCTGGTTCTATTATCCGTTCATTATTATCATGATGTTGGCGATCAGCAACGCTGTCAATTTTACAGATGGGCTGGACGGGCTGCTGTCCGGTACAAGTGCGATTGCATTTGCTGCTTATGCCATTGTGGCGATTCAAGCAACCTCGCTTCCGGCTGCCGTTTGCGCAGCGGCCATGATTGGTGCTGTACTTGGTTTTCTCGTATATAATGCTCATCCTGCCAAGGTATTTATGGGAGACACAGGCTCGCTGGGAATCGGCGGAGCCATTGGTGCCATTGCCATTGTTACGAAAAGCGAAATTTTGTTCCTCATCATCGGTGGTGTATTCGTGATTGAAATGCTGTCCGTGGTCTTGCAGGTAGCTTCCTTTAAAACCCGTGGCAAGCGTATTTTCAAAATGAGCCCGATTCATCATCATTTCGAGCTGTCCGGCTGGTCCGAATGGCGCGTAGTTATCACATTCTGGGCTGTAGGACTGCTGTTGGCAGGACTCGGACTTTATCTCAACAAGGGGTTGTAGACAAATGAATCATCCAGACGCATACCGAGATCAGGAAGTCGTCATTATCGGTCTGGCCAAAAGCGGCGTACAAGTGGCCAAGGTGCTACATCAGGCCGGGGCAAAGCTCACAGTCAATGATAAAAAAGATAGGGAACAATGTCCCGAAGCTTCTGAATTAGAGGCTTTGGGAATTTCCGTTTTATGCGGGGGTCACCCGGAAGGGCTGATTCACCCTGGAGTGAAACTGGTTGTCAAAAATCCAGGAATTCCTTACACGGCCCCTCCCGTACAGAAAGCTGTCGAGCTCGGCATTGAGGTCGTGACCGAGGTTGAGGTCGCCTACCATCTATGTAAAGCTCCGATTATCGGAATTACTGGCTCCAACGGAAAGACGACCACGACCACTTGGGTGGGCAAGTTGTTGGAGGCATCCGGCATGAATCCGATCGTGGCTGGTAATATCGGTACGCCGTTATGCGAGGCGGCTGTGGACGCCAAGTCGGACGAGTGGATGGTTGTGGAGCTGAGCAGCTTTCAGTTAAAAGGAACAAAGGATTTCAAGCCCGCTGTAGCCTGCTTGCTCAATGTAGCTGAGACCCATTTGGACTACCACGGAGGCATGGAGGACTATGTTGCATCCAAGGCACGTCTATTTGCCAATCAAACAGCCTCGGATACCGCGGTGGTGAACTGGGATGATCCCGTCTGCCGGGAACTTGTGCCCTATATTCAAGCGAAGCAGCTTCCTTTCTCAATGACGGAACGTTTGCAGGAAGGGGTGTTCGCTGACCCGCCATACATACCGGATGTAACGGATGATATTGAAAGAAACATCGTATACCGTGATGGAAATGGGGTACTGCAACCCATTATAGGCGTGAACGATATTGGGCTTCCGGGTCGTTTTAACGTAGAAAATGCTCTAGCTGCTTGCGCAATCGCCATAGCCGCAGGCGCAGAACCAGCAAAATTGGTGGAACCATTAAGCTCTTTTCGCGGTGTAGAACATCGGCTTGAATATGTTTTAGAACACGGTGGAGTAGCTTATTACAACAATTCCAAAGCAACCAATTCCAAAGCGACAATGATGGCCTTATCTTCCTTTAAGCAACCCATCGTACTCATTGCTGGAGGATTGGACCGTGGCTCTGATTATGCGGAGCTTGTACCGTCCTTGCAGGAAGGTGTGAAAGCCGTTGTGCTCTTGGGTGAGACACGGGATAAGCTGGCAGATCGGGCCCGTCAGGCTGGAATAGAGCATGTCAAGGTCGTCGATAATGGGGAGGATGCCGCCGCTACGCTCGTGGAGGCTGTAAACAAGGCAGCTGAATTTGCTGAGACGGGAGATGTGGTATTACTCTCACCCGCCTGTGCAAGTTGGGATATGTTCCAATCCTATGAAGAGCGTGGACGTATTTTTAAAGAGGCGGCGCATAAATTGTAAGTAGGGGGGTTGGATAAGCCCCTACTTTTATGCAAGGGGTGGCCTCCTGATGAAGCAATCTCGTCCGGCGCCAGATATATGGCTTTTCGTCTGTATTGTAAGCTTGTTAGCCATCGGCATGGTTATGGTATACAGCGCGGGCGCCGTCCTCGCTTTTCACGAGTACGGGGACTCCTACTATTTTGTTAAACGACAATTGTTGTTTGCGGGGCTCGGCCTTGTAGCCATGTACTTTACGGCCAGAACGGACTATCGGATTTGGCAGAAATATGCCAAGGTCGTATTGTTGATCTGTTTGGCTCTACTGGTTGCCGTTTTAATTCCTGGCATTGGTGTAGTAAGAGGTGGAGCACGAAGCTGGCTTGGTATTAGCTCTTTTGGCATTCAGCCTTCCGAGTTTATGAAGCTGGGTATGATTCTTTTTCTGTCTCAATGGCTCAGTCGTCCTGACTATGATATTAGCTCTTTTACGCGCGGGCTGTTGCCTCCGCTTGGGCTCATGGGACTGGCCTTTGGGCTCATCATGCTCCAGCCCGATTTGGGCACAGGCACCGTAATGATGGGAGCATCCATGCTGATCGTATTTACGGCAGGCGCGCGTATGAAGCATCTGGGTCTACTGGCCTTGTCGGGGGCAGCGGGGTTTGCTGCACTGATTGCAGCTGCTCCTTATCGACTCCAGCGTATTACCGCATTTCTGGATCCTTGGTCTGATCCGCTTGGTGCGGGTTATCAAATTATTCAATCGCTATATGCTATTGGTCCTGGCGGATTGGCGGGCCTGGGGCTTGGCATGAGTCGGCAAAAATACAGCTACGTTCCTGAGCCACAGACGGACTTTATCTTCTCTATACTGGCGGAGGAGCTTGGTTTTATCGGTGGAATGACGGTACTGGGGCTTTTTTTGGTCCTTGTTTGGAGAGGGATGCGTGTCGCTATTACCATCCCGGATACCTATGGCAGTTTGCTTGCAGTCGGTATTGTCGGAATGGTGGCGGTACAGGTCGTTATTAATATTGGTGTTGTTATCGGTTTAATGCCAGTGACAGGAATAACACTGCCCTTAATCAGCTATGGAGGTTCTTCACTGACCTTAATTTTAACTGCTCTGGGTATTTTATTAAATTTATCACGTTATGCGAGGTGAACGTTTATGCGCGTCGTGTTGAGCGGCGGCGGTACTGGAGGACATATATATCCAGCACTGGCCGTAGCCAGACAGTGCGAAGAAATAGATCCGGACGCTGAATTTTTATACATTGGCGGTCAACGAGGACTTGAAAGTAAATTGGTTCCTCAGGAAAAAATTCCATTTGAGGCTATTGATATCACAGGATTTCGTCGCAGCTTGTCTGTGGAAAATATAAAAACGATCATGCGCTTTTTCAAAGGAGTTCGCAGGTCCAAAGCATTATTAAAGAAATTTAAGCCAGATATCGTGATTGGCACCGGAGGATATGTATGCGGCCCTGTCGTTTATGCAGCTTCCAAGTTGGGAATCCCCAGCATTATTCATGAACAAAATGCAATTCCTGGATTGACCAATGCATTTTTGAGTCGCTATGTGGATACAGTGGCTGTTAGCTTTGAAGGCTCGGAAGGAGCTTTTCCCAAAGCTAAAAATGTACTATACACTGGGAACCCGCGTGCTACAACAGTTCGTCTGGCTAACCGGGATCGGGGATTTGCAACTATAGGGGTTCCTATGAACAGCTCTGTGGTCCTGGTGGTTGGCGGCAGCAGAGGGGCAAAGGCCATTAACGATGCCATGATTGCAATGGTTCCGCAACTTTCGCAACTGAAAGACGTCCATTTTGTATATGTAACCGGCGAATCTTATTATGAGCAAACGCTGGACAGCATACGAAATCAGATCGGCTCATTGCCCAATCATCTACATGTGCTTCCCTATATTCACAATATGCCTGAGGTGCTGGCTTGTACCTCTTTAATTGTTAATCGTGCAGGTGCGTCCTTCTTGGCAGAGATTACATCGCTCGGCATTCCGTCCATTCTGATTCCATCACCGAATGTGACGAATAACCATCAGGAGGCTAATGCTCGTACACTTGAAAAGGCAGGAGCTTCTGTCATGATCACAGAAAAGGAATTAAGTGGCCCGGCTCTGTTTCAATCTATAGCAGAAATTATGAAGGATGAGGCAAGGCGGAGCCAAATGGCGGAGCTGGCATCTGCGCTTGGCAAGCCTGACTCAGCAGATATTTTAGTAAAAGAAATGGAGCGTCTTGCCCATAATAGGTAGTCCGCAGCGCAGATTTGGGCGGTTGTCACACACTGGACGGTATTTACATAGGATACCCTATAGATTGTGACCATCACCCAGGCTGCCGGTTGTTAGGTGAGAGCCTTATAACGATGCGGGGCAAGCAACAAGGAGGTTTCAGTACAATGCAGCAATGGATGCCATTATTAGCGGAGCATGATATCGGAAAAGTGCTGGAGCATGAGCCGCTGTCCAAATATACGACCTGGAAGATCGGAGGCCCTGCCGATGCTCTTGTGATCCCGGATACCAAAGAGCAGTTGGCAAGGATTTTGAAGCTGGCTAGCGAGCATGGAATTCCCTGGATGCAGTTGGGGCGGGGCTCCAACATGCTCGTCTCTGACAAAGGGATTCGGGGACTGGTGATCAAGCTTGGACCAGGATTTGATTATGTTCGTTTTGAGGATGAACAGATCGTTGCTGGTGGAGGCGTTTCACTGGTTAAACTATGTGTTATGGCTAGCAAGCAGGGTCTGTCAGGCCTTGAGTTTGCTGGTGGTATTCCAGGATCGGTCGGTGGGGCTGTCTACATGAACGCCGGTGCCCACGGGTCTGATGTGTCACGAATATTCCAGTCCGCTGAGATTGTGCTGGATACAGGGGAATTGGCTGTGTACAATGCCGAGGATATGCACTTTAGCTATCGTCACTCCGTGCTGCATGAGCAACGTGGAATGGTGACAGAGGCAGTGTTCCAGATGAAGCGGGGGGACCGAGAGGAAATCTCAACAGCGCTTGCGGCTTTTAAAGACCGCCGTAGGTTGACCCAGCCGCTACAGTTAGCTTGTGCAGGAAGCGTGTTCCGTAATCCACCAGGAGACTATGCTGCCCGGCTTATTGAAAGCGCAGGTCTCAAAGGTTTGAAGGCGGGAGGCGCTGAGGTATCAGTACAGCATGCTAATTTCATTGTAAATACCGGTCAAGCGACAGCAGAGGACGTGCTTACCCTAATGAAGCATATTCAAAGTACAATATCATCTCAAACCGGCATCAAGCTAATTCCGGAGGTTTTCGTAGTGGGTGAGCGGTAAACTCGGAGGTGATACATTGGACAAATTGGTGATTGAGGGAGGCCGTCCCCTGTCAGGCACCATACGTATCCATGGGGCAAAAAATGCGGCACTACCTATTCTTGCAGCAAGTTTGCTTGCACAAGGTAAGGTGGAAATTCGGAATGTCCCCCATCTTTTAGACATTAAGGTCATGCTGCACATCCTAGAAAGACTTGGTTGCACATGCCGACATGAAGAGGAAACGGTATATGTGGATACATCGTCCGTCCGAACGTTCCAAATTCCTGAGGATTTGATGAAGCAAATGCGGTCATCTATCTTTCTAATGGGACCGTTGCTCGCTAGATACGGAGAAGTTTCCATTTATCAGCCCGGAGGCTGCGCCATAGGCGAGCGCAAAATTGATCTTCACCTGGAGGGCTTAAAAGCTCTTGGCGCAGAGATCGAGGAGAAAGACGAGCAAATTACGTTTCGAGCCCGCAAGCTGATCGGCTCGGACATCCACATGGATTTTCCGAGCGTAGGCGCAACAGAAAATATTATGATGGCTGCCGCGCTGGCCGAAGGACGAACAACGATTACCAATGCAGCGAGGGAACCAGAGATTCAGGATCTTCAAAACTTTCTGAATGCCATGGGAGCCCATATTATCGGTGCTGGAACAGACACAATTACAATCACGGGGGTCAGTCAACTCAATCCTTGTACGTATGAGGTCATTCCTGACCGCATAGTAGCTGGAACGGTTATGATTGCAGCGGCAGCTACACGAGGTAGTGTGTCGTTGACACACTGCAATCCTTCCCACTTGTCTGCTCTGATTCACGTCCTCAGGCGGGCTGGTGTTCAAATTGGCATCTTGAATGATATAATGACCGTAAGTTGTATGAGTCGTCCCAAAGCAGTGGAGAGGATCGTTACCTCACCTTATCCGTCATTTCCGACGGATTTGCAATCTCAGGTCATGGTTTTGCTTTCTTTGGCGGACGGCTTCAGTGTGATGAAAGAGACTGTCTTCGAAAGCCGATTTAAGCATGTAGATGAACTGAATGTAATGGGTGCTGATATTACGGTCGATGCGAATGCTGCTTTTATAAGAGGGGTTTCTCGTCTGTACGGGGCTACAGTAGAGGCTACCGATCTGCGGGCAGGAGCTGCACTGGTTATAGCCGGTCTAGCCGCTCAAGGACGTACCATTGTCGAGCAGGTTCATCACATTGACAGAGGGTATGACCGGATCGAACGTCTTTTCCAGGGATTGGGTGCCCGAATGAGCCGTCAGTCTCCGGTGCCCGAGCAGCTGGATTTCGTAAATTAATGCCTATAATGTCCCTCCGTTAACGGGGGGACAAAGGGCTTTTGTGGAGAGAAGCTATGCCAAATGCTCAAATACCTGTTCTTAAAAAGAACAGAACGAAAAAAAGAACAAGCCGGAAGATTGCTATTCTTCTCATTTTGTTGTTTATTGTACTGCTCGCTGTTCTCTTTTTCCGTTCTTCGTTGAGTCAGGTTTCTGAAATTCGTTTTGATGGTAATGTATTTTCGACCCGGGAGCAACTTCTCAATCGAAGTGGTCTCGCTGTCGGAGATCAATATTTCGGAGTCAGTGCTTCCGACGTCTCTGAGAAGCTGCGGGAAATTCAGTCGATTCAGCAAGTCACAGTGGACAAGCAGTTTCCGGGCATCATTACGATTCACATTAAGGAGTTTGCTACAGTAGCTTACGAGTTGCAAAGTGACGGTAGCCTGCGTGCTATTCTAGCAAATGGGACAAGCGTGGGCGTAGGAAGCAGTGGGATAGCGGTTGAAAAGCCTATTTTGACTAAATGGAAATCAGATGATCCCTACAAAGCGAAGCTTTGTGATGCTTTATCACGCATTCCGGGAGAATGGACAGCTGATATTTCGGAAATCATTCCGGCGCCGATTGCTTCTTTTCCAGACCGTATAAAAATGTACACGCGTTCCCAGTTTGAGGTTATTACAACTGTTTCACTGTTGAACTCTAAAATCAGCTATCTGAACCAAGTGCTAGAAACAGAAGAGCCTGGTGTGATCACAATGCTGGAGGCGGATTCCTACGTTCCATTCAAACCCGATACGAGCGAAGAGGGCCAAGAAAAAGATACTACTCAGTGATGTGAAAAAATGCTAGAATTGATTTTATGGGTAATAGACTTGCCTCCTTCTTTTTTCTTCAAATTTTTATGTGACTGCAACCATAAATTGGCTTCTAAAAAATTTGTAGAAAAAAGAGGGAAAGCATGGAGTATGTTGAATATGTACAGAGTGTGTTTAAAGAACGAAATTCATTTTGGAGTCAGGAGGTGCCACAGACTTGAGCAACAATGACATCATTGTTAGTTTGGACATCGGTACATCCAAAGTTCGGGCTATTATTGGGGAAATGAATAATGGAACCTTTAATATTATTGGAGTTGGATCTGCCGACTCGGAAGGGATTCGCAAAGGTGCAATTGTAGACATTGATCAAACCGTGCAATCAATCCGTAACGCCGTGGATCACGCAGAACGCATGGTTGGTATTCAAATAACAGAAGTGTATGTGGGGATCTCAGGCAACCATATTGGTCTGCAAAATAGTCATGGCGTAGTAGCCGTGTCCAACGAGGACCGTGAAATCGGTGAGGAGGACATTGAACGTGTACTGAAGGCAGCAGAAGTAATTGCCGTACCACCGGAGAGAGAAATCATTGACGTGGTAGCCAAGCAGTATGTCGTGGATGGCCTTGAAGGAATTCAGGACCCTCGTGGTATGATCGGTGTTCGTCTCGAAGTAGAGGCTACGATTGTTACTGGAGGCAAAACCCCAATACATAATCTGTTGCGCTGCGTTGAGAAAGCTGGCCTGAGGATTAAAGATCTCGTCTTGTTGCCTCTCGGAGCTGGACAGTTGTCTCTTTCGAAGGATGAAAAGGTGATGGGTTCCGTGCTGGTGGATATTGGTGCAGGTTCTACGAATGTGGCCATTTTCCAGGAAGGAACGATTGTTGCCACATCAACACTCCCAATCGGCGGAGAATTTGTAACCAATGATATTGCCTACGGACTGAGAACCCTTACCGATCAAGCCGAAAAAGTTAAACTCAAATACGGTTGCGCTTGGTATGATGATGCAGCAGCCGATGTCGTCTTTAAAGTGACCCGTATCGGCAGTAATGTAGATAAGGAGTTCAACCAACAGGATTTGGCTGCTATTATTGAGCCGAGAGTACAGGAAATTTTTCAACTCATTCAGGCGGAAGTTAAGCGCTTGGGTTACACAGAGCTTCCGGGGGGTTATATACTTACCGGAGGCACCGTCTCCATGCCTGGTGTACTTCAGGTGGCACAAAGCGAACTGGCCGCTTCCGTAAGGATCGCTGTACCTGATTTTATCGGTGTAAGGGATCCGGGATACACGAGCGGAGTTGGTATCTTGCATAATGCTATTCGTTACTATCGCGGGAGATCGACTAGTGTTAGCAACAGTGGCGGTAGTACCAAGAAGCCGACTAACCGAACCAAGAGCAGCAGTCCCGTTGCGGAAGGCGAGCAGAAGCAGGGGTTGATTGAACGCTTAAAAAATATGTTCAGTGAATTTATATAACGTTCATTGCTAATTATGCCAATCATGGACGGGCCATCCATGCACATTGAGGGGGAGATGGAATAGTATGTTGGAATTTGATTTTGAAATGGAGAGCTTGGCTCAAATTAAAGTGATCGGCGTCGGAGGCGGCGGCAGCAATGCAGTTAACCGAATGATCGAAAATGGAGTTCAGGGTGTAGAATTCATTACTGTCAATACAGATGCCCAGGCGCTTCACTTGGCGAAGTCTGAGCATAAGCTTCAAATTGGCGATAAGCTGACTCGTGGTTTGGGTGCCGGGGCTAACCCTGACGTGGGTAAAAAAGCGGCTGAAGAGTCGCGTGAGCTCATTATGAATACGCTCAAAGGCGCGGATATGGTATTCGTAACTGCGGGAATGGGTGGCGGTACAGGAACCGGAGCGGCCCCTGTCATTGCTGAAATTGCTAAGGAGTGCGGTGCGCTGACTGTAGGCGTGGTAACCCGACCATTCACATTTGAAGGGCGTAAACGCTCCAATCAAGCTGAACTTGGCATTGAGGGATTGAAAGAAAAAGTAGATACCTTGATTGTAATCCCGAATGATCGCTTGCTTGAGATTGTGGATAAGAAAACCCCAATGCTGGAAGCATTCCGTGAAGCAGATAATGTTCTGCGTCAGGCCGTACAAGGTATTTCGGATTTGATCGCTGTACCGGGTCTGATCAATCTTGACTTCGCTGACGTAAAAACGATCATGACGGAGCGTGGTTCCGCGTTGATGGGGATTGGCGAAGCGACGGGTGAAAATCGTGCGGCTGAAGCAGCGCGCAAGGCTATCATGAGTCCGTTGCTAGAGACATCCATAGAAGGTGCGCGTGGTGTCATTATGAACATCACTGGCGGCACCAATTTGTCTCTATACGAAGTCAATGAGGCGGCTGAAATTGTAACATCAGCTTCCGATCCGGAAGTGAACATGATTTTCGGTGCTATCATTGATGAAGACTTGAAAGAAGAGATTAAGGTTACCGTGATCGCCACTGGTTTTGAAGGTAAGCCGAGCCAACCAGCACCGGGACGTAGACCAGCAGCTAACCCAGCGGCTTCCGAAGCAACGGAAAAGTCCTCTCCTAACTTGCGTCCATTCGGTAACACTCAAAGCAGTGACCAATTGGATATTCCGACATTCTTACGTAACCGTTCACGCAATAATAATAACGATAACTAGTTTATATCTAGACAGCCCGCATCTTCCTTGGAGATGCGGGCTTCTTTCTGTTTTCTCCGCATCCCGCACGGCCAGTGCTTCTCCTCTTTCCGACAAAATTAGTCGGACACCGTCCCCACCGTTAGACAGACTTTGAACCATATGACTACTATACTTAAGCCTATCCTGCAAAATGCTGGGCGGGTGAATCCTTGGTTGTTTATATCGATTTAATTTTCTTGGCCAATTTGTTCATTGATGCTGTGTTGCTAATGGCCACCGCCTGGATGAGAAAGATTCGTCCAGTGTGGTGGCGATTGATGACTTCAGCTGGAATTGGCGCAATGTATGTAGTCATGATGTTTGTGCCGGAACTGTCATTTTTATTTACGTTTCTAGTCAAGCTGGCCTTATCGGTCATCATGCTGCTGGTGGCATTTGGTTTTGGAAGCATGCAAAAGTATCTTCGTACAATGGGTGCCTTTTACATGATCAATTTTGTAGCAGCAGGTGGCATTTTGGGGATGCATTATTTTCTCCAAAATACGGGGGAATTGTTTAATGGCATCTGGTATACCGCATCAGGTGGAATGTCTTTTGAATTGAAAATCGCATTCTGGTTTATTTTATGCGCATTTGGCGGAGTGATGCTTTTCTTTCGTATTGTGCAGTCCTCGAAGCAGCGCACAGAAAGGATGAGTGGCTTTTTGGGGCAAGTACAGGTGTGGATTGGGCAGGATCATATTGAGTGTACAGGCTTGTTGGATACAGGTAACCAACTGCATGATCCTTTGACCCGAACCCCAGTAATGGTGATGGAGGCGGCTTTGTGGGAATCGTATTTACCCGCTTCCTGGCTCCAAAAATGTTCTGAGGGTAATGCTGATCAACTAGTGATGGATCTGGGGGAGGAACCGTTCAACTGGCAGGATCGTGTTCGTCTCGTTCCCTATCGTGGAATTAACAAAAGTCATTCCTTTATGCTCGCACTCAAACCAGATCGAGTAGAGGTGGTGATGAATGGGATTCATTTTGTACATCATCGAGTGCTGATTGGCTTGGACGGGGGAAAGTTGTCGGCAGAGGGCAAATACCATGCCATCATCCATCCAGATGTGACGGCACACGAAGAGGGGGGTGCTGATTCAAGCTTGAAACGAGAAGCATATGCTAGTGATCATTTTACAGAATCAGGATAATGGAGAAGAGTACAGGACAAGGTTTAAAGACGAGGAGAAACATTCGATGCTGAAATGGACGGAGCCAGTAAGACTTGTACTATTTCCAAAAGGGGGAGAATGATATGAGGGAACAAATGAATTTAAAGATGAAATTTAGGCTAGCATGGCAACTGCAATATTATCGTATTTTATTTTTATTCGGGCTGAAAAGTGAAGAAATTTATTATATTGGCGGTAGCGAGGCGCTCCCCCCTCCATTAACAAGAGACGAGGAAGAGTATTTGCTTGGAAAGCTTTCTTCTGGAGATGCAGCAGTGAGGTCGATGCTAATTGAGAGAAACTTGCGGTTAGTCGTGTATATCGCCCGTAAATTTGAAAATACGGGAATCAACATTGAGGATCTCGTATCCATCGGTGCTATTGGGCTGATCAAAGCGGTGAACACTTTTGATCCAGAGAAGAAAATCAAACTTGCCACCTATGCATCTCGATGCATTGAAAATGAGATTTTAATGTATTTGCGTCGTAATAGCAAAACGAGAACGGAAGTTTCTTTTGATGAGCCTCTGAATATCGATTGGGATGGTAATGAGTTGTTGCTTTCCGATGTGATGGGCACGGAAAGTGATACCATTTACCGTAATATTGAGGAGCAAGTAGATCGTAAATTATTGCATAAGGCACTGGATAAGTTGACGGATCGAGAGCGTTTGATTATGGAACTGCGCTTCGGCTTACAAGACGGAGAAGAGAAGACACAGAAGGATGTTGCTGACCTGCTGGGTATATCGCAATCGTATATTTCGCGTCTGGAAAAACGAATTATAAAGCGCTTACGAAAAGAATTCAATAAAATGGTATAATGCTTGGGGATATCCGGAAGCGATGGAAACGGCGAATAAAAAAATGCCCTCAGGAGATAATGTACATTAATGTTGCTCCTTGGGAGGTAAGACACGATGACCCGAAACAAAGTGGAAATTTGCGGTGTGGATACCGCCAAACTGCCGGTATTAACCAATGCAGAGATGCGCGAGTTGTTCACATCACTTCAGCAAAATAATGAACGATCAGCCAGAGAAAAATTGGTCAACGGCAATCTCCGGCTCGTCCTGAGTGTGATTCAGCGTTTTAACAATCGGGGGGAGTTTGTGGACGATTTGTTCCAGGTAGGATGCATCGGCCTGATGAAGGCGATTGATAATTTTGACCTTTCGCAAAACGTAAAGTTCTCCACTTATGCGGTGCCGATGATCATCGGAGAGATCCGCCGTTATTTGCGGGATAACAATCCGATCCGTGTGTCCCGTTCGTTGCGGGATATTGCATATAAGGCGCTTCAGGTGCGGGACAGTCTGACAAATCTGAACTCGCGGGAACCAACGATTTTTGAAATATCAGAGGTGCTGAACGTGCCTAAAGAAGATGTTGTGTTCGCATTGGATGCGATTCAGGATCCAGTTTCGCTGTTCGAGCCGATATATCACGACGGGGGCGACCCAATCTATGTGATGGATCAGATCAGTGATGACAGAAATAAAGACGTCTCATGGATTGAGGAAATCGCTCTCCGGGAAGCGATGCATCGCCTGGGCCAGCGTGAAAAGATGATATTGTCTATGCGTTTTTATGAAGGAAAGACGCAAATGGAGGTTGCCGACGAAATCGGTATCTCTCAAGCCCAGGTTTCGAGATTAGAGAAGTCGGCTATACAGCAAATGCAAAAACATGTAAAGTCCTAATGAAATGAATGCTTGAATGATTCAGTGATAAAAACGATCCCGTGCGGATCGTTTTTGCGTTTGCAGGACATTTTTTGGGCTCTCCCACTCATATAGTGAAATAAAGGATGTGATGCGTGTGAATGCACCGGAAACGTCAGTAAGAGCCATGAAAATTTCCGAGTTTCAAACCAAGGATGTCATTAACATTGTAGATGGACGACGTCTAGGACAAATCAGTGATCTGGAGATTGACGTACGACAAGGGAAAATTGAAGCTATTGTGGTTCCGGGCAGCAGCCGATTCATGGGTTGGTTTGGAGGGGGAAGCGAATTGGTTATTCCGTGGCGCAACATTGTGAAAATTGGTTCGGATGTTGTGCTTGTTCGACTGGAGGGATTGCATGAGCCGCCGGATGAGAGGGAGGAAAAGTCTTATATCGAACGTCAGGAGCGGAATGACCGACGGGGCTTTTGAACAGCAGGTACACGTAATTTAGTATGTTGTGAAGACACAGCGGCGGCTTTTTGGTACACTGGGCAGTAGAGGTGAGAACGAAATGGAACCGTTTATAGTGAATACCGAGGCTAGAGGGACTACGCCCATGCAAGATGGCGGACGTCCCGTGCCAGAGTTGTTATATATCCAATCTTGGGAGCGGCAGGTTCAGGGATTAACAGTGGGGTTTACAGGGCGTCATGGCGGTGTCAGCGAAGCGCCATACGATAGTCTGAACTGTGCGTTTCATGTAGGGGATGACCCGGAGAAAGTCATTCGCAATCGCCAATTAATTGCTGAGCAGCTTGGTTTTGCTGCTGAAGCGTGGACGTGCGGCGAACAGGTCCACGGTAATCATGTTGCTGTTGTCCACGCTGCTGATCGTGGGCGAGGCTTTATGGATCGTGCATCAGCTTTTCAGGACACAGATGGACTTCTGACGAATATACCAGGCATTTTGCTGACGTCCTTTTATGCGGACTGTGTACCCTTATATTTTTGTGATCCCGTGCATCGTGTGATTGGATTGGCGCATGCAGGCTGGAAGGGAACAGTTGCGGAGATTGCGTTGAAAATGGTACAGACCATGCAAACTGAATATGGATCTCAGCCGTCCGATATACTAGCAGCTATTGGTCCTTCTATTGGTCCTGAATCCTATGAGGTAGATGAGCATGTGATGAATCAAATCCGGGTTTTAGAGCATGATTGCCCGGGTAATGATAAATGGGAAGGTTCTGTTTATTTCCCCTTAACTGGTGGAAAAACACTACTCGACTTGAAACAATGCAATCGACACATTATGATGAAAGCAGGAATATTGCCGAGCCATATCGAATGTACTACCTTGTGCACGAGTAGCCGCAGCGATTTATTTTTTTCATATCGCAAGGAAGGCGGCGTTACAGGAAGAATGGCGAGTTGGATTGGTCTGGAAGAGAGGTGAGTCCTCCCGTGTCTTTGGAGGAACGAATTAAAGAAGTTAACGCCCGTATCGAAGCGGCATGTGCCCGTAGCGGACGTTCGCGTGATGAAGTAAATGTGATCGCTGTCACGAAATATGTTTCGGCGGCGGCAATGGCATCCGTATTGGATAACGACTTGGAGCATGTGGGCGAAAATCGCTGGCAGGATGCTGCGGATAAATGGAGCAAGTTGGGTGATCGGGGAACGTGGCATTTTATTGGTCATCTCCAAACGAATAAGGTTAAAGATGTAATTGGAAAATTTAAATTTATACATTCGCTTGATCGCTTATCGCTTGCTCAGGAATTGGACAAGAAGGCAGCCGCTTTGGGACTGCGAGTCAAAGCTTTTGTGCAAGTCAATATTTCTGGGGAAATTTCAAAATACGGCTTATCCTCCGAGGCAGTTGCCCCTTTCCTAGAACAAATTCGCGAGTTGGAACATGTGGATGTAATCGGCCTGATGACCATGGCTCCTCATGAGGAAAACCCAGAACATACTCGACCTGTGTTTCGGGGATTACGTGAACTGCGTGATCGGTTAAATGGACAAGCTTTGACTAGAGAACCTATCGTTCACTTGTCTATGGGGATGTCCAATGATTTTGAAGTGGCGGTTGAAGAAGGAGCGACTTGGTTGCGGCTTGGTTCCGTACTGGTCGGACGAGAGGAGGATTTTCAGTGGGCGTAATGAATAAGTTCATGAACTTTCTGGGCCTTCAGGAAGAAGAGGAAGTTATAGAGCGAGAGGTTATGAATACGCCGGAAGATCAAGAAATTGAAACCCCAAGCTTTGATAAACGTAAGAACCAGAAGGGCACGAATGTTGTCAGCATCCATTCACAAAAAAATGTGAAAGTTGTTCTGTATGAGCCGCGTTCTTACGATGAAGCACAGGAAATCGCCGACCATATCCGTTCCCACCGGACCGTCGTGGTTAACTTGCAACGAATTCGCAAGGATCAGGCGCTACGCATCATTGATTTTTTGAGTGGCACTGTGTATGCACTGAGTGGCGGCATTTCGAAGGTCGGTAACAATATTTTTCTGTGCACACCGGATACGGTTGAAATTCAAGGCTCCATTACGGAGATACTGGCTGACACTGAACAAGAACTTAACAGAATGAGGTGAGCTTTTCTTGATCGAGGTAATTTACTGGCTATTTCAGATTTATTCGTACATGATCATTGCATATGTCCTGCTGTCATGGCTTCCTAATGCCAGAGAGAGTGTGATCGGTGATTTACTTGCCAGATTTGTGGAGCCATATTTGTCTCCTTTCCGCAGGTTTATACCGCCAATCTTCGGGATGATTGATATTTCACCTATCGTAGCGTTGATTGCTCTGCGTTTTGCATCGTACGGTTTGATTTCTTTAATCGGCAATTTCGTCTAGGAGGATTTATGCGGACTGAGATTTATGAGCATTTTCACCCGGATGAACGGGATTATGTGGATCGTGCTTCCGAATGGATCAGTCATGCGGGAGCTTATCATGAGCAGAAGCTGACTGATTTTTTGGATCCGCGACAACAGTACATATTGGAGACACTTGCTTCGAAGGAAGACAAGGTCACGATTAGGGTAGATGGCGGATACATGGCTTCGGAACGAAAGCGGGCGCTGATTGCGCCCGATTATTCGTATTTGGACGATGAGGAAATGGGAATTCAGGTCCTTTCCATCACTTCTGATGATCATAAAATCAATACCCTTGAGCACGGTGATTATCTAGGTGCCATTTTGGGGCTTGGAATCAAGCGTGGCAAAATCGGCGACATTCACGTGCTGGATGATGGGTGTCATGTATTGGTGGCGTCAGAGATTGGAGATTTTATGACCATGCATTTGCAGCAGGTACATCGTGTTCATGTATGGACAGAACTGTTGCCAGTAGCAAGTCTCCGAACGAAGGAAGTTGCATTAGAGGCGATGGATCTGACGGTGGCTTCTTTGCGTCTGGACGGGATTGCTAGTGACGTCTACAAATTGAGCCGCAGTAAAATATTAACACCGATTCGAGCGGGACGATGTCGGGTAAACTGGAAGGTGGAGGAGAATCCATCGACTTCACTTAAAGTTGGAGATGTTATTTCCATGCAGGGATTTGGGCGTTTTAAAGTGCTTGAAACAGACGGGATGACAAAAAAGGGTAGATTCCGTGTCAAAATTGGTAAGTTTGTATAGCGGAAGGCAGGATTCATGAGATTTCTGTCGAAAGAATTAACTTATAGCGTTGAACTGGAACGATTTTGCTCTGTACAGTATTCACAAAACGGGGTATGATGACCGATAGATGATATTGAGCGTCGTGACGCGGAAAATGAATTTTTTTGTCAATCTTATAGGAGGTGGACGGCATGCCATTAACGCCATTGGATATACATAATAAGGAATTTGCCCGCCGGCTTCGCGGTTATGACGAGGATCAGGTTAATGAATTTTTGGATCAGGTGATCAAGGACTACGAGGGCGTTATCCGTGAAAATAAAGAATTGAGCACCCAGTTGTTGAACGTACAGGAGAAGCTCGATCATTTCGCGACGATTGAGGATACACTGAGCAAGACAATTATTGTCGCGCAGGAAGCAGCTGATGAAGTTCGCAACAACGCCAAGAAAGAATCTCAACTGATCGTGAAGGAAGCGGAAAAAAATGCGGATCGTATTGTGAACGAAGCATTGTCCAAATCCCGTAAAATCGCGTTGGAGGTTGAAGAGCTGAAGAAACAGGCTTCAATTTACCGAGCACGGTTTCGTACATTGGTGGAAGCGCAGCTCGACTTGTTAAGCCAAGATGGCTGGGAAGCACTTGAAAACCGGGAACGCGAAGTGCTGGAGCGCGAGCGTGAAATGAAAGAAATTTACTAATTTTGATTTCTGACAAGCTTTTATTAGGTCTTGTTAGGGTTGACTTTTATCTTTAAACAGGCTATAACTGTAAATACTATACTGAATTCAACGATTATCCGTCTATCGGTTGATGGTTGTTATTCAAGGCAACGATGTTGCTGATTTAAGATTTCGATGAATTTAACATGTTTAATTCGTTGATGGGAACGAGTACGTCATGATTTGTCCCTCAGAGAGTTGGCCTACCGGTGCAAGCCAACGTTCAGAACATGACTGAAGATCCTCCCGGAGAAGTGAGCTGAAGCGCTTAAACTTGGGGCGTGTGTAAGCGATCACCGTTTGCCATGCGTTATAATGGCGCCCTGCTGAAGTAGAGTAGGGCTCAGAGAGTCGTGACAAGATCGTCTTTTTAGATTGGTCTATTTACGGAATCAGGGTGGTAACGCGAGCACAGTCTCGTCCCTTTTACAGGGATGGGGCTTTTTTTGTTGCTTTTTTAAGTGCGCTAGAACAATTAATGATGAGCAGAGAGGAAGTATAACGTTATGAACAGAGTGGATGTTAAAGAAAAAGCACGGTCACGTGACCTACGCATCCTGAGCAAATGGAAACAGGAGGACACATTCCGTAAATCCATTACCAATCGTGAAGGAAAGCCCAATTTTGTGTTTTATGAGGGCCCACCAACAGCTAACGGCAAACCACACATCGGTCATGTGCTGGGTCGCGTAATTAAGGATTTCGTCGGCCGCTATCAGACTATGAAGGGATATCGTGTCGTACGGAAGGCGGGTTGGGATACGCATGGCCTGCCGGTGGAACTGGGTGTGCAAAAGCAACTGGGGATCTCCCACAAACCTGAAATTGAAGAATATGGTGTTGAGAAATTTATTAAAAAATGTAAAGCGAGCGTGTTTGAATACGAGCAGCAATGGCGCGATTTAACCGAAGCGATCGGATACTGGACAGACCTTGATCACCCGTACATTACCTTGGACAATAACTATATCGAGAGCGTATGGAACATTTTGGCGACGATTCATGAGAAAGACCTGCTGTATCGTGGTCATCGTGTGAGTCCGTATTGCCCGGATTGTCAGACGACGCTAAGTTCCCATGAAGTAGCACAGGGCTACAAAGATGTAAAGGATCTGAGTGCCACGGCCAAATTCAAGCTGCATAGCAGTGGTGAATATGTACTGGCCTGGACGACAACACCTTGGACCTTGCCGAGCCACGTGGCGCTCGCTGTCAACCCTGAGCTGGAATACGCACGTGTGAAGCAAGAAGATGGTGTATACATCGTTGCTAAAAATCTGGTTGAGACCGTAATTAAAGGTGATCATGAAGTGATTGGCACGCTATCGGGTTCTGAACTGGTAGGCCAAACCTATACCCCGCCATTTACTTATTTTCAGGTGGAAAAGGGTAACCAAATTCTGGGTGCGAAGTTCGTAACAGACTCCAGCGGTACAGGTATCGTTCATATGGCTCCGGCACATGGTGAGGATGACTATCGCGTATGTCGTGAAAATGGCGTTGGGTTTATCAACGTAGTGGATCTTCAAGGTAACTATGTAGCTGAAATCACTGATTTTGCAGGCCGTTTTGTGAAAGATTGCGATGTAGATATTGTGAAAATGCTATCCGAAAAAGGTTTGCTGTACAGCAAGGAAAAATACGAGCATAGCTATCCGTTCTGCTGGCGCTGCGATACTCCATTACTGTACTATGCTATGGACAGCTGGTTTATCAAAACAACTGCGATCAAGGATCAACTGATTGCCAACAACAGCGAAGTTGAATGGTACCCAGGTCATGTACGCGAAGGACGCTTTGGCAAGTTTTTGGAGGAACTGGTGGACTGGAACATCAGTCGTGATCGCTATTGGGGTACACCGCTTAATATCTGGGTTTGTGAGGAAACTGGAGAACAGTTCGCACCCCACAGTATTGCTGAGTTGAGAGAACGTGCGATTGGGGACGTGCCGGCGGATATCGAGCTACATAAACCATATGTAGATGATATCAAGGTTCGTAGCCAATGCGGTAAATACGAAATGACTCGCACACCGGAAGTCATCGACGTATGGTTCGATAGCGGTTCTATGCCGTTTGCACAGCATCATTATCCTTTTGAGAATAATGAAACGTTCGAGCAGCAATTTCCAGCAGATATGATCTGTGAAGGGATTGACCAGACTCGTGGCTGGTTCTATAGCTTGCTTGCGGTTTCGACTATGCTGACTGGCAAAGCTCCTTACAAAGCTGTCATGGCAACAGGCCATGTACTGGATGAGCAGGGTCAGAAAATGTCCAAATCGAAGGGCAATGTTATCGATCCGTGGGAAGTAATTGACGAGTACGGTACAGACGCTTTCCGCTGGGCATTGCTCTCCGATAGCGCACCATGGAATAGCAAACGTTTTTCCAAAGGCATCGTAGGCGAAGCTAAATCGAAGCTGGTAGATACGCTTGTCAATACACACGCATTTCTGACTTTGTATGCAGATATTGACGGATTTGATCCGGCACAGCATCCGTTCAAGCCATCGGCACACAAATTGGATCGCTGGATTTTGTCCCGTCTGAACAGCTTAATTTTGGTTGTGGACAAAGCATTGTCTGTCAATGACTTCCTGAACTCTGCCAAAGCGATTGAGTCGTTTGTGGATGAACTGAGTAACTGGTATATCCGTCGTTCACGTGATCGATTCTGGGGTAACGGGCTTACAGAAGATAAGCTGGATGCGTACCGCACACTGACGGAGGTGCTGTTAACGACGGCGAAGCTGCTTGCACCGTTCACACCGCTGCTTGCTGAGGATATTTACCTCAACCTGAGCAATGGGGAAAGTGTTCATCTGGATGACTATCCGTCTGCCAATGAATCCTTAATTGATCTGGAACTGGAGCGAGATATGGAAACGGCACGTCGCGTCGTTGAATTAGCACGTAATGTCCGTAACGAAACGGGTTTGAAAACACGTCAACCGTTGTCTGAGTTGATTCTGTCTATGGATCAGGATTTTGACCTGGGTGGCTATGAGGAAATCATCAAAGATGAGATCAATGTGAAGCATATTCATGTTGAGACGGACGATAGCGGATTTGTAGATTTTACATTGAAGCTGAATTTGAAAGTGGCAGGCAAGAAATACGGCAAAAATGTCGGATTCCTACAAAATCTTTTCAAGGGAATGTCTGCTGAAGAAACTCGTTCTGTTGTAGAAAAAGGGGTACTGAACGTGGCTTCTCCAGAAGGAGAAGAGTTGCAAGTTACAGCTGAGGAATTGCTGGTGGAGAAAAAAGCGAAAGAAGGCTTCGCTTCTGCTTCTGGCTATGGCTTAACGGTAGCGTTGAACACAGACATTACACCGGAGCTTGAGCAAGAGGGCTGGGTACGTGAAGTGGTTCGTGCGGTACAAGACTACCGCAAAAAGCTGGATCTGCCGATTGAAAAGTATGTAGCATTGACGTTGGATGTAGACAACGATTTGCGTCAGGCGATCGAAAGCTTCGACTCTGTGTTGCGTGAGAACGTATTGGTAACCACGGTGACATTTGGTCAAGCCGAACCAGCGGAACATGTAGAAGTGAATGGCAAAACGATCGGCGTTCATATTGGGGAATAATTACAAGCCCCCTGCCCCATAATACAATAACAGGCAGCATATAAAAACGAGCCTAAGCATCGGAAACGGGTTTCCTCCGTTACGTGCTTCGGCTCGTTTGCTGCTTTCGGGGCAGCCATGGGAAAAGGGGGATTGTGCATATGACAGCACGGTCAAGGCGCAGACTGGGAAGGAGTCTCCGAGGGATGAACGGAGAAGGGGCCGCCATAGCCTCAGATAAGGGAATAGCAGGTGACCAGGCAGAGAAACTAAGTCGTGTGGAAAAGCTGGTGCAAGCTGTATCAGAGCAGATGGAACGAACACGTATTGCAGATTACGCTTTGCTGCTGAATAAGCCTTGGCGATTACTTTGGCTAAACCTAATATCAGGTGTTTCCCGTGGAATCGGCATTGCGCTAGGGTTTACTTTTTTTGCCGCTACCATAATTTATGTGCTGCAAGTGCTCGGAGCGTTGAATTTGCCGATTATCGGTGATTATATCGCTGATATTGTACGGATCGTACAGCGACAATTAGAGCTTACTACCTACTAGGGCGTTTCACTTTTAAGCTTCCGATTCGTCCTCGTGCAAATCTGGCTCCAGCAGACCTTCACCCTCGCCATCTTCTATATAACGCTGATAAATAGAACTGCGGACAATGGATACATTTCTGCCATAAATGTCAGTAGCGACAAAGCTTTCATATGGCTCTACGAAGCCCATATTATCATCGCCAGCTTCAATTTCCATATCATCATAGCGGTGGATTTCACCACTTTCAGCCATGGCCGGGGTGTTAGAGGTTCCCCAATTTTCAACGATCTGCCAAGCATCTTCACCGTCAAAGCCGTTTTGTTCTTCACGCTCATCCAGGCTTGTTCTACCGAACGCGGGAGCGAGAAATTCTTCCTCCACCGGACGGTTGTTGGATACTTCTGTCTCAGGACTGTATTCTTTGCAATAAATGGTATAGGGAACAGCCAACAGGCGTTCATAGGGGATGGGTTTGCCGCTGGCGGCGCAAATGCCATAGGTTCCCTTATCCATAGCCATCAAGGCTGATTTGATACGTTCCAATTGAAACTCGTCATGCTCCAGTAAGGAAATATCTTTGGCTCGCTCATAGGTTTCGGTAGCTAGATCGCCTGGATGGTTATCGATGGGAGAAAGCTCACCGGTTTGGTCGCGTTGAGAATCGCCGAGTCCATAATGGTCGTTGTTTTGCAAACGATGCTCAATTTCCTTTTTGCGTTCCAGCAGTTCGTTACGCAAGCCCTGCAATTGTTGCTCCGTCAATGGGGACATGGAATCCTCTCCTTGTTCTAGATTTACATGCATGCAATGTGTCAGGTATGCTCCTTGTAGTGTGCACCGGGAAGACCTCTTTTACATAGGAAATTCTAATCAAATGTGATTGAGTTCATTCCATTTAAGGACTATGCTCGATAGCCTGCAGGACTCGTGGACGATCTGAGAAGGCTTATGCTACAATAAATGGGTTCGACAACGGATATAAGCGGATCGGAGTGACGAAGGACTGTGATTTATTTTGGTATTGCGCTAATTATTTTTTTGATTGATCAGGGTGTCAAATATTTGGTGGCTACGCGGATGGAATTGTACGAGCAAATACCAGTCATCGGCAATTTCTTTTTAATCACCTCTCATCGTAATCGCGGAGCCGCTTTTGGGATTTTGGAAGGGCAACGCTGGCTTTTTATCGTGATTACAATTGTAGTTGTGATCGGTATCGTATGGTACCTGAGAAAAACGGTCAGAGCTGGGCAAAAACTACTTCCTGTTGCGCTAAGTTTGGTGCTTGGGGGAGCGGTTGGTAATTTTTTGGATCGAGCTATTTCTGGAGAAGTAGTTGATTTTGCACAGTTCAATTTTGGAAGCTACACATTCCCGATTTTTAATGTGGCAGACTCGGCAATTGTCGTCGGTGTTGCACTGATTATTTTGGATACATTGCTGGAATCGCGTCGGGAAAAAGGGAATGGCAATGATAGCGTTGAAGGGAAGTCATAGCATGAACGAAGTGAATGAAAACGGCGAAGCCATAGGTCTGTCTTATGAGGACGAACTGGAGGGTGAATCTCTGGAATGGACAGCGGATTCAGGGGATGTCAAAACACGTATAGACAAATACATCGCCGAAGAAATGAAGGAAGTGTCTCGTTCCCAGATCCAGCTGTGGATCGGGAATGGCCGCGTACTGGTGAACGGTGCGGCGGTCAAAGCGAACTACAAGCTGGCTGAAGAAGATCATATCGTACTATCAGTACCTGAACCAGAAAGTGTAGATATTTTGCCGGAAAATATTCCGCTAGATGTCGTATACGAGGATTCGGACGTTATTGTCATTAACAAGCAACGTGGTCTAGTTGTGCATCCTGCACCAGGACACTCCTCGGGAACACTGGTCAACGCACTGATGTACCACTGCCATGACCTTTCCGGCATTAACGGGGAATTACGTCCCGGTATTGTTCACCGTATTGATAAGGATACATCAGGACTGCTGATGGCAGCTAAAAATGATCAGGCCCACGCATCACTTGCAGCACAGCTGAAGGATCATAGCGTGACTCGGAAATATATAGCATTGGTCCACGGTCATTTGAGTCACGATCAGGGAACCGTAGATGCTCCGATTGGTCGTGATTCAGGTGACCGTAAATTGTTCACGGTTACGGAACGCAACAGCAAGCATGCAGTTACCCATTTTCTCGTCATTGAACGGTTAGGTGATTATACCCTGCTTGAACTTCAATTGGAGACAGGACGGACACACCAAATTCGTGTTCACATGAAATTCATTGGACATCCATTGGTTGGCGACCCTATGTATGGACGCAGTAAAGGGGTTCGTATGGATGGCCAAGCGCTGCATGCAGCGGTTCTGGGATTTAAGCATCCAACTACTGGAGAGTACTTAGAATTTAGCAGACCGATCCCTCCTGATATGGAGGACGTATTAACGTCCTTGCGTAGTCGCTAAAATAATGATGATTTGCTCTGCTTTCCTATTCAAAAACTTGAATAAATTATTAAGTATAACCGCCTAAATGGCGGTTTTTTTTATTGTTTGAATAGGAATGGGTAAAAACAACTATGGATAATTATACAGTTAGGATGTATAATTATTAAAGTGCTTCCGGTGGTTCCGGTTGAACGGGTGTTGACACGAGATTTTCAATCTGTCATACTTCTTGTAGTTGCGATGGACTTTGTCCGAGAGATGGTTAACCATCTCACACTATGAGAAACAGGACAAAGGAAATCCTGAATAGCACCTTTAAATCAGTCCCGTGAGGCTGGCAAGGTAACGTGAATGGATCACTGATCAGTGCATCCGCTGCGGCGGTATGTCTTCAGTGTGTCCGACAGATCGGAGAACAGTGGAAGACTGTTCATACGAGACTCCTTGCCAAACTTGGGCAAGGAGTCTTTTTTGTATCCGAACACGGGACCAGGTCTGAAGGGAACATCACCTGAGGAGGCTGGAAGCATGAGTATTGAAACACATGTACTGATGGATGAAATTGCGATTCGTCGGGCATTAACGCGGATTGCACATGAAATTTTGGAGAAAAACAAGGGTATTGACGATTGCGTACTCGTAGGTATTCGAACACGCGGAGTTCATCTGGCGCAGCGCTTGGCTGAAAAAATTGCTGAAATTGAAGGCGCACCAATTCCATGGGGAGAGCTAGATGTCACAGCCTACCGGGATGACCGGAGCAGCGTTGCCGAGGCTAAAGGAAATGGAAAAGAGCTTTTGATGAATCCCGCTGACGTATCGGTTCATGATAAGAAAGTCATTCTCTTTGACGATGTGCTGTACACAGGCCGTACTATTCGCGCGGCGATGGATGCATTGATGGACTGCGGACGACCGCAAATGATCCAGCTGGCTGTGCTAGCAGATCGCGGACACCGTGAGCTTCCGATTCGTCCGGATTACATCGGCAAGAACATCCCGACCTCCAAATCTGAGGAAATCGTAGTTGCACTTCAGGAGACGGACGGTAAGGACGAAGTGACGATCATTCAGAACCGGGGGGAATAGGTATGATCACAACAGCCAGTCAACTTAGAGAACGTAGCCTGCTCGGATTAAAAGAACTTAGCCGAAATGAAATTGAGTCGATTCTGGATCGTGCTCAGTATTGGGAATCACAGCCGCAAAAACTGATTCCAGTCCTACAGTCACGCTTCGCGGCCAACATGTTTTTTGAAAATAGTACACGCACACGCTTTTCTTTTGAAATGGCGGAGAAGCGGCTCGGCGCTCAGGTTTTGAACTTTTCCGCTGCGGCTTCCAGTGTGGAAAAAGGGGAGTCCATTTACGATACTGTGCGTACGCTTGAATCCATGGGCATTGATGCTGGAGTCATTCGCTTAAAGCCAGCAGGAGTGCTGCAAGAGCTTGCTGAGAAGGTCAGTGTTCCGCTGGTTAATGCGGGAGACGGCAACAATGAGCATCCAACGCAGGCTTTGCTAGACCTCTACACCATGCGCAAAACTTTCGGTGAGCTTAAAGGCTTGAGAGTATCCATCATAGGAGACATTTTGCACAGCCGTGTAGCTCGCTCGAATCTGTGGGCCTTGCAAAAATTCGGAGCCGAGGTTAGCTTCTGTGCACCAGACAATATGCAGGCATCTGATCTTGCAACGTACGCGCCTTATGTGCCGATGCAAGTAGCATTGCAGGCAGACGTAGTCATGATGCTGCGGGTCCAGCTGGAACGGCATGCCGAAGGAATGTTGCGCTCAGCGGATGAGTACCGAGAGCAGTACGGTTTGACAGAAGAAAGAGCAGCAAGCCTTAAGTCCGGAACAATTATCATGCACCCGGCTCCAGTGAATCGAAACGTGGAGATCGACAGTGCAGTTGTGGAAAGCGAGCAATCGCGAATTTTTCCGCAAATGGCCAACGGGGTTCCGATCCGCATGGCGGTTATGGAACGGGCAATGAAGCTGTAGAAGCTGTCAGCAGGATCGTAGGAAAAAGTTGCAAAAAACCTGAGCGGAGGAATATTTCAGATGAAACAATTAATTATGAATGCAAGCGTATTGAACGAGCAGGGCGAGGCTGAATTGAAATCCATCCTAATTGCCGACGGAAAAATTTTAGCTATCGCCAATGCGGATGCCGGAGTTAGCCTACTTGTGGAAGAAGGGGCATCTGGGGAAGAGCTCGAAGTCGAAAAAATCGACGCCCAGGGAAAACTGGTCATCCCCGGTCTAATCGACATGCATGTGCATCTGAGAGAACCTGGCTTTGAATATAAAGAAACCATTGAAACAGGTAGCCGCGCTGCGGTGAAAGGTGGATTTACCACGATTGCCTGCATGCCGAACACACGTCCGGTTACTGACAATGTAGACACGGTTCAGCTGGTGCTGAAAAAGGGGCAAGAGGCTGGGCTGGCCAAGGTACTTCCTTACGCAGCCATCACGAAAAACGAACTGGGACGAGAACTGACGGATTTTGAAGCGCTCAAAGCAGCAGGTGCAATCGGCTTTACTGATGACGGAGTCGGAGTGCAGAGTGCGCAAATGATGAAAGATGCCATGTCACGAGCCAAAGCGCTGGATATGCCAGTCATTGCACATTGTGAAGATAACACACTTGTTGTAGGAGCAGCGGTGACGGACGGTGAATTTGCCAAGCGTCACGGACTTAAAGGTATCCCCAATGAATCCGAGGCGATCCATGTTGGGCGTGACATCCTGCTATCCGAGGCAACCGGGGCACATTATCATGTATGCCATGTCAGCACAGAGCAATCGGTGCGGTTGATTCGCCATGCAAAATCTTTTGGCATCAAAGTCACTGCTGAGGTATGCCCGCATCACTTGGTACTGTCCGATGAGGACATTCCTGGGCTGGATGCCAACTGGAAAATGAATCCTCCACTACGTTCCCCGCGTGATGTACAGGCATGCATCGAGGGGCTGGAGGACGGAACGATTGATATCATCGTAACTGACCATGCAGCACACAGTGAGGAAGAGAAGGCAAAAGGGTTGGAGCTGGCGCCATTTGGAATCGTCGGATTTGAAACGGCCTTTCCACTGCTGTACACCAAATTCGTAGCTACCGGGAAATGGACGCTGGACTTTCTGGTGCGCCGTATGACGACTGACCCAGCGCGTGTCTTCCGCCTTGATACAGGACGTCTGGAAGAGGGAGCACCCGCTGACCTGACCATGATTGATCTGGAGCAGGAGCAGGCAGTTGATCCACAAACGTTTGCCAGCAAAGGACGCAACACTCCTTTTACAGGCTGGAAGCTCAAAGGCTGGCCGGTAAAAACTTGGGTAGACGGCAAACTGGTATGGTCTGCTGACGAAGCAAAATAATACACAACTACTTAAAAAATAGAACCTTATAGCAGGAAACAAAATAGAGGAGTGAGACGGGATGCAGGCAAGATTGTTACTTCAGGACGGCACGCTGTTTACAGGCACATCATTTGGTGCGGAAGGTGAAAAAACAGGCGAGGTCGTTTTCAACACAGGGATTACAGGCTATCAAGAGGTGCTGACGGATCCCTCTTATTGCGGACAAATCGTAACCATGACTTACCCGCTGATTGGTAATTATGGAATTACTCGTGATGATTTTGAATCGGTACGGCCTTATGTTCATGGCTTTGCTGTTCGACATTACGAGCCGGCGCCAAGTAACTGGCGTGCTCAATACAGCGTGGGCGATTTGCTGAAGGAATATGGCATCATTGGCATTAGCGACATCGACACCCGCATGCTCACCCGGATTATTCGCCATCACGGCACAATGAAGGGCATTTTGACGACTGGTTCCCAGCCGGTGGAAGAACTAAAAGAAATGATGTCCGACATGACCATAGAAGAACTGCGCAATCAGGTTCCTTTGACTTCTACACCTCATCCGTACAGCAGCCCTGGCAACGGAGAACGGATCGTATTGATTGACTATGGTGCCAAGAGCGGCATCCTGCGCGAACTGAATAAACGGGACTGCGATGTGGTTGTCGTTCCGCATGATACGACGGCCGAAGAAATTCGTCGCTTAGATCCAGACGGTATACAGCTGTCCAACGGTCCTGGAGATCCGAAAGACGTACCACATGCTGTCCGTACGGTGGCTGAACTGCTAGGAGAATACCCTATTTTCGGGATTTGCTTGGGACACCAGTTGTTTGCCTTAGCTTCGGGAGCAGATACGGAAAAGCTGAAATTTGGACATCGCGGTGGTAACCATCCGGTGAAAGAACTGGAGAGCGGCCGTTGCTTCATTACATCACAAAATCACGGGTACACAGTGAATGAGGATTCGATCCAAGGAACTGAGCTTGAAGTGACGCATATTAATAACAACGATAAAACGATCGAGGGTCTTAAACATACTAAATATCCTGCGTTTTCGGTGCAATATCACCCAGAGGCTGCACCTGGCCCTTACGACAATGGCTACCTGTTTGACCGCTTTCTGGATATGATTCGTGAACACAAAAGAAATCAACCAAAGCAACCGCGTCAGGCTGCTATCGCCGCCGCAGTGAGAGGAGAGCGCTAATATGCCGAAAAATACAGAACTTAAAAAAATACTCGTGATCGGTTCCGGTCCTATCGTTATTGGTCAGGCAGCAGAATTCGATTACGCTGGTACACAAGCTTGTCAAGCGCTCAAAGAAGAAGGCGTCGAGGTAGTACTGATTAACAGTAACCCGGCAACCATCATGACAGACACCAATATGGCAGACAAAGTATATATCGAGCCGATTACACTGGATTTTGTAACACAGATTATCCGTCAGGAGCGTCCAGATGGTCTACTTCCTACACTGGGAGGACAGACAGGTCTGAATATGGCAGTGGAACTGGCTCGCGCAGGGGTGTTGGAGCGCGAAAACGTTAAGCTGCTGGGAACTCAACTGAATTCAATTGAAAAAGCCGAAGACCGGGACTTGTTCCGCGACCTGATGCGTGAGTTGGAACAGCCCGTGCCGGAGAGTGTAATTGTAACGACATTGGAAGAATCGCTGGAATTTGCTAACGAAATCGGTTATCCCATTATCGTTCGACCGGCTTATACGCTGGGAGGTACAGGCGGTGGGATCTGCGCCACAGAAGAAGAATTGCGTGAAACCGTAAGCTCTGGCTTGCGTTACAGTCCAATCGGACAATGTTTAGTGGAAAAAAGTATCGCAGGTATGAAGGAAGTCGAATATGAAGTCATGCGTGACGGCAATGACAACTGTATCGTGGTCTGCAATATGGAAAACTTCGATCCGGTCGGCGTGCACACTGGTGACAGTATCGTCGTAGCGCCGAGCCAGACGCTGTCAGATCGTGAGTATCAGATGCTGCGCTCCGCTTCTCTCAAAATTATCCGCGCCCTCAATATCGAAGGCGGCTGTAATGTACAGTTTGCACTGGATCCGCACAGCTATCAATACTACGTGATTGAGGTCAACCCACGGGTGAGTCGTTCCTCGGCACTGGCTTCCAAGGCGACCGGATATCCGATTGCCAAAATGGCGGCCAAAATTGCACTAGGCTACACACTGGATGAAATTGTGAATCCGGTAACGGGACAAACGTATGCTTGCTTTGAGCCGACATTGGATTACATCGTGAGTAAAATACCACGCTGGCCATTTGACAAGTTCATTTCTGCCAACCGCAAACTTGGCACACAAATGAAAGCAACCGGTGAAGTCATGGCCATCGGACGTACATTTGAAGAGTCAATCCATAAAGCGGTTCGTTCTCTGGAAATTGGTGTACATCGCCTGCATCTAAAGGGTGCCGATCAACTATCTGATGAGGTGCTTAAGGATCGTCTGAGTAAAGCAGATGATGAACGCTTGTTCTTGGTAGCCGAGGCATTCCGTCGTGGCTGGAAGCAACAAGATATTCAGGATATAACTAAAATTGATTGGTGGTTCCTCGACAAGGTAGAGGGAATTGTCAAATTTGAATCCACTATCGCAGAAGAGTCTGAGTTGACTTATGAAACACTCTATCAGGCCAAACGAAAAGGATTTACTGACCGCTCCATTGCTGAGATTCGCAGTATGGGTCAACGCAAGAGTATGACAACCGAACCCGAGGTTCGTGAATTCCGTCTAAATCAAAACCTGCGTCCTGTCTACAAAATGGTAGATACGTGTGCGGCCGAGTTTGAAGCCACAACTCCGTACTACTACTCCTCTTATGAGGTGGAAAACGAAGTGATTCCATCTAACAAAGAGAAAGTCATCGTACTCGGCTCAGGACCCATCCGAATCGGGCAGGGGATTGAATTTGACTACTCCACTGTGCATGCGGTGTGGGCTATTCAAAAAGCGGGTTACGAAGCGGTAATTATTAATAACAATCCGGAGACTGTATCTACAGACTTCAACACATCTGACCGTCTCTACTTTGAGCCACTTTTCTTCGAGGATGTAATGAATGTCATCGAGCAGGAAAAACCGATTGGTGTCATCGTCCAGTTCGGCGGTCAAACGGCGATTAACCTCGCAGCACCACTTAGTGCGGCAGGCGTGAATATTTTGGGTACGAGTCTGGAAAGTATCGATGAAGCAGAAGACCGGAAAAAGTTCGAACAGCTGCTGTCTCGCCTTGCTATCGCCCAGCCTAAAGGCAATACGGTCACGTCGGTAGATGAAGCGGTAGGAACTGCCCAAGCATTGGGGTACCCAGTTCTGGTACGTCCATCCTACGTCCTGGGCGGACGCGCTATGGAAATTGTGTACTCAGATACGGAATTGCTGCGGTACATGGAAGAAGCGGTTAAAATCAATCCGGAACATCCTGTGCTCATCGACCGTTATATGCTGGGAAAAGAAGTTGAGGTTGACGCCATCTGTGACGGTGAAACGGTCTTGGTACCTGGGATTATGGAACATGTGGAACGGGCAGGGGTTCACTCGGGTGACTCGATCGCAGTGTATCCGCCACAACACTTGTCTGACGAGCTGAAGCAAAAAGTCGTGGACATTACGATCAGCATCGCCAAGGAATTGAAAACGATTGGTCTGGTAAACATTCAGTTCGTCATTCATCAGGATGAGGTGTATGTCATCGAGGTTAACCCTCGTTCCTCACGGACGGTTCCTTTCCTAAGCAAAGTAACGAATATTCCGATGGCTAACCTGGCGACACAGGCCATTTTGGGCGGTAAGCTCAAAGATGCAGGCTACACAGAAGGGCTATGGCCTGAAAGTAATTATGTCTCGGTTAAGGTTCCTGTATTCTCCTTTGCCAAGCTGCGTCGTGTAGAGCCAACACTGGGGCCTGAAATGAAATCTACAGGTGAAGTTATGGGACGCGATATCCAGTATGCGAAAGCATTGTACAAAGGACTCGTAGGCGCAGGTATGAAAATTCCATCTACTGGGGCGATCATCATCACAGTAGCGGATAAGGATAAGGAAGAAGCGGTCGAGCTGATGCAGGGCTTTTATAGACTGGGCTACAAAATTATTGCTACAGGTGGAACGGCAGCAGCCTTGGAACAGGCCCACATTCCAGTGAACACTGTTAACAAGCTAAGTGAGGGCAATCCGAATATTCTGGATATGATCCGTACAGGTGAAGCCAACTTTGTCTTCAACACGCTCACCAAAGGCAAAACGCCAGAGCGTGACGGATTCCGCATCCGCCGCGAAGCAGTTGAAAACGGCATTGTCTGCATGACCTCGCTGGATACAGTGCGCGCTCTGTTAAAAATGCTGGAGACGATTAACTTCACATCCGAATCGATGCCAGTTCTAAGCAACTAACGCGTTATGAATAGATAAGCAAAATAAGTGGTAATGGGAAGGACATTCATCAGCATTTGCTGACGGATGTCCTTTATCACGGGCAAATATACCCGAATTGATGTGAAAAGGGGCGGTAGAACGGTGAACGAAGCATTTCAGCAGATGGCAGGACGGCTGATGGTTGCGCTAGATTACCCGGATGCACAACAAGCAGAGCAGTTAATTCGGCAGCTGGAGGGAATTCCTTGTTATATAAAAGTGGGGATGCAGCTGTTTTATAGCGCAGGGCCAGCTTTTGTAGAACAATTAAAATCAAGAGGATACTCCGTATTTCTGGATTTGAAAATGCACGATATCCCTAACACGGTACGGGGAGGGGCAGAGAGCATTACCCGTCTAGGGGTGGATATGTTTAACGTACACGCTGCTGGAGGCCGCAGTATGATGTCGGCCGCCAGAGCCGGAGCTGAAGCAGCGATTTCCGCAGACAGCTCACTTGCCATGCCGCTCATTATTGCAGTTACACAGCTGACCAGCACGGATCAAACGACTATGAATACGGAGTTAGGCATTCCGGGCACGGTGCAGGATGCTGTCGTTCGTTATGCACAATTGACGCGTGAGGCTGGACTGGACGGTGTGGTCGCATCCCCATTAGAAGTGCCTGCGATTCGTGCGGTATGTGGAGCGGACTTTAAAACCATAACTCCTGGCATACGCCCGGCAGGCAGTGCTACAGGTGATCAGTCGCGTGTGCTTACACCCGGAAAAGCCATTGCCCAGGGCAGCAGCTATATCGTCGTTGGACGGCCGATCACGGCGGCACCAGACCCACGCGCCGCAGCGAAACATATTATTGAGGAGATGATACAAGTATGACTACATTAAACAATATCCCAGAGCAAATTGCATCCCATCTGTTACGCATTCAGGCAGTGGCATTGCGTCCACAGCAGCCTTTCACATGGACATCCGGTATTAAATCCCCTATCTACTGTGACAATCGCCTGACCATGTCTTACCCAGAGGTGCGTGAACTAATCGCAGATTCTTTTGCGGCTCTCATCCGTGAACAATACCCTGAAACCGAGGTCATTGCTGGTACAGCCACAGCAGGAATTCCTCATGCCGCCTGGGTGGCACAAAAGCTAAATCTGCCAATGGCTTATGTCAGAGACAAAGCTAAAGGACACGGGAAAGAGAATCAAATCGAAGGCCGCATCAGCGCCGGACAAAAGGTTGTGGTTATCGAAGACCTCATCTCTACCGGGGGAAGCTCCATTAAAGCAGCACAGGCCGTAGAGCAAGCAGGCGCTCAGCCGTTAGCTGTACTGGCTATTTTCAGCTACCAGCTGGACAAAGCTACTCAAGCTTTTGAAGAAGCAGGTGTGAAGCTGCAAACCTTGTCCAATTACACCGCCTTGATGGAGGTTGCCTTGCGTGAAGGAACCATTCAGGAGGAAGAAATGGAACTGCTGCGTTCCTGGCGTCAGGACCCAGCTTCTTTTGGCAAATAAGGCTGAGTATTAGAGAGACAACGGAGCCAATAAGTAGTGCGCCACAGACTCACTGACATCCAGTGCAGATTGTTAGAAATCAAGCTGTGTAAATCGAATTCGATCCGGTTACACTAACTCCTACTATACATGTGAAAAGAGGGAGTTCGGATGTATTGGGTTTACTATGGCAGACTGTACACGACTAAATTTCAGGCAGGATGTTTGGCAAAAAGGCTGGAGCACGACGGCTGGATGTACGGCTACAATGATCCCCGCGCAGTGGAGGTGTACCGCTCGCGCAAAGGTCGTTATGGTGTCCGATTTATTCCATAGGTTTACAAAAATAATTTTTAAAAAGAAAATTTCTAAAAACTATTGACGAAACACAAGAAAATGTTGTATATTAATTAACGTTGCTGTTACGAATATGTAGCGTGAATATACATGTTTTTTTGAGGGCCCTTAGCTCAGTTGGTTAGAGCGGTCGGCTCATAACCGATTGGTCGGGGGTTCGAGTCCCTCAGGGCCCATTTCCTCAAAAACCCTTGCTAAGCAAGGGTTTTTTGTTGTTTGTAGAGGGTGAAAAAATGGAGGGAAGTAGCATTTATAAGGGAGCGATTATAATTTGCTAACGTATTTGATATCATGAATTTATTTTCGAGGTTTATCGCCTCTACTAAGCTGTTTCACAAATGGTAAATCTGCAGGTAAGAAATCATATTGGAGTATTGTTTCTTTGTTGACCCAACGTAATTGATCATGATCTATTAATTGAATTTCACCAGATATCCATGTAGCCCAAAATGCAATTAATTTTAATGAACCATCACCATATGAATTAACAGATTCTCCAAGTGTTTCATTGAATCACTTTCCTCTAGGAAACTCCCACTTGTATCAGCTAGTTTTTAATCGGGATTCGTCTGGTGATTAAGTATTCGCCATCGTTGTGAATAAAGACTGTCGTAACTGATTTCATCGCCAACACCTCATATATAATTTTATAATACACAAAAAATCTTAAAGGTATGTTCACGATGGTATTTTACATAATGCTTATGGCTTCAAGTAAGGTGATTTTCAATTGATCTTCCACATTTATTAATAACTTACTTAGATCGTCGAGATTAGTAGTTATGTTGAATTCGCTTTGCAATCTTCCGCAGAGGAATTAAACGGATTTTATTCATGATTTGAGAAACATATTTATGATTTCAGTTGTTAAGAACTTGACTCCCAAAGCAACATATAAACTGGGGTATTTCGGTTTCTAATAAGATTTCATTCTTATCACTACTAAAGAAGCAATAAGGCAGTTTAGTTCTTAGGCAGATTGGGATCAACGCTCCCTTGAAGTTAATTAAATAGTATGCTGATGACGCAAAGGTAAGATTCATGGTGAGATAAGGCAAAGGACTAATCAGTTTAGTAGCGGGTAGAAATCTAATTTTATATCCAATAAAAAATATATATGAGAATATATGTATTATATTTATAAATCAGTAAATGTATGTTTAGACATAATTTTAGGAATATATTACCTTAGTATCTGTTCAATAGATCACTGGGGGGATTATAAAATGAAATGGATTTCTTTTAAAAAAATAGGTGTTGTTGCAGGTATATTTTTCTTTGCATCGATTCTCTTTTCTAACATGAGCGTCTTTGCAGCAAAAGTTGGAGAACGCTTGGATACACCTGAACCTGGATGGACTCGGTATGACGATCGATCACCAGAATTAATTTATGGTAATGACATGGTTAAAATAGAGGATGCAGAAGACTATAACAAGACAGTGTTAGGAGCTGCTCATAATAAGCCAAGTACTATTAATTTTAAATTCGATGGAACAAAAATTAGACTAATTATCAATATGTCAGATTCATATACTAAAAAAGTAGGGATTAGCATAGATGGTAATGTAGAATACTTTACTGCGTATAGAGAGTCTTGGTCGCACCAACGCTTAGCTTATGAGAAAATAGGTCTAAAAAAAGGTGTACACGTCGTTAAAATTTGGACTGAGACTCCGTCAGAAAACTATGTCGTTTACGATTACCGATTTGATGCTATAGATATAGACTCTGATGGAAAGCTCATTGATTACAATGTTTCACAAATTAATCTAAATGCCGAGGCAGGGAATAGTCAGGTTACATTGAAGTGGAATCAGATTAAAGACTCAGAAAACTATACAGTAAAATATGGAACAGAATCAGGCAAATACACTGAAACGGTAACAGCAACAAAAGATGCATATGGCAACTTCGTTATTCCGAGCCTAACCAATGGAATAAAATACTACTTTATTGTGAGTGCTAAAGTAAATGGTGTGGACTCCAAATACTCTAATGAAGCATCTGCAACTCCAGAAGGAGATGGGCAAACAGTCCCTGAGCAACCAACAGGCAATCGTGCAATTCTGATGGTTACCTTGACAACTGGTTTGGAGAAAGAATTTGACCTGAGTATAAAAGAGGTAAATGACTTTATTGCCTGGTATGAAGGAAAACAAGCAGGAACTGGATCGGCTTCATATGCTATTAATAAACATGACAACAATAAAGGGCCATTCAGCAGTCGTAATAATTATATGTTGTATGATCGCATCCTGACGTTTGAGGTAAGTGAATACTCTAAATAGAAAAATCCTCGCTAACCTGTGTTGGTTGGCTCGAATCTTATATACTCTAAATTGTTTGAATGAGTGGATATAGAGAAGGGTCTTCATTTGGTGCATATTGTATATTAGGAAGTCTTTTTTATGTGTTTTAGATATGATTTCATGTGATTGATGTATTATAAATCTTATAGAGGATGAAAATGGATGACAGCAATGGTGAATAAGGAAAAAGGTCTTATAAAAAGCTGTGCGGTTAGGATATTTTGTGGAACTTTAGCTCTGCTTTATTTTTTAGTTTTGCTTTCGCCTAACAATGTACAGGCTAATGCCAATATATATCAAGGGGGCTTACTAGATAACAAATCAATATCTATAATGAATTTACGAAATACAGGAATAGCAAGGATTACTAATAATTTGACTGACAATAACATGGATACTGGAGAAACGATAAGTGGACAACGAGTCTATTATAAGTTTGATACTCCAACTGATGTCTCTCAAATTCGCCTAGATTACCAGACGACTGGCGCAACTACTTTACTTCAAGTCTTCAATTCAGATGGAAGCAAAGTTTACTCTACTAGATTAGGTTACCAAGTTCCAACTGAAGTTTCTTTGGATGTTCAAGCTAAAAAGGTTTCCTATATTATTTTCACTCATGAAAATGGACACCCTTATACAATTCATGAATTCAATGTATTTGGTTACTCAACTGATCCAGGTACAGGTAATCCGTCTCAGCCTGACCCAGGTACAGGTAATCCGTCTCAGCCTGATCCAGGTACAGGTAATCCGTCTCAGCCTGATCCAGGTACAGGTAATCCGTCTCAGCCTGATCCAGGTACAGAAAATCCGTCTCAGCCTGATCCAGGTACAGAAAATCCGTCTCAACCAGATCCAGAACAACCTTCTGGTAACCGTGCCATCCTGGTAGTCACCATGACAACTGGTTTAGAAAAGGAATTTGACCTAAGCATGAAAGAGGTAAATGACTTTATTGCTTGGTATAAAGGCAAACAGGCTGGTTCAGGATCTGCTTTATATGCTATTAATAAGCATGATAACAATAAAGGCCCATTCAGCAGCCGAAAGGATTATATGCTGTATGATCGTATCCTAACGTTTGAAGTAAGTGAATACTCTAAATAAAATAAAATACCCTGCTTATAGTGGCAGGGTATTTTTTGTGTTTAATTAAAATGACTGGCAGTTGATATAACTCAAGGTAATTGTCCATTGCCTCTATACTTACCATATTTAGCATCCCATTTGTATGTTGCAAGTGCTAAATCCCATCCACCTACAACCGGGCGGTAATTCTTCCAAAATTCTAATACCTCACCATCTGATTCTATGCGAACTTCTAAATCCCCCATAATAGACAGTTTTTGTTTCAATGTCCCATCTTCCAGTTTGTAGATATACAATTTTGTATTTGATGGGGCATAATTATAAGTTACAGCTACGTGTTTTTCGTTTTTAGCAGGTGAAAATATTTGAATATTAGGTTCTTCAAAAGACTCATCCGAATATATTTCATCTTGTATAAATACTATTATACCTTTTGAATTTATAAGATAAAATTTTCCTGATTTCGTTAGAATAAAACTTTCTGTTTTCTTATCAGAATTGATATCTTCTGTTTTAATTAAAGCGATTTTTTCATTAGGGTACCTTTGGTTAAACTGGGCTTTGGGATCGGAAGAAGCAAAAGCCCAGTTTGAAGATAATAGAAATAAGGTAATGAATATTAACTGGAAAATAGCGGTTCTCATAGAAATCTCCTCAATTTTAGATTGTTAGCTGATCAGATTTTTTTTGAAAGAAAATCATGTTTTATAGTAGTCTATCAGACCTAAGGAAATTTTTCTATTAATAATTACAGAATAGACCAGATGAATTATACTTTCAAAAGTATGGTTGATATCCTGCTGGTAAAAGTCATTCAGGTGTTTTTTATGCGTATGTATTAGACTTTAGAATTCTTGAAACGTATCAGTAAGCCATGCATGATTGGGAAATCAACCATACTTTATGGAACAAACAAATGAGTTATCAAGAGACTGCTAAAGAGTGGGCCAAATATCATAAGTGGAAATAAAAAAAGATCGCTGGTCATGGGAAGCACCAGTGATCTTTTAAAGTTCAAAGAACGGGACATTGAGTAGCAATCAGGAGAGGTAACCTCAGCCCGTCCGTTTTTCCTAGTTTACCTTAATGGTATACACCATTCTCAATTTACCGTTACCGGCGTAAATCTCAACTCTTGCATTCGTTGCAGTAGTGGTGGTTACCACACCGGAAGCAGAAACAGTGACATTTCCGCTCGCCACTTTATAAGTATCTCCAGGGTAATTTGACAACGCATAAGAATAATTACTTTGCAACGTAGCCGTTCTGTAGGATACTCCGTTTACTTGTACAACGGGTGTAATTTCTGGAGAAGGGCCTACTGCTGCGGACGCACTAGGGACAATAATACTCCCAATGAGTCCCAAAGACATAGCTGTTGATAATAATATTTTCTTAGTATTCATAAAAAAATCCTCCTTATGTATGATATGAGCTCCTAAAATATACCATGTAAAATGGTTGCTTTCACTTCATTCGATAAATATTGTAAAAATAATACAATGAAACGATTCTATAGTCTTATAAGATACAAAATAATTAAAATATGACAATTAAAGAAACTCATTTAATATACTGTATTTTTGAGCTATTCTCTATAGCTGGGCCATCTTTGCATAACAAAATAAAAACGGACGTCGGAGTGATTCGTCCGAGATCCGTTTTTCGTATGTGCATGTATGGCACTTGATATCAGTTGACAAGTTGATGTGCAAGCTTCTTGCTACTATCTAGATTTCTTTCGACCATGCGTTGTTTTAATGCAGACAGCTCCGTATTTTGACGAATCGCTTCCGCCACCAACTGGGCGATCTTCCTTGCGCCTTCGTCAGAAAAATGGGTATTATCGGCTACACCAGCTGGGTAATTAGGGTGCGTTTTTTCAGGCAAATGCATAAATAGAAGCTGGGACTCTTTTTCGCCCATGGAACGATAAAGCTGCTGTGATGCTTCGAAAATATCGAGCAACGGTGTCTGAGTTTCCTTGGCTACTTGTCTCATGGCAGCGGGATAGGCTCCTACGGCCAGCGGATCAGGTTCACCGTTTGCGGTAAAGCGGCGGCGGCTTACAGAGGTTAACAGCACTGGAATTCCGCCACGTTCCCGAGCGGACTGAATGTATTGAATTAAGTTTAGACGGTACTCTCCATCAGGATCGGTGTAGCGTGCAGGGTCTTCTTTTTTCTCGTCGTTATGTCCAAATTGAATAAACAAATAATCGCCAGCTTGAATATCTTTTTCAATATCAGCTAATCGCCCTTCTGCTATAAAAGATTTGGTGCTTCGTCCGTTGACGGCACGATTATCCACATGAACAGTAGAGTCCAAATGAGCTTGCAAATGTTCGCCCCAGCCTGTCATCGGTTTTTCGGTTGCCCCTTTTTGGGCTGCAGTAGAGTCCCCTGCGATAAACAGTCGAGTTGTCATCTGTTGTCTTGCCTGCGCATATCCATGTTTTTGTAGCCATGTTTCCGCCAGGTCGAGCCATTGTCTGCATTCAAGGTTGTCCTCGGATAGTCCCAAGCCGTGTCGTCCTTCCTCAAATACATGCAGTTCAAACGGAATACGCTCTCTGGATAATGAGAAAGCGAACAACAGGCTATTTTCTACCGGTACAGCGCCATCATTGGCCGTTGTCCACATAAAAGTCGGAGGTGTCTGTGCAGTCACTTGCCGATCGGATGAAAAGGCTTGAAGCTGCTCCAGGGTCGGCTGTTCCCCTAAAAAGTGCGTACGGCTTCCAAGATGCGTATAAGGATCATGAAATGAAATGACAGGGTATCCCAACATCAGAAGATTTGGTTTTTCCGCTCCGATCGTGGAGACAATGGAGGCCAGGTGACCGCCTGCTGAAAAACCGATGAGACCCACTTGATCAGGGATCACTAGCCAGTCATGCGGTGTTTGGCGAATCCATTGCAGGGCATGTTCTACATCCTCCAGCAAGGAGGTAATCTCGAAATCCCCGACCTGATACTCCAGCACACCCGCATGAATACCTAGATCATTTAACCACCGGGCGATCGGCTCTCCTTCATGTGAGGCCAAATGCTCGTAGCCACCGCCAGGTAACACCAATACAAAAGGACGAGCTTCACGAGCCACTACGGGATAGAGGGAGAGAAAGGAAGTGTCTAACGGAAATTCTTCTTTTACAATCTGTTCTTTAGAACTAACGACATGTAACATAAGAGACCTCCAAATTTCTTTTTAACTGCCGCAAACCAAATAAAATCAACTTAAATTGGAATGATACGGATGTAAAAAATAATGCACACGTGAAAAAAATGATTTAAACCTTGTTATGAAAGCGCTATAATTTGGTGTGATACCAAGAACCAAAGGGGGAGCGCAATGAAAAAAGGAAGAATGTTCTACACTATTTTTATTACGATTCTGGTTTTGGGAATAGGATTGGTGGCCAGCTTTGGCAGCTATATCTATTTTACAACAATTAGCTCCGTTGTGGAGAGAGTTTCCAATACCAAGCAAAGCTACATGGCGCAGATCAGAAATAGCCTGGAACAGAAAATCCAAACCATTGAATACGCTTTTAATACGTATAGCACGACCAGTTCCTTTAATGAAGTTGTCAAAAATCCCATTACAGAAAAAGATTTTGTAGCGTATCGGAATGTAAATACCCAGCTCAATTATATTGCTACGATGGGATTAGAAGGAACCGAGTATTCACTAATAAGTCTAAATCAGAATTGGAGAATCTCCAATGGAAGCCTGTCTTATTTGACGAAAACGGAACGAGAAAAGCTGATTAGTACCTATATCGACCACCAGGATAAGGGACTATTCTGGATTAAAACAGATAAAGGAATCCGTTTTGTGAATACCTTGCCTGTGTTTTCCAAAAAGAAACAGGCCATCGCGCTATCTGATATTTCGTCGCAGACGTTAAGCCATACCATTCAAACAGAGGATCATATGCCTGTGTTTATTTTGAATAAAAAAGGCGACTTAATGTACGAAACTGAGCCTGCTACTCCCTTATTGTCTACTCAGCAGCTTCAGCACATTTCAGAGGTTACTGCTAAATCAAACAACACAGGCATGCTGACATTGGAGAAAACGGAGCATCAGCCAGCGCGGCAAATCATTTATGCTAAATCTGCTTACAACAATTGGACTTACTTAACGGTATTAGATAAAAAAGAGATTGCAAACGCGTTTCAAACGACCAAATTTGGGATTATCATGATGGGCCTTGTATTAACGCTTTTAATGGTGGTGGTGGCATACATCATTGCCATTTACTTTACCAAGCCATTCCAGCAAATAAAACGCAGCTTACCGAAAAATCCCAATTTCGCTTTCAAAAATGAACCTTCTAAAAATGAAATTGAGTGGATTATTAATTCCATCGACAACATTGTAACAGAGAAGGAAAGCTTGGAAAGTCTCATTCAGTCCGAAATGCCACAGTTGGAAACGCAATTGATTCTCAACCTGTTTCGCAAACGTGTTTCCGCAGAGGAATTGGCACGAAAAATGCCACGCTTGGGCTACCCGCAGATCGAGAATCAAGTGTATATTACCTTGTTGGTTCAACTGGATAATCTGGGAGATCGAGAACCTTCGGATAAAGATGTTTTACTGCTGGCTATTAACAAAATCGTAGAAGAAACGATTCCTGAGCAGCAGCGTATGCTTCCCATCATTTTGAACGATAACACCCAGGCTACCATATTAATTTTGGCAGGTAAGAGTGCACAGGAAATGAGAAAGCAAGTGCTGGATCATGCGACCCTTTTGATTCAGAGTGTAAAAGAGTATTTGAATGTATCCATCAGCATCGGTATTAGCACAGCGTATGATAACTTATTAGAAAGTAAAGAAGCTTGTGAGATGAGCAAGCAAGCATTGCATCACCGTTTAAACCTAGGTAAAGAGTCGATTATTTTTTATGAGGATATTTCCATGGTCATTTCAGGTCCGGTGCTGCTGCATTATCCTGCGGAATTGGAATCCAAACTGTTTGATGCCATCCGCATAGGAGATGAAGAGCAGGTATATCATACCGTGCACTCTTTGTTGGCGGAAATGATGACAAAGAACAACCATTCCATGAACTTTGAAGTGCTGCTGGTACGCTTTGTCAATAACCTCATCCAATTAGAGCAGCTATTAGGGATTGAAGTACTGCTAACGCAAGACAATCATGCCTTGTATCACCGTTTGCTGGATATCCGTAACCCGGAGGAGATAGAACGCATGCTGTTAGAACAGGTTATTTTCCCCATGGTAAAAAGCATGAAGGAGAAGACCAACCAGCAATTCCGCTGTCTCTCTGAGAAAATTGCGGCGATTATCCGTGCTGAATATGACCAGGAATTATCATTAGAACTCATTGGAGATCGACTGCATTACAATCCAAATTATTTAAGCAGTATTTTCAAAAAAGAATACGGAACGACGTTTAGTGAATATCTGATGGGCTATCGCCTGCAAATGAGCAAGAAATGGCTCGTTGAGACAGATATGACGATTAAAGAAATCGCCGAGCGGCTTCAATATCATAATTCGCAAAACTTTATCCGCTCTTTTCGGAAAAAAGAACAGGTTACACCAGGGGCTTATCGAAAGATGAAGCAAGCCAATTAACCTTTAACCGCCCCCAGCAAGGCTCCTTTGACAAAGTGCTTTTGCACAAATGGATACACGATTAACATTGGAACGGTCGCTATAACAATGACCGCCATCTTAATCGTCTGCGCAGGCGGGATGACATCTACCGCAGTTCCTTCTGCCTGCATACCACTGGAGACGATAACAATTTGGCGAAGTAAGACTTGAATTGGCCATTTGGCAGAGTCATTGATATAGAGAATGGCGTGCATATACGTATTCCAGTAGGCAACAGCGTAGAATAAAGAAATGGTTGCAATAGAAGGCAGGGCTAATGGCAACATAATTTTAAAGAAGATACCAAAATCGTTGCACCCGTCCATCTTGGCCGATTCCTCCAAATCATCCGGCAATGCCTGAAAAAAGTTACGCATGATAATCAGGTTAAATGCATTAATAGCTACGGGCAGAATCAAGGACCAATACGAATTGATCAGTCCCATGCTTTTGACAACGAGGAATGTCGGAATCATCCCCCCGCTAAACAACATAGAAAACACGACAATGAAGTTAATCGTATTGCGGCCAAGCAGATATTTTCGGGATAATCCATAAGCCATAAAAGCGGTAAAAATCATACTTACAACTGTACCCACGATCGTTACTCCGACTGAAACCCCAAGTCCTCTAAAAATCGTTGGAGTGGATAGGATATAGCGATAAGCATCCAGTGAGAAAGTTACAGGGAATAAAATGAACTTCTTGGCCACTACTTCCTCAGTTGAAGCAAATGAGCTGGCGATGATATTCAAAAAAGGCAAGAGACAAGTGAGGGCAATGAGAATCAAGAGTGTACTGTTTACAATGTTGAAAATACGACTGCCCAGAGATTCTTTTTTTCGTGATTTTGGTTTGATTAATGGTTGTTCCAATGTGGGTGACCTCCTTGTAATCGTTTACATGTAAACCTTATCAAGAGGAAAGAATTCCGTATATAATCAAATCTTGAGGTGTTCTCTAAGCGTGGAAAAAAGAGGATGATCATTAAGTTGTGTAGTAATCATTAGCTAAGGTGAAAAGGCTGTAAAGTAGGCTGTTCGCCTACTTTTGTAAACGCTATCATTTGATGATTATATGCGGAATGACGAAAATAACGTACTCTTGAAAGCGTATACAGGAACGTTTGAAGGAGGTCGAACTAATGAAAGTTTCAAGTGTCCCCGCACCAAACATGAAGATGAAAATGAAAAAGAACAAAAGAACGACGGAAAGCCTTTTACGAATGCAGAAACACAAGCTGCTCTATCTGATGGTTTTACCCGGGTTGGTGTACTTCATTATTTTCAAGTACTTCCCTATGGGAGGATTGGTAATTGCATTTCAGGATTATCAAGCCTTTCAGGGAATTACAGGCAGTCCATGGGTAGGAATGAAGCATTTTATTCGTTTGTTTACAGAGCCTACGTTTTTTATGTTGCTTCGCAATACGCTGGTTTTATTTGCACTGAATATTGTAATCTTTTTTCCATTGCCCATTATATTGGCGCTCATGCTGAACGAGGTTAGGAAGATGTTTTTCAAAAATATAATTCAAACCATCATCTACATTCCGCACTTTATGTCATGGGTTATCATCGTTTCGATTTCTTATGTATTCCTGACGGTGGACGGCGGTGTGCTGAATGAACTGATTGCCGCGCTGGGTGGTGAGAAGATCAGCTTCTTGACATCTCCGCAGTGGCTGCGAACGGTCTATATCGGGCAAGTGATTTGGAAGGAACTTGGCTGGTCTACCATCATTTATTTATCTGCAATTACAGTGGTGGATACACAATTGTATGAGGCAGCAGAGATGGACGGCGCCGGACGTTTGAGAAAGACATGGCACGTGACGTTGCCAGCGATCCGCCCGGTTATTATTACTTTGTTAATTTTGAAAATCGGTAGCACGCTGGATTTGGGCTTTGAACATATGTATCTGCTATTGAACTCATTAAACCGCGAGGTTGCCGAAATTTTTGACACCTATATTTATACTGCGGGCTTAAAGAATGGACAATTAAGTTTCAGTACGACGGTAGGACTTTTCAAAGGTGTAGTAGGTTTAATTCTGATTATGTTCTCCAATCGACTCGCTAAGAAATTTGGTGAGGACGGCGTTTACTAATGACGACGGGAAGGATGCAAAATGGTACGGTTTGTAGAAAACATGAACAAATGGTGCATGCGCCTGCTACGCCTGGTCTACCTTAACTTGCTGTGGACGATTGCGACAATCCTGGGCTTGGGTTTTATAGGTGTAGGGCCTGCAACCGTTGCTATGCTTAGTATTTTAAGGCAGTGGATTCGGGGCAATGAGGAAGTCGCCATTTTCTCGACGTTTGTACGTTACTTTAAAGAAAGCTTTAAGGAAGCAGCCATCATTGGCGGGCTATACAGCCTTGTGGGTTACGTGCTCTACGTGGATATCGTCAACAGCTCATCCTGGTATGTTCGTGTGGTGACACTGATGGGTGCCTTTTTGTATCTTATCTCTTTGGCATACATTTTTCCGTTACTGGCTCACTATGATTGGAAAGGCATCAAGCTGAAGATCAAGATGTCGATCGTAATTGGATTTTCGTATTTACAATATACACTTGTTCTTTTTGTAGCCATTGTCGTGCTTTATGCATTAATTCTAGGCTTATACCCAGGAATTCTAACTTTTGCCGGAGCGAGCATCATCGGTTATCTCGTGATGTGGATGACGCACCAGGTATTCAGCAAAATAGAGCGAGAGGTTCTGGTGAAAGAGGAAGATATGGCATGAATATACAAACGAAAAAGGAGCAAACACGATGAAAAAAAGAACCGCGATGAAAAAGGGAGTATCGGGTCTTCTTGCCGGACTTATGGTCATGAGTGTTTTTCTAACTGCTTGTGGTGACAAGGGGACTGAGGATCAAGCCAGCCAAACCTATGATCCCAAATCCAAACTGGAATTTACCTGGCTAAACGTATTGCATACAGCCTCTCCGCCTACAGAAACGATTAAAAGCAAAATCGAAGAATACACCAATTCCAAAATTACGTTCAACTGGGTGCCGGATGCTTCCAAGGAAGAGAGAATTACCACCGCACTGGCTTCTGGTGAATTGGCAGACATGGTGACTTTGACGATGATGACAAATTCATCAGTGCGTAGTTCATTGAAATCAGGACTATTCTGGGATGTAGGCAAATACTTGGATGATTATGAAAATTTGAAGAAGATCCCGCCTGAAGTGCGCGAAGCTGCTTCTATTGAAGGGGTACTGTATGGTGTTCCGTTCCAGAAAAATCTGGCTCGGGCGGGTCTGGTCATTCGTCAGGATTGGCTCGATCGCTTAGGACTGAAAGTGCCTACCACACTGGATGAGTTGTATGAAGTTGCGAGAGCGTTTACAGAAGATGATCCAGATGGCAATGGAAAAAATGATACGACTGGGTTTGTTGACAGATCGGATCTGCGTTACAGCAGCTTCAAAACATTAAGCTCCTACTTTGGGACACCTAATGGCTGGAAAGTAGATGAAAACGGCAAGTTTACGCCGGAATTTGATACTCCTCAATATTTGGAGACCTTAAAGTATTCCAATAAATTATACAAAAACGGGTATCTCTCCAAAGACTTTGCTGTAACCGCTAAAACGGACCAGCAACAACAATTTGCACAAGGTAAAGCAGGGATTTATACAGGCATGATCGATATCTCTAACCTTAGAACCTTGTCTCAAGGCTTACAAAAAGGGCTGAAGCTGGTACCTGTTAACAAGATTTCGAATGGAGATGGCCAATATCACGTATGGTCTGAAGGAAGCGGGGTAGGAGGCTTGCTGGCATTTCCGAAATCTGAAGTAAAGACAGAAGCTGAGTTGAAGAGACTGCTGCAATTTGTAGATGATTTAATTGACAAAGATGTATATATGTACATGACCGGTGGTATTGAAGGTACTCATTATAAAATCGAAAAAGATGGTTCCTTTAAAATTACGAATACAGATTTGTGGCAAGCAGACGTTCAGCCATTTTCAAGCTCCAGACCAAGTGAAGTGACCTATAACTTAAAGGATGCCAATCCGGAAAAGGAAATGGCTAATGAGTTAGTGCGAGAAAATAATAAATTTGCTGTTCTGGACCCGACAGTGCCACTGGATTCAGCCACCGCTAATGAACAAGGAACAGAGCTGGAGAAAATCATTACCGACGCCTCCTTCAAATTTATTATGGGTGAAATTGATGAAGCCGGATTTAAAGCAGCTGTAGAAAACTGGAAAAAGTCAGGCGGAGCACGAATTACCACTGAGTATGAAGAAGCGTATAAGAAAACGAAAAAATAAAGATATAGGCTGAACATTAGTGGACATGAATTGTCACTACGCAGGCGGATGGTGCTTAACATCGCTGACACTTGTCCAGCACCATTCCGCCTACTGCGTTTTATTCACTTAAAATAAAGACAGGAGAGAACGAAATGCAATTATATAACATTGTAGATTATGGAGCAGTTCAGGATGGTACGACGATGGCGACAGAGGCGATTGCGGCTGCCATTGAAGCAGCAAGTAATGCTGGTGGAGGCACCGTTTTTGTTCCGTCTGGAACATACCTGACGGGTGCTATTATTCTGAAAAGTAACATTGAGCTGCATTTAAGCCCCGGTGCAATTCTTTCCTTCAGTACGGAACTGGCAGATTACCCTGTAGTAGAATCCAGATGGGAAGGCGTTCAGCGGGAAGTACATGCATCGTGCATTTATGGAGAGAACCTTGAGAATATTTCGATTACAGGCAGCGGAACATTGGACGGAAATGGTCAACCGTGGTGGGAAAAGCATCGGAATCACCCTGAAGAGTTGCAGTATCCAAGACCCAAATTAATCAGCTTTGACCGCTGTCAACGGGTCACCATTAAAGACCTCATGTTAAAAAATTCCCCCAGTTGGACTGTAAACCCCATTGCTTGCTATAACGTTACGATTGACAATTTGTCCATTTTTAACCCGGCCGACTCTCCCAATACGGATGGTATTAATCCCGAATCCTGTTCCAATGTTCGTATTAGCAACTGCAATATTGATGTAGGCGATGATTGTATTGCGATCAAAGCAGGAACCGAAGATACCCATGAGCGGATTCCTTGTGAAAATATTACGATTACCAACTGTACAATGGTGCATGGTCATGGTGCTGTCGTACTGGGAAGCGAAATGAGCGGAGATATTCGTAATGTTACGATCAGCAATTGCGTGTTCAAGCAAACGGATCGGGGCATACGTCTGAAATCAAGACGGGGACGCGGTGGAACCATCGAGGATATTCGTATCAGCAACATTGTGATGGAGGAGGTCATTTGTCCATTTATTCTAAACCTGTATTATTTCTGCGGACCTCGGGGCAAGGACAAATATGTGTGGGATAAAAATCCCTATCCAATTACTGATGAAACTCCGTGCTTTAGAAGAATCCATTTTTCCAATATCACGGCACGTCAGGTTCATGCGGCGGCTGGTTTCTTATACGGACTTGCAGAACAATATATTGCTGAAATTACATTTTCCAATATTGATATATCTATGGCTAAAAATGCGATTCCCGGTCGTCCGGCCATGATGACAGGGATTGAAGATATGAATAACCGTGGTTTTTATCTAGGTAATGTGAGGGATATTCGTTTTCAACAGGTTACGATTGAAAATCATGAAGGTCCTGCCTTTTACATTGAAAATGGGGAAGATGTTGAAATCAATCGTTGTCATTCGAAGAATACAGCTCAGCCTGAAAAGCTGATAGAACAAGTAACGATACAACCTTCTGAACAAAATGTTGTGAAATAGGAGGGGATGAAAGGAGCATAAAACGTGGATAAGTTGCAAGCATTGTTGGGAGACCTTCCGGCAGATCGCCCTATAACGGCGACTCTACTGAATCAAGAAGAGCGGGAGGGTTATCGACTGGAGTGTCTCCTGCTGGACTTGAACGGGATCGAGTCTGTACCCGCTTATGTAGCTACACCCTTACAAGGGGACGGTCCGTTCCCATTGGTCGTATTTAACCATTCGCATGGGGGCAACTATACGAATGGACGTAAGGAACTGCTTCATAGCAGTTCTTACCTGCAGCAGCCTTCGTTTGCTACAACCCTGACAGACATGGGGTATTGCGTGTGCTGTATCGACATGTGGGGCTTCAACGAGCGTGGAGGCAAAACCGAGAGCGAGCTGGTAAAAGAAATGCTCTGGCAGGGTCAGGTGCTGTGGGGCATGATGCTGTATGATAACCGTCGTTTGGTAGATTATATGTGTCAGCGTGAGGACATTGATGCTTCCCGTATCGCAACGATCGGTATGTCGATGGGTGGACTTATGGCATGGTGGATGGCTGCTTTAGATGAACGAATACAGGTCACGGTGGATATCTGCGGACAGGTAGATGCCCATACGCTGATCGCTAAAAGGGGATTGGATCATCATGGCTTCTATTCCTATGTCCCCGGCTTGTTGAAGCATTTCACCACGCTGGATATTCAAAAGCGGATCGCACCTCGTCCACGGATGAGTATAACAGGTCAAAATGATCGGATGTGTCCTATAGAAGGAGTCGAGCATTTGGCCAAGGGGTTGTTGGAAGCTTATCAGAAAGCAGGTCACCCTGAGCATTGGCAGCCTGTGATTGCGGGCGGTGGCCATATGGAGACATTGGAAATGCGAACGGCTTGGCAGTCATTTTTAGCTGAACACTTGTAAATCAAATGAAAGGATTGGGGTAACCATGCTAGTCGGAAAAGAATCCTTTTGTGATTTCCACACCATTCAGGAGGCGATTCATGTATTGGAGCAATCGCCTTCCAACGAAATGGAAACGCTAACTATTTTATCGGGTACCTATGAGGAAGAAGTGCGGATTTACCGTTCAAATCTACATATCATAGGCATCGGGCAGGTAGAGATTCGTATGGACCGGTATGCCAAGGAGCGGAATGAAGCAGGTGAGGAAATAGGAACCTTTGCGACTCCGACTTTATTTATAGGCGGCAGCCATCTGATCTTGGAAAATCTCATCATTTCCAACACGGCCGGACAGGGAGAACACATTGGGCAGGCCGTTGCGGTATACGCTCATTGTGATCAAACCGTCTTTAGAAACTGCACCTTTAAAGGGTACCAGGACACGTTATTTACAGGCCCTCTGCCTCCTGCACCCAAAGAACGATTAAAGTTTGGCGGAATTCCTTTGAAAGAACACCATGCACACTATCGCCAGCTTTATCAGCATTGTTACATCGAGGGTACGATAGATTTCATTTTTGGCGGGGCTACCGCTTACTTTGAAGATTGCGAGATTCGTAGTTTGCGTCATCATAAGAACCATACAAGCTACGTTACAGCCGCCTCTACACCGCAAGGACAAACGTACGGCTATGTATTCGATCATTGCTATTTAACCGCAGAGCCTGATATTACTCCTGTTTTTTTGGGCCGTCCATGGCGGGAATATGCCAAAACCGTATTTGTCGATTGTAAAATGGGCGACCATATCGACCCGCGCGGCTGGGACAATTGGGACAATGTCGCGAATGAGAAAACCGTCTGCTATCAGGAATATGGCGGATCTGATGAAATAGCTTTATTACGTAAGCAGCGTGTTCCGTGGGCGGATTGCTTTGAAGCGAGGACAAAAGCATGGAGCAAGGAGCAGGTTTTTGAGGGAGTCACATTTTGGAAAGTAAGGAGAAGTGATGTCTCATGTTGATCCAAAACCCTATATTAAAAGGCTTTAATCCCGATCCGTGTATTACGCGAGTCGAAGATACTTACTATATTGTAGTGTCATCATTTGAGTGGCTGCCTGGAGTACGGGTGTATCAGTCCAAAGATTTGGCTCATTGGGAGCACTGCACGGATATTTTGACTGACCAGATTGATTTGAGAGGGAATCCGAAAAATTGCAGTATTTGGGCACCGCAATTAAGCTATGCGGATAACCTTTTTTATCTGCTCTATACGGATGTGAAAAGCACCAAGCGTCCGTTCAAGGACGTTCATAATTTTGTGATAACGGCACCCACGATCAACGGACCGTGGTCGGAACCCGTTTATCTGAATAGTAGTGGATTTGATCCATCTTTATTTCATGATGAGGATGGACGAAAATGGCTGCTGAACGCGTTGTGGGATTACCGCATGTTGGAAAGTAATAAGTCATCGGGTATTGTCATGCAGGAGTATGACAGCAGTCAACAGCGGCTTGTTGGCGAGCCTATTAAAATTTTTGATTGCACTCCATTGAAGAAGACAGAAGCGCCCCACATCTACAGGCAGAACGGTTATTATTATCTTGTTACAGCGGAAGGTGGAACGGGTACGGGGCATGCAGTTACCGTAGCACGCTCCAAGCAGATAACCGGCCCGTATGAAGTGGACCCGCATAACCCGATGCTTACGTCTCGTGATCTGCTGAATTTCCCTTTACAATGCGCAGGACATGGCAGTCTTGTGGAAACACCGGACGGAGAATGGTATATGGCTCATTTATGTACACGTCCAGTGGAGGGGAAATACGCCATTTTAGGGCGCGAGACAGCGTTACAGCAAGTATATTGGAATGATGAAGGCTGGCTGCGATTAACCGCCGGGGGCCATACACCCCAATTGGAGGTGCCTGCGCCTCAAGGGACAATTTTGGTTCAGCAAGAGCAGCAGAAGTATATTTTCGAAGACTTTTTCGAGGGCCCCACACTTGACAAAACGTGGAACACATTGCGTATCCTGGCGGACGATAGCTGGTGTTCATTAAGTCAACGCCCAGGCTATCTTCGAATCCATGCTGGAGAATCCATACAAAGTCTGTTCCAGCATCACGTGCTTGCCATTCGGCAAACGGATCATCATTTCCGGGTAGAAACAGCACTGGAGTATCAGCCAACCAGCTATTTGCAAATGGCGGGACTTTTGCTGTATCTCAATGAAGAAGACTATTTGTATGCGTATGTTAGCTATGAAGAGGGAGTGGGAAAAGTGCTGCGCATGATGCGCTGTGAAGCTAATTCATTTACGCTAATTCCGCAAGTGATTGCCCTTCAGAATGATTTTCCTGTACATTTGGCTGTAGAGGTTCATGCATCCCATGCACAATTTTATTATGGAGTCGGAGATGAACCTTCCTGGACGCGACTTTTTGAAATACAGGATATCAGCTTTTTGTCTGGAGGATTTACAGGGAATTTTGTAGGTATTGCAGCTCATGATATGCAACAATTCCAAGGAAGCCATGCTGATTTCTCCCACTTCTTATACCATGGTAAGGACCATCTCTCCTCATAAAAATATAATACTGACTATACTGCAAGCACCTTAATGGGTGCTTTTTTTCTTTCGCAGATTACCTTTTCACATTATAATCTCGCAAAATCTCCAAAAAAGCAGTGGTTGCTTTCGTCTCAAATATCGCAGAAGGGGTCAGAAAAGAAAATTTCCGAATGAACGGGAGATTGAGAATATCCAATACTTCTAATGTTCCCAAAGCAAGTTCCTTTTGAATTACCCATTGGGACAGCAAAGAAATCCCCAAGCCTGCTTCTACCGACTCTTTGATGATCTGTGTACTGCCAAAATTCATCATATGAGAAGGATAAAATCGAAGCTGTGCAAACATCTTTTCAGCCGCCTCCCGGGTTCCAGAGCCTTCTTCCCGCAGAATCCAGATGTCCTCATGCAGCTCATTTATATCCACTTGAGATTTACCGGCCAAACGATGATTTTGCGGAACGACAATAACCATTTCATCATCGGCGAAGGATTCAATGTGCAAATGGTCATGCTGAAATTCTCCTTCGATAATGCCCACATCCAGTTGATTATGGATCACGAGCTTTTCAATTTCCAATGTATTGCCGATGGTAATGGAGGGCTGAATGAGTGGGTACTGAATTCTCATTTGCGCAATTACATGTGGTAGTACATATTCACCATACGTGTAGCTTGCACCAATAGACAGGTTACCCTTTGCCGTATGCATTAGCTCATCCACCAAGTACTGCATACGTGTATGGAGTCGGATAATCTCCTGGGCATGATGATACACAATTTCACCTGCTTTAGTTAAGCGCACATATTTATTACTTCGCTCCAAGAGCCGGGTTCCTATACTGCGTTCCAGCGTTTGAATATATTGACTTACCGCAGGTTGGGTCATATGTAGTGCCTCAGCAGCTCGTGTGAAGTTTTGTTTCTCCGCAACCTTAACAAAAACGATTAAAGATTGATCCAAAGCTTGTTCCTCCAATTTAATCATGCTATTTACTTATTATCATTATTGTAATGATTTATTTTTCTTATGACAAAATACATATTAAGCTGTATGCATGTAGAATTGGAGGGAATCAGCATGAAAAGTCATATTCAACACAGCAAACTTTTATTGAACAAAGGTCGATTGTTTCGGTTTTTATTCGGCATTGTGCTAACGATGATCTTCGCACTGGCGGGATACGTCCTGAATGAAGTACCAGGCTTTCATTATGTAGGTCCATTGGCATGTGCGATGTTTCTCGCTATACTATACCGACAGTTGTGGGGATATCCTGAAGCTGTACGCTCAGGAATTGAATTTTCAGCTAAGAAAATACTGCGCGGAGCTATTGTGTTATATGGACTGAAGCTGAATATGGATGTTGTTATTCATCAGGGGCTGGGGTTGCTTTTACGTGATGTAGGCACTGTGGTGTTCGCCATTTTTTTTACGGTTTGGCTGGCCAAACGATGTAAGGCAGATGCTTCGCTTTCTCTACTTCTAGGGATTGGAACAGGAGTTTGCGGTGCAGCAGCAATAGCAGCTGTATCTCCCTTGTTAAAGTCGGACGATGAGGATACAGCCATAGGAGTTGGACTCATTGCCTTGGTCGGAACGGTATTTGCTATTTTGTTTACAGTGCTTCGACCTTGGCTTCCTCTGACGGATATGCAATATGGAATCTGGTCGGGCATCAGCTTACATGAAATTGCACATGTGGCCTTAGCAGCAGCGCCTGCCGGACAGGATGCTCTTGCTATGGGTTTATTAGCCAAACTGGGGCGTGTCTTCTTACTCATACCGCTTAGCTTTATTTTAATGTATTGGATGAAACGAACCGGAAAGATTCGTACAGGTACTAAAGTGGAGTTCCCCTGGTTCCTCATTGGCTTTATTGCGGCAAGTATTTTGGGAAGTTATGTTTTTGGAAAATATATTGTAGTTCCACCTAATCTAATGAACGAACTTTCTCAGCTTACTACCTTTATGTTAACGATGGCTATGGTAGGCATGGGGCTGAATGTGAGCTTTAAGACTTTAAGAGAGAAAGCAATGCTGCCCTTACTTGTACTGTCTGTTACTTCGATCATTCTTGTAGGGCTAACGTTTGTAACTGTATAAATTGGAAGTATGTGCTTGTGATGAGATTGTAGCAAATGAGATTAATAAACTGGAAAGAGCTCTGCTTGCGTATAGCTGGCGGAGCTTTTTAGTGCTTTCGTATTACAAGGCTGAAATATATAATGAATGAATCGTAACTTTTTACATAGGAGTCGCGTCTATCAAAATGGAGGCTTCAGAGGTGCATAAAATGTAAAATTTTCATAGTGAAAAATTAGAGATTGGTAGGGTACATATGAAGAAAATTAGTTTATTTGCTTTTTTGTTTCTGTTTCTATTAGCATTTCCAAGAGAAAGTCACGCTGCGTCTTCAAATTCACATATTCAGCTGGACGGTAAAGATATAAGTGTCAGCAAGGGTGCGCAGATTCAGGAAGTAAAGGGCAATGTGCTGGTTCCACTCCGTCTTATTGTAGAGGAATTGGGTTATCGTGTGAATTGGGAATCCAAGACAGGTACCATAACTATACATAAACAAAATCTCAACCTGAGCCTTCAGGTCAACAATCCCATTGCCTCAGTTAATGATCAACCGATGGGGCTGGCTGTAGCTCCTTTGCTGAACGGGGGGACGACTTATGTTCCACTTCGTTTTGTATCTGAACAGACAGGAGTTGAAGTGGTCTGGAACAACGAACTTAAAACCGTATTTTTGACGACTCCGTCTGCTTCAAGCGGAAACAGCGTGACCACCCGTGATCACTCTGCTACTCAAGCTGCAAGTGATGCTACAGAGAGTGAGCGTACAGCTATACACCAAATTAACTTCAACAATCACGAATTGATGATAACGGTGGATGGAAAGGTAAGCCCCAAAGTAACCACATTGACTCAACCAGATCGTATTGTTATAGATATACCTGATTCGAAGTTTGGCGAGGAATTTCCAGCTTCGCAATCTATTAACAATGGTGGACAAGGAAGCTTTCTAGTCACAGAAGATCTAGATGCTTCCAAGGTAAGATACTCCATGTTTAGCACAAACCCAGCCTCGGCACGTATTGTGGTTGATCTTGATCACAGCACACCCTTTCATCTTATTAATGCAGATGATGGTAAATTTGTCATAGCGTTGGATCAGGCTTCGGAGGAGTCAGCATCTACCGATACTGTTATATCTACTATACCTGTTGAGCCTACGATTTCTTCTGACGGACACGCGCAGGGGATTGACGTCTCGCACCATAATGGCAATATTGATTGGCAGCAGGTGGCGGCAGCAGGCAAGACATTTGCTTTTATTAAAGCTACAGAGGGCACCAAGTATCAAGATAATCAATTTTTAGCAAATGTTCAGGGGGCCAGAGATGCTAACATCCTGGTTGGCGCTTATCACTTTTTAAACGCAACTACCGTAGATGGAGCTCGCCAGGAAGCAGCTAATTTCGCCAGGGCTCTAGATTCAGCAGGAGGAAGGCTGGATCTGCCCCCTGTGATGGATTATGAAAATAATCCTAAAGGTCTTACTTCCGCACAGATCAGTGAAGTGGCTCATGCATTTTTGGATGAAATGGAGAAGCTTACCGGACGTGAGCCGATCGTATACACGGGAAATGTCTTTGCTTCCAAGTTTGATCCTACGTTTTCTATGTATAAATTGTGGGTAGCGCGATACAGCACTACGCAAAAGCCGACCGCAGTTCCAGCTTGGAATAGCTGGTGGGCTTGGCAATACAGTAGCACAGGCAGTGTTCCAGGTATTAGCGGCCAAGTCGATCTAGATGAGTACAATGGAACGATAGATGAACTTCGTGCTTCATTGGCAGGCTCGCTTGATTAGAAGGTTCATGTCATGATTAATCCTCGCGAATCCGGATAGGATCTGCGAGGATTTTTAATGTCTGATTTGTTTAGTTGGGCATGATCCATACGATTTCGCTGATTCGAACAAAGAATTTTTTTCCGTATACATCCAAGATGACATGGTCAGGCTTACTATCTACTACACATCCATCAATTCTGCCACGTGTTGTTTCAAGTACAACGTACTTGCCGATCATTGATTTTAATGTCTCTACGACATATGGATCTACGGGGTGTACCACGACATGGTGGGAGGTAGGATGGTGAGGAAAAGGTTGGTTAACGTTATAATTAAACATTTGATTTGAATTCAATTGCTTCACTCCTTCAGGATTAGTTGTGATATCCTATGCTCCTGCCTAGGAAAGGTGTAGGCTAATGCCCATCCGTGAAAATATTCATAACATTGCCAAAAAGCCCGGTCCATAGGAAAGCTCCATACATAAGCTATGTTGTACCTTGAATTAAAGGAGGCAATGATCCATGAGTGAATGTGAAAGAGGTTGCGGTGGCGGTTCGGTAGGGGGCTACCCAGGCGTTTGGACATCGACAGGAGCTATTCTGGTATTGTTCATTCTGCTCGTTATCATTACAAAGTCTTTCTGGATCTAAATTCAATTGAGTAGCTTAACCCCTCATTGGTATATTACCGGTGGGGGGTTAAGTGCTTTAGAGAATGGATTGTATGATAAAACACCCCAAATAACAGCGCACAAGCCCAACACAACTGTGCAGGGCTGGGGAGCTGTCAAATGGGGTGTTTTGGCATCAATAAGCCGAAACGGGAGATGGATGAGGATTAAATTAAAGCAATCGCTAATAGGGTAAATAGGCTCAAAGTTAAGATTTGATCACCATACCCATAAGGATAAAAGGCAGACGTTTGTACACGTCCGTTCCGCTCGGTTTTTAAGTACACATTTTTACGATCCACATCCGTAATGGTTCCTTCGTACTGTTTTCCGTCAATGGTGAGAATACGCACCTTTTTATTCATACAGTTCAAACAGTTGTAGTAAGCGTCCATTCAATCACCCCCTCTTATACACATTGGCATTTTATGAGAGGGAAAGTCTTATGGTAACGGCGAACATACAGGGAAGGGGGATTCCGGCGTACATCAGGTCTGACTAGGGTTAATCTTGCTCTTGATAGGGATTAAAGGAAAAGCCAGGGTATCCATGAGTATAGGTGTAACCTCTTTGGGGGGCGATCTGACGATGTGATGAAGTATCGTTTAGCCTTACATGAATTCCTGGTTTTCGAGGTGGCTGCTGCTTGCAGTCATTGGGAGGACCGATGATGACAGGTTTTTTAATAGGGGCGAGCGCTTCCTGAACCTTTTTCTCATCCAGGCAGTAAGTATGAGCCATAATGTTACTCGGCGTTAGCCGCAAAACATCGGAGCCTAAAATGAATTCAGGGACTGGAGCGTTAAAAATCGCCAACAAGTGAGTGTTGTCCACCGTGGCGACTAGATAATGCCACCATCCCTGAGGGACGTTAGCCACCTGTCCAGGTGTAATCGGAAAATGTCGTAACTCGCGAGTAAAGGGATTAATCAGTGACACGGTCACTGCTCCAGAAATACAGTATATTAGTTCTGTGGCATTTTGATGGTAGTGAGGCTCTACAACATTAGCAGTGCTGAGACGGATATCCAGTAGCGATACATTTGCTAATGTATTCAGCTGCTGGATCGACAGCTCGTTGATTGAGTTCTGAGCATCTTTCTGAAACAAAATATTGTCGCTTAAATCATAGGTGAACTGTACAGTGGGAGAGGTGTAATCCATATATGAATTCACGTGTCCTTTCCTGCCTTTCTGTTACTCGAAATGAATGATCGTACGCTACCCTATGCATTCGCCTATATTTATGTGCACAAAATGTGGTTTGAAAAAGCAAATGTCAGATTCAGGTCCTGGGTAGATTGAATCGAAAAATAGCGAAAAAAGTCACGTATTCAAGTGTAGTCGAAATGTGGTCTATTGCCCTCTCATACACGTCAGCCCCTTAGGAATGGTGTTTTATTAGCTTAGTTATTCTTAGGACCAGAGCCGGATGATACGTAAATGCGGCTTGTGGTATACTGCAACGGACGTGTGAATGCATCAATATCCGATTCCATATATAGCCACGCGTCATTTCCGCAGCTAGTCATAAGTTATGGCAAAAGAAGCATCATCGGATAAACGTCCCTGAGTTGTACAGGCCGGAATGGTTGCACCGGACAGAACATGAAAGAGGAGGTTGTCTGGAATATGAAAAAATTATCTATTTTAATCCTGTCCTGCGCATGCATGTTAGGTACAGTATTATCAGTCGCACCAGGACAAGCACAGGCACAATCGTCAGCTTTAAAGAAAGGGATTCAAAGCGAACGGGTGCTGGAGCTTCAACAGCAGCTTCATTCACTCGGTTACTTCAAAGCTGGTTTTACGGGATACTATGGCTCTTTGACCAGCAAAGCGGTGGCTCGTTTTCAGCGGGATAACGGTCTGACGCCTGATGGTATAGCGGGAGCGGCAACACAGGCCAAGCTGGATTCGTTCGGAAAGGTCCGCGTAACCGCGTTGGATCAACTGGCACGGATCATTTATTCCGAGGCGCGTGGGGAATCGTTTGAAGGACAAGTAGCTGTTGGCGCTGTAGTATTAAACCGTGTGCAGTCCGGCGAGTTTCCAAGCTCGATTCCCGACGTTATTTTACAGCCGGGTCAATTCACCGCTGTACAGGATGGTCAATACCGCCTGAAGCCCAACAAGACTGCGTACCGAGCAGCCAGACAGGCACTTAATGGGGCTGATCCGACCAATGGGTCCTTGTTTTATTACAACCCAGCGATTGCCACAGCCAAATGGAGTAAAAGCCGTCCGGCTGTCATCTCACTTGGTCGTCATACATTTACGAATTAATTCCATATGAGCATTTGTAATTTTTTCAGCCGTCAGTAGCTTCTTCTAGAAGTGGTGACGGCTTTTTGTGTATTCACAATTTTGTAATATATTAGGGGTGATGTATCTCGTTTTATATTAAAAATTCTACCTATTATTCCGATACTCTTAATAGACAAAAAATGAAATCAAAGGAGTCTTTCTAAAATGAGTCAACATCCTTATACCATCGAAGTGGATCAAGTCATTAAAACGGTACATATGGCAGTGAATGGAGTTTTTAGCCAAGAGGAGTACGACAGCTTTGTAAAGGATTATATCGCCAAAACTTCATCTATTCAGGCATCGAGCTTTACACTCAAGGTAGACTGCACCCAAATGGCACTTTTGGGACCAGGTGAAGTAGAGAAACTGAAGGGTTCTTTTGCACGTTATAAAGAAACTGGATTTGCCAAAATAATTTTTGTTATCAGCCTCCAGCAAACGATTATTAAAATGCAGCTTGGTCGCGTAGCACGTGAAGCAGGATTAAACAACGTAGATATTGTAGTACAATAATGCGCTGACGTATGAGTAAGGGGGAAACCTGATGAGCCATATCAGAATAAAAGCACTGGGAGCGTATCATCCGTCCCACTCGTTGAATAACGAATATTATATTCGCCATTTTGACGAGCGGGGAAAAGATATCCGGCGCTTCATGGAGCATATGGGAAGAAAACACCGCTATATCATTGATGACCCCAACGAAAACGGTCTAACTATGGGGATAGCAGCTGCGCAAAAAGCATTGGAGCAAGCTGGTATGACAGGTCGTGATGTGGATATGATCGTGTTCTCCACTCAAGTTCCTGAGTCGCTGTTTCCGATGAATGCCTTGTTTGTTCACCAGGCGATTGGGGCCAGACATGATGTGGCAGTGATGGATTCCAATGCGAATTGTGCAGGGATGACAGTAGCTGTCGATCAAGCCAGTCGGTCGATGTTATCTAATCCCGATGTACGGACAGCGCTTATTATCGGCTCAGATTATAATTCGCTCATTTCCGATCCTGCGGATGAGATTACTTATGCGAACTATGGGGATGCTGCGTGCGCAGTTATTTTGGAGCGTACTGAAGAGGAAACTGGATTCATAGATTCCCTGTATTTTACGGACCCCGTCAATATAGATAAAATTTTGTACCCAGCTCAGGGGTTAGCGGCGACACTTCAAAGGAACGCGCCCGGAAAATATATTCAATGGCTTCCGTTCGACGCCAATATGGCCCTGCCTCCAACATTTGAGCTGCTTGAACGCATTATAAAAAAGAATGGGCTGACGCCTCAGGATGTGCGGGCTTATTGTCTGTCGCAGTTTTCATTGGCCAATGTGTTGAAGATCCAGGATCATTTGGAGCTAGAGGATGATCAGATGATTTATGTGGGTGATCGTTATGGTTATACAGGTACCAGCAGCCCGTTCATTGCTCTATATGAAGGTATTGGATCAGGTCGTATCCGGCGTGGCGATCATGTGCTATTCTGGACGATCGGAGCTGGATATCAACTGGTTGCTATGTTGTTCAAATATTAGGAATACGAAGACCTTGCAGCTGCAAGGTCTTTTTGTATTTCCCACCATGATAATTGTAATGATTTGGTTGTGTTAGGGGTGATTATTTTGTAAAATTTAAACATTGAATTCATAAGGGAGAGCTCATATTGCGGACATTGGATAACATGACAATGATGACGGAAAACATCGTACACAATTCATAATAGGAGCTGAAGGGTTATTAAAATCGAAAATTTGTTTTACGGGGAACGAATAAAACTGGCGGCAGTTAGGGAAGAAGATGCTGAACTGATGTTCAAATGGGGCGAGGATGCGAAGTATTTGCGAAATGTAGATACGGATTTGGCACTCCCCTACACGTTGAAACAGATGGAATCGGAAGGATCTCCTAGCTCTAACGAGATCTATTTTCGGTTAAGAACATTGGCAGACGATGTCTTGATCGGATTTGTTGCTATTCATGGGATTGAGTGGAATAATCGCTGCGGGCAGCTGGCAGTAGGTATAGGTAATACAGACTACCGTGGCAAGGGGTTTGGAGCGGAAGCTATACGTCTCATTCTTCGTTATGCGTTTTATGAGCTGAATCTTAATCGGGTCGGCTTGGATGTGATTGAGTATAATACACAAGCGATCCGTACCTATGAAAAGGCAGGGTTCCAGCTGGAGGGTAGAGTTCGTTCCGCTGTTCTCCGTGATGGCAACAGCTATGATCGTATTATGATGGGCATCCTGTACTCTGAATGGATTTCGACTCTTCAAGAATAATAGATACACAATTTGTTCATAAAATATTCCATAATAAGCCTTTTAATAATGTGGAAAGAGGTTTATAGTTAAGGGGTCACATGCCCAAATCATTATTAATTTGAGTATGAGTCAAAGCTGAGGAGGAATTTACATGACAAATGTTGTAAGGTCCGTCACTTCACCCAAGAAATTTATTTCTGGACAAAATCTGCTCTCGTCGTTAAATGACTACATCAAGAATTATGGCGATAAAGCCTATGTTATTTGCGATGAGTTTATACTTGAAAGAGCCCAAAAGGAGGCAGGTGCTTCGATTGAAGCAGCTGGTAACCAAGTGGTCTTCGAGAAATTCCAATATGAATGTACAAAAGAAGAGATTGATCGTAACCGTGAATTAGTACGTAAACATGGTTCGAACATCATTATAGGGATTGGCGGGGGAAAAACGCTGGATACCGCCAAGGCAACAGCATATTATGAAAAGCTGCCTGTTGTTATTTTTCCAACGATTGCTTCTACAGATGCTCCTTGTACCGCGCTTGCGGTTATTTACAAGAAGGATGGCTCTTTTGATGAATATTTGTTCCTGCCTACGAATCCAGATGTAGTACTTGCGGATACAGGTATTTTGGCAGCGGCGCCTGCACGTTTCTTTGCAGCAGGAATTGGTGATGCACTGGCAACTTATTTTGAAGCTCGTGCCTGCTATCAGGCCAACGGGGACAATCTGGTGCTGAACAAGCCTTCCACTACAGGTCTGGGACTTGCTCGCCTTTGTTATGATACATTGCTGGAAAATGCTGTGAAGGCCAAACGCGCAGTGGATCGTAAAGTGTATACTCGTGCGGTTGAGGATACGATTGAAGCGACTATTTATCTGAGTGGTGTGGGAGCAGAATCAGGTGGATTGGCAGCGGCACATGCTATTCATAATGGTATGACGGCTGTTCCTTCGCTCCACAAAGCACAGCATGGTGAGAAAGTTACTTTTGGCTTGTTAACTCAGCTGGTGCTGGAAAACGCGCCAAAAGAAGAGCTGGAGACTGTGATTAAGCTGGTTAAGGATGTAGGGCTTCCATTAACTCTTCGTGACCTGGGTGTAGAGGAATTTGTTGAGGCTGAATGGCGCCAGGTGGCTGAAGCTGCTTGTGCGGCAAATGATACGATGATCAACATGCCGTTCCCGGTTAGTCCTGATGATGTGTATAATGCAATCATCGCAGCCAATGCGATTGCAGAATCCTATCAATAATAGTTTCTTTCTAATTAGAAAAGTGAACTTTACAAAGACGGGTCTGTCATAACACTGACAGGCCCGTTTCGTTTATGTGCACTAACGAGTGAAACGAAAGAAGGGACCAGGGACTTATATCCTATCTTGTTCTGACCGATATAGATATAACAGGGAAATTAGGTTGGTCACACAGCAGGAGGAGATTTGATGTTGGTACATGGTAAAACACGTAGGGGCAACTTGTACATCCACATGTCCAGCGGTTTTCACAAGATTGGGGATTTTCGGGAAGAATATTCCGTAGCACCAGGTGATCGGCTGATGTCTAGATTAACCAAGCGGATCTACACCATTGTATCCGTACATCTTGGTGAAGAGGCGTATGCCGATCTTGATCTTGAAGAGGTAATCAGAAATAGTTAGAGAGTTTCTTTTGACTGGGTATGAAAAAAGCTTGTATTTCGCTCTAGGAGCAAAGTACAAGCTTTTTTCTTTCAGCGGAGGGACTCATGGAGAAGATCTCGTGTGATAATATTATTTTGGTTCATAAAATGTCTAATGGTTGCCTGCGAATTAGTTGCCGACAGTTCCTTTCCCCATGTCATAGCATAAGCCCAGGCTGGCTGATTCTGTAGCACCTTCGCACTTGGCAGAATATCGCTTTCTCCGATTCCCATAGGCTTGCCTTGTGCAAGCTTTAGCAATTCAGTGTAGTAGGAGGATTTGTAATCATTATTATAGATATCGGCTGCAAGCACATCTACCCGGTTAATGCCTGGAAAGGACAGATTATAGGGCGTGCTGTATGCGTTCGGGGCATTGGGACTCCAGACCCACAATAGGTTATCTAAATGATGGACATGTACGAACCGATCATACATTAGATCCCACAGCTTAGCGTAATTTTGTTTGTTCCCCCACCAAAACCAGTTGCCGTTCATTTCATGATAGGGTCTCCATAAAACTGGTACATCCGCATCCCGTAAGGTCTTAAGGGACAGAGCCGCCTCGTCCAAATCAGCGATGAGCTGCTTATATTGCGGGGTACCCGGCGTGATGTAACGATTAAATTCAGCTTGAGTAATTTTTGCTTGTACGTTTTTCCACGTTTTTGGCTTGCCCGGTAACGCCTGATGAAAGGTGATAGCTACGATTCCGCCGTCCTGGCTCCATTCAATAGCACTATTCACAACGCGCTGACGTTGCTCTCGTAAAGCAGTACGGGACTGATTAGCCAACCCACCAAACTCATAGCCGTGAAGTCCTGCGAATTGTCCGCTGATTTGTTGCAGCTTGTTATTTTGTTCATCCGGTGCCTCTAAATAATCATGCTGTCCAGAAATTAGCATACCATCCGGTACATTAGTTAAATAGGCAAGTAATTGCCTGGCTTTGGCAGAGGCATGAGCATTAATTGGCGGGGCGGCATCGGCAACAATGAACGATTGTTGAGAGCCGCTAAAGAGTAAAACAAGCATTAGCAGTAGCACCCTCTGTAACCAAAAGCGTGTTGAGTGAGATTTCATGGCGCTCCTCCTTTGATGCTGGTAATGGGATTAGTGTTTTTCTTTGTGTTTTCTAAGTTGTATGTAGGCGCTAATCATGATCATTATCAGACTAATCATAGTCCACCCATTGAGTTCCTGCGATTGTATCCAATTGTCCCACACAAGGAAGCCTGATATAAAAACAAGCAAACCCACTATAAGGTACATTTTGGTTTGTGCTGGACGCTTGGTACGTTTAGAAACCCAATGTATGATGCCCAAAATGATGGCTGCCTGAAATAAAAATATACCCATTATCATTAAACTAGCTATAAAAATAGGGGACATCCGTATCCTCCTCCTAGGTCTACAAACAGAATATGCAGGTTGTAACCGCAGATGTGGATTCTTAGATGCAAGTTTTAGGACAGGGTGAGTAACTGTTGTGCTCTGGTTATGATCTTGAACAAGTTGACTAAATTATACCATAACTACCGTCCTGCAATGAAAGGCGTCTAAATACCCACTCTACCTTGATTCGCCATCATACTTTATATTCAGTGAAATATCGACATATGGTTTGTACACTACGTACATATGAAGCTCCGTTTGGAAATGGCGGTAAAGTATAAGCATAAATGCAACGCGAAATCGACGGAAAAGTTTGGTATGATTAAAGTGGATTGCAAAGGAGGTTTTCATATGAATGAAGAAAACAGACCATTTTCTAGTCCAGCAGATGCTGAGGGAACCAAAGCAAACTTTGATGCCAATCAGCGGAAGCTTCACTCCGAGGGAGCTTCAAGCCTTTGGCGTCAGGTCAGTAATCTGCTTATTCTGGTTGGCGTAATTGCATTGATTATTATTATAGGCCGATTACTTTAATGAGATGACTGAAAAGTCAAAAAGATTAGGGATGTGAAATGGAGTGTTAAAGGCAGCTTTACTTTTTATTTTGGCTGGCATCGCCGAAATCGGAGGTGGATATTTGATCTGGCAGTGGCTGCGAGAAGGCAAGACATGGTATGTCGGACTTTGCGGCGGAGTGATTTTAGCTGTCTATGGAGTCATTGCCACCTTCCAGGTTTTCTCCTCCTTTGGGCGTGTATATGCAGCATACGGAGGTGTCTTTATTGTTCTTTCCATTGCATGGGGCTGGTGGATTGATAAAAAGACACCTGACTTGTACGATTTCATTGGTGGATTGATTTGTTTAGTAGGCATAGCTGTAATTCTGTTGCCGCGCTCAGGTTGATAGGACAAAAACCCCTTTTTTATTTTTAAAAACATGACTATAGGTCTACAAAAATAAGCTTCATATTCCGAAATAGAACTTAAGGAGGGGGTTCTATGAACTGGAATCAAATGAAGCTTAGATTGAAATTTGGCAGTGCTATGCCGAAGAGTGAAGGTAATTTCTCTTTTGGTCTCTTGTGTGGACTCTCCATCAGCATTGTGCTGTGGATCTCAATTATTGGTTGGATCATGCTTATCTTCAAGTGATGCTTAACAAAAACCTGTGACTTATAATTCATGCTTTATTTTGTAAAATCATTACGTAGTTTGTCTATTCCACGGCCTACGGCTTCATCAATCATATCGGTAGCTGCAGGTGAATCGGCACCAGGGTCAGGAATCCGATCAAATCCTGGTTCACGCTTATCCAGAGATTGTTTATATTCGATTTGATCGTCAGTAAGACTCTTTTTTTTTGAATTATGTTTTTTCATAGCACATTACACGCTCCTTCTTAGGCATGGTCAGTTCTACACTTTACATAAACGCTTATGCTCCATATTAAACGCTTATAAAATAAACCGGGAAGGATAAATCCCGCCCGGTACTTTCCAAACAACTAGCGATGCTCAATCAAATCAATCGCTCCCAGAACAACATGAGCCAGTCCGAAACCGAGAATGCCTGTAGCTGCAAGTTTGTACTTACTGCTCAGCAACACAGCGCCTGAAGCCGATACTACCGTCCCAAGAACAGCTGGAATCATACCTTCACGCATTCGTAACACCCCTTCTGGTGGTTTGGAAAGACGTTTATTAGTGTAGTTCAAATGTGCACAAGTTATACAAAAAGAGAAATTTTATTATTTTTTAAAAAAACACTTTACAATTTGATAAAAATATCGTATTATAAGTTGGTGCCCAGATGAACGACATTTACATAACGAGAACACTTCTTAGTAAGTAAGCTTCTCAGATACTTGTAAGACAAGAACAAGTAAGTGTAAAATAGCGTTCCTAAATGCTTGCCGGGGTGGCGGAATTGGCAGACGCACAGGACTTAAAATCCTGCGGTAGGTGACTACCGTACCGGTTCGATCCCGGTCCTCGGCATCCTAGTTTATTGCATGAAGCCCTTGATAATCAGGGGCTTTTTGCTTTTTTTAGGGGTTGAGATCTAAAACCCATATCATAAGGGGCGAGTGCCATTTTCACTTTTGGGGACGGATTGGGGACAAATTTTTGGATTTACGCATAGCTTTGACATGAGTGGATACTTCCTCTATATGCATATCTGCATACCTCATAGGCTTCATTTTTTATGGAAAGGTAAAGTCTTCAGACTGAGTCGCTCTTGATTAACGCATCAATAACTTTGGTTGCTTCTTCCTCAAAATAGTTTTTCTGTTCTCTTTACGCCTTTCTTATCCTCGTTACTAATATCCGCTAGAGGATTATTTTTCGTAGCCTGATGAAGGAGAGATTGAGGTAAAGTAGGAGCCTACCCTTATTCTAATATGACTTCCATCATAATTTTGGTAATATAATCTTTTTCCCGGTATTTTACCACGGCATCATATATATATTCTTCATAAACATAATCTCCTAAAGATAAGTTTAGTCGATCCATTTCCGAAAAAAGTCGATCATAGGTTTCATGGATGCTCTTTTCTTCACCAATATGGTAGCCCGTTAGAAAATATCCTTTCTTAGTTTTCAAATAAGGATAGTCCTCCCGAGGATTAGGTTGCTTTATGTACAGATAACTGTAGTTCGTATATTCACCCTTTAATACTTGCTCTTTTTTTGTGATACCCCCAATAGGATATCCTGTATCGAGAAATGATACATATAATTCGTCAACAAATTCTGAAACCACTCTCACAAAATCTTCTTCCGAAATATTTTTTATATTTTTACTAAGATAAAGTGTTGCTTCTGCGTGTTCTTCAAGAGAAATCTGATGAAAATCTAACCGCAATGCCTCTTCCATGAGTTCTATTTTTGCGTCAATGATCCTTTCCGTCATTTCAATTTCTTTTCTTTTTTAACAATGTTCTCTTTCTGTTGGTGCATTAAAGATAAAAAGCTGGCAGGTGATTTGTGTTTCATATACTGCTGGATTTCTTTGAGTGACATTCCAAGATCTTTTAACAATTCAATCACGTTGAACCATTCTAATTGACGAATAGAATAAAAACGATATCCTTTATCGTTTTTGTAAATCGGAGAAAAAAGGCCAATTTGATCGTAATAGAGTAATGTCTGTTTATTAACTTTACATAGATCGGAAAATTCCCTCGGAGTAAAGTACTTTTCATTCATTTTTGAGTGCCTCCCTTGACTATATAGTTACTATATACCATATGATCGTTTTGTAGACAAACTAAATGGAAAGGTTTTGTTATTATGTTTAGCGAAATTCGGGTTGTAACGAGCTCGAATGAAAAAGAAGTACTTTCCTTAAGCATAGCTAAGGATCAGCGACAGTTTGTAGAATCCATCTCACAGTGTTTACAAGAGGCTAGGGAGGATACTCGTTTTGTACCAGTAGGTCTGTATAAAAATGGTATACCAGTGGGTTTTGCTATGTACGGTAAATTTGAAGACGAAGTCTGGTTCGATCGGTTTCTAATAGATGAGCGATTTCAGGGAATGGGCTTGGGCAAATATTTTATGGAAAAGCTTATTTCATTTTTAGAAAATGAGTACCCTGGCCACCATATTTATTTAAGTGTTTATGAAAATAATATCCATGCAATTCAATTATATAAACAATTTGGATTTACTTTCACAGGTGACTTTTATACACCAAAAGAAAAAATAATGAATAAAAGAAATCAATGAGATTGATAAGTTTTGAACATAGGATGTAACTATCAAAGGAGATTAAATGTAATGAATGTTAAAAAATATTTAGGTGTCTTGCTTTTTATTTTAGTGACCATCCTGTTTACAGGCTGTTCGCTCCAAACGGTCTCATTAAAGGACTCGACACACAGCAGTTCTGTTCTAACGCAATTTGATGAAGTCGCTAAATATATTTCGGAGCATAATGATCTTCCCGGGAATTATATAACCAAGAAAGAGGCCAGAAAATTAGGCTGGGAGCCTAGTGAAGGAAATTTGGAAAAAGTAGCCCCAGGCAAAAGCATAGGCGGTGATGTATTTCGAAATCGAGAAGGCTTGTTGCCCGAGAAAAAAGGGAGAATTTGGTACGAAGCAGACATTAATTACTCAGGCGGAACTAGGGGGAGCGATCGAATTCTCTACTCCAATGATGGCTTAATCTATAAAACAACTGATCATTACCGTACGTTTGAGCAACTAAAAGAATGAAGGAGGCTTTATGATGGTTGTAATTATAAATGGAAATAACATTCATGGAAAAGAAGAATTACATGATACACTTCAAGCCCAGCTTGGATTAGACCAAACTTACGGTCGAAATTTGGATGCATTATGGGATTGCTTAACTGGCTCCATCCCGATGCCACTTACAATTCAATGGCTTGATTTTCACGCAAGCAGGAAATCCCTTGGAGAATACGCCGATCGTTTGTTGGATTTAATGCGTGAAGCCGAAGAAGAGGTGGAGAATTTTACTTTTGACGTGAAAGTATAATTATCTTTTTAAAATTTCCACTTTTAGTTAGGAGAACAAAGACGAATTGGGGACAGACTCTGGTATTTTATATAGATCACAGTAGTCGTAGGTACACAGGACCAACGAGCGCCTCACCGTTAATATGCGGAAGAGGCGCTTTAATTTTGGAAAAATTACATGCTATAAAATTCAGTTTAGTTTTGTGTTTTGTAATGATAATTCTGCTACCAAATGATTTATTATCTTAATCTGGATATAGATACATCATCCAAAAGAATGGTTGCAAAAGTATCCTGTGCTGTAACGCGGAACACTAAATCTCTAGAGACTGTCCCCGAATTCCCTGAGATTGAGAAGGTACGGGAGACTCTCTCATATTGTGATGAAGGTAGCGAGTTAAGCTGGATCGTGTAGGTTTGCTCTCCTAAACTAATTTGAAGCCGACCACCGAAAGGACTGATCAAATTACGTACCCAGAAGGTCACACGGTATCTTCTTCCTCTTCTCAGATCGGAAATCGTTTGTCTAAGCGAGACGCTGTGCCCCGGGTTAGCTGAGATTCTGACGGCTTGATTGCCACTGTGCGGGTTGGTTCTGGTAATAAAGATTTGACCTGTCACGTTGCTGACGTTTGCAATCCAAGGTGTCAAATCCTGATCTTCAAAGCCGCCGTTTCTAACAACAGCCTGAGTAGGCAATATTCTTTTCTTCTTCAATGCGTGAGGTTGAGATTGTATAGGGGATCTATTCATCCCTCTACGGACAGTAGCTGTACTTTTTCCAGTTTTTTTAGGTTTCATCTCAGCCAACTCTCTTTCAGTAAAAAATGTATTTTGTATTAGTAGTTTATGAAAGTGTGAATAATAGTGTTCATATTAAGAGAAACCAAAAATACCGCCGTATGGCGGTATTTTTTTTAGTTACGTAATTACAGCGAGAAAGAGTTTTACGACTTTATAGAGCAAAATCTTGTAACAGAGGGCCGAAGCCTTTCTATTGCATAAGTTGGTATAATCATTGGTACAGCAACTTTTGACAGAAAGACATCGGAGACGAGAATTATCCCGAAAAGCGCAGAAATGCTTGTTATTCAGGAACTCTTAGCAAAGACTACAACATAGCAAACGCATAGTGATGTAGATCAATTCAGCCGCATTTGAACTGTGAATTTGACGCACAAATTTGGATTTGGCCATGGGAAGGTGGGTTCAGTGAAGCTGATATGAGTCTGACATACCATATGGAACAGTTAAGAGTCTGTTTTATGAATTTTATTAACTATGTATATATTGTAATGGATAAGAAAACAGGAGACATTGCTATTGTCGATCCGTCATGGGATTTATCGAAAATAGAGTCATATCTTCGACAGTTGAATGGTAATCTCAGAGTCATACTATTAACCCATTCACATTTAGATCATGTTAATTTGGTAAATCCGCTCCTGGAAAAGTATAGACCGCACGTATTCATGTCAATACAAGAAATCGATTATTACCATTTTAGATGTGATAATTTACATCCCGTTAAAGATGGGGATATTATCAAACTTGGAGAAACAGAAATTAGAAGTCTTTTGACCCCAGGACATACCGTGGGAAGTGTATGCTATCTTTTATCCAATCACTTGTTTACGGGGGATACCATTTTCATTGAAGGTTGTGGCTTTTGTGATCCGAATGGAGGAGATCCGAAAGACTTATATCATAGCGTTCAAAAAATAAAGCGAGAGGTTGATAGCTCCATTCAAATTTATCCTGCTCATTCATATGGTAAAGCACCTGGGTTCCCACTCAGTCACCTTATGGATGAAAATATTTATTTTCAATTTACGAGCATGAAGCCGTTTATTAATTTCAGAATGCGCCCCAACCAAAAAGGTTTATTCAATTTTAAATGAGTTGGTAAAAGGGGGCAGTTCTAAAGGGTGATGGGGCCTCTATCCCCTTAAAGATAGACCGGGTTGTTGCCAAAATGGCAATTGACACTGTTTGAGCAGAGGATTATAATGGAAATATACTATTCCAATTATATGATTATATGAAAAATAAAGGAACTTGTTTGCGGTTAATCGCTGGCGGGTCACGTTAACCACTGATGAGGGACATATCGTGAGAGATTGTAGCTTATCAAGCAGGATAAGTGAAAGGGCGAAGCTATGCATACACTGGCAGCAGACATTATAGGGGTTGATTTTGGCAGTATGTTTTGTTAGGAGATGAGCGGAGTGAATTGGTACGTGCTTTTTGTGCGAACGGGTAGGGAAGAAAGGGTTAAACAACTTTTTAATAAGTGGTTTGATTCTGAAGTTTACAAACCATTTATACCGCTCCAAGAGAGGCTTTTTAAAGTAGCAGGAACAGTCAAGAAAGAATTAGCGCCTTTGTTCCCCAGTTATGTGTTTATTGAGTCCAACTTACCTGACTTGCAGTTCGTAACAAGTACAAATTCAATGATTTATACTTCCAGCGATATCATTCGTTTATTGAGATATTCGAAGTTAGAAGCTTCTATGCGAGATTGCGAGAGACAAGTTTTAGAGAGTTTATGCAATGATAGATATTGTATAGAATGCTCAACTGGAATTATTGAAGGAGACAATATACGTATCATAGAAGGGCCGCTTAAAGGAAGAAGCAGCATAGTTAAGAAGATAGACAGACATAAAAGACAGGCGGTTATTCAGCTAGAATTTATGGGTGATATCAGACTAGTGAACGTAGCTTTAGAAATTATTAGTAAAGTTTAAATAGAATAATCGTGGGGATATCTTCTCCATTTGGAAGCTTTCAGAGCCCTTAAGGCATTTGAAGGTTTTTTTGGTTTGTGCTTGCCTATTCATAGGGGGATATGCATGTGACCATGTATACGGAACAGCTCATGTTGAAGCGGGAAGATATCGTGATGAAGGCGGCTGTTAGTTTTGTACATGCAGTTTGCCGTGACGATGCTGCTCTCGATCCGGAGATTTTTCATTCAGATGAGTGTAGCTACTTTGAGAGCCTGCTATTCCAGCGCCGAAAATCCAACTTTCTGCTTGGCAGGCTAAGTGCAAAACAAGCAGCATCCGTGCTGTTAAGGGAGCAGAACCTACGCAACATAAGCGTGGAGACAGGTGTTTTCGGCCAGCCCTTGCTTCGAACTACCGGAGTCCCTGGTTACCAAGTGAGCATTGCCCACTGTGATGAAATCGGGACCGCTGTTGTTTTTCCAGAAGCGCATCCTATGGGGATTGATATTGAGAGGATAAGTCCTAACCGAAATAAGACCATGGAAAGCCAATTGACGACGGAAGAAAGGGAAAGAATCGCAGCCGTGCGAGGAGTAGAGGAATACTCTGTTTTATTGACGGTTTCTTGGACGGTAAAGGAGGCGATTTCGAAAATATTGCGCACAGGCTTTACCGCATCATTGCAAGTGCTTGAAATTAACGAGATCAGATTTAATAGTGGATGCTTTCGGAGTACATTTTCGCATTTTCCGCAATATGCCGCCCAGTCGTATCGGTTGGGTAACTACATCTTTACTATTGCAGCGCCAAGGAAGACGGAATGGAGTATCAATATGTCTCAATTGTATGAGCAATTTAATCCGATTTTCCATCCAAGCTGTTTGTAAATAACCCAATTTTAGGAGGATATACATGCGTAAAGAAGAAGTATTCGAAATCGTTAAAGGTTGTATTTGTGAAGTTCTACCGGAATTAAACGATCACCAGTTTCAGTATGACGATCGCTTGGTAGATTTGGGTGCGGATTCGGTAGATCGAGCCGATATTGTAATGAAGTCTATGGAAGCATTATCTCTTAATATTCCGCGCGTTGAGTTATCTGGCGTTAAAAATGTAGGAGAGTTGGCAGATGCGCTCTATGCCAAATTATAAAGAGCCTGAGTTAGTTATTACGGGAGTTGGTGTTACTTCGTCGATTGGGCAAGGGAAGACTGCCTTTGCTTCGGCGCTGTTCAAAGGGCAACATGCATTTGGAGTTATGCAACGTCCAGGCAGAAAGGGAGAAGCTTCATTTATAGGTGCGGAGCTGCCATCTCTGTCTTATCCGGAGACCATTTCCAAACGAATGTTACGAACCGCATCATTTTCAGGACAGGTGGCAATGGTTACCCTTCAAGAGGCCTGGGATGATGCTCAATTGGATGACGTGGACCCTAGCTGCATAGGATTGGTGATTGGAGGCTCCAATTTTCAGCAACGGGAATTATTTCAAACCTATGAGGCTTATCGGGAAAAAATGCACTTTGTATCTCCGACCTATGGGCTGTCCTTTATGGATACTGATTTGTGCGGATTATGCACTGAGCAATTCGGTATTCAAGGGTTAGCGTATACTGTCGGCGGGGCTTCCGCGAGCGGACAAGTCGCCATCATTCAAGCGATTGAGGCAATTCAAGCAAATCGGGTTGATGTGTGCATTGCGATGGGGGCGTTGATGGATATTTCGTATTTGGAATGCCAGGCATTGCGATCTTTGGGAGCCATGGGAAGCGACCGATATGCCGACCAACCAGCAATGGCGTGTCGCCCCTTTGATAAGATGCACGATGGATTTATATACGGGGAATCTTGCGGAGTTATCGTCATAGAGCGGTCGGATTTTGCAATGAAGCGGCAGGGGAAACCTTATGCAAAGCTTGCAGGCTGGGATATGGGGATGGATCGGAACCGGAACCCCAATCCTTCTTATGAGGGCGAGGTTCGAGTGATTAAAAGGGCCTTAGAGAAAGCGAAACTGTCGCCGGAAAAAATTGATTATATTAATCCCCATGGGACAGGCTCTGTAATTGGGGACGAGATCGAAATAAAGGCAATACAGGATTGCCAATTATCACATGCTTACATCAATGCAACCAAATCCATTATCGGGCATGGTCTGAGCGCAGCCGGGACGGTTGAAATTATTGCTACTCTTCTACAAATGAAAGAGTCGAAACTTCATCCTACCCGCAATTTGGAGGAGCCGATCAAAGTGGATTGCAACTGGGTGAAAAATGAGTCCATCCCAGCGGTTATTCACAATACTATGAATTTGAGCATGGGATTTGGCGGGATCAATACGGCCATCTGTATGCAAAAGTATGAGTCGGGCATTTAAGAAAGGGGGAGCATTATGGTATTGGTAGGAATAGAAGCAATGAATGTTTTTGGGGGCTCAGCCTATCTAGATGTCATGCAATTAGCGCAGCACAGACAGTTGGACCCTGCGAGATTTGAAAATTTATTAATGAAAGAAAAGGCTGTTGCCCTGCCCTATGAAGATCCGGTTACCTTTGGAGTCAATGCGGCAAAACCGCTGGTGGACGCCCTCTCTGAAGCGGAAAAAAACCGCATCGAAATGCTCATCACCTGTACAGAATCAGGAATTGATTTTGGAAAATCAATCAGTACATATATTCACCACTATTTGGGACTGAATCGGAATTGCAGGCTATTTGAACTCAAGCAAGCCTGCTATTCAGGTACTGCCGGACTCCAAATGGCGGTGAATTTTATTTTATCCCAAGTCTCGCCAGGGGCCAAAGCGCTTGTTATTGCCAGTGATATCTCACGATTTATTGCCGCTGAAGGCGGGGATGTTTTGAGTGAGGATTGGTCTTACGCTGAACCAAGCGGAGGGGCAGGGGCTGTGGCCATGCTCATTAGTGAAAATCCTCATATATTCCAAGTCGATGCGGGCGCTAATGGATATTATGGCTATGAGGTGATGGATACTTGCCGGCCGATACCAGATAGCGAGGCCGGAGATGCGGACTTGTCTTTAATGTCCTATCTGGACTGCTGCGAGCAAGCATTTTTGGAATACCAGAAACGGGTACAAGGAGTGGACTATAAAGATACCTTCCAGTATCTTTCCTTCCATACTCCATTCGGTGGAATGGTAAAAGGAGCTCATCGCACGATGATGCGAAGGATTACTCAGGCCAAGCCCAATGAGATTGAGGCGGATTATGTACAACGTGTCAAGCCAGGATTGGAGTATTGCCAACGAGTCGGCAATATTATGGGTGCGACCTTGTACCTGTCCTTGGCAGGCACGATTGATAAGGGCACATTTGATTCTCCGAAGCGGATTGGTTGCTTTTCCTATGGATCAGGCTGCTGCTCGGAATTTTATAGCGGGGTAGTGATGCCGCAAAGCCAGGAATATCTGCGTCGTTTTGAGATCGAGCGTAATTTGAATGATCGGTATCAATTATCCATGGATGAATATGAATCCTTGCTGAAAGGCAGTGGCGCTGTACGTTTTGGAACCCGCAACACCAAACTTGATTTTCAATTGGTTCCTGGAGTGATCGATTCCGGGAAAGGGAGACAGCGATTATATCTGGAGGAAATCTATGAATTCCACCGCAAATATCGGTGGGAATCATGAATTATCAAACAATTCAGGTTCGGTTTCAAGAATCGATTTGTTACTTACGGTTTTACCGACCAGAGGCAAATAACACGATTAATAACACCCTCATTGAGGAATGCATGCATGCGCTTGCACTGTGTGAGGAGTCGGTTACGATCGTTGTTTTGGAAGGCCTGCCGGAGGTGTTTTGTCTTGGAGCGGATTTTCAAGGAATGTACGAAAAAATGGCAAATGAACATGAGCATGCACAGAATCCAGAACCTCTATATGATCTGTGGTTAAAACTGGCGACAGGGCCCTATATCACGATTTCTCATGTGCGAGGAAAGGCAAACGCTGGCGGCATTGGATTTATTGCTGCCAGCGACATTGTGATAGCAGATCAGACAGCACAGTTCAGTCTGTCGGAATTGTTATTTGGGCTTTTCCCTGCTTGTGTTCTGCCCTTTTTAGTACGCAGAATTGGATTCCAAAAAGCGAATTATTTGACATTAATGACACAGCCGATTATGGTTGAGCAGGCTCTTACATGGGGATTAGTCGATGCATATGATGCCCAGAGTGATACGGTGCTGCGCAAGCATTTATTACGCCTCAGACGATTGTCCAAAACGGGTATTTTACGCTACAAACGCTTTATGGACGAACTCAGCGATTTGCGTCAGTATAAATCACTGGCGCTGGCGTCCAATCAAGAGGTGTTTTCAGACGCTCAAAATCTGAAGGGCATTTTCCGATATGTCGAAACAGGTCAATTTCCGTGGATGGACTGATGGGCGTTTGCCACAAGACGGGATGCTGAGGGGGAAGTAGATCATCATGTCACAATCTGTGGTTGAGTTACTTGAGATCGAGCGAGGGATTATCCAAGTAACAATGCAAGATAGAGTTCATAAAAATACATTTACACTTGAAATGACTCATGGACTTAGAGAAGCGTTCCGTACGATCCAGGATGACTCGACCTGCAAAGTCGTAATTATAACAGGGTATGACAACTACTTCGCCACGGGTGGAACGCAAGAAGGACTATTGGCTATACATGAAGGAACATCAAAGTTTACTGATGAAAATATTTACTCTCTAGCATTGAACTGCAAAGTTCCAGTGATAGCTGCTATGCAGGGCCATGCGGTTGGTGGGGGCTTTGTCATGGGGCTATTTTCTGATTTCGTAATCCTGAGTAAGGAAAGTATGTACACGACTAATTTTATGAGATACGGATTTACACCAGGAATGGGTGCGACGTTCATTCTTCCCCAAAAACTCGGGTTCAGCCTGGGAGAAGAATTATTGTTAAATGGGGGGAATTACCGAGGCGCAGAACTGGAGAAGCGAGGAGTGCCGTTTCCAGTTTTGCCTCGCAAAGAAGTGATGAGCTATGGATTGGATCTTGCTAGACAGCTGGCCGAGAAACCCAGATTTTCATTAATCACATTAAAGGATCATCTGGTTGCTTCACTCCGTGCTCAGCTTCCCAAAATCGTAGAACAAGAGCTGATTATGCATGAGAAGACCTTTCACCAAGCCGAGGTTAAAGAACGAATCATCAACCTGTTTGGAAAATAATAACTTTTTCACATCCTTATTTATTTATATTTGTTGGACGCTTTTACGGTTTTTCATGGGAATCTGGAAACGAGTGTGAAAGGGGCGCATAGCCTTTCTCATCACTCGTTTTTTCTTTGCTACTTTCGTTAGGCAACGCTTCAAGCGTGAAACAGTAGCTCAAAATAGACATCGTGATAAGCATTTGGCTCATGTTGTATTTAAATTTTGTGTTTGAGGAGTTGGTGGATGAATGACACGTAAACATGATCAAAGATCAGACTTTAATATCCCGATCCTTTCTTTTATGGAAACTTGCCGGCAATTTCCTGAAACAGAGTTGTTTACTTTTGAGAATGAAGGAGAGCATCCTCACGTTCTTACGGGGACCACGCTTTTGCTGCAAGTGCAAACTTTGGGCAACATTCTAATGAAAGAACTGGCTGCGCAGGAAAGAGCGCTCCTTGTATTTCCTCAGGGTCTGGGATATATCAGCAGCATGCTGGCATGTTTTTATGCAAACATCGTAGCCATCCCTACACCCATTACAGCAGCAGAGCCAGATGAAAAAATGCTTGAGAAAATAAAGCCTATTCAAACGGATTCCGGGGCTGTATGTATCATAACAAATACTGCCTTCAAAGCTTTTCTCCAAACACAACCGGAGTATAGAACGTTTCGTATCCTAAATATTGATGAGATTCTTCAAGAGAGCGCCGCCCACGAAGATATAAAGATGAGAATGCCAGCACCTGAAGATATGGCCCTTTTGCTGTACACATCAGGCTCTACATCACTGCCTAAAGGTGTAATTCTCAGCCATAGATGTTTGATGAATCAGGTTAAGGCTGAGCAATGGAGAATTGACCAAAATAGCCGTATCGTTTCCTGGATGCCGCAATTCCATGCTTTTGGACTGCAAAACAATATTTTGGTACCGCTATTGAATGGCGCCTCAAGCATTATTCTCCCGCCAGAAAGCTTTGCTAAAAATCCGGAGCACTGGATTCAGATGATTGACAAGTATCAGGCTACCCATACGGCTGCGCCAAACTTTGCATTCGATTACTGCTGCTCCACCTTGGACGTAGCTTTACTACAGGAATATTCTTTGCACCATCTTCAAGCTATTATATGTGCAGGTGAGCCCATTCGGAAGGAAAGTTACGAAAATTTTGTCCATCATTTCCGGGCATTGGGGCTTAAAGAAGATATATTTTGTCCTCTTCTTGGCTTATCTGAGCTGTGTCCTGTTACCAGTGTAAAACCGGGCCAGTCGATGAGATTTCTTAATTTGGATATTCCTAGCTTGGAGCAAAGAAGAGTCCAATACACAGATGAGAAGAACCCATCGAAGTCCGTTGTCAGTTGCGGGGAGATCGAAGCTCCGACAGAAATACGGATTGTTCATCCTGAAAGTCATATGCTATGCCTGCCAGAGGAAATCGGCGAGATTTGGATTAAATCCGATCGGATGGCAGAGGGTTATTTAAATAGGAAGCAAGAAACGGACAGCACTTTTGAGGCGGTACTTTCCAGTACACGAGAAGGCGGTTTTTTCCGTACAGGTGACCTTGGCTTTATTGCAGACAATCATATTTATGTCATCGGCAGAGAGAAGGAAGTCATTATCATTCACGGCAAAAATCATCATGCTGTCGATATTGAATGGACCATCCAAAAGAATATGCCGGAGTTGACCTTGCCTATCGCTGTATTTGCCTCTGAAGTCAAAGGCCAGGAAAAGGTAATCGTCGTACAAGAGATTGAAACGTCCCTTCATAAGCAGGAATATAAACGACTGGTCGAAAAGATGTTAAATGCCGTATCTGGGACACATCAACTTGAGATTTATGATATATATTTGCTGCCAAAAGGTAGTATTCCCAAAACGGGGAGCGGGAAAATCCAAAGAAAGGTTTGCCGTAATGCTTACATCAAACAAGAGCTTAGGGCACTTTATCAATATCGGAGTGCACTCTCAACAGCGTATTCGGGTATTGGAGAAACGGATGCTACTGTAGACGCTGTTTCGTTGATACAGCTGAAGATTCAGGAATATATGGTGCAATTTTTGCAACGGGAACTGAATTTGGAGTCCGAGGCAATGGATTTGAATAAAAATATTCACGGTTATGGCATCGATTCCATTCTTATCATGAAGCTCATACGCGGCATTGAAAAATCTTATCCGATCAAGGTTAATGCAAGAGAAATTCTAGAGTACCCAACGATTCAACTACTATCGGCTTATTTAGCCAAAAAGATTGAAAAAGATAAACCGGTTGTAGAGATCAAGACCGAAACAATCCTGCATGGTTTGCAACAGAATCCACTTTCTGAAGTTCAAAAAGGGTTGTGGCTATTACATAAAATGTATCCTGAAATAAATGCTTACAATGTACCAATATGTCTCCGATTTAATACGAAAGTTGAGATAGAGAACGTTAAACAGGCTTTCCACACCGTTTTAGAGCAATATCCTATTCTAAAAAGTGTGATTGAAGAGGATAATGGGACACCTTATCAAAAGCTGGAGTCTGCTCAGCCGTTCAATATGCAGATAGAGGATATTTCAAGCTTGAAAGCGGATGAAATCATTCCCTTTATTCGGAGCAAGGCAAAGCAGCCATTCGCGCTGGAACAGGACCCTTTGATGCGTGTTTATCTGATGTCCAGGTCCGAACAAGAACATTTCATACTGGTGGTCATCCATCATATTATTTTTGATGGTAGTTCTTTCATCCTTTTTATTCAAAGCTTTTTAGATGCATATAAGGACTTGGGACAAGGAAAGAGACCAGTCGTTTTACCACCTGCCGCGAGCTATAACGATTTTGTGGAATGGGAACAAACGATGCTGGCGAGTGCAGAAGGGGAAAAGCATTTTTCCTATTGGAAGCAACAACTGTCGGATGCTTTACCGACTCTAGAGCTTCCATATAACCGCTCAGGTTTTCTGACTCCGAGCATGGAAGGACAAACATACACCAAGCGGCTTCCAGTTGATTGGGTCAATCGGGTAAAATCTTTCGCCCGTACGCAATATATGAGCTTGTCTACCGTCTTGTTAGGTATGTATGTGATATTGCTTAACCAGTATTCGAAACAGGAAGACATCATCGTTGGAATGCCAGTTATGGTACGACCAGAGGAGCGTTTTGATCAATTAATCGGATATTTTGTCAATATGCTTCCAATACGCAGCCAAGTGTCGGAAACAGAGACATTCCTGGATTTTATGAAAAAATTGCAAATCACCGTAGTCAATGGGATGGATCATGCTCCTTATCCTTTTCCGGCTCTGGTTCGAGCATTAAATGTGCCACGTTTGCAGGCGAGCTCGCCTGTTTTTCAGGCAGTTTTTTCTTACCAAAATTTTCTGCAAACTTCAAGCTTGCAGCAGCTTTGTGCGCCGTATAGCGATAGCTTTACCGTTGAGTTGGTAGAGGAAATTCACCAGGAAGGTGAATATGAGCTGGTATTGGAGCTGCTGGAGCAGGAAGAAGAGCTGACATTAAATATCAAATACCGTTCCGGTTTGTTCGATGAATCAACCATCGTACAGATGGCTGAGCGTTACATCGGATTAGCGGAAGCACTTATGAGCAATCCTACAGCTGCCCTGCAGGACTATTCATTACTTTTGCAAGAGGAAAAGAACAGCGTCCTTTATGACTGGAATGCGACCGAAATAAGTTATCCAGATAAATGCTTCCCTGAATTATTCATAAAACAGGCAAGGAAAACGCCTGACGCTATTGCAGTCGTGTATGAAGAACAATCGCTTACCTATCGGGAATTAAAAGAAAAGAGCACATTGCTCGCTCTATATTTGCAAAATCAGGGCGTTACCCCTGATACGCTGGTAGGAATTTGCATGGAACGGTCTTTAGAAATGGTCATTGGGCTGTTGGGAATCCTTCTGGCGGGAGGAGCCTATGTGCCGCTTGATCCGGACTATCCCGAGGATCGATTGGAGTATATGCTGCAGGATTCCAATGCATCCCTTGTCATTACGCAATCGGGATTGTTGGAAAAAGTATCTCGGCTGGCAGGGAGTCATGTGAACTGCATTGTTCTTGATAACGATTGGGATCTTCTTACAAGTAGTATAAAGGGGAGAAAGACACTCAAACGGGAAGTGCAGCCTAGCCATTTGGCATATGTGATATATACCTCTGGAAGTACAGGGAAACCCAAAGGGGTCATGATCCCACACAAAGCGTTGACCAACTTTCTTCTTTCCATGGGAGAAAAGCCAGGCATAACAGAGCAGGATAAACTGCTTGCAGTGACAACGTATTGCTTTGACATCGCGGGACTGGAGTTATATCTACCTTTGATTAAAGGCGCTCAATGCTATGTTTGCAGTTCTGAAAAAGCTAAGGATGCCGAAAGACTCAAGCAGGAGATTCAAAAAATAAAACCGACAATGATGCAGGCAACACCTGTGACTTGGACCATGCTTTTTCAAGCTGGCTGGAAGAACGAAGAAAATATGAAAATGCTCTGTGGCGGAGAAGCACTTTCGGAAACATTGAAATCTTATTTTGTGCATAACAACGGTGACGCATGGAATATGTTCGGTCCGACTGAGACGACGATTTGGTCTACAATTCAAACGATTACCGCCGACAAGCCGATTTCGATCGGTAAGCCTATTGCCAACACCCAGATTTATATTTTGGATCAGCTTCTTAGACCTGTACCTATCGGATTTCCGGGTGAGCTTTTCATTTCGGGCAATGGCTTGGCCAGAGGCTATCTGAATCAGCCGGTGCTTACGGATGAAAAGTTTATTGACAACCCATTCAAGCCCGGAACTAAGCTCTATAGAACCGGAGATTTATGCAAGTGGCTTTCTGACGGTTCCATTGAATATTTGGGTCGGATGGATTATCAAGTGAAAATCCGCGGGTTTCGAATTGAGCTAAGTGAAGTTGAAGGTCAGGTCAGAACATATCCGGGAATTGATGAATGTGTCGTGATCGCCAAGGAACAAGGAGGGGATAAGCAGCTTGTCGCCTACTATTTACGCAACAACTCTCAGTTCGGGGAATCCTCACTTGATCCGAAAGAAGTACGAAATTATTTAAAAGCATTCTTGCCTTATTATATGATTCCAGCATTCTTTATCGAACTGGACAAGCTGCCATTGACCCCGAATGGCAAAATAGATCGGAAGGAATTAATGGGTCGTAGGGTCGAGCTGGCGACAGCAACAAGAAAAATCCATTTGCCGCAATCGGATGTTGAACAACAAGTTTTAACAATATGGAAAAAGCTTCTGGATATCGATCATCTAAGTACGGATGATGCTTTTTTCGACGTGGGCGGAAATTCTTTTTCAGCCGCAGAGATGATTAGAAGGATCAAGGACAAGCTGGAATGTGATATTTCGGTGACAGCATTGTTCAAGTATCCAACGGTTAGGGAACTTAGTGCCTATATTACGAAAGTAAAAGGCGAGGCACCAGCTTCTGCAACAGAACAAACAGATACTGCTAAAAATACCATTTCACAGGGATTAGACTCGGAGGAAGATGAACATAAACCATCCTACCCTGATTATTATGAGGATAGTATCGCAATTATAGGAATTTCGTCCCATTTCCCGGGTGCAAAAAACCACATTGAGTTTTGGAGCAATTTGAGGGCAGGGGTGGAAAGTGTCCGGTACTTTTCTGAGGAAGAACTAGCCCAGTTAGGGCTGGAGAGAGAGATTGTCGAGCATCCAAACTATGTGCCCGGACAATGCACGATTGAGGGAAAAGAGTATTTCGACCCTGAGTTTTTTAATTTGTCCCAGAAAAATGCAGAATTTATGGATCCTCAGATGAAATTGCTGCTACAGCATGCATGGAAGGCCGTTGAAGATGCTGGCTATGTTTCCAAAGAGATTCCTGAAACCAGCGTGTATATGTCGGCGAGCAGCAGCTTTTATCAAGCCTTTATTCCTAATTTGGCATCGCAATCACCTAATGTCCTGAGGAATGCGGATGAATATGTAACCTGGATTTTGGCACAAGGCGGGACCATTCCTACTATGATCTCTCATAAATTAGGATTTAAAGGTCCCAGCTTATTTGTGCATTCCAACTGTTCTTCTTCGTTAGTCGGACTTCGTCTAGCTTCGCAAAGCCTGTTGTCTGGTGAAGCAAAATACGCCTTGGTTGGAGCGTCAACAATCTTTCCTTTCAACAGCTTAGGTTATGTGTATCAGCCTGGCTTGAACTTTTCTAGTGATGGCCATATTAGAGCTTTTGACGATTCGGCAGACGGAATGATTGGCGGAGAAGGGGTTGGAGTTGTTCTACTGAAAAAAACGCTGGATGCCATTAGAGACGGTGACCATATTTATACGATTTTACGAGGGGTTAGCGTGAACAACGATGGGACTGACAAACTAGGGTTTTATGCTCCAAGTGTTAAGGGTCAGTCTGAAGTTATTCAGAAGACGATCGAATCAACCGGAATTCATCCCGAAACGATCAGTTATATTGAGACACATGGAACCGGAACCAAATTGGGCGATCCGGTTGAATTTGCTGCCCTGAATGATACATTCAGGCAGTATACAGCCAAAAAACAGTTTTGTGGTATTGGATCGGTCAAAACCAATATCGGACATTTGGACACTGCAGCAGGTTTGGCGGGGTGTATTAAAGTCGCTTTAAGCTTATACCATAATGAGATTCCTCCTACGCTTAATTATGATACACCCAATACCGATATCCATTTGTCTGAATCGCCTTTTTATGTTGTTGATAAACTGCGGAAATGGGAACAAGCGTCGGCTCCCCATCGAGCGGCGCTGAGCTCTTTTGGCATAGGCGGAACGAATGCTCATGCCATTTTCGAACAATTTGTAGCTAATGATGAACCCGAACGTTCTAAATCCAGTTTGGTGAACGATGCTGCTAAGTATCTTGTTCCTTTGTCTGCCAAAAATGATCAGCGCCTTAAGGCATATGCTGGGGACCTCTCGGCTTTCTTGACAGCTTCTCAAGAAATCAATTTGTCGGATGTATCTTTTACGCTTCAAACAGGACGAATGGCAATGAAATGTCGGGTAGCGTTTATCGTCAAGAATACGAGCGAGCTGGTGCAAAAATTGGATTCGTTCGCGAATGGACAAGAACATATCGAGAATTGCTGGAGGGGAGAAAATAACCAGCAAGATTCAATGCAATGGTTTGAACAGGAAGAAGTGTTCAAGGAATTAGTGAGCAAATGGATCTCAAATCGTGAAATGAACAAGCTGGCAGAGCTATGGGCCAAAGGCTTCTATATCGATTGGAAATTGCTGTATTACGATATGCGACCGAAAAGAATCAGTCTGCCTACGTATCCTTTTGCTCAGCAACGCTGCTGGGCTCCTGAGGTTGAGGCTGGAGCAGCAAGGGTCAGAGCAGTGGCGGAAGCACCTGCGACTGCAGCCAGCCAAACTCTGATGTTTGAGCCAGTCTGGAAGGAGCAGGACGTACCTCCAGAGGTCGAAGCCCCTGCCTACGACCGCCGTATCATCTTACTGTGTGAGCCGGACGAGGCTTTACCTGAACGGCTTGAAGCGCGAGTGAACGGAGCGGCACAGGTCTTGGCCTTCTCATCTGGGAAGAGCCGGGTGGATGAGCGGTTTCAGACCTATGCCGTTCAGGCCTTTGAGAGCATCCAAAGCCTACTCAAAGACAAGCCTGCCGGAAGGGTGCTGGTTCAGCTTGTCGTGACGGCGGCTGGAGAAGGACAGCTCTTTTCAGGGCTTTCGGGTCTGCTGAAGACCGCCCGGCTGGAAAATCCAAAATTCATCGGGCAATTGATCGAAGTGGAACAGGGAGAATCTGCGGAAAGCCTGCTGGCGAAATTGGAAGAAAACAGCCGCAGTCCGTTGGATGGATGGATTCGCTATGAGGGTGGTCAACGCAAAACCGCTTGCTGGAACAGGTTGGAGCCATCTCGGTCAGATGAGGAGCTGCCATGGAGAGATGGGGGCGTGTATCTCATCACCGGCGGCTCTGGCGGCCTGGGGCTGCTTGTTGCCGAAGAACTGGTTCGGCGCACCCGAGCAGCGACCTTAATCCTGACAGGGCGGTCGACACTGGACGGCAACAGACAAACTCGGCTGAAGGAACTGGAGTCCTCAGGAGCCAGAGTGGTGTATAAGCAGGGGGATATCACTGACAGGAACACGGTTACCAGCTTGCTGGAAAGCATTCAGGAAGAATTCGGGCGTGTTCACGGGATTATCCACTGCGCTGGGATCATTCACGATAACTTCATTCTCAAGAAAAGCAGGGAAGAATTTATCGAGGTGCTGGGACCGAAGGTCCAAGGGCTGGTTCATCTAGATGAGGCGAGCAGCGGTCAGGATCTGGACTTCTTCGTGCTCTTTTCCTCCATCTCGGGCAGTATGGGAAATCTGGGACAGGCCGATTATGCCACCGCCAACGCCTTTATGGATGCGTACACAGCATACCGGAATACCCTGGTGGAAGCCCAGCAACGGCGGGGCCGGACGCTATCCATCCGCTGGCCGCTGTGGAAAGAGGGCGGGATGCGGATTGATCCGGACACAGAAAAACTCATGAGACAGAACATGGGCATTACGCCCCTACAGACCGAGTCGGGCATTCAGGCGTTGTACCAATGCCTGACCTCAAGCAAGGATCAGGTGATGGTCATGGAAGGAGAGCCAGAGAAAATCGAGGCCTATCTGGCGAAAGCCGTCTCGCAGGCCGGCATCTGTGCGGTAGAGGCAGCTGGATCGAAGCTGGATGCGGGTTTACTGTACGATAAAACCTTGTATCATCTCAAGGAGCTATTGGGAGAGGTGACCCGGCTGAGCGTCGGTAGCATTGAAGCCCAAGAACCGCTAGAGCGTTATGGGATTGATTCGATTATGATTACCCAACTCAATGCCAAGCTGGCAGAGTCTTTTGGCGAGCTATCCAAGACGCTATTTTATGAGTACCAGACCTTGCGTGCCTTGGCGGAATATTTGGTGTCGGAATACACACCGGAATGCATGCAGTGGGTTGGAATGAGCATGGACAAGGAACGGGTAGAGGAAACGGCTGCGACAACCCGGTACGCTGAAGAAGAAAGCACGCAAATTGCGAGGCAGACGATAGCGGAGGAGGCGACAGCGAAGTCCAGAAGCTACGTGGAGCCGATTCGAAGCTACGCGGAGCTTGGCGCAGAGGAAACACGAGAACCGATCGCCATCATTGGCATGGCAGGAAAGTATCCAGGTTCGAGGGACATGAACGAATATTGGGAAAATCTCAAGGCAGGAAAGGATTGTGTCAGCGAAATCCCGCAGGAACGCTGGAAACTGGAAGGATTCTTCCAGCCTGACAAACAGGAAGCGGTAGCTGATGGCAAAAGCTACAGCAAGTGGGGCGGCTTTATCGAAGGCTTTGCGGAATTCGACCCATTGTTTTTCAATATTGCACCGCGAGAAGCCCTCAGCATGGATCCTCAGGAAAGGCTGTTTATTGAAGCTTGCTGGGAAGCGATGGAGGACGCAGGCTACACCAGAGAACAGCTTGCGGTACGACATAACAGCCGTGTAGGTGTGTTTGCGGGAATTACCAAAACGGGCTACGAGCTTTATGGGCCGGAATTATGGAAGATGGGGGCCAAAATATTTCCCCAAATATCCTTTAGCTCGGTAGCCAACCGGATTTCGTACCTGTTTAATTTGCAAGGGCCGAGCATGCCGGTGGATACGATGTGTTCGTCCTCGTTGACTGCGATTCATGAAGCGTGTGAGCATCTGTACCGCGGAGAATGCGAGCTGGCTATGGCAGGAGGAGTGAACCTGTATCTGCATCCGCTGAGCTATGTCGGACTTTGTGCGAATCAGATGCTGTCCGTAGACGGACAGTGCAAGAGCTTCGGAAAGGGAGGCAACGGCTTTGTCCCAGGAGAAGGTGTGGGGGTCGTGCTATTGAAGCCGTTGTCAAAGGCGATAGCAGATGGGGACCCGATCCATGCGGTCATCCGGGGAACGAGCATCAACCATGGAGGCAAGACCAACGGGTATACCGTGCCTAACCCGACTGCTCAAGGGGAGCTAATCCGGTCGGCTTTGGAACGAGCCGGGGTACATGCCCGGACCATCAGCTATATCGAAGCTCACGGAACTGGCACAGAATTGGGAGATCCCATTGAAGTGACCGGTTTGACCCAGGCCTTCAGAAAGGACACGGCAGACAAGGGATTTTGCGCCGTGGGCTCTGTGAAGTCCAACATCGGACATTTGGAGGCGGCAGCGGGCATCGCAGGGATTGGGAAAATTGTCCTGCAGATGAAAAACCGGACGCTGGTTCCCAGTCTGCATGCCCAGGAACTGAATCCGAACATTCCTTTTGAGCAGACGCCGTTTGTTGTCCAGCAGGAGCTGGAGGAATGGAAGCGGCCGGTGGTTGAGCTCGATGGAGAGACACGGGAATACCCGAGAATGGCAGGGATTTCATCGTTTGGAGCAGGAGGCGCCAATGCTCATGTCATCATCAAAGAGTACGTTCCGGAAGAGAAGATGCCCATTCGTGTAACAGCTCACCATCCTGTGATTATCGTATTGTCGGCCAAAAATGAGGAACGGCTGAAGCAGCAGGTCGAGAGATTGCTGTCCGTGATCGAGAAAGGAGAGGTCACAGAGGGCAATCTGGCCGATGCAGCCTACACGCTCCAGGTAGGACGTGAAGCGATGGAAGAACGCCTAGCGGTCATTGCTGAATCGCTACCGAAACTGGTGGAAAAGCTGCAAAGATTCTTGGAAGGCCACGACGGGATTTCCGAGCTGTATCGAGGACAGGTCAAGCGAAACAAAGAGGCACTGTCCGCACTGTTAGAAGATGAAGATATGGAAAAAACGATCGCTGCCTGGATCGGGAAACGGAAATACGCGAAGATAGTGGATCTGTGGGTAAAGGGACTGGCGATGGACTGGAGCATGCTTTATGGAGATGCCAAGCCGCAGAGAATAAGCTTGCCAGCCTATCCTTTTGCAAAGGAGCGGTATTGGATCACGGATATTAAAACCAAGCAGGCTTCCATTGAATCTACCAAATCTGTACAGTCAACAGATATATTTGTTGATCAAAGAACACCTGAGACAGCGGCAAATATTTCGCAAAAGTATAGAAAAGAAAGCGAAGATCCAAATTCCGAAGCTATTCCTTCGTATATCCAGAATATTCAGAGCCATATTTCCACCAGTGTCAAAATGAAGAAGATGCCAGATATTTCTTATCTAGCGGCTGAATACGAAAGAATTCCTTCGACTATGGTCGACAACCAAGCTTACTCGAAACAGGATGGGACGACGCGAGGGACTAATCGGATGAGGAGGCTTACAGATGAAGGAAATGAATGATGTCTTATGCAAATTGCTATGGGGTTATTTGCAGTTGATGGGATTATGCCCCTATGCACATATGGACAAGAAAGCTATGATTAATGATTTTAAAACCAAAACAGCATTGCTGAATTTATACGATCGCTGGCTTGAAGAAAGCATAGAGGTATTGGCGCGGAATCATTATTTTTACCGTAAAGGAGACTCTTATAGCGTAACGGATACAGCTTTGGTTGATCTGCAGGCTGTATGGAAGGAATGGGAATTGAAGAAAGGGGAATGGCTGAAAAATCCGGATCTCTCGGCCTGGGTTGTACTCGTAGAATCAACATTGCGCAAGCTACCGGAAATTTTGACCGGAAACATACCTGCCACTGACATTGTTTTTCCTCAGTCCTCTATGAAGCTGGTAGAAGGTATATATAAAAATAGTCCTGCAGCAGATTACTTTAATGAAGTGCTGGGGGATATTGTAGTTTCCTACTTGAATGAACGGCTTAAGCATGACCCGTCAGGGTCGATTCGAATTATTGAAATTGGTGCAGGCACTGGAGGAACCAGCGCTATGCTCTTCCGGAAGCTTCGACCTTATCAGGAGCATATTCGTGAATACTGCTATACCGATAAATCAAGAGCATTTTTATTGCATGCGCAAAAAGAGTACGGCCCGCAAAATCCTTACCTGACTTATAAAATTTTTAATGTGGAAGAGTCGGCTGTGGGACAAGACATCGAAACGGGCGGATATGATATTGCAATTGCCACCAATGTCCTGCACGCCACGAGGAACATTCGGCAGACATTAGGCAATGTCAAAGCAGCGCTGCGAAAAAACGGCCTGATTCTTATCAATGAAATCAGTGGAAACTCGCTGTTAAACCACCTGACCTTTGGCCTGTTGGAGGGATGGTGGCTTTATAATGACCCCGAGCTGCGTATTCCAGGCTCTCCCGGTTTATACCCTGAACGTTGGCAGGAGGTATTGGAAAGCGAGGGGTTCCGGTCGGTCTTCTTCCCCGCTCAGGAAGCGCATGAAGTAGGCCAGCAAATTATTGTGGCTGAAAGCGATGGTATACTTCGGGATCAACAGAAGCTTGAACCTGGCAAGCCTCCATTGAAACAGCGTGACACAGGGATTCAATCAGCTGCTGATGTATCCAATGAGATGGCTGAAGAGCATGTCAGGGAGCTTATTGTAGAGAAGTTAGCAGAGGCCTTGAATGTGGACTTTTCTATGATTGATGTCCATGAGTCATTTGCAGATTATGGCCTGGACTCTATTCTTGGCGTCAACTTTGTACAGGATGTTAATCAGGGGCTGGGCATTCATTTGCAGACTACAGACATCTTTGATTACAGTTCGGTCAAACAACTGACGTTATACATTTTAGGCCAATTCGGCGACATCGTTTTACCAGTTTTGGGACACAATGCTGATCCAATAGAGGATGGGAAAGATACAAGCCGTGAAACCCAAGCGCCTAAGGAAAAGGAATATATGTTTAATCCGGTTCAAACGGCAAGTGCATCGATTGAGCCAGAAAGACCTAAACAGGAGAATACAGGAAAAAGATTGGCGCAAAGAGAGCCGATTGCGATTATTGGAATGAGCGGGCGGTTTGCCGGGTCTGACAATGTAGATGAGCTTTGGAATCACCTTAAGAATGGCGACGATTTAGTAAAAGAGGTAACTCGGTGGGATCTTTCGAAATACCAGGAAAAAAATGCGAGTTACTGCAATTATGGAAGCTTTTTGGAGGATGTTGATAAGTTCGATCCGCTTTTTTTCAATATTTCCGGACTGGAAGCAACTTACATGGATCCGCAGCAGCGGTTGTTTCTCGAGGAAGCATGGCATGCTCTAGAGGATGCAGGTTATGCGGGTACAGGGATGGATGGGCGTCGGTGCGGAGTTTATGTAGGCTGTGCCGAAGGCGATTACCAGCGATTGCTGGGTGAAGACCTGCCTCCGCAAGCACTGTGGGGCCATATGGGCTCCGTGATTCCCGCCAGAATTTCCTACTACTTGAATCTTCACGGACCGGCAATAGCTGTAGATACAGCTTGTTCGAGTTCGCTAGTTGCCACCCATCTTGCTTGCCAAAGCTTATGGTCTGGAGAAACGGATATGGCTTTAGCTGGCGGGGTGTATATTCATACAACCCCTCGTTGCTATTTATACGGTGACAGAGCAGGAATGCTGTCTCACACAGGGCACTGTTATACCTTTGATGACAGGGCGGACGGAATGGTTCCAGGAGAGGCTGTTGGCGCTGTTGTACTCAAACGGCTTGAGGAAGCAGTTGCCGATGGTGACCACATCTATGGGGTAATTTTAGGCTCAGGAATCAATCAGGACGGTACCACGAATGGACTTACTGCACCAAGCCAGAAGTCTCAGGAGCGACTGGAGCAATATGTGTACGATACTTTTCATATCCATCCAGAGCAAATCCAATTGGTGGAAGCACATGGCACTGGTACCAAGCTAGGAGATCCAATTGAATATCAGGCATTGACGCGAACATTTAGAAAGTATACGGACAAGAAGGGATTTTGCGCGATCGGGTCCATTAAAACGAATATCGGTCATACGCAAATTGCGGCAGGAATCACAGGAGTAATTAAGCTGTTATTGTCATTAAAGCATGAGCAGATTCCGCCTTCACTTCATTTCCAATCAGGCAATTCTAATATTCAGTTTGCGGACAGTCCTTTTTATGTCAATACGCAGTTGCAGAATTGGCTGATTGAGCCTGAAGCCAGACGCTGTGCTGCGGTCAGCTCCTTTGGTGCCAGTGGTACTAATGCCCACCTGGTCATCGGAGAGGCTCCACATACGAAACGAAGACATTGCGAAAAGCCGGCTTATTTCATTCCGCTGTCCGCCCGGACTTCACAACAATTACGCCGTCAGGTGGAGCAACTGATTGCCTATTGCGAACAGGAGCCTGAGGCAGACTGCGGTAACATGAGTTATACATTATTGCTTGGGAGAAAGCACTGCAATCATCGGCTTGCATGTGTTGCCCGCAATCAAGGTGAGCTTGTCATGTCCCTTAAAAGGTGGCTGGAAAAAGGCAATTCTTCTCAAGTTTATTATTCTGAACTACACGAAAAAGACCAACGCATTCAAACGTCATTGAAGAGATATGGAAATGAATGTATTCAAAACTGTCAAAATGCAGGTGAAGCCCGCGAGTATTTGGAGCTTTTAACTACGATTGCGGATTTATATGTTCAGGGATATCCGTTAGACTTTGAGCGTTTGTTTTCAAATGAACCGTATTGCAGAATCCCACTACCGACTTATCCTTTTGCAAAAGAGCGGTATTGGGCGCCTGGGAATGAAACCCAAATGGCTAAAAGCATAAGTATAGAAAGTGAAACCAAATCAACGATTTCCAGAGCAGAGGCAAAACCTGTGGCTACAGCTAGTCATACCCTGTTGCTAGAGCCAGTTTGGAAGGAGCAGGACGTATCGCCAGAGGTGGAAGCACCTACCTACGACCGCCGTATCATCTTGCTGTGTGAGCCGGACAAGGCTTTACCTGAACGGCTCGAAGCGCGAGTGAACGGAGCAGCGCAGATCTTGGCTTTCTCATCTGGGAAGAGCCGTGTGGATGAGCGGTTTCAGGCCTATGCAGTTCAGGCCTTTGAGAGCATCCAAGGCCTGCTCAAAGACAAGCCTGCCGGAAGGGTGCTGGTTCAGCTTGTCGTGACGGCGGCTGGAGAAGGGCGGCTCTTTTCAGGACTTTCGGGTCTGCTGAAGACTGCCCGACTGGAAAATCCAAAACTCATCGGCCAATTGATCGAAGTGGAACAGGGAGAATCTGCGGAAAGCCTACTGGCGAAGCTGGAGGAAAACAGCCGCAGTCCGGTGGATGGATGGATTCGCTATGAGGGTGGTCAACGCAAAACCGCTTGCTGGAGCAGGTTCGAGTCGTCTCGGCCAGAAGAGAAGCTGCCATGGAGAGACGGTGGCGTGTATCTCATTACCGGCGGCTCTGGCGGCCTGGGGCTGCTTGTTGCCGAAGAACTGGTTCGGCGCACCCGAGCAGCAACCTTAATCCTGACAGGCCGCTCGCCACTGGACGGCAACAGACAAACCCGGCTGAAGGAGCTGGAGTCCTCAGGAGCCAGAGTAGTGTACAAGCAGGGGGATATCACCGACAGGAACACGGTTACCAGCTTGTTGGAAAGCATTCAGGAAGAATTCGGGTGTGTTCACGGGATTATTCACTGCGCTGGGGTCATTCACGATAACTTCATTCTCAAGAAAAGCAGGGAAGAATTTATCGAGGTGCTGGGTCCGAAGGTTAAAGGGCTGGTTCATCTAGATGAGGTGAGCAGCGGTCAGGATTTGGACTTCTTTGTGCTCTTTTCCTCCATCTCGGGCAGTATGGGCAATCCGGGACAGGCCGATTATGCCACCGCCAACGCCTTTATGGATGCGTACGCAGCATACCGGAATACCCTGGTGGAAGCCCAGCAACGGCGGGGCCGGACGCTATCCATCCGCTGGCCGCTGTGGAAAGAAGGCGGAATGAGGATTGACGCGGACACGGAAAAGCTCATGAGACAAAATATGGGCATTACGCCTCTACAGACCGAGTCGGGCATTCAGGCGTTGTACCAATGCCTGACCTCAAGCAAGGATCAGGTGATGGTCTTGGAAGGAGAGCCTGAGAAAATCGAGGCCTATCTGGCGAAAGCCGTCTCGCAGGCCGGTATCCGTGCGATACAGGCATCTGCGCCGAAGCTGGATGCGGGTTTACTGTACGATAAAACCTTGTATCATCTCAAGGCGCTATTGGGAGAGGTGACCCGTCTGAGCGTCGGTAGCATTGAAGCCCAAGAACCGCTAGAGCGTTATGGGATTGATTCGATTATGATTACCCAGCTCAATGCCAAGCTGGCAGAATCCTTTGGCGAGCTATCCAAGACGCTGTTTTATGAGTATCAGACCTTGCGTGCCTTGGCGGAATATTTGGTGTCGGAATACGCACCGGAGTGCATGCAGTGGGTTGGAATGAGCACGGACAAGGAACGGGTAGAGGAAACGGCTGCGACAGCCCGGTACGCTGAAGAAGAAAGCACGCCAGTTGCGGAGCAAACGATTGCGGAGACGGTGGCAACGAAGTCCAGCCGTAGCTATGTGAAGCCTGTTCGAAGTTGTGCGGAGTCTGTCGCAGAGGAAACACGAGAGCCGATCGCCATCATTGGTATGGCAGGAAAGTATCCAGGTTCGAGGGATATGAATGAATATTGGGAAAATCTCAAGGCAGGGAAGGATTGTGTCAGCGAAATCCCGCAGGAACGCTGGAAACTAGAAGGATTCTTCCATCCTGATAAAGAGGAAGCGGCTTCACATGGCAAAAGCTATAGCAAGTGGGGTGGCTTTATCGAGGGATTTGCTGAATTCGACCCATTGTTTTTCAATATTGCACCGCGGGAAGCCCTTAGCATGGATCCTCAGGAACGGCTGTTTATTGAAGCCTGCTGGGAAGCGATGGAGGACGCGGGCTACACCAGAGAACAGCTTGCGGTACGACATAACAGCCGTGTAGGTGTGTTTGCGGGAATTACCAAAACAGGATTTGATTTATATGGTCTTGATCTGTGGAGGAAGGGAGCGCAAATATTCCCTCACACTTCCTTTAGCTCAGTAGCCAACCGGATTTCGTACCTGTTTAATTTGCAGGGGCCGAGCATGCCAGTGGATACGATGTGTTCATCCTCATTGACCGCGATTCATGAAGCGTGTGAGCATCTGTACCGCGGAGAATGCGAGTTGGCCATGGCAGGAGGAGTGAACCTGTATCTGCATCCGCTGAGTTATGTCGGACTTTGTGCGAATCAGATGCTGTCCGTAGACGGACAGTGCAAGAGCTTCGGAAAGGGAGGCAACGGCTTTGTCCCAGGAGAAGGTGTGGGGGTTGTGCTATTGAAGCCGTTGTCGAAGGCGATAGCAGATGGGGACCCGATCCATGCGGTCATCCGGGGAACGAGCATCAACCATGGAGGCAAGACCAACGGGTATACCGTGCCTAACCCGATTGCTCAAGGGGAGCTAATCCGGTCGGCTCTGGAACGAGCCGGGGTACATGCCCGGACCATCAGCTATATCGAAGCTCACGGAACTGGCACAGAAATGGGAGATCCCATTGAAGTGACCGGTTTGACCCAGGCCTTCAGAAAGGACACGGCAGACAAGGGATTTTGCGCCGTGGGCTCTGTGAAGTCCAACATCGGACATTTGGAGGCGGCAGCGGGCATCGCAGGGATTGGGAAAATTGTCCTGCAGATGAAAAACCGGACACTGGTTCCCAGTCTGCATGCCCAGGAACTGAATCCGAACATTCCTTTTGAGCAGACGCCGTTTGTCGTCCAGCAGGAGCTGGCGGAATGGAAGCGGCCAGTGGTTGAGCTCGATGGAGAGACACGGGAATACCCGAGAATGGCGGGGATTTCATCGTTTGGAGCAGGAGGCGCCAATGCTCATGTCATCATCGAAGAGTACGTTCCGGAAGAACAGGCGCCAATCTGTGTGACAGCTCACAATCCTGTGATTATCGTATTGTCAGCCAAAAATGAGGAACGGCTGAAGCAGCAGGTCGAGAGATTGCTGTCCGTGATCGAGAAAGGAGAGGTCACAGAAAGCAATCTGGCGGATGCAGCCTACACGCTTCAGGTTGGGCGCGAAGCGATGGAAGAACGCCTGGCAGTCATTGCCGAATCGATGCCAGCGCTGGTGGAAAAGCTGGAAGGATTCATGAAAGACCAGACGGGGATCTCCGAGCTGTATCGAGGACAGGTCAAGCGAAACAAAGATGCGCTATCCGCACTGGTAGAAGATGAAGACATGGGGAAAACAATCGCTGCCTGGATCGGGAAACGGAAATACGCGAAGATAGTGGATCTGTGGGTGAAGGGACTGGCGATGGACTGGAGCATGCTTTACGGAGATGCCAAGCCGCAGCGAATGAGCCTGCCAGCCTATCCTTTTGCAAAGGAGCGGTATTGGGTCACAGATATTACGATCCCATCTGTAGAAAAAATTCCAATGGAATCTCAGGAAAAAGCAGTTCTTGTTCAGTCTCAAGTAATGCAGTCTGCTCCTCCTGAAGCTTTAATGCCATCCAGTTTTTCGAGTAGTTCTGAAAAACCAAGCGGGATTTCTTTACGGAATTTGTCAGACAGTCAGCCGCAGCTTAGCAAGTCTGCCAATCAGCAGACAGCACCGATTATTTTAACTTCCCCGGAAGGGGTAATGCACACGTCAGATAATGACAACGAGACGGAAGAGCAGGTGCCTGCTAGTTCTGCCCTATCCATATCGTCAGAAATATTGCAGGAGGAGCTGACAACAAGTCTGGCGCAAGCTTTATATATAGATCGGGACGAGATCGATGAGGATAAAAACTTTGTTGATCTTGGATTGGATTCCATTATAGGCGTAGAGTGGATTCGAAACATTAATAAACATTACGACACATCCATAACAGCGACAAAAGTCTACGATTATCCAACCATACGGGAGTTTAGCAAATTTTTAGAAAAGGAATTGGGCAATCGTGTAGCCCAATTAATCATGCCGTCTTCTGCTGCGTCTATTCTGGATCAGGCGCCTGCAAAGCATTTACCGCCGCTCGTATCATTGGAAACGGATAAGCAGACAGAGGCCTCACTTCAGATTAATTTAATGCCGATATCGCCTGAAAAGCAGCCGCAATTCGGCACGATTCCGTCTGGTGTCTCTACAGAGCAATTACGGAAAGAACTGACGGCAAGCCTAGCTGAAGCCTTGTACATGGAGCAAAGCGAGATTGAGGCAGATAGAAACTTTATAGACATCGGTTTGGATTCGATTATAGGCGTAGAATGGATTCGAAATTTGAATAAGCGCTACGGCACATCCATTGCAGCTACCAAGGTCTACGACTATCCGACTATTCTGCAATTTACCGAGTTTTTGGCACAAGAAATCAATAAGCACGGGGGCAAGAAAAGCTTCATTCAGCAGCCCTTGAACACAGTCTCGGACACGGTCAAACCTATAGCAGAAGTCCATTTACCGCGACCAGACACGATCCAATGCTCTCCAGCGCAGCTCCCTAAGGAGGAAACGGTGCCATTGCGTCGGGTAAAAGCAGAAGAGGAATCAGTGCCAGCAACTTCGGAAAATCAAGATGCAATTGCAATTGTTGGGATTTCGGGAAGATATCCTGGTGCCGAAGATGTACAGCAATATTGGAAAAATCTCGCTCAAGGTCAAAACTCCATTGTTGAAATCCCGAAGAACCGCTGGGACGTAGACCCGTTGTATGATCCGCGTCCGGCACAAGAGGGGAAAGTAAATTGCAAGTGGCTGGGTGCCTTGAAGGATATAGAATATTTTGATCCGTTATTTTTTAATATATCTCCTACCGAGGCGGAAGGGATGGACCCGCAGCAGCGCATCTTTTTGCAGGAAGCCTATAAAGCCTTTGAGGATGCAGGTTATAGCGGCTCACAGTTGGGAAATAAAAAATGCGGTGTTTATCTTGGCATTTTAAATAATGAGTACAGTATGATGCGCTACAAAAATGAAGCACAGTTCAGCAATACTACCGGGAACAGCAACGCTATTGCAGCGGCTCGTATTTCCTATTTCCTTAATTTGAAAGGACCCGCCATATCCGTAGATACGGCATGCTCCTCATCGCTGGTGGCAACTCACCTTGCTTGCCAGGCTTTATCAAATAAAGAGATTGAAATGGCGCTGGTCGGCGGTGTGTCCTTATACCTGACTCCTGAATCCTATATAGGTATGTCTGCATCCGGAATGTTGTCACCAGATGGTCAGTGTAAGACATTTGACAATAGTGCCAACGGCTTTGTTCCAGGCGAAGGAGCAGGGGTGCTGGTTCTGAAGCGGCTAAAGGATGCGGAAGCTGACCGGGATCACATCTATGGGGTTATTATCGGAACTGGGATTAATCAGGATGGAAAAACCAACGGGATTACCGCTCCAAGCACGAACAGCCAAATAGAGCTTGAGCAGGAGATATACAATAAGTATCAGATTGAACCCGAAAGTATTAGCTATGTTGAAATGCATGGGACAGGCACCAAGCTGGGCGATCCTATTGAATTGGAGGCTTTATGCACAGCTTTCAAAGAAAAAACAGATCAGAAGAAGTTCTGTGCCATAGGCTCGGTAAAGAGTAATATCGGGCATACTTCGGCAGCAGCAGGCGTAGCAAGCATGCAAAAGGTGCTGTTATGCATGAAGCATAAGAAACTGGTACCGACACTGAATTTCAAGAACCCGAATGAACATTTTGATTTCGATGATTCTCCATTTTATGTAAATACACAATTGAAGGACTGGCAACCTTCTCAAGGTAACAAAAGGCGGGCCGCTGTGAGCTCTTTTGGTTTTAGCGGTACCAATGCCCATCTTATTATTGAAGAATATCGTCCAGAGGCTGCAATTTCACCAGCAGACGACGAGTCACATAGTCCCGTTCTTTTCGTCTTGTCTGCCAAAAATGAGCAGCAACTAGTAACTTATGCCGAAAACATGAGAAACTTTATTGCCACTCAGCCCAACCTTAACTTGACAGATATGGGGTATACGCTGCAAGTAAGCCGTGAGCCGATGAACCACCGTCTGGCTTTTGTGGCAGATTCAAAAGAGAATCTACTACAAGCGCTGGATGGCTTGGTTCATCACCAACGGCCAGCTGGAGTCCTGACGGCTCAGGTGAAAAAGGGCAAGGACGGGATCGTGCTCTTTGAGGCAGATGAAGATGCCAAATCCTTGCTTGAAACCTGGATCAAGAAGAGAAAATTGGGGAAAATTGCAGAGCTGTGGGTACAGGGGCTAACGATGGACTGGAACAAGCTGTATGGGAACATCAAGCCTCGCCGGATGAGTCTGCCTACCTATCCTTTTGCAAAAGAACGGTGCTGGGCGCCCGAGCTAGACAGTAAGGTTGGCAAAGGTACAACTTCTGTCATGGCTGCAACGATTCATCCTTTGCTGCACCAAAACACCTCCGATTTTTCGGAGCAGCGATTCAGTTCTAGCTTTACAGGCCAGGAGTTTTTCCTGAAGGATCATGTGGTGAATGGGCGCAAGGTGCTGTCTGGGGCCGCATCCCTTGAAATGGCCCGGGCGGCAGTGGAGCAGTCACTAGGCACGGATGAGGGTGACCTGGTCGGAATGTGCCTTAAAAACGTGGTTTGGGCACGGCCTATTGCGATAGAGGATGGCCCAATACAGCTGCATATCGGGCTTTTCCAGAATGAAGATCAAGAAATTTCATATGAGATTTATGGAAATAACGGAGCCGATGATACAGAGCTTATGGTATATAGCTACGGCAATGCGGTTCGGAGATCAGGGGTGGGGGCTCCTGCATTGAATATTAAAGATTTGCAGGATACATGCAGCAGAAGCTTCCATCCGGCAGCATTGTATAACCTTTTCAGAGAGCTGGGGATTGATTATGGTCCTGGGCATCAGGGGATTGAGATGGTATATGCCGGAGAGGGTCAAGTGCTGGCGAAGCTATCCTTGCCCTCCTCAGTCTCTGACAATCACGGTCAATTTGTCCTGCATCCAAGCATGATTGATTCAGCTTTCCAGGCATCCATAGGCTTGACGCTGGGCTCTCGCGAGATTAAGCCTGCTCTGCCGTATGCCATTCAGGAAGTTGAAATTATAAAACATTGCAGCTCCACCATGTGGGCGCTGATTCGATACAGTGCAGATGGTACAGCAGGAGATAAGGCACAGAAACTAGATATTGACCTGAGCGACGAAACCGGAGAGATCTGCGTGAGGATAAAGGGTTATTCATCAAGAATTCTGGATATAGACTCTATTCCCACAGACGCGCAGTCCAATTCTGGTACCTTGATGCTTGAACCCGTGTGGAAAGAGCAGGGAGTTAGCATAGAGGGCGATTTACCTGTATATGATCGCCATGTCGTGATCCTTTGCCAGCCGTCCCAGATTTCTCGTGAACAAGTAGAAGCTCAAATAAGCGGCGCAAAGTGCATAATATTGCAACCTGATCAAAACGGAATCGGGGAACAGTTTCAGTATTACGCCGTTCAGATACTTGAGCTAATACAAAGAATTTTTAGAGAAAAAAACCATGGCAAGGTGTTAATCCAGATTGTTACTAACGACCAGGAGGAGCAGCAGCTTGTATCAGGGCTCTCAGGTCTTTTAAAAACCTCCAGAATAGAACATCCAAAACTGGTGGGGCAGTTGATAGAACTTGAACAGGATAAGGCCCCGAATACAATCATAGATATTTTAAAAGAAAACAGCTGGAGTCCTGGAGACATCCAGATCCGGTATGGGAAAGGTAAACGGTGGATTTTCAGCTGGAACGAGATTCCATTTTCTCCGGAAACGGCGGACATGCCGTGGAAGGAGAACGGAGTATATCTCATTACCGGTGGTGCCGGTGGCTTGGGACTTATTTTTGCCAAAGAGATAGCGAATAAAGTTCATAATGTCGTGTTGATTTTAACGGGGCGTTCAGCACTGGATGAGGGCAAGCGGGCAGAGATAAAGAAATTGGAGTCATTAGGAGCACGAATAGCATATAAGCAGGCCGATGTGACCCGGGAGCAGGTGGTGGCTGATTTAATTCGGGGAATTGAGGCAGAATTCGGAAGCCTGAATGGCATCATTCACAGTGCAGGAGTAATTCGTGACAACCGCATACTCCAAAAAAATAGCGAGGAAATGCTGGAGGTTCTCGCTCCTAAAGTTTTAGGAGTAGTGAACTTGGATCAGGCGAGCAAGCACCTGCCTCTTGACTTCTTCATTATGTTTTCGTCGGTTGCCGGAGGGCTGGGCAATCAGGGACAGGCAGACTATTCTACCGCTAATGCGTTTATGGATGCTTATGCCAGATACCGGAGCACATTGACAGGATCACAGCAACGCCAGGGGCAAACGCTATCCATCAATTGGCCACTATGGAAAGAAGGCGGGATGCATATTGATGAGGAGACAGAGAAGCTGGTAAAGCAGCACACAGGTATGGGCAGTATTTCAACTTCTTCTGGTATTCAGGCTTTGTACCGTGCCATGCTTACGGATGCTAATCAGGTTATGGTGCTGGAAGGCAATCTCGAGAAAATGAAAAGAACAATAGGCTTAGAGATTCCCGAAACCAGACAGCTTGAAAAGGCGGCGGGTGCTTCAGCAAGTATTTCAGCCATTTCCACGACTGACGGGAATGCCGCGCCGGACCTGCTGGACAAGGTGCAGATCGCCATGATGCAGGCGGTATCGAAATTGCTGAAAGTCAAGCTTGAAGATATTGATGCCTATGTAGAACTGAGTGAGTATGGCTTCGATTCGATCTTGCTCACGCAATTTGCCAACAACATCAATCACTTGTATCGGCTTGAGCTGACTCCTGCCGTATTCTTTGAATACACTACACTTCATGACTTCTGCAGGTATTTAGTGGAGGAATATGCCACCTTGCTTGGTGAGCAGTTTGTCGTCCAGACCCGGACTGAGCCTGCCGTGCAGAATGAAGAGGATGATAGGGAAGACAGCATCCGCAGTAGAAGCCAGCGTTCCCGATTTGCAAACGAGAATGTGCTAGCTATGCCGCAACAGACCCAGGCTGGTTCTGAACCTATTGCAATTGTAGGCATAAGCGGTGTCTTTCCCATGGCCCGGGATGTAGATGAGTTTTGGAAAAATCTTGAGGAAGGCAGGGATTGTATCACTGAAATACCTGAAGATCGCTGGGATTGGAAGGCGTATTACGGTGACCCTGCGGAAGAGACCAATAAAACAAACATCAAGTGGGGCGGGTTTATTGACGGGATCTATGAGTTTGACCCTTTATTTTTTGGAATTTCACCGAGGGAAGCTGCACTCATGGACCCGCAGCAGCGTTTGTTGATGACTTATATTTGGAAGGCAATTGAAGATGCTGGGATTCCGGCAGCAGGGTTATCTGGAACCCATACAGGTATCTTTGCAGGAACCGCAAACAGCGGCTACAGCGGAATGATCTATCAGGGAGATGTGGGTGTGGAGGCGTATTCCTCTAGCGGAATGGCGCCGTCGGTAGGACCCAATCGTATGAGCTATTTCCTTAATATTCATGGTCCGAGCGAGCCTGTCGAAACTGCCTGCTCCAGTTCGCTGGTGGCCATTCACCGGGCCGTAAAGGCTATAGAAGATGGAAGCTGCGAAATGGCCATTGCAGGTGGTGTCAATGTGATTATCACACCTGAGCTTCATATCAGTTTCAATAAAGCAGGGATGCTGTGTGAGGATGGCCGGTGCAAAACCTTCTCTGATCAAGCCAACGGTTATGTGCGTGGTGAAGGGGCAGGCATGGTTTTCCTGAAAAAGCTGAAGGACGCAGAAAAGGCTGGAGACCATATTTACGGCGTAATCCGAGGCACAGCTGTCAATCATGGTGGCCGGGCTAATTCCCTGACAGCACCTAATCCGAGGGCACAGGCGGATTTACTGGTAAATGCATATACAAAGGCTGGTATCGACCCAAGAACAGTCTCTTACATTGAGGCCCATGGGACAGGCACCGAGTTGGGTGATCCTATTGAAATCAACGGACTGAAAGCAGCCTTTAAAGAGCTATATGAGAGTACAAAGGGACCCGGGATCAAAGAGCCCCATTGTGGCCTAGGTTCGGTGAAGACCAATGTTGGACATCTGGAGCTGGCTGCCGGAATCGCTGGTGTCATCAAAGTTCTGCTTCAGTTGAAGCATAAAAAGCTTGTTAAAAGCCTTCATTGCCATGCCATTAATCCCTATATCAAACTTGAAGACAGTCCTTTCTATATCGTCCAGGAGACGAGTGAATGGAAGCAGCAGCAAGATGCTTCTGGGCACAATATTCCTCGGAGAGCAGGTGTCAGCTCTTTTGGATTCGGCGGCGTCAATGCTCATTTGATCATCGAGGAATATGTTCCGGAAAATCAGGAGAAAGATCCAGTTACCTTCAGTGCCCAAAAGCCGGCTATTGTTGTACTGTCAGCCAAGACTGAAGGACAGCTGCAAGATCAGGCACGGCAATTGTTGTCTGCAATCCGGGAGCGCCAGTTCACAGACGGCAGTCTGGGAGATATAGCATATACCCTGCAGATGGGGCGCGAAGCGATGGAAGAACGTTTGGCCTTCACTGCGGTGTCTCTCTCTGAGTTAGAGGAGAAGCTAAAGGGATTTGTTGAAGGGCGAGAAGGCATCCCTAGCTTATATGTAGGGCAGGCAAAACGCTATAGAGAACAGGAAACAAGAGCGGGCGCGGCCGAGACGATTGAGTCGCTGGCTAGTGAAAGCGACTACGCCCAAATCGCACATCTTTGGGTAAAAGGCGCATTTTTTGACTGGGACGTGCTGTACGAAAAGCATAAGCCAAACCGTATCAGCCTGCCTACCTATCCTTTTGCCAAAGAACGATATTGCGTAACCGATACCAATAACCTGAGTGGAGCAAACGATATTGGGCCAAAGCAGGAGAAGTCAGCCATCATTCATCCTTTGCTTCAGCGAAATACGTCCGATATTTATGGACTTCAGTTCAGCTCCACATTTACGGGAAGAGAATTTTTCCTCGCTGACCATGTGATCAAGGGACAGAAGCTTTTGCCTGGAGTGGCCTACCTTGAAATGGCGCGAGCGGCAGTAGAGCAAGTCGCTACATCTTCGGAAGAAAGTCGGATTTGTGTTCGTTTAAAAGATGTATTATGGCTCCGGCCTGTGGTAGCTGGGGAGCGGCCGATTGCTATAAATATCGGGCTCTACCCGCAAGACGGCGGAGAAATTGCCTATGAAATCTACAGCAAGTCTGAATCAGTGGATACAGAGTTAGTTGTGCATAGTGAAGGCAGCGCAGCAATTGCTCCGTTGGCTGAGATTCCTGCCATAGATATTGAAGCTCTGCTGGAGCAGTGCAATCTGGGTACCTATTCATCCCAGCAGTGTTATGAGGCGTTTGCAGCCATGCAGGTTTCCTATGGGCCAGGGCATCAAGCAATTGAAAAGATCTACACTGGCGTGGACCAGGTACTTGTCAAATTGTCCTTGCCTACCTCTGTTTACCAGACCATGGGACAGTTTGTGATGCATCCTAGCTTGATGGATTCCGCTTTGCAGGCGTCCATAGGCCTGATGATGGACACATACGGCGCTGCCATGTCTGACGGTAAAGTTTTAATAAAGCCGGCTTTACCGTTTGCTGTGGAAGAGCTTGAGGTGTTTAGTGGATGCACATCAGAGATGTGGGCTTGGGTCCGTAATCGTGAAGGTAGCAGACAGGATGGTCCAGTGCAAAAACTGGATATTGATTTGTGCGACATGCAGGGGAATGTTTGTGTAAGCATGAAGGGCTTCTCATCACGAATTGCAGAAGGAGGAACAGGGGGATCAGATGAATGGACGATACCTGAGACTTTGATGCTTGAGCCTGTATGGGAGGAACAAGCCCTTGTCCCGGGAGGAACAGCACCTGAATATCGGCAGCATTTGGTCATTTTATGTGAACCAGCTCATATTTCCGGGGAAATGATTGAATCACAGATGAACGGGGTGCATTGTCTTATCCTGCAATCCGACGAGGGAAGCATGGATGCACGCTTTAGAACTTATGCAGCACAGGTGTTTGAGCAAATTCAACAGGTGCTTAAAACCCAATCCAAACACAAAACATTGGTTCAGCTTATCATTCCGGTACAGGATTACAGACAGGTATTCTCCGGACTTTACGGACTCTTGCAAACAGCGCAGCTTGAGAATCCCACACTAGTGGGCCAACTGATCGAAGTGGATATGGAGGAAGATGCAGCAGGTATTATAAATATCCTGCAAGAAAATAGCCGCAACTTCATGAGTACACATATCCGCTACCAGTGGGGCAGACAATATGCTGCCGCATGGACGGAAATCAAATCCTCGCAGGAAGTGAACCGTATTCCTTGGAAGGACAAAGGGGTTTATTTGATTACTGGCGGAACCGGCAGCCTCGGTTTGATTCTGGCTGAAGAAATGGCACGACAGGCTAAAGATGTCGCGTTAATTCTCGTCGGACGATCTATGCTCCGTGGTCACATCAAAGCAAGGATTGAGGAAATAGAGGCTCTAGGAGCAAGAGTCGTATTTCGGCAGGCCGATGTCGACGATAACAGAGCGGTTGAGGATTTGGTTCGGGATATTCGGGAAGAGTTTGGGAAACTGGACGGAATTATTCACGGTGCAGGAGTAACCAGCGATAATTTTATGATTAAAAAAACAGAAGAGGAATTGCAGAAAGTATTGGCGCCAAAGGTTACAGGGTTAACGAATCTGGATCAGGCCTGCAAGGATATTCCGCTGGACTTTTTCATTCTATTTTCATCTGTTGCAGGCAGTCTTGGGAATATAGGACAGGCTGACTATGCTGCTGCCAATGCCTTTATGGATGCCTATGCCAGATATCGCAATACACTTGTAGAACAGAAGCAACGTTATGGGCAGACGCTTTCAATCAACTGGCCGCTATGGAAGGAAGGCGGAATGCGTATTGATAGTGAAACGGAACAAATCATGGAGGAAATGGGGATGTTCGCTATGGGGACCGACACAGGAATGCGGGCTTTGTACCAGAGTCTGGCTTCTGGAAAAGATCAAGTCATGGTATTGGAAGGGCATGCCAGCCAGCTCAGAGAAACGCTCCTGCAGCAGCCATCCCTGAATCAGGTTGAAGATGCCTCCTCTATGATCATGGAGAGCAGAAAGGAGTCGGGAATCGGTCAAGACCTGCTTGTCGAAAAAGCTGCAAATTATTTAAAGCAATTGCTCGCAACATCCATCAGACTGCCAGCAAGGCAGATTGAAGCCGATGCCCCTATGGAGAAGTATGGAATTGATTCCATTATGATCAGACAGCTGACACGTGAATTGGAGAAAACATTCGGCACATTACCCAAAACGTTGTTTTTTGAATACCAGAGTATCCGGGAGCTGACCCAATATTTTCTTGAAGTTCACCAGAAGCAGCTGATTCAACTGCTTGGAATGGAGGAAGAGGTCAACGCCGTCCAAGCGTTTACGTCTTCCACTGTGAAAGAGAACCCGGAAAGGCCGCTTTCCAGCAGCCGAAGACAAGCTCGTGAAATGCCGGCTCAGGCAAAATTGCTGGATCAGAAAAAACTCCAACCGCAGCCGGAAGCAGCAGGTGGTACGGGGGATATTGCTATTATCGGCTTGTCAGGCATGTATCCTGAGGCCGAGAATGTTGAGGAATTCTGGAACAATCTGCGTAATGGAAAGGACTGCATTACGGAAATTCCCAAAGAGCGCTGGGATCACAGCATATACTTTGACGAGGAAGGGAACAAGTCTGGAAAAGCTTACAGCAAGTGGGGAGGCTTTATCAAAGGCGTGGATCAATTTGATCCGAAGTTTTTCAACATTTCTCCTAGGGAAGCAGAAATCATCGATCCACAGGAGCGCTTGTTTCTGAAATGCGTCTATGAAACGATCGAGGATGCAGGTTATACACGGGAAGGGCTTGGACTGGAAAGGAATGTAGGCGTTTTTGTCGGCGTTATGTACGAAGAATATCAGCTTTACGGGGCGCAGGAGCAGGCTAGAGGCAAAATGATTGCCGTTCCGGGGAATCCGGCCTCCATTGCAAACCGTGTTTCTTATTTCTGTAATTTCCACGGACCAAGCATGGCTGTGGATACGATGTGCTCATCCTCATTGACGACCATACATCTTGCCTGCCAGAGCTTACAGCAAGACGAGTGTGAGCTTGCCGTTGCTGGCGGTGTCAATGTCTCCATTCATCCGAACAAATACCTGATGCTTGGGCAGGGAAGATTCGTATCAAGCAAGGGACGATGCGAAAGCTTCGGAGAAGGCGGAGATGGGTATGTGCCGGGTGAAGGCGTAGGGGCCGTGTTGCTCAAACCGCTGACCAAAGCAATAGCAGACGGCGATCACATATACGGGGTCATCAAGGGAACCGCTGTGAATCACGGCGGGAAGACCAATGGCTTTTCAGTTCCAAATCCTAAGGCGCAGGCTAGTGTAATTGGAAGGGTCTTTAAGAAAGCTGGTATAAACCCCAGAACAATCAGTTACATTGAAGCACACGGCACCGGGACATCTTTAGGTGATCCCATTGAAATCGCTGGATTGCAAAAGGTTTTCCAGGAATACACGGAAGACACCCAGTTCTGCGCCATTGGTTCGGCAAAATCCAATATAGGGCATTGCGAGAGTGCAGCAGGGATTGCAGGAGTGACTAAGGTGCTCCTGCAGCTCAAATACGGACAGATCGCACCTTCGCTGCATTCAAGCACACTCAACCCGAACATCGACTTTAGCAATAGCCCTTTTATAGTTCAGCAGGAGCTTGAAGATTGGAAAAGACCGGTCGCCACGATAAATGGGAAGACCGTTGAGTACCCAAGAATTGCAGGTATTTCTTCTTTCGGTGCTGGAGGCTCCAACGCACATGTGCTTATTGAGGAATACATCCCTGAGGTACAGGAGACTAGACAAGCTCCTATGATATTGCAAAACTCGGCCATAGTCGTGCTGTCAGCCAAAAATCAGGAGCGATTGTACGAGCAGGTGCAAAGATTGCTTTCTGCACTCAGAGCGCCGGAATACGCGGATGCCAGTTTGGAGGATATAGCATTTACCCTTCAGGTGGGACGGGAAGCTATGGAGGAACGGTTAGCAGTCATAGCTAAGTCTACGACGGAGCTTGAAGGAAAGCTGGAGAGCTTCCTAGCGGGGAACGAGGATATCGACGGACTCTATTCGGGTCAGGCAAAGAAAAATAAAGATATTCTGATGGTTCTTGAAGCAGACGAGGACATGGAACAATTGGTGGATATCTGGATAAGCAAGAGCAAGTATTCAAAGCTGGCAGAGCTGTGGGTTCAGGGATTACTATTTGATTGGAACAGGCTTTACGGAAAGGTTAGACCTCGTCGGATGAGTCTGCCAACCTATCCATTTGCCAAGGAAAGCTATTGGATCTCTACGTTTGGAAGCCAGTCCAAGGAAGTCAAGACGGAGCTCCCTGTAGTTGATATTCCAGCACAAAAGCAAGAGCCCGTTGTTTTCAGCCCTCCTACTGTCAACGCTAATGTGCAGGTACAGACATTGGCAAAGGTACCTGAAAAGCCGCAGGGTATTTTGCTGCGCTCAGTCTCTGATATCGAGAAGGTAGCCGACGCACCCAAAAAGGCAGCTAAGCCTGCAGAATTGAAGCCTGCTCCCCCGCAGCCTAAACCTATCAATTCTACACCGCAGCCCGCTGTCAGGGATGAGGCCAAGCGACCTGCTAACGGACCTACGGCTGTACGGGTGGATGCATTGGAGAAGGAACTAATTAAAAGTCTCGCTAAATCCTTGAGTATGGATGAAAAGGATATTGGCCGAGACGATAAATTTATCGATATGGGACTGGATTCTATTATAGGCGTAGAGTGGGTACAGGACGTGAATAAACGGTTTGGAACGGCTATTTCAGCAACCAGAGTATATGACTATCCTAACATCAAAGAATTTTCCAAATATTTAGCAAAGGAATTAAGCAAATCGGCGGGAGCCTCAAACCAAGTACCTGTAGAGTCAACTTCTACGCAGCCCATGCAAGCGTTGATCCAGAAGGTGCTGCAAGGTGAATTAAATGTTGAGCAGGCCGATCAGTTGTTCAAGCAATTACACTCGTAAATTGCCGACACGATATTCGTCCTATTTCATACGGCTAGGAGGGCATTTCTATGGATCCAAAAGATATTTTTCGTGCGGTACAAACAGGAGAAATAAATTCTGAAGATGCCGAAGCACGATTGCGCCAATTGATGGGCGGGCTTTCGGATGAATCTTTGGAAGAATCATTGGAAGTCCGGTCACAGGAATCAACTTCAGAGGAATTGTCTCTTTCGCTACAGCCATTGGACAGCTTTCACGGACCGGAGAAGGAGAGCAACGGCGAAACGGAAGTGCCGCCGGTGGTTCAATTGCAGGAATTTGAGCATGGCATTGTCCTGTTAACAATGAAGGATACCGTGCACAAAAATACATTTTCCGATGAACTGATTGTGGGCCTGAACCAGGCGTTCGCTACGGTGCAGGCTAACGAGAACTATAAAGTCGTGATTCTGACGGGATATGACACCTATTTTGCCACAGGGGGTACGCAGAAGGGATTGCTAGCCATTCATGAGGGAAAGGCGAAATATAGCGATACCAATGTTTACAAGATTGCACTGGATTGCAAGCTGCCAGTCATTGCTGCTATGCAGGGACATGGAATTGGCGCAGGCTGGTGCATGGGGATGTTTTGCGATTTTATCGTGATGAGTAGAGAAAGCATCTACACCACTAATTTTATGAAATACGGCTTTACTCCCGGTGCGGGCTCAACCCTCATTTTTCCTGAAAAATTCGGAGTTAGCATGGCGCAGGAAATTTTATTCACTGGTACTAGATATAGCGGTTCAGAGCTGGAGTCCAAAGGGACTCCTTTTCCTGTTCTGCCGAGAAATGAAGTGGTGCCGTACGCAATGCAGCTGGCAAGGAAACTGTCCGAGTCGCCAAGAGAGTCATTGATTGAGCTGAAAAACCATATGGCTCAGCCGATTAGAGAAAAGCTGGCGGCTACGATTGAGAAAGAAATAAAAATGCAGGACAAAACGTTTGTGAATCAGCAAGAGGTCAAGGAACGGATTCAGACGGCCTACGGACAACTTCCGAATAGCGATGGTACGCACAAACTGCTCAAGCAGGCGGATATGAAAAAATCTGTGCCCAGTATGCCGCATGGTCAGGAGAAGGATTCTATCGCAATTATTGGCATGGCGGGTCAGTTCCCCAAATCTAAGACATTGACTGAGTTCTGGGATAACCTGGCTCAGGGCAGGGATTGTATATCGGAAATTCCTTCAACACGCTGGTCCATTGATGAATATTATGATACTGATCCCAAGGCTGAGGGGAAAACCTATAGCAAGTGGATGGGTGTGCTAGAGGATATAGATCGATTTGACCCGTTGTTCTTTAATATTTCTCCTGCGGAAGCAGAGATGATGGACCCTCAACAGCGTTTATTTCTGGAAAGTAGCTGGAAATGCATTGAAGATGCTGGATTGAATCCAGCCTCACTGTCGGGGAGCCGTTGCGGTGTTTTTGTAGGTTGTGCAGCTAGTGATTATGGAAGGTCCATGAGCGGACAGGGATTGAATGCGCAGGTTCTTATGGGAGGAGCGCCTTCCATTTTATCGGCTCGGATTTCGTATTTGCTTAATTTGAAGGGCCCTTCTCTGGCGATTGATACCGCATGCTCTTCCTCTCTGGTAGCTATAGCTGAAGCTTGCAACAGCCTTGTTTTAGAAACAAGCGATCTTGCTTTGGCGGGCGGAGTAATGATCATGGCAGGGCCAGGGATGCATGTCATGACCAGCAAAGCAGGAATGCTGTCCAAGGATGGACGATGCTTTACTTTTGACGCCCGTGCAAACGGGTTTGTCCCTGGAGAAGGGGTTGGCGTTATTTTATTAAAACGGCTCTCTGATGCAATCAGGGACAAGGACTCCATCTATGGAGTTATCCGGGGATGGGGAATGAACCAGGATGGGAAAACCAACGGCATTACCGCTCCAAGTGTAAATTCACAGATTTCGCTTGAAAGTGAGATTTACCAGCGGTTCAATATTAATCCTGAAACGATCTCTATGGTAGAGGCCCATGGGACAGGTACCAAACTGGGCGATCCGATCGAAGTGGAAGGGCTTACCGAAGCTTTCCGATCCTATACGAACAAAAAGGGCTATTGTGCGCTGGGATCGCTGAAAAGCAATATGGGACATATGCTAACAGCGGCCGGAGTAGCTGGCGTAATGAAAGTGCTCCTCGCCATGAAACATCGGCAATTGCCGCCAACCATCAATTTTGAATCCCTAAATGAACATATTCCTTTGGAGGAAAGCCCGTTTTACATTAACACCGGGCTACAAAAGTGGGAGTCCAAACCGGGGATACCTCGACGTGCAAGCGTCAGTGCTTTCGGGTTTAGCGGTACTAATGCGCATATGGTTATTGAAGAATATGTGCCTGTAGCCTCTGAGGTGCAGCTGAACCCAGTCGATCAAGATAACCCAGTGCTATTTGTACTTTCTGCCAAAAGCGAACAAGCCCTGAAATCCTATGCCGCCGACATGATGGAATTTGTTAAATTGCACGAAAGCACTAAGCTGTCAGACCTGACTTATACCCTGCAAGTGGGCAGAGAGGCTATGAACTGGCGCCTCGCGTTTTTGGCGGATTCAAGAGAAAATCTGGTCGATGAGCTGGAACATTTTGTGAATGGCAACTCGTCGGACAAGGTGTTAACTGGACAAGTGGACGATGCTAGAGGCGAAATTGAACTTTTTGATTCTGACGAAGATACTGGAACCCTCGTTCGGACCTGGCTTCAGAATAAAAGAATTGATAAAGTAGCCAAATTATGGACTAATGGCGCAACTATTGAATGGGATGCACTTTATGGAGCAACCAAGCCCCAGCGAATCAGTCTGCCGACCTATCCTTTCGAGAGGGAACACTATTGGTTGTCTGAGACAGACATGGGCCAGGAGAATATAAACCCGGCTATGACCGCCCAAATTCACCCTTTGCTGCATCAAAATACTTCCGATCTCTCCGGGCAGCGCTACGACTCCACCTTTACAGGCCGGGAATTTTTCCTAGCAGATCACCGAGTCATAGGCCAACCGACATTACCTGGGGTGGCTTACCTTGAAATGGTGCGAGCGGCCGTCGAAGAAGCAGCAGGGGATGTCATGGAGGGTGAGACCCGTATTCAACTGAGAAATGTAGTATGGGCTCAGCCCATCGTTGTAGCTAACAAACCGATCAGGGTACACACCAGCCTATATCCTCAGGACGATGGAGCGATTGCGTTTGAAATATACAGCGGCGTGGAAGAAAACGCCGAAGATATTATACACAGCCAGGGGATAGCTGTGTTGGAGAGAAGCGGTGAGCCGCAGTACCTGGACCTGAATGTTTTACAGGCAGAATGTATTCACAGTTCTCTATCTTCAAGCCAATGCTATGAAGCTTTCAGAGCTATGGGAATAGACTATGGCCCGGGACACCGGGGGATCGAGACCATCTTACGGGGAAAGGATTTCGTGCTGGCAAAGCTGTCCCTTCCATCCAATGTATCTCATACCCAAAGTGAATTTGTATTGCATCCGGCTGTAATGGATTCAGCCTTGCAGGCCACAATCGGCTTGGTGATGGATCGGGAAGAACATGTGTCTGAAGGCAACCTCTCGGTACCCTTTGCCTTGCAGGAACTGAAAATATTCGAAAAATGCACTTCTGTGATGTGGGCACGGATTTCCAGACAAGCGAGTGAGGAGACACTAAATGGATTGAGCATAGTACATATCGATCTCTGCGACGAGACCGGAAAGATTTGTGTGCAGCTCAAAGGGCTCTCATCCAGAGAACTGGAAAAAGGAGCAGGGCAAGCAGATTTCGTCGAGAATGTGGGCACACTCATGCTGGAGCCGGTCTGGGAGGAGGAGGCAGTCCTTGCAGGAGAGAACGCGTTCAAAGATATACGGCATATTGTGATCCTGTGCGAATTTGAAGGTATTTCCAGAAAGGATATTGCAGCTCGTATGGATGGTACTCGCTGCATTGTTTTACAGTCATCGAGTAATGACTTGGATGCGCGGTTTGAAGACTACACTATTCAGATATTTGAAGAATTGCAAAATATAATGCTGGACATACACAAACAAAAAACTTTGCTGCAAATTGCAGTCCCTGCCCGAAATGACCACCAGGTTTATTCCGGGTTCTTTGCCATGCTGCAAACCGCCCAGAAAGAAAACCCGAATGTCATGGGTCAACTGCTAGAGCTTAATGCCAAGGATGGTCCTGAGGGGATTATTGCAAAAATACAAGAGAACCGTTACGGCCAGTACGGCGAACGGATACGATATCATGGCGACAAGCGACAGGCTTTAAAGTGGCAAGAAATTGAAACCTTGCGTGAAGATGCAGCCCAGCCATGGAAAGATGGAGGGACCTATCTCATCACTGGCGGTCTAGGCGGCCTGGGACTGATTTTTGCCAGAGACATCCTGTGCAATGTGAAAAACTCCACCGTCGTACTGGTAGGACGATCACCTCTGTCAGCGGATAAACAGACCTTGTTAAGCGAATTGGAAGCGCTGGAAGGTCATATAGAGTACAGACAGGTGGACGTGGGTCAAAAGGAAGCGGTCACCGAGTTAATTCATGGCATCGTCGAGCAATATGGCGGTCTTAACGGTATTTTGCACACAGCAGGAGTGATACGGGACAACTTCATCATCAAAAAGACGATAGAAGAAGTTAGAGAAGTGCTGACTCCCAAAGTCTCAGGGTTGATCCATCTAGATCAGGCCAGCAGCTCCCTGCCTCTGGATTTCTTTATCCTGTTTTCTTCCGGCGCCGGAAGTGTTGGCAATGTAGGTCAGGTTGACTACTCTGCTGCCAATGGCTTTATGGATGCTTATGCTTCTTATCGAAATGCTTTGGCGGCAGGCAAGCAGCGCCAGGGGCACACGCTGTCGATCAACTGGCCGTTGTGGAAGGACGGTGGGATGCATGTCGATGGGGAAACGGAAAAGGCAATGCAAGGTCTGGGCATGATTGCCATGGAAACAGAGAGTGGAATAAAGGCTTTGTATCAAAGCTTATCTTCCGGTAAAAGCCAGGTCATGGTTATCGAAGGGTATCCTCAAACGATTAAGACGGCCATTCTGGGACAGCCTTCAGGAACAGAGATTTCAGGCCGTTCCAGAATGGAAGATGGGGAAGCCTCGATTATCGGCGAAGAATGGCTAAGAGAAAAAGCTGAAGACTATTTGAAAACATTGCTTTCGGCTGTAATCAAGCTGCCAGCTGAAAGTATAAATGTAAATGCGCCTATGGACAGGTATGGGATTGATTCCATATTGGTCATGCAGCTCACGAATGAATTGGAGAAAACGTTTGGCTCACTGCCGAAGACATTATTTTTTGAATATCATAATCTTCGCTCATTAACTGGATATTTTCTTGAATCGCACCACGGCCGGCTGGTAGACGTTTTAAAAGCGCAGGAGAAGAATGCGGCTCCTCATAAAGTGGCGAACGAACCTGCAAAAGCAGCAATAGAGCCTTTGACTTCGATCGCTGCGAGTCGCAGACGTACATGGCCTTTCCTGACAGGTACGCAGCCCCATCAGGAAGAGAAGGGCTTGGACATTGCCATTATAGGGATATCGGGAAGATATCCGGGGGCAGCAGGTATCCAGGAGTTCTGGAAAAATCTAAGGGATGGGAAGGACTCCATCACTGAGATTCCCAAGGAGCGTTGGGACCACAGCCTGTACTTTAATGAAACTAAAGGGAAGCCCGGGAAAACCTACAGCAAGTGGGGAGGGTTCATCGATGGGGTGGACTGGTTTGACCCGTTGTTTTTCAACATTTCGCCAAGAGAAGCGGAAACAATGGACCCTCAAGAGCGCCTTTTCCTGGAATGTGTGTATGAAACCATAGAGGATGCGGGCTATACGCGCGAAACTCTTGGTGCAGACCGGGGACTTGGCGGCATGGAAGGCAATGTTGGCGTTTATGTCGGAGTAATGTATCACGAATATCAGCTTTATGGAGCCCAGGAACAAGCCAAAGGGAATATGCTCGGGCTTCTCGGGAATGCTTCGGCGGTTGCCAACCGTGTATCGTATTTTTGTAATTTTCATGGACCAAGTATCGCTGTGGATACGATGTGCTCTTCGTCACTGACAGCAATCCATATGGCCTGTCACGGACTGCAGCATGGAGAATGTGAACTGGCGGTTGCAGGGGGAGTCAACGTTTCCGTCCATCCTAACAAATATCTATTACTCGGACAGGGAAGCTTTGCATCAAGCAATGGGCGGTGTGAAAGCTTCGGACAGGGTGACGGATATGTGCCAGGAGAAGGAGTCGGGGCTTTGCTGCTCAAGCCGCTGGCCAAAGCTATAGCAGATGGAGACCGGATATATGGCGTCATAAAAGGTACTGCAGTGAATCACGGAGGAAAAACCAATGGATATACCGTACCCAACCCTAACGCACAGGCTAGCGTGATTGGGCAGGCTATTCAGGAGGCGGGAATCAACCCTAGAACCATTAGCTATATAGAGGCGCATGGGACAGGAACTCCTCTGGGTGATCCGATTGAAATTGCAGGCTTACAAAAGGTGTTCCGGGAATATACCAGAGACAAGCAGTTCTGTTCAATTGGGTCTGCCAAGTCTAATATCGGACATTGTGAGAGCGCAGCCGGTATTGCTGCGGTGACAAAGGTGCTGTTGCAGTTGAAATATAAACAATTGGTGCCTTCACTGCATTCAAGCAAGTTAAATCCCAACATCGATTTTAGTGATAGTCCTTTTAAAGTACAGCAGACATTAGAGGAATGGAAAAGACCTGTCGTATCCATGGATGGTGAAATCAAGGAATATCCAAGGTTGGCAGGAGTCTCGGCCTTCGGGGCAGGTGGGTCTAACGCGCATGTGGTAATTGAAGAGTACATTCCAGCAGAGACTGGTCAGCTGCAAGCTGCTCCTGCGTCTCTTCATCCTGCCATGATTGTGCTATCGGCCAAGAACAGGGAAAGGCTGAACGAGCAGGCGCAAAGATTGCTATCTGCCATTAGAGAGCTGAATGACCCGCGTATAGGTCTCGCAGATATCGCCTACACGCTGCAGATCGGACGAGAAGCGATGGAAGAACGGCTTGCGATCATCGCCACATCCATCCAAGAGCTGGATTGGAAATTGGAAAGCTTCCTGCTGGAAAAGGAAGGTATAGAAGAACTGTATAGAGGACAGGTAAAGCGCAACAAAGGAGTATTGGTCACTCAGGAAATCGATGAGGATATGGCTAAAATGGTGGGTGCATGGGTGAGCAAAGGTAAATATGGAAAGCTCGCCGAGCTTTGGGTGACAGGACTGCTGTTGGACTGGAATAGGCTTTATGGGGAAAAGAAGCCTCGCAGGATTAGTTTGCCAACCTATCCTTTTGCCAGAGAAAGCTATTGGGTGCCCGTAAACCAGGTAAAGACCGATGGTATGACAGCCACCCTAGGCCAGTCTGCATTTTTGTCGCCTTTACTGCACCACAACACTTCAAACTTCTTGAAGCAGCGGTTCAGCTCAACGTTTACAGGCGAGGAATTTTTCCTCAGAGATCATACGGTAAAAGGCCAACGGATTCTACCAGGCGTCGCTTATCTTGAGATGGTGCGGGCGGCTGTGGAACGCTCTATAGGAGATGAGGACAACTGCACAACAGGAATCCGGTTGAAAAATGTAAACTGGATTCGGCCAATTGTGGTCGAAGATCAGCCATTCCCAGTACACACAGGCCTATTTTTGGAAGACGCGGGAAAAATCAGCTTTGAGGTATATAGTAAGCAAGCAGGAAGCGATATCGGACATACCGTGCACAGCCAGGGCAATGCGGTGCAGTTTAACGTAGAACAAAAGTCAGTGCTTAACCTAGAGGCACTACGGGCAGAATTTGATCCACATGGATTTGAGGGAGCGCGCTGCTACGATATCTTCCAAAAAATCGGGATGGATTACGGCCCAGCCTTCAGGTGTGTGGAGAAAGTGTATACACATCCGGGCAAGGTACTGGCCAAGCTAGCATTGCCCTCCGTGCTCTCCGATTCGGCTGACAGCTTTGTTCTTCACCCTAGCCTAATGGATGCGGCCTTGCATGCATCCATTGGATTAATCATGGGTCAAGATGGAGAGCTGCCGGACAGCACAGTACCCAATACGCCTTCTATGCCATTCGCCCTTCAAGAGATCGAAATCCATGGGGCATGCACCCAGAATATGTGGTCGTTGATTCAATACAGCGAGGGCAGCAAGAGAGAGGACAAGGTACAGAAGCTCAATATCGACTTATGTGATGAGGAAGGGAACGTTTGTGTCAGAATAACGGGACTATCCACCCGAGCGCTGGACGGAGATATCCGCACTGAGCATGCACAAGGCGTAGTTGCAGGAGATCATGCCGCCGATCCGCTTGTAGGAGCCGTTATGCTCATCCCCAAATGGGACCCGGTTGCGCTTAAAAAAGAATCAGCTTTCCCATCTTCGACAGACCGAATGGTCATTGCAGGTGGTACGGACAAAGATAGACAGGCCATCCGGGAATATTATCCGAAGGCGCATTTTTTGGAGCTGCAGGCGCAGGATTCCATAGAAACGGTTGCCTCAAAGGTTGAAGAATATGGAGCCGTTGACCATATACTGTGGATTGCACCTACGATTTCTGTCGAATCGGTCACTGCTGAATCCTTGATTGAGGAACAGGAGCCCGGAGTCTTGCTCTTCTTTAGAATGGTCAAGGCGCTGCTCCTGCTGGGGTATGGGACGAAAAAGCTAGGCTGGACCATCATAACCACCCAGGCTCAGTCGATCGATCAGGACGATACAGTCCACCCGGCCCACGCAAGTTTGCATGGGTTGGTAGGCACGATGGCCAAAGAATATCCGAACTGGAAGGTTCGTATCATAGACCTGCAATCCGACTATGACTGGCCGTTATCCGAACTATTTACGCTGCCTTCAGACCGTCAGGGACGGATGTGGGTTTTCAGAGGCGGTCAGTGGTATCGCCAGCAGCTGATTCCGTTTAAGCAGACTCCAGGCTCAAAAGGACAGACGCTGTACAAAACCGGAGGTATCTATGTGGTTATCGGTGGTGCAGGCAACATCGGAGTGGCGTGGAGCAAGTATTTGGCTTCGACCTATCAGGCCCAGATGGTGTGGATAGGCAGAAGGCCAAAGGACGCGTCCATCCAGGCTAAATTGGACGAATTTAAAGGCCACGGACCTGTTCCATACTATATTACGGCAGATGCAGCAGATGAAAGGTCGCTGCAGGGGGCATATGAGGAGATAAAGCAGCGGTACTCCAAGATCAACGGCGTAGTCCACTCTGCCATTGCCTTTTTGGAGAAGGGGTTGGAAGATTTGACGGAGGAAGGGCTCCGGTCCGGGCTTTCAGCAAAGGTCAATGTCAGTGTGCGTATGGCTCAGGTTTTTCAAAATGAACCGCTGGATTTCGTGTTGTTTTTCTCTTCTATTATTGCCTATGTAAAAAATCCGGGACAAAGCAGCTATGCTGCCGGATGTACCTTTAAGGATGCGTTTGCGCAGCGGCTTTCACAGGAATGGCATTGCCCGGTGAAAGTCATGAACTGGGGATACTGGGGGAACGACGCAAACAATACCTCCCAAGACAGGCAGCAAGAAGTCGATAATTACTCAAAACTAGCGCAGATCGGCGTCGGACTTATTGAGCCTCACGAGGGGATGGAGGCACTTGAGACGTTGCTTGCCTCACCGCTGGGTCAAATGGGACTGATGAAAACAACAAAACATTTGGAGCTGGAAGGGACTAATCCGGCGGAAGCAATTGGCCTATATCCGCACAACACGGATCCCGATCTTCGGGATATACAAGAAAGTATGGCTGTAGTAATCAAATCAAAAGACCAGTTTGCCGAGGATTATGCGGCAGAGGATGCTGGCAGCCTGCAGGAAAAGGAATTGGAACACCTTCTGGGCAAGCTGTTGCAGGAGCAGCTTTGGTCCATGGGGCTGTCAGGGACAGATCGTCAGTCTGTTGACGAGTTCAAACATAAGCATGGACTGTCTGAGTTATACGGCAAATGGCTAGGTGAGAGTGTAAAGATTTTGGCACGGCTGAATGATGCCCTTACAGATGGAAATGGCTCCAACTCGACTTATCGAGAGGATGTCTGGCAGGAATGGGAAGAGCACAAGCATACATGGCTGAAATATCCGCAGATGCGGGCGAGGGTACATTTGGCTGAGACAACGCTGCGGGCGTTGCCTGAAATTATTACCGGCCAATGTCCTGCAACGGAAATCATGTTCCCCAATTCCTCGATGGAATTAGTGGAAGGGATTTATAAAGACAGTCTGGTAGCCGACTATTTTAATGAAGTTCTTTCCGATACGATCGCCGCCTATGTTCAGCAGAGAATTATGAGCGACTCTGCTGCAGAAATCAGAATTCTCGAAATTGGAGCAGGCACCGGAGGAACCAGCAACACCGTATTCCTCAAATTACGGCCATATCGCAAACACATTCAGGAATATTGTTATACCGATATTTCGAAGGCCTTTTTGATGCATGCGGAAAAAGAGTATGGGCCAGACAATCCGTATCTTAGTTATCGAATATTTAATGTGGAAGAACCTATTGCTGGACAAGGTATTGATGCGGGTAAATATGACATTGTCATTGCTGCCAATGTGCTTCATACGGCAAAAGATATTCGTCAGGCATTGCGTAATGCGAAAGCGGCTTTGAAAAGCAACGGCCTGCTTCTATTAAATGAACTCATGGGCAGCAGCGTGTTTACCCACCTTACCTTCGGATTGCTGGATGGCTGGTGGGCTTATGAGGATTCGGAATTACGTATTCCCGGCTGCCCTGGACTTTATCCTCACGTATGGAAAAGCGTATTGGCCAAAGAAGGCTTTCACACAGCGTTTTTCCCGGCACAGGAGGCGCATGATTGGGGCCAGCAGATCGTTGCAGCCCAAAGCGATGGCTTGGTTCGGCAAATGCGACAGCCAAAGCAGAAATCCCTATCGATAGAGAATAGAACCGTTGAAGCAGGATCAATAAAACAATCAGCTCAGCCCAAAAGAGAGGCAGTACAGGCGGAATCAGCGGAATCAGATAATGTGCTGCGCAGCAAAAGTACGGCCTACTTTAAAAATTTACTTGGCGAAACTCTAAAAATGGAACCGGGAAGCATCGACTCTACGGTTGCCCTGGAAGAGTACGGGATCGACTCGATATTGGTTGTGCAAATCACCAATGTTTTGCGTGAAGTGATCGAGGATTTTGCCAGCACCCTGTTTTTTGAGTACAACACCATAGATGATCTGGTAGCGTACCTGCTTCAAACGCAAAAGGATTCGTTGAAGAAGCTGGTAGGTATGAAGGAGACAGAGATGAGCGAAGAAACTTCCAGAGTGGAAGAAGTCCCTGCTCCACAGGTAGTCGATATTGTCCCGATGAGGTTTGCACAGGAAGGACGCTTTCTTAAGCCGTCTGCCAGTAAAGGTGAGAAGCCGCAGGAGCACTCCTCTAATATCAGAGATATTGCGATTGTGGGCTTGTCCGGGCGCTATCCAGGAGCTCGTAATGTAGAGGAATATTGGAACAACCTAAAAGAGGGTAAAAACTGCATCACTGAAATTCCGAAAGATCGTTGGGATTGGAAGACCTACTTTGACGAAGAAAAAGGAAAACGAGGTACCATCTATACGAAATCAGGCGGCTTTATCGATGGAATCGATTTATTTGATCCGCTATTTTTCAAGATTTCTCCTGCAGAAGCCGAAACTATGGACCCGCAGGAACGGCTCTTTCTGGAAGCTGCATACGCAAGTATAGAGGATGCCGGATATACCCCTGCCAATCTTTGTGAGAGTCGTAAAGTGGGCGTATTCGCAGGCGTGATGAATGGAAATTACGGTTTGGGACCTCAATACAATTCCATTTCCAATCGGATATCCTATCATTTGGATTTCCAAGGTCCAAGTATGACCATCGATACCGCTTGTTCCTCCTCATTGACGGCTATCCATCTAGCTTTGGAAAGTCTGTATAGCGGTATCAGCGAGTGCGCTATTGTCGGAGGGGTCAATTTGATCGTAGACCCAATCCACTATATCAAGCTGTCAGCGATGACGATGCTTTCGAAAACTGGCGAATGTAAGTCGTTTGGAGACCAAGCGGATGGATTCGTTGATGGGGAGGGCGTCGGCGCTATCGTGTTAAAGCCGCTGGAGAAGGCTATTGCAGACGGTGACCATATTTATGGTGTCATCAAAGGGAGCATGCTCAATGCTTCAGGTAAAACCAGTGGTTATACCGTGCCTAGCCCTCAAGCTCAATCTCAACTGATTGAGGATGCGCTACGGCGTTCGAATGTTGATGCAAGAACCATCAGTTATATTGAAGCCCATGGAACCGGCACGGCTTTGGGAGACCCTATTGAAATTGCCGGATTGACCAGGGCTTTTGAGAAATTCACACAAGACAAGCAGTTCTGCGCCATAGGTTCGGTCAAATCCAATATTGGTCACACCGAGAGCGCAGCAGGCATTGCAGGAGTAACTAAAATATTGCTGCAGCTTAAGCATCGCCAGTTAGTACCGTCCTTACATTCTAGGAAGTTGAATCCTGAAATTCATTTCAGCAATACTCCTTTTGTCGTTCAGCAGAATCTAGAAGAATGGAAGAGACCGGTAATTACAACCGATGGAATCACTCAGGAGTGTCCGAGACGGGCTGGAATATCGTCTTTCGGTGCAGGTGGGGCCAACGCTCATATCGTGATTGAAGAGTATATTCCCGAGGTTCAGGAGCCATCAGGAATAGAACCTGCTTCTCAGGGACCTGCGATGATCGTGCTATCAGCCAAGAGTGAGGAGCAGCTTAAGGAAAAAGGACGACAGCTGCTTGAGGCTCTTCAGGGTCAGCTATCCTCGGCCAGCATATTGGATATTGCCTATACGCTCCAGGTGGGACGCGAACCGATGGAGGAGCGTCTAGCCATGCTCGTGGATTCGATCACAGATCTTGAGGAGAAATTAAAGGAATTTGTGGACGGACGCCACAGCATGCTCAACCTGTATAGAGGTCAAGTAAAACGCAACAAAGAAGCGTTGTCCATTTTTACGGGGGACGAAGACCTGCAACAACTGATTGAACATTGGATTTCCAAAAGGAAATATACAAAGCTTCTGGAGCTGTGGGCCAAAGGGCTAAATTTGGATTGGGAAAAAGTTTATACGGGGAAGGTACCTCACCGTATCAGCCTGCCAACCTACCCATTTGCAAAAGAGCATTATTGGACTTCGGATAGCAAGGATCAATTAAAAGCCCACGCATTACTGTCGCAAAATGAAAGCAATGTAGATTTTGATGATCAATTGTGCGGCAGACTCTTGGATGAAATGATGAACGACGCCATGTCTGTTGATGAGGCCGCCAATGAAATCTTCAATATATTCATACGTAAATGAGAAGTTTCTACATGCTGGGAGGCAATCGAAGATGAAGGACTTTTTTCAAACTATTCTGGGTGAGGTAAAAAGCGGACGGATGCAGAAAGAGGAGGCTCTCCTCAGAATACGCCAAATTCAAGCTCAAATGGCTTCAGATGGAACTCTGCACAGCAGAGCAGGGAACACGGAGGGGGCTCTGGCGGATACAGGAGTCCTTATGCTTGAGCCTTCATGGAAAGAGCAAGCTGCGCTCCAAAAAGCGACTCTTCATGAATGTAGCCAGCATCTGGTGGTGCTTTGTGAACTTGATCATATCTCAGAGCGAAGTATTGAAGCGCTCATGAAAGGAACCCGATGCATCAAGCTCCATGCCGGTTTGACCGGCATGGATGAACGCTTTCAGCGCTATGCCCTTCAACTGCTTGCAGAAGTGCAAATGCTCCTCAAAGAGAACTTGAGGGGCAGCGTGTTGGTACAGATTGCTGCTTCTTCACAAACCGGGCAGCAGCTCTTTGCTGGGCTTTTGGGATTGCTGCAAACAGCCGAAAAAGAAAATCCAAAAATCGTAGGGCAATTTGTTGAATTGGAAGCTACAGGTTTGGAAGAGATCGTTGAGAAATTGAAAGAGAACAGTCAATACCCCAAAGACAAAAGGATACGGTATGAGAACGGTAAACGTCTGATTCTCAGCTGGAATGAAATGAAAGCCCCTGAAACTCCGGGAAGAGTGCCCTGGAAGGATCAGGGGATTTATTTGATTACGGGCGGTGCAGGAGGTTTAGGGCTTGTTTTGGCGAGAGATATCGCCCGGCGAGTCCGAGAAGCTACGCTAGTCCTTGTAGGACGTTCCATGCTTGATGAAGGCAAGCAGGTCATACTGGAGGAGTTGAAGGCGCTGGGAGCCCGCGTAGAGTACAAACGAGCGGATGTATCCCGAAAGGAAGAGGTCTCGCAACTGCTCCTAAAGATCCGAGAGGAGCACGGGGGGCTTGATGGCATCCTCCATAGCGCAGGGGTGATACAGGATCGTTTTATGATTCATAAGACACAGGAAGAGTTCAAGGAAGTAATGGCGCCCAAAGTAGCCGGGGTGGTCAACTTGGATCAGGCGACGAAGGAGCTAGATCTTGATTTCTTCATTTTCTTCTCTTCCATCGCAGGGATTATGGGCAATCCTGGTCAGGCCGACTATGCCGCAGCAAATGCGTTTATGGATGCCTATGCCTTTTATCGAAACAGCCTCGTCTCTTGCAAGGAGCGCAAAGGGCAGACGCTGTCTGTCAATTGGCCTCTCTGGAAGGATGGAGGCATGCATGCGGATGCTGAAACGGAGAGGGTTTGGCAAAGTATTGGCATGGTGGCCATGCAAACTTCAAACGGCGTTAAGGCTTTATATGATAGCCTGGCCTCTGGCCAGAAGCAGGTGCTGGTGATAGAGGGGGATTTGTCCAGATTGCGGAAGCATCTATTGGAGCCTCAGCCACAGGAGAACGTGTACGTTGAAGAGACAGCTTCTTCACCAATAAATCCTGAGCTGCTTCTGGAAAAAACCTTGCACCAGCTTAAAGTGTTGTTTGGAGAAGTGACTAAGCTGAGCGTTGAAAAGATTGATGTCAGTGAGCCTTTGGAGAGCTACGGCATAGACTCCATCATGATTACAAGGCTCAATCAAAAGCTTCAGGGAGTTTTTGGTGAAATCTCGATGACCCTGTTTTTTGAATATCAGACGTTGGAAGCGGTAGCGAAATATTTTATTGCTGACTACTATGAGGAATGCGTACGGTGGACAGGACTTGGCAGACGGCTGGAGCCGGAAGAAAACTTCGTCCCTGCATCCTTGCATGTTAATAGCGAATTATCATTGCCGACTCTGCCAAAGGAAGAAAACCAACGTATCAGCAGCGCAGCTATAGACACAGGCAGTGCGAAACACGAGCAAATAGCCATTATTGGCATGAGCGGACGATTTCCACAAGCAAAAAATATGGAAGAATACTGGAGCAATTTACAACAGGGCAAAGATTGTATTACAGAGGTCCCTGCGGATCGCTGGAAGAGAGAAGGATTTTACTCTCCTGACATCAAGGAAGCTGTGGAGAAGGGCAAAAGCTATAGCAAATCTGGAGGATTTGTGGAGGATTTTGCAGATTTTGATCCTCTTTTCTTCAATATATCGCCCCGGGAAGCGATGAGTATGGACCCTCAGGAACGGATATTCCTGGAAGAATGCTGGAAGGCCTTCGAGGATGCTGGATATAGCAGAGATCAGCTTGCAGTGCAATACAATGGGCGAATCGGCGTCTTTGCAGGCATTACCGCAACAGGCTTCAATTTATACGGGCCCAAGCTGTGGGAGCAAGGCAAACCGATCTTTCCTCGCACATCCTTCAGTTCGGTAGCCAATCGAATATCGTATCTCTTAAATTTGAAGGGGCCGAGCTTTTCGGTCGATACCATGTGCTCTTCGTCATTAACTGCAATCCATGAGGCTTGTGAGCATATTCATAACGGAGAATGCGAGATTGCCATTGCAGGTGGAGTCAACTTATATCTTCATCCTTCCAACTATGTTTTTCTAAGCACAATGCGAATGCTATCGCCAGAGGGACGTTGCAAGAGTTTTGGCGAAGGGGGGGATGGATTTGTCCCTGGTGAAGGTGCGGGCGTTGTGCTGCTCAAACCTTTATCTCGGGCCATTGCTGACAAGGATCATATTTATGCGGTTATTCGCGCAACTAGTATCAATCATGGTGGAAAAACGAACGGATATACCGTTCCTAATCCGGTAGCACAAGGAGAATTGATCCGAGAGGCTTTGGATAAAGCAGGCGTCAATGCTCGAACAGTCAGTTATATTGAAGCCCACGGAACAGGGACAGAGCTTGGTGATCCTATTGAAATTACCGGACTTACCCAGGCTTTCAAGAAGGATACACAGGATACAGGGTTCTGTGCGATTGGCTCGGTAAAATCAAATATAGGCCATTTGGAGGCGGCCGCAGGGATTGCGGGTGTCGCTAAAATTATACTGCAAATGAAAAACCAGAAAATTGCCCCAAGTCTGCATGCCAAAGTATTGAATCCCAATATAAATTTTGCCAAGACGCCATTTGCAGTTCAGCAGGGACTTGCTGAATGGAAACGTCCGATTCTGGAGGAAAACGGCGAGCAACGGGAATACCCGAGAATTGCAGGAATATCTTCCTTCGGAGCCGGAGGATCTAATGCCCATATCGTTCTTGAAGAATACATTCCAGCAGAACAGGCTGCCTCTACTCCGCAAAGGCCAGTTGTCATCGTATTGTCGGCCAAAAGTAATGAAGCATTGAAAGAGCAGGCTGTTCAATTGACTGCTGCAATGGATAAAAATGACTTCTCGGATAATGACCTGATAAATGTGGCTTACACCTTGCAGATAGGGCGTGAGGCGATGGAAGAGCGCCTTGCTGTGGTCGTTCAGTCAGTGGAGGAACTTAGAAACAAGCTGCAGGAATTTATTGGGGGAAGGCAGAATATTGTACAGCTTTATCGGGGACAGGCTAAACGAGATAAGGAGAGTTTAGATGTCGTTAAGCAGGAAGAAGCGCTGGATGAATCCTCTGATGCCTGGAATCTAGCAGAGAAATACGGCAGGCTTTCGGAATTGTGGGTCAAGGGTGTGCACATTGACTGGAACAGACTTTACAGTGATGTCCAGCCTTTCCGCATCAGTTTGCCCACGTATCCCTTTGCTAGGGAACGCTACTGGATATCAGTAGATGAAGAAAAGCCCGCTGGCGTCACTCCGGCATATCTGCACCCCTTACTGCATCACAATACCTCCGTTCTTTCTGAGCAAAGATTCAGCTCAATCTTCAACGGTCAGGAGTTTTATCTGAATAACTCCGTCGTTGATGGAAGACTTGTCCTGTCGGATGGAGCATGTCTTGAAATGGCGCGGGCAGCGGTTGAACAATCGTTAACAGTTCAGGAGAAGGGTCAGGCAGGCATCACACTCACAGACATGGTATGGACACATGCTCCTGTCATAGGAGATCAGCCGGAAATACATATAGGACTCTTTCCGGGAGATCAAGGTGGAATTGGCTTCAAAATTTACAGCACACGAACCGAAGCAGGAGATCCTGTCTTACACAGCGAGGGAAGTGCCGAGCTGGAGGCTTTAAATAGAACGGAAACATTAGATATTCAGGCTTTGCAGATGGAGTGCATTGATCATATTTTACCTAGGGGAGACGATGAAGCACTGCGCACGACTGGAGCCAACTACAATTCGGAATTCCAGTCCGCTGAGCAAGTTTATATAGGTCAGGGTTTGGTGTTGGCCAAGCTATCACTGCCTTCCGGTATTGCGAATACTGGGGGCCTATTTGTTATGCATCCCTTCATGACAAGTGCTGCCCTGCAATTGCCGTTATACCTGCTTTCGAATAATGAAAATGTTATGCAGTTCAATGGCATTGATTCTCGGGAAAAAATACTGCCGACTGCGATAGATAAGCTTCAAATATTTCAGGAATGTCCGAGCAAAATGTGGGCGTTAGTACGGCATGGAAGAGGAAATCAGATTAATCATAAGATGCACAAGTATGATATTGATTTGTGCGACGAGGCAGGCAGAATCTGTGTGCGCATAAAAGGGGTCTCCTATAAGGAAGCGGAGACTTGTGAGCAACCGCTCGGTGCAATGATGCTACAGCCATTCTGGAAAGAACAGGCGGCTAATAAGGAAACCATAGCAACCGACTACGAACGGCATGTGGTCATACTTTGTGAGACAGATGCCATAGCTGCAGTACATGTCGAGGCCTCCTTGACAGGCGTGGAATGCATCACCCTACAAGCCCGCATGGAAGAGGTCGACCGACGCTTTGAAACATATGCCGTTCAGGTTTTTGAGAAAATACAAGGCATCCTAATTGACAAGCCTAAAGGCAAAGTGCTGGTACAAATGGTAACGATGTCTGGAAATGAGAAACTACTTTTCTCCGGGCTGTGTGGCATACTCAAAACGGCTCATAAGGAAAATCCAAAGTTCTACGGGCAACTGATTGAAGTAGGGGAAACGGAAAAAAATGAAGGACTCATTGAAATATTAAGGTCGAGCAGTCAGCGTCCAGAGGACAGCCGCATCCGGTTTGTAGAAGGTAAACGTTGGATTCCTGCCTGGAACAAGGTTGAAATGCCAGCGACACCACAAATTCCATGGAAAGATCATGGGGTTTACCTGCTTACTGGAGGTGCCAAGGGCCTGGGTCTAATTTTTGCCAAAGAAATTGCGCGCCAGACCAGGGAAGCAACCTTGATTCTGACTGGGCGGTCCCTGCTGACCGAGGACAAGCTGGCCCAATTGGAAGAATTGAAGGCTTTGGGCGCCAAGGTGGAATACAGACAGGTGGATGTCACGCAGAAGGCAGCGGTGGTTGGCCTGATTGAGGACATCCAAATGGCATACGGCGGAATTAACGGCATTCTGCACAGTGCTGGAATCATTAAAGATAACTATATTATCAAAAAGACGAGCGCAGAATTCAGGGAAGTTCTGGCACCGAAGGTGGCCGGACTAGCCAATTTGGATCAGGCCAGTAAGGACATGCCCCTAGATTTCTTTATTCTTTTCTCATCAGCTGCCGGAGTGGGCGGAAATGCGGGTCAGTCTGACTATGCCACCGCGAATGCGTTCATGGATGCCTATGCTTGGTATCGTAATACTTTGGTATCCTCCTGGGAGCGTATGGGCAAAACGCTGTCGATCAATTGGCCGTTATGGAAAGACGGCGGAATGCGACCTGACCAGGAGACGGAAAAAGCTTTGCAGAATGTAGGCATGTATGCGATGAGGACAGAGACTGGTATTCGTGCGTTGTATCAAAGTATAGCCTGCATATCGAATCAAGCGATGGTGGTAGAAGGAGACATTGAGCTGATCAGCAGAATGATGATTATAGAAGGACAGCTTGAAGACAGCGGAGAAGCAGCCCGAGATCAGAGACTCGGATCAGAAGACAACATCGCTCCTTTCTCAGAAAATAAGACAGTGTCTGTTCAAGATGAACATCTGCTGCGTGAAAAGACGGCCCATTACTTGAAGACTTTGTTGTCTTCGTCAATCGAACTGCCTGCATATCGAATTGAAGAGGATGCGCCGTTGGAAAATTACGGGGTGGATTCTATCAAGTCCATGGAACTGACTGACCAGTTGGAGAAAACGTTCGATCAGGTGTCGAAGACGATATTTTTTGAATATCCGAATATCCGGAGCTTAACCGAGTATTTTCTAAAATCTCATCGAGACGAATTAATCGCTCTGTTTGGTCTGGAGCAGGCAGTAACTGTAGGTGTAAAAGCCACCACCGCTACGACAGCAATGGATACAGAACTTCGACCAGGAGAAGAACAGTTGCGTGATCAGGTGACAAGTTATCTAAAAGGCTTGCTTTCTTCGTCTACCGGACTGCCGGAACAGCGCATTGAAGAGGATAAAAACCTGGAGAACTATGGAGTTGACTCCATAAAGTCTATGGAAATAACCGATCAGCTGGAAGAAACGTTTGGATCGCTGTCCAGAACCTTACTGTTTGAATATCCGAATATCCGAAGCTTAACCGAATATTTTCTGGAATCTCACCGAGACGAATTAAGCACTTTGTTTGGTCTGGATCAGGTAGCGACTGTAAGTGCAATAGCTGACACGGCTTCCGTAGCCAATGAGACAAAATCCCTGGCTGGAGAAGAGCGGTTGCGTGATCAGATAACAGGTTATCTAAAGGGCTTACTTTCCTCATCCACTGGACTGCCGGAACAGCGCATTGAAGAGGATAAAAACTTAGAAAACTATGGGGTTGACTCCATAAAGTCTATGGAAATAACCGATCAGTTGGAAGAAACGTTTGGATCACTGTCCAGAACCTTACTGTTTGAATATCCGAATATCCAGAGTTTAACGGATTACTTCTTGGAATCTCATCGGGAGGAATTGAACGCTTTGTTTGGTGCTGAGCAAGAGCTAGTCGCGGCAGCCAGCACGAAATCCATGCGCATCGTAGAGCATGCAAAGGCGCCCTCTCCTTTATTTCGGCACTCACCTATTTCGTCAGTGCGAGTAGAGCCTAAGGAGGAGGCAAAAGAAACGAAGACAAAAATAGAAACAAAAACAGAAACAGGAGCGATGGACATTGCTGTCATCGGGATGTCTGGAAAATATCCTGGAGCGGAAAATATTCAAGAATTTTGGAGAAATCTCCAAGAGGGCAAGGACTGCATTACCGAAGTTCCCAAAGATCGCTGGGATCACGATCTTTACTTTGATAAAGAAAGAAATAAACCGGGAAAAACCTACTGCAAGTGGGGGGGCTTCCTAAACAGAATAAATCCGTTGGATTCTTCTTTCTTTCACCTCACTCCTTATGAGGTGAGTTTGATGGACCCTATGGAACAGCTTTTCCTGGAAATGATATGGAGCCTGCTGGAAAGTGCGGGATATACGCGAGAGATGCTACAGAAAAAACACCAATCCAAGGTTGGGGTCTACGTTGGTGCTACGTATCATAAATACTGCACCTGTGATACAAATACGGATGCCCCTCGGATCACATCCTTTGGTTCTGTTGCCGTCGCCAACCCCATGTCGCATTATTTCAATTTCCAGGGACCGAGCATATCCATTGATACGATGAGCTCTTCCTCTGCTGTGGCTGTCCATATGGCATGTGAAAGCCTGATCAGAGGTGAGTGTCAAATCGCAGTAGCTGGCGGTGGGAATCTGTTGACAAGCCCCAAAAAGTATATTGAATCCAGCCAGAACCAATTGATCGGAAGCCATGAAGAAAGTCGAAGCTTTGCGGATGGAGACGGATATCTTCCTGCTGAAGGTGTTGGGGCAGTTCTCTTAAAGCCGCTTCATAAGGCAGAGGAGGATGGAGACTGCATTTTAGCAGTCATAAAATCTACGGCCACTAATCATGGAGGACACAGTAACGGGTACACGGTCCCCAATCCCAATGCACAGGCACAACTAGTTGAAGAGAACTTTTTGAAAGCCGGCATTCACCCTCGGACAGTCAGCTATGTAGAGGCAGCAGCCAATGGATCTACATTAGGAGACCCGATTGAGCTAGTCGCCTTGAAAAAATCTTTCCAGAAATTTACGGATGAGCAGCACTTTTGTGCCATGGGTTCGGTTAAATCCAATATAGGCCATGCAGAAGCGGCCTCGGGGATATCGCAGCTTACCAAGGCCATATTGCAATTGTGGCATCGAAAGCTGGTTCCCACCATTAAAGCGGAAAAGCTGAATCCTAATCTTACGTTCAGCAATACTCCATTTTATTTGCAGCGGGAGCTTCAGGAATGGAAGCGGCCTGTAATAGAGCTGGAGGGAGAAGAGCGGGAATTTCCGCTACGGGCAACAGTAAGCTCCTTCGGTGCTGGGGGATCGAATGTTCATTTTATTCTGGAAGAATACATGCCTTCGCCAAAAGAAGCTGTCCAGTTGCAAGGGGCAGATCAGACAGAAGTAGTGATTCTCTCAGACATAAACTGGGAGCGACTAAATGCGCTTGCGAGTCAATTACTTGAATATGTAGAGCAGCAGCACGAGCTTTCCTTACATGATATTGCTTTCACCCTTCAGACAGGCCGTGAAGCGATGAAGTGCCGGGCGGCAATCGTAGCGAGCTCACGGGAGGAATTGCGAACTGGTCTTAGAGAGCTTATCGAGTCAGTCGGCCAGGGCAACGAGCCGGAGAGAGCATCTATTCCAGTATTTATCGGAGAAGGCGGAGAAGATTCAAATAAAAGTGCACTTCTGTCAGGAAAAGTAGGCGAGAAAGTTTCTCAAATACTTCTAGAGGAGAGAAATCTGGAAAATATTGCGATGTATTGGACCCAGGGAGGCAGGATTACGTGGGAGGCTCTCCATGAGGGACACACTGTTCGTAGAATTCCCTTACCGACCTCTCCTTTCTGAGCACACATTGGGGAACAAAACCCTGTCTAACGAAAAATACGAATATTCCGGAGGTAAACATGAGGGAGTTTAAAGATAAGGTAGCTGTGATTACGGGAGCTGCCAGCGGAATTGGCCGAGCTATTGCAGACCGATGTGTCAATGAAGGGATGAAGATTGTTCTGGCGGATATTGAGGAGGGGGCTCTTCTAAGGACTGAACGAGAATTGCAAGAAATGGGCGCAGCTACACTATCTGTTGTGACCGATATTTCCAAAGAAGCTGATATTCGTTTATTAGCGCAAAAAACAGTTCAGACCTTTGGTGCTGTGCATCTTTTGTTCAATAATGCAGGTGTGGATGCCGGCACAGGCCGCTTATTATGGGAGAATACTGTGGCAGATTGGCAGTGGGTAATTAACGTAAACATTTGGGGAATTCTGTTTGCTACCGAAATTTTTGTTCCTATTATGGTGAAACAAAAAACTCCATGCCATATTGTAAATACAGCATCGATTGCTGGTCTGCTGTCCGGTCCTGGAAATGGAATATACAGCGCGTCAAAGCATGCCGTTTTAAGCCTGTCTGAAACGCTATACCAAGAGCTAAGATTGATCGGTTCTAATGTGGGAGTGTCGGTTGTGTGTCCGGGATTCGTCCGTACTCAAATTATGGATGCAGAGCGAAACCGCCCGACAGAGCTGCGTAAGCCAGATGGGAGTGGAAATCTTCCGCCCGAAAGACAAGTCATTACCGAATTGGCTCGCAAGGCTGTCCAAAATGGCATACTTCCAGAGGATGTGGCCCATCAAATTTTTGAGGGCATCCGAAAAGGGCAGCTATATATCATCACAGAACCGAAATTCAAACCTGCAATCAGGCAGCATATGGAGAATGTCCTTAATGAAAGTAATCCTACGGCATCCCAAATGCAATTAGTGCGCAATTTGTTATGAACTGTGAATGATAGAGGAACTGCTTAGGCGAGTCTGATCAATACGTTGTGGGGGTTACTCGGATGGACAGATCAGTGGTTTTTATGTTTTCAGGTCAAGGTTCGCAATACTACGGCATGGGAAAGGAATTATATATGTCCAACCCGGTTTTCCGAACATGGATGACCAGGTTGGATGAGATTCATACGGATATTACAGGCAGGTCTGTATTAAAAACGCTGTACGATGACACGCGTCGCAGGGGAGAAGAGTTTGACACCCTGCTAGATACTCACCCTGCAATTTTCATGGTTGAATATGCGCTCACACAGGTGTTATTGGAAAAGGGAATTTATCCTGATTATGTTTTGGGCTCTAGCCTGGGTGAGTCTGTTTCTGTTGCTGTGGCTGACTGCATGAGCTATGAGGACACACTTCAATGCATTATCAAGCAAGCACAGCTGGTGGAGGCGTACTGTCCGAAAGGGGGCATGATGGCCGTCATTGGCGATTCCGGTCTGTATGACGAAGCGCCCGTATTGCATAACAACTCAGAACTGGCAGCCATCAACTTTGACTCGCATTTTGTTATTTCAGGCAGCTGCGAGGGTCTGACAGAGATTGAACATTATTTGAAAGCAAATGGAACGATCTATCAAAGGTTGCCAGTTCACTATGCTTTTCACGCTTCTTTAATGGATCCAATTGCATTGGAATATATGGCGTTCTTGAAGCTTAAGACCATAAGAAGCCCTAAAATAAATATGATTTCATCTATGTACGGCGGGAAGACGACATGGCTTGACAACCGTTTTCTTTGGGATGTTACTAGAAAGCCTATGCAATTTCAGAGCGCTCTAAAGTGTCTGGGAGACAGGGACGGGGTTGTCTATATTGATCTCGGTCCCTCGGGCACGCTTGCTAATTTTGTAAAGTATAATTTTGGCCCCAAGAAAAAGGCAAGCGTTTGTTCCATTCTCTCCCCTTTCCAACAGGACATAAAAAATTTGGATCGTCTGTTCGAAATATTTGCCTAATATGCATCCATTACTAACAAGGAGGAAATCAATGATTGCATATCTGTTCCCTGGACAAGGAGCTCAAGTAAAAGGTATGGGCGAAGGACTGTTTGATGAATTTCCAGAATTGGTTGCCAAAGCGGATGCAGTTCTTGGTTATTCTATCCAGAAGCTGTGCCTTGAAGACCCTGCCAACCAGCTCGGGCAAACGGATTTTACCCAGCCAGCCCTATTCGTCGTAAACGCTTTAAGCTATCTGAAAAAAATAAGAGAGACCGGAAGAAAACCCGATTATGTTGCAGGACATAGCTTGGGTGAATATAATGCTTTATTTGCCGCGGAAGCGTTTGATTTTGAAACCGGCTTGAAGCTGGTCCAAAAAAGAGGAGAGCTGATGGCTCGGGCTACTGGTGGCGGAATGGCGGCAGTTTTAGGCTTGAAAGAAGAAGTGTTTCGGGAAGTAATGGAGAAAAATAAATTAATAGAGCTCGATGTTGCCAACTATAATTCGCCCAGCCAGATTGTCATTTCAGGGCCAAAGGAACTGATTGAGCAGGCGAAACCGATTTTTGAAGATGCAGGAGCCCGAAATTATGTGGTTTTGAATGTAAGTGGAGCATTTCACTCCAGGTATATGGAAAATGCCAAACAGAAATTTGAGGCCTATGCGGCGCCATTTGAATTCTCGAACATCAAAATACCCGTTATTTCCAATGTCCATGCCAGACCCTACAAGCAGCAGGACTTAAGAAGCACGTTGATCAACCAGATTGTAAGCCCGGTCAAGTGGTCGGAGAGTATACGGTATCTGATGGGTAAAAGTGTAACCCAGTTTATCCAAATCGGGCCTGGAAATGTTGTGGCAGGATTGGTTAATGCCATACAACGAGAAGCCGAGCCATTGATCGTGACAGAGGTTGAAGACCGAAACGAACAGGTACAGAAGAGGATGTCGAAGGATACGTTGAGAAATGATGAATCGATATTCGAAAAGCGACTGGCTCCCAGAACAAAATCCGGTCATGACGTACTGGAATCCAGCAAACGATTTACGGCAGAGTCTCTTGGGCATAGCGAATTTAAACAAGATTACGGAATTAAGTATGCGTATCTTATAGGCTCTATGTACAAGGGAATCTCTTCAAAAGAGATGGTCGTAACAGCAGGAAAGGCAGGAATGATGGCATTTTTTGGAGCTGGGGGAGTGAAGATGGATGCTCTGGAGGAAACCATAAAGTATATTCAGAAGCAATTGAACCATGGCGAAGCCTATGGAATGAATCTGATTCATGTGCCGGACCACCCAGACATAGAAAATAACATCGTTGATTTGTACATAAAATACGGTGTTAGAAATATTGAAGCCTCTGCGTTTATGAGTATCACACCTTCTTTGGTTAGGTACAGGCTGAAGGGGCTGAGACGGAATGCACAGGGAAATGTTACGCCACAGAACAGAATTATTGCGAAAGTATCCAGGCCAGAGGTTGTTGAAGCCTTCCTGAGTCCTGCGCCTCAGAATATTATCAATAAGCTGCTGGCGGAAAATAGGATCAGCCGGGAAGAAGCGATGATGGGGATGGAAATTCCCATGGTAGATGATTTGTGCGTCGAGGCTGACTCAGGTGGGCATACTGACCATGCAGTTGCTTATGTATTGGTCCCGCTGATGCTTCAGATGAGGGATGAAGCGATTCGAAAGTATAAATACAATAAAAGTATAAGGGTAGGGGCAGCCGGGGGAATAGGGACTCCACAAGCTGCAGCGGCGGCGTTTATACTGGGTGCTGATTTTATCATGACGGGTTCAATCAATCAGTGCACAGTTGAAGCAGGGACGAGTGATGAAGTAAAAGATTTGCTTCAGCAGTTAAACATTCAGGATACGGACTACGCTCCAGCAGGGGATATGTTTGAAATGGGCGCAAAAGTTCAGGTTATGAAAAAAGGAGTGTTTTTCCCAGCCAGGGCGAATAAATTATATGACCTTTACCGTAATTATAATTCCATAGATGAAATTGATAGAGAAACAAAACACTATATTGAAGAAAAGTATTTTAAGAAGAGTATTGAACAAGTCTACGAAGATATTAAAGCTTATTATCCGCCTGAAATCATTGAAAAAGCTGAAAGAATCCCGAAACGGAAGATGGCCTTGATATTTAGATGGTACTTTACTTATTCTACTCGACTTGCCATTAATGGCGACAAAAACAACAGAGTCGATTATCAAGTACACTGCGGACCAGCCCTCGGCGCTTTTAATCAATGGGTTAAGGGGACAGATCTTGAGAATTGGAAGAATAGACATGTTGACGATATAGGACAAAAAATAATGGTTGAGACTGCAGAGCACCTGAATGAAAGATTTAAAGCTTTAACTGCTAGTCTTACAATCTAGTTGGATTCAAGCTAGGGCAAGAAGCTAATAATGAAGTGCAGTATGTTCTAACCGTATAAGCCCATGGCCGGATTCATGCAGAATAGAGTAGCAATATATGCAATCAGACCATGGGTTACATCATTGAAACCATGTAGATACTAGGGTAAAAGAAAGAGGGTGTTTCTGTGCATAGATATAGAACTCATAACTGTGGAGAATTGGATCAAACGCATGTCGGGGAAATCGTGAGAATTGCAGGTTGGATTAAAAATATGCGTAACCTTGGCGGGATTGTTTTTATTGACCTTAGGGATCATTATGGGGTTACGCAAATCGTTGTCTCTGATCCTAATGAGTTAAAAGATTTTGCATCCAAGATCAGCAGGGAATCAACCATCTCTGTCGTAGGAACTGTATGTCACAGGTCTGCAAGCACGATCAGTCCCCAAATGAAAACCGGATATATTGAAGTCGTTGCCAAGGAGATAGAAGTGTTAGGGAAGGTCATGAACCCATTGCCTTTTGAAGTATCTTCAGCACATGAAGCCCGGGAAGATTTAAGATTAAAGTATCGTTTCCTGGATCTGCGCAATGAAAATCTGCATGATAATATTGTACTTCGCTCTAAAGTCATTCAAAGTATCCGAAAAAAGATGATTGATTTGGATTTTTTGGAGATTCAGACACCGATTCTGACAAGTTCATCTCCAGAGGGCGCCAGAGACTATTTAGTTCCTAGTAGAGTGCATCCAGGTCAATTTTATGCCTTGCCTCAGGCACCTCAACAATTCAAACAACTATTAATGGTCTCCGGCTTTGATAAATATTTTCAAATTGCTCCGTGCTTTAGAGATGAGGATGCAAGAGCAGACAGATCACCCGGTGAGTTTTATCAGCTGGATATGGAAATGGCTTTTGCTACACAGGAAGATGTTTTTAATGTAGTTGAAAATATGCTGTATGAAGTTTTTTCTGAATTTACACATTTTAAAATTTCAAAGCCTTTTAGTAGAATTCCCTATCAAGAAGCCATGCTCAAATATGGGAGCGATAAACCTGATTTAAGAAATCCATTAATTATCCATGATGTTACAGAGCTTTTTATAGAGAGTGATTTTAAAGTGTTTAAAAATAAAACGATACGAGTTATTGCTACTCCTGGTTGTGAAGCACAGCCAAGAAGCTTTTACGACGATATCGTGAACTTTGCTATGGAGGCTGGAGCGAAAGGTCTCTCATGGATTAAGGTTAATGATGATATGTCTATCAGCGGCTCGATTGCAAAGTTTATACCGGAGAAGGTAAAAAACGAATTGATCGATGTAACGCAAGCTGGTCCGGGATATGCCCTGTTTTTTGCTGCCGATGAGCTTAAAAATGTCGAAAAAATAGCTGGCGCTGTCCGAAACCAATTAGGAAAAAGGCTGGATTTATTGGAAAAGGATACGTTTAAGTTTTGCTGGATTGTTGATTTCCCCATGTTTGAATTGGACCCTGATACTCATAAAATAGAGTTCAGCCATAACCCATTTTCGATGCCGCAAGGTGGCATGGATGCGCTGTTGAATATGAATCCTCTGGAGATCCTGGCGTACCAATATGATATTGTATGTAATGGAATTGAGCTGTCCTCGGGGGCTGTCCGTAACCACGATACAGAGATTATGGTAAAAGCCTTTGAGATCGCGGGTTATACATATGAAGAGATTAAGAGTAAATTTCCTGCACTCTTTAATGCTTTTCAATTTGGGCCACCCCCTCACGCAGGTATAGCACCTGGAATTGATAGGATTGTAATGATCCTTGCAAATGAATCGAATATTCGAGAGGTTATTGCTTTTCCAATGAACAGTAAAGCACAGGATGTATTAATGGGAGCCCCTTCAGAGGTTACTGACAAACAATTGAGAGATGTTCATATAAAATTGGCAAATGCCAAGCCACAAACAGAATGAACGGATTCAACAAGATACTGCAAGCAAAGCTGAATCCAGCACGCAATTAAATCCGATTGAGTGAGCTAAAAACTCTCCCTGCTAGAAGCAGAGGAGAGTTTTTTTATGTAGCTTAGATTGTTCAATTTAGGTTAGTAGCAACTGCTGCAACCTTTCTATCGTGAACCACGTCAAGAAGTTGTTAACGGCCAAGCGGCCTAATTCAACTACAAGGTGGAACTTAACATGAGCATGAGAAAAAGTGCAATCGCAGCCCTTACGACTATAGCTCTACTGTCCTTCTCGATTGGAGGTCATTTGTCTGCGGCAGACAGTCAATTCAAGGATTTGGGCCATGTAAATAGCAAAGAAAAAATCATATCCCTTAAAGAGCGGGGGTTACTTAAAGGTGCCTCTGACACGCAGTTTCTCCCCTCATCTAAAGTGACCGCTGCCCAAGGCATTCAGTTGATCTCGGGCGGACTTCAGCTTAGTTTGGCCGCCATTGATTTGAACCAGGCGCCGCAGGCGAGTGGACTGTTTACCCAGGTTAGGGATACCGCCTGGTACGCCGAAGCTTTTATTAACGCGTATTATAACGGTGTAGACATTCCAAAAGATATCAATCCTGCCAAAGCACTAACCAAAGAAGAGTTCACTCACATGTTGATTCAGGGCATGGAAAAAGCAGGTGCTCTTCCCATGATTAAAATCGCACCTGCAAATATTGCAGATGACAGCGAGCTGGAGCCTTCTTACCAAGGCAGCATTCAACGCTCGCTAGTGTACAAGGTCAATGTCCTGGATGGGAAAGGAAATTTCCATCCCAAAAGTGCGATTACACGTGCCGAAGCTGCTGTTATGTTATACAATGCATTGGAATACCTGAATGCTCATCCAAAATCGTAACCAATACAGCAATTAAGAGCTTTACTTCTGAGGAATTTAAGCATTCAGTTACTTGACATCAATACCGTGAATGCTATAATAAGGAAATCGAATTTAGACCCCGCGGTAGTTGACTATCGTAAGAATACTTTTCTGGTCCTTCGGCATAGAAACACAAGTAACGAATAAATAAGCTGGCTCCGGATGAGGGGTCAGCTTTATTTGTTTGTACAAAAGTTAACAGCTTTCACAGATTTACATATTGAGAGGAGACAGCGGTATGTTTGGGAATGACTGGGATGATGTACTACGGGAAGAGGTCGAAAAGCCTTACTTTAATGAATTAAGGTATACGTTAGCTCGAGAGTACAAGTTACATAAGGTATATCCTCCAAAGGAAGATTTGTTTTCAGCACTCAAATTAACGCCATATCATCTGACCAAAGCGGTTATATTAGGGCAGGACCCATACCATGGAGAGGGACAAGCTCACGGCTTGAGCTTTTCGGTTAGACCCGGTGTGCGTACACCGCCGTCTCTACAAAATATATACAAGGAGCTGCGCGATGATGTCGGCACTCCCATTCCGAATCAGGGATACCTCGTTCCTTGGGCGGAGCAAGGTGTGCTGCTGCTGAACAACGTGTTGACCGTGCGCGAAGGACAACCGCAATCTCATCAGGGAATAGGTTGGGAACGTTTCACGGATGCTGTCATTGAAGCGATTAATGAACGTGAACAGCCGGCAGTGTTCATTTTGTGGGGGAGCCATGCTCAGAAAAAAGCAAGCTTCGTGAATACCAGCAAACATTTGGTGCTGAAATCTGCTCATCCGAGTCCATTGGCGGCTCATAGAGGTTTTTTTGGCAGCAAGCCTTTTTCACGTACCAATGCATTTTTGCAAGAGCATGGAATGGAACCGATTCGGTGGGAGATTCCTAACCGCTAGCACGGGAGGTGAGGACATGCGTCAATGGAAGGGACGTCAGGTCATTTTATATCACGGCAACAATGGTCATACCCAGAAGGTGCGCGGCACACTTGAAAAATGGGATGATATACGAAAATGCGTTATTTTGGGCCCGAAAATGCTGGCTATTCCTTTTGAAAATATTACGCATATTACCATGCTTCCTCCGGGACGTGAGCGTAAAAGCCGCCAGCCAGCGAGGCTGAACGCTTTCGGTTATGTAATGAATGTTCCGTTACAGTTTGATAATGCCATTCATTTTCAGTCGGCGGTGACGATTTGGAGAGATGATCAACTGATTGCTTATAATGTAAAGCTGGTTAGTCACTCGGCAGACCATGTGACTCTTGAGGATGGACAAACCTTATCCAAGGCAGAGCATTTATTTGTAGTGAGGTCACTGCGTGGCGAACTTTAACTGTTATAATTCACCTTTTTTTGATGAAGGGTTCAATTTAGTTAGCTGCTTACCGATAAAAGATAATGGGATTGTTAATAATATCCTGTTTTATAGAATGAAACCAAGGGAGAGAAACGAATGGAGCGTATGAAACGTATGAGCAAACGGAGTACCTTCTTACTTGCTTTGCTGATGTTTGTATTCGCAGCATGGCCAGCAGGTTTGATCCGGGCTGAGGAGAAAACGACCTCCACAGTACAGTGGGACAGTCAAAATCCAACCACAATCAATCTGGGTGGAAGCCCCGCTCAATTAAAAGTGTGGTCTGTGACGCAGACTGGTAAAACGGATGTAACCGAAGAAGCTGAATGGATCTCCGGGGACTCAAGTATTTTAAAGGTAGAAAAGGGACTCATTACCCCAGTGTCCAAAGGGCAGATTAAGATTGTTGCCACATATGGTCAGAAAACGGTAAGTACGACGATTACGGTAAAATCGCCTTACAGCAAGTTGCAATTCAATCCGACGGGTCCTCTGAATCTGACTATTGGCGGAGAATCGAAGCAACTGACTGCTCAAGGTGTGCTTAGCGGAGGTGGCACGGAAAATGTGTCCGGCGTGGAATGGACCTCCACGAATGAAGCTGTTGCTACCGTAGAAAATGGACTTGTACGTCCTCTTGCCAAAGGCGTGACTTATATAAAAGCCGCCAAAGATGGCCTTAATGCTCAATTGATCGTGTATGTGCGCTCTTCATCCCAAGCACTGGTACTGAGTGAGACTGGCTCCAAATCGGTCTATATGGGGAGCTCCCCCATTCAGGTTACTGCAACCGATGTGAACCTGACTGGCGGCAAAACAGATGTGACCAACACAGCAGAATGGACTTCCTCTAATTCGCTGGTTGCCACTGTAGAGCAAGGGAAAATCACACCGATGGATGTAGGGAATTCGACCATTACAGCTTCCTATCATGGTTTGAGTAAGACTCTGAAGATTAATGTACTTCCAACTGTCGAAAAACTGGTCTCAAGCAAAGCCAGTCTGGCTCTTGAAACTGGCAGCAAAACATCTCTTCCGAGTATATCTGCTTATTTGGTCAATGGAGCCAAAAAAGCAGTTCAATCCGATGTAAAATGGAGCTTAAGCAGTGAGAGTGCAGTCAAAATTGCAAATGGTAAACTGGTAGCAGTAAACCCAGGTAGTGCAACATTGACAGCGACAGTAGGTGCGCTCAAGCTGGACATTCCAGTGACCGTACAATATAAGGTTCTTAAGCTGACGGCTTCTGAGAAAAAATATGTATTGGTTGCAGGCCAAGAAACGAGTATTCCGACTGTAAAAGCACACATGGCTGGTGGCGGAGTACTGGATGTGACCAACCAGGTAAGCTGGGTAGCTACAACAGCGGCAGTTACAGTGGGAAATGGCAAAGTAAAAGCGGTGAGTGGTGGAAACTCGGGAATCAAGGCAATGTATATGAATAAATACGTGAAAGTGCCTGTCATTGTGGAGGGAGCCATTTCTACATTGACACCAAGTTTTTCGAATGCTGAGATGAATTTGAAGGGAAGTAAGTCCATCAAAGTCGTCGGCAATTATACAGATGGTAAAAAAGTTACCCTGAGCAGCAAAGTGAAATGGACAACATCGAATGCTTCTGTAGTGGTCGTAAAAGGGTCTTCCATTAAAGCTGTTGGAATTGGAACAGCAACCATTACGGGTACGTACCAGGATAAGTCGTTTAACGTGGAGATTAAGGTTACACCTAAGTTGCTTAAGCTGGTATTGAGCAATAAAAACCTGAAGCTGCCTAAGGGCTCATCTCAAGTGCTTAGCGTGAGTGCAGTTTATGATTCAGGCGCGACTGCGAATGTGACCAATTCAGCGGTGTGGACATCCTCCAAACCGTCGATCGTACAGGTTACAGCTGGTCAGGTGAAGGCCTTGGATAGCGGAAGCTCCAGTATTAAAGTAGTCTATGGTGGTAAGAAGGTAACGACGTCTGCCAAAGTGTTAAAATAGTCTACGTACATTGCCACATCTGGCGTATACCAAACAAATAAACCCCCGGTCCAAAGACCGGGGGTTTTATTTTCAGCTTATTCTACGCCGTCCTGATAATGATTTTTCCAGTGCTTATCGCCTTTGTGCGCGAAATCTTCAACTGTTTTCTCCAGAGTAGCTACTAGTTGGGCTTTAATCTCAGCGATTGTGTCACGAAATAATCTTTCTTCCGTACCGTTGATTTTTTCACCATATAAAGCTTGAGCAGCTACAAATTGACGATGTTGTTCTACAAAACTGTCAATCGAATGCAATGCATGCTCCACGTATTGTGAAATGCTATGATGCTCGTTAGGCAGTTGTAATTTTAATTCTTTAACTCTGTTTAATAATGCCATGATGATCACCTCGTGCGTTTTGTTATGTCAATAATTATACATCATTTTCGGAAAAATTTCATTAAATTTCGGTTAAATTGTGACTTTTATTATGTCATGATTGCATTTTCAATGGTGATCAGTCCTAATCTCGGAATTTTGTGCTTTTTTCTTGGTATCGTGATTTCAAAATTTAAAATATATGATACGAAGACAATGTAAGAGCAGGCTGCGACAGCTGTCTTTCTGACATGCTATAATGGGGAAAAAGCCCAGTCGGAAAGGTTGTCAGTATGGTATGAAGCTTTTTAAAGGTTTATTTTGGGGAATTCTGATTAGTCTTCTCCTGTGGTGCGCCTTGTTTGGGCTTGTCCGCTGGATGACTCATTAAGTCGTTCTCTGTATCTTATACAATAACTCTTGCGACTGTATCCACGTCATTAACGGAAATCGTATATACGTGTTCGTCATCGTAGAGCTTGAATTGCTGAGTTTCTTGGTCAGATAGGAGCTTAGGCCAGCCAATTACGGTATTTCCATTCAGTAACCGGATTACAACAGCTTGCATTTGGCTCACGGCCAGTTTGATCTCATCGTTCATTCGTACAACCTCCTCTCTATACTATTTGTCGTCGGATATTTAACCTTTTTTTATAGTCGGTAAGGGGTTACAAAAAATAAAATCTGGGGATTACCTTAGCTGAAGGTCATTTACTGGAATAGCTTGAAAGGAAGAGGGAAATTGAAGAAAAAGTTGCTAAGTTTTATAGCCTTAGTGTTGCTAGCTGTGGGAGCGTACTGGTTTGAAGGAGACAATCTTTTTACGAAAATAACAGGAGAGAACCCGCCTTCATCAGCTCAGGTAACGCTGCAATTTCCGTCAGGTCGTTATCCTGAAACGGCGCAGCATATTAAGGAAGCCATTCAAGCGGGAAAATCACCAGTATGCACAATTGACCGGGAAGGAGCCGAGCAAAATCGTCAGCATTCACTTGCGGGTGTTCCTACTCGTAAAGGGTTTGATCGTGATGAATGGCCGATGGCTATGTGCTCAGAAGGGGGTAAGGGTGCAAATATCAAATACATAGCTCCTAAGGATAATCGTGGGGCAGGATCATGGGTCAGTCACCAGTTAGATCAGTATGAGGATGGGACTCGTGTAAAATTCGTTATTAAATAGTTTTTGATTTAGTGTTTTTACCTTTTAGCTCCTTAGATGTTTCCTGTTTGGCTTTAATCAGCGCCAAAAAATCAAAAAAATCACCTAGTGTATTGAAGCCGGCACCTAATATGGCCAGGTCTTCAGCAGATAGTTGATCTAACCATTCCATTTGCTTAGCGTCAAACATATTATCACCGCCAACCCTTAATAATGTATAGTATGTAGTGGCGGCAACGAAGGTCAGGGCTCTGGCATACCTTTTAAGTATGCCTGTTTTTTGTGCAGAGGATGTGTAAAACTCATGTTAAAATTTAATTTTTATACTAAAATCGTTTCCATCGTTATCGTATTGCTGATACCTGTGCTGCTTCTGTATGTCTACTCTAATCAGACAACGACAGGCGTATTACGTGAAGAACTGAATCAATCCAATTATAACCAGCTGACTTTTTTTCAAAACCAGGTGAATACGAATATTGAAATGATTTCCTCCTGGCCGCATCTGCTGATTCATGATCCTGATGTAGCCAGTTTCCAAGCAATTTTTTTAAAGGATAAGACTCTCAACCTGGATGGAATTAACCTTGTCAAGCGGATTCAAACCAAGCTTGGGCTTCAGGAAAGCTCTTCGAACTGGAGAACAGGGCTGAGTATATATTCTCCTTCGCTTGGACGAGTTGTATCGGAGAATGGAGCCAGTTATTATGATCAGAAGAAATTAAGACAATCGATTACAAACGGCTGGCAGGTATCTAAAAAAAGAGTGTACGGTAAGGATCAATTTATATTTTCATTGTATACCTTATCCCCGTTTTCCTCACTAGCCAATCCAGAAACCGCTAACACAATTATTAAAGTGGAATTCGATAGCAGCAACATTCAGGACATGCTTGACCGCTTTAAAGGCGATGGGCGAAAGGAGCCTTTTTATTATAAAAAAGGTGTAGGCGTGATTTACAATCGCTCTGCAAATGAAGAATTGTCAAGCCAGCTGATTGCGAAACTGGAGAAATTGGGATTACATGAAGTTGATAATTTGACCGTGAAAATTGGAGAAGAGAGTTACCTTGTTCACGCCGTTCTTTCGCAAACAACAGGTTGGTATTTGATTGACTACATGCCTTTGTCCGATATGATGTCTCCGATTTATTCATCTAACCGACTATTTTATCTAACCGTTGTTGGCTCGCTACTGGTGGGGATCATTGGTGCTTATCTTCTTCACTCACAGGTACAAGTTCCGATTCTCCAGCTTGTGCGGGCGTTTAGGAGATTAAAGGATGGAGACTATGCTGTTCGTTTGAGTCCTAAGGGTAGTCATGAATTTGCATTTCTGTCACGTCAATTCAACCTGATGGTCGAACAGATTCAAGAGCTGTTTGAGAAGGTTTACGTTGAGAAGCTGCATGTAAAGGAAGCTCGTCTAAAGCAGCTCCAGTCTCAAATCAATCCCCATTTTTTTTATAATTGTTTTTCCTTTATTACGAGTATGGCAAAGCTGCGCAATCATGAGGCGGTCGTGGCTATGGCTCATAATTTGTCCAAATATTATCGCTATACGACAAGACAGGAAAGAGATTTGGTTCCTTTATCGGATGAAGTCGAGTTTGTACAATATTATTTGAAAATTCAGCAGATGCGTATGCCACGGTTAACGTTCACTATTGATATTTCTTCACAGGCGAGTAGTCTGCTGGTTCCACCGCTTGTATTGCAACCCCTGGTGGAAAATGCAGTGCTGCACGGAATAGAACCTCAGGCGGAGGAGGGGATCATCCGTATTATGACTGAGTGCATCGGCTCATCCATGTACTTGATTGTGGACGATAACGGACTCGGTTTGAGTGAAGAGGATATAACATCCTTGACATTAGCACTTGAGAAGCCTGTGGACGAGAAAAGTGGCTATGGTTTATGGAATGTGCATCAACGAATGCGATTACATTTTGGTGAAAACGGCGGGCTGGAATTCTCGTTGTCTCCGTTGGGAGGATTGAGAGTGATTTTAAAATGGCCACTGTCAATGGAAGAAGGGCAGGAAGACGGGGTGTTCCATTCTTCATCAAATTCAAGAAATAGTAAATTGGAGGATACTGATGGTTCAGATATTATTAGTCGATGATGAGAGCTATGTTACCGAAAGCCTGGCGGCTACCATACCCTGGGAGTCATTGGGAATTGAGAGGGTACATCAAGCAGCTTCAGCCTTGGCAGCAGTAGATGTGCTGGAAGCGCATGATATTGATATTCTGGTTACGGACATTCGTATGCCTGGCATGACGGGATTAGAGCTGATTGTTGAAGTAAACGAACGTTGGCCGCACATCCGAAGTTTATTACTGACAGGCTATGCTGATTTTGAATACGCTAAAAAAGCGCTCCAGCTTAAGGCTTTTGATTACATATTAAAGCCGGTGGATGATGATGAGTTTATCAAATGTGTGTCAGCTGCTATGGATTCGCTAAAGGAAGAATGGGAAGCATTTGACAAGGTTCATCAATTACAATACAGTCGCAGGAACGATTTCGGTGTGCTGCGCACTCATTTGATGCACGATTTGTTACTCGGGCGTGATTTGACTGTACAGAAAATAACGGACAAAATGTCCGAATATGAAATCAAGCTACGTACAGAACATCCTGCCAGTATGCTGCTTATTCAGTTGGGCAAGCATTTTTCTGATATGGATTATCACTCAGTGTCCTTAATTGAGTATGCGATTGGAAATATTGCAGAAGAAGTGTTTGCTCCTGATTTTCATGTTTGGCATTGCAAAGCGCCACATGATTGCCTAATCGTGTTAATTGAAGGAAATTGGGATTTATTTGCTGAAAGGACTGTGGATGAACAGAATCATTTTTTGCGTGCAGCGATTGAGACCTTTCGAAAAAATGTGAGCAATTACTTGAAAGGTGAAATTTACGTCACATTAACGAATTGGTTTCATTTCCCGGATGAGCTGCCTAAGCTATATCAGACAGCAATCAGATCCTTATATTGGAACCAACAGGAGGAAACGAATCCACTGCTATTCATAGAAGAGCAGACAGAACAGTCACATAGCTCAGTGAAGTCGCTGGAGGGTCTTTATACGCACCCTACGCTTACTCATCTGCTAGAGTCCAGGCAATGGGAAGAGGCCGAAGCAAAAGTAAGCCGTGTATTTGGCAAAATGGAAGAGGCAGGTTATACACGCGAGCATTTGTATGAACTGTTTATTTCGGTAACGAGCGCCTTTATGTATACAGCTCACAAACAAGGACGCTTCATTACACAAATGGACCAGGTAGGCTTCGATCCGTTACATGCGCAGAAATTGGTTCATTCGTTTCCCCACCTCAAAGAGTGGATATTTTCCATGATGAACAAGCTTAAAGCCGAGTGGTCCGCAAGCGAGCAAAGCGCCAAAAGCTATGTGGTCAAGCAGGTTCAGGAGTTGATCGCTCAGGATAAAGGACAGGAGCTGTCTGTTAAGACGATTGCCGATCAGGTCTATCTTCATCCCGTCTATTTGTCCAAAATCTATAAAGCCGAAACTGGGGAAGGCCTGGGAGATTATATTATCCGAATGAGAATGGAACGGGCTCTTTATTTGCTCAAATATTCCAACAAAAAAATATATGAAATAACAACTGAACTCGGCTATCAGAATCCCCAATATTTCAGCAAGATGTTCAAAAAACATTATGGAATGACTCCGCATGAATTTCGGGACCAGTAAAGACGAATGAGTAAAGATCAGTTGGGAAAGGTGCAGAAATATTTATTTTGTGACATAGGCTGCTAAGAAAAGCCCTCTTATAATAAAAGAGTAGAAAATGATTTTTAGAGGGGGAACAAGATGCGAGTTCATTCGAAGAAAAAGCTATTGTCGTTGCTCGCCGCAACTATGGTATTAGGGGTTGGCCTTGTGGGCTGCTCAGGTGCAGGAAATGATGGGAATGCGGACAGTACAGCTAAAACTGAAAACGTATACAAAGAAAAATACAACCCAGAAGTTACAATATCCACGGTATGGGGTGTAGATCCCGCCTTAAAATTTAAAAATGGCGAATCTATCGAAAATAACGTTGCGACGAAATGGGCCAAAGAGAAATTTGGTATTAATATAAAATCACTCTGGTCTGTCACGGATACAAACGGTGCGTTTGCTACCAAGCTGCGGTTGGCGATGTCCTCTGGTCAGGAGATGCCTGATGTCGTTGTACTGGGAACGGAGAATGAGCAGCTGGCCCAGGATATGATCGATTCCGGTATGTTCGCTGAAGTTGGCCCGTTGTTTGATAAATATGCTTCGGATTCTTGGAAGCAGGCCATGAGTCAGGATACGAATGTATGGAATCAGTATAGCCGGGATGGTAAAAAAATGGGTATCCCTGTGCTTGATTTCGCCTATAACCATGATTATGTATTGTGGGTACGACAAGATTGGTTGGATAAGCTGGGGATGAAGGCTCCTGAGACGATGGATGATCTGGAAAAAGTGATGGATGCCTTTAAAAACAAAAATCCGGACGGATTGGCTCCGGACAAAGTGACCCCGCTCAGCATCGGTTTCAAAACATCCATGAACACTTGGATGGGTGACCCATCCTGGATTTTCGGGGCTTATGGCACACTACCCCAGCAGTGGAACAAAGGTGCAAACGGCAGCTTGGAATATGGCTCTGTCCAGCCTGGCATGAAGCTGGGTCTGCAAAAACTGAGCGAGTGGCTCAAAAAAGGATATATCCCTCAGGAAGCAGCATTGTGGGATGAAAATAAAACATCAGAACCTACAGTTGCAGGGACAGCCGGGATGATTCCTGGGCCATATTGGATGAGTGGATGGCCGCTTCAAGATACGGTTAAAAATGCGCCGAGTGCTGTATGGAAGCCGATCAAGATTCCAGCCGGACCTGACAACAAAGCTATGCGTCATGGAACGCAGTACACCAATGGTGTCGTACTCATCAACAAACAAATGCAGCATCCTGAAGCCTTCTTCACATATCAAAATTACTTGTTTGATCATTATGCAAATGCCAAACCGGACGGTGATTTGTCGAATGGGCTGTTTAAGGGCTACGATTATGATTTAGATGCCAATGGAAAGCTGGTGTCTATTGATAAAATACCGGGTGGTTATGTAAACTCTATTCGTTATTTGCTGGTTCGTGATGGTGCACGTATCCCTGATGCCCAAATGAAGGCTTTGTTAAGCTTGGCTGACGGTGCAGAACCGAAAACCAGACTGGAGAAAGATGTAATGGTGAATTACGGGAAAGACACTCCCGCAGCGGCCAAAGTGCTTATGGAACAAAAGGATATCTCTATGAAAGATCAGTTTACAGGACCAACCACGCCAACGATGAAGGCTAAAAAGGATTATCTCGATAAGATTGAAAGCCAGACGTTCAATGAAATTATTTATGGCAAACAGCCGATTTCCGCTTTTGATACCTTTGTACAGACGTGGAAAGCCGCTGGTGGCGAACAAATTACAAAGGAAGTAAACGAATGGTATAAGAGCGTCGAAAAGTAAAAGTTGTCGATGGTGTAAAACAGATTGAAAAAGGCTGTCCCAAGGTGGACAGCCTTTTTACTTCAGCTTCATATGGATTAAATAAAAATGATTGCTTTTGTGCCATGTATGTTGGTTTTTTGAACTGTTGGGACTGCGAAAACGCTTTTATAATTGAGGTATACCATGAGAATTACAGGAGGAACTGCAATGAGAAGTCTGCAACGTACGTGGCCATTTCATATCATGCTGCTGCCAGCCATCATTTTCTTAATTGTATTCAGCTACATTCCAATGGGCGGCATCGTGATGGCCTTTCAAAATTACAAACCTTGGCTAGGCATAACTGGTTCTGAATGGGTTGGACTGGATAATTTCCGCTTTTTGTTCCAACGGGAGGACAGTCTTCAGGTCGTATGGAATACGCTGATTATTGCTGTGTTAAAGATGTTTTTCAATCTGCTGGTTCCGTTTGTTTTTGCTATCCTGCTGAATGAAATTCGCAAGGTCGGACTTCAGCGCTCCATTCAGACATTGGTGTATCTGCCACACTTTCTGTCCTGGGTAATCTTGGGTGGCATTCTGATTGATCTGTTGGCTACTGACGGATTTATGAACCGGATTCTTGGAAGTATAGGAATCCAGCCTATCTTCTTTCTGGGAGATAACAACTGGTTTCGTTTTACCGTCATTGTATCGGACATATGGAAAGAGTTTGGCTACAATACCATCGTATTCCTCGCTGCACTGGCGGGTATCAATCCTTCGTTGTATGAGGCTTCTGAAATGGATGGAGCGAGCCGATGGAGACAGACGCTGCACATTACTGTACCATCATTGATTCCGATGGTGGTCGTTGTTGGGACGCTTGCCCTTGGTAATGTTCTGAATGCTGGTTTTGACCAGATTTTCAACCTTTATAATCCGCTGGTATACCAAAAAGGCGATATTATTGACACATTCGTCTACCGGACAGCATTGATCAATGGGGAGATGGGCTTTGCTACCGCCATTGGATTGTTCAAATCCGTTATCAGTATGATTCTCATTCTGATATCTTATCGGCTTGCTTACAAATGGGCAGGTTACCGCATATTCTGATTCCACGAGGCTGAAAGAGGGAGAGTCATGTATCATAAAACAACGCCATACCGCATTTTTAATGTGTTCAACATTTGCTTGCTTGTGATATTGTCTATCATGTGTATCGTTCCACTGATCCATGTGTTGGCGGTATCGTTTAGTGCTAAATCAGCAGCAGATGCCAATCTGGTTGGACTGTGGCCAGTGCAATTTTCTTTAGAAGCCTATAAGAAGACGATGAATAACCCAATTTTTCTGCACTCCATCTGGATTTCCGTCTGCCGAACTGTCTTGGGAACCGGCTTGACGCTGCTGATTACCTTTTTAGCTGCTTATCCGCTTTCGAAGGAAACCACGGTGTTCCGTAGTCGCAACATTTATTCATGGCTGTTTGTATTTAGTATGATTTTTAACGGTGGTCTGGTTCCATTTTATATGGTTATTCAAAAGATTCATCTTATGGACAGCTTCTGGGTACTTGTATTGCCAGGAGCGGTCAATACATTTCTGGTCATTCTTATGCTGAACTTTTTCAGAGGTATCCCCAAAGAGATGGAAGAGGCGGCATTGATCGACGGAGCAGGGCATTTTCGGACATTGTTTAGTATTTTCTTACCGATATCCATGCCTTCCATTGCGACGATTGCGCTGTTCAGTATGGTATTTCATTGGAACTCATGGTTTGATGGTCTGCTCTATTTGAGCAATGCAAAGGATTATCCGCTGGCGACGTTCCTGCAAACTGTAATTATACAGAAGGATATGAGCTCCATGAGCATGAGTCCCAAAGAGATGGAATTACTGTCTCAGACGACGGTTAATGCAGCACAAATTTTCATTGGTGCAGCGCCTATTCTTATTGTATATCCATTTTTACAAAAGTATTTTGTTAAAGGTATGACGTTAGGTTCCGTCAAAGAGTAACAGAACTAATACAAGGAGATGATTTACAGTGACATATCCAAACATAACCAAGTACCCTCCCATTAGTGAGCGAGTTCCGCGTATGCTGCATGGAGCAGACTATAACCCGGAGCAATGGCAGCAATATCCCGAGGTGTTAGCGGAGGATATCCGCTTGATGAAACTAGCCAAATGCAACGTAATGTCTGTCGGCATTTTCTCATGGGTATCCTTGGAGCCTGAGGAAGGTGTATTTACGTTTGAATGGCTGGATCGTATTCTGGATTCGTTTGCTGAGAACGGAATCTATGCGTTTTTGGCCACTCCGAGCGGAGCAAGACCAGCCTGGATGTCGCAAAAATATCCCGAGGTGCTGCGTGTAGGGGTTAACCGTGTCCGTAACTTGCACGGGTTTCGACATAACCACTGTTATACGTCGCCTGTATACCGGGAAAAAGTACGTATCATGAATACGAAGCTGGCTGAGCGATATGCTAATCATCCTGCTGTTATTGGCTGGCACATTTCCAATGAATTTGGTGGAGACTGTCACTGTGATTATTGTCAGGAGGCGTTTCGCACTTGGGTGCAGGATAAATATGGTACGCTGGATCAGCTTAATCATTCATGGTGGACAACATTTTGGAGTCATACAGTTACAGATTGGAGCCAAGTCGAATCTCCAGCACCTCATGGTGAAACGCAGGTTCATGCCATGAATTTGGACTGGAGACGGTTTGTAACCGAACAGACCGCAGATTTTATCAAGCATGAGATTGTGCCGCTTAAGGCTGCAAATCCGGACATTCCAGTCACAACCAATTTAATGGAGTTTTTCGAAGGATTGAATTACTGGAAGTTTGCTGATCTGCTCGATGTTATTTCCTGGGATAGTTATCCGACCTGGCATGACCGTGAAGGAGATGACAGCCGTCAAGCTGCAAGAGTGGCTATGATGCACGATATTATTCGCTCCATTAAAGGTGGGAAACCTTGGATGCTCATGGAAAGTACGCCAAGTTTGACGAACTGGCAAGACGTTAGCAAGCTGAAGCGACCGGGCATGCATCTGCTATCGTCTTTACAGGCTGTGGCGCACGGCTCAGACACTGTTCAATATTTTCAGTGGCGGAAAAGCCGCGGTTCGAGTGAAAAGCTGCATGGTGCGGTCGTCGATCATGTTGGTCATGAGCATACTCGGGTATTCGGGGACGTGACAGATGTCGGTCATGCGCTGGAAAAACTGGAGGAGGTGATTGGTACATCCGTACCGGCTGAGGCCGCAGTCATTTTTGACTGGGAGAACCGTTGGGGAATCAACGATTCACAGGGACCGCGGAACAAAGGGGTGAAATATGAGGAGACAGCTGAAGCACATTATTTGGCATTGTGGGAGCAGGGAGTGCCAGTAGATGTCATTCATATGGATGCAGATTTCTCCAAATATAAACTTTTGGTCGCTCCGATGTTGTATATGGTCCGCAGCGGTGTAGGGGAGCGCATACAGAAGTTTGTCGAAAATGGCGGCATTTTCGTAGCAACCTATTGGTCTGGCATTGTGGATGAACATGATTTGTGTTTCCTTGGAGGCTTTCCAGGGCCGCTTCGTAAAACGCTGGGCATCTGGTTGGAAGAAATTGATGGATTACATGATCACGATCGTAACTACATTATACCGATTGAAGGCAATGAGCTGGATCTACAAGGGGAATATGAAGCTGTTGAATTGTGTGATCTCATTCATACGGAGGGTGCAGAGGTACTGGCTAAGTACGGGACAGACTTTTATGCAGGACGTCCGGCTTTGACGGTGAATCGTTTGGGACAGGGAAAAGCTTATTACATCGCATCACGCAACACCGGACTATTCCATAGTCATTTTTACAAGAGTTTAATTGATGAGGCAGGTCTCAGTAAAGCACTCGATGTGCAGTTGCCACATGGAGTGAACACAGCGATTCGTACCGATGGAGTTCATGATTATATTTTTGTAATGAATTTTACGCATGAGCCGCAAGAGATTACACTGGATGGACGAACTTATACGGATATGCTTGAAAATCTTGTGATAGCAGACAGCAGCGTTCAATTGGGTGCCTATGCTGTTAAGGTTCTAAAGACAGAGCGCAATAATTAGACACGTTATACATGTGATCGCCGCTGATTCCCGAGTGAGGGAGCAGGTGGATTGGCCAGAGGCAATGTGAGTATACAATTTAGATAGGGGATGACTTATGAAAACAGGTAAACGTACTATGGTATTTGCGATGTTGATCTTGTTATCCAGCTTTTTGTACCCATTGGGCTCTGTGGGAGTGGGTGCGGCTTCGGCCGCCCCTGCTTTCGCCAAAGGAGCAGATATAAGCTGGGTCGCAGGGATGGAAGCCCAAGGTATGACCTGGAAGGATAAAAAAGGGGTTCGCCGGGATGTGCTGCAAATTTTACGGGACGATTATCAGATCAATTCGGTTCGTATTCGAGTGTGGGTAAATCCTGACATGAAGGATTATGCAAGCGGATACATGAATGCCGAGAAGGCAGCAGAACTTGCGCAGCGAGCTCAAAAGTTAGGCATGAGCGTTATGCTGACCCTGCATTATAGCGATTCATGGGCTGACCCAGGACAGCAGAATAAGCCTTACGCATGGCGCAATTTTACATTTACACAACTTATGGATGCGGTCTGGTCCCATACCGTCTATGTTATGAACACGATGAAGAGCAAGGGTGTGACACCGGATTGGGTGCAAATCGGCAATGAAACGAACAATGGCATGCTCTGGGATGACGGCAAAGCCTCAGTGAATATGAAAAACTATGCGTGGCTCGTCAATACAGGGAATAACGCTGTTAAATCCGTAAGCAGCAGCACCAAGACGATCGTACATTTAGCTAACGGGGATAACAGTTCCGTTTTAAACTGGAACATTGGTGGACTGATTGATAATGGAGCTCAGTTTGACCTTATTGGACTGTCTCTATATCCGTCTTCCTCTGACTGGCAGGGTAAGGTGGATCAGACGATTACCAATGCCAATAGCCTCATTGCGAAATATGGTAAAGGCATTGTTATCAGTGAAATCGGGATGGAATATAATGAACCTGCTGCTTCCAAGGCATTTATTTCCGCAATCAAAACGAAGGTGCGGAGTATCGGAGGCGGTAAAGGCGTGGGCGTATTTTATTGGGAGCCAGCTGCAACCCCAGGTTATAATCAAGGCTATAACAAAGGTGCTTGGCAGGCTGACGGTAAGCCAACCTCAGCGTTGGAAGGCTTTTTAAACTAAAGAACGATGTAAGAGCATATCAAAGAACCTCTAATGCGCATTCTATGCAGATTAGAGGTTCTTTGTTTTATGATGATTGGGTAGTTATAATGTTTAGACTTCCCGGTTTACCTTGAAGAATGAAATAAGCTCTTCCAGCTCCCCGGACATCAATGTAAGCTTGTCCGAAGCTTGGACAATCGAAGCCATAGACTCTGTCTGTTCCCCAATGGTTTGTTCAATTTGTTTGCTGCTGTTGACTGTTTTGCTAACTGTGGAAGACAACTCGTCCGAGGTAGCTGACATTTCCTGCGTGCTGGCCGAGATTTGCTCAGTTGCACTGGATACCTCCTGGATTTGTGACGACACTTTGTTGGACGCTTCTAAAATTTCAGAGAACATTTCGCCTGTCTGCTTCGTAACTTCCAGTCCGACGTGAACTTCTTTTGTACCCAGGCTAATGCCTTTTACAGTTTGTTCAATCTCTTTTTGAATTTCTTCAATAAGCTCTGCAATTTGTTTGGCGGATTCTTGAGACTGTTCAGCCAAATTACGCACTTCTCCAGCTACTACTGCAAAACCTTTGCCTTCTTCGCCGACTCTGGCAGCTTCAATCGAAGCGTTGAGGGCAAGCAGATTCGTTTGGCTGGCAATACCGGTAATGATGCTTACAATATTACTGATTTCGTTAGAACGGTTCTGCAATGCATTAACGGAATCAACTGTACTTTCCATTGTAGTGGAGATAGAATCCATCTGAGTGGATAGCTTTTGAGCTACCTGATTGCCTTCAACGGAGCGCTTTTCCATGGAATAAGCTTGATCCGCAACAGAAGAGGAGCTTTCAGCGATGGTTTGGATCACTGTAGACATTTCATTCATAGCCCTGGAGCTTTCAAGTGCTGCGTGATCCTGAGCCTCAAGCCCCTGGGTTATTTCCCGGATATTGCTGTTAATGACGTTTGTATTCGTACTGTTTTTCTCGCTGATGCTTAACAATTCCTGGGCTGATCCCGTTACTTCTTGCGTCGTATCCTGTACTTTCACCATTGTATCGTTAAGGCGCTTGATCATAGAATTAAATTTTTGATTAATAATACCAAGGTCGTCTAGTCCTGTCTTAATTTTTACATTCAGATTACCCTCGCTGACTTCTTCAATTCCCTTCATCAAGGAACGAATTGGGGAGAGCGTGCGTTTTACCAGCAAGTATTGAATCGTCAAGAAGATAGCAAGAAACAGAATGAGCAGTGAAACACCATATACAAGCAGCTTATGAAGACCCGTAGGTACAGAGCTCGCATCTACGTCAAAGTAAATTGCACTTGTGACTTTACCACTTGCATCTGTAATCGGGTAAACAATCGTAGTCCATGTGCCATATTCGTCCGTATAAAAGCTGCTCAATGCTGATTCATTGGATTGAAGCACTTTATTTACGGCTTCTGCATTTTCGTCAGGCAGAGTGTACATATCCCCAATATTCATCTTCGAGTCTTGGAAAGCTTGCACCAAATTAGTGGGAACGCCAATAATGGAGGTTTGATTTCCTTCTTTTAGTTCTGTCCCAAATATGTAAGCTTGGGCGACGTTAGGATAAAATGTGTGAATAGAATCTAGAAATTTACGTAATTCCTGTTGAACAGAACCGTTATAATCTTTTTCGCTTAATGCTTGTTGTACTTTTGTTTTGTCAACATCTTCTGCCCATTTTTTGGTCAGCACTTTAACCTGATCTTGCAGCTGCGTGGTGAGAATGTTCTTTTGAAGTATATAGCTAGATGTGATAAGAATAGCACCTATTAATACGATGTTAAGAAAAGATATTAATAGATTTTTACCAAAAAAGGACATAGTGCTCCACTTCAAGTTTTTCACAAGTTTCTTCTCCTTTAAATTTTAATTTAATGCTACAGTACAGCTATCCCTTATATATTTCGTCAATTTCCTTTATAAATGTTAGCGAATTATTACAATTGGGATATACTTACTGATGGATAATGAAAATAATGATGAGAACCAACAAATTGTATGGAAGCTTACCAAAAATAAAAAGCGGCAACCCACATGCAATAAATGTAGGTCGCCGCTTGCTAGCAAGACAGGATAGCTGGTTTCAACTCAAATACAACTAAATTACTTTATTGTTTGAACAATATTTAAAAAATAAGATAAATGCGGGCGAACGAATGCCCTTAATCATTATATATAACAGTCTTTCGCTGAACGTTGAAAGCTTTCTGTCATTATACAAGTAGTGAAATGAGCAGAGGGAGCGAAATAAGCGATAATACTGAGCTTATAACAAATGCAGATGCCGCTTCTGTTTCCAGTGATTCATAGCGGGTCGCGATCATAGCGGCTACAGCAGAGCCGGGAAATGCGACAAGCAGTACGGCTTTGGTTACATCCTCAGGGGACAGTCCGATCAGAACAGCAATACCGAGCATAACCATAGGCATTACGATCGCTTTCAGCACAGCGATACTAAGTGCTTTTGGACTGAACGTAATCTTTTTAATCCCAATAGTTACCCCAATAGCAAATAGAGCCGTACCCGCAGTAATATTGCCGATTTGGTCAAACATAGATTGCAAAAGTTTTGGAGCTTGGAATCCGCATAAAGTCAATACAACACCAATCAAGGGTACGCAAGCCAGCGGTTCACTGAGTCCATGAAGGACAGATTTTATAGTGACTTTAAATAAATTGCCTTTTGTGTCGTCAGATTGTGTTGATTTGCGCTGGCCGACCGTTCCCAAAATACTTGCAAGTGGATCAAGAATCGCATTAACAACGATGCCGGTAATCGCAATAGGAATGGCGACTGCCGCACTTCCGAACAAGCTTCCCAAAACGGGAATCCCCATGAATGCAAAAGAGGGCTGTGTCGAATTCAATGCGAACATGGAGGATTCTGTCAGGCCTTTTTTTGCAATCAAGCGATATAAGATGAGCAATACAATATAAAAGCCAATCACCCCAAGCAGCAAAGCAACAAGAAAGGGCCACTTTTGGATTAACGTCTCTCGTGGTGTCGTCGTAATACCAATAAACAAGTGTGCAGGTAAAGCAAATTTGGTTACCAGTGTATTTAGTCCCTTAGAAGAAGCTGGGTTAAAGGCCTTAAAAAAACCTGCAAAATAACCAATTAAAATGACAAAGAAAATAGGAATTAAAATAATAAAAATATGACCTGTAGCCATGATGTCGCCTCCAATAAAGATGTCCGCCAAAAATGGCGGACATCAGTTAAATAATCACTTTGCTTACAGCAAGTATAAATTTTGATGTTGTTCGCTATTTTTAAACCAGAACGGCTTCCTGTCCATACTGTTTAATGGGTTTATATTTGCATTCCCACATGGATTCCCGAACCGCTTGTACGATATCATCCGGCTGATGACGCGCTACTCCATCTTGAACGGCTGCCTTGGCGACGGCCACTGCTACAGCTTCAGATACTTCTCGCAGTTCGTTGATTTTTGGCAGCAGGGAAGCACCAGGCTGTGACAAATCAACCATTTGAGCTACTGCATGGGCAGCTGCTGCAAACATGCTATCTGTTATAATTTTGGATTTTACTACGATTGCTCCAAGACCAAGACCCGGGAATACAAAAGCATTGTTGGATTGCCCAATTTCAAACGTAATATTGTTGTAGATTACTGGCTCAAAAGGGCTTCCTGTTGCAATAAGCGCTTTTCCTTCAGTCCAGTGGATCAGGTCTTCAGGAGTTGCCTCCGCCAGAGGAGTCGGATTGGACATTGGCATAATAATAGGGCGTTCTGTATGCTTGGCCATCTCTTTCACGATTTCCTCACTAAATGCTCCAGCAACACCGGAAGTTCCGATCATAATCGTCGGTTTCACGCGGCGAATAACTTCAAGCAGAGGGATTTTGCCATCTTCAGCATGCTCCCAGTCACGGCATTCGGCAGCATCACGCACATAAGGGACCTGGAATGGCAAAAGTCCTTCCGTTTCATTGGTAAGCAGGCCACGGTAATCATATGCCCAGAAGTTACGTCTTGCTTCAGCTACTGACAATCCTTCCAGCATCATGGCCGCACTAATTTGGTCTGCATTGCCGATTCCGGCAGCTCCTGGACCAAACACTAAAACCCGATGCTTGCTCAGAGGGATTCCGGACAATTGGACACCAGACATCACACCTGCAAGTGTAACTGCACCAGTGCCTTGAATGTCATCATTAAACGTTAAAATATTATTTCCGTACTTATTAATAATATTCCGAGCGTTAACGTTACCTAGATCTTCCCAGTGCAGCAGTGCGTTCGGGAAAGAAGAAAGTGCAGCTTGAACATAAGTATCAATAAATTGATCATATTGTTCTCCACGTACACGCTTATGACGATTCCCCATGTATAAAGGATCTTCTAACAGCTTTTCATTGTTTGTACCTGCATCCAGCACAACGGCCAGTACCCGGCTAGGATCAATACCAGCAGCGGCTGTATATACAGCAAGCTTACCAATAGAGATGTTAATACCGCCAACTCCCCAGTCCCCAATTCCCAAAATACTTTCAGAATCTGTGGCTACGATCAGATCGATATCATCAGGACCCAAGTTCAAATTTTTAAAAGCTTCTTTGATGCCAGCAAGATTATCAATAGATAGATACATACCGCCCGGTTTATGATATTCATGACTGTATTCCTGAATAGCCTGACCGACTGTTGGTGTATAGACAATCGGAAGCATCTCGCTCAAGTGCTCGGAAAGCAAACGATAATAAAGGACAGTATTCCGATTAAAAAGATCATTTAATGCAACGTTTTTACGTAAATTATCCGGTTGGCTTTGAAATTGCTCATACACCCGTTGAACCTGTTCCTCAATCGTTAATATGGTAGGAGGAAGGAGGCCGTCAAGTCCAAGTTGCTGACGTTCTTCCAGCGTAAAAGCCACTCCTTTGTTCAGCAGTGGGTTGGCAAGAAGATCTTTTCCGGTTAATTTGGTTTCGATAGTTCCATTTTCCGTAACATGAAAAGCGCGCATTTCCAATTCCTTCTTTCTAAAAAAATACATTCGGTTAATCCTTGAACAATTCGTGAACAAGTATACGCCTTATTTTAAACCAAGTGAACAAGTATGTTGTGTGAAAAATGGTTATATAAGTGTTTACATAAGAAAAAATATGAAAATGAAAGCGGTTTTCAATGATTTTCAAATGAAAAATTCATTGAATTTTCATAATATTTTCGGTAAATATTCAATAAATGTGACTTTTTTCATAGCTCTTATAATTTGATTGAATGTGTATAGAGGAATAGCTCAACTTCATTTTTCTATAAATGAAGTTAAGCTATTTTTTATTATAAGGGATAATTGAGGCTTAAAATCTAAACGTTTGGTGGCTGTCTATTTAGTGGATAGTCAGATATTTAATTCTCCGATTCGGTTAACGGCTTCATTAGCGCCTGGAGCAGAGCGTTGCATCCAGCTGTTGCGCCATTTCAATTGCATGATAATGACGAGGACAAAAGCACAGAATGTGATCAGACTTAGACAGATGAAGCCAGGCATGTAAGAACCCGTTAATTTGTACAGATGGCCCAGAATAAGAGGAAGACAGTATCCGCCTATGCCACCAGCAGCCCCGACGATGCCGGTCATAAGCCCGATTTCGTTGCCGAATCGCTGCGGCACAAGCTGGAATACGGAGCCGTTGCCAGCCCCAAGGCACATCATGCCTACGAACAGCAGAACTACGACTACGGCAAGTGGTGGCAAAAATGCTATGCTGGCGAGCATCATCCCGGCCCCGGCATACAAATACATTAACATGCGAGAACCACCAATCCGGTCAGACAAAAAGCCGCCTACAGGACGAAAGAAGCTTCCGGCAATCACACAAACGGTTGCAAAATCAGCGGCATGCACCGCAGAGAGGCCGTATTGGGTATTGAAGAAAATGGTCAAATAATTAGAAAGGCCGACGAACCCACCGAACGTCACGCAATAAAAGGCACAGAACACCCAGGCATCCCTCTGTTTGAGCACCGAAGCATATTGCGCCAGACTTTTTGGTACTGGGCGATGAGGGCTGTTGCGGGCAAAAATACTGAACAGAACAAAGACGATGAAAATTGGGATAATGGCCAATCCAAACACGACCTCCCAACTGCCAAAATGTTGGGCAATACGGTTGGCAAACAAAGTTGCGAGGACGGTCCCGCTGTTGCCGGCACCGGCAATTCCCATGGCCAGACCTTGATGCTCTTTGGGGTACCATTGGCCAGCCAACGGTAGTGCAGCTGCAAATGAGGCGCCGGCCACACCCAGAAGCAGGGCGACAGTGTACAACTGCTCCAGCGAATCAACCCACAGCCAGCCGAGCAGGAGAGGAATGATCGTGATAAGCATACCGATCTGTCCCGTGAGCTTCGGACCGATATAATCTGACATGAATCCAAGCACGAGTCGCAACAGAGAGCCGCTGAGTATCGGGAGAGCGACAAGGTTGGCTTTTTGTACAGGGTCCATTGGATAATCATTAGCAATGACAACGACCAACGGTCCAATCATTCCCCATATCATAAAGCTAATATCAAAATACAAAAAAGAGCCAAAAAGGGTGGGCTTGTGTCCGCTGTGCCAGAAACTTTTTTTCTTCATTCTCCATCTCTCCTGTTCTTATTGGGGTTTGTAGAGCTCAGGCCTTAGACTTCAGCCCTCTGCTGAACATAAAAAGCCGCAAATCGTCCCGTCATTGATATTGGGAACGTTTTGCGGCTTCATTGCCGTGTTTGACACACTTCATTGTGCATCGCTTGGGTATGATCACATGGTAGTGATTTTAATTCAAATTATAAAAAGACATTCTACTTGTGTCAATATACATAACATTAAAATTATAATAAATTAAAAAATAGGTTTAAATACAGGTTTCATGTATTGAATATTGACATAATACTCACAATTCAGTAATCTTAAGTACATATCGGTACAACGATGTGCCGACATTTACGGCAACGGTGCCCTTTTCCATCGAATGGAGAAGGGCTTTTTCTGTCTTATTTTAGGTTCAGAGAATGGGGCTGGATTAATTATGATAAAAAGACTGGTCGTCATCGGTAATGGTATGGCAGGCATCAAATGTGTTGAGGAAATTCTCAGTCTGGAGCCGGAGCGATTCCAAATCACAATATTTGGTGCAGAGCCACGTCCCGGGTACAATCGTGTGCTCCTGTCCAAAATGCTTCAGGAGGAGAGCTCGTTCCAACATATTGTTACCCATAGCTGGGACTGGTACGAAGAAAATGGGGTAAAGTTGCAAGCTGGTGAACGTGTGTGTCGTATTGATGTAGCAACCGGTATGGTGGAAACGGAATCCGGCATTCAAGAGCCCTATGACATTCTCATACTGGCAACTGGCTCTTTGCCTTTCATACCTCCCATTCCCGGAGTCCGAAAAGAGGGAGTAATCGCTTTTCGTGATGTAAATGACTGTGAAACCATGGCCAGATATGCCAAAACGTATCGCAAGGCCACCGTCATCGGAGGAGGGCTATTGGGGCTTGAGGCTGCTCAAGGCTTGCTGAATCTAGGGATGGAAACTGACGTTGTTCATAATGCGCAGTATCTGATGAATCGTCAGCTTGACCGTACTGCGGCTGTGCTTTTACAACGGCGGTTGGAGCAGCAGGGCATGCGGTTTCATTTGGCGAAGGATACGGTCAATATTATAGGCCGCAACCGGGCACAAGGATTGATGTTTGCGGACGGGAACAGATTGGAAACAGACTTGGTCGTGCTGGCGGTTGGTATCCGGCCCAATATCGCTTTGGCTCAGGACAGTGGTCTGACAGTAAACCGTGCCATTGTCGTGGATGATTATATGCGCACGAGTATTCCTGGTATTTACGCAGTTGGCGAATGTGCTGAGCACCGTGGAATTTCATATGGGCTGGTGGCGCCGCTATATGAGCAGGGCAAAGTGCTGGCAAAGGTGATTTGTGGTCGTGAAACGGCTCCTTATGAAGGGACGGTTCCCTATGCCCAGCTCAAGGTTGCGGGAATTCATGTGTTTTCGGCAGGAGACATTCGTGAAGAGGGAAACGAGATTGCGATCATGGAATATAACGGTATGCAGGAGATGTACAAAAAAGTGATGATGCGCGCTGGCGCTATTACTGGAGCGATTTTATTCGGGGATACGGCGGAAAGCACCTCGCTGCTTGGAATGGTACGGCGCGGCGCGCCACCTACAGGGCTTACACCTCAGAATAACAGCAAAAGCAAAGCAGAGGATGCTGCGGAAGCATTGCCCGAAGGAGAGACGGTATGCGCATGTAACGGTGTGAGCAAGGGGGATATCTTGCGAGTGATTGCCACGGATAAGCTGAAAACAGTCGAAGAGGTGAAGAGCCGGACCAAAGCGTCCGGTTCCTGCGGTGGTTGCCGGCCGCTAGTGGCTGCACTGGTCAAAAATGGTTTGTCCCGAGCGACAGCTTCTGGACCTGTGGTTACTCCGACTGCTCAAGAGGTTGTCCCTGTGTGTGGTTGTACGCATTATGATCATGATTCGCTTAAGACAGCGATGGTGGACGCAGTTTGTCGAACTCTAGAGGAAGTAGTATCTCGTCTCGGTTGGACCAGGCAGCAGGGCTGTGAATTATGTCGTCCTGCTGTACTTTATTATCTGGAATCTCTAGGTTTGCGGAACGGATCTGCAACAAATCAACTGGGAATAGGCGTTGCGCTTCAGCCCACCGTACCATACGAAGGGGAAGCGGGTTCTGTGGGCCTGAGTTTTACAAATTTGGATGTTGAACGTAGGGATTTTGTTGATCCTGCCCCGATCGATCAGGCTTCTGGTGGAGTGATCTGGCTGAGAGAGCGGCTGGCAGCAGTATGGGGCAGTCTTTCATTACCGTCACCAGTTGCGGTTGCTGTTAGTCCGGGTTCAGAGTATCCCGATGGCGTGCTTGTCCATGACATTGGAATCTCCCGATCTCCAGCAGGTTGGGAGGTTTATGCTGGTGGCCATGCAGGACATCCGGTTCGTCAGGGGTTGCTGCTTGGATTGGAGGAGAATCCGGAAGAAGTGGTGCTGATGGTTGTAACCTGCTTGCAAATATACAGGCATAGTGCTAGGTATGGGGAGAAAATGTGGGAATGGATTGAACGGACTGGCGTTCTAGCGCTGCGGGAAAGTGTGCTCGACGTTACTCTGCGAAGTGAGCTGACCGTTAGCCTGCGGTCCACCATGCTGACAGGTTAACGGATTGTGGGAGTTGTAGTGAATGGAGAGGGAAGGTGACTTTTATGTGTCAGTTAGGAGAAAACAAACTGGAAGCCGGTCAATACGTCCTCCCTGTGGTGGAGACACAGTGCCCATTTTGCAGCGTGCAATGTAAGATGACCGTTAGTACGGAAACGGAAGCACTCGCGGGTATCGTTCGAACGGTGTATAAAGCGGAAGGGAAACCTAATGCAGCCTCACAAGGCAGGTTGTGCATCAAGGGAATGAATGCGCATCAGCATGCAACTCATGCAGAAAGGCTGACACAGCCTCTCCTGCGCAAAGAGGGCAGGCTCGTTCCTGTCCCATGGGGAGAGGCGATGGATGCTGTAACTAACAGTTTCTCCTCGCTACTGTCCACGCAGGGTCCTGATGGAATCGGCATTTACGGCGGAGGCTCACTATCGAATGAAACGGCTTATTTACTTGGGAAATTTGCCAGAGTGGCTATAGGTACGCGCTATATTGATTATAACGGGCGCTTCTGCATGTCGGCGGCAGCATCTGCTGGTAGCAAAGTGTTTGGTATTGACCGCGGACTGACCTGCAGGCTGGCTGATATTCCGTTGGCTCGTTGTATTGTGCTTGCAGGTACGAATATCGCTGAATGTCAGCCGACGTTAATGCCTTATTTTCACCAAGCGAAGGAAAATGGTGCGTTTGTCATCGTAATTGACCCGCGCGCGACACCCACAGCGGCAATAGCCGATCTGCACCTGCAAATCAGACCGGGTACGGATGCTGTGCTGGCCAATGCCATGCTAAAGGTCATCGTGGATGAGGGATTGGTAAATGAAGAATTTATCCGCAAGCGGACCAACGGGTATGAACAGTTGTTGACTCATTTGGATGGGGTGGATCTGAACGAATCAGCTGCGCTGTGCGGAGTCGAGGCAGAGATGATCCGGCAGGCAGCGCGTGCCTTTGGCAGTGTGGAAACGGGTATCGTTTTTACTGCCAGGGGTGTCGAACAGCAGACGGATGGGCACATGGCAGTGCGTGCATTTCTTAATCTTGTGCTGGCCACCGGAAAGATTGGAAGAGAAGGGTGTGGGTATGGGGCCATCACAGGTCAGGGAAACGGGCAAGGGGGACGAGAGCACGGTCAAAAGGCTGACCAGCTTCCTGGCTACAGATCGATTGAGAATGAAGAAGATCGAGCCTATGTTGCGTCCGTGTGGGGAGTTGAACCAAGCAGCTTGCCGGGAAAAGGAGTGTCGGCCTATGAAATGATGGAACTGGTTCATCAGAGAAAAATCCAAGCTCTGTTCGTGATGGGCTCTAATCCTGTTGTATCTAACCCGAATGCCCGGTTGGTCGAGGAGGCGCTGAAAAAGCTGGATTTGTTGATTGTGGCGGATATGTTTCTCACTGAAACGGCGCGAATGGCCGACGTTGTTTTGCCTGTGACGTCTTATTTGGAGAATACGGGGACGATGACTAATCTAGAAGGCCGCGTTTTACTGCGGGAAGCGGTGCGGATTGCACCGGGCGAAGCTAGAGATGACTGGAGCATTTTATGCCAAATAGCTGCAAGGTTGAACAAGGGGAGGTACTTCGCATATAAGGATGCAGAGGATATCTTTGAAGAACTGCGTCTCGCTAGCCGAGGGGGACTTGCTGATTATTACGGTATTACTTATGATAGGCTGCGTCGCGAGGAAGGGGTGTATTGGCCATGCCCATCTATGGATGAAGCTGGTACGGATACGATGTTTCGGGAAAGTTTTGCTCTTTCCAACCGAAGGGCTGTTTTTACAGTGGTTGAAAGCTGTGGAGCAGGAGAGGAAATATCCGAGGAATATCCGCTTACTTTGACGAATGGCCGCGTGCTGGCTCACTATTTGACTGGCGCGCAAACACGCAGAAGTCCTTCGCTGGCCGCGCGTGAGATTGAGAATTATGTAGAAATTCATCCGCGTACTGCGCAGCGCTGGTATATCAGGGACGGGGAGTGGGTGGAAATAACATCCCAGCGCGGCAGCTTCACCGTCCGCAGCCGGATCAGGCCACATATTCGCGAAGACACGCTTTTCGTGCCCATGCATTGGGGCGGGACGCAAAATGTAAATCGGGCGACCCGTCCAGACCTTGATCCGTTCTGCCGGATGCCCGGCTTCAAGACGGCAGCTGTATGCATCCGTCCCCTCCGCCTAGCTGTAGCTGCAACCAGTGGACATAACGGGGAGTGGTCACAGTTCTAGAACAGGAAGGTGTGAGTGCATTTTCTTTTTCCTTGCATAAAAGGCCCGCCCCCTTTGCATGAGCATGGGGGCGGACCTTTTTGAGTAGTTCAGTTTATGTCCCGATAAATGCTGGACTGTAGGAGACGAGTTTTATAAATGAAAATGGGGTTCGGATGTGTTGGCACCCGTTTTTATTTCTTTTCTCAACATAGCTTCACGCCAGCGGCAGTACAACTCCCAGGCGTTCCCGTTTTCAAGCAGCGGCTTGCAGGTGTACAGGCCTTCCTCAATGGAGTCGACCCGCCCTGCAATGAACAGTCGTACCGCGCCGTTGAGCAACACTTGATTCGAGAAGGCAGTAGGAGCTGTGCCTTGCAGCACTTCCTCTGATATGCGCAGCTGTTCAGCAGGGGTCCAGTGGTGTTCTGGTACTACCGAATCCAGCCCGTACATTTCGGGATCTATAACCTGGAGGGACACCTTACCATTAGCAAACAGGTAAGTCCGGGTCGGTCGATCGATGAATAGGTCCTCCGATCCTTCGCTCCCCTGGACGATCAAAGCCCTGCGATAACTCAGATTTTGCATGACCTTCGCCGTCTTGTCGAATACGGTGTTGTGGAAAACACCAAATACAATGTACGGGGAGGAACCATAATCAACCAGTTTCTCGGCTGTGTTCAGTACTGTGCGAAGCCCCAACTCTTCGCGAATAGACCGCAGATCCCGCAGGGGCGTGCACCATTGTTCGGAAACAACGAAAAGCACGCCTGTCTGCTTCGCAGCATGAATGGCGGTTTCGTGTGACATGTCCGCAGTCGCTACCCCCATCTCCTGCAACAAAAGTGGGAGTGTAACCCCCCATTTGGGAGGGAGGGGTGCACTCCCATGCATCGTTACAGGTAATCCGTATGAGGCAAGTAGAAAGGCAGTTGCGAAGGTAGCAATAAATGATGACTTCCTACCGTCGTACGGACCGGCGAAATCAATGCCTTCCTGCATGGGGAAGCGGTGGGAATATTTGCGACAGACATTAACGAATGCTTCCAGCTCGGCAACACTCTCCATTTTGATGCGTTCCGCGGCAAAGAAGGCACCGATTTGAGCTGGGGTTGCTGACCGGGTCATAATCAGTTCGGCGGCAGCTTCGGCTTCGGCATAGTTCAGATCACGAGCGCCTCTTTTGCCGCGCCCAACTTCTTTTAATATTTCAATGATATTCATGTTCAAGGCCCCTTTCAGATTTATGCTTTTAGCATTTGCTGTGCTTTCACAATGGAGATGGCCACATCAACGATTCGTTTGCGCTCATTCATCGCTTTTTTACGCAGCAGATCATATGCCTCCGCTTCCGGGATGCCGTTTACTTCGCCAAGTATCCCCTTCGCCATATCAATCCATTTGCGTTCTTCCAGCCGAGCGGTCAGTTGTTTGCGTTCACTTTGCCAATGCTGGCGTTCAAAAAAGCATTTGGCGCTAAAATGAAGGGCCCAATTCAGCTCATGGGCTGCCATGGAAGGGGTTAGAATACCGTCGACAGTCACGTCTGCTTCACAAGCCTCCGTCGATGACAGCGCTGATGTCGCGCTGCACCACCAGAGCAACGGAATTGCTTTGGTTTGCTCCAACCTGCTACTCCACATACTGATTGTGCCGACAGGTATGTTTAGTACGGCCGCATCTGCATTATGGATGAGCTGTTTGATTTCAGATTCATGGCGGCAGGGCAAAGGCAGGTATCCGTTGGATTCTAAAAGGTGCTCAGGTTCTGCCTGCCATGAGGGAATGGTGTCTGCCTGCTCGGATGCAGGGTCAGCATGTGAGTGAATTACCAACAAGGAACGCAAGCGGGCTCCTCCTCTCTTTAACATGAAGGGTAAATAAGCATGAGGATTGTATGTCTTGATAAGAAATGTGACATATAACTTGATGAGATGGGTTTGCTTTTCCATCATAATGAAGTGGAAACGGACTTTTAAACCATTTTGGCGTGTTTTGGACTGAAAATCAATCCTAATTTTGTAGAAGAGTGATATTTTATACGTCATCAATATGTTACTTAGTGATAAAATATTATTTTTACGAGATTTTGCGTAAGGAATATTGACATGTGATTTGAATCGTTATATATTGGCTACAGTACTTTAAATTCATACTCTGATGGATACAACGGCGTATTCGATGAAACGGCAATGGAGCCTGTTTTCACATGTGGAGGGATGTTTTGCATCCCCGTATGTGAAGCAGGCTTTTTATGTTTTAAGGATAGAAATGGAGAGGGAGTGACCTAATGAACTACATCCAAAAATTAGTGCTGGTCGGCAACGGAATGGCGGGGATACGCACTCTCGAACATTTGCTGAAGATCGCACCAGGTGCCTATGAGATTACGGTATTTGGGGCCGAGCCCCATCCAAACTATAATCGGATCATGCTGTCCTCTGTTCTGGCCGGTGGAGCAGGTTTGCAGGATATTATCATCAACGATTGGAATTGGTATGAAGACAATAATATCCGATTGTATACCGATGATCCTGTCACAGCGATCGATACGGAAAAGCGGCAGGTGACTTCACGATCCGGTGTATGCGTCTCTTATGATTTACTGTTGTTGGCAACAGGTTCTAAAGCCTTCATCTTGCCGCTTCCAGGAGCCGACAAGGATGGTGTGATTGGATTCCGGGATATTCGTGACTGCGAGACGATGATGGAGACGGCGAAGACGCACAAAAAAGCGGCTGTTATCGGCGGCGGATTGCTTGGGCTAGAGGCAGCCAGGGGGCTGCTCAATTTGGGGATGGACGTTACAGTTATTCATATTAACGGTTATATTATGGATCGGCAGCTGGATGAGGCTGCTTCCCTTATGTTACGGCGCGAGCTGGAGGAACAGGGAATGACTTTTCTGGTCAATAAGCGGACGGCGGCTATCACCGGGCGTCGTCGCGTGGAAGGGCTAAAGTTTGCTGATGGAAGCGAACTGGAAGCGGATTTGATCGTTATGGCGGTAGGTATCAAACCAGACATTGAACTGGCGGTGTCAGCGGGAATCCCCGTAAACCGCGGTGTCATCGTAAATGATCACATGGAAACGAATATTCCTGGCATATATGCCGTTGGAGAATGTGCAGAACACCGGGGAATCACTTACGGTCTGGTTGCCCCATTATATGAGCAGGGGGGCGTCCTGGCTCAGCGACTCGCGGGAATGGAGACTCCTGGCTACAGTGGTTCCGTTACTTCTACAAGATTGAAGGTATCGGGCGTCGATGTATTTTCAGCAGGAAATTACAAGGATGAGTCGGGAACGCGATCACTGCGGTATCAGGATGATATTGATGGCGTCTACAAAAAAATCGTCATTAAGGAAGAAAAACTGATCGGTGCCGTTCTGTTTGGGGATACCTCTGATGGAGCCAAGTTGTTTTCTCTGATTAAAAGTGGGGAGTCGGTGGTTGGTCGAGAGAAAGAGTTGTTACTTGGCTTTAACCCTGGTCAATCAGAAGGTAGTGGCACCATGATGCTGGAGCAGATGCCTGAAGACGAAATTGTATGCGGATGTAATGGTGTATCCAAGGGTGACATTGGAGAGGCGGTTGCGGCTGGCTGTAAGAGTCTTGGGGAAATTAAGGCCTGCACGAAGGCATCGGCATCATGCGGCGGCTGCAAGCCATTAGTGGAGGGGCTCTTACAGCTGTACGCAGGTGCAGAAGCCGGAGAATCGATTAAAGAGGGGATATGTGGCTGTACGACACTTGATCGGGAAGCGATTATTGATGGTATCCGAGAAATGGGGTTGAAGAGCGTCAAAGAAGTGATGAACGTGCTGGGCTGGAACGAAGCTGAAGGATGCACCAAATGTCGGCCGGCCCTCAATTATTATCTAGGTATGCTGTGGCCACTGGATTATGAGGATGAGAAGGAATCCAGATTTACGAATGAAAGGTACCATGCCAATATTCAGAAAGATGGCACCTACTCTGTGGTGCCCCGCATTTATGGAGGAGTTACTTCACCTGCCGACCTGAAGAAGATTGCTGCTGTCGCGGAGAAATACAATGTGCCTTTGGTTAAATTTACGGGTGGCCAACGTCTTGACCTGCTTGGTGTAAAAAAAGAAGATCTACCGGGAATCTGGTCCGAATTGGATATGCCATCGGGATATGCATATGGAAAGACATTGCGAACCGTCAAGACGTGTGTCGGTAACACTTTTTGTCGCTTCGGCACACAGGACGCTATGGGCATGGGCATCCGGTTGGAAAAGGCATTCGAACGTCTGAATGCGCCATCCAAAGTCAAACTGGCTGTGTCGGGCTGTCCGCGTAACTGCGCAGAAGCGACGATCAAGGACTTGGGTGTTGTCGCTATTGACGGTGGCTGGGGGATATACATTGGAGGTAACGGCGGTATTAAAGTGCGGGCAGCAGAACTGCTGTGTACTGTAAAAACCGAGGATGAAGTGATGGAATGGACTGGTGCCTATTTACAGTATTACCGTGAGCAGGCGAATTGGAACGAGCGAACAGCTCATTGGGTAGAACGGGTAGGCGTAGAGTCGATCAAACAGGTATTAGCAAATGCGGAGACGAGGCAGCAACTGGTAAGCAGAATTGAGGAGACGTTAAGCACAACGACTGATCCGTGGCACGAAATCATTCATAACGAAGAGCTGCGCAAAAACTTTGTACAGCTGCCGGAGCTTAAGGCAGTAATGGAATAGGAGGCTGACCAAATGGAGAGCAATACGATAACCAGCAGAATCAGGATAGCAGATCTGAACGAGATTGACCGACGTGGAGCAAGAACAGTTCGCATTCATAATGCAGAGATAGCCGTATTTCGCCTTAGTGACGGCAGCGTGCGTGCGCTTGAGAACCGTTGTCCACACAAAGGGGGACGGCTATCCGAAGGAATGATATGCGGATCGGTGGTCCATTGTCCGCTCCATGATTGGAAAGTCGACCTGTCCACTGGTCAGGTGCAAGAGCCGGATACTGGATGTGTGACCACTTACCCGACGGAGATTGACAGTGAGAGTGGAGCAGTTTACATCGTAATCTAGGGGCATTAGGTTTATTTGCTTGGGGTGCTGGGCTTAGTTGTTCTTCTATATAATAGAAGAGATACGTATTGCCGAACAATTCTCTAGAATTCAATCTTGCTGAAAAAAGAGACATTGCTGCTTAAGCGTGGTGTATATAAAAAGTCAACCTTACTTCTGGTTGGCTTTTTTTTCGCTTAAATCTTAAACAATGACCAGTTTCTCTTCTCAGCACCAACTTAAAAATCTTTACCATCACTACTCATAATCTGAGTGATTGATATAGTTTTCTTACCGAAATCCACGTCCTTCTACCGAATTCCTAATATCTCCGCACTCCGGTAGTTAGAGTAAGAAGGAGCACAATATAATACATATCGTCTTTTGAAGCTTCTAGGAAGGCGTGTGCCTGTTCCAAGGTCCATACCTGCATTTCCTTTTTTCGAGCTTTAGCCGTTCGACTAACGAAACAGGGTTTTTGCTGATCATTATAAAAGTCTTGAATGTGGCGTGGTGTGATGCTGCTAATGGCAAGGTGTCCAAGTGAGACTAGTGTATGATTATATATTTTCATCTTTGCCATTGCAGCAGCAGATATCCCCAGTTGAAGCCGCAAATCCTCTTTGTTTATATCCCTTTCAATAATAGTATGCTAGCAAACTATTGAATTGAAAAAATACTACGTGAAAATTGATCGTAAAATGAAAATATTTGTGATCTATTAGGTTTCACACATGGTAAATTAGTAACATGGAAAACAAAGAGAGAGCAGCACCCCGCACAAACACATGCCTGTTTGACGGTGGTAGGTGTAAAACGAGCGGTACCAGTTATCCTCTTGCTATAAGACCTACAGAGAGCCGCTAGGGTAGGATAAGTGGGCATGTTGCTCTTTCTGTTTTCACTACTCCACTCTTGCTAATGTGCGTCTGACAAGCGCACTCCTCGTGACAGTGATCCTAGCCGCTAAAGAGTGGATCAGGAGCGCAACTGGTCGCGTAAGAAAGTACCTAGAAAAAGGCTGCATGCAAGGGTGAAAGTGCCATGTCCACATCTATTATCATAACTGCAGTGGGGTATATCCACGAAGGTTCGATTCCTCTCGCGAAAAAGAATGGGTGGGTGTGTCGGTGGTTCGAATCCGCCAGCGGTTTCATGCAGAATACTTGGTGTGCTACTGGATTCATTTCTGGCTGGTCCCGGTTCAAATCCGGGCTTCTGCTAACATGGAATCAAAACCCATTTTTTGTTGAATAATTACAATAAAAGACTTATAATGTAAATGTTCATAAATACCTGTAAAAACTTTATCAATCATGAATGCTCTAATAGTTTCTTACATACTGTGCTGGTTGATAGAGTTGGCAGGATAAAAAAATCAAAGAAAGTGGGCTTATGAGTATGAAAAACCTTAAAAAAGCTTCTGCAGTATCTGTTTTATCATTAGCTCTTGCAATTCCCTTATCTGCTTCTGCGGCAGCTACAGATGTTGCACCAGCTACAACTGACTTTACAGCAGTTTCCCAATCTGCAAACACATCGACCGATGTGAATACACCAAAAGCGGGAGATCATGTTATTACTCCTCAAGACACAAATAAGGTGCTGAACAAGTCTCTTGCGAACACTGACATGTCAGAGCGTTTCTACATTGATCCGCACTACGGATATGCTAGAGTGTATGTGCATAATGATGGGAAAGCCCCGATTAATATAACAGTAACTCAGGGGTCAGCTAGTGGTCCGGTTAAGATGAAGGGAAGAATAGCGAAAGGTGAAACATTTGATGAAATCAACTCAAGTGCTTGGACTGTTGGTAGTTTCTATGTAAACCTTACTTCACCAGGCGGTCCTATGGAGGGTGGTATGTCGGTTCGCATAGGTAACACAAGAGAGGAATTGCAATAATAATTTAAATGCAGTGAGGAGGTCGGCTATCGTGCCGACCTTTTTAGTTTCTTCAATATCACTATTATGCACGGTTAGCTCAATGGTAGAGCACAGGCGGGCCCGAGTAAAACAGACCTAAAGGCGTGGGTTCAATTCCCACACCGTGCACCTAATTAAAAGACCTAATGAGAGTGGCATATATGCGTCGCTCTTTTTGTTTTCACAATAATAGAAAAGGAAGTGTTTTGTAATGAGTACAGAGGCAAGCGCAGTACGTAACGGCGGATTTGGGTATCTTGGTTCGGATAATATCTTTAAGGTGGTAAATACCGAGGCTGAAGCTCGTAAGTATAGCCCCACTGGTAGAGTAGTAAGCTTTGCAGGTCCACACGCATATGGTAACTCTGTAGTCCCTACAGGCACGGGAGAATACGACCAATTGGCTATCAAGCTGCATGTAGATGGTTCATTGACTGAGAGCGAGGGCCTTACGATTCCGGTCCATATAGCCAAGGTAGTCAAAGAGCTGCAATAGTGTTTATCCCCGGATCAACTCCGGGGACTTTAAGCGCCTAAAGGAAAATGTGCGGTTCGAGTCCGCAAGGTGCCATTTATTTAAACGAATCTTGTATTTCTGATCAAGAGACTAAATCCTTCATTGATCGGATCTTCATATTCTACAGTTCCAAGTATTTCAAAAGGGACTTTGTAGTCTATCAGTAAATTCTTCGCATGTTCGTTCAACAGAATAAACTGGTATTATTCGCCGAAACGCGAATCTAAGTCTTTTTTGCCAGGAGTGCTGCTCCGAGTAATTGCGAACATTAAAAGTTCCAGTTCCTGAGTGTACGGATGTGGAGTTTTCAACTCATTATTTGACAACTCCATGAGCTTTGTTTGCAATTCACTGGTAAATTGCTTTGTACCAGTAACGTAGTATGTTGTCATAGTTATTCTCCCTTATGAAAAATAGTAGGATACGGCTGTTAAAAGTGTTAGTGCAATGGCTACCGCAGCAACGTTCTGTAAAAGGGGCTTAACTATTCGTTCATAGACACCGTCCCAGATATCTTCAAGTATATGCAACATAAACACCTCCTTTCGTACTATTACTTTCGGCGCATAAAAAGGAATATTCTTCCTATGTGTCGAATTGTTGTGTCGAAGGAAGGAGGTGTTTGAAGTGCCCAAAGTTTTTGTTCATACTCATGACATGGGGAAAGCCAACTGGGAGAATCAATATTTTGACTTTAGTAGAGTCCCTGTTGAAGGTGAATTCTTCGCATTATCGTCTGATTCACCGTGGTATCAAGTAGAACTGATTGTTCATACTCCCTTTAAAGAAGATCTCGCCGCTGAGTATATGGGGTAAAGGTTGAGCACGAGAAAGTGAAGGGGAACAAGCTAAGTTTGCCAGCAAAATTTGAATTTTGAAGATAAGCACCTTAAGTGGTGCTTTTTTAGATGTCTTAGGAGGAAGCAATGGGGATTATACTTGATATTTTAAAAGATGTTGTGATAGCCATTATAACAGGGATCGGTACAGGGTGGGTTATGACAGAATACTATAGAGAGAAGGATAAAAGGACAAGTTGGATAAAACAATTTGAAGAAGAGAAACAGATAATGTCTTACTTTCTAAGGCAAGTATATTTCGAAATAGATTTGTTTAAAGACAACAGTAACTACGATAAAACAAACTTATTGAGAGTTCTTAAGACTGCTCCGAGATTCAGTTCACTTTCTGAGGTTCACAACAAGGAGTTATTTGTTAATGATGTTATAACTTTGAACTTGCTCTTACGTGAATTAGAGGATTATTTAACCGCTTCTGAAACAATAAATTACAATGAATTGGTTCGTCTAAAATTGGAAATATTCAAGGCTCATTTTCAAGTTTTAAAAATACCGAGTTCTAGTTTATATGGTCGCTGAGAGGTAGCTTTTTTCTTTGCCCTTATTCCACCAGGAAGGAGGTGTTAACAATAAAAGAGAGCATATTAATTTACATTGGCCCGCCGATCCCATCGCGCGGGTTATTTCAGTTTGGTAGTTTTGTCGGAGACATACCGGAGTTTCTTGAACCGCTCATGCAAGTGGAAGAGATCCGGGAGTTGGTGGTTGATGTGAATAACTTGGTCGAGCCAAGAAGGAATTGAGCATTATTGGTACTGAAAATAACAAAGTATTTTAGTATCTCTCGTACCCAAACAATATAGAAGCGGAGTTGAGCAGATTGGATTATAAAAGCTTGGTGGATTTGATACGCGTATTGCTTTGGAATTGGACCTTATGAATACTGCTCGTCATTTTCGATTCGCTCTGAAACTCTTTCCGCCATTGTTCTGCGCAGCCTCTCTCCTGAGATCGACCGGAAACGGACACAGGCTGCTGTAGAGGCAGTTCTTGAGAAATACAAGATATATAATAAGTTTGCTTCTATTATGAACCTTCTTGTTGAGAAGGAGTAGAGAAAGAGTGGGAAAATGAACGAAATTAAAGTGGCTAATGATTGGGCGCAATACCCTATGACTCTGCGCCCCAAGCATGTTGAGGAAATAATGAAGATGAGCCCAAAAAAGACCTACGAGTTTCTGGCAGGGAAATATATATTAGCAAATTGGTATTTTTTTAACTGGCTTGATGGTGCTAATTTTGATGTTTTCAAAACAACGAAAGCAGCTGATCTTGGCCGCTGCTTCTTCGTATCAAAAAGTGATTCGTATTAAATTCGTATCAGAGCCATATTTCGTATCGGATATGAGTTTATAAAAATAAGAAAACCCCCTTATGAATCAAGGGGGTTTCGGTATAGGACGGATGGGGATCGAACCCATGACCCTTACCCTGTCAAGATAATGCTCTCCCGCTGAGCTACCGTCCTGTAGTTACTAGATAATATCATGTATTAACCATATATGTAAAGTGAAAAAATAGAAATCAGCCTGTACTTCATGACTATTTATATATATAATTCAAATTTAGTGAGTTTACATTTGAAATTAAGGATAGGAGGAACAGATGATGGCCGCAGAAATTATAACTGTAACAACAGAAGAGCAACTGCAGAAGGCAATATTGATCCGTACCAAAGTGTTTGTCGATGAGCAGAAGGTTCCTCTGGATCTTGAAATTGATCATTATGACAAGCTGGGAGATACCGCCCATCATTTGCTAATTTGTGAGCATGGGGAAATGGTGGCTACTGGTCGGCTGACATATTACGATGAAGAGACAGCTAAAATGCAACGTATTGCCGTTCTCAAGGAGCATCGTGCAGCAGGTTATGGACGTGTATTACTGCTAGCACTGGAGGAACGTGCACGTGAACTTGGGCTGAGATACTCGTTGTTAGATGCTCAATGTCAAGCTGAGAAGTTTTACGAAAAGCTTGGCTATGAAACGATCTCCGATGAACCTTTTGACGATGCGGGAATACCGCATGTACGTATGCGTAAAAAGTTGTAGTCGAGGCACAGGGTGTATACAAAGCTGTACAATGCGCATGCTAGTAAAAGTTCCTCCACTATACTATGGATAAGGAGCGATGCAGCATGGCTAATACAGAACGAGAACAAATTACGGCAGTACGTAAAAACGGGGATGGCGATCTTGCGTCATTTCAGACGTCTACTGGACGGATTTTGGATTATAGCCAAGCGTTGAACGAGATTGAAGCAGGTTCAATTGCAGGCGTCAACGTCTTCAAGGCCAAGGATGGAAGCAAACGAATTCGAGGGGATGCCGATGGAGATCCTTCTAATAACCTGGATCAACTGCCATTGTTCTGACCTTGACTCGCAACATTAACGTCCAAGCTTATCATTGTATACAAAAAATATGCAGCAAGCCGCCTAGCTATCCTTTGTAGGAAAGTCGGGCGGCTTTTTGTTAATTGTTAATACTCCCTTTAGCTCGGTTACTCTGCACGTTCCAATTCTACTAGCGGATATACTCGTTGCTGCTCCAGAAAGGACATAATCCCTGCCTTATCTCTAAATTGTTCCATATCGTCACTATAGTGCATCAGATGAATTTGCTCTTGAAGAGGTGTTGGCAAGCTTAGCAGCTCATCTAACGTTGTATGGACTTCTCCGGCACCTTGTAATTGAACCTCATGTAAGATGCTTCGACATCCCCGTTCATGCACCAGATGATGAAGTAAATCGGGATCAAAAACCATGTCCGCACTATAAAAAAGACGATCATTAATGAACAAAGAGTAACTGTTTTTACCAGGAATATGCCGTGTAGGGATCAGCTCTACCTGGATACCCGGTACTAAGGTGGTGGGTACGCCAGGGGTTATGACATTTACCTCGAATACATCCTCAAGCTTGTCAATCATACCTTGCTGTGACATGCCGCCCTTGAGCGTATGCTCCCATAAAGGGTGGATTAATGGTTCGGCGATATAAAGCAGAGGTTTGCGACGATGGAGGATATTCATTTGAAAACCAAATTCCTCTAGGCCTCCGACATGATCTGCGTGAATATGTGTGATTAAAATAGCGTCAATATCAGGCAAAGGGACACCCATCTGGTGTAATGCTAGAGATGCGGTTGTACCGCAATCGATCAGCAGCTTGCCTTCCCCGCTATCCAGCAGCGCGTTGTTGTTGTAATAATGCTTGGCAAAGGCGCTACCTGTACCAAGCATCTGTATCGTTAGGCCCATTATGGATTCACCCTCCAGACGATGTGTTATAAGACACTCTACAATCGTATTTTAACATCTAGGCTGCAGGAACTAAAGATTTGGCTCCTTATGTAAAAACTTTGGACAATTTGTGAAACACAGCGCAACTTGTGCGGCTGAGCTAGGTATAAATGTACGACAGATGGTTTTTAACAGATAACGATGGAGGGATATGTAGTATGAAATGGAGAAAAGTGATGGCCCTAGTGATGGCCTTTTCAATAATGGGAGGGACCGTCATTTCGGCGGAGTCCGCCAAGGACCAGGTGCAGTTGATTATTAACGGAGAGGTGTCAAAAGATGGCGCAGTTGTCATTGATGGGAAAACTTATGTGCCTATCCGTGACTTTAACGGGCTTGTAAATTTTGATCCCTCTGGTGGAAAAGTTGTCTTCGACCAGCCAAACGTGCATATGTTCCTGTTCAAGGGAGATACTGTGTTTGGTAACGTGAATAAAGGTAACAAAGTGAAGTTTAATGTTTTCAGTCAAATTGATACCCTGAAAACAGATATCTCCGGAGTGAAAGTAGCGATTACCGACCCTTCGGGAAATGTAAAGGATATTCAGTCCCAAGATATCAAAGGAGCGCAAAAGGATAACTTCTGGTTCCGTACGAACGACTTTACGTATGATTTCAAAACAGCAGGGAACTATCGAGTCGGTTTCTACATTAAAGAAAGTAAAGACGGTAGTTATACACTGGTATCCGAAAAAGTCATTACAGCGATAAATTAGGCATACCACAAATTGACCTGCACTCTTGATCATGTTACGATACGAGGGAAAATAAAACAATTTGAAGGTAGGTATTTCCATGAGTGATCACAAACATGAACACGGTGAAGCCTGCAACCACGATCATGACCACGAACATGAAGAAATGGTTCTTACGCTAACTGATGAAAATGGCAAAGATGTAGAAATGGTGCTGGTAGAGACCTTTGACGTAGAAGATCACGTGTATGCTCTGTTGCTTGAGCGTGGCAATCCCGAAGCGGATGGTATCATTCTTCGTATGGAAGAAGAAAACGAAGAAATGGTGCTTTACAATATTGAGGACGAAGATGAGTGGAAGCGTGTAGAAGCAGCTTATAGCGAGCTTGTTGCCCAATACGAATAAGATTGGATACAGCAGCTGCTCTTGCTCTTCAAAACACTAGAAAAGCCCCCGAATGGGGGCTTTTTTTGTTGACCATCAACATTTTTTTGCATGCAGATGCTAACAGATCATTGTTTAAGAAATAGCGTCAGTTTCAACGATAACCTTCACCTGATGTACCGTTCGATCCTCAGGTCCTTTAACAGGCAGGCCTACTTCCACATGATCTACAATATAATCAATATTGTCCTGCGAAATAACTTCGCCCGGCAATAGGATTGGGATGCCTGGTGGATATACATAAATGAATTCTGCAATGATACGGCCAGCAGATTCCTTGAAGGGTACGATTTCCGTATCTCCGTAAAAAGCGTCTCTCGGAATAAGGGAGAGCTGCGGTATATCCGGTATCTTTACAACCAGCTCATGCTGCTGACCTGTGGAATAGTGCAGTGAAGCCAGCTCGCGCAAAGCTTTTAATAAAATGTCAATTTCCTCTTTGGTATCACCAGGAGTCACCAAACAGAGAATATTATACATATCGCTAAGCTCAACTTCGATATTGTAGTGATCTCTCAGCCAATTTTCCACATCATATCCGGTAAGGCCTAAATGGCGAATATGAACCGTCACTTTGGTCGGATCATAATCATAGGTAGCTTCCGTGCCAAGAATTTCACTGCCAAAGCAATATAGCCCTTCGATTTTGTTGACCTCTGCGCGGCAATATTCAGCTAATTCCAGAGCACGTTGTGCGATTTCATGGCCGTTAAGGGCCAAATTGCGTCGGGATGTGTCCAACGAAGCCAGCAGAATATACGAAGTGGACGTCGTTGTCAGCATACTGAAAATAGTTTGTACACGCTGCGGATTAACGAATCCGTTTTTTGTATTTACATTTAGTATCGAGCTTTGAGTCAAAGAACCACCCAGCTTGTGAACGCTTGTAGCTGACATGTCTGCCCCCGCCTCCATGGCGGACATCGGCAAATCAGCGTGAAAATGAATCAGTACTCCGTGAGCCTCATCGACCAGGACCGGCACATTATAGCTGTGAGCGAGATCTACAATTTCCTTCAAATCGGCGCACACACCGTAATATGTCGGGTTGATGACAAGGACGCCCTTGGCGTCAGGGTGACGTTCCAATGCCCGGCGTACGGACTTGGTTGTAACCCCGTGGTGAATACCGAGATTCTCATCACTGACCGGAGAAATGAATACCGGCTTCGCACCAGCGAAGATGATGGCAGACATTATGGATTTGTGTATATTTCGGGGTACAATAATTTTATCACCTGGCATACAAATGGACATAATCATGGTGATAATGGCTCCGCTTGTCCCCTGTACACTGTAATAAGTATAATCAGCTCCGAAGGCTTCTGCTGCAAGCTTTTGAGCTTCTTCAATGACGCCTGATGGCTGATGCAGATCGTCCAATGGAGCGATATTGATCATATCTATGGAAAAAGCATTATCCCCCATAAATTCGCGAAATTCCCGATCTGCCCCCACTCCCTTTTTATGACCTGGGATGTGAAATTGAACCGGGTTGCTCTGAGCATGCTTTTTCAAAGCAGTAAAAAGCGGGGTGTTGCTTTGATTCATTAGTGTTGTCACAACCTTTCATGCAGGATTTCGACAATCCTGTGCAATTGATAATAGAACAAAATTGAGTATAGCAGTTTGAAGTAGGAATGCAAGCGATTGAGGGCGCATTTATTTGCGAAAGAGTGGAGTAGGCGGAGAACCCCGAATGTATAGACAAAAAACAAAGGCGGAGGATGTGGGATAGATGAAGCAAATTAGACGAAAAAAAGCTTCGCAGCGGCTGTGGACTCCTTTTTTCGCCAAATTATGGATACTGGTGTTTCTGGTCGAATTTATGAAGGGATCTCTTCTGGTATCGATCCTGCCGGTATATATGGGAGAAACGTTGGGGCTGTCGGCCGGAATTATCGGTTTAGCCTTTTCGCTTCAGTATTTCGGAGACAATGCATTCCGGGCACCGGCGGGCTGGATGGCTGAACGGCTCGGTTACCGTGGCACGATGTCAACCGCGTTGTTGTTTACACTTGTAGCGATCATTATGCTAAGCGCACTGACAGAACCTGTGTGGCTCGTCATCGCGTGTCTGCTACTAGGACTGGGGACATCTCCGCTCTGGCCTTGTGTGATGACTGGAACGACCGAAATGTCCGGACCTAATAACAATAATGGTGCAGCGATGGGAACACTGGAAATTGCGTCCATGGGCGGAACGGGCTTGGGTCCACTCGTTATGAACTTCGCCATATCCCACTACGGACACTCTTACGGTATGGTGTTCATGATTTTGATAGGATGCAGTATTGTATTACTACTGGTTGCTTTTATGCTGCCTGGAACGAACAGGTCTGCTGGCAAAGGTGACCTCGAACAGAGCGCTCTCATATCTTCTGATGGGAAGTCCAAGCAGAAGCGGCAAGTGCTGAGTGGTATCCAGGAGACGATCAACACGCTCAAAACCAAGCTTAATGTGAATCCGTTAATTTACCCTGCGCTGTTTTTGCAGTCCTTTGTCATCGGTTTGATCAGCCCTGTGCTAACGCTGTACGCGCGGACGGATCTCGGAATTTCACCGAACTTGTATAGCGTGCTTCTGATTGCCGGCGGTGGGGTGACTGTGCTGGCATTGATCCCTTGTGGCAAGCTGGTGGATCGCCTTGGAACCAAGTACTTTTTGCACATCGGATTTTTGCTTGCCGGGACCACGCTATTTTTCTTTTCAACAGTACAGACCATCCCGCTTGTGTTTGTATCCGTAGCAATTATTGGCTTGGGATATGCGCTCATTTTGCCTGCATGGAACACGTTTCTTGCCCAACTGATTCCGGAAAGCGAGCGTGCAACAGTATGGGGCTTTTTTTTAACACTCCAAGGCTCTGGCATGGTTATCGGTCCGCTCGTTTCAGGAGTGCTATGGGACCGCGCTGGACACACAGCTCCATTTATCATCAGTGGGATCGTGATGCTGCTCATGTTTGGCTGCCATCTGGCTTTGGCGCGCAATCCACGGAGAAAAACCGTTGTTAAGGCTTGAACGGTGCTTTTAGAAGTGGATCAGGGCCGCATTTATTCTGAAGCTATTCCTTTGGAAAAGACATCCGGTACAGTGGCAGCAAATGCTCAAAAGTGGAACGCACTGTCTGCAGTAGCGCAGCTCCGTCACTAGCGAGAGGATCATTACGATCAATGCGGAGCCCGCACATGACCTCGGCTTTTTTCACCTGCTGCAGCTTGTTAATGATGATTTGAAACTCTTCAGTGTCCATTTGCTGCTGTTCTGTACCTTGTGGAGCCATATGATCCATGGACCAGTAAAAGTGACCTGGTATGTTAGATCGCACATCGCTCAGGTTGGTTTCAAGCGCCTGGGCAAATGTGATTTTATTCGGACTTTCATAAATGACAGCGAATATGACGAATATATGGGAAGCGAACATACCTACCTCAAAATGCGGCAACGCCTTATACCCGCGTTTATTTGCCGCCCAGGCTACCCATGTATCGATCGGGGGATTGACCTTGCGTCGTGCATGCTTGGCAACGTGAACGTGCATAGGCTCCCCGCATAAGTCCGTCAGGAAGGGGGCTATCTCCTCACCAATCGCCTCCAACTTGGGCCGAACCTGCTGAATCAGCACCTCCATGCGAGGTTCCAATCCTGGTATCTCAAAAACATCAAAGTCCTTTGCAGTAAATCCACTAAATGTCATTCCTATTCCTCCTGTAACTAGGCTAAGCCATATCGTGTGGCGTATTATGTCCGATTATAGCATAATGTCAGCGGGCTTGACCGTCTTTAGACCAGGCTCGGTACAAGCACATAAGGCAAAAGTAGGATTGTGCGCTGTTACTCATAAAAATAGGTCAAATAACCAAGTACCCTTACATAAAATGAAGTATAAAATAGAGCAAGGGAAGATCAAGCGGGAAAGCCGCAGGCTTGCTGTAGCCGGACTTCTTGAATCGGACTTGAAAAAGGAGGGAATGCCGTGAACAAGGGCTGTGAGGTAGAATATTGCAATCTAGAGCTCCGGTTTAGCCGTCGGCATATCCATAATCTGATCAAGGATTTGATATCGGAAGGGTATTCGCTGTACTGGAGCGAGGATGAGTCGTATCTGGTTTTGTCGGTGAGAACCGGGCGCAAGCTGGTGAAGCTCCGTTTTCAACAATTGCGCACAGGACACTATAAGCTGGCTGGAGATTATGTAATCCGCGATGCCAAGCTGGCTGAGTGGTTGGAGAAGCTGATTGGAAGCACCCGTGGTCATGCCATTGTCAAAAGAGTCAAGGATCATCATATCTTGGTAGAAAATATTTTGTTCGGCGAGGTCATTCGTCTAGTCGAGGTTACTGGCTTTAAGCAGCGTGTTATTTATCAGAAAGGACCCGTGCTGTCCGCTCAGGAAATGGAAGATATGTACGCTTCCAATGAAGGGGAAACCCGGCTGCTGCTGCTCAAAATGGAAGTGGACGATGAATTGGAGAAACTGTTCACAGCCATGACCGAGGAAGATACGATTAAAATCGAGAATTGCCACAAACGCCTGCAAACGCTATCTCACCAACTGCTGATGATGGAAGCGTAGTACATCGGAACACCTCATGCAAATGGGGTGTTTTGATCTGTGATTAGACAGGGGTTCACTTCTGACACTAAAAACGTTAAAATAGAAGTGCACGTGTTCCGATTCACATAAAGTGTAATGCGGTAAAGCGGCGATATAGAATACAAAATATGTTGCAAAGGATGAGGAACCAGATGGCAAAACAGCAAATTGGTGTGATCGGCCTGGCGGTAATGGGTAAAAACTTGGCCCTTAATATTGAGAGCAGAGGCTTCACCGTTTCGGTTTTTAACCGCTCTCCAGAAAAAACGCACGATCTTATCAAAGAAGCAGAAGGTAAGAAACTGACGGGTACTTTCTCCATTGAAGAATTTGTGAACTCACTGGAATCACCCCGTAAAATCCTGATCATGGTTCAAGCTGGTAAAGCTACAGATGCCACGATTGAACAGCTTGTGCCTCATCTGGACAAGGGCGACATTATTATAGACGGAGGCAATGCCTACTTCCCTGATACACAGCGCCGCAGCAAGGAGCTGGAGGAAAAAGGACTTCGCTTTATTGGTACAGGCGTATCCGGTGGTGAAGAAGGTGCCTTGAATGGTCCTGCCATTATGCCGGGTGGACAAGAAAGTGCCTACAAACTCGTAGAGCCGATTCTGACTGCAATCTCTGCAAAAGTGGACGGCGACCCATGCTGTACATATATCGGTCCCGACGGTGCTGGTCACTATGTAAAAATGGTGCATAATGGTATCGAGTACGGCGACATGCAATTGATTGGTGAAGCATATCACTTGCTGAAATCAGTCCTGAATGTGAGTGCGGAAGAACTTCATGAAATCTTTACAGAATGGAATAAAGGTGAACTGGACAGCTATCTGATCGAAATTACAGCTGACATCTTCTCCCAGTATGATGCTGAAACAGGCAAGCCTATGGTAGATGTGATCTTGGATGCTGCAGGTCAAAAAGGTACTGGTAAATGGACAAGCCAAAGCGCGCTGGATCTGGGTGTGCCATTGTCCATGATTACCGAGTCCGTATTCTCCCGTTTCTTGTCTGCTATGAAAGATGAGCGTATTGCGGCAAGCAAAGTGCTGAGCGGTCCTAAAGCTGAATCCTTCAGCGGCGACAAAAAAGAATTTATCGAAAGTGTACGTAAAGCCCTGTTCGCAAGTAAAATTGTGTCTTATGCTCAAGGTTTCGCTCAAATGCGTGCAGCTTCCGATGAATATGATTGGGATTTGAAATACGGAAAAATTGCAATGATCTTCCGCGGTGGTTGCATTATCCGTTCGCAATTCCTGCAAAACATCAAGGATGCGTATGACCGTGATCCTGCTCTGAAAAACCTATTGCTGGACTCTTATTTCAAAAATGTAGTAGAAACGTATCAAGATGCATGGCGTCAAGTGATTTCCGTGGCTGTATCTCAAGGTATTCCAGTGCCTGGCTTCTCCAGCGCGCTTGCTTACTATGACAGCTATCGCACGGAGCGTTTGCCAGCAAACCTGCTGCAAGCGCAACGTGACTACTTTGGTGCACACACTTTCAAGCGTGTGGACAAAGAAGGCGTATTCCATCATCAATGGTTTTAATGAACTGACGAATATGTAAGAATGCAGTATGTAACACAACGGAAGCTTTTTTGCCCTCTGGGTAGAAAAAGCTTCCGTTTTTGATTTGGTATTTTAGATACAATGTTGAATTCGCTAAAGGATTGTGTAATCTTTTGACGCTATGGTATGATAGAAGTATGATGTTTTAATGCTTTACCGCGTCTAAGCTTTGAGTTTAAATAAAAGAGACGGAAGATTCCCGTCTCTTTTATAGACTAGCTGTTTTACTGCTCCTGTGACCATTGCAGCATGCCACCAGTCATATTGGTGCAACCCTCGTAACCTAACTGCTGCAAATATTCGCAGGCACGTTCACTGCGATAACCGCTCCGGCAAATAAAGATGATTTCACCGGTGCGTTCAATTTCCTCAAGGCGGCCCGGAATCTGTCCGAGCGGAATGTGCTTGGCACCTTCAATCATACCTTCCGCTACTTCTTCCGCTTCACGGACGTCGATCAATTGCAATTGCTCTCCTGCTTGCAGGCGTGCGCGAAGCTCAGAAGGTTCAATCAGAGCGATTTGCGTCATGGCTGGACCTCTTTTCTAATGTAAATGGGTACTATTTGTATTGTTGACGTGTGAGAAACGTCACACTCTCTATGTATGATAGCGAAGCGATCTCTAAGCTGTCAATTAGCCTAAATCTAAAAATCAAATAAAGATTGGTCAACCAGGTTGCTAAACCTCGACAGACCTAGATGAATATTCCTTATTTTTTAGGTGGAGAAATGAACGTTACAACTTGTATAATTAACGTAAACTAGGATGGTTTGAATCGAAAAGGAGCATGTATAATATGGATGTTATCGTTAGACCTACCCCTTCCCTGCAAGGAGAGATTGGGGCTTTGTCCTCCAAAAACTACACTACTCGTTATCTGCTAACGGCTGCACTAGCTGATGGGCAAAGTACTATTTACTATCCAGCTCATAGTGAAGACAGTGATGCTATGCGTCGTTGTATCACCGATCTGGGAGCAGTGCTGGAAGAGGATGATGAAAAAATCGTGATTACAGGTTTTGGTAGCCATCCTCAAGCTGTGAAGGAACTGAACGTGGGCAATGCAGGAGCGGTGCTCCGTTTTTTGATGGGAATTGCGTCCCTATGTCCGGATGTTACATTTGTGAATACATATCCCGACTCCTTGGGGAAAAGACCCCATGATGATCTAATTGATGCACTGGGCCAACTGGGGGTTAAAGTAGATCATCGTGAAGGCAAGTTGCCAATACGTATTCAGGGTGGTCAGGCGAAGGGCGGTAAAATCCAAGTGTCCGGTTCGGTTAGCTCACAGTATTTAAGCGCTCTGTTGTTCCTTACACCTCTACTGGAGGAAGATAGTGAAATTGAAGTGCTGCATGATTTGAAATCCAAAGTGGTCATTGGGCAGACGCTGGAGGTATTGCAAGAGGCTGGTATTACCATTCATGCAAGTGATGACTACATGTCTTTCCGCGTACCGGGTCGGCAATCCTATCAGCCACGTACGTATACTGTACAAGGGGATTATCCAGGGAGTGCTGCGGTGCTGGCGGCGGCTGCAGTAACGAATTCCGATGTAACCATCCATCGTCTTAAAGAACAGAGCAAACAGGGAGAACGTGCTATTGTAGACGTGCTGCGTATGATGGAAGTGCCACTGACACATGAGAACGATACCGTTGTCGTAAAGGGGAACGGTCGATTGAAAGCCATCGAGTTTGACGGTGATGCTGCGACAGACGCTGTGCTTGCCATGGTAGCTGCGGCTGTATTTGCCGAAGGTACGTCCCGTTTCTATAACGTGGAAAATTTACGGTATAAGGAATGTGACCGTATTACCGATTATTTGAATGAATTGAGCAAGGCTGGAGCTCGGGTAGAAGAACGTCAAGCGGAAATCATTGTGCATGGTAGACCGGAGGGTGTCGAAGGTGGTGTGGAAATCAACGCGCATTTTGATCACCGTGTCATTATGGCATTGACGGTTGTAGGTTTGCGTGCGCAGAAGCCGCTAGTGATCAAGGATGCGCATCATGTCGCCAAATCGTATCCACAGTATTTCGACCATCTGACGACGCTTGGTGCTTCTGTAGAATGGGTAAAATAAAGGTAAGTTAAGATGCAGACAGGAGGAGAAAAAATGGCTTTTGAAAATCCGTCCAGAGAAGAGATTAAGAATATTTTGGAACAAGTAGGCAATATTGCGGTTGTTGGTTTGTCTGATAAATCAGACCGCACCTCATACATGGTTTCTTATGCTATGCAACAGCGGGGATACCGGATCATTCCGGTAAATCCTGCGGCCGCAGGACAAACGATTCTTGGAGAGACTTGCTATGCCAGTCTTGCTGAAGTACCAGAGCCCGTTGAATTGGTTAATGTATTCCGGCGTAGCGAATACTGCGCAGAGGTTGCGCGTGAAGCCGCTGCTATTGGAGCTAAGATATTGTGGCTGCAACAGGGAATTATAAGCCAGGAAGCCGCTGACATTGCGCAGGAGCATGGAATGACGGTTATTATGGATCGTTGCATTAAGGTGGAGGATTCAGTGACCCAAGCTGTACGTAAAGGATAATCACATCGCTGAATCATGCTATATGAGCATGAAAAAAACCTTCTTCCCTTATTTCATAGGGTTGAAGGTTTTTGGTGTGAAATCAGAACTATTATACAGTATATTATACTTTCAGGAATCCATATAATGTATGTATGCTTGGAATATGATAGGGTCTAGTTAAATTCATAGGGTTATCGCTGAGTAATAAGTTATATGACCTGTAAAAGCGTAAATAAATATTTTTGGCTGACGGAACCATTGCTTTGACAAAAGTATTTATTCGGCTTACCATCAGGGATAGAAGGGAGAGGAATGCCATGAATTGGCTCGGATCCTTACAACAGCTTGGTCGTGCTGTCATGCTCCCGACGATGGTGCTACCAGCAGCTGCAATATTGCTAAGTCTCGGCAGCCTTCCTTGGGCCACGTGGGGATTTCCTATGGTGTCTGATATGGCAAATGCGGCGGGACACGGGATTTTTTATTTTTTGCCGTATTTGTTTGCGGTGGGTGTTGCACTGGGCATGTCGAATCAAGCAGGTCAGGCGGGACTGGCTGCATTGGCTGGTATGGCTATATATGATCAGGTCACATTGAGATTTGGAAACGGACTCATTCAGCCAGCGACGCTCATAGGTATCATTTTGGGGATTATTTCAGGCTTGGCTTATAATCGCTTCAAAAGCATTAAGTTGCCCGAAGTGCTTCAGTTTTTTGGGGGAACCCGATTTGTTCTGCTGCTTATTGGCCTGTTCTCTGCTGTATTTGCAGGGCTTATGTTGATTATTGCTCCGCTGATCCAGCGAGGACTGGAATTTATAGTAGGCCTGGAATCGAGCTTGGGCGGTTTTGGACTGCTTATTTACGGTATTCTATACCGATTATTGGCAGCTTTTGGTCTTCATCATCTGCTTAATAATATATTTTGGTTTCAACTGGGTACATATAAAACGCCGTCTGGCAACGTTGTGCAGGGGGATTTGCCCCGGTTTTTTGCTGGCGATCCGACAGCGGGCTATTTCATGTCTGGGTTGTTTCCCATTATGATGTTTGCGATCCCTGCGATTGCGTTAGCGATCATTCAGGAAGCTCGTGAAGATTTGAAGCCAAAGGTGCAGAAAACGTTTCTGACGGCCGCATTGGTCTGCTTTTTTACCGGAGTGTCGGAACAGATTGAGTTTGCCTTTTTGTTTGCTGCTCCTTATTTGTTCCTCGTTCATGCGGTTATGTCCGGTCTGGCCATGTGGCTTACCTTTGAGCTGGACATTCATCATGGCTTTTCATATTCGGCGGGCTTTATAGATTATGTCCTTAACTTCCATCTGTCACATAACGCCTGGTTACTAATTCCAGTCGGAGTGGCATATGGACTTGTGTATTATGTACTATTTCGATGGGCGATCCGTCGGTTCCGTATTCCAACCCCTGGTCGCGAGGAAGGCTCAGTTCTGGAGGATTGGGCCGGTAATATTCCTTACAGTGCTCCACTTATTTTGGAAGCACTCGGTGGGAAGGAGAATATTGTGCAGGTAGAGGCCTGCATTACCCGTTTACGGCTGACCGTTCACAATGACAGGCTGATTGATACCGGAGCAATGAAGGCTTTGGGATCGGCCGGGCTTATTAATCTGGGCGGGGGTAATTTACAAGTCGTATTTGGAACATATTCAGAACTGATCCGTGAGGAAATTGCGAAGTTGATGGAACGTGATCTTCCTCAAATTTTGTTCAATGCTCCTGTACATGGAAAAATGCTACCGATTCATGAAGTGCCTGACAAAATTTTTGCAACGAAGCTGGTTGGGGACGGTGTTGCTTTTGTTCCTGAACGCGGTGAACTTGTGTCTCCGGTGTATGGTACTGTGATGCATTTGTATCCGACCATGCACGCTTTAGGCATCTCCACACGAGAAGGACTTGAGGTTCTGCTTCACATCGGGATTGATACTTCACAGCTAAAAGGGAATTTTACTGCTATGGTAGAAGCAGGCGATACGGTGGAACCGGGGCAATTGCTGATCAAATTTGATTTGCAGGCGCTACGAGAGCAAGCTCCATCGCTGGTGACTCCTATGGTCATCACGAATCCGGATCGCGTCAAGTCGTGGAGCTTTGCTCCGTTTAAAACAGTGAAAAAAGGTCAGGCCTCGGTAATGTCCGTTGTGCTGCATGACAGGAATGTTGGAGGGGTAGAAACATGATAGAAGGCATCGGCGCCGCAGCAGGTGTGGCCATCGGGAAGGCATTTGTCCTGCCGAGCTGGGAATGGGATTTACCAGATCAAAAAATGGATACGGTAGATCTAGCGAAGGAATTTGAACGATTGTATGAAGGGATACGTACATCCAAAAGTGAAATCCAGTTTATTAAGGATGAGTTTCGAGAGATGGTGGGACCGGAGGAATCCAGCATTTTTGATGCTCATCTTGCGATATTAGAAGATCCGGAATTCATGAATGAAATTAGCGGAATTATTCAGCGTCAGTATAAGGCGGCCGAGGTGGCTGTGAAGGAAGCTATTGATCATTTTGTGACCATGTTTGATTTGCTGGATGATGAATATATGAAGGAGCGGGCAATCGACATTAAGGATGTGGGGAACCGACTGCTCAAGCATTTGCTGGGCGCACCGGAAGTGACTCTTCCCAACGACACACAGCCTTATATTCTGGTAGCCAAGGAGCTTTCGCCATCCCAATCGGCACACCTGAATCCCAGCTACGTGTTGGGGATTGTGACTATGAATGGTGGTAAAACATCGCATTCCGCGATTATGGCCCGTGCGCTTGGTATCCCACTCGTTTCAGGATTGGAGAGCAATTTGAATTTGCCCGTTCAAACCGGAGATATGATGGTTGTGGACGGAGACCTGGGCAGGGTGTATGTAAATCCGGAAAAATCAGTAACAGACCACTATATCGTTTTGCGTGACGAGCAGCGACGCAGAAAAGAGCAGCTTCAGGTACTCGCTTCGGTAGAAGCTGTGACCAAGGATGGAACCACGCTGAGGCTGGCGGCCAATATTAGCTCCGTTAAAGAGCTGGAGGCCGCTTTGAAGCATGGAGCTCAGGGTGTGGGGCTGTTCCGCACGGAATTTTTATATATGGATCGCAAATCTGCTCCTGATGAAGAGGAACAGTATGAAGTATATCGGCTAATAGCGGAAAAGGCAGGCAATCACTCCGTAGTCATCCGTACATTGGATATCGGCGGCGACAAGCCGTTGGATTATCTTGAACTCCCAGAGGAAGAAAATCCTTTTCTAGGTTATCGTGCTATACGGATTAGTTTGGATTGGAAGGAAATGTTTAAAACTCAATTGACTGCAATTTTGCGAGCCAGTGCAACGGGGAATATCAAGGTCATGTACCCGATGATCTCATCTGTGGAGGAAGTCCGTCAGGCAGATGTTCTTTTAAAGGAGGCTATGGCGGATCTGGATGCAAGAGGGCTTGCCTATAATCCCAAAATACAGCGAGGAATTATGATTGAGGTTCCGGCTGCGGCGATGATCGCGGATCTATTAGCAGCTGAAACCGATTTTTTTAGTATCGGAACAAATGATCTAGTTCAGTATGTGCTGGCTGTGGACCGTATGAATGAGCAGATTGCGCATATGTACCATCCATACCACCCGGCTGTACTTCGAATGCTGCGCATGACTGCACAGGCGGCACATCAAGCCGGAATTGATGTGAGTGTCTGCGGTGAGATGGCTGGAGATGAACGATCCGTTCCACTTTGGCTGGAACTAGGAATACATCAGCTCAGTATGTCCCCCCAATCTTTATTGCGGGTCAAGCATCGTGTGCTGAATACGACCGCATCTGAGGCGATGACAGTTGCTCGTGCTTGCTTTGGCATGTCTACTGGTGCAGCGATCGAAGACAAGCTGACTGCAGCTAATATCAGCTGCATCCCGGCCGGACCTGGGCGGCAGTAATGCTTTAAAATCTGAAAGCTTAGCTTGGCTCGTACAAAAAAGCACCTTCAAAACCATGAATAAAGTGGTTTTGAAGGTGCTTTTTCGATATAGCTATAGATAAGGGTTACTCAAGTCCTGAATGTGCGGACTGGATATCTTATTTCTGAGCGCTATTAGCTAATACATCGCAGAACGCTTTTCCGTAAGGGGGAAGATCAGGCGGTCGACGAGCGGATACAATATGTCCGTCTGTCACCACAGCTTCATCCTTCCAGATGGCTCCTGCATTTTCCATATCATCACGAATACCTGGTGTGGAGGTGACCGTAACACCATCCAATATTTTTGCAGAAATCAGTACCCAGCCTGCATGGCAGATTTGTCCGATGGGTTTATGTGCGGCATGAAATTCCTGTACGAGTTGAATGACCTTGGGATAGCGGCGCAGTTTATCGGGCGCCCATCCGCCAGGAACGAGAATTCCGTCATAATCGCTGCTATTCAGTTCTTCAAAGGCATATTCTGCTTCAGCAGGTACGCCGTATTTTCCAATATACTTTTTACCCTTTTCAGCACCGGCTAAATGTACTTCCGCGCCTTCTTCACGAACGCGATACACCGGGTACCATAATTCCAGATCCTCGAATTCCTCATCTACCAGGGCAATTACCTTTTTTCCGGTAAGTCTTGACATCCAACCATCCTTTCGTGCGTCACATGATGACACCTTTGTTTTGTAATCTGTACTTTTACATCTTAAGAAAAAGTACGCCCGAAGTCCATTCCTCCGCAGATTCTCGGGTTAGGAGTCGCTCTTTAACAACAATCGTCGTCATTTTTTGACCCCCAAAGCTTTGGTAATTTGTTCATTGCTGCAATCTGTGGAAGGATTTGAGGCCCCAAAGTCGAAATAAAAAAAGGTATGATAGATTTTATTGAGTTAACAAATATTTTATAGACTAGTAGATAGATATATCTGGATTCTGATGAGATCCTCATATAAGTTTGATCCTACGTAATGAGGTGGTAAAATGCATAAGCAATGCCAATGTGGTGAACCGATGGGGCTGGAATTGCGAAAGGTAATATATGCGAGTAAGGTTGAAATTTTGCATGTCCCTGTATTCTCATGTCCGTCATGCTTTTCCAGTGAGGTTTTGCAGCATGTGACGAAGGACATTAAGGAACTATTACAAAGTTTAGGGAGCAAACCTGCACCCCGGCGAATATCTTTTGCACGCAACAATGAACTGGCAGAAATTATTCGTAAGCTTGTACTGGAGGAAGCGGATAATCCCAATGTGGATTGGCAATCCGCTTTGGAGGAGCGAATGGAGCTTCGAATTAATCTCTTACTGGATCTTTATCGCTATGCGAGAAGCCTAGGAGATGAAGATTGGATGAATGATGTAGAGAAAAGATTGGTTCAATTATCCGGTTTTACCAGTAAATCGGTGTTTACGAATACGAAAAACTAAAAAATATGAAAATTTTCATGGTCACCATTGGATTTTACATGTTCTTTTTGTTACGATGAGAATAGGCCATACGACAAGACACAGAAAGGAATGTATATCCAATGGCGACGATGACGAAAATGACTACTATTCAACAATTAAATACGGCTCTGGAAGCGTCATCAGACAAGCCGTTACTCCTCTTTAAGCACAGTACACGTTGTCCGATAAGTGCAGGTGCATATCAGGAAGTGGAGTCTTATTTGGAAGGTGCTCCCGACGAAAATATTGAATACGGTATCATTTATGTAGTAGAAGATCGGCCGGTGTCCAATGCGGCTGCGGACAAGCTTCAGGTGAAACATGAATCGCCGCAGGCCATTTTAATCAAGGACGGGGAGGCTGTCTGGCATACATCCCATTCGAATATTACAGCCCGTGCGCTTCACGATCATCTCACATAGATAGAATGAGTGCTGTCGTTGCATAAAGTAGTATTTTGTCGTATCATGGTTCTAATTAGTTGATCTAGGATTCGGTTGAAAATTTATTGGCAATGGAGAGAAGGAATGTGACGGTAACGATCTATGATGTAGCTCGCGAAGCTGGTGTCTCAATGGCCACGGTGTCCCGCGTAGTTAACAATAATCCTAATGTAAAACCTCAGACCCGCAAGAAGGTGTACGAAGCGATTGAACAATTGGGATATCGCCCGAATGCGGTAGCTAGAGGTCTGGCCAGCAAGAAGACAACGACTGTTGGCGTGGTTATTCCGGATATATCGAACTCAATTTTTGCAGAAATTGCACGCGGTATTGAGGATATTGCAAATATGTATCACTATAACATTATTTTATGTAATGCCGACAAGCGTAAAGAAAAAGAGATCCGCGTTATCAACACATTACTTGAAAAGCAAGTGGATGGACTGCTGTTCATGGGCGGCACAGTAACGGACGAGCATATTCAGGCCTTCCATACAGCTGCAGTTCCTATTGTTCTATGTGCAACGAGTGATGAAAAAGGTAGCTATCCTTCAGTTGATATTGACCATGAAGCCGCTGCTTTTGATGCAGTTAACACGTTGATCCGCCATGGACACCGTCAAATCGCAATGATCAGTGGTACGCTTCAAGACCCTGCAAACGGCTATGCACGTTTCCAAGGTTACAAGAGAGCATTGGAAACAGCTGGAATTGATTATCAGGAGGATCTCGTGAGAATCGGAAACTACCGCTATGAATCCGGTGTTGAAGCCATGAAATACTTCCTTGGTCTGAAGAAGAAACCAAGTGCTATTTTTGCCGCTACGGATGAAATGGCAATTGGTGCGATTCATAGTATTCAGGATGAGGGATTGAAAGTACCTGATGATTTTTCGGTAATCAGTGTTGACAACATTCGTATGGCCTCCATGGTTCGTCCTCAGCTGACGACCGTCGCACAACCAATGTACGATTTGGGTGCGGTAGCCATGCGTTTGCTGACCAAGCTGATGAAGAAGGAAAACGTGGAGAACTCTCGCGTTATTTTGCCGCATGAGACTATTTTGCGGTTATCAGTTAATTATTTAGACTAGGCACAGTGCCGAATAGGATACACCTTCGATGAAAGCTCCTTTGACGGAGCTTTTTTCGTAGATACATAGCTTCTTGTGACATCATCATCAAACTAAGAAACGAGGGATGCGTAATGAGCCGACTTTATGGATTAATGGGTGCGATGGATGAAGAAATTGAATTGCTGCTCTCGGCAATGACGGAAGCAAGCAAGACGACCAAGACGGGAATCACATACACTACCGGAATGATTCACGGGCAAAGGGTAGTCGTCTGCAAGTCCGGTGTAGGCAAAGTCAATGCTGCGGTAACAACACAAATCTTGATTGATCATTTTGGCGTCGAACAAATTATATTCACGGGAGTGGCAGGGGCGGTACACCCGGATTTAAACATTGGGGACATTGTCATCTCATCAACATGTATGCAGCATGACATGGATGTAACGCCTTTGGGTTATGCCAGAGGGGTCATTCCTTATCAGGACACCTCAGAGTTCGCGGCCGATCCCGAGCTTGTCCGTCTGGCTGAACAAGCCTGCAAATCGTTTGGCGATCGATACATTGTCGGGAAAGTACTTTCCGGCGATCAATTTGTCGCAAATCGTGAGATAGTGACAGCATTGCATCAAGAAATGGACGGTGCTTGTACCGAGATGGAAGGCGCCGCAGTGGCTCAGACAGCTCATATGAACGCTGTGCCTTATGTTGTCCTACGATCTATGTCAGATAAGGCTGATGGATCGGCTCACGTGAATTATGCTGAGTTTACGGTAGAAGCCTCACATCGTTCGCACCGTATTGTGGAGTTCATGCTCAAGCATTTGGGATAAGAGTGTAATATTTTTAATACATGAATCTTCGAACAAACCGGATACGGTCAAACTGTTCTCGTGATTCGAGGGGCACATCATCTCCCATTCGTACCATCAGACAGTTCGCAGGGTGTGAGCATATTTCAGGATCATCCGTGGCGTACCATACCATATTTACGGTTTTCATCAGACGTTCCATCATGCGGCGGTATTCCCATACGGAAAGACCGCTGCCTTTTAAATCCCAGTGCCAGTAATATTCAGTTGTAAAAATAATATAGGATTCGAGCTGTCCGTCTTCAAAGGCAATCCGAATCATTCGGCTACCCAGGCCCAGTCCGCGATAGTCATCGGCTACCTCGACAGCTCCGAGTTCCAGTAAATCCTTCATGCCAGCTTCCGACCAGCGTTCCATCTCATCTGGATAGTGAAAAGTGACATATCCCAGAAGGGTTTCTCCATCATGGGCAATGATGATTCTGCCTTCAGGCAGTTCTGAAATTTCCACCAGCGCGTCGAATTGCTCCTTTGGTTTACGAAAGGCGTCCAATTGCGTATGCATTTGAAATGAACGCAATCGATCAGCGGATACCGGTCCTTCTACATGGATGGTTTGTCCGTTATGATCCAGTGTGTCCAAGTGGTACAATTTTAAATGCTGCATGGGTGCGACCTCCTTGTTTGCCATCAGTACCTCTTCATATCCCCTACTTATAACAAAAAAACAAATAAATGAAAAGGATGGTCGTCACATCCTCACCTATGATATACTGATTTAGACACGAATTGTTCACAATTAAATGCTTTAAATCAAACCACAAATCAAAAGATTTGATTTGCATCATTAATTTTGTAAGCGCTATTTTGTTCTGTGTAATTCTCATTATTCCATTGTGAGGAGGCTGAACGCATGAAGATTGAAGAACTCCAGGCTGTAGTTCCCACATCCAACATGGGCCCTTATGAACAAGCTTACAACAACTTTCAGTGGGAAGATGTAGAACGTCATTTTACGTGGTATGAAACAGGCAAAGTGAATATGGCACATGAGGCGATTGATCGACATGTAGAGGAAGGCCGGGGAGAGAAAGCAGCACTTTTGTATTGCGACGCAAACCGTCATGAAACCTACACTTTTTCTCAGCTCCGTGCCAGCTCCAACAGGTTCGGAAATGTGCTGCGCAAATACGGTATTGGTAAAGGGGAGCGTGTGTTTATATTCATGCCCCGTTCACCTGAACTGGTCATTAGCATGCTTGGGGTTTTAAAGGTAGGGGCTGTTGTCGGTCCACTATTTGAGGCGTTTATGGAAACGGCGGTTAAAGATCGCTTGGAGGATAGCGGGGCGGTGGCATTAGTAACCACACCTACGCTTCTTTCACGGGTGAAACGTGAGGAGCTTCCTGCGTTGCGTCATATTTTTGTGGTTGGTGATATGGACGAACGAGAGCAGGGAATTATTGATTTCGAAACGGAAATGCTCACGTCCTCAGAAGATCTTGAGCCCGAATGGCTGGGGCGTGAAGATGGATTAATTATTCACTATACGTCAGGCTCAACGGGCAAGCCCAAAGGCGTGTATCATGTGCAAAATGCAATGATTCAGCATTACTATACGGGGAAAGTGGTACTGGATCTGCGGGAAGATGATGTGTATTGGTGTACTGCGGACCCTGGTTGGGTTACGGGAACATCATATGGTATTTTTGCTCCTTGGCTAAATGGAGCCACGAATGTCATCCGTGGAGGACGTTTCAGCCCAGAGGATTGGTACCGCACGATTGAACGTCACGAAGTGACTATTTGGTATAGTGCTCCTACGGCGTTTCGGATGTTGATGAGCGCAGGGGAGCAGGTAGTTGCCAATTATGATCTAAGCAGCTTGCGGCATGTATTATCCGTTGGGGAGCCACTGAATCCCGAGGTAGTGAGATGGGGTTGGCAAGTATACACACAGCGTATTCATGATACTTGGTGGATGACGGAAACAGGAGGACAGTTGATCTGTAATTACCCAGAGCTACCGATTAAGCCGGGCTCGATGGGAAAGCCACTTCCAGGTATTCAGGCTGCTATTTTGGACGACAGAGGCCAGGTGTTGCCTCCTAATAGGATGGGACATTTGGCGATTCGTACACCATGGCCATCCATGATGAGCCGCATATGGAACAACCCCAATAAGTTTCAGGAATATTTCCGCTTTTCCGGTTGGTATGTATCCGGTGATTCAGCTTACATGGATGAGGACGGATATTTCTGGTTTCAGGGAAGAATTGATGATGTTATTAACTCCTCTGGAGAGCGCATCGGTCCTTTTGAGGTGGAGAGCAAGCTTCTGGAGCATCCTGCCGTAGCGGAAGCAGGAGTCATTGGCAAACCAGATACTGTACGAGGAGAGATCATTAAAGCTTTTGTCGCCCTGCGTGATGGCTATACCGCGTCGGAAGCGTTACAACAGGACATTTACCGCTTCGTCAAGGAAGGGCTGTCTGCTCATGCTGCTCCGCGTGAAATTGAATTTAAGGAAAGGTTACCCAAAACCCGTTCCGGCAAAATTATGAGACGTGTGCTGAAAGCTTGGGAGCTTAACCTTCCTACAGGTGACTTGTCTACTATTGAGGATTGAATTGATGCATGTTTGCACCAAAAAGGAGTCTCCATAGCTATTATAGCTATGGAGACTCCCTTTTTTATTAGGGTGAACTCATGCATCTCACCCAAACTATCGCTTCTTGTTTTTGTTTTGAACTATGGACGAACGGCTCCAGAAGGAGCTGATTCCCCCATGGTATTCATGGAAGTAACACGGAACCAGCCTTTGGGCTTGCGGCCTGGTTTATACTCAAAGCTGGTGTTTGCGGTAGAGCCTATGTTTTTAAAAGGCTCCGCACCGCTTTCACTGTAATATACGTTATAGGCTGTTATAGCGTCCGCAGGCTTTCCTGCACTCCATTGGAGGACTACGGACGTGCCTGCCGCTTTAGCTTGGGGCTGCCCAGGAGCAGTAGGAACTTCTGTAGGCTGCGCACCTGTTCCATCTCCCTCGCCCGGAATATCTGGTGATTCAGAATCTGCAGGTGGCACTACAGGCGCTGCACTTGCTTGGGTACTTGGCCCAGATTCATGTCCTCCCACATCAACGGCGGTCACATAGTAACTTGCGCTGCTTCCACCAGGGCTATCAGAGAATACCTTGGAGCCATCAGCCATGACAACCTTACCAAGCCGTTGGAAGCTGCCTCCATCTGTAGAACGATATAGACGGTAACCTACAACATCACTGTTTCCGCTTGGGCTAAAGCTAATTATGGCTTTGCCGTCACTATAGCTTACGCTGACGCTAGATGGAGCGTTAGGAGCTGCCCCATCGTCCTTGCGTGGATCAATCTGAGTAGGTGCTTCTTTATCTGCATCTTGAGGCAGATAGTAGGACAACGAATTATGCCGTCTCATCACTCTAAAGGCTTGCTGAAGCTCTTTAATCAATTCTGAGATTGGCTTTTCCCGTTTTCTAACGGTCCGTTCATACAACATATCATCTGGCGTACCATCACGTGGAATGTAATTTACACCCTGATAGGTAATGTATTTCGCACGGGTAACACCATTTTCACTGTTTTTGGGTAAATATTTACTGTTATAAATGTCTGAACCATAGGCGGACGCTGTCCGGCTTACAATACCGTCAGGTCTCTTGAAACTGTCCGTTTGGAATAACTGAGAATCTTTAGCCGTTACTTCATTCATGATTAGAGCCCATAGACGACGAGCCCGCTCTTTTTGTGCTTTCGTTTCAAGCTTATTGACAGGTTGCTTGTAACCAACCCACACTCCCAGCGTGACGTCAGGCGTAAAACCCTCAAACCACACATCGGTGTAGGATTGCGTAGTACCTGTCTTGCCGGCGATCGGAATCTTGCCGGATTGATTAAAGTTACGCTTCACCAGTCTGCCTGTGCCTTCCGATACGGCTGTACGTAACATATCTGTCATCAGGTAGGCGGTTTGTGGTGTGAAGGCCTGTACAGGATTAGGCTGATGCTTGTATACAATATTGCCTTGCGAATCCACGATCTTTTCGATCATGTAGGCATCATTAAACACACCGCCATTTGGGATGGCTCCATATGCATTGGTTAGTTCCTCAACGGTTACCCCGTGGGCCAAGCCGCCGAGTACACCGGTTTGGGCGTTGTTATCACTTGGTTCCAAGGTGGTAATACCCAGTTTTTTAGCAAAAGCCCAAGCCTTATTAATCCCTACCTTTTCGTTAAACAGCTTGAGTGCTATCGTATTTAGCGATTGATTCAGTGCATAACGCGCTGTGACTAATCCTTGGTAGCGGTTGTTGGCATTTTTCGGGATGTGATATCCATTACTGCCATCTTTCAAAATAATAGGAGCATCATCCACAATCGTGCCAGGTTGTACAAGACCGCTGTCCAAAGCAGGCAGATAAGCAGCAATCGGTTTCATGGCTGAACCCGGCTGGCGTACCATCTGGGTAGCATAGTTCATTTGCTCTTTTTGGAAGTCCCGACCTTCCATCATACCGAGAATGGCGCCGGTTTTATGCTGAATCAGAATGGCCGCCGCTTGCTCGTCACCCTTGGTTTTACTTGTAGCAGAGAAGTTGTCCTTATTTTCTGCAATTTGACGCATGGATTTGTACACGCTCTTATCAATGGTGGTATATACCATATAGCCGCCCGTGCGAAGCTGCTGTTCAGCTTCTTTGAGCATGTCGTTATCATCCTTGGTTTTGGTATCTGCACTGGCATTAGCTGCTTGACTCGGATTGGTGACAGACATGAGTGCCTGAGCAGCTTGCCGCTCTGTTTCCATCATAAGATATGGATAGGTGTTATAAGCCTTAACAGTGCGTGGTGCTAGAGATTTTTTGATATCAAAAGCCATCGCTTCATCATATTGTGCTGTATTGATTTTGTTCTCCTCCAGCATTCGGCTGAGCACCAGGTGCTGGCGGTTAATCGCTCTTTTAAATCCGGCTTCATTAAACTCACCTTTACCGTTGTAAGCAGAATAAGAAGAAGGGAGTTGCGGCAGACCTGCCAGATAGGCAGCTTGGGCTACATTAAGCTTGCCCAAATCATTTTCATTAAAAATACCTTTGGCTGCTGCTTTAATACCAAAGACGTTGTAACCGCTTGATCCGTTACCGAAAGGTACCTTATTGAGATAGGCTGTAATTATTTGTTGCTTGCTCAGGAAGCGCTCAAGGCGCAGAGATAGCAAAATTTCTTTGACTTTGCGGTCATCCGTACGATCAAGATTTAAAAAGACACGACGTGCAAGCTGCTGGGTAAGCGTACTCCCTCCAGTTTGTACGGATTCATGTAGTGCCTTTTGCTTCACAGCACGCAGCGTTCCCGACAAATCGACACCTTTATGCTCGTAAAAATGATTATCTTCAATGGCAATAACTGCGTCAATGACGAGTTGAGGAATCTCCTTAAACGTAACAGGTCTTCGATCTTCCTCGGTCCGAAGCTGCCCGATGGGAGAGCCATCATTGAAATAAGCGAAGCCTGTAATTGCATTCTTATCCACTTCCTGTAGAATCGTAGATCTGGAACGCACGGGCTCGTTTTTTACAATAGAAGCAACATAGCCAGCGGCGGTTCCCCCTGCGAATAGTGCCCCCATAAAACCGATGATGACGACCCACTTTATGACACGGCCGAGCCTTCGCATGGTTCTCCGTAAGCGGGAAGGCTTAGGCTCTGATACATTGTTTTTTTCTTCAACCATTAAGTCTTCCTCCTTTATAACAGCCATTATTATAGCATAAAATTACAAAATGAACCCATATGCTAAAAAGCCTGTCTTTTGGTGTCGTTGACTACATAAAAACAGTGTGTTATAAATAGGTCAAAGTAAATATCGTGAAAAGCAGAGAAAGACTTCAGTAGAAGGTGGAATCACGTTGTGCAGAGAGCCGATGGGTGGTGTGAATCGGTAGCGTCCCTCCTTTGAATTACCGTCTGGAGCTGTCTGGATGAATGGAAGCTTTTGCAGGTTTGCGAAGCTCTCCATAGTAATCCGGTACCGGGTGTAAACCCGTTATAGGAATGAAGTGAAAGAAACGTTGGTTTTTTGCATACGTTTCTTTAATTAGGGTGGTAACGCGAGTAGCTCCTTCTCGTCCCTTGGGATGAAAGGGGCTTTTTGGTTTGTTTAAATAGTAATTATTGGATGGAAAATAGGAGGGATTCAGGATGAAGTGGGAAGAATTGAAGCCTGAGCAACAGGCAGAGGTAGAACGACAACTAGAAGTGATCCGTCGTGGAGTAGCGGAAATTGTACCTGAGGATGAGCTGAAGCGTAAGGTTATTAAATCGGTTGTTAGCGGCGAGCCACTTAAAATTAAGCTGGGTCTAGATCCGTCTGCACCCGATATTCACATCGGACATACGGTTGTTATGCACAAACTGCGCCAGTTCCAGGAATTAGGGCATCAAGTGCAACTGATTATCGGAGATTTTACAGGCAGAATTGGTGATCCGACAGGTAAATCGGAGACCCGCAAGCAACTGACTGAGGAAGATGTACAGCGTAATGCACAAACATACAAGGAACAAATTTTTAAGATTCTCGATCCTGAAAAGACAAAGGTATACTACAATTCCGAATGGTTAGGACCGATGTCTTTTGCGGATGTGGTAACTCTGTCTGCCAAAGTAACGGTTGCCCGTATGTTGGAGCGGGATGATTTTACAAAAAGGTACCAAAACGGCTTGCCGATCAGCATCCATGAGTTCTTTTACCCGCTGATGCAGGGCATGGACTCTGTGGCTCTCCAAAGCGATATAGAATTGGGAGGAACAGATCAAAAGTTTAATCTGCTGATGGGCAGAACCCTGCAAAAGGAATACGGAGTAGAACCGCAGGCAACCATTACATTGCCACTGCTTGAGGGGCTTGATGGCGTTCAAAAGATGAGTAAAAGTTTGGGTAACTACATTGGTGTGGATGAGGAGCCAAATGAAATTTATGGTAAATCGATGTCCGTTCCTGATGAGTTGATGCTGAAATATTTTGAGCTTGCAACGGATATTACCAATGAGGAGCTGGCAGAGCTGGCGAAAGGTGTTAAGGAGGGTTCGGTGCATCCACGTGATGCCAAAATGAAACTGGCCGGAACATTAGTTCGCATGTACCACGATGAAGAGGCGGCAGAAGCGGCCAAGCAGCATTTTGTGACTGTATTCCAACAACGCGCGCTTCCTGATGACATTGAAGAATTCACCTTAACAGCAGATCAGTTAGAAGAAGGTGGCATTCGTGTGATCCAGTTGCTGACTCATCTAGGCTTTGCAGCATCTAACGGTGAGGCCAAGCGTAGTATTCAGCAGGGGTCGGTCAAAATTAATGAAGAGAAGTGGACCGATGTGAACGAAGCATACAAGCCGCAGGAAGGCGACATTGTACAGGTAGGTAAACGGAAATTTGCTAAAATCAAGCTTGGATAATTAAAATACATTTAAAAGTAGCGTTGAGATTGATCTCGTATCTCAGTGCTGCTTTTTTTATTTCTACCAAGCGAAAAGCCGTGGTAAACTTAGCACAAATAATCAAACAAATAGATACAGAGTTTTACATAATGAATACGTGGGTTGCCCAATGTGGGTGAAGTCTAGATAAATAACAAGTGTGGGGAAGGATTATATGGACTACTTTAAACGAATTCAGTGTGCGATTGAGTTTATTGAATTGAATCTCCGGGAAGATTTAAAAATTGCCGAGATTGCTTCACAGGCATACTTTTCAGCTTTTCATTTCCAGCGGGTTTTTCAGGCCATTTCGGGTTTTACAGTTCAACAATATATAAGAAGGAGAAGATTGTCCGAGGCGGCAAAACGGCTAAAGCAATCCAATGAAAAGGTATTGGACATTGCTATTGAGTATCAGTACAATTCGCAAGAAGCTTTTACCCGCGCTTTTGAGAAAAGTTTTGGGATCACCCCTGGGAAATATCGCAACTGTGATATTGAGCTTTCCGGGCAAAGCAAAATCAATTTTTTGGATTATCAAAAAAACGCAACGGAGGAATTAGAGGTGAACAAGCCTGTGATATTGCAACTCGAAACGACCAAAATTGTAGGATATGAATATAAAACAAATCTGAATAATGAGCAACACTATAAAGAAATCCCAGGCTTTTATGAACACTTTGGCGCACATGAATATTATATGTGTATTCCGAATAAAATCGCACCGGGAATGTCATATGGGATTGCCTGTCAATTTGAAGACAACGGTGCATTTTCATTTGTGGTGGGAGAGGCAGTTGAAAAAGAGTCGAAAGAACTGGCTGAAGGTTTCATATATATGGAGATTCCAGCAGGCAAGTATGCTGAGTTTGACGCTTCAGGATCAAATGGACGAGTTCAGAATATACGAGATTTTATTTACGGCACATGGCTTCCTAATTCTAATTTTGAACGGAGGGAGGGGCCTGATTTTGAAATTACGGACGTGATGAATTCCTATCCTGATCATTTGAATATAAAAGTCTACATCCCCATTGAATAAAATTCTCAGGCTTAATGCGTGGGGAATATAAAAAAGCACCCGAATGAATTCGGGTGCTTTTCGGTGCTAATGCAAGGATTAGCGGTTGTAGAATTCGACGATTTGTTTTTCATCGATATCTTGGGACAATTCAGCACGCTCAGGCAAACGAATGTATTTACCTTCCAGAGCTGCGTCATTGTACTCCAGATAAGCTACCAAGTGGTTACGGTTTTCCAAAGCTTCTTTGATGGAAGACAGGGAACGACTTCTTTCACGAAGACCGATCACGTCGCCAATGCTTACTTGGTAAGAAGCGATGTCAACTTTTTTTCCGTTCACAGTAACGTGACCATGAGCTACCAATTGACGTGCGCCTGCACGGGAATTAGCAAAGCCAAGACGGAACACAAGGTTGTCCAGGCGGCTTTCCAGCAAGAACATGAAGTTCTCACCAGCAATACCGTGCATGTGTTGAGCTTTGTTGAACAGGGTACGGAATTGTTTTTCACCCAAACCGTACATGTGGCGCAGCTTTTGTTTTTCTTGAAGCTGCATACCGTAGTTACTGATTTTTCTCCGTTGGTTTGCACCATGTTGTCCCGGAGGGAAAGGGCGTTTCAATTCTTTACCTGTGCCGCTCAGGGAAATACCGAGACGACGGCTCAATTTAAATTTAGGACCAGTGTAACGTGCCATTATAGAGTTAACTCCTTCATAATTAAAATTTGAGTTGGGGCTCTCTTTGCGCTCCAATTTGTTCGGCGCTACCTAGTAAGGTGAGACGCACTACTGACAGAAAAGTTCAGCCGCTGTCCTGTCAGCAACAAATAAGATGAGGGTGACACAAACTGTTACGCCCAAAATTTAAGATCCGCACAGTAGATAGTTCTGCCGTACAGTCTTTTTCAATAATATATATTATATGTTATAGTGGGTCAATGTCAAGAAGAGAAAAAGAATGAAAACGTCAAAATTTGTCGATAGGGCTTTAGAACTAAAAAAGTGGGACGAATTTCTGAAAAATGGATGCAAATTTCTAAAGTTGAGAGTAAAATAGATCATATTATGAGCTATAGTGGTGTATAGCCGCTGTCTTGGTACAGCTAATTTTGCTGTGAAGGAGCGCCTTAATATGTCGGAATTTTCAACAACGGATCAGCAAACGCTTGACAGTAAAACAGTGCAGGCTAGCGGTGCTCCGCTGTTTGATGATAAAGGATATACGTCTTTTGCCTGGCTCCAGAACATGGATATGACACCCTATGATTACCCCTATATTAATCAGCTTCTCGTCCAAGGATATCGGAATTGGTTACAGCAGAGCAATGGTATATCCTGGATCAGTGAAGAGTGTACTGCTGTTTTCAATTTTACAGGTGTTCGGGTCGCTGGTAGGGAAGAGGATGATGACGAGGATTTAGAGTTGGTCGAGCGTTGTTGCATATCTAGAGAGATGGAAGTGAGCCAGCGTAAACTTCGAGATGGAAGCCTTGCATTTGTATACATGGTTCCCATACTATGCCGCAATTACAAGAGAGAGCCTTTCGCCGCTCTTCGTTTTACACGGCCTGCTCAACATTCTGTCTTGAATCAGGACGCATTGTTAGTGGCTTCTTTGCATTTTAGATCCTGCTTTTACTCGAAGTTTGAGTATATATTTATGGAAGATATACTAGGGATGCAGAATCGGAGCGAACGTGAAGGCAGACGCCGCTCTATTTTATTTCAGATTGTAAAACGGATGCATGACAAGATTGATGTGGAAGGCGTGCTGGATGAGGTATTTGGAAGTATCGCCTATTTGTTTCCTCATGTGGATATCACGTTGTATATGAGTCAGGATCGGCACAGTCGAAATCCTCAGGTCAAGCCTTTGTTGCTGCATGAACGGGACGAGGATGTATGTGTCCGTGCATTTATGAAAGGGCAAATGGCTGTGAATGAGCCTGCCGGTCCACAAGATGAAATAACTGAAATCGGTATCCCGTTACGTGGTAAGCAGGGCGTATATGGTGTTTTTCATATGATTCTTCCAGCAGGTGCGGATAGTATGGAAAAAGTAGACGTAGAGCTGATTGCGATGATGGCAGATACAGCTGGCACCGCATTTGAAAATGCGAAGCTGCTGGAGCAATCAAATGTACTTATCCATGAATTACGGCTCATTAATGAGCTGGTTCAGCGTTTGAATCAGAGTCTGAAATTAAATGAAATATTTGAGTTTGCCGTGCAGGAGTTATTAAAAATGTTCATGGCCGACTTTTGTTGTATTGTGCAGCTGGATCAGGATGGAAGTTGCTTTAGGGTGATGTCAAGCAATGTGGAAAGTTTAAAGCTGGAGAGTTACCCTCGTGAAGGCGGATTTGCTGGACTGATATGCAAAACAGGAGAGCCTGTGATTGTGTCTGACTATAGGAAGGATGGAAAGATATCCTCTCGGTTTATGGATGCGACGGACTCTCAGTCTTTGATGGCTGTGCCTATGAAGAACAGGGGGACTCCTAGAGGGGTTATATTATTATCGAGCAAGCTCCCACACTTTTTTTCTTACGATAATTACAAGATGCTGCAAATGCTGGCTCCTCATATCGGACTGGCCGTAACTAATGCTATGCTGCATGCCGAGGTGCGGCGTCTCGCTAATATGGACATGCTAACAGGTTTATATGTGCGTCATTATGTAGACCGAATCATTCAGGAGCATCAGGAAAAGGATTTCTGTGGCTCTCTTATTTTGGTCGATATTGACCAATTCAAGCAGGTGAATGATACGTATGGCCACCAGACGGGGGACGAAATTCTGAAAAGCGTCAGCAATATTGTTCGCTCGGCGACCCGTGATGAGGATGTATGTGCCAGATGGGGCGGAGAGGAGCTTGCCATTTATTTGCCGCAGCTGGGGGTGCAGCAGGCACTGGGGTATGCAGAAAAAATACGTAGCCGTGTACAATATGAAACTAATCCTCAGGTGACTGTTTCTTGCGGGATTGCTGAATGGAACTGGCTGGACGAGCAGATCAGTATCGAATCTTTATTTTATAGGGCTGACATGGCCTTATATGAAGCAAAAAATGAAGGCCGTAATCGTATAGTTATTGATCATATAGGCGATGTGTAGAGAATATCCTTAGGGAATGTTCTCTTTTTGTTTTGCATAACCGTTTGTAGACAGGTAATCCTAAGCGTAGCTATAACATGGATGTTCTAAAACAGAATTTTTATCATGATTTATAGTCATGTTTAGGATAGGACGGATGATGGTATGCATTGGAGAAAGCAATGGGTAATGCAGGGCTGTGTGTTTCTAATTATATGTGTGTTAAGCGGTTGTGTACTGGATCGACAATATACTCCTGAGCAGATTTTTAGAAGAGCTGTTGCAGGAATGGCTGGCAGAGAGAGGATAACATTTAGCGGACAGACTGGAATCAGAACTGACGGCGGTCTGCCTACGGCTAAACAGTTTGAATATCGCGGGAAGCTAAGAAATCACGATGAATTAATCATGCACTGGGGATCTACAGAGGCTTTCCGTAAGCAAGGCGACTATGTAGCACTAAAAGAAGATAAGTCCGAGCCTAGTGTTACACATGAACGATTTCTTCGTCAAAATGGGAAATGGATTACGCTGACATCTGGGGATACTTCTATGGTTCAAAATGGCATGTTAAATCGCTTCAATCCGATTCAGGAGCTCGAGGAATTAAATACACTGAATAAGAGCATTCGTATGGAAAAGGGAGCTGCCCGGGGAACTTGGGTGGTGAGGATTGAACCAGAACCTGCCTCGGCAAAGCGTTGGTTAAAAGAACGTTTAATGAAAGAGATGAATACGTTAAATCCTCAAATCAGGATATTAAAAACGCAGCATACAGAAACGAACCAAGAGCTGCAACAAAAGCTGAGCCAAGTATGGAAGCAGAGTTGTGAGGATATGAACAACCAGTTGGAGCATTCTAATGTTCGGACTGTGTACCATTTAACTATAGATCGCCAAACGGGTTTACCCTTAAAGCTATCATCGGAATGCCGAATTTCCCGACAGGTTGCGAATGAAGAGCAGCATCAGGAGGCTCTGATCACCCGAGTTGTTTTTGAGGACTACAAGTAACGGAGCGGGCATGATACAATGGAATTTGAATTAACCGTTGTTCAAAAAGAGTGAATAAAGAAGGAGAGACACTACATGAAAGATCCTAGAATACTTAAGCTGGCGGAAAATCTGGTAGGTTACTCTGTTGAAGTGCAGCCTGGAGAAAATGTATTGATCGAAATGATTGGTACAGAGCGTGACTTGCTTAACGCCATCATTCATGAAGTTGGTAAAAAGGGTGGAAATGTTTTTGTTCAGCTTACAGATCGTAAGGTGCAGAGCGCTATGCTTCGCAATGCGACAAAGGAAATGCTGGAAACTTGGGCTGAAATTGACCTCAACCGGATGAAACAAATGCACTGTTACATCGGAATTCGTGCAGGCGAAAATGTAAATGATCTGTCAGATGTACCGGAAGATAAAATGAAAATGTATAATTCAATTTATCAGCATGCGGTACATAGCGAACAACGAGTGAAACACACAAAATGGGTAGTGCTGCGTTATCCGAATGACAGCATGGCTCAATTGGCCAATATCAGCACCGAAGCATTCGAAGATTTTTATTTCGATGTATGTAACCTGGATTACGCAAAAATGGACAAGGCTCAAGATGCATTGGCAGACTTGATGAACCGGACAGACCAAGTACGGATCAGCGGTCCAGGTACTGACTTGAGCTTCTCTATCAAGCAAATCGGAGCCATTAAGTGTTCGGGTCAATGCAATATTCCGGATGGCGAAGTATACAGCGCGCCTGTACGTGATTCAGTTAACGGAACTATTAGCTATAATGCACAAACCCTGTATAATGGAATTACCTTTGAGAATGTTAAATTCCGTTTTGAAAATGGTAAAATAGTGGAAGCGACAAGCAACGATACAAAGCGGTTAAATGATATTCTCGATTCCGATGAGGGAGCACGCTATATTGGCGAGTTTGCCATCGGGTTTAACCCACACATTTTACACCCAATGAAGGATATTCTGTTTGACGAGAAGATTGCAGGCAGCTTGCACTTTACACCAGGTCAAGCTTATGAAACGGCGGATAACGGTAACCGTTCTTCGATTCATTGGGATTTGGTATTGATTCAACGTCCAGAATATGGTGGCGGTGAAATTTATTTTGATGATGTTCTAATCCGTAAGGATGGCATTTTTGTGCTGCCTGAGCTGGAGCCTTTAAATCCTGAAAACTTGAAATAACGATATCTGTTCTTGCTGAGAAAGCGATTTCAATGTATCATAATGAATGAGCATTGATACACGACAATCCAGTAAAGCGAGGGATCTTACTATGTCCAACAATAATGCGGCGGTTGTTGAAATTGCACAGACGGCGAGCAAATTCACTTCTTCCATCGTCCTTCATTCCGAAAATAAGTATATTGATGTGAAAAGTATACTGGGCTTGTTTACGACGTTGGTCAGCAGTCACAGTTATGAGCTGCATGTTCACGGGCCTGACGCCGAGGAAGCCAAAAAAGCGATTATTGAGGTGTTCCAGAAGCACGGGCTGCACATTTCAGTAGCCACCTAACTTATTGAGGAAGCAAAAGCATCCCTACCTGTAACTGTAGGGATGCTTTTTTTGTCAGGTTCTTGTATTAGCCTGCAATTTGGTCTAATATTAAGGTTAGGACGTCTTGTGCGACATTGAGACATAGGGGGGAAGAATCCATGACTTCATCTGATTTGCAGGAACAATTGAATATCAAGGCCATTAATCTGCTTCAGGAAGATGCAGATAAAATAAAGAAGCTTATTGAAGTACAGATGGAGAATCTGGCAACCCGTTATTGCCCTCTCTATGAGGAAGTGCTGGATACTCAGATGTACGGATTTTCCAAGGAAGTGGATTTTGCGGTTCGCGCCGGACTTCTTCCGGAAATGGTAGGTAAACAGCTGGTCAGTGAGCTGGAACGCAATCTGGCTATTCTATATGAGGCCATGAATAATAAGGCTAATTAGGAAGACGGTTGAATTGATGAGAGCATGCGAAGTTTGAGAGCATGCTTTTTTTGATGCCATTTTTTAAAAAGGGGACGAGAGGTTGCTTATAGCGTTCACCTTTGCCCTTGAATTTTTACAGTTTAAGGGGTTATATCGTCTTAAAAATTCAAGGGCATTAGTGATCAGAAGAATAAATGAAACGCGAAGAAGTCACTACAATGTAATCTACATTTTAAACTTTGGAAGCTACACCAGGAAGAAGGATACACCCAACAATACATACACTACCAGTAGCATGAGTCCCTCATACCAGTTGGTTGAGCCGTCCTGAGTGATGGATTTGGCGATAAATACAGCGACGGCAATGGCTACCAATTCAATGGTGGTGAAAACGATATTCATCGTGTTTCCCATAAAGTAACTGACAAAAATCAGCACAGGGGCAACGAATAGGGCAATTTGCAAACTGCTGCCGACAGCAATTTCAACAGATGCACCGATTTTGTTCTTCATGGCTAGTAAAATGGCAGCGCTATGTTCGGCCGCATTACCAATAATAGCGACAAGAAATGCACCCACAAACAATTCGCTGAGTCCAAATTGGGTCGTAAATACTTCCAGTGTACCTACCAGCCATTCGCTGACAAAAGCGACCATAACGGTAGCGAGTACCAAATAGGCAATGGATTTATTTCTAGACCATACAGGGGCATGCTCATGCGGCAATTCTTCATCTTTTTGTTCGGTCACGTCAGCTAAATAGTCCTTATGCGTAATCATAGAAAAAATAAGCCACGCAATATATGCGACAATGAGCGTGCCTGCAACAATGAGACTGAGTGTATCTGACTCGCTATCCGTGATCACATGTGTGTTCAGAAAGACAGCTGGAACGAACAAGGCAATAACAGCCACAATCATCAGGGAGCCACTTAATCCAGCCAGCGATATATTGAAATTTTGCACTTTATATTTCAATCCGCCAGCGAACAGACTCGCTCCGAGCACCAGCAGCAGATTGCCGATGATCGAACCGGTAAGACTGGCCTTTACCATATCGTAAAGACCTTCTTTGACGAGAAAAATGGCGATGATTAGCTCGGCTGCGTTACCAAAGGTGGCATTTAAGAATCCACCTAAACGTTGACCAGCATAATGAGCAACACTTTCAGTCGCCCTACCGAGAAAACCGGCTACGAATACAACAGAAATCGCACAAATGACAAATTGGGCTATGGCATTCCAATGTGTGTAATGAGCGACTGCACTAAGAGCAAATGTCGCTATAAGTAAAGCGGGAGATAACCATTTTTTCAATGAAGAGCACCTCGATATCAATAGATGTGTACAAGTTTGGTGAATACTGTCACTTGTATGGATTTTTCTAAATTAATATACCCAAAATGATATAGGTTGTAAACGAACGATGTTTTTATACGTAAGGTTTGCATTTGGAGTGGCTGAGGCTTTACAATACAAATAAAGGATGGATGAAGGGGGACATAGGTCATGGCAGAGCAAATTCAACAACTGGAAGCAGGAAACATCAAGATTTCCAACGATGTCGTAGGAAAAATTGCCGGGATGGCCGCATTAGAGACACCAGGCATTGCTGCAATGTCAGGCGGCTTATCGGAAGGCTGGGCCAAAAGGCTGAGCGGTAAAAATGTGCAAAAGGGCGTATCAGTGGAGGTTGGACAACTGGAAGCTGCCATTGATCTACGTATTATCGTGCTCTACGAAACACCTATTCATGAGGTGTCCCGAATTCTTCAGCAAAATGTGCGAGAAGCCGTCGAAAGCATGACGGGGTTGCGGGTCGTGGAAGTGAACGTAAAAGTGGAAGGTGTCGCGTTCAAGGACGACGCAGTGTAATAGAACCACTGCATGCTAAATGGACATTTTTCACCAATGGTATAGATGCCGGGAATTCCGTGCGATAATCCGCATAAGAACACGAAAACTGGTGGTTATAAAACGCCAGTTTTCGTTTTGTGAATCTGCTGGTTAACATTTTGCAGACGGACCTGTAGTTATATACATATACAAAAAAAGAACTTCCAATGCCACCGTGATTAGTGGTCATATGGAAGTTCTTTTTTTTTAGCGGTAACGGTTGGTTCTACGAGTTTGAAAGCGAGTGGGAACTTCATTACGGACCGTCACCCCTGTAGTGCGTTCTTGCACTGCTTGTTTGGTGTTCTCACGAGAAATACTGAGCATGATGCCCATAGAAAACATCATGACAAGCAGGGAGGAACCACCAAAGCTAATAAACGGAAGAGTTACGCCAGTGATTGGAATCGTTTGGGTTACCCCACCGATATTAATGAAGGCCTGAATGGCGATCAAACCCATGATGCCAGTGCCCACCAACGTTCCGAACGGATCATGGCAACGCAGAGCAATGATCATGCCTCGCCAAATGAAATACAAATATAGCATTAGGAAAATGGCTGTTCCGATAAATCCGAATTCTTCACCAATAACTGAAAAGATAAAATCATTAAACGAATTGGGCAGATAATGAAGCTTGATAATGCCTTTACCAAATCCTGATCCGTTTAAGCCGCCTTCGCCAATAGCTTGCAGGGACTGCACCAGATTGTATCCTGTGCCTTGTCTATACTTCTCGGGATTAAGAAAGGCTTGAAAGCGTCCGATTTTATAATCTTGCTTGGCAGCAGTAGCTTGTCCATTTGCGCTGTCGGAATCTCCTCCAAACAACGATCCAATACCAAATACGATGGAAGCGCCTAGCACGAGCAGGATGATTGATGCTGTAATGTGTTTGACGCTGGCTCCCCCGGCATAAATAATCAGGCCGCTGGTGGCTACCAAAATAAAGCAGGAGCCTAAATCCGGTTGAAGCATGATGAGTCCTGCGACAGAGCCTACAATGACCGTTACAGGTATGTAGCCAGTCCGTAAATCTCTAAACCGATCTCCTTTTTTGACAATTAGTGCGGATAAGTAAAGGATGATGGATATTTTTGCAAGTTCCGTTGGCTGGAAGCCAATACTACCAAATCTGAGCCAGCTTTTTGCGCCATTCAGAGAGCCTGTAAAAAGTACGATGATTAGCAGTAATATGGTTATGAAAAATAAAGGTACAAAAAGTTTTTTATATTTTTCCATCTTAATATTCATAGCTACCAGCATAATAAAAAGTCCGAGTATAGCAAATGCGGACTGGCGCTTTACAAAATATAAAGAGTCAAAATTGTATTCTTTATTCAGCAGAGCTACGCTGGAGCTGGAGCTAAATACCATGATTACACCGAATCCAACCAGCAACAAAGTGAGGATCAGCAATTGGAAATCCGGTGTCCCTCTTCTTCGAGTCTCCGGCTTCGTATTTCTCATATCAGCTTCCCCCGGTATTCGCCGCAAGGTATATTCCTCGCAGACGTTTATCATTTTATCGTTTATCCATTTTATCATAGTATGTTTGATAGGCTTCTGCAACCATCTGGAGCAACAGATATCACAACAATTCCATATCTGCTACAATAGGATAAAAATAAAGACTTGAGAGAAACGGCGCGTATGGGGTAAAGCTACATGATTTATCGGAAACTTGCCCGATGTTTTAAAAGGAGAGGTGGAACATAATGACACAACAGGCGATGGACCAAACCTGGTTTAATCAATTACAACAAAACATGGTGGAGTGGCGTAGACATTTACATAAGAATCCCGAAATTTCTTTTCAGGAAAGTAAAACTGCCGCTTTTGTAGCGGATAAGCTAGAGAGCTGGGGATTAGATGTTCGCCGACAGGTAGGGGGACACGGTGTTGTAGGTACCATTCGTGGTGCCAAACCTGGACCTGTGGTTATGTTGCGCGCCGATATGGACGCTCTTCCTATTCAGGATGAAAAGGAATGTGAATATCGCTCCAGTGTGGATGGGGCCATGCATGCTTGCGGACATGACGGACATACGTCTGTTTTGCTTGGGACAGCATACTATTACAGTCTGAACCGCGATGAGCTGGAGGGAGAAATCCGGTTTTTGTTCCAGCCTGCGGAGGAATTGCTGCCTGGGGGTGCGGTTAATGTCATCAAAGATGGCGTACTGGAAGGTGTGGATGTGATTTATGGCATCCATTTATGGACACCCTTCTCGGTCGGGACCGCTGCGAGTTGTGCAGGGCCGTTGATGGCGGCTGCCGACGATTTTTATATTGAAATTGCAGGTAAGGGTGGGCATGGCGGTATGCCCCAGTCCACTAATGATAGTGTGGTGGCAGGCTCAGCTCTTGTTATGCAACTGCAGAGTATCGTAAGCCGTTCAGTCGACCCGTTAAAGCCTGCTGTGTTGACGGTGGGAACCATCCAAGGGGGCTCTGCGCAAAATATAATTGCAGAAACCTGCCGCTTGAGTGGAACCATTCGTACGTTTGATGAGCAGACCCGGACGGTCATGAAAGAGCGATTGCATGAGGTAACTGAGCTTACAGCAGCAACATATGGGACATCAGCAAAAATTCGTTACATTATGGGATACCCGCCAGTTGTTAACGATGCCCAGGAAGCATCCCGCTTTTTTAAGGAAGCAAAGCCTGTGTTCGGCGAGGGGAATGTACAGGAAGCGCCAAAGTTGATGCCTGCCGAAGATTTTGCGTATTATTTGGAACGTGTGCCAGGTTGTTTTATGTTCGTCGGGGCGGGTAATCCGGCCAAAGGAGCAATTTATCCGCATCACCATCCAAAATTTGATTTTGATGAGGATGCCATGATCAACGCAGTTCGTCTGTTTATTGCTATGTCTACCGGATATGTTGCTGGACGAAAAGAAGGGGCAATTAACGGCTAATACGAGCTAAATTGGGAAGGGTCTAATCTGGAGTATGAGCTGAATGAAATGGGGTAACCTACTCTTGAAAAGGAGGGAGTACCCATGAAAAAGGTTCAGGAAGTTATGACTAAAAAATGTGTAACGGTGACCCCACAAGACAATATTTATGAGGTTGCAGTCAAAATGAAGGACAATGATACTGGTTTTATCCCAGTTGTGGAAAGAGAAGGCAGTGACAAGTTGATCGGTGTAATAACGGACCGTGACCTTGTCGTTCGTGGTTATGCGGACAAGCATTCCGGTTCCAGCTCAGTTGATGCGGTAATGACGACAGGTATTCGTACAGCTAGTGTGGACATGTCGGTGGATCAGGCAGCTGAACTGATGGCAGAGCAGCAAATTCGTCGTTTGCCCGTGACAGAAGGAGACCGTCTGATCGGGATTGTTTCGATTGGGGATTTAGCGGTTCGTAATATTTTTGCAGACAACGCTGGAGAGGCGCTTAGCCAAATTTCCGAGCAGGTTCACTAGAAGGATAATATAGCAGGTACCAGTTTGGGACGGTCATTATCCCGAGCTTCTGATCAGGAGTTCAACCCGAGTGTGGGTTGGACTCCTTGCTATTCCGGTTGATATGCGAATAAACGGATAAGCTATTTATTATAGAACTTTTGAGTGTCAGGAGGTAGTCATGAACCCAGATCATCCTTGTATTGTACAACGTGATTTTACCGTTCTGCTGGAAATGGGTTTGCCCGATTCGGAATGGGCCCGTTCACAGTTGCAGGTTTATGCAGAGCTGGTAAAAAGTCCGTCCGCTTTTCATACATATCACATCACTCCATTGTCGCTCTGGAATGCGGCCGCTCTCGGGTGGAGTGCTGAGGACATTCAAAATAGTTTGCACTCTATGTCTCGTTGGGATATTCCGCGTGATTTGTTGAGAGATATTGAACAGCTTGTATCTCGTTACGGGACGTTGACGCTGTCACGGGCAAGTGCAAAAGAAGAACAAATTTACGGCACTGATACGATTGACGCGAATCGTGATGAGCAAGAGTCAGACAGAGATACAAAGGCGAGTAAAACCAACACATACACAATAGGGGATCACTTGATCTTGACGGCAGAGACCCCAGCTTTACTGGATGAGCTATTAAACAAGAAAGAGCTAAAACAGCTTGGTTTGCTTCGCACCAATGAGACAAGTGCATCCGTACCGCCCGAAAATCGTGGCTTGCTCAAGCAGGAATTAACTCGCTTGGGATATCCTGTTGTGGATACGGCAGGTTATCTTGAGGGTAATCTGCTTCGTTTTACCTTGGGAAAGGGACAAACGGAGTTGCAGCTTCGTGATTACCAGGTGAAAGCCGCTGATGCATTTGAAGGTGCAGACGGCTTAGGGGGGAGTGGTGTACTGGTCCTCCCATGTGGAGCCGGAAAAACAGTGATCGGTATGGCAGTGATGAATCGCCTTCAGTGTGAGGTGCTTATTTTAACTTCTAATACTATCTCCGTGCGGCAATGGATCGAAGAATTGAAGCAAAAGACGAATATTCCTGTCGATTCTATCGGGGAATACAGTGGTCAGAAAAAGGAGGTGCGACCGATAACGGTGGCAACCTACCAGATTTTGACGCATCGTCGCACCAAAGACGGAGAGTTTGAACATATTAAGCTACTGAGTGAGCGGAAGTGGGGACTCATTATATATGATGAGGTACATTTGCTGCCTGCGCCAGTATTTCGAGCGACGGCTGATATTCAGGCTACCCGTCGTTTGGGATTAACAGCTACGTTAGTTCGAGAGGACGGGTGTGAGCGGGATGTGTTCTCTTTAATTGGACCCAAACGGTACGATATGCCGTGGAAGGAACTGGAACGACAGGGCTGGATTGCTCAGGTCGATTGTGTAGAGCTGCGTTTGCCCATGACCGCTGACCTTTTGGAGCGAAGTATGCGCGCTGAAGGCAGACAGCAATACCGAATTGCAGCCGAAAATCCGGCTAAGCTGGAGGCAGTACGCAGTCTAATGGAGAAACACAAGGGTCTACCCACGCTTATTATTGGTCAATATTTAGACCAGTTACGTAAATTAGCTCAGGAGCTGGACGTTCCACTGATTACGGGATCCATGACTCAGAGTGAGCGGGTGCGTTGGTTCGATGCGTTTCGCAAGAGCAGTATTCAAACCCTGTTGGTATCCAAGGTGGCGAACTTTGCGGTGGATTTGCCGGATGCAGCGGTGGCCATAGAAGTATCGGGTAGCTTTGGCTCACGTCAGGAAGAAGCGCAGCGACTTGGCCGCATTTTACGACCAAAGCCAGGCGAGAATAAAGCTTATTTTTATGCATTAGTGACAGAGAACAGTAAGGAGACGGATTTTGCAGCACGTCGTCAGCTGTTTCTGATTGAGCAGGGCTATGAATATGCGGTTCGCAGGTTTGATAGGACAATGGCTAGCAGAAGCCAGGAGGATGAGACAGAAGATGGCGGAAAGAAAAAGGAGGCCTAATCAAGGATGGGCGTAACGAATACGCAAGGCAGCTGGAATGAGCTTTCAGCGGATGAACTGCTGGTGCTTAAACGATGCTTTATCCGGCATGCTGCACAACCTATGAGGGAAGAGGAGCCTGTGCAGCTTACCCAAGGTGCCTTAAGCGGAGTCGAAACAAAACTGGTCCTGCATGGGCTTCGCACCCGGGGGTGGCTGGAGGCAGTCACCAAATCGTGGGGTGAGCGGATTTTATATATTCCGATTGATCGACTACCCGCTCTGTACGATATGCTGTTAAAGCAAACTCCAATGAACGGGATACATACGGATCATCCGATAACAGTACATGAAGCAATGACAGGACTGGAGTCGGAGTTGCTGCATGTGTTGTCACGTATTGCAATACAGGGGGTTCCTTTGACGGCCAAAGGAACCATACATAAGCGGTCATTGCAAAAATTAAATGAACTGACCCCCTTTCGTCCAGAGGACCTGGAAGGACTTGGGTTGCATTATGCACATGCCGAGCTGTATCCAGTACAAACGGTGGTCATGATCGATTTATTACTTAGTTTGGGCCTGCTTGTGAAAGAAACTGTGTCTTTCCGCATTCAGGAAGCGGAACTGGCGACATGGATTCGCTTGTCTGCTGGGCAAATGCGCAAGCATATTTTTGCCACCCTCATGGAAAGATACGGCAAGGCTGAAGCGCCCATACAGCATTTTCGCTATATGCTGTGTGCCGTCTCGCAGTATGTAGGAACAGACGGATGGATATCTATTCAGTGTCTGCTGCAATGGATGCTTCAGGTAGGCTTAATGCCGCAAAATCGTTTAAAGGGAGATGATTCCACAAACAGTACCCTTATAGATATTGTTCCTACAAACGCAACTCTCAATGGGCTTGCGGAGGAAACAGTATCTGATTTTAATTTTAATGGACCTTTTATGGAAGATATAAAGGGGTGGTTGAAGGCCCTGACGGCTTTTGGAATGGGGGATTGGGGTCAGACCACATCAGGTGAATTGTGTTTTCGCTGGAATGTCTCTGTGACAGATCTGCTTCGTCCCTATCATGACGAGGATACACATCAAGAGCAAGGTGCCTTTTATGTGCAGCCTGATTTTGAAATATTAGTGCCGCCAGATGTCGCATATGATGTGCGCTGGCGATTGGAATGCTGCTGTGAACGTGTGACAGGAGACCGGATGGTAGTATATCGGATTACCAGAGAGAGTATTACAGAGGCAATCGAGCTGGGCATGGAGGCTAAGGCGATTCCTGCTCTTTTGGACAAGTACAGTCGGACAGGGGTGCCAGAACATGTACGGCTGGCAGTAGAGCAGTGGGCAGGCGATGTCGGACGAACGGCTTTTGCGACGGTAACACTTTTGCGATGCGGTACTCAGGATGATGCGGACATAGTTGCGCGTCATCCTGCACTGGAAGGATCACTGGAGCGACTCGGTGACAAAGATTTTATTATCCCGGTGCGCTCTGCTGACAAAATAAGAAAAGCGCTCGCTGCAATTGGATTAAGTCCGCGTCTTGAGCCAAAAGGTGCGGATGAGCCAGCTCATCATTATCCACTTTTGACGGAGACAGAGAACCTAGAAGCAGGCCGTCCCCTATTTTCACAAGAGGGAAGAGCTGGTCTGGTTTACACAGGGCGTACGTTGCATTTCTATGAACAAGAGCACACCCTGCCTAATCCGTCCGACTATTTTCCAGAAAGATCTACAGTACCCTCTTCATGGACAAAAGAATGGAGGAGTTACCATACGTCCACTTCCAGGCAGTTGATGGAGCAAGCGATCCGTTGGCAGGCGGCGGTGGGATTGCGCATTAGTGGGAAAGAGGTTAAATGGATACCGGAATCGGTGGTTTCGGGCGATCCCTGGAGTGTCACAGGCTGGTACGCCTCAGGAATGGATGAGGAAACACCTTCTCGTGCAACCTTGCAGCCAAGGGATTGGTCCGAGATGAGGTTGTTGGTTCCTTTTACATAGTCGTGTCAGGAAGTGCATGAAACTCCTTCTTCTCAAAAGAAGGATGTGGTATGATAAATGAGTCTACTTTTATTGGGTAGAACTTTATATAAAGTGAGATGACATTCATGAGCGTAGCCGAATTGAACACGGTCAATATGGCAGAAGTGCTTATTAACGCCTATGAATTGGGCGATATGGTCAACCGGTCCTTTGAGGTATCGGATTATTTATATTGGAAGCAGCGTGTGGAATTGAATCCGTCTATTCAGGCGTGTGTACGCAAGCTGGATGCCAAAAAGGAGCTTTTCGCTGAAACGGAGCGTTTTGGGCATTTTCATCCCAACTATCATGAAGCGAAGGACGCAGTGCAGGTCGTTGAACTGGAGCTAGAACAATTTGAGGCTGTTAAGGAGTTCAAACGGGCCGAAAAGGCGCTGGATGATATGCTTCATGCCATGTCTGAAACGATTGCATATTCCGTGTCCGAGACCATTAAGGTGCCGAGCAACGACCCGAATGTGAAAAAGGGCGGATGCGGCAGCGGAGGGAAATGCTCCTGCGGATAGGCCATAGGAATGATACGGAGGGGAGATGAAGCGAATGTTTGCCGAGCGGACAGGGTACATCATTTGGGTAAGCGATATCAAGGCTGCCCGCAATCTGGAGAAATACGGAAATGTCCACTATATTTCAAAGCGTATGCATTATGTAGTTATTTATATGAATGCGGATCGGGCAGAGGACACCGTTAAAAATATTCGCAGACTTTCCTATGTACGTAAGGTTGAGCGCTCTTTCCGAAATGAGATTAGGACGGAGTACAACGACGATAAGGAAAAGATGAAAGAATATGAAATATAAGCTTTGATTGTCTATACATTCAGAATTCTTAAAAAAGGTCAGCCTACGGGCTGGCTTTTTTTTGTGAAGCCAGGACTTTTGCATACTAATCTTAATGCTGTTAGACCTAAAAAATCTTTAAAAAACACCCATAAACTTCAATTTTGTAACTTGTAGTCCCGGGTCTGTTGAGGTAACATATGAATATATTGGTAGATATAAAGACCTATCTGGTGGGGAGAGTGATCCCGTGCGTGACAAGGCAATGCAGCGATGGAGTACATACGAACCGTTCTACGTGGAGATGGGCGATAAGAAAGTCGCCGATATCGTGATTACAAATCATGCGAAAACACGTTATTTAGATCGGGTAGAGCAGAAACAGTCCGAGACGAATCATATCGCCGCCTGGCTTTGGGAATGCCTGAAGCAAAACAGGATGGAGTCCTACTATCATAATGAAGAGGATGTATATTTAATTGATGGTGATCTGGTCGTTGTCGCCGAATTTGGTGAGTTGCCAGGTGAGATGGACATTGCGGGAAATCCGCTTCATAAGATGATTATTATTACCTTTTTGGGTCGGATGTCAGAGACTATCGAATTGAGGGACTTAAAATCCTACTATTCATGGTTGCGCCATTCGCGGCGCATGACACTGATGAAAAGCACTCGTAAGCAAAAATAGACGGTGATTTGGCGAACGGTTCCATTAAAACCGCGCTCATTGACACCGTCGAGTTTGAGTAGAAGTATGCAGTTATCAGCTGCATGCTTTTTTATTTTGCAAGCATATACTCCTCATTTCGGTAAGTTTACTCGGAAATTGTTCGCAGACGTTTTTCTTATGCTAAAATAAGGAGATCAGAGGGGAGAGGGCTGTCAATATGAACTTTCATCAGCTGCACATTTTTTATACCGTAGCGGAGCGCGGAAGCTTCTCGGCGGCGGCGCAAGCGCTGCATATGACGCAACCTGCGGTGACGATGCAAATTCAATCTTTGGAAGATTATTTTGGCACGAAGCTACTGCACCGATCGACTAAAAAAATTGAGCTTTCGGAGGCAGGAGCGACATTACTTCCTTTTGCAAAAAGAAGTATGCAACTGATCAGGGAAGCTGACGAGGCAATGTCTGCTTTTACTCACATGCTGGAGGGAAGATTGCATATTGGCGCCAGCCTAACGATTGGTGAATATATTGTGCCAAGAATGTTGGGCCCGTTTGGTCAGGAGTACCCTCACATACGCATGGCAATGAATGTAATGAATACGACTCAAATTATGGATGATATACTAAAGCATCAGTTGAATTTAGGGCTGATTGAGGCCCCGGTTCAACACCCGGATATTGTGGTGGAATCTGTGATGCAGGACGAACTGAAGCTGATTGTTCCTTCGGGGCATGTGTTAGCCAAGGCCAAAAAAGTAGTTTTAGAAGATGTATTCAAGCATCCTTTTGTAGCTAGAGAAAAAGGTTCTGGTACACGACAAGTCATAGAAGACGGGCTCAAAAATCGTGGTGCGGATGCCTCTCGACTTGATATTGTAATGGAGATGGGCAGCACTGGAGCGGTCAAATCAGCGGTAGAGGCAGGACTGGGGATTACCATGCTGTCACCTTCTTCAGTCAAACACGAGGTTGCGCTCGGGTTGTTGAAAATTGTAAATATTTCAGATATTACCTTCAAACGAGAGTTTTATGCGATTCATCTGAAATCAGCTTTGTTGCCAATCCCGGTAGTAACTTTTTTATCTTACTTGCGTCGTCATGATCAGGGATTGGACGTATTCGAGGACTCGCAGGACAAACTTGTAGTGATGAAAGAGGAGGAGCAATTGCGTAATGAAGGAACAGATTAATTCACAACGATATGATCTACATACACACACCCAAGCATCTGACGGTATGCAATCACCTGCTGATAATGTGCGCTGGGCGAAGGAAAAAGGGTTGGCCGGTGTGGCTATTACAGATCATGATACGGTGGCCGGTTTGGAGGAAGCCTTGGAGGAGGGAAGACGCATTGGAATGACCGTGGTGCCGGGTGTGGAAATCAGTACACGTGCTGGTGGCAAAGATATTCATATACTAGGTTATTTTATGGATTACCGTAATAAAATATTTTTGGAACGGTTGGAAAAGCTGAGACAGGCGCGGGATACCCGTAATGATTTGATTTTGAGTCGATTGCGTAGCTTGGGCGTGGAAATCACGCTAGATGAGGTGGTGGCTACAATGGGCAGACCACTAGCGCCAGATGAAAGCATTGGACGTCCGCATATGGCAGATACCCTGGTTCAAAAAGGTTACGCGAAGGACATGCGTGATGCGTTTGACCGTTACTTGGCAGAAGGTGCGCCCGGATACGTATCTGTACCCCGTGTAGAGCCTGCGGAGGCTATAAGCTGGATTCGTGAAGCAGGAGGTGTGCCTGTAGTGGCCCACCCTGGCTTGTATGGAAATGATGAACTGGTGCGCTCCATTATAGAGGCAGCGAAGCCTGTAGGGTTGGAGGTGAGCCATTCAGACCATGATGCTGAGGCTGAGAGCCGATATACTGCAATGGCGCTGCACTATGGGCTTATCGCAACAGGCGGCTCGGATTTTCACGGTGCACGCCAAGGTGTGATTTTCCACGGTGATCTGGGTAGCCGTAGTGTGGAAGGTCAGGTTGTCGAGGAATTGAGAAAGGCTGCTGTTGGACAAAAGTAAATGAGAAAAAGCCCCTTGCCTACCGCATGGAACACTAGAAGTGTACGTGCAACGGGCAAAGGGCTTTTTTTGTAGATTCCATATGCTGGTGGAACTTAGCCGTTTTTGATGCGGTTCGGCAGCTTTTTGACCAGTTCCTCATTAGGTGTGATAAAGAGCGTACGCTGATGATCGTAGATGACAAAGCCGGGCTTCGCACCGCTTGGCTTGCGTACATACCGAATCAAAGTGGCATCTACAGGTACGCTGCTAGACTGCTTGGCTTGGCTGAAATAGGCAGCCAGTTGAGCAGCTTCCTCCAACGTTGCGTCTCCGAATTTCTCGGCACGAATAACGACGTGTGACCCTGGAATATCCTTTGTATGCAGCCACGTGTCATTGGGTCCGGCCAGTCGATTGGTCACATATTCATTCTGCAAGTTATTTTTGCCGACCAGCAGCTCGATGCCTTCGGATGATGTATATACGTGCAAGGTCGGGCGGTCATTTTTCTTCTTTTTCTTTCCTTTTTTAACCCGATCTCTGAGATAGCCCTGCTGAACCAGCTCTTCACGTATTTCCTCAATGTCGTTAATAGAGGCATGGGCTAGCTGCTGAAGAAGATTGTCCATATAACGAATTTCTTCGTGTGTTTTTGCTAGTTGTTCGTCAATGACAGCCAGGCTGTTTTTATATTTGTTATACTTTTTAAAATAACGTTGTGCATTATCTGAAGGGTTGAGTAGCGGGTCCAATGGAATGGTGATCGCACCCTGTTCCTCGTCATAAAAGTTAGTGAGTGTTACTTCCTTGTCTCCCTTTTTTACCTCATGCAGTGAAGCGAACAGCAGCTCTCCGTAAATCCGAAATTGATCGGCATCTTCCGCTTCGGCCAAATCTTGATGGAGATGATCGAGTTTTTTTACGTTTTTGCTCCGCTCGTTTTGTAGAAACCGCAGTAGGTCGCTAACCTTTTGCTTAACCGTGTCCCTTTCTGCTTTTTCACCGAAAAAGTCCTCCATACACTCACTGATGGTAGCGTATTCCTTACGTTCTCCTTCGATCAGCGTCAGTGGAATGGCTGAAAATATTACTTTATCTTGTGCGTTCAGTCCAGATACTGGCTGAAAACGATGATTCCGCACGTCATCCATAATGTCACTGAATGTCCTCCACAGTCGACGATCCTTGTCACCAGATGCTTCTTCGTTAGATGCTCGGATTAGTATCTCTTCAGCAATAAGGGGACTAAGTCCGGTAAAAGTGTTCACGAGCCAGCGTTTGGGAGCTTCTTCGGCCTCAAGGGCTGCTTGATACGAGGAGATGAAGGCTGCTTCTTCGACTTCTAGTGGATTCAGCTTATTTTGTTCAGGAGGCTCTGTGTATTGAAAGCCTGGCATAACGACCCGATAGCTGCTGATAGAGGGTGTGACATGATGAATGCCATCCAGCATCATACCTGTTTCCGGGTCAAGCAAAATAATATTGCTATGTCTACCCATCACTTCAATAATAATGCGCTTCAATGAAATATCCCCCAGCTCATCACGCTGACGTATATCCATATGAATAATGCGCTCCATGCCCACCTGCGTGATGTTCTCAATAATGCCTCCTTCGCAATGTTTGCGAAGAAGCATACAAAACATGGGAGCTTCTGTCGGATTGAGAAAGCTTTGCTCTGTAAAATGTACGCGCGGAAATGTCGGATTAGCCGACAGCAACAGCTTTACACTCCCGCCTTGTGCCCGCAGGTTCAGCACGATATCGCGTTCGTTTGGCTGATGTATTTTATTAATGCGCCCGCCCCGGATGGCTTGCAGTTCGTGTACGATAGCGCGGGTTACGATTCCGTCCAATGCCATAATGTATGTTCTCCTTTGAAGCAAATGTATTTTCGCCTTCCTTCTATGATACATAACTTTGGGACAAAACTTAAGCGGCTTTGTGATATTTCGAGTCCTGTCCGAATAGATTGAATCAAGAAAGTCTGTCCAGCATATCAGCAATCGTGGCACAAAAATAGAATAACGGGCAGCCATCCTACGCACAACCGACGGAAACGGACTATCTGACCGGGAGGGAATTGGGGAGAATGGAACAAGCACACTGGCACCAATTAAGCAATGAACAGCTTTCAACTAGTCTGGAAGTCGACCCGAAGCAGGGTCTTTCGGAGGAACAGATTGCGGAACGAAGAGAAAGGACGGGTTGGAATGAGCTGAGCGAGGGCAAGCGTGTTTCGGCAATTTTGCTGCTGCTCAACCAGTTCAAGGATTTTATGATGCTTGTATTGATGGGAGCGACCCTGATCTCTGGCCTACTCGGCGAGTATCTGGATGCGATTACCATTATTGCTATCGTTGTGCTAAATGGAATTCTCGGCTTTGTGCAGGAATTCAGAGCTGAACGTTCATTGCGAGCTTTAAGACAGCTTTCGGCTCCAACCGCCAAGGTGCTGCGAGGCGGAAAACGAATACATGTTCAGGCCAGAGAGCTGGTGCCGGGTGATATCGTGCTGCTGGAAAGTGGTGATCGTATCCCTGCAGATGTAAGGTGGTTGAGTACAAATGGCTGTGATGTGGAGGAGTCTGCCCTGACAGGTGAATCGGTTCCGGTGAGTAAGCATTCCCGTCCTATTCATGCCGCCGAAGTACCTCTTGGGGACCAAAAGAACATCGGTTTTATGGGCACCATGATGACCAGAGGCACCGCACAAGGCGTGGTCATTCGCACAGGCATGAGTACCGAAATGGGAAAGATCGCAGACTTGATCGAAAATACGGAGTCGCAGGAGACACCGTTACAGCACAGACTGGAACAATTGGGCAAAATTTTGATTATTGTGGCGTTAGCGCTAACCGTGCTCGTGGTCGTAGCGGGTATTTTGCATGGTCAGCCAGCCATGAGCATGTTTTTGGCCGGCGTGAGCTTGGCTGTGGCAGCTATACCAGAAGGATTACCCGCGATTGTAACCATTGCACTCGCTTTGGGTGTACAGCGTATGATCAAACGCAAGGCCATTGTGCGCAAGCTGCCTTCCGTTGAGACGCTCGGCTGTGCGTCTGTCATTTGCTCTGACAAAACGGGCACACTGACCCAAAATAAAATGACAGTCACCAAACTGTGGCTGGATGGTCGTTTCTGGGGAGTTACCGGGGAAGGTTATGATCCACACGGTCATATTATGGACAGGGATCTTCCGGCCGACCTAAAAAACGGACAATCCTTGCGTAGATTGCTGCAAGCTAGTGTACTTTGTAATAATGCGGAGATTGTTCAAGCTGACATAGATGAGCTGCGTTCAAAAAAGAAAACCAAAGAGCCGACGCCTTCCGCTGTTTGGGAGCTGAAAGGTGATCCGACAGAAGGAGCGCTGGTCACGTTAGCTGCCAAAGGCGGAGTCACGCGACAAGGGCTATACGAACTGTACACACGGGAGCGAGAATTTCCTTTTGACTCAGATCGGAAGCGGATGTCGGTACTCGTACGCCACCAGGGAGGACATATTGTATTTGCCAAAGGAGCGCCAGACGTGCTACTGGGCCAGTGCTCTTACATTTTATGGGAAGGGAATGTCGTTCCGTTAACGGGTACGCTACGCCAAAAGGTATTGGCAGCCAATGAAGGTATGGCATCGGAGGCGCTGCGTGTACTTGGCGTCGCTTACCGTGATATCCGCTCGCATGAGCGTGTCTCTACGGTTGAGGAGGCTGAAACACAGCTGATTTTTATCGGCCTGACCGGCATGATTGATCCGCCACGCCGCGAGGTTCGCGAGGCCATTGGCAAGTGCCGTCGTGCCGGCATTCGCACGGTGATGATTACGGGCGATCATGGTACAACTGCGGAGGCCATTGCACAGCAGCTGGGCATTCTCCAACGCGGCTCAAATGTATTGACAGGACAGCAACTGTCTCTCATGGATGATGCGGCGTTGGATAACGTTGTTGATACCGTCTCTGTGTATGCGCGGGTGTCGCCGGAACACAAGCTGAGAATCGTCAAGTCGCTGCAAAGACGCGGACATGTCGTAGCTATGACCGGAGATGGCGTCAATGACGCACCTGCGATCAAGGCATCGGATATCGGTATTGCCATGGGCATTACAGGAACAGACGTGACCAAAGAAGCAGCTGCACTTGTACTGAGTGACGATAATTTCTCAACGATTGTAGCGGCAATTGAGGAAGGACGAAATATTTACGAGAACATCCGTAAATTCATTCGTTATCTACTCGCCTCCAATGTTGGCGAAATTTTGACGATGTTCTTTGCCATGATGGCTGGGCTGCCGCTACCTTTGTTACCCATTCAGATTTTGTGGGTGAACCTGGTAACTGACGGTTTGCCAGCGATGGCTCTGGGTGTGGATCAGCCGGAAAAGGATCTTATGGAGCATAAGCCTCGTGGCGCAAAGGAAAATATTTTTGCACGTCGACTGGGCTGGAAAATTATTAGTCGCGGTCTGTTGATTGGCTTATGTACACTTGCGGCCTTTTGGTTGACATTACGGATTGCTCCGAATGATGCAGGGCAATTGATCAAAGCGCAGTCGGTTGCATTTGCTACGTTAGTGCTGGCGCAGTTAATTCATGTATTTGATTGCCGTAGCTCCCGCTCCGTTTTCCATCGTAATCCGTTTCAAAATAGTTATCTCGTGCTTGCCGTACTGTCCTCCATTGTACTGATGCTGGTTGTAATGTATGTGCCTGTGCTGCAACCTATTTTCAAAACGGTACCTCTTGGTTTACGTGAATGGGCACTATCTATTGTCGCAGCTGGAATTCCTACGTTCCTGATGGGAGCGGGAAGTGTATGGGGCGGTCGACGTAACCGTCGTCACGGCGGAAATACACGATTTTCAGCGGGACGTACAAAGTTCTCAGCCTAGAATTCGGGTCTTGCATATCGCATCGCTTTCCCGCTTTTGCCCTGTATGATATTATGGGGTCAAAGCTTCAAGAGGAGCATGAGATCAGCAGCAACGGCGGGAGGAAGCTATGGAATTCACTAAAATGAATGGTCTGGGTAATGATTTTATCGTTTGGTACGGGCATCAGGAATTGCCGTCTGACGCCTCGGAATTAGCTGTTCGGCTATGTAATCGACATTTTGGTATTGGCGCCGATGGATTGGTATATATATTGCCGTCTGAAAAAGCAGATTTTCGCATGCGCATCATTAACTCGGACGGCTCGGAGGCCGAGCAATGCGGTAACGCTATTCGTTGTGCTGCCAAATATGTGTATGACCGTAAGCATATCAACCATGAACAGATCACGATTGAGACGCTGGGTGCAGGTGTGCAGCAGGTTGAACTGACTGTGGAAAACGGAACTGTACGAATGGTAAAGGTCGATATGGGAGAGCCGATTCTGGAAGGATTGAAAATTCCAACTACACTCGATTTGACTAACGTAATAGATGAGCCCATTGAAGCTGGAGGAAGTGGTTTTCGCTTTACGGCTGTTTCTATGGGAAATCCGCACTGTGTCATTTATGTTGAGGATGCGCCTAGCTTTGATCTGGAGGCCTGGGGGCCAAAGCTGGAGTGTCATCCATTGTTTCCTAAAAAAACAAATGTTGAGTTCGCCACGGTACGGAGTCGGAAGCGTATAGATATGAGGGTATGGGAGAGGGGAGCAGGACCTACGCTAGCCTGTGGAACTGGAGCCTGTGCTACGCTTGTTGCTTCTGTACTAAATGGATACAGCGACCGCCGCGCCATGGTAAGCCTAAAGGGCGGCGATCTGGATATTGAATGGAGCGAGGATGATAATCACATTTATATGACAGGTCCGGCTGAGATTGTATTCGAAGGTCGTCTATTCTGAATTGATGTGATGATAAGAATAGTCCGTAAATGACCTAAGAATATATAGAAATGAAGGGGAAGAAGACCTGAGTAGGTCTTCTTTTTTTGCCCTTTTATGCCGCTGTTTACTGGGGAAATGGTGAACCAAGCGATATTCTGTCTTTTTTTGACGTCTGAACAATGTATAATATAGAAAATGAGAAAACGATAAGGAGGCCGTTCATAGTGCGGAAATTTCGTTGGATTTCAGCAGTTGCAGTCCTCATACTTGTAGCCACCGCGCTTCCGGTACAAGCGGCGACTATTCCTGCTGCCACGGGAACGACGGACAAGCAGGTGGGCTCGCTAACTCCGACAGTCGTAAGCCGTTTAGAAAAAGCAGTACAAGAACTTATCGGTTCAAAAGCTGCATTTCAATTTGACGATGTAACGGATATGGGGAAAACCTGGATTGTCGAGGGTGAATTGGAAGACGGAACAGCTACGTTGCAGACAGAATATAATAAAGAGAAAAACAGAGTAGATTCTACAACTATACGATATAAAATAAGTAGTTTGGGAAAGGCGATGAACGCGCCACTCAAGGCAAAAGTATTAAACAGCGCCAAAGCGTTTGACAGCAAGCGTCCCTTACAATTTGAAGCATTCTGGCGGGTCAAATCCCCCTATCAGTCCAACAAGCCTTCGAATTACTGGGTATTCTGGGGAGCAGGAGAAAAAGCTTCCTCATTGTATGTTGATGTGGATCAAGGTAATGCTATTACCGTCAATGCGGACTATGCGATGAGACAGGTGGACCCAGTATTATTGAACCGTGCAATGAACACATTTAAGCGAGTGAGTGGACAGCGAATCACAGTGCAGCATGCCTCACGCTACAAGGATGAGAAGAATGGGCTTTCTTATTGGTCGTTCGAGGATGCAAGCGAGGCGAATGAGGTCAAAATTGGAGCGGTAACTGGAAAAGTGCTGGCTGTATCCACCTCTGGGATGGACTGGAATGATGACGCAGATTTCAAAAAATCTTTTGCAAGTCCAAAATATACCGCCGCCGAAGCATTGAAGCTGGTCAAGCCTAAGGTTCAACTATTGTTCAATATCAATGTGTCCGGCTATAAAGTGAATGTTCAAGGAAATCAATATACGTTCTCCAAGCAGCAAAAGGGGACGGATTCTATTGTGGCTAAAGTAAATAAAAAAGGGACTTTTTACGAGTTTTCTCTCCATTCTTCTGATGGGAAAATGCTATGAAAATGTAATGGTAAATAGAAAATGATAACTCAAGTTGCCTTACTCCTGGTATCATTTTGTCGGGACGTGAGGCGGCTTTTTTTGTTTTTGGCTTATGTTTGTAGTCTCTTTATGTTACATTAGTATGAAAATAAAGAGCGGGGTGGAGCAGAGGACATGAAACCGGATTTGCGTACTGTGCTGAATCGTGAAATTATTGTCGGAGACGGCGCTATGGGGACTTTTTTGTACCAGCTAGGATTTCCAGTAAATACGTCTTACGAAGAACTGAACATTACTTCGCCAGATGTTATATCAGACGTACATGGTCAGTATTTAAATGCAGGAGCACGATTGCTGGAGACGAATACATTCTCTGCAAATGATTATAAGTTAGCCCGCTTTGGACTGGAATCTAAGGTGGAAGAGATTAATCGTGCTGGTGTGCGAATTGCCAAGGCTGCTGCCGGACCTGAACATTATGTAGTAGGTGCGGTCGGTTCCATATGCGGAGGCAAACGTCTTAACATATCCAAGCTGGAGCTGTCAAGAAATTACGAGCAGCAGATCGATGCCCTTCTTTCCGAAGGGGTTGACGGCATTTTATGCGAAACGTTTTATTCACTGGACGAAATGCGCATTGCGCTTCACAGTGTACGTAAATACAGTGACATTCCGGTAATTTGTCAATTTGCGGTCGATCAGGTTGGTCGTACCCAAGATGGTTTTCTAGTGTCAGAAGCTTTTTCAACACTGCGTAGTGAAGGAGCTGACATCCTCGGGTTTAACTGTCACTCCGGTCCGCAGGGAATTATGAGTGTAATGGAGCAGCTGGATGGTCCTTTGTCTGTACCGCTGTCTGTATATCCAAATGCGGGGCTGGCAGATTATGTGGACGGTCACTATGTATACGGTGCATCACCTGAATATTTCGGAGAATGTGCCAGGTCCTTTGTAGATCTCGGGACCAGGCTGATTGGTGGTTGTTGCGGAACTACGCCAGACCATATTGCTGCTATTTCCAAAGCTTTAAAAAATTTGCAACCGCCCCCGTTGGCTCCAAAAGAAGCTTTGTCGACAGAGTCCATTCATGTGGTGGAGCAGACAGCAAATGAAGGGGGACGAGGCAATGGCAGACATGCCAGCGAACCCAACATTGTGGATCTGGTTAAGGAACGGCATACGGTCATTGTAGAACTGGATCCTCCGCGAGATCTGGACATTACCCGGTTTATGCAAGGTGCGCATGCCTTGAAGAAAGCCGGAGCCGATGCACTTACACTTGCTGACAATTCGCTCGCAGTCACTCGTATGAGCAACATGGCGCTTGGGCATCTGGTTAGTATTGAAACAGGCTTGCGTCCATTAATTCATATCGCATGTCGTGACCGTAATCTGATTGGTACTCAATCCCATATGATGGGTTTTGACGCACTGGGTATTGACCATGTACTGGCGGTTACTGGTGATCCGGCGCGGTTTGGTGATTTACCAGGCGCCAGTTCGGTGTATGATATGACATCTTTTGAAATCATACGCATGATCAAGCAGCTAAATGATGGCGTCGCATTTTCCGGTAAACCACTCAAGCAGAAAGCTAATTTTGTGGTGGGAGCTGCTTTTAATCCGAATGTTAAGCATTTGGGTAAAGCCGTACAGCGGTTGGAAAAGAAAATTGCCTCCGGGGCCGATTATATTATGACCCAGCCTGTTTACGATCCTGAGCTGATTATAGCCATTGCAGAAGAGACACGGCATTTGGAAATACCGATTTTTATCGGTATTATGCCGCTGGCTAGTGGCCGCAATGCAGAATACTTGCACAATGAAGTGCCAGGCATTCAGTTATCCGATGAGGTGCGTGCACGTATGTCGGGACTAGAGGGCCCGGAAGGACGAGCAATGGGCGTGTCTATTGCCAAGGAGCTGCTTGATACGGCCATGGAACATTTTAATGGGATCTATTTCATGACTCCTTTTATGTTCTATGAAATGACAGCTGAGCTGACTTCATATGTATGGGAAAAATCAGGCCGAGTACAGGCCCCCTTGTTTCGACTATAATAATCAATTACAATAGTATAATGGATGTGATGCCGATGTCATTGAGTATGACCGGATACGGTCAAGCCATCCTTCATCATGAGGGGTATAAAGTGCGCTTGGAATTGAAATCGGTCAATCACCGCTATTGCGAAGTGATGATGAGAATTCCACGTGAATGGACTCGTTATGAAGATGGCTTGAGAAGAACGGTTCAACAGCAGATTAAACGCGGTCGTATCGATGTTTTCATCCACAGGGAACGTGATGAAGAACAGATACCCGCCGCACGGTTGAATGACACTGTGGTGCAGGCTTACCTGCGTGCAGCGGAGCAGCTGGCGGATCGTTATGGCGTGAAAGGAACGTTAGGTATAAGTGATATCCTTGCTTTGCCTGATGTTCTGGGTGAGCCTGGAGAGGCTTGCAATGGAGACGAAGATGACTGGGAAGAGCAGCTACAGCGAGCTTTGAACGAAGCTTTGCAAGGTTTGCTGGAGATGAGAAGGCGAGAAGGCGGGCATTTGGCACAAGATGTGGAATCCCGCATTTTACGTTTGGAATCCTTTCATCATGAAATGGCGGTGTTGGCTCCTCATGTTGTGAGCGACTACCGTAACAGGCTGAAGCACAGGCTTAAAGAGCTTCAGGACGGTTCATTTACGCTTGATGAACATAAGTTCGGAATGGAGATTGCGTTATTCGCGGATCGCAGCAATATTGATGAGGAGCTTACCCGGCTTCAAAGTCATTTTGGACAGTGCAAAAGGTTGCTGCTGTCGGACGAGCCGGCCGGTCGCAAATTAGATTTTTTAATCCAGGAAATGAACAGGGAAGTCAACACGATCGGCTCTAAGGCTAATCATCTCACATTAGTTAATCTGGTCGTTGAGATGAAAGCAGAGCTCGAAAAAATTCGTGAGCAGGCTGCAAATATTGAGTAGCTACCTGGTAGCGGCACGGCTGCAATAGTCACATGTATAGGGGGAAAGACCTGAATATGGCAATCAAATTGATCAATATTGGCTTTGGCAATATCGTGTCGGCCAACCGAATAATCTCCATCGTCAGTCCGGAGTCTGCTCCGATCAAGCGGATTATACAGGAAGCCAGGGACCGTCATATGCTAATTGATGCTACCTATGGCCGCCGGACACGGGCTGTTATTATTACAGACAGTGATCATGTAATCCTGTCTGCGGTGCAGCCGGAGACGGTCGCTCATCGCCTATCCACTAAAGATGATGACAATGACGAATAAAAATGGAGTGTACTATGGCTAAGGGATTATTATTTGTAATATCCGGACCTTCGGGGGTCGGTAAAGGAACGGTAGGCAATGCATTGCGCGAAAAGCTACCTGAGATAACGTATTCTGTTTCTGCTACAACTCGAACACCTCGTTCGGGCGAGCAAGATGGAGTGACCTATTTTTTCAAAACGCGTGAAGATTTTTTAGGCATGATTGAACGGGATGAATTGTTGGAGTACGCAGAGTATGTAGGTAACTACTATGGCACTCCACGTGATTTTGTAGACCAGACGCTTGCGCAGGGTAAAGATATCTTTCTGGAAATTGAAGTTCAGGGCGCGCTAAAGGTTAAAGAAAAATTTCCAGAAGGCATATTTATATTCTTGCTTCCACCTTCGCTGGATGAGTTGAAGGATAGAATTCGGGGACGTGGCACAGAAACTCAAGCAACCATTGATCACCGTATGTCGGTAGCTGTGGACGAGATGAACCTGTTGCGTCACTATGATTATGCGGTTGTCAATGATGAGATTGATTTCGCTTGTAAACGAATAGAATCCATTATTATCGCCGAACATTGTAAGGTTCGACCTTAAGCGAGGCTTTACATATGCCAAGCGTACCAAAAGAGAAATAATACTGTATAAGCTGAGCTTGAAGGTGTACACTGGAGTTCAGCTTATACAGCTTAAAACTACATGAAGAGGTGTCTATTCGTGCTGTATCCTTCCATTGATGAAATGATGAAAAAGGTAGATAGTAAATATTCGCTGGTTGTAGCGGCATCACGCCGTGCTAGACAGTTGCGTGAGGGCGAGAAGACGAGCTTGAAGAGTCCTAAATCTCACAAACAGGTTGGAGTAGCTCTGGAAGAGATCTATGCAGATCATCTTTTGCTTGAAAGCGGCGAAGAAGAATAAGAATTATAGACAATCATTATAACCAGGCGCAATGCCAATTCCTTTGACAACCGCAAGGTTGTTATTTTTTTCGGTCAGGGGGAGTTAACGATGTTGAAGGGGAAAGTTATTATTCTTGGTATAACCGGCGGAATTGCTGCCTATAAAGGGGCTGCGCTCTGCAGTAAGTTGACGCAAAAGGGAGCCGATGTACATGTTATTATGACGGCTTCTGCCAAGGAGTTTATTACCGAACTTACGCTGCAGTCACTCTCTCGCAATCCGGTGTACAGTGATACATTTGATGAAAGAGAGCCGTCTATCGTATCCCATATTCATCTGGCGGATGCGGCTGATCTGGTGCTAGTTGCTCCTGCAACGGCGAATATCATCGGGAAAATGGCGCATGGTCTTGCTGATGATATGTTATCGACAACGTTGCTGGCTACGACAGCGCCTATTATGGTGGCCCCTGCGATGAATGTACATATGTACACTCATCCTGCAGTCATGCAAAATATGGAGACACTGGTATCCCGTGGTGTGAAGATGATTGAGCCTGGTGAAGGATTACTGGCTTGTGGTTATGTTGGCAAAGGACGTTTGGAAGAGCCAGAAACTATTGTGCAAACGATTGAGCGCTTTTTTGATCAGCAAGCTCAGGAGCCTGAAGCCACAATCAAGTCTGAAGCACGGTGGTTTGGAGAAGAATCTACGGAGAAACAAGTAACCGAGCGACTTGTAAATAAGAATGAATTAGCGCTTTCGGGAAAAAAAGTCATTGTCACGGCTGGAGGCACGATTGAGCGAATTGATCCTGTCCGTTATATTACGAATGATTCATCTGGTAAAATGGGCTTTGCCATTGCGAAAGTCGCTCAGGAGATGGGGGCAGAGGTGCATTTGATTGCTGCCAATACCAGTGCGGAACCGCCTTCAGGTATTTCGCTTGAAAGAGTCCAGTCAGCTGAAGACATGTACCAGGCTGTGCTAAAACAATGGGAAACGAGTGATATGGTCGTTATGGCTGCTGCCGTTGCAGATTATCGACCACGTGAGGTGGCACAGACCAAGATTAAGAAAAATGATAGTGTATTTACACTGGAGTTAGTGAAGAACGTCGATATTCTGGAATCACTCGGACGCAGCAAGAAACATCAATTTTTAATTGGCTTTGCAGCAGAAACGGGAAATTTGGAGACGTATGCAATAGGTAAATTAGAACGTAAAAATTGTGATTTGCTTGCGGCAAACGATGTAACTGTGGATGGTGCAGGTTTTGGCGTCGATACAAATGCTGTTCAAATATATGACCGAAGCGGGATGGTAGAGCAGATTCCTGTACAGTCAAAGGAAGAGGTTGCGCGTAAATTGCTTACTCTAGCCGCGGGACGCATGGGTGGGGTGCTGCATTAATGGAGACAGGCAATTTAGTTGCCAAGGTCATTGTCGATGTACCTGCCAAGGATACAGATCGTACCTTCGATTATCTGATCCCAGATTCCATGAGACCTTGGATTGAGCCAGGTAGTCGGGTAGCTGTGCCATTTGGCAAACGGACGGTGCAGGCTTTTGTTATCTCGGTAGTTCCAGCTGAAGAGCCGCCGAAATATAGGATGAGGGCGATTCAGGAGTTGCTGGATCTGGTACCACCCTTATCTCCCGATTTGGTTGAACTGGGCAAATGGATGAGCGAGCGTTATGCTTGTAATCAAATTATGGCACTGCAAGTGATGATTCCTACCGCGCTTAAGGGCAAGGCGGAACGTTATATCTCCATTGCCGAACAGCAAGAGTCTACGAATCCACAGCGGCCTATGCTGTCTAATCAGGGGGATGAGATCGAATGGGCCCTTCTGACTGACGACGGTATGAGCGACCCGGCGGAGCGTCAGATTGTCAGCTTCATTCAGAATAAGGAGCAAGTCCCGTTGCAGCAACTTAGTAGACGTTTCCCCGAGGAGGCGGAGGTTATTAAATCGCTGTTACGCCGCGGAGTGCTTCAGGAAAGCCAGGTTATTAAAGACAAGCTTGGCAAAAAGACGATGAAAGCTGTTGATCTGGCTATCAGCATAGATGAAGCATCCATGGCACTGGAGCAATTTTCTGCCAAGGCGCAGCGTCAGCGGGAGGTACTTGCTTTTTTGCTGGAACGTAGCGAGTTTCTGCCTCTGCCGCTGAAGGAAGTTATGACCTCGTTAGGTGTATCAGCTGCGACGGTTAAAGCACTGGAAGATAAGGGCTATGTGTTACAGGAAGATGTTGAAGTGTTCCGCGATCCCTACCGGGGCAGACACTTCAAGCCTACAGACCCACTCCCTCTTACGGCAGAGCAGCAGTCGGTGTATGAACGGATTGTTCGTCAGCTGGACATGCGTGAGCAAGGAGCTTATTTGCTGCATGGAGTCACAGGAAGCGGTAAGACGGAAATCTATCTGCAGACCATTCAGCGCTGTATCGAGCAGAATCGCCAGGCGATTGTGCTCGTACCCGAAATATCATTAACTCCACAAATGGTCGAACGTTTCAAAGGACGTTTTGGCGACCAGGTCGCAGTGATGCACAGTAGATTGTCCGGGGGAGAACGGTACGATGAGTGGCGCAAAATACGCGAAGGCCGTGTAAAAGTAGCGATTGGCGCTCGTTCAGCGGTATTTGCCCCTTTTCGTGAGCTAGGGCTCATTATTATGGATGAGGAGCACGAAACGTCCTATAAGCAGGAAGAGACACCCAAATACCATGCGCGTGATGTAGCCATTCGCAGAGCACACCAGCACGGGGCTGTCGTTATACTCGGTTCAGCTACACCATCACTGGAAAGCTATTACGCTGCTCGCTCCCAAAGCAACGACGAGTTTGCGCCGCTACTGCTTGAAATGCCGACCCGCGCATTGGGGAACACGTTACCCGAAGTTCATATTATGGACATGCGTGAGGAGCTACGGGCCGGCAACCGCTCCATGTTCAGCCGCGCGTTGCATAATGGAATCGCAGAGCGATTAGAGCGTAACGAGCAGACGGTATTACTGTTGAACCGGCGTGGTCACTCCACGTTCGTCATGTGCCGGAGCTGCGGCTATGTGGCGGGATGTCCGGATTGTGATATTTCGCTTACCTATCATCAGCGGTCGAACAATTTACGTTGTCATTATTGCGGCTATTCCGAGCCTGTACCTCAGACTTGCCCGGAATGCGGTAGTGAGCATATTCGTTACTTCGGTACAGGTACTCAGCGAGTGGAAGAAGAGTTGGCTAAGCTATTCCCTGGTATACGTGTTGTCCGAATGGATGTCGATACAACGACTGAAAAAAACGCTCATGAAAAGCTGCTTAAGCAATTTCGTGATAAAAAAGCAGACGTACTACTGGGTACTCAAATGGTAGCCAAAGGGCTGGACTTTCCCGATGTAACGCTGGTAGGTGTCATTACTGCGGATTCTGCTCTTAATTTACCGGATTTTCGGGCTGCGGAAAAGACCTTTCAGCTGTTAACACAAGTAGCCGGGCGTGCTGGAAGGCATCAATTGCCGGGGGAAGTATTCGTACAATCCTACACTCCAGAGCATTATTCGGTGGTCCATGCAAGCCGTCATGATTATTCATCTTTTGTGAGGGAAGAGTTGAAACACCGCCGTAATTTGCACTACCCGCCATATTGCCGACTTATTTTGGTGACCTTTTCTCATGAACAGCTTCCAGTGCTAGTCCGATTGGCTGAAAATTATTCAACGACACTACAGGGACGAGCCAGACAACGGGGCTGGTTCGGGAATATGGACCGGCTTACATCGGATGTGCTGGACATTTTGGGGCCAGTAGCTTCACCCATTTCGAGAATCAAGAATAGATACCGATTTCAATGTATGATAAAATGGCGTGGAAATATCGACGCGATTGGTTTGGCTCAGCAAGTGGCTGATGAAATGGCCGAATCTGCACAGGCACAAAAGTTGCTGATTAGTCTGGATGTTGATCCGCAGATGCTAATGTAAAGTGTTAACACTAAAGTTATTCGCACAATTGATGCGGACAAGCCGTCCGTACATAGGATAATGTAGCAGTCGCTTTTGTGATGAATACAGTAAAGCCTAAATGAAGGAAAAAGAGGAAGGTGTTCTGTTGTCATGTCAATTAGAATTATAGTGTTGGAGCCGGATGACGTATTGCACAAAGTAGCAAAGGAAGTTACTAAAGTTACGCCTAATGTGCAAAAGCTGCTGGACGATATGGCAGATACGATGTATGAAGCGGAAGGAGTAGGTCTAGCTGCTCCACAAGTAGGTATTTTGAAGCGGCTCATCGTCGTAGATGCTGGAGATGAGCATGGCTTGATAAAAATGATCAATCCAGAAATTGTGGCCGAAGAAGGAGAGCAATTGGGACCTGAAGGCTGCCTAAGTATTCCAGGGTTAAACGGGGATGTACGTCGTGCCGAGAAGGTTACAGTCAAGGGACTGGATCGCGAGGGCAAGGCTATTACCGTTACAGCGACAGGGTTGCTTTCTCGTGCTTTTCAGCATGAAATTGATCATCTAAATGGAGTATTGTTCACGGATATTGCAGAAAAAGTATATGAGGTTGCTCTGGAACAGCCAGGACCGAACCGTCAGACAGGGGAGTGAGGTTCGATGAGCCAAGACATTCGTATTATCTTTATGGGTACACCTGAATTTGCAGTCCCATCGCTGAACATGTTGCTGGACAACGGATATAACGTGGTCGGTGTAATTACTCAGCCAGATAAACCACAGGGACGAAAAAAAATATTGACGCCAACACCAGTCAAGGAAGCGGCTGAAAAGCGCGGATTACCTGTGCTGCAACCGACCCGCCTACGGCAGCCGGAAGCAGTGGCTCAGGTAGCAGAGTTGCGTCCCGACCTGATTGTAACCGCAGCTTATGGCCAAATTTTGCCTAAGTCCGTATTAGACCTGCCTCGTTTCGGCTGTCTGAATGTGCATGGTTCGTTACTTCCCCGATATCGGGGAGGTGCACCGATCCAGCGTGCGATTATTAACGGTGAAACTGTGACAGGTGTGACGCTAATGTATATGGCGGAAGGGCTGGACACCGGCGATATGATATCGCGGGTTGAGGTGGCTATAGAGCCGGAGGATACATCGGGCACAATTTTTGAAAAGCTAAGTGTAGCCGGAGCTAGACTTTTGCAGGACGAGCTGCCCAAGTTGCTGGTAGGGCAATCAGACCGTACGCCGCAAAATGAGGACGAGGCGACCTATGCCCCGAACCTGAACCGTGATGATGAGCGCATTACATGGAGTGATAATGCACAGCAAATATACAACCGGATTCGCGGTCTGGTTCCTTTTTCTGGCGCGTTTACACTTTGGGAGAACAATGTTTTTAAAATATGGGCTGCGGAGCAGCCTTCCATAAATAATGAAGCGAGTGGCTCAAATGCTCCAGCACCCGGCACGGTTCTTCAATTAACCGCCCGTGGCATTGAGGTGCAGACAGGCGAAGGCACTCTCTGGCTGACCCAGGTTCAACCGGCAGGCAAGAAGGTTATGGAAGCCGGAACCTTTGCACGCGGCGGACAGATGAAGCCCGGCACGGTGCTCGGATGAGCGGGCGACACTCCCGTCAGGGAGACCAACGCAAGGGAGTGGGGACCAGATCCGACAAAACTCGCAAACAGACGGCGCGGGAAGTTGCACTTGACGTGCTGACCGGTGTGGAGCAAGAGGGCGCGTATAGCAATCTTGAGCTCAATCGCCGGCTTCAGCAGGCAGGTTTATCTGCAAGTGATGTTGGTTTGACGACGGAACTTGTATACGGTACAGTGGCACGCCGAAATACACTGGATTATTTTTTGAATAAATTTGTTCAAAAAGGAACGGCCAAGCTTCAGCCTTGGGTACGTTCGTTGCTGCGGATGAGCGTATATCAGCTGGTGTATCTGGATCGAGTTCCGGATCATGCAGTTGTTAGTGAAGCAGTGACCATTGCCAAGCGGCGTGGGCATCAGGGGATTTCCGGTATGGTCAATGGTGTGCTTCGCAGCATGCTGCGTGAGTCGGACAAGCTGCGTATTCCTGACGGTTTGTCAGCAGAGGAACGGATTTCGTTAGAACATTCCCATCCACAGTGGCTAGTTAAGCGCTGGATCAAGCAATACGGTACCGATACAGCTGAGGCTATCTGCAAGGCTAATAACGAGCCCCCTGCAGTCAGCGTGCGAGTGAATACGACGATGATCAGTCGTGATCAGCTGCTGGACGAGATGATTGCAAAAGGGATTGATGCCGTTCCTTCGGCCGTTAGCCCCTATGGGATTGTTGTTCGTAGCGGCGGAAATATGGCGCTTACCTCGTGGTATACGGACGGATTGTTGTCTGTACAGGATGAAAGCTCCATGCTTGTTGCTGAAGCGGTCGCTCCTGAGCCTGGCATGGCAGTGTTGGACTGCTGCGCAGCTCCAGGCGGCAAAACAGCTCATATGGCTGAGTTGATGAAGGATCGCGGCCGGATCGTTGCAAACGATCTGCATGCCCATAAGCATCAACTAATCCGTGAGCAAGCGAATCGGCTTGGCCTGGATGCTGTTGAGACGGTTACTGGTGATGCGTTGGATCTAAAGGAACGATATGCTCCGGCTTCTTTTGACCGTATTTTGCTGGATGCGCCATGCTCGGGCTTTGGGGTGATTCGCCGTAAACCTGATCTGCGTTGGAGCAAAACTGCGCAGGATGTTCGCGACATTACTCAACTGCAGCACGAGTTGCTGGATAGTGTGGCCGGACTGTTAAAGCCGGGTGGTATTCTGGTATACAGTACTTGCACGATTGAGCCTGACGAAAATGAAGGACAATTGGCTCGGTTTTTAAGCGAACATCCAGAGTATGAGTTGGCAAAGGATCATTCTTTTCCAGCCGTGAGTCATGAAATGGATGGTATACAGAAAGGCTCGGTACAGCTGTTACCGCAGCATTTTCACAGTGACGGATTTTATATTGCGCGTCTGCGCCGGGTAAAGTAGCTCGGAAGAGAATTCCAGGTAGCTGCCCACCAGTATTTCCACAATCCGCCGGACACTTCCGGCGGTTTTTTGCATGAAGATGAAAAATTTTTACCCCCTCAGGGATTTGTGCTAAAATAGGAAGAATGAAAAACACTGTCTGCGATTAAACAGAACTTAATGAAGAAGGAACGGGTGCAAATATTGATGAAACCTTTTATATATGATTTAACACTGGAAGAGCTTCAGGACTGGGCCAAAAACAATGGTGAGCCTGCCTTTCGGGGAGGACAAATTTTTGACTGGCTGTATGTAAAGCGGGTCAATAATTTCAGTGAGATGACGAATTTGTCCAAGGGGCTGAGAGAAAAGCTGGAGGAGCAATTCAGTTTTGTGACGCTTCACGAAATAACAAAGTTGGAATCGAAAGATGGGACTGTTAAATTTCTGTTTGGCTTACACGATGACCATGCTATTGAGACGGTTATCATGAGACATAATTACGGAAACAGTATTTGTGTAACGACTCAAGTGGGTTGCCGGATTGGCTGTACTTTTTGTGCCTCGACGCTTGGGGGTCTCAAAAGAAACCTGACGGCTGGCGAAATTACGGCACAGGTGGTGCAGGCTCAGAAAATTCTGGATAAAACGAATGAACGAGTGAGCAGTATCGTGATTATGGGCTCGGGTGAGCCTTTTGAGAACTATGAAGCGACAATGACGTTTTTGCGTACAATGATTCATGAAAAGGGCCTGAATATTGGTCAACGTCATATTACGGTGTCAACCAGCGGCATTGTGCCCAATATTTATAAATTTGCTGACGAGGATACACAGATTAATCTGGCAATATCTATCCATGCGCCCAATGATGCGCTGCGTTCGAAGCTGATGCCTGTAAATCGACGTTATCCTTTTAAGGATGTTATGGATTCTCTTCGTTATTATCTTGCTAAGACGGGGCGGAGAATTTCGTTCGAATATGCCTTGATCGGCGGAGTAAACGACCAGGCAGAACATGCTGAAGAGCTTGCGGATGTGTTGAAGGACATGCTGTGTCACGTCAATTTGATTCCAGTCAACCATGTGCCTGAGCGCAAGTATGTGCGTACATCGCGCAGCGATATTTTTAATTTTCAACGTATTCTTGCCGAAAAAGGCGTCAATGTGACGATCCGGCGTGAACAGGGTCACGATATTGCCGCTGCCTGCGGTCAGTTGCGTGCAAAGCATATGGAGTTGGGGTGAAACCATTTGATCAAAACAGTTCATGTCAGCCATGTCGGACGTGTGCGTTCGGTAAATGAGGATTCTGCCTGGATCAGGCACTTGGAGCAAGGCTATATTCTTGGAATTGTTGCCGATGGTATGGGAGGGCATCTGGCCGGTGATACGGCCAGCCGCCTTGCGGTAGAGACACTTGCCGCTGATTTGGCGACGCTGGAGAGCGGATTATCCGCACATTCTTTGACGGCGGCGCTCAGCGACGCTATTTTGCATGCCAATGAAGTCATCTTCCAAACGGCTGCGCGCGATGACCAGTATCATAATATGGGAACGACGGTTGTTGCCGTGTTGCTCAATGATGCATCTGGAATTATCGGACATATTGGTGACAGTCGCGCCTATGTCATATCCAAAGGAACGGTACGTCAGCTTACAGAAGACCATACTTTGGTTAATGAGTTGTTCAAAAACGGTCAGATCAGTAAGGAAGAGCGGGAGAACCATCCCCGTCGCAATGTGCTGACACGGGCATTGGGCACTGATTCCGAGGTGAAGGTGGACATTGACACCATTACGCTGGAAAAAGGCGATGTACTATTACTATGCAGTGACGGATTAAGCAATTTGGTAACAGAAGAACAGATCAGTAAGGTAGTAGGTGCCGCAGAAAATCCTTTGGAGGAACGTGCGGATCGTCTGCTACATCTGGCGCTGCTTGCCGGTGGAGACGATAACATTACTGTAGCTTTGTTTGAATTGCCCGACAACACGGTTTCATTGAGTGAAAAGGGGTGTGAAGCATGATCGGGCACCTGCTTGGGGGAAGGTACGAAATTATTGAGCGCATCGGTGGCGGCGGTATGGCGCTGGTGTATAAGGCTCAAGACATTTTGCTGAATCGCAATGTCGCGGTAAAAGTGTTGCGTCAGCAATTTGTTCATGATGAGGAATTTATTCGCCGGTTTCGGCGTGAGGCACAGTCAGCGGCCTCGCTTTCTCATTCGAACGTGGTCAGTATTTATGATGTCGGCCAAGAGGATGAAATCCATTATATTGTAATGGAGTGCGTTGAAGGCAAAAATTTGAATGAGATTATTAAAGAACGTGCGCCATTACAAGTGGATGAAGCAGTGCGGATTGCTTCCCAGATTTGTGATGCGCTGGAACATGCCCACCAAAATCAGATTATTCACCGGGACATTAAGCCTCATAATATCTTAATTGGACGTAATGGACGGGTTAAGGTAACCGATTTTGGGATTGCTCGAGCTGTTACGTCAACGACAATTACTCAGACAGGTTCTGTTGTGGGCTCTGTTCATTATTTTTCACCTGAGCATGCAAAGGGTGTCATTACCGGCGAAAAATCGGACTTATATTCTTTAGGTATTGTCTTATATCAAATGCTAACGGCACAGCTTCCTTTTCTGGGAGAAAGCCCAATTAGTGTGGCACTCAAGCATTTGCAAGAGGAATTTGAGGAACCGCGTAAAATTAATCCGTTGATTCCGCAAAGTGTAGAAAATGTCATTCTAAAATCGATGCGTAAAAATCCGGAGGAACGTTACCAATCAGCAGACGAAATGCTAAGGGATTTGGAGACTTGTCTGCTACCGGGGCGGCGCAATGAATCCAAGCTGGAGTTTACACATTTGGATGATGAGGACCAAACGCGGGTTATCCCAGCTATTAAGCCTCAACAATTAGGTGTGTCTTCCAGTGGTGACGATGTGCCTGTCCAACCTCGGGAGTCTGAACAGCTTCCGAACAAGCAAACGTCCAAGAAAAATAGAAAAAAAACGATCTTCTGGGTAACACTAGTGTTGGTACTACTTTTGTGCATGGGCGGCGTGGTGTACTATGTGCAAAGTGTGCTTGTCGTACCTGAGGTGAAAGTACCAAGTGTACTGACACAAACAGAAGACCAAGCGAAGGTCACTCTAAGTAAAGCAGGACTAGTCATTGATGATCCAATCCAGCATGAATATAAAGAGGGGATTGCACCGGGAGTTGTTTTTTATCAAAGCTACCCTGAAGGTTCTTTAGTCAAGGAAGGAACGGAGATTAGTCTGAAAGTCGGGATTGCCAAGCCGCTCACCCCGATGCCAGATGTCAAAGGACAAAGCTACGAGAATGCTGTCAAGCTACTGACCGCCCAGCAGATTAAGGAAACGCAGATTCAGCAAAATGAGCAGTTCAGTGATCAGGCTGAAGGAACCGTCATTAGTCAGACACCTGCTGCAAATGAGCCATTTGATAAGGATTCGGTTCAGGTAGTGCTCACCGTCAGCAAAGGCGCTGCCACTGTTAAAATGCCGAATCTTGTAGGGATGACGCAGAGCCAGGCGGAAAATGAGGTCAAAAAGGCGGGGCTGAAGGTTGGCTCAATTAAAGAGGAATTTAGCTATGAGCAGGATAAAGGAAAAGTAACCAAACAATGGCCTTCAGAGGCGGGCAGTGATCTGCCCCCAAATACGGAAATTACGTTTTATGTAAGTACGGGTTACCCGCCAGAAGCGATTACGTTACCGTTTAATGTACCTGTGGCGCCGAAGGAAGAGGGCAAAAACAGTAAAATTCGTATCACTTATACAGATGCACGTGGAGAAAATCAGGAGTGGGGCAGCCGTACGATTAATACGACACAGGTGTTTACGATCAACCTGCTGATGGCCCCTAACAAAGACAGTGTCGTCTCCGTATTTAGAGATGGTGCTTTTGTTGACACGTATCCTGTTTCTTATATTGATGCAAAAAATGGAACGGTGACGATGCCTCAAATTGCTCCACCTGCAGGAACATCACCGACTGATACATCTGGTGGTACTTCCTCACCGAATGGAAGTGGAAACGGTGAGGAAGGAAACAGCGGGGAATCTTCTAACGATAGTGGTAATGGTGGAGGCGACTCTAACAACCAGGAGGGGACAGAAGGCGATGGTGATCCTTCTGCTTTTGCCCCAGGAACCGATTCCTCAGGAGTTACGCGCAGTGAGTTGGCGGTTAGCAAAAAAAACAACCCCGGTCACGGTTCCCGCAAAAAGAAGGACAAAGTGATCGAGGCTGTGCAGCATCAGTAAACTTACTAGAGAAAGAAGCTTAACCTGTTCCACACTATGAAACTTGAACATTATGAAGGAGGACATCTTACACATGCCTGAAGGTCTGATCGTCAAGGCGCTTAGCGGATATTATTATGTCTCCAGCCTGGATCAGGATGGGCGTCCGGTATCCGGCGAAGCTACGGTACAATGCAGAGCACGTGGCCTTTTCAAGAAAAAAGAGATTACGCCCCTTGTTGGTGATCGGGTCCTTTACGAACTAACTGAAAACGGGGAAGGTATGGTCAAGGAGATTAGAAAGCGTACGACGGAGCTAATTCGCCCTCCAGTAGCTAATACCACGCTGGCCGTGCTGCTGTTTTCCCTGCGTGAGCCGGATTTAAACCTGCCTTTACTGGACAAATTTTTAGTCCATATTGAGCACGCTGGGCTGGATACGATTATCTGTCTGACCAAGCGCGATTTGTATGAAGGCAGCCCTTCAGAGGATGATAAGGTGCTGATGGTTCAGGAAATGTATCGGAAGATTGGTTACGAGGTGCTGGTAACCAGCGCCCGTACTGGAGAGGGTACGGCTGAGCTCAAGAAGCTGTTGGCCGGCCAAATCAGCGTGTTTTCCGGTCAGTCAGGTGTAGGGAAGTCCTCCATGCTTAATGCTTTGGAGCCTGGCTTAACGCTGGAGACGAGCGCCATAAGCAATAAGCTGGGACGAGGAAGACATACGACTCGCCATGTGGAGCTAATTCCTTTAGACAACGGCGGGTTTGTAGCAGATACACCGGGGTTTAGCCAACTGGATTTTTTAGAGCTGGGTGTGGATGAGTTATCGCCTTGTTTTCGAGAATTCCAACAATATGCGGAAGGATGCAAATTTCGGGGTTGTACGCATATTCACGAACCTGGCTGTAAAGTAAGAGAGGCCTTGGAAGAGGGACATATTTCACAGGGACGCTATGATAGCTATCTGCAGTTTTATCAGGAATTAAAAGAAAAAAAACGGAGGTATTGAGCATATGTTAAAAATAGCACCGTCGATTTTATCCGCTGATTTTGCTCGTTTGGGCAGTGAAGTCGCGGAAGTCCAAGCAGCGGGGGCAGACTGGATTCATGTGGATGTTATGGATGGTCATTTTGTATCCAATATTACACTGGGCCCCCCTATCGTTCAGGCTATTCGGCCGCATACAACTCTCCCACTGGACGTTCATCTGATGATTGAGCAGCCTGAACGTTATATTAGTGATTTTGTAAAGGCAGGAGCTAATATCATCACGGTCCATGCGGAGGCCTGTGTTCATTTGCATGGTGTCCTTCACATGATCAAGCAGCAAGGCGCTCTGGCGGGAGTGGCTCTCAATCCGGGGACTTCACCATACGCGATCAAGGAAGTGCTGCCCAATGTAGATATGATTCTTGTGATGACGGTTAACCCTGGTTTTGGGGGCCAGTCCTTCATTCCAGAGACGTTGAATAAAATCAGACAAATCCGTGCTTGGTTGAACGAATTGGGTCGTCCAGACGTACATATCGAGGTGGACGGAGGTATTGCGGAGGAGACGGCACCAGCCGTATTTGAAGCGGGTGCTAACGTGTTAGTGGCAGGCAGTGCAGTGTACGGCAGAGCAGACCGTGCAGCGGCTATTGCTGCTATTCGGGATAGTGTCGCTCATTTGTCCAAGTGAAGCTAACTGAAGCACTGTGGATGACCTTAGCGAGCATGCTGACCGGTTTGACACTCAGTTGTTTCTCGCTAGTGAAGATGCCTTGGAATGCTATACTTTCACTTTTGGCTGTTCTTATTGTCCTGTTTTATTTTCGTAAAAATGAACGGCGTGGTTTGCGTATCGGTTTTGTGGTCTGCAGTGTGCTTTATTATATTCTGTTTATTTTTATACTCTCAGCATATCTCTATGTTCGCGGACTTGTCTGATGGTATAGCCTGGGATGGTTGTGCATAAATATGGTTACATGAGCGGGATTCTCATGTAGCCTTTTTTTGTGGGGCAACAACCCTTGACAGGTTGCATAAACTACAGAGAACGGATGCAGGAGGATGATGGGGAGGGTGAGGCATGAAGTTTTACACAATCAAGCTGCCAAAATTTCTGGGTGGATTCGTCAAAGCCATTTTGAATACATTCCAGAAGAACTGAAATCAAAGTAACGTTGACACAGGATGTAGGATGAAGGCGAAAGGTACACAGGAGGCACGCTTCCCGGGCACAGCAGATTGATAGCTCGGCAATAAAAGACAAGAATGCGCGGGAAGTTGCCTGACATTTTGTCCTCCTGAATCAGTGGGATATTATTCGAATAATCAAAAAAGCACCCGTTTAAAACGAGGTGCCTTTTGTTTATAACGATATTTTTTTACGACTACACGCGAGTCACTTTACCGGCTTTCAATGCACGAGTGCTGACATAAACGCGTTTCGGTTTACCGTTAACGAGAATGCGAACTTTTTGTACGTTGACGCCCCAAGTACGGCGATTACGGTTGTTAGCGTGAGATACGTGGTTACCGCTGCCAGGCTTTTTGCCTGTTACAGAACATTTACGAGACATGATTCCACCTCCTATTCTGAAAATAACCAAACTCCATATGGAATGGGTCGCTCTTCAGGCCGACTGGGTCAGCCGGACTTTATAAGTCACTAACCTGAACAAAACAATACTTAAATATAATATCATAGTCAAAAAAGCTCCGTCAACTGATTCAAAAACTTTATTTATTTCTCTTTCGCATTATAGTACAATATGGGATAGCTATTGCTGCGACTATTTTGTTTTTTAATGGAATGTGAATTCTTATTCCAGTCATGCCGGGCAGTTCAGAGGCGGGACCATAATCATCATTCCGGCCAATGATTTTTTGTTGGGCAGTTGACTGGTTTTTCATATTATATGAGCTGTGGAAAGAAACCAGAGGATGGTTACGGAAGCTTACGAAAGGGTGACATTCGTATTCGTCGTCTGGCTTTAGTATAATTCAATTGAACCTTGAACATGTGTTGTGAAGATGGATTGTAAAACAATTGTATTAAGCTAGGAAGGGGAATTCTCTTGAGTAATCGTTCTTTGAATGGAACAGACTTTACCGCGATGGTTTTAGCCGGGGCGGAACAATTACAGCAGCATGCGGAGCATGTCAATTCACTAAATGTATTCCCGGTGCCAGATGGTGATACGGGAACCAATATGAATCTGACGATGAGCGCGGGCGTAACGGAATTGAAGAGGGGAGATTCTTCCTCCATCGGTGTCATGTCCGGCATCTTATCCAAAGGCTTGCTGATGGGGGCCCGCGGCAATTCAGGGGTTATCCTGTCTCAGTTGTTCCGTGGCTTCAGCCGTTACGCTGCCCCATACGAGGAATTGAATACCCTTCAGTTCGCATCGGCATTGCAGAGCGGGGTGGATGCGGCCTACAAGGCGGTGGTTAAGCCGGTGGAGGGTACAATTCTTACCGTGGCGAAGGAAGCGGCCAGACATGCTGTGTTTTTCTCGCGCCGGACGAACGACATCACAGAACTGATGGAAGAAGTGCTTGCCAAAGCAAAGGAAATGCTCGCCATGACGCAGGACATGCTCCCTGTACTGAAGCAAGTAGGGGTTGTAGACTCGGGTGGACAAGGACTTGTGTATATTTATGAAGGATTTATGCAGCATCTTGGAAGCGGATTGGTGACATCTCCAACTTCAAAAGGCGATAGTGTACGCCCGGTTTTTGCTCCTTATGTATTGGAGAGACCTACAGCTGCGCCTGTTGCTCCTTCTCCAGATGCGCCGATTTCTGCGCAGGCGAAGCTCGAAACGGAGAATATTGAATTTTTGTATGATATGGAGTTTTTTATTAATCGACAATTGGGCGAAGCGCAAGGTACAAATTTTGATGAGGAAGCTTTCCGGAAAGCGTTGTCAGTAGATGGTGATTCGATTATCGTTATTTCGGATGATGATGTCATCAAGGTTCATGTGCATTCGAAGGCTCCAGGTGAAGTCTTGAATCTTGCGCTGCGTTACGGGGAAATTACACAGATTCGAATTTTGAATATGCGCGAGCAGCATCGTGATTTGCTGTCAGCAGGTATGGATGGTGCTCCTGAGCCTGAATGGTTTGCAGAAATACCAACAGAGCCTGCACGTGAGGAGGAGCCATCTGAGCCTCCAGCTCATGAGCTAGCACCTTTTGGCTTTATAGCTGTGGCTTCTGGTGAAGGGATTGCTGATATTTTCAGAAGCTTGGGTGTTGATGTTGTCCTTTCGGGTGGTCAGACGATGAATCCGAGCACAGAAGACTTCGTGAATGCGGCTCGCTCGATCGCGGCTCAACATATTTTTATTCTGCCGAATAATTCCAATATAATCTTGGCTGCTGAACAAGCGCGTGAATTGCTAGAGGTGGAACGTTTCGTGTCGGTGATTCCAAGCAAAACAATTCCTCAGGGCATTGCAGCAGCATTTGCTTACCAAGAGGAAGAAGCCTTTGAGGTAAACCAAGATAATATGCGGGACGCAGTTACCCGTGTGAAGTCTGGACAAGTGACCTATGCGGTTCGGGATACGACACTTGATGATCTGCATATTACAGCGGGCCACTACATTGGTATTCAGGATTCTAAGATCGTGGCGACTGAGGAGCAATTAATGGCAACATCCCGTCTTTTGCTGGCGAAAATGCTGGTGAATGGCGATGAAATTGTTACGATTCTTACAGGTTCGGACGCAAAACAAGAAGAGACAGATCAGCTTGTTGCGTGGCTTGAAGAAAATTATTCGGATGTTGAAGTGGAAGTTCATGAAGGTGGTCAGCCGATTTATCCTTATCTGTTCTCAGTGGAAACCTGATGTGCTTTGGCACACCCATGGTAGTCCACTACAAAGGAGGTCTGACTGATGAGAACTATCATTTTGACAGATAGCACGGCTGATATTCCACAGGAAATAGCAGATCGTCTCGGCATAGTCATTGTACCATTGACGGTGATGTTCGGCAGCACAGCTTACCTGGACGGTATTGAGATGTCAGCTGCACAGTTTTACAGCGAACTGGTACGGGCTGATGAACTACCTACAACGTCACAGCCATCACCAGCCCGTTTTTTGGAGACGTACACGGAGCTGCTGGAGCAATACCCCGAGAGCCAGGTTATCTCTATCCATTTATCCTCCGGTGTGAGCGGAACGTACCAGTCCGCTCTGCTGGGTAAATCCATGTTGGAGAAGCATGAAGATAGAGTGACCGTTATGGATTCCAAGTCGGCCTCGTACGGATACGGTATGCTCGTGGTTTACGCCGCAGAGCTGGCAGCTGCCGGGCAATCCCCGGCTGAAATTATTCAGGGTGTGGAACGTCTCGGGGAACGCCGTTGTTTGTATTTCCTGGTGGATACACTGGAATACTTGCAAAAAGGCGGACGAATTGGCAAGGCAGCGGCTATGGTTGGTACGTTGCTTAACATTAAGCCAATTCTTTCGATTGACAAAGAAGGTATTATTTATTCGGCTGATAAGGCGAGAGGGCATAAAAAAGCGACAGCACGAATTATTGAACTGCTGGAGCGGGATTTAAAAGGCCAAAAAATTAATATTGCTGTGGGTCATACGGCAGATCGCTCGGCGGCAGAAGCGTTTGTGGCTCAGCTGGCAGAGCATTTTGAACTGGGAGATCAAATATATACTGAACTTGGCGCTGTGATCGGAACACATGTGGGACCAGGAACGATTGGTATTTTTGCATGGCCGGCCGGAGATGAGAGGTAATATGCTGCAATTGGATCAAATACCATTAAAACAAATACACGGCGTGAGTGCTCTCAAAGAAGGGGAGCTTCACGCTTTTGGCATTTCTAACGTGCAAGATATGCTGGAATATTATCCGTTTCGGTATGAAGATTACCGACTGCGATCGCTAAGCGAAGTGAAGGACGGAGATAAGATTACAGTACAGGCGAAAATTATGGGCATTCCGGTGCTTCAGCGTTACGGACGCAAATCAAGGTTAACTTGTAAATTGATGGCTGAGGATTGGATGTTTACTGCAACATGGTTTAATCGGCATTTTTTGAAGGATCAGCTAACATCAGGTCGTGAAATTGTGGTGACTGGGAAATGGGATCTTAAGCGAATGCAGATGACTGTTGCAGACTCTGAGTTCCCTGATAAAGGAGTGGCTCGTTCGGGGACACTTCAACCGGTGTACTCTATAGGTGGCAAGATTACGCAGAGCTGGATGCGAAAAATAATGAATCAGACGCTCCAGCAGTTTGGTGAAATGATTCCCGAGATATTGCCAGATCTGCTGGTACGCAAGTATAGTATGATGCCGCGCAAGCAGGCCATTGCAGGTATACACCAACCTCAGGACAATCGAGAGGGACAAGAGGCTCGGCGACGGATGGTGTATGAGGAACTCTTTTTATTCCAGCTGAAAATGCAGGCTTTCCGAGCGTTAAATCGTGGTCGAGCGGATGGGGTGGTGCATACGGTGGATAACGCCACGATCCGTGAATTTGTGAGGGCTTTGCCTTTTGAATTAACGGATGCACAGAAGAAGGTTGAGCTTGAAATACTGCACGATCTACGCTCACCTTATTGTATGAACCGTCTGCTTCAAGGGGATGTTGGGTCGGGGAAAACTGTGGTTGCCGCCATCGGTTTATTCGCAACAGTACGTTCCGGTTTTCAGGGAGCACTGATGGTGCCAACCGAAATATTGGCCGAGCAGCATATGCGGTCGCTTCACAAGCTGTTTGAACCCTTTGGAATCAGCGTGGGGTTACTGACAGGAAGTACAACTGGGAAGAAGCGTAAGGAGTTGCTTGCCGCTCTTCAAATGGGTCTGCTGGATATTGTGGTGGGCACGCATGCCCTTATTCAGGAGGATGTGTATTTCCGCCAGCTTGGACTAGTTGTAACGGATGAGCAGCACAGGTTCGGAGTCAACCAGCGTAGTGTACTGCGCCGCAAGGGCTACAACCCCGATGTGCTGACCATGACCGCCACACCGATCCCGCGTACGCTGGCGATTACTGCTTTTGGTGATATGGATGTTTCTACAATATCAGAGCGGCCAAAGGGACGGATTCCAATTTCTACGTATTGGGTGAAGCACGAACTGATGGATCGAGTGCTCGGTTTTATTTCTCGTGAGGTAGATCAGGGACGGCAGGCTTATCTAATCTGCCCGTTGATTGAAGAGTCAGAGAAGCTGGATGTACAGAATGCCATCGATCTGCATATCCAAATGCAGCAGGCTTTTCCACATTATCGCGTTGGGCTGTTGCACGGACGAATGACTCCTGCAGAAAAGGAAGAAGTTATGCGTTCCTTCTATGCAAATGAGGTTCAGCTACTCGTTTCAACCACGGTTGTAGAGGTGGGGGTAGATGTGCCCAATGCGACGCTAATGATTATTATGGATGCAGATCGCTTTGGATTGTCCCAGCTACATCAGTTACGTGGACGTGTTGGAAGGGGCGCACATGCCTCATACTGTGTACTGATCGCTGATCCTAAGTCGGAGGTTGGTCAAGAGCGGATGAAGGTAATGACCGATACGGACGATGGTTTTGAGGTTGCTAGACGCGATCTGGATTTGAGAGGGCCGGGGGATTTCTTTGGCACCAAGCAGAGCGGGTTGCCCGAGTTTCGGTTAGCAGATATGGTAGCGGACTTTGAGGTGCTGGAAAAGGCACGTGAGGATGCAACTGATCTAATCAAGGACTCCTCTTTTTGGACATCTCCGCAGCATGAAGCACTTCGCGGTTATTTGCAAAAAGAGCAGATTTTCCAAGGGGATCTTATCGACTGACCCACCATGAATGATGAGGATGTTCTAAACGTTTCTAACAGATAGGTACAATGGACAGGCTGACCGTCATATATTTGGGAATGACCGAATGATATGGGAGGTGTGGCAACATTGAGCTATCAGCAATATGGAATTAGTCCGCAACTGGTGGAGCGGATTAAGCTAAAAATGAAAAATCGTGCGCTCAAGGAGCGGGTTAAGCAGCAGATCGAGGGCGTGACCAAAGCAGATCTGCAAAACAAAGCTAAGGTGCGTCATCTTGTGAAGACCACTTCTGCTATTTTAAACGAGCGATTGACGGCTACACAGGAGGAGCAACTGACTGCCTTCGTATTGGCACAAAAAATTGATCCATCTAATACGTTCCATCTGATCAAGCTATGGGGAATGTTCCGTTGATGCTGTTCGAACGGGTGCTTCAAAGCACTTTCCATGTTTTATGTGAAGCATAGATAAAAAAGGATTGCCTGATGTTAGGCGATCCTTTTTGGCTTTATTTAAGGCTTTTGTATTTCATTCCCCGGGCAATAGGCAGTAGTCTTTTAGTGTGAAATTCTATTCGTAATAACCACCAATCTTGATAGACCGTTCCATGGCCTGTACACCTGGACGTACCGTTGTTCGGTGCAGAGAACGCCTCCGCTCCAGAAAATTGTATAGGCTAGCACGGTGACTGCTCCAGTAAGCGCATCACGCGAAGGACCAGAATCCGGTTACTGTACGGATGGTTCACCTTGTTCCCGTCTTGCCCGAACCTCCTGAACAATTTTTCTGTTCATTGTTTCCGTCAGCTCATAATTCTTCATTGGAAATACGGAGAGAAATGTCAGAACCCCCGGAATAATTGTAAATAGTAGTGTGAGCCAAATTAGGGTTGTATTTGTTTGGACGATATTAGGCTGATAACCCGCTAACGCCAGCGCATAACCACCCACGGCGCTGCCGATTGCGGCCGCCAATTTGGCCCGGAAAACGTTAGCTGAGAAAACCATCCCCTCTGATCTGTTTCCAGTTTTCCACTCTCCATAATCGACGCAATCTGCTAGCATTGTGGACATGACAACATAGTTCAGCCCCACACCGAAAGAAATGATACAGCTGAGAATAAAGACAAGTACAATAGAGTTGCCGCAGAAGAAAAGAGCTATCATGGATATGGAGGTGATTAGCACCCCTGCTATGCTAGTGCCTTTTTTGCCGATCCACTTGGCAATGAACGGAACTGCGACGTTACCTGCGATTTGAAATCCCACGGTTAGTCCCATAAACAGTGGAATGAATGCTTCGGCACCTAGGTTGTATTTGAAATAATACAAAGTAAAGGCATTACGAATGTTGGCAGTCATTTCGATAATAAAAAACGAGATGATCAACAGCCGCAAAGGTCGGTTTTCAATGAAGAATAGGCGGAGTACTCCTTTTAACGTTTGTTTTTCATGGCGAGGCACTACGTGTTTTTCTTTTACGCCAAACACCGTAAACATCATGCAGACGAAGAACAGGCCACAAAGTACAGCAACCGCTCCAGCCCAGCCGTTGAAGAAATGGACGAGGGGAAGCGCTACGACATTGACCGTCCACAAGCCGGCACTTGCAACCGTACGAGGAACAGTCACGACCTTGGTTCGTTCTGCAGCATCTTTGGTTATAGCGGCGGACAGTGACCAATACGGAATATCCAATATGGAATAGCTAATGCTCCAAGCGATATAGGTAACATAGGCATAAACCAGCTTCCCGGCGGAAGAAAGGTCCGGACTGAGGAAGAGTGCGAAGGTGGTGAGTGTTACCAAGAAAGCCCCGATGAACATGTAAGGCCTAAACTTCCCCCAACGCGTATTCGTGTTGTCGACTGCAATGCCGATAAAGATATCAACTACCGCGTCAATCACCCGTGCCACCATCAGTAATGTCCCAACTGCAAGCGCATTCAATCCAAAGCTGTCAGTATAGAAGAACATAAGATAAACGGCGGTTAAATTGTAAATAACATTCATCCCATAACTACTCAGTGAGTAAGAGATCAGCGTTTTTAAACTGACTTTGTCATTATTTTTTGCAGATGCAGAAGTAAGCATGTTTTAACCCCTTTCAAAAATTGACGATCATAACAGCTGTAATGATACGTTTAACGCAAACTTGTAAGCGTTATCTTGAGATACAGAATAACAAAAGCTGCAGGAGGAGTACATGATTTTTCTAAAGCAGATGATAGCAAAAACAAAGATTGTCGCAAATATTCACAGGTTGAAGTTTCTTTTTAGCTCTTATAACATAATTCTTAATTTATGCTATATTTGTTACGGGAACACCGCCCTTGGTTAACTTTTAAATTCTGAAACGTGGAGGTTAGGAATGAGTGAGAATATGATTCAATTTGTAGATACACGTACCAGTTCAAAACATAAAAATATTACAGATTTAATCCTATATAATTGTGGTTCCGAGCCTTGTTCTCCCAACCAGGACTTTGGGCCTATCGCCAGGGATTTCAATCTTATCCACTTTGTATTAAAGGGGAGAGGCAAACTGGTATTAGATAAGGAAACATATAACATAGGGAAAGGACAGGCTTTTTTAATCCCTGCCAATAAGGCCGCTTATTATCAAGCTGATGAGTACGAGCCATGGGAGTACAGCTGGGTGGGGTTTATGGGGATCAAATCCGAAATGTACTTGCAGAACATCTCTCTTGTTCAGGATAATCCGTATGTGGTAAGTATCGGAGACATCACTTTTTTTCATTCGACCATTCTTGAAATGCTTCGTATAGGGAATAATACGCTTTCTTCATCCTTGGCTATTCAGGGGTATTTGTGCCATATTCTCGCCAAGCTGGTGCATGAATCGGGTGAAACGATGCCTGTGAAACAAGAGCTTCCCTATTCAGTTCAAGCTATCAACTATATGGAGAAAAACTACAACGGTGGCATTCAAATCAATGAGGTGGCAGAGTATCTCGGCCTTCACCCAAATTACTTAACCTCTGTTTTTAAGCAGGAAATAGGCGAAACACCAAAGCAATATTTAATGAACATTCGGATTAAAAAGGCATGCGAGCTGTTACAGGATACCAGTTACTCTATTCAAGTAATCTCCAATTCGGTCGGTTACTCGGATCAACTGACCTTTTCACGGGCGTTTAAAAAAATGATGGGCATTTCTCCCAGCGCTTATCGTGAAAATATTCTTTGATTTTGCTATATATATCTTCTAAAAATACTGGTGATTGAGGTGGGTGTATTTTGATATCGTAAAGCTGTTAGTTTTTCCTGCATGGTATTTTAAAGGATTGCACGGAAGGACTCACTTTACGAGAGGGGAACTGCATGTGGATACACTCATTGCCTTTATTCCAGCCATAGGCTGGGGATTCATGCCCATACTGGCGCAAATGACAAAAGCCAGTCCTCGCGAGCAACTGACGGGGACGGTCATCGGTGCCGTATTGTTCGCACTGTGCCTGTATTCGTACTCACCTGTTAACTTTCAAATCACACCATTTATTGTGAGCTTTGTCTCAGGTGTGTTTTGGTCCGTAGGACAGTTGCTTCAATTTCAAGCTTTCCAGAAAGTAAGCGTTTCAACGGCCATTCCTATTATTTGTGGGCTACAACTTATGGGAACGACGCTTTTTGCAGCACTAATCTTGGGCGAATGGACGACTGGGTACCAATTTGGTATTGGATTAGCAGCGCTTATATTTATTTTGTCTGGCATCTTGCTGACGAGCTATCAGGGCAAATCAAGTGGTTTGTCCAAGCCTTTGCCCCTTCAAATTCTTGTCATGTTGGTTTGTTCAGCTATTGCCTTAACCTTGTATGTTATTATTAATCAAGTCTTTCATGTCTCCGGTCTGTCGGTCATCTTGCCGCAATCACTTGGCATGCTGTGTTCAGCGCTTTTAATGAACTGCAAGGGAGGGCAAAAGCTCCATCTGGTTCAGATACTGCGCAACTTGTCTACAGGCTTGTCGTGGAGCGTAGCGAATTTGGCCCTATTCATTTCGAATGGGCTTATTGGAGTCGCTGCCAGTTTTCCGATCTCTCAGGCGAGTATCGCCATCTCCTGCGTTGGCAGTATTCTGATTTTTAGGGAAAAGAAGAGTCCCAAGGAATGGCTTCGTCTACTGGTCGGCATTGCGGTAATCATGGCCGGAGTAGGATTGATCAGCCTGGTCAAGCTCTGAGATTTAGCAATTGAATTTAGCGGAATGCGCTGATTACACACCCGTACCTTTTGAGATAGCTTGTAGCGTACCCGTTCTCGTCCAGCGCTGCAAGCTACAGATTGCGGCTGACCGAGGCGGAAATATTGAGAAATATTAAAAATATTAGCTTTCGCAAGTAAACGGATAATGAGAAAACTCTATGTGAATGGTTTAACCATTTGCATAGAGTTTTTTTGGAATTTTGTGTTTAACAGCGGTCATAGGACGCGCAATCACTGTCAAAGGAAGTAGTTTTCAGGTGAGTAGCTTTTGAGATTGAAATAACATCTCCCGCTGTAAAAGCAGTTTTATAAATAATAGAAAGGTCATCGGTTTACTGCACTTTACTACAGTCATAAATGTGGTGCATTAATATATGTGACAGACCAGCTTTGTACATGGCAGAAATTTCGTTGCGCATACTTCCTGATTACAGGTGTTTAAGATAGGTGTGTTATTCGGACAAGCTTATTTAGTTGTATTTTATAATAATTAATAAATGCAATGATGTTTTACAGTTTTGAGAGGCTCAAAAAGTGTCAATATAATGTTTTTATTCTATTTCGATGGATAGGATGAACATTAGGAAAAAGGCTTGTCTCAAAATAAACATAGAGACAAACCCTTTTTTAATTTTATTCATACCAAATGCTGTCTTCTGAAATCCATTGGACTCAAACCTAAGTGCGTTTTTATAAATTTTGTGAAGCTAGAAGGCTGTTCAAATCCAAGCTTCTCAGCAATTTGATGAATAGGCTCTTTAGTCGTTAAAAGCAAGTTTTCTGCAAGTTCCAGCACCCTGGATTTGATAAAATCCTGAGCTGTTCTACCGGTTTCTTTTTTTAGCATGTCCGAAAGATAATTAGGTGAATACCCCATTGCTTGAGCAAGACCTTTTACACTTGGTGTACCTGATCTTTCAATAATATCCACAGTACACAGTTCATTTAAAAGCTCTTCGAACTTGGTGACGGCGTCTTTATAAACCACTGCTCTAGTGATAAATTGCCTGCCATAAAAGCGTTTAGCGTAGTTTAAGAGTAATTCCAAATTGGACACAACGAGTTCTTTCGTGTAAAGGTCTATATTTTTACTGTATTCATTCTCAATGTTCTTCACTATACGTTCAATCGTCTCTCTCTCTTGTTCAGAGAGCTGCAAGGCTTCATTTGCTTCGTATTCAAAAAAGCTGTACTCGGATATTTTTGACCATAGTGTGGTTCCTCTGATCATGTCAGGATGAACACAAAGCATCCAGCCATCCGAATATTCAGGTGTATAATTGCCCTCAGAAATCATGATTTGACCAGGAGCTGTGAAAACAAGGCTGCCTTCACGAAAATCATAGTTTTTTCTGCCGTATTTAAAATCACATTGAGTACCACTTTTTAGAGATATCACATAAAAATTCAACATGACGTCAGTGTTAAACATGGTTTCCGATGGATTAGCATTTTCAAAATTCATCGCAGTAATTAATGGATGTTTAGGTTTATTGTATCCGAGTAATTCATGTAAGTCAGATATTGATTCAACCGTTAACATGATTTGCCCTCCTTATGAACAAAACAATTCCTCGCAAATAGAAAGCTCTTCTTATCATATCCTTTGAATTTCAAGTAAGACATAGTCTAATCCACGATAAACTTGTTTGAATTACAGAACTATTTATCAGTAATCTGGACAATATCATCAGTAACCTGGATATGTACCTAATCGAATGGGTTGCAGTATAAATATATTACTTAAATGAAAAGGAGAATTACGATGATTACAAAAATCATCCTTATTACTGGAGCTACTGATGGAATCGGAAAAGTTGCGGCGAAAACCATGGCAAAGCAGGGACACACTGTGATCATTCATGGACGGAATCAAAACAAAGCACAGAAAGTATGTGAAGAGATAATTGCTAAAACAGGCAACAATAAGGTGGACATTATAACAGGTGATTTGTTTTCTCTTGCTGAGGTCAAACGCATGGCTGCAGCTTTTAAACAGAAATACGATCGGTTGGATGTCCTGATTAACAATGCTGGTGCTATATTCAGTAAAGATAGGGAGCTAACCAAGGAGGGACTTGAAAAGACAATGACCCTTAATGTATTTTCACCATTGCTCTTAACAGAGTTATTATTAGATGTTCTTTCAAAAAGCCCCTCAGCAAGGATCATTAATACCTCTTCCGCAACACATAGGATTGCCAAAAAACCAGATTTCAGCGATTTACAGTTGGAAAAGGACTACACCTCGTCCGGTGCGTATGCATCCTCCAAATTGTATACGATTTGGATCACAAGACACTGGTCAGCTGAACTAATGAGAAGGGGACTGAAAAATATAACTGCGAACGTGTTACATCCTGGTGCTGTTGCGACTAGATTTGGACAAGACAACGATAAAGGTTTTATTAATAATATAGTGTTTAAGTTGGCACTTCCATTCATGAATACGCCAGAAAAAGGAGCTGCTACAACCGTATATTTGGCCACATCACAAGAAGTAGAAAAGGTTAATGGGAAATTCTTTGGTAACATGAAGGAGGAAAAACCAAGGGATCGATATTATTCTGTAGAAAACGAAATAAAAGTTTGGGATTATTGCCAAAAGGTTATTAGCCCTTATATGAATAAATAAGTACGGAGCAATAATAAGGTTTAACGATGGCCCCTCTGCTTTCCTGAAGTTGAGGGGCTTTTTGTATTCATTTTCTTTCCTAATAATCAGTAATAGGGACAACTTTGTCTGTAATCAGGCTATGTTAACCACAGATCTGGAGTTTTAAACTATAAGTATCCATTAAGACAACCTTAGATGCGTTATCACGCTGTACCTAAGTGTAGGCTGGAAATAGTGTATGAAGGGGGATGAGATAGGGATACGAATACAATTCAAATACAACAATTTAGCTAATATCTGAAATATATAATATGAAAAATGAAAGGGGTATAACAAGTATGTGTAAAGTTCATGCATTGAGTGTTCCCAGTGCGAATGCGCCATTTGAACGGACGATGATTGAACGGAGGGTATTGCGCCCAGATGATGTTCTAATCGATATTAAGTATAGTGGTGTATGCCACACCGATGTTCATATGGTCCATAATGATGGAGGTTACTCTCAATTCCCAATGGTTCCCGGTCATGAAATGACAGGAATTGTAGAAGCGGTTGGAACGGAAGTAACTAAGTTTGTAGTGGGTGACCGGGTTGGAGTAGGGCCTCTCGTGAACTCTTGTGGAGAGTGCGAGAATTGCCTACGTGGTGAGAATATGTTCTGTAAAAAGGGCATGGTCATGATGTATAATTCCGTAGACTACGATGGAAATATTACTTACGGTAGTTACAGTCAAAAAATTGTAGTGAAGCAAAATTACGTACTTCAGATCCCAGATAGTTTGGGCTTAGATGTTGCCAGTCCACTACTCTGTGCAGGAGCTACGGCTTACTATCCTTTGAAACATTGGGGAGTAGGTCCAGGCAAAAAAGTCGCTATCGTCGGTATTGGAGGTATCGGCCACCTAGCTATCAAATATGCCCATGCATTAGGAGCTGAAGTTACGGCCTTGAGTCAGACAATGGATAAGAAAAGCGATGCGCTAAGTTTTGGCGCCGATCATTACTATGCAACGAACGATCCTGACACATTCTCGACGCTAGCTAGTCAATTTGATGTGATTTTCAACACGACCTCTGCAAGTCTTAATTTAGATGCTTACGTATCCATGCTTAATATAAATGGTACGTTTGTTATCATCGGTGATTCCGGTAAGCCGAACCAATTTAATACGCTCAGTTTGCTTATGGGTCGTCGCAGAATTGCAGCAACGCCTGGAGGCGATCTTCTTGAAACCCAAGAAATGCTTGATTTCTCCGCAGAGCATGGTATTGTCCCTGAAATTGAGGTAATTCACACCAATCAAATCAACGAAGCTTTTGAGCGACTTATCCGAAATGATGTACGATATCGATTTGTTATTGATACATCTACCTTTTAAGTCGTATTTTCGAGGATAACTCAATAGACCAAACATCATCAAAAGCACTTATCTGAAAGACAGGACTTACAATAGAGCGGACGAATTGCTGCTCGTCCGCTTTTCTAATTTATAAATACGCTAGTAAATTAACTCATAAGAATTTAAAAAGAGAAGAAGTGAATTTGCATTGAAAACATTGGCCATAGTTGGTGCAGATCCCGGATTGGACTTTTCACTGGCTAAAACGTTTGGTAAACACGGATTTCGCTATGATTTCAAGAACATAAGAGAAACTAGACCAGTATACTGAGCAATTAACTAAATTGAGGCTCAAGGTTTTGCTGCGGATATTACTAACAAAGCACAGCTTACTAGAGCTTTTCAAGAAATTAAAAGTACATTGGGAACTATAAATGTCATGAAATTCAGTCCATACAGCGGAAATGTACCTACGACATCGTTGAAGAAAGCCTTTTTTTAATTGAATTCAAATGTGTATACCAAGTTTCCGCTTTTTCAAGACAAGATAAAATGTTATACATTGGTTCTTTATTTTGTTGACATTTAAAAGATGAAGCCCAGCCAACCAGAATTCCGTTCCGATCCTCATCCCCCACGAGCACATTAAGCTTTCTTGGCCTTTATGATCACAGAAATAATGTGATGATCCACGCTCGTACCAGATACCCAATTTTGATGATTGATTTACATAATCCTATAAATTACCTGAATACAGAACTAATGTTTGGCATTATAATAAATAAGAATACATGTTCGTACGTATATGATCGTTTTTTTGGAGGGTGCAGCATGACTAAAACAACTGAGCGGACAATTCTTTTGGCGGATTGCCAGTCTTTTTATGCGAGTGTAGAAAAAGCTTCCTACCCAGAGTATAAAAATAAACCGCTTGCGGTAGCAGGCGATCCTGCACGCAGGTCTGGAATTATTTTAGCAGCATGTCCTATGGCCAAAAGTTTCGGGGTGTCTACAGCAGAACGGCTCGGTGAAGCCCTCAAGAAGTGTCCTGAGCTTGTGATCGTCCGTCCCCGTATGAAACACTATATCGATGTCTCTTTAGCAATTACGGATATATACAAGGAATACACTGACCTGGTAGAGGTGTTTAGTATCGATGAGCAGTTTCTGGACATTTCGGGTAGTTTTAAAATTTTTGGAGATTCTTTAACCGTTGCAAGAGAAATTCAAAAGAAGGTTCTTTTACAAACCGGGGTTTGGGTACGAATAGGAATCAGTTCCAATAAGGTTCTTGCCAAAAGCGCAACCGATATTTGGGCTAAAAAAATTAAAAGCGGTATATTCACGTTGCCCAAGACAGAATTAGAGCAGCTGCTCTGGCCACAGCCAGTTAATAAAATGTTTGGGGTAGGTTCGCGGATGTCGTCCCATTTTGAGCGGCTTGGTATGACAACCATTGGAGATATCGCTAGAACGTCTCTACCAGATCTTAAGTCTAAATTTCGCGCTCGTTTTGGAAAACAGTCGGATATACAGGCGGAGGTCATGTGGAAAACAGCCAATGGTCTAGATGAGAGTCCTGTAGCTCCGTATACCTTCAGTTCTCCACAAAAGTCGGTAAGCCATATGATGACCCTACCCCAAGATTATCTGGAACCAAATGAAGTAGAGACCATCCTGCTTGAACTCTCGGAAGAAGTTTGTCGAGACAGTCGTCGTAAGGGGTGCATGGGCTCTGTCGTGACCGTTAGTTGTATATGTAGCCCATATGAGGCTCCCACCGGATTTTCCAGGCAAATGAAGCTTACAGATCCGACTAACAATACGAATAAAGTGTACAACGCAGCAAAAAAAATATTTTATAATTTTTGGAACGGTATGCCGATACGACGCTTAGGTGTCACTTTAAGTGGGTTGGTTGACGACCAAACTTATCAACTTTCCTTCTTTGAGGATCATGAGCGTATCCGCTCCTTGGAAGAAGCAACAGATAAAATTAAAGAACGCTATGGTAGCGCAGCTATCGTAAGAGCGTCCTCTTTGACCCAAGCTGGTCAGGCACTGGAGAGATCCCTAAAAATCGGGGGGCATTATAAATAAATGAAGGGATATACTGATGTAATTTAGAATTACTAGAGCAAGGTCAGATCCCACTACATATTGGTCTGAAGAGTTCTTGGGAAACAGGTAAAACTAAAAAACTGTTAATCTTTGAATTAAAGTCTAGAAAATTATTGCTGGACTTTGTTAATACTACAATGCTATTTGGTATTTTAGCTGTGTTTTATACTTTTCCTTCGGTTCGAATCCATACTCCTGTTTGTCCCAGCACTTTCCGCTGAATTTCACTTGCAATACTCAACGGATCTCCGAACAGGGAGAGACTTCCGCTCATATCCAGAAATTGTTCATCAATGCTGAAAACCTCAACCAAATCCGTATACTCATTATAGATTTCTGTTATTTTTAATGAGACATCGATATAATGCTGCATGCGCAGGCGTACAATGATAAGGTCAGGACATTTTTTACAGCTTCCCCCAGACGTACTGCAGTGGATATACCATGTTTTTTGGCCAGCGGACACGTGGCTAAAATAATGCCTGAACGAAGTGCAGGGTCACCGGCCACAACGAGCGACTTATGTTGGTATGCGGGATTATCCGCTTTTTCGACGCTCGTGTAAAAGCTTTGGCAGTCCGCTAGAAATATGGTTCTACTTCCACGCTCCTTCACAATGTTGACCTCCTCTCCTGGCATGTGATTAATCATATTCCAGAATATTCTTGAACATATACCCTTATAGTAGTATTATATATAGAACAAGTGTTCCTAATACAAATGTATTTTTTGGAACATTACAGTTTACGGGAAACCTAGCATGGCGTATCATATTATCTTGAACAAAAACAAGTGGAAATGAATGAATATTGAGGGGAGAAAACCATTTTTATGAACCCAAAACGTCGACCATCATCTCAAAAACGCAGTAGGTGGCGCATTTTTGGCAGAGTTTTGCTGATTAATATCAAGTGGTTCTCGCTTGCGGGTGTACTTGGAGTGCTGTTTGCCGGAGGTCTTATATCCGGTTATGTGGCGGCACTGGTTCATGATGAACCTGTACGATCACGTCAATTGATATATGAAAAGGTAAATGAGAATGCTCTGACCAGTTTTGTATTTTTTAATGATCAGGTAACTCCGGTTGGAAGAATGCGCATGGAAGAGGACCGACAGCTCGTTGACCTGAAGGATGTCCCTCAGTCCATTGTGGATGCCCTCATTTCAACAGAAGATAGCCAATTTTATGAGCACCATGGTGTAGATTTAAAGGGGACGGCTCGTGCTGTCAAACAGAAACTTTTGAATGAAAACCGCCAAACTGGCGGCAGTACACTGACGCAGCAGGTAGCCCGAAGAGTTTTCCTCAGTCTGGATAAAACGGACAGCCGAAAGGTGAAGGAAATGCTGCTGGCACTACGTATGGAGCGTTTTATGGGCAAAGACAAAATATTAACGGCTTACTTAAATAAAATGCCTTTTGGTAATGGTTCCGCTGGTTACAATTTGTATGGAATCAAGTCTGCTTCGTTAGGAATTTTTAATGTAAGTGATCTACATAAGCTTCATATTGCTCAAGCGGCTTATTTGGCAGGTCTTCCACAGCTGCCATCTGTTTATTCCGCTTTTGATGGTAAAGGGAATTTTGATGAAGAAGGTTTCAACAAAGCGATGGAGCGCCAACGTGTTGTGTTGGGAAGAATGCTGGAAACAGGCAAGCTCACACTGTCCGAATATAATGATGCGCTTCAATTTGATGTGAGAGCGACTCTTGCACCCCATCGCGAAAAAAGCTATAACACATTCCCTTATTTGATGCTGGAAACAGAGCGGGAGGCCGCACAGCTGTTAGCACTCCAGCAAAATCCGAATCTCACAGCAGCCGAGATTTCTAAGCCTGAGCATGCTGAACTTCTTCAAAATACGCGAGAAGAGTTGCAACGGTCCGGCTATCGAATTTATACAACGATAAATAAAAAAATTTATAGCAATATGCGACAGATTGCAGCTAATCCACAAAATTTTTCTCCATACAGTAAGAAGAAGGGACTAGAACAGATTGCGGCAATCATGATTGATCATAAAACAGGGGCTATCCTCGGTATGATCGAGGGCCGGGATTTTAATACCGAGCAAATGAACTATGCAACTCAAATGACACGTCAGCCCGGTTCTGCCATGAAGCCTATTGCTGCTTACTTACCTGCTTTGGAGAAGGGCTACACTCAGCCCGCCGGTCTTATTGATGATTCACAAATCATATTGAAAGACGGACGAAAGGGTTATCATATTCCTAAAAATTATAACAGAAGGTATGAGGGGCTTATGACAGCCCGTGAAGCACTCAATCGGTCAATTAACATCCCTGCACTGAGGCTGTTTTTATATGAAGTTAAAATTCCAAACGCTTGGAATTTTGTGCGTTCTCTTGGAATTACGACGATTCAGCCGCAGGATGAACATGCTCAAACAGGAGTTCTAGGTGGACTTAGTAAGGGGGTATCTGTCGAGGAACTGACTGCAGCATACGGAACAATTCCCAATATGGGCGTGTATAATGCCCCTCACTTGATCAGTAAAATTACAGATGCCAACGGTAAGATTGTATATGAATTTAAACCACAGACGAAACGTGTATATTCGCAGCAAACCGCATTTTTGATGACGGATATGCTCAGAACCGTTATATCAGACCCAAGAGGAACTGGCAAACGTCTGCAAAAAGCTTTTAAGAGCTACGGTACCATTGATATTGCGGGTAAAACGGGTACGACACAGAACTTTGGTGATGTGTGGTTTATGGGATACACACCTGACGTTACGCTAGGCGTATGGGCTGGTTATCGTCAACAGGTTAATACATTATCTCAAGAAGGTCACACCAGAGCACAGTCGGTGTGGGCGTTGATCATGAATGAGGCGGTCAAGGACCAGCCTGAGCTTTTTAAGAATAAGCATTTTATACAGCCGGAAGGCGTTGTGAAAGTTACGGTATCTAGTCTTACAGGTAAGCTGCCAGGGCGCTATTCCCGCCAATCAGGTCACCTCGTGACTGACTGGTTTAACCAAAAGTACGTGCCGACCGAAGTCGGAAGAGAACAGCTTCCACGTTCTGCTAGACCAGTAGTTCCGTCCAAACCAGATATCAAGAAAGAAGATGTCCCTGAGATCAAGGTACCAGCAACAGATCAAGAGGAGGTTCCACCAGAGGAAACAGTTCCTTCTGTTCCTGACACAGACGCAGAGATCGAACCGCCTGATGAGAATAACGATGTGCCATCAACAGATACTTCGCAACCTTCTATTGAAAACGTGCCGGAGACACCTTCTGAATCAGAGAACCAGAGTGGTGCTCCAAAAACTCAGCCTGATGAGGTTATCGATCCTGAACCAACGACTGATCAATCCAACAACTAAGCAACATGGACGATCTAGTTTAGAACACCGTTTCCAACAATATTGACAGTGACCTGCGGATGAAAACGGACACGGGGATACTCCTCATTCCAACGCTATTCCATTACAATGGCTACCTTGAATGGGAAGTTGGATAGTCAGGCTCCGGTACATCTGTCGGACAGAATTCTCGGTGCCTGAATAAACTTCATTGGTACTTTACCTTCATTGGTTTGAGATTCATCTACAACTTCTAGTGTTTGCTGGAGTAGGCCCTTAGGAGTAAGATCATAAATCGATGCATTTGCCAATCTGGCATCCTTTAAGCTGTCCTGATCCCAGCAGCCTGTTGTAATTATGAGTAGAGCCAGCATTTTATGCGGCTCTGCTCTTTTTTCATATTTTAGATTTCTCCTTTTTGAAAATACGAGCCAAATTATTTGCATGTAACCAATGGGCTTTAAAATTTTCTCTTTGTTCAGGCAAGTAGGCAAGGCGAAATTATAAGGGGTCATAGTCTTGGGTCAGATCAATTCCCAGGTAGTATCCGAGTTTACGCCGAACCTCACTGCGGGCAAAGGATGAAAGCATGAAAAATCGTCTTTGGTAACCGCGGCATACATACAAAACCTCTACGCCTTCATGATTTCGGATTTCGCTGTATATTTTCACTCCCTGTCTTTTCATTCGTGCTTTTGTGTCTGCTAATTGAACAGTTACGCGCTGTTGTACTCCAGTCAGGCTACGAATATACAAATCGGGCATTTTTAGAGGAGAGATATTCATAATACGAATGTCTCGCTCCAGCACATCCAGTACAAGTGTTAGAAGTACACACATTTTGATCAGTCCTGCGTCTTCTTCAGAAGGCAGAGGAGCTTTATGCTTGTTAGCAAGTACCTTTTTGTTTGTCATAAATATCTCCTTTACGCGGAGTGAAAGTACAATATATAATAAGTATATAGAACATACGTTCTGGATATACCTCATCATAGGGATTTTTCTGTTGCCAAAGCAATCATCAATTATTGGAAAAGTGTCAGGAAGTCCTAATTCCATGTGCCATTGTGGTAAAGATTCTTTCGTATATGACCGATGACAGTCAAACAAAATTTGTGTTAAGCTAATGGATAAAAAACTTACATAGAAGGGATAGCGTTCTGATAGCGGTCGTTTTCTACTTTTAACTTAAGAAAGTCGAGAAAGAAGGTTTACATATTGTCACGTTCGTTATATGTAGCTTTATTATTGTTGAGCCTTATTTGGGGCGGTTCTTTTATGTTTATTAAGGTGTTATTGCTACATCAAGTAGGACCGTGGACCATTGTATTTCTGCGATCCAGTTTTGGTCTTATTTTTATCATCTTATTAATGCTTCTTATACGCAAGCCGTTTAAAATCAAAAGCATTCCGTGGAAATCGGTTATTCTGGTAGCATGTGTCAACATGGTTTTACCATGGACATTGATTGGTTTTAGTGAGACCAGAATAGCTAGCAGCATGGCTTCTGTATTGAATGCCACCACGCCAATATGGACTATGTTGGTGGGTCTTGTCTTCTTCGGAGCTATATTTCATCGCCTGCAGTGGTTAGGAATGGGGCTCGCTTTTATAGGAATTATTATTTTATTGGGTATTAATCCTGCCTCTATTATTTCTGTTGATCCGGTAGGTTTTGGATGTATGCTGCTTGCGACTCTCTGCTACGGATTTGGAACACAGCTCTCCAAACGTTTTCTCTCCAATCTTTCCATGTATCAGGCTACCTTTGCGACACTGTTTGGTGCGGCAGCAGGGGGTGGTATTATGATGGTAATTGTAGAGAGACCAGATTTGTCGATCGTTTCTGTTCCAGGAGTATTAGGTTCCCTAATAGGACTAGGAGTTTTGGGTTCAGGGGTAGCATATATCTTGTTCAACTATATGATTTTGCGGGGGAGTGCGGAATTCGCTTCTTCGGTAACGTATTTTGTACCAGTGAGTGCCATCGTATGGGGCTTTTTACTTCTGAATGAGCATATCGGCTGGAACGTGCTGACCGGTCTGGTTCTTATACTCGGGGGCGTATTTATGGCCAATCAGCGCAGAACAGCCAAACTAAGGGTAATAACTCCAAGTGAAAATAAAACACACTCAGGTCATTGAGTGTGTACTCGCCAAACCTTTGGTATAATGCGTCAACTCGCACATACAATAAAGCATGCTCACACATAAAATAAAATATGGTGCAGCAAAAAAGCAAGCTGTTTAGCAGGTGACAAGGTGTGGTATAATAAATTATAGAATTATATGCACCACAGAAATGTCGGAGTTTTATTCCACAAAAGAAAGGATCAGGATACCATGTGTCCCCGAAGGATACTTCCCCAAAGGACGATTTGGAAACGATTTGATCTGTCTTATACTTAGCTTTTCCGCGGAGTAACGTCAAGTTGCGAAAGCCAACTCTGCGGAAGAGGGGATTGTACATGCGAAGGACCAAGTCCTCCAGGCACATCTTACCAGGTTGCTTCCGTAAGAGTGGGTTCATCCACATCAAACTTACGAGAAACCGAGGGAGCCTGTATGAGGAAAACTTACGAATCTATCGTGAACAATGGAGCACTGAGACAGATTGCTGTCATGTTGCTCGGAACATGCATTTTAGCTTTTACGTACTATCACATTAACGCCCAGAATCATTTGTCAGAGGGCGGATTTGCAGGCTTAGCTCTGCTGGGGCATTATGCGTTTGGCATATCTCCAGCATGGAGTATGCTGTTGCTTGATGTTCCTGTCATATTGCTGGCATGGGTACTGAAGGGCAAAAGATTTATGATGCTAGCATTAATCGGAGCCGTCGCCTTTTCACTGTTTTATGCAGGATTTGAGAAATACTCGACTCTGGTTATAGATCTGCATGGAAATCTGCTGATAGCAGCTCTACTTTGTGGGGTGCTCACAGGTTTAGGAGCCGGAATCGTACTGCGATTCGGTGGAGCAACCGGGGGCGATGATATTTTGTCTCTGCTGGTGAGCGAGTGGCGCGGATGGAAAATCGGCAACGTGTTTATTGTCAGTGACATCATCGTGCTAGGATTATCGCTGTTGTATCTGCCTGTAAAGGAAACAATGTTTACTATACTGGCTGTGTGGCTTGCCGGAAAAATAATTACATGGACGACCACGTTCCAATTGCACCGACCTGTGAAAAAGGTACTGCCAGCGGCTAATCCCGCTAAAAAGGTAGTTGCCAAAACAGTGCGGGTCGTCCACAGCCTTCGTCAATAAGGAAAGGGTGTTACGTCAGGAGAGAAATCTTCTTACGTAACACCCTTTCGCTGTATTCAGCTTCATCTCCCTCTTCTTTGATCGCTCGGCAATTCACGTTCAGCAGCACATGAAGGACTCTTTAGAATTAGAAAAAGCAAAATTTTGGTCATACCCATTGTAACTTGAATGCTGTTTTTATATTTTTTCTACTTCTTATTTTCTTCTACTGGATGATTATCGTTCCATTCTTCAGCTTGAGCAGTGGCAATCGCAATAGCACGCCCTTCTTCATAGCCCTCGCGGAGTAGAGCGTTAGCGATATCAACGGCTTTTTCTCGCACCCGGGGTTCCAGATTTTTCATGGATGGCGGGTAATCATGTTTGTTCCAAGGCATTGTTGCACACTCCTTTTTAGCAGATGTTGTATTATGTATTACCCGTTGTTGGCTTAGACAAACAAAAATTAAGGTAATGAATGTATTGTAAAATATATCTTGAGAAAAGGCGTATAATGGTGTGCAGAATACCAGAAAAAGGAGTGGAACATTTGCTTGCCTGGGGTTTCGTTTTTTTACTAACCATCATCATTCATACTACCGATAGCTTGTCTTATGCTCTTCGGCTTGGTGGTTTGCGAGCACGTCGGATTGGATTGGCCTTAACCGTGGCCGGAATGCTGCTGTTGGTTTCACGCACCTCCAATATGGCGCAGGGGCCTTTACTTGGAGGGATGGTCGATCAGGCTAAAGAGTCAGCACAATTGGGCGGAACGGATACGAGACTGGAACTGTATATGCACGGGGTATTGCTGGCCGCCACCGTTGGAACTATGTTTGCTATATTACTGTATCCAACAGTGGTGCGCATGTCAGCCAGATGGATTGTGCATTTGGAGCATACTGGATCTATTCCAGCTTTAATACGTCATTTAATGAGTCGAAATCGCTGGAAGCATGCAGGCTACTACATAAAGCGCCCTAGCTGGTCCATGCTTACCTCCCTGATCAGTGGAGTGATCCCCAAGCGTCTAATTATTTTAAATATTGCCGTTACCGCAATTTATACAACTGGAGTGGTATCTGCCTTGTATGCGTCATTTCTATGGCCCGCCCAAGGTACGGCAATGTCAATGTCGTCAGGCTTAATCAATGGCGTCGCAACGGTATTGTTGACCTTGTTAATTGATCCAAGATTGGCGGTGTTGTCAGAAAAAACGCTACGAGGGGAGCTACCCCTAATTCGGATGAATAGTGTGTACGGTTGGATGATCATCTCGCGTTTGGCAGGAACTTTATTAGCTCAGCTATTGCTGGTACCGCTAGCCATTTGGCTTGGGTGGGTGATGAGCTAGATCAGTAAAGATGTGCTGCCATATCCAAAAAAGGCTGACCCGTGACCATCTAATAAAGATGATTCCGGGTCAGCCTTAATGATTTTACGGCTGCTTACTTTTCAAATAATGACTTATATGCTCCATATCCTTCACGCTCCAAGTCTTCCTGAGGCACAAAGCGGAGCGCGGCAGAATTGATACAATAACGCAAACCCTCTGGACCTGGACCATCATCGAATACGTGCCCTAAATGGGAGTCTGCTTCGCGACTTCGCACCTCGGTACGAATCATGAAATGGCTGAGATCGGTCTTTTCTTTGACATTGTAACTGCGCAACGGACGGGTAAAGCTAGGCCAGCCGCAACCCGCATCATATTTGTCCAGTGAACTAAACAAAGGCTCTCCTGATACGATATCCACGTAAATGCCTTCAGCTTCATGATCCCAAAACTCATTTTGAAATGGGCGCTCGGTCGCGTTTTTTTGTGTTACTTCGTATTGAATAGGCGTCAGCCGATCTTTGAGCTCGGACTTATCAATCTTGACAGCCCAATTTTGCTCAATAAAATCTTCACGTCCCGACCCTTTGCGGTAGCGTTTGTAGTGAGCGGGGTTTTTCTTATGATAGTCCTGATGATATTCTTCTGCTTCATAAAAAGTTGCGGCAGGCAGAATAGATGTTGCAATGGGCTTGTCAAAACGGCCACTTTGAGCAAGAGCTTCTTTGGAAGCCTCTGCCTTGATGCGTTGTTCATCATTATGATAGAAAATAGCCGTTTGGTAGGATGAACCTCTATCGTGAAATTGTCCACCTTCATCCGTTGGATCAATCTGTTGCCAAAATAACTCCAACAGTTTTTCATACGGGAACACTTGGGGGTCGAATGTAATCTGTACGGCTTCCACATGTCCCGTTGTTTCAGAGCATACCTCTTCATAGGTAGGATTTTCGGTGTGACCCCCTGTATATCCAGATCTAACCTTCAAAATACCGGGCATTTCCTCAAAAGGGGAGACCATGCACCAGAAGCAGCCGCCCGCAAAAGTTGCCTTTTCTACCGTGTTTGGATTGTTGGTGCTCATATTTTATCACTCCAATCTGAGAATGTTTAATTAGTTGTTATTTAAATAGCTTACAATTAAATTATATACGGGATTTTTGCAAAATCCAACGAAACATCAGAAAGTACTCAGCTGCGTAGCTGTAGTGTGTCCCAAAAAAAGCAATCAAACATTCTACAGAACCGGTACAAACTCATTGCTATCATGTTTTGTTGGCGCGCCTAACTCTTTTTCGGTAAAGTACAAATCCGCCACCTACCAGTGCAGTATATAGCAGTAAAATAAACAAACCCGTGATTGGATGTTCCGCAAAGGTACCGCCTGCATAAGCATACACTGCAATTGCGGGAAGCTTGCCGATCGCTGTGCCTAGCATAAAGCTCCAGAACGGAAACCCTGCTACTCCGGCATATACATTTACAGCTGCCTGAGGAATGACTGGAATCAGGCGAGCCAGTAGCACAGCAGTAAAAGGCTCTTTCTCCATGACCTGATTGAAGCGCTCCAGTGCGGGAACACGCTCCAAATAAGCACGTCCTTTGTCACGAAACAGGGTACGTACGGCACTGTATACGACTAACGCAGCGAAAGTAGTGCCAAGCCAGCAAATCAGAGCACCTTGCCAGGCGCCTGCTGCATAAGCAATGGAAGCGATAATCAGCTTGTAAGGGATAAACGGAATTAACGCGAATAAAAATGCGAGCAGCAGCAGAACCGGAAAGGAGGTTTGCTGGTCCGCCCATGCGAGCCAATCATATCTGTAGATAAACGCGATGCAGAGCAGCGAAACATAAGCCGCGGGGAGTAACCATTTTTTCATTTACATACCTCTTTCAATATCCCTGTTCGGCTTTTTGCTTATACAGAAAAAATAGGGTTCACATTCCCAAAAATGTATGCTATACTGCCACTAACAGAATAGTTCCCAAAGGGGAGTAGCTCAGCGAGTAAAGTCGTCATTACGGGATTCTTAATCCCCGGCTTTATTGGCAACGTAATGTTGTAAGCGAGACCTTTGCCAGGATTTTAGGAATCCGGGTAAATGGTCTTTTTTTGATGCCAAAATGGGGTCAAGCGCCGTTTCCGGATTCTGCGAAATGGCGCTTTTTTAGTATAAAGCGCTGAACTATGTACAGTATAACAAAATAAATAAAGAAGGTGGGAGAAACGTATGGATTTTTTGTCAATCGAGTTTTTAACCGCATTATTGTCCATCATTATCATTGATCTGGTACTAGCTGGTGATAATGCGATCGTAATCGGCTTGGCGGCGCGGAATGTTGATAAGGCCAATCAAAAGAAGGTCATTATCTGGGGAACGGTCGGAGCAGTCATCATTCGTGTGATTGCTACCGTGCTGGTCACATACTTACTGCAAATATATGGATTGCGTTTGGTTGGGGGTCTCGCCCTTATCTATATCGCCTATAAGTTGTTGGTCGAAGAGAAAAAACATGAAATTTCAGCTACAAATCAGATGTGGGCAGCGATTCGCACCATTATTATTGCGGATACAATGATGGGACTCGATAATGTGCTTGCTGTTGCGGGAGCCGCTCATGGGGATATGCTACTTGTTATTCTCGGTCTGGCAATCTCCGTTCCGATCATGGTATGGGGAAGCACGATTATTCTGAAACTGACAGAACGTTACCCGGTAGTGATTACAATTGGAGCCGCAGTATTAGCGTATACCGCTGCTAAAATGGTGGTGGCTGAGCCATTAATTGCACATTGGTTCGCAAATGGAGTCGTTAAATATGGTTTCGAAGCCTTGGTTGTAGTTTTGGTTGTAGCCATTGGGATGCGTGTTAAAAAAATAAAAAGTGAGAAAACAAAAAAGGAAGCATTGCACGCATAAGCTAACTTATATTGAAGTAATCTGGCTGAAGCTGGATACTCAAGTCTTAGAGGCTGTTCCGTCAGGTCCATCTGGATCGGGAGTAGCCTCTTTTCTTTGCTTGTCAGCGGACTTCCATGTAAACTAGACAACAGATGAAATGAGTGATTAGAGGTGGAACGATATGGACAAGCAAATCAAGACAAGAGTAGCGATTGCAGGATTGGGTGGTATCGCTCGTAAAGTGTACCTGCCGTTACTGGCTGCACACCAAGGTGTAGACATCGTAGGTGTCATGAACCGTTCACAGGAGCCGGTCAGTTCTATTATGGAGCAGTATAGACTACCAAGAGGAACGACGGATGTGAAGGAAATGCTGGCATGGGAGCCGGAAGCAATATTTATACATGCGGCCACCGAAGCTCATTTTGACCTAGTCATGGCGTGTATTGAAAAAGGGATAGCGGTGTACGTGGATAAACCATTGTCCTATGATGTTCGTCAGAATTTGGAAATGACTGCTTTCGCGGAAGCGCAGGCTGTACTGCTGGCGGTAGGTTTTAATCGGCGTTTTGCTCCGCACTATGTGGCTGCAAAAGCTTGGCTAGAGGAAGTGGGTGGTTTCAGTCAATGTGCGGCGATTAAACACCGAACTGGATATGATCGTAGACCGGCGGCACAGACGGTTTATGATGATTTAATTCACATGCTTGACTTGCTATTATGGCTGGGTGGCGATAATTATGAGCTACTGCATAGTAGTCTGGATACAACGAGTGAAGGTTACATGGACGCTGCATTTGGGACTTTGCGTTTGGGGGATGCTGCCGGTACATACAGTATGAGCAGACAGGCAGGGGCTGACATAGAGAAGCTGGAGCTTCACGGGGCAGGACGGTCTGTAGAAGTAACGAATATGGAACAGGCTGTTTTCATGCAAAAAAATAATTTATCACAAACTCAAACTTTTGGAAGTTGGGATACAATATTAGAAAGACGGGGATTTACCGGGGTGGTGAATCATTTTCTGGAGCATATTCATCGTCCGGAGGAATGCGCTATACAAGCTGGAAAAGTGTTGGAAAGCCATATGCTGGCGGAAGAACTGATTAATCGTTTGAGTGATTAATATCGAACTATGACGATCGAGACATCAAGAGTTATAGGTTGAAGGAGAAATGTATCAATGGAAGACAACCGCGGAAAACAGTTAGAAGAAGCCATCATTGAAAATTATAAGCAAGAAGAAGATATGATGATCCTTGTGTTTGCTCAATGGTGCATTAATAACGGCTTGGAGCCAGAGGAACTATATCGTAAAGCCTATCCACAGCAGGATAGCAACGAGCGTCTGCTACGAATACGCAAACTGACTGTATCGCGAGAAGAAGCAGGTGATATTCCGCTGGATACGGTATTAGGCGTCCTGTCCATGTTCGGAAATGAGGACTTGGCGATGGTCGTATCTGAGGCGTCTGCCCAGCTCCCGTCGGAACGGAAATAAGTCCAGCTAAAATAAAGTATCTGGCAAAGTCAGTCGTGGCATCGTGGAAATAAACTATTTTTACTGAGGATATTGTTGATCAGGAGGGTAAGCTGACGATGGAAGATATACCTGTGCCAAGCACTTGTAAAGGCTGTGAAAGAGATATCGCTTTATCGGAAGAGCAAATTACCAGAATTCTAAACAATATGAGACCCAAAATGGAATGTGTAAACGATGAAGTGTACGAAGCCAGACTGTTAGCCTGCGCACAATGCAATGAGTTAATGTCCGGGCACACATGTGGCATTAGTGGAAGTATTGTTCGTATACGTGCCTTGGCAGCAACTCAAAATTGTCCCAGTTACCACGGTTCACGTTGGCGAGGATCAGCTTGAAAAATGTAAAGCCCAGACTCAGTTAAACCTGAGATTACAGGCTAAAGTAGTCATCCCCTGGTCTGCCTTAATGGCAGACCTTTTTAGTTTGCTTGGACTTTGTTGTTAGCAATTGACAAATTGTAGACAATAAAATATATTAAACACGTAAAATGTTTTTGTTTAATTATTAATATTTATATTAATAAAGAGGTTATTAGGCATGACAATGTGTAACATTAGATTCCAAGAAGATAACGGTAGTGAGAGTGTAATTTATACCGTTATGAAAGCGCAATCATTTGTGTGATGTTCCAACAATCTTAATGTTTTGGGAGGGTTTGTTGTGAAGGGTTCTGTTATTGTAAATACCGATTGGGAACAGGGTGTCATTAATAAAAATATTTATGGGCAATTTGCTGAGCATCTTGGACGATGCATTTATGAAGGCTTATGGGTGGGACAGGACTCTCCAATCCCTAACACTGACGGAATTCGAAATGATGTGGTAGAAGCGCTGAAACAGCTGAACATTCCTGTGCTGCGCTGGCCTGGGGGCTGTTTTGCGGATGAATATCATTGGAAAGATGGGATTGGACCGAAAGAAAACCGCAAAAGAATGGTAAATACGCACTGGGGCGGTGTGGTTGAAAATAACCATTTTGGTACACATGAGTTTTTCCAGCTGTGTGAGCTATTGAATGCAGAGCCGTATATTTGTGGGAATGTAGGCAGTGGTACAGTGCAGGAAATGTCGGAGTGGGTAGAGTACATGACCTTTGACGGGGAGTCTCCTATGGCTGCATGGCGTCAGGAAAACGGTCGTGAAAAACCTTGGAAGCTCAAATATTTTGGAGTGGGTAACGAAAACTGGGGCTGTGGCGGTAACATGCGCCCTGAATATTATGCCGACTTGTATCGCCGCTATCAGACATATGTCCGTAACTATGGAGAGAATCGCATTTATCGAATAGCTGGTGGGGCGAATGTGGATGATTACCGTTGGACCGAAGTGCTGATGCGCGAAGCCGGGCATCTGATGGACGGTTTGAGTCTACACAACTACACAATTCCGGGGAGTTGGGAAGGGAAACGACACGCAGTTGGTTTTGATGAAGCAGAATGGTTTGAGACGATGAAAAAATCATTGCATATGGATGAACTGATTACTCGTCACTCTGCCATTATGGACCAATATGATCCTGACAAACGGGTCGGGCTGATCGTCGATGAATGGGGAACTTGGTTCCTGACCGAGCCGGGTACCAATCCTGGCTTCCTTTATCAGCAAAATACGATGCGGGATGCGCTGGTAGCCGGACTACACCTGCACATATTCCATAATCATCATGATCGTGTGCAAATGACCAACATTGCTCAAATGGTCAACGTTTTGCAAGCGATGGTTTTGACAGAAGGCCCTGCTATGCTGTTGACGCCGACATACCATGTATTTGAAATGTTCAAAGTGCATCAGGATGCACAAGCACTGGCTATTCAGGCGAATGTAGGCAACTATGAGTATGATGGAGATTCCATCCCACAAGTAAGTGTGTCCGCCTCTAAGGCACAAGATGGCTTTATTCATATAAGCTTATGCAACGTCCATCCAGGTGAATCGGCAAATTTGAGCCTTGAGCTAAGAGGGCTCGAAGAGGTTAAGGAGATCAATGGTGTTGTCTTAGCCAGTGACGATATGCAGGCACATAATACATTTGATCAGCCAGAGCGGGTGAAAAAGGAAGCTTTTACATCTTATCAGCTGCAAGGTCAGCATTTGGATGTTACACTGCCACCGATGTCAGTTGTGATTCTGACGATTGCTCCGTAAAAACAGATTGTGGTATGTGAGTAGTATCGGTATATTGTTATAAAAAAGAGAGAGCGTTCCCCTGAACGCTCTCTTTTTCCTACAATTGCTCGCGGTGAATCAACCTAAATTCCTTGGGCGACATACCAAAGCGGGAACGAAATACACGATGAAAGTATGTGTAGTTCGCAAATCCTGACGATTCGGCGGCTTGTTCCAGTGACATGGGACTGAAAATGATACGCTCCCTTGCCATGTTGAGCCTGATGTCCAGTGTGTACTGCATAATGCTCGTATCGAACGTTTCTTTAAAAAGGTGTACCGCTCGTGATACGCTGATTCCAACGTGTGAAGAGACATCATCCAGCTTAAAATTAGATGATGCATTTTCTTCAATATAATTTTTTATCTGATAAGCAAGATAGTTATGATGAGTAGCAATGGGCTGCTCAGATAGTATACGGTCAAACTCCAAACATAAAATGCGTATGTAATAGCTTGATATTTCCGGGTAAGGATTAGAAATACGTCGCTGCTCCAACACGAGCTGACGAAATAGACCAAGCAGGGCTTCTGTGAGTTGAACCTTAATTCGGTTGGGACGTTTGTGATGATTCCACCACTCATCTACCCACGGACCACCGAAAAAAATGTGATAATCCCCACTTTCAACAACCTGTTCTCCCATGGGATTCAACTCACTGTGAATATCCAGTTCATAAGGCTCGGTTGGATTGAACAGCAGCAGATCACCTGCCTCAATCCGTGTCATTTTCCCGTCAATGCGTGCTTGACAGCGTCCATCTGTTTGCAGACGGAATAAATAATTTTTGATTCCATCAGGCTGGTTCGAATAAAAGGGCTTACGGTGGAAGGAATAGCCTGCGGTAAGAACCTGGCAAGGCTCAATGATAGACATGATGATGACTCCTTTGGGCATATGGCTGTTTCAAATATTGACCAGATTGTTCATGTTTTAATCATATTATTCATTTTAAACGAAAGCAAAATAGAATACCATGTGAACTGTAAAGCTTACATGTTAGATGAGAAAGTACATGTTAGAGGCCAAGGAGTGTGAAGACGTAAAACGAATCAAGGCCGGGATTATCAGCTGTGGTAACACTAGCTCGGTATATCTTAAAATTCTCCAAACCAACCCGCCCTTTGAAGTAGTGACCTTTGGTGATCTATTGAATGGAAGGGCCAAGGAGAGGGTCGATAAATTGAGTGTTGAAAACGTATACAAAGTGGAAGGATCGATGCTTCGGCTTGAGATGGAGCTTGCATTTATCTGCCGGTACCTGGCTGCCAGGCACTGCAGATGTGCGATACCAGAGGCGGGCAAGCAGGTGTAATGGAACAGATATAACGGAAATTCATCCTGACAAAGAGGTGAAGGAGAATGACTAAAGTAGGATTGCAATTATACACAGTTAGGGAAGAGATTGAACAGGATTTTGAAGGTACATTGCGCAAGGTAGCTGAGCTGGGCTACAAAGGGGTTGAGTTTCATAACTTTTTCGGACGTAGTGCCAAGGATGTCAGAGCGCTTTTGGATGAGCTGAATCTGGAGGTTGTCGGAACCCATATACAATACAGCCGCTTGCTGCATCATTTGGATGAGGAAATTGCATATCACAAAGAATTGGGCAATAAATACCTCATTGTTCCTTATTTAACCGAAGAAGAGCGGGAGTGGGATGACCTTTTTGTTAATCTGAATCATATTGGTGAAAAAGTAAAGGAGCATGGGTTGATACTCGCCTATCACAATCATGATTTTGAACTAACAGAGAAAATCAATGATCGCCCGGTATTCGATGCTCTATATGATGCGGTTCCCGATGATTTGTTACAGGTCGAAATGGATACTTGTTGGGTATACTATGGAGGCTATGATCCAGTGGAATACATCGGACGATATCGTGGACGCCTACCTATCATTCACTTAAAGGATATGGCACGTGACGAGCAGCAGAAAGCAATTACTGTAGAGTTAGGCAAAGGAGAAGTGCAGCTTCAGGCTATTACAGACGCCGCTATTGAAGCAGGTGTGGATTGGGTTGTCGTGGAACAGGATTTCAGCTCAAATCCTCCAATCGAAAGCATTGAAACCAGTATGAAGTGGCTCCAACAATACGCAGCTCAAGGAGGAAATATTCATGTCTAAAACACTCAAGATCGGGATTATCGGTTGTGGGGGCATTGCCAACGGCAAACACTTGCCGAGTCTTGCCAAGCAAAAGAGAGCAGAAATCATTGCTTTCTGTGACATTATACCAGAACGTGCTGAAGAGGCTGCTGAAAAGTATGGTGCAGAAGGATCGCAAGTTTATAGCGATTACCGTCAGTTGCTAGAAAATAAAGACATTGAAGTTGTACATGTATGTACCCCTAACGACTCGCACTCAGAAATTACAGTAGCGGCGCTGGAGGCAGGTAAGCATGTGCTATGTGAAAAGCCGATGGCTAAAACTGCTGAGCAGGCACGGGAAATGCTTGATGCGGCCAACCGTACAGGCAAAAAGCTGTCCATTGCTTATCAAAATCGTTATCGTGATGACAGTCTGTATCTGAAGCAATTGGTCGAGCAAGGAGAGCTTGGTGAGATTTATCTGGGTAAAGCCATTGCTCTACGCCGCCGTGCGGTTCCAACCTGGGGAGTGTTCTTGGATGAAGAGAAACAGGGGGGTGGCCCGCTTATTGATATCGGCACACACGCACTCGACCTGACACTTTGGCTGATGGATAATTACAAGCCTAAAAGCGTACTAGGTTCAACCTTCCATAAGCTGGGAGACCGAAAAAATGCAGCAAACGCTTTTGGACCGTGGAATCCTGATGAATTTAAAGTAGAGGACTCAGCTTTTGGATTCATCACCATGCAAAATGGAGCTACAATTGTATTGGAATCCAGCTGGGCATTAAATGTTGTAGAGTTTGGTGAAGCCAAGACGTTGTTATGCGGTACCGAAGGCGGAGCAGATATGCAGGATGGATTGCGCATTAACGGAGAAAAGAATAGCCGTTTGTTTGATACAAAAATAGATCTGAATGCAGGAGGAGTTGCCTTTTACTCCGGTGAAACGGAAAATGAAGCAGACCGTGAAGCCCGTCTGTGGATCGAATCTATTCTGGACGACAAAGAACTTCTTGTGAAGCCGGAGCAGGCACTGGTTGTTACTGAAATTTTGGAAGCCATCTATGAATCGGCCCGCACGGGAAAAGCAGTTTACTTTGACTAAGCCTATAATTATCCCGAATAGACAATCACTATAATGAAAGCAGCTTTTTTCACATATGATACAGGGAGGGATTTCTTTTGAAACTTGGAGTATTTATGGTGCTGTTTGGTGGACGTTCGCTAGAGGAGGCGCTGGATTATGTGGCTTCTCAGGGAATGGATGCTGTAGAAATTGGAACAGGTGGCAACCCGGGAGATAAGCATTGCAAGCCTGATGAGCTGCTGGAGAACGATACGGCGCTAAAAAATTTTAAAAAGGCAGTAGAATCTCGCGGACTAACGATTAGCGCGCTTAGCTGTCATGGCAATCCGCTTCACCCACAAAAGCATTTGGCACAGGCAGATCATGATGCATTTTTGAAAACCGTCCGATTGGCAGAAAAGCTGGAAGTTCCTGTCGTGAACACTTTCTCAGGCTGTCCGGGGGATCACGAGGACGCGAAGTATCCAAACTGGCCCGTGGCTCCGTGGCCTAATGATTTTCAGGAAGTATTGAAGTGGCAATGGGAGAATAAAATTATTCCTTACTGGACCGAGACAGGTAAATTTGCAGCAGATCACCATGTTAAAATAGGGCTGGAGTTACACGGGGGCTTCTCCGTGCATACACCAGCAACCTTACTTCGTTTGCGTGAAGCGGCAGGAGAGGTCATTGGTGCTAATTTGGACCCGAGCCATATGTGGTGGCAGGGAATTGATCCCGTACAGGCGGTTCAAATTTTGGGCCGAGAGGGAGCCATCCACCATTTCCATGCCAAGGATACGACGATTGATCCGATCAATGTTAATAAATACGGACTTACTGATATGCAGGAGTATACGAATATGTTAGATCGAGCATGGCAGTTCCGTACTGTGGGCTATGGTCATGATGTAAAAACCTGGGCAGATATTATCAGTGCTCTGCGTTTGGTGGGATACGATTATGTAGTAAGTATTGAGCATGAAGACGGTCTGATGTCTGTAGAAGAAGGCTTTACTAAGGCTGTCCATAATCTTCGCCAGGTCCTGATTGAAGAACCGCTGAGCGAGATGTGGTGGGTCTAACCTAATAGGGGGAACTGTGATGATTAACGTCACCATTTGGAATGAATTTCTGAACGAGAAGTTAAATGAAGAAGCCAAACGGATTTATCCTAACGGCATACACCAAGCATTGGCTGACGGCTTGGCAGATGAAGGTTTTGCCATTCGAACAGCTACTCTGCGTGATAATGCCGAGCATGGTTTGGGAGAAGAAATCCTCAATTCCACAGATGTGCTGCTGTGGTGGGGACATAAAGCCCACGACCAGGTGAGCGATGAAGTTACAGCGCGTGTCGTCAAGCGTGTGCAGGAAGGGATGGGCCTCATCGTACTGCACTCAGGCCATTTTTCTAAGCCATTTAAAGCTCTGATGGGCACCAGTTGTGATTTAAAATGGAGAGTTGCAGGCGAGCAGGAGATTATTTGGTCAGTAAATCCGTTACATCCCATTGCAGAAGGGATAGACGCCAAAATTCTCTTAGAGCAGGAAGAGATGTATGGAGAGTTCTTTGATATTCCTGCGCCGGATGAACTGGTCTTTATCAGTAACTTTGAAGGCGGCGAAGTATTTAGAACTGGATGCACCTTCCATCGAGGCAGTGGTAAAATATTTTATTTCAGACCAGGGCATGAAACCTATCCAACTTATTACCAACCTGATATTTTGAAGGTCATTGCTAACAGCATCCGTTGGGCTTCTCCGACAAGCAATAAAAAACCAATATATGGTAGGAGTGAACCAGTAAGGCCTCTTGGTGGAGTGTTGGTATAGTTACAATTATCACATTATGATAAATTCTATAAAGAACAGATTTACAGGCGGAACCTCTGGGATTCCGCCTTTTTGTATTTAACGAATTAGACATATACCTGCCGCATTGGTTTGTTGTATAATCAGTTTTGGTCATGGCAACTTTATCATCACAGGTAATTAAATTTAAGAAAGTGTTTTCTTTCGGGATAAAGTATGCTAAAATGATATATACTAACAAAAGGAAAGCTTTATCAAACCGAAATGCAAAAGAAGGTGAAAAATTTGGAGAGTCAACCGCAATTTACAAAAATGTGTCCGCGTTTTGAAACCGCCTTTTCATGTCTGGGTAAGCGCTGGAATGGATTGATTATTCAATCCATGATGAGCGGTCCCAAGCGGTTTAAGGATATTTCCAATCTGATTCCCACAATGAGTGACAAAATGTTATCAGAGCGGATGAAGGATCTGGAAAATGAAGGGATTCTTACACGCCATGTATATCCGGAAACTCCTGTCCGCATTGAATATGAGCTAACCACCAAAGGTCGTGCACTTCAGCCGGTTATGGAGCAGATTCAATTTTGGGCTGAGGAATGGATTAGATGATCACCAAACTCATTAAGTGTTTTTCATAGCAAAACAGCCTTTTCCTAGGAAAAAGGCTGTTTTTTTATTTTGTGATAGGTAGTACGGCTTAATAGCTTTTAGCACGGCCTGCTACTGAGAATACTCCGGCTGTTGTACGGCGGGGGACACGGGATTGAATATCCAGTGCGGCTGTACGAAATGTGCCTAAGCACGAGTGGCAAAGTCTTCCTGCATAAATGGGAGAACGGCAAGACTCGCAAGGATAATCAAGCTGACTGTATGTGGAGGGAAATTTGCCTGCTCTTACCCAATCTGTGAGCAAATCCATAGGTGTGCTAGTCACATCACTGAGTTGGCGGGTATGAGTAGAAGGATGCCTCCATAGATAGTTAGAACAGCGGTCAAAGAATATATTTTCTTCTTGAATACAAGTGCTACACAGGTTTCTAAGATTTTGACGGAAAATGGAACCGCATTTTGGGCAATTCGAAGTATGTATCTCCATAGAAACCAGTCCTTTGTATCGGAATATAGTAGTATTTTAAAATTTATTAGTTACATATTACTATGACTTTATACCTATATCAATCTTTATTTAAAGAAATTGCTGATCTTTGAGTATATGCTGGCATCGAGATTGACATTACTCTATTACTTATGTATTATAACTTACATAAAGTTACTATATGAATAAAATAAACTGTATACGATAAGGAGATTTTAATGATACCATCTTTATTTTTAGCCCACGGATCACCTATGCTTGCTATTGAACAGACGGACTATACTGCATTTTTAGAGCAGTTGGGGAAAAGCATTCATCCTAAGGCGATTGTTATCTTTACAGCTCACTGGGAGACACAAATGTTAACGATTAGTTCAATGGATGACATATACGATACAATTTATGATTTTGGAGGTTTCCCACCGGAACTGTACGAAGTGAAATATCCAGCACATGGTTCTGTTGAACTAGCTAATAAGTTGAAAAAGTTATATGAACAAAACGGCATCGAGGTACAAACTGATCATGTGAGAGGACTGGATCATGGTTCCTGGACATTGTTGCATCGTATGTATCCTGAGGCAGACATTCCGGTAGTTCAGATTTCCGTAAATCCGTACCTCTCGCCCAAAGCACAATTTGCCATTGGTGAAGTGCTGCGTGAGTTGGGAGAACAAGATATTCTGGTCATTGGCAGTGGCGTGACTGTCCATAATCTGCGTATTGTCAAATGGGGAGAAACGAAAACGGAACGTTGGGCAATTGATTTTGATGACTGGATTATCGAAAAAGTGCAAAGCGGAGATATAGAAGCTTTAGATCACTATGAAAGCGAAGCGCCGTATGCTCGTCAGGCTGTACCTAGAGCAGAACACTTTGTACCGTTGTTTATTGCAATGGGTAGTGGCGACCCTGCAAACAAAGCTAAGGTCATCCATAGAAGCTATGAGATGGGAAATTTAAGTTATCTATGTTTGCAGTTTTAAAGTGGGTAGGCAGAAGAAGGTCGAGTTATGTGCTTTGTTACTGTCCCGTCCGTTCTCTAAAAAATGGGGAGTGGAATAAAATTAGGGAGTGTTATAAGCTAATAATGGCTTACAGCACTCCCTTTTACATTAAAAAAATTTATTATATCCGGCAAATCTCACGTGGGCACAATTCACAATGACATACACCTTGCAGCATTTCCAAATCCTTGACAACAATCATACCATTATCGTATTCGACTGCATTTTTCTTACGCAGATCACTGAGCATCCGATTTACACTTTCCCGGGTAGCACCGATCATATTTGATAAGTCAGTATGAGTAATCTTTTTATGAATCAGAATATAGTCGCCGTGAGGCTCACCATAGGTGTTGCATAGTCGGATGAGTGTGGAACATAGAGCGCCAGGCTTGCCGTACATCATCAAATCGCGGAACTTGGTCTGGGTAATGCGGTGATGCGATCCCATCCATTTCATAAAGTCAATCGCAAAATCACAATGCTGACAAATAAGCAACTCCAAATCTGTATGATCGATTACGCCAATATCACTGTCCTCCAGAACCTCAGCAGAAAAGGAATGCTTAGTGCCGAAGAAAGGATCAGCTTGACCAACAAGATCGCCGCTTTGATACATATATAGAATAAGTTCCTTACCCTCATCCGTTGTTTTGGTCACTTTTACGCGTCCGCGCTTAATATAAAACAGCTTATCCGCTGTATCTCCTTCCCAGAACAGATGCGAACTTTCTGGCATAACTCGATCTTTCATCATCACTTGCAGCCGGTTGAAGCTGGCCTCCGAGAAGCAACAGGTGTTGCCGCGGGCTTCCATTACATTTGTAGGGTTTCTCATCGTCCATTTCCCCTTTGTATCCTATGTTATTTTATCTGCAACTTGATCAATTCAAATTCATTATATACCTGTGCAATGCGTTTTTGGGGCAAGATGAGGGGGTAAAAGTGGCAGAATTCCAAACTTTGTGATTTAATTCACTTCATAAAATAAAATTTTAAATAGATTGTGAAAAAAATCACAAAATATCTTAGAAAGCTGTGTTACGATCAGTGCGTGAACAAGAGATAGTACACGAGATAACAGGAGGATGAGGGAAATGGCTGTTAAAAACGAGGTTATCCAAAAAGAGCAAAGCGCAGAGCAGTATATTCAAACGCTGATTGACCGGGCGAACCGGGCACAGCAAGCTTTCATGAGTATGAATCAGGAGCAGATTGACGAAATCGTACAAGCTATGGCACTCGCAGGGATGGATAAGCACATGCACCTCGCGAAGTTGGCTGTTGAAGAAACAGGACGCGGTGTGTACGAGGACAAAATCACCAAAAACATGTTTGCAACAGAATATGTCTACCATAGCATCAAAAATGAGAAAACCGTCGGTGTCATTGAAGACAATGACTTTGATAGTTTTCAAAAGATAGCTGAACCAGTCGGTATTATCATGGGGATTACTCCAGTAACAAACCCAACTTCGACTACGATGTTCAAAGCGTTAATTGCCATTAAAACACGTAACCCAATCATTTTCGGCTTCCATCCATCTGCTCAATCGTGTAGTGCGGAAGCAGCTCGCGTCTTGCTTGAAGCAGCTGTTAAACATGGTGCTCCAGCGGATTGTATTCAATGGATTGAAGCACCTTCGATGGATAAAACAAATGTACTGATGAACCACTCTGATGTAGCGTTGATTTTGGCAACTGGTGGATCAGGCATGGTTAAGGCAGCTTATAGCTGTGGTAAACCTGCACTTGGCGTAGGTCCTGGTAACGTACCTTGCTTTATTGAGAAAACAGCCGATATCAAACAGGCCGTGAACGACCTTATCCTTTCTAAATCTTTTGATAACGGTATGATTTGTGCTTCGGAACAAGCTGTAATTATTGAAGAGCCTATCTTCGAGCAAGTGAAGAAATTGATGATTGCTAATGGTTGCTACTTTGTAAATAAAGAAGAGGCAGCTAAGCTCACTCAAGGAGCTATGAATGTAGAAAAGTGTGCAGTGAACCCGGCCATTGTCGGCCAGTCTGCTGTAAAAATCGCTGAAATGAGCGGTATTACAGTACCGGCAGGAACCAAAATTTTGGTCGCTGAAATTGAAGGAGTAGGAACCAAATTCCCATTATCTGCGGAAAAATTGAGTCCGGTATTGGCTTGCTACAAAGTAAAAAATGCAGAGCAAGGTATCCAACGTGCTGCTGAAGTCGTAGAGTTCGGCGGTATGGGTCACTCGTCAGCAATCCATTCGCAAGATGAGGATGTTATTGCTCGCTTCGCAGATCGTTTGCAAACAGGACGTATCATTGTAAATGCACCTTCCACACATGGCGCAATCGGTGATATTTACAACACCAACCTTCCTTCGTTGACACTTGGTTGCGGTTCGTACGGTCGTAACTCGACTTCGTCGAACGTATCTGCAGTTAACTTGATTAATGTGAAAAGGGTGGCGAAACGGACGGTGAATATGCAATGGTTCAAAGTACCTTCCAAAATCTATTTTGAAAAAAATTCGACACAGTATCTTGCTAAAATGCCTGATATCACACGTGTAGCCATTATCACTGACCCTATGATGGTGAAACTCGGATATGTGGACCGTGTCATCCATTATTTGCACCAGCGTCAAACACCGGTTGCTATTGAAGTGTTCTCCGAAGTAGAGCCAGATCCATCGACAGTTACGGTAGAGCGCGGTACTGAAATGATGAGACGTTTCCAACCGGATTGCATCATCGCACTCGGTGGCGGTTCGCCAATGGATGCTGCTAAAGGCATGTGGATGTTCTATGAATATCCGGATACTGATTTCAATAACTTGAAACAAAAATTCATGGATATCCGTAAACGGATTTACAAGTACCCACGTCTGGGTCAAAAAGCACAATTTGTGGCTATCCCTACAACTTCGGGTACAGGTTCGGAAGTTACATCGTTTGCAGTTATTACGGACAAAAACCTGGGTAACACGAAGTACCCGCTGGCTGACTATGAGTTGACTCCTGATGTGGCAATTATTGACCCTGTGTTTGTATATTCGCTGCCTAAAACTGCTGTAGCCGATACAGGTATGGACGTTCTGACGCATGCTATCGAGGCTTATGTGTCTGTAATGGCCAATGATTATACAGATGGTCTGGCAATTAAAGCTATTCAACTGGTATTCCAATACCTGGAGCAATCGGCTCTGACTGGTGATAAGCTGGCTCGCGAAAAAATGCATAATGCTTCTACACTTGCAGGTATGGCGTTTGCTAATGCATTCTTGGGTATTAACCATAGTCTTGCACATAAATGGGGCGGACAATACCATACAGCACATGGCCGCACGAATGCTATCTTGCTGCCGCACGTTATTCGCTACAATGCGAAAAAACCGACAAAATTTGCATCGTTCCCTAAATATTCGCACTTTGTTGCAGATGAGCGCTATGCAGAAATCGCACGCATACTGGGACTGCCTGCACGTACCACTGAAGAAGGGGTTAACAGCTTAATTGACGCGATCCGTAAGTTGAACAAAACACTCGGTATCGAGGAATCGTTCCAACAACTTGGTTTCGATCCAAAAGACTTTGAATCACGTGTAGATTATTTGGCTGACCGCGCTTTTGAGGATCAATGTACAACTGCAAATCCAAAGCTGCCGCTGGTTACTGAATTGGCTGATGTATACCGTAATGCCTTCTACGGACGCTTTGATCAATAATATAATAGTATGAAGAGGCTTGTAACTAAGCATTTTTCTATACAATACCAATGCAGGCTCTCTATATAGAGGGCCTCTTGGTTTGGGAAGGGAGGTGAACGGCAAGGCTAGAGGTATGCGCGTGAAGCTAGGGAAAATAAAGTGACAAAAATCACTCATATTGTGATTTTTGTCACATACTACACTCTATCATTATTCTACAATAAGAGTGTAAGAAAGGTCCCGACACTGAGCGTAAGGCATCGGTGAAAAGGCCGGGCTCAAGAAATAGTTTAAACGTGAAAAAAATCACAAGTCCGGAAGACCAAACAATTTGGAGGGATTTACATGTCGGTGATTGAGAGAGAATTACAAGAGCAACAATCTGGCTGGAGAGGTTTTAAAAAAGGAAAATGGACTAAAGAAGTTAACGTCAACGATTTTATTGAAACAAATATCTCACCTTATGTTGGCAATGAAGAATTTTTGGTTGGTCCTACCGCCAATACAACTGCATTGTGGGAAATTGTATCTGATCTTACTAAAAAAGAGTTGGCAAACGGCGGCGTTCTTGATGTAGACGTAAATACGCCATCCACCATTATTTCACATAAACCAGGCTATTTGGACAAGGACAAAGAACAAGTTGTCGGCGTACAAACAGATGCTCCATTCAAACGTTCTTTGCAGCCGTTTGGTGGAATTCGGATGATGATCGATGCTTGTAAAGCCTATGGTTTTGAAGTGCCACAAAGCATTGTTGACATTTTCACTCATATTCGTAAAACACACAACCAAGGTGTATTTGACGCTTATACAGATGAAATGAGAGCAGCTCGTAAAGCTGGCATCATTACTGGTCTGCCAGATGCATACGGTCGTGGTCGTATAATCGGTGACTATCGTCGCGTAGCTCTGTATGGTGCAGACTTCTTGATCCAAGATAAAAAACTTCAATTGAAAAGCCTTGAAGTTGATTCCATGGAAGAAGACGTAATCCGTCTGCGTGAAGAAATTTCTGAACAAATTCGTGCTTTGAATGAATTGAAACAAATGGCTGCTGAGCACGGTTTTGATATTTCTAAACCAGCTAACAATGCAAAAGAAGCTTTCCAATGGGTATATTTTGGATATCTTGCAGCGATTAAAGAACAAAATGGTGCAGCAATGTCCTTGGGACGTGTATCTTCATTCCTTGATATTTATACTCAACGTGATCTTGAGGAAGGTGCGATGAACGAAGAACAAGCTCAGGAACTGGTCGATCATTTTGTTATGAAACTGCGTATTGTTAAGTTCCTGCGTACACCTGACTACAACGAACTGTTCAGTGGTGACCCAACTTGGGTAACAGAATCCATTGGTGGTATGTCTGTCACTGGAGAAACTCGTGTTACCAAAAACAGCTTCCGCTTCTTGCACACACTGTACAACTTAGGACCTGCTCCAGAACCTAACTTGACTGTACTATGGTCAGAAAAACTGCCTGAGGGCTTTAAAAAATATTGTGCAAAAGTTTCTATCGAAACTAGCTCCATTCAATATGAAAATGACGATTTGATGCGTCCAATCTACGGCGATGATTATGGTATTGCTTGTTGTGTATCCGCTATGAGAATCGGTAAACAAATGCAATTCTTTGGCGCTCGTGCCAACTTGGCAAAAGCTCTACTGTATGCCATTAACGGCGGTAAGGATGAAAAATCCGGCGTTCAAGTAGGACCTGAGTTCCCAGCTATTACAAGCGAAGTGCTGGATTACGAAGAAGTGTTAAGCCGTTTCAAACCTATGATGGAATGGCTGGCAAAACTGTACATGAACACTTTGAATGTTATTCACTATATGCATGATAAATATAGCTACGAACGCATTGAAATGGCGTTGCATGACCGTGATATTCTTCGTACCATGGCTTGTGGTATTGCGGGTCTGTCAGTTGCTACCGACTCCTTGAGCGCCATTAAATATGCAAAAGTTAAACCAATTCGCAACGAAAAAGGAATTGCTGTTGACTTTGAAATCGAAGGCGAATATCCTTGCTACGGTAACAATGATGACCGCGTAGATACTATCGCTGTAGAACTGGTAGAAAGCTTCATGAGCATGATCCGCAAACATAAAGCTTATCGTAATGCGGTTCCTACTCAATCTGTACTGACCATTACTTCCAACGTGGTATATGGTAAGAAAACAGGTACAACACCTGATGGACGTAAAGCAGGCGAACCGTTCGCACCAGGTGCAAACCCAATGCATGGTCGTGATAAAAAAGGTGCTCTGGCATCTCTGAGTTCTGTAGCCAAATTGCCTTATGAACACAGCTTAGATGGTATCTCGAATACCTTCTCCATCGTGCCTAAAGCACTGGGTAAAGAAGAAGAAACACGCAAAACAAACCTTGTTTCGATGATGGATGGCTACTTTGGAAGCCACGCACATCATCTGAATGTCAATGTGTTTGCTCGTGAACAACTGTTGGATGCAATGGAACACCCAGAAAACTATCCACAACTTACGATTCGTGTTTCCGGTTATGCTGTTAACTTTATCAAGCTGACTCGTGAGCAACAATTGGATGTTATTAACCGTACTTTCCACGGTACAATGTAAATAAGTTTTACGTATCATATAATACACTGACGCACGCATAGCGGATGCGGGAAGGATGATGCAACATGTTGAAAGGTCACATACACTCATTGGAAACCTTCGGGACCGTAGATGGTCCCGGCATCCGCTTCGTGCTCTTTATGCAAGGATGCTTGTTGAAATGTCAATATTGCCATAATCCGGACACTTGGGCCTTAAATGAAGGTAATCCGATGACGTTAGAAGAAGTATTGGCTGAGATTGAACCATATTTAGCCTATTACCGTTCTTCGGGAGGCGGATTAACAGTTTCCGGTGGAGAACCGACATTACAAGCTCATTTTGTAGCAGAGCTGTTCAAAGAAGTGAAACGTCGCTGGAATTTGCACACGACATTGGACAGTAACGGCTTTAATGATGCAGGTCGTATCCATGATCTACTGGACGTAACGGATTTGGTACTACTAGATATTAAACACATTGATAACGACAAGCATATTAAGCTTACAGGCAAATCCAACGATCGTATGCTAAGTACGGCCCGCTGGTTGTCTGAGCAAGGGCGAAAAATGTGGATTAGACACGTATTTGTACCGGGTATCCATGACGACGAGCAAGATCTACTCAATTTGGGACGGTTCATTGGAACGTTGAACGGAGTCGAGAAATTCGAAATTTTACCTTACCATCAAATGGGTGTTTACAAATGGGAAATGCTCGGTAAGGCGTATCCGCTGGAGGGAGTTCCGTCTCCTACAGATGAAGAAGTTCAACGTGCTTACCGACTCATTGAAGAGGGTCGTCTGGAGACTGCAGGAACGAATACTGCTTGCCGTCCATCATAATGTAAATGGATCAGAACTACTTTCAGGTTATAAAGCCGCCGTCACATCAGATCAGATGGACGGCGGTTTTTTTGTTGTTGAATTTTTGCAGTCACAGGAGAAAGTTACCTTTTTTTCATGATCGTCAAAATTTCCAGAAACTTTTTGACAACTGTCGCGTCTAATAGTATGACTTTTCACGGGAATGATAATAATTTGGGGATAGAAGGAGACAGACAATGAATTTCAAGAAATGGACCATGCTCACCGCCTTGGCGGTAGCTCAGGTGGCTGCAGTAGCCCCTGTAGGAGCAGAAGCAGCATCAACAAGCGTTCAATCCACCGATTCGGTTAGCGCCCAGCAGACGACCAATGTTGCTGATTCCGGCGTTCAGAATAGTATCGGAGATCAAAATGGAACAAGCACACCAGCTAATACGGTAACACCTGATAACACGGGTGTATCCAATGATCCATTGACTGGGCTGCCTACAGATACCACTAACGGATCGAACGTAACCAATGATGTATACGGTGGAGACGGAACGATCACCAATCCTGGTGGAGCTCCAACATCCATGAATGCGAATCAACTGATTTTGTATTTGAACAGTGCTAAAATGGAACAAAACGGACAGGTATATACGGCAACTCAGCCGATGACAGTCAAAGACGGAGTTTCCTATGTAGCTATCCGTTCTCTTGTCAGCCGTGTCGGATTGCAGTTTAGTTATGACACTACCACCAAAGAAACCGTAATCACCCAAGGAACAAATGTCCTGCGCTTCAAAACAGACAGCAAAGTTTATACGGTTAACGGTGAAGCTAGACAAATGAAGGGACCTGCTTTCCAACAAAAGAACGTATTTATGGTACCGTTGACTTCGATTACACAGGCCCTAAATATTCCTTATACTGTGAATAATACAACTAAACAAGTTATCATGGATTTGAATCAGAAGCCAAAAGCTTCTTTCACGGTTCAACAAAAGGATATCTATGCGGGTGAAACTCAAGTTACGTATTTGACCAAGGAATCTTCTCCTACAGGTCTTCCGATTGTGAACCAACGTTGGGAAGGTAAGCAGGACGTATTTCAGGAGCCGGGTACATATGTAGTTACCTATTCCGTTCTTGACTCTGCTGGGAACTGGAGTGATCCTTACTCAGTAACAATTACAGTAAGACCGCCAAACCAGCCGCCGGTAGCTCTGTTTACAACGGATAAAAAAGAGTACAAGATGGGTGAAAAAATTACCATTACCGACCTGAGTACTGACGACGAAAATGCGATCACTAAGCGTGATTGGGAGAACAAGAAACTTGCCTTCTTCCAGCCAGGTGATGTAACCATTACCCTGACCGTGACTGATAAGCATGGTGCAACAGGTACCAAAAGTGAAACGATTAAAATTACGAATGAACTGCTGTACAACGAAGATGATTTCAATAAAATTTTCACGCCATATGGTGATAAATACAGTGTAGATGGCAGTCAGGTGCCTGCTATGGCTACTATTCCAGTGACAAGTACTTCTTCCCCACGTCTATTGATCCGTGCTAACAGCCCAGAGCGTGTGTTCCAGGATGGTATCGTGTATCAGGAAACCGGATCAGGCAGTACGCGTATTCTTGTCCATCATGTCAATGAAACGGGTCGAGATGTGAAGATGTACGTGATTGCGACCAACAACAATATCACTCCAACCAATATAAATGTCGAAAATTCCGGTTTTGCTGGACCATCTGAATTTGCCACAGCTGCGGGTAAAGTTTCGATTCAAAGGTACTTTCAATCTATGTTGGATGGAAGCAAGCATTCCAGCACAGTTCTAAATCCGGGTGAGAGCCGTGTTATTTTACAAGATTTGAACGCGCAAAAAATCAAGCAAAAACAAGTTATTTCTTTGTTATCCGATCTGTACACGGATCAACCTATTCAATACACGGTAGTTGTGCTAGATGCTAATGTAGATCCGTTGACTGCGTTGCCTACTCTGGCAAAACTGCCTAAGGACGGCATTCATAACCGTGGAACGTACGCAAATTCGGATATTTCACTCAATTATACCGAAGAGGTTGGTAAAACAGCTCAACGTATCGTTCTTGGTGATAATAAGGTGGACCCGAATCTGATTGGTACCGACGGTCTGGATGGCTCTTCTGCTTCCAATGCCGGCAACTTTGGTGTTGTATATAAGGTTAAGTTGGATCATGTAGCGCCGTATTCACTGATTACGTTTAACCCACGTGGAGGCGAATACGCCGGCTATGCGATGGTGAACAATCAGGTTGTGGGTATACCAACAAATGGTTCTGTGCAAGCTCCGAATGAGATGAGTGTGCTGTATCGCACAGGTCATATCGAAGAAAGTGTAGAGATGTATTTCACTGCAGCTGCTGGTAGTAATCTGCCGGTTTCCGTAGTAGTTATGCCTTTACCAGCTATTAAAAACTAATTTTAAATAATCGGTGCTGTTTACCGGTATAGACCACTTGAGTCTCATCATTCACCGTTTTAAAAGTCGATGTTACTTGCAGTATATAGGCGTTCTCCCGTTGCGAACTTGGTTGCAGCACTGGAGAACGTCTTTTTCTTATGAGTAGCGCGAATATCTCTTATAATATTGACTTTAATCGTGGTATAATGAATAGATGCAAGCCTAAGCCTGCATTAGAAAACCTGAAACTATAGACAGGGGAGGGTGAAACGCATGCTGACAAAGGATGAGATTATCGCAACGATGTCCGCTCAGGGGCTGCGTATTACAGATCAACGCAAGACGTTGGCCACGCTATTTTCCGAGAATGAAGGGTATCTGTCCCCTAAAGACGTTTATGAATATATGGGTAAGAAGTACAGCGGACTTAGCTTTGATACAGTATATCGCAATCTGCGTGTAATGCAGGAATTGGGTGTACTGGAGCAGGTATCTTTTGAGGATGGGATGAAGTTCAAGGTGAGCTGTAATGAACATCATCACCACCACCATATGATTTGCTTGAGCTGTCAGAAAACATTGCCGATTTCTTTTTGTCCAATGCAAATGACAGATACAACAGATCAATTCCAAATCGTCGAGCATAAGTTTGAAATTTTTGGTTATTGCAAAGACTGTCAGCAGAAGAATGGGCATACTGAGAGTAATTCGGATGGGGGTTTCAAACAGACGAGCAGTCACACTCACAGCCACGGGGGCTACTGAAATGAAAATCACCACACGCAGAGTGGTACAGGCTCCGATTCAGTTTTATCGTGCTTACATTTCACCATTAAAGCCGGCTACCTGCAGGTTCTATCCGACGTGTTCGGCGTATGCGCTGGAGGCGGTAGAAGTGCATGGTGCGCTCAGAGGCTCATGGCTGGCTGCAAAGCGTATAGCTAAATGCCATCCATTTCATCCCGGCGGTGTAGATTTGGTCCCTCCTGCAAAAAAGGGGTTAGATCAGTCTGACAAAGATCGTTTGGTTACCCACACCGAGAAGGGTCTGACTTGACAGCGCCATGCCGATTTGGTTATATTTTGGTTAATATTGTTTTCCTGTGAAGGGATGAGTAAGGTAAGTCGTCCAGTACAGAGAGCCGGAGTTAGCTGAAAACCGGTCTGGAGTGAAGCCTGAATATGGTCCTGGAGGAACCTTTTTCGAGCGTATTTGCCACAGTGAAGAAGCTATGTTCAAGAGGCAATCGTAAGGAGGAGGCGTGATCCAGCGTTAATGGGCGGTCAGATGTGACCGGTGAAGCCTGTATTCTGCGAGGGTACAGGGAATTTGGGTGGTAACGCGTGAGGTGACTCTCGTCCCATAGGGACGGGGGTCTTTTTTGTGCCCAATTTGTGTCGAATTCATGAATTGGAGTACTTATCATGGTAGCAAATCTTTTGCTGTCGTGAACAAAACAGGAGGAACATACATGTCTTTTGAGAACACATTTTACATTACAACACCGATCTATTATCCCAGTGACAAGCTCCATATAGGACACGCCTACACGACGGTAGCGGGTGATGCGATGGCTCGCTACAAGAGGCTACGGGGCTATGAGGTTCGTTATTTGACAGGAACGGATGAGCATGGCCAGAAGATTGAGCAAAAGGCAAGTGCAGCTGGCAAAACGCCGCAACGTTTCGTAGATGACATTGTGGCAGGTATTCAAGACCTGTGGCGGAAGCTCGACATTTCCAATGACGATTTTATCCGTACTACGGAGGAACGTCATAAGGCTGTCGTACAGGGAATCTTTGATCGTTTATTAAAACAAGGCGATATTTATAAGGGAGAATACGAAGGTTGGTACAGCATTCCTGACGAGACTTACTACACAGAAACTCAACTCGTTGACGTCGTGAAGGACGCTGAAGGTAATGTAACTGGAGGTAAGAGCCCGGATAGTGGACACCCTGTAGAACTGGTCAAGGAAGAGAGTTACTTTTTCCGCATGAGCAAGTATGCTGATCGGTTGCTGCAATTTTATGAAGAGAACCCGCAGTTTATCCAACCGGAATCCCGGAAAAAAGAAATGATTAACAACTTCATCAAGCCGGGGTTAGAAGATCTGGCTGTTTCCCGTACAACTTTTGACTGGGGTGTTAAGGTCAAGGGGGACCCGAAGCATGTCGTATACGTGTGGATTGACGCACTTTCTAACTACATCACTGCCTTGGGGTATGGCTCTTCTAATACTGAGCTGTACGATAAATTTTGGCCAGCAAATGTGCATATCGTAGGTAAAGAGATTGTCCGATTCCACACGATATATTGGCCAATCATGCTGATGGCACTGGACCTTCCGTTGCCTAAAAAAGTATTTGCACATGGTTGGTTACTCATGAAAGATGGCAAAATGTCGAAATCTAAAGGCAATGTGGTAGACCCGGTAACGTTGATTGACCGTTATGGTCTGGATCAACTTCGATACTACTTGCTGCGCGAGGTGCCATTTGGAGCGGATGGAACATTCACACCTGAAAGTTTTGTAGATCGTGTAAATTCGGATTTAGCCAATGATCTGGGCAACTTGTTGAATCGTACGGTAGCGATGGTAGACAAATATTTTGACGGCAAAGTTCCCGCTTATGAAGCCAATGTAACCTCATTCGACGCAGCTTTGGTAGATATGGCAACATCGACTTATAGTAAAGTTGAAGAAGCTATGGAAAACATGGAATTTTCCGTGGCTTTAACGGCGATTAGCCAATTTATTAGCCGTAGCAACAAGTATATTGACGAGACGCAACCTTGGAATCTGGCTAAGGATGAGGCAAAACGTCGCGAATTGGCATCTGTTATGGTGCATTTGGTAGAAAGCTTACGTATTGCTTCCATTTTACTTCAGCCTTTCTTGACGCGTGCACCTCATCAAATTTGGGAACAACTCGGTATTCGTCAAGGGGAGCTGACTACATGGGATAGCGGCAAGCAATTTGGACGTATTCCAGAAGGAACGCAGTTGGTCAAAGGTAATCCGATCTTCCCCCGTCTGGACTCTGAGCAAGAGGTTGCTTTTATCGTAGAAGCAATGACTGGAGGTAAGAAACCGGAGGAAGCTGCCACACAAGCTCAACCGATGAATGCATCTGAGGCGAGCCAGGAAGCACCAGAGCCGAAAGAAGAGATTGGCATTGAGGATTTTGCCAAGGTAGAACTGCGCGTTGCCCAGGTTGTTGCCTGTGAGCCTGTGAAGAAGGCCGATAAACTATTGAAGCTTCAGCTCGATCTTGGTTATGAGCAGCGACAGGTGGTATCAGGAATTGCGAAGTTTTATACACCTGAGGATATCATTGGGCGTAAGGTGATCTGTGTGACCAATCTTAAGCCAGTAAAACTTCGGGGTGAGCTGTCGCAGGGTATGATTTTGGCAGCATCACATGGGGATCAGCTTACATTGGCCACTGTACCGGATGGTATGCCAAATGGTGCGATTGTAAAATAAGAGGCTATATAAAATAAAAGAACGTAAAAAGCGTATGCTTGGATATTATTCTCCCAGGCATACGCTTTTTGGCTTGCATCATATTTTTCTCTGTCTATACGTATGTTTTAGTAGGTAGGGCTTGTATTTGCTCTGCGTGTTCACTAAGACAGGTGGGAGGAAATGATGATGTCAGATGTCAACGCCGGGTTGGCCATCGTTGCTGGACTGGTTTCTTTTTTTTCACCGTGCTGCTTGCCACTATATCCATCCTATTTATCGTATATAACAGGAATGTCGGCACGTGAACTGGCTGAAGGACGGCACAGGGCAGAGGTTCGCTATCGTACGATGGGACACACGCTTGCTTTTGTATTAGGCTTTTCGGTTGTTTTTTATTCACTGGGGGCAAGTGTCGGGTTGCTTGGAGAATGGTTTGCCAATTATGGGGATACGCTAAGAGTCGTAGCGGGACTACTTATTATACTCATGGGTCTGGTATCTCTTGGTTTCGTGCGTCCATTATTTCTAATGAGAGAGCATAAGCTGCGCTGGACATGGAAGCCTGCCGGTTACGCCGGTTCCTTTGTAATCGGAATTGGGTTTGCGGCAGGCTGGTCACCCTGTATCGGTCCTATGCTAACAGCTATTATCGCTTTGGCGGCAGTAGAGCATCACATTTGGTTCAAGCTGATTACTGGCTACGCACTTGGTTTTGCGATTCCGTTTTTTGTATTGGCTTTGCTGGCAGGCTCTGTTAAGTTATCGTCCCGTTATACTTCCATCCTTATCCAAATAGGTGGCATGCTGCTTGTGATCACTGGCGGTCTGCTGGTAACGGATCATATGACAGATGTTACGCTTTTTTTACAACGGATTACCCCGGATTGGATGCTGGTTATGTGAAATATTCGATACGACTTAAAGGAAAATGTTCAAAAATGCGTTCTGTGATAAACTCCCGTAGTGCATTTTGCTGTTCATCGGGATAAACATATTTATTCTGGCCCCAGCGGCCCCATTTTTTCTTACGTTTTTCTATGTCCATTTCCAGTTTGGTTTTCGGGTAACGTTTCTCGATAACAGCTTTGGATGTTTTGGTAAAGCGATGCTGAATTAATTCGAATGTCAGATCCTTCGTAGCATGCTGGGGCAAGGTTTCTCCCAATCTACGCAGCAGCTCTCCGTATCCTTCTTCCCAGCCGTCATACCAAATGATGGGTGCGATGATGAACCCCAGCGGATAACCGGCCCGTGCGATTTTGCCCGCTGCTTCAATACGTTCCTCAAAGCGCGAAGTTGCAGGTTCAAACTGTTTAATAACATAATCGGAATTAATGCTAAAGCGGATGCGAGTATGGCCATTATGTTTAATATCCAGCAATGGATCAACATGATGATATTTTGTAACAAAACGAAGTCGGCCAAATTCCTCATCTGCCATGAAACGAATCAAGTCTCCAAGTGATCCAGTGATATGCTCCAAACCAACCGGATCAGAGGTACAAGCTGCTTCAAAACGAGTAATTTCAGGCGCCCGCTCCTCGATATAGGCTTTAGCTGCTGATATGATATCGTCAGTATTGACATAGATCCGAATATACGGCTTTGCTCCTAAGGTTGTTTGTAAATAACAGTAGTGACAGTGCCCCATGCAACCAGTCGAAATAGGGATGGCATATTCGGCAGAGGGCTTGGATTGGTCAAAAGTTAATGTTTTACGGATGCCGACAACCAGTGTCTTTTTTGCCATTCGGTATTTTTCAACTTCAGTTTCACCTGGTAAATTGGTAATTCGGTTGTGAGAGGTCGTCATACGATACGGAATATCCTTGGCTTTGACCCAATCCATAATACGCTGGCCTTTGGGATAATTTAGTGCGTCTGGTTCAAAAAACACCAGATCAGGCATGAATGGCTTGGTTCCTCTGATTTGGACAGGAGTACGCTCAAGCGTAGACATGGCTAACGCTCCTTTCGAAATAAATCCTCTGTGCTCTGGTGTCCAACTCTAAAGCATCTCCGCAGAAAGTAACGATACAGGGGCGACAACATTAGTGTACCCTGCTTAAATTGAACAAATCGTGGCAATAGATGTGAGTGGAGGGACGAGACTTGCCAATGAGCGATGATAACATGTATCATTACATAGTAGGTTTAATGCAGGAAATGAAGGCGGTAAGCGCCCGTTCAATAACAGAAAAGAGGGAAACAAGTGCCAACGCCAAGCATGGAAGATTATTTGGAGCGCATTTACCAACTGATCGATGAGAAGGGATATGCTCGTGTCTCGGATATCGCAGAGGGTTTGGAGGTGCATCCTTCGTCCGTCACCAAGATGATTCAGAAGTTGGATAAGGACGATTATCTTGTATATGAGAAGTATCGGGGACTGATTTTGACACCGAAAGGGAAAAAGGTCGGCAAACGGTTGGTTGACCGCCACCAGTTACTAGAGCAATTTCTGGATATGATTGGGGTTGACAAGGACCTAATATATAAAGATGTGGAAGGTATTGAACACCATTTGAGCTGGGATTCCATCACACGTATCGAGACATTGGTTGAATATTTCCGCCGAGATGAAGATCGCTTGCGCCAGCTTCATGACATACACAAGGAATTGAGTGGGGATTCCTAAAAGCATCTGTCCTTACGGACAATGCTTTTTTTTATTTTCCTGACCGCAACAAATATCTGGTTATTAGCGTCTATCCATTATATAGCAGGACAAGATAGGGGTTAAAATTAACAGGGGTAGCGGAGGATTATAAAGATATGAATCGGAAGAAAATAGGGCTCATGGCTGCGGGTCTACTCTTAGCAGTACAGACTGCCATTGTGCCTGGAGTTCAAGCGGCATCAACTGGTGAGATTGAGATTATATTGGACGGACAGTCCCTGCAAAGTGATGCGTCGCCGTACATTGTACAGGGCGCGAATGTCACGATGGTTCCTTTGCGAGTGATTAGTGAGGGATTAGGCGCACAGGTCAACTGGTCGGCATCGTCTGGTACGGTAACGATTACAGCACAGAACAAAAATATATCTATGGATAATGGTGCACAAAGCGCTACTGTGAATGGCAAGTCGGTTCGATTGGATGCATCTGCGCGTATGTCAAGTGGGAGAGTCATGGTACCACTGCGTTTTGTTGGGGAAGAGTTGGGGTTAAAAGTAGACTGGCAAGCCTCAGAGCGGGTCATTACGTTAAGCAGTGGTAAAGAAGGTACCTCTACTGGTGGGAGTACTTCTGTGGGAGACAGCAGCTCAACATCAAATAACTCAGCATCTGGCAATCAGGAGAGTGTTAGTACCGATCAGGGAGCCAAGGAGGATGGACAGGACGCTGTTACCTCACCGTCAACCTCTACTAATGAGGAAGGTTCAGGTTCCTCACAGGGAAATGTGGCTCAGGTGAAGGCTACAACCTCTATGCGTGGAGCATGGATTTCCACCATTAATGGAGACTGGCCTTCTTCATCTGCACGAAGCAGTTCCGAGAAGCAAAAGCAGGAGTTTACAAAAATGCTCGATGATTTGCAGGGTATGGGCATTAACGCGGTATTTGTTCAGGTTCGTGCCAGCGGGGATGCGCTTTATCCGTCTGATCTTGTGCCATGGAGCAAGTATTTAACGAATACCCAGGGTAAAAATCCAGGCTATGATCCGTTGAAATTTATGATTAGTGAATCACATAAGCGGGGGATGGAATTCCATGCCTGGTTTAATCCGTTCCGTGCTAATTCTACAGGAACAACTAGCGGTTTGGCAGCAAACCATGTGGCTAATCAACATCCGGATTGGATTGTTAAGAATGGTAGCCAGTTGTACATCAATCCAGGAATTCCAGCTGCACGTCAGCATGTCATTGCTGCGATTATGGAGGTCGTAAACGGATACGATATTGACGGTGTCCATTTGGATGATTATTTTTATCCTTACAGCGGGACTTTTGATGATGACGCGACATTCAAAGCATATAACGCCAACAAAATCTCTAACAAAGGTGACTGGCGGAGAGATAATGTAAATAGTTTTGTTCGCGATTTGGGCAAAAGCATTCATGCCAGCAAGTCGAAAGTTCAATTCGGGATTAGTCCTTTTGGCGTGTGGCGCAACAAGTCTCAGGACTTAACGGGTTCAGACACCAAGGCAGGCGTTACTGCGTATGACACGACATTTGCAGATGTTAGAACCTGGATTAACAAAGAATGGATTGATTATGTAGCTCCACAAATTTACTGGAGTATCGGTTTCCCAGCGGCTGGATATGACAAGCTTGTCGCATGGTGGTCCAATGAGGTCAAAAATTCAGATGTTAAGCTGTATATTGGCCATTCACCTTATAAAATCGGCACCCCTGAAAAAGGATGGCAATCCGCTCAAGAGTTAATTAAGCAGCTTGAACTGAACGAGAATTATAAGCAGGTCAAAGGGGATATTTATTTTAGTGCACAGCATTTGCGGAAAAATCCATACGGACTCATTCAACTTCTTCAAAATTATTATCAATTATGATATAAATTGGATCATTTAGGTTCTATATGGACCTCCGTTCTCATACATAAGCAGTAGAACTGCTTACTCCCAAGAGAACGGAGGTTTTTTGATCTATGCTGATCAATGCTGTGTTCCAGGGTGGAGGGGTTAAGGGAATATCGCTGGCGGGTGCAGTTAAGGCTGCGGAGGAGCATGATATTGTATTCAATCGTTTGGCTGGTACATCATCAGGTGCTATTGTAGCTGCTTTATTGGCTGCGGGATATACGGCGGATGAAATGAAAGCCGTAATTGAGAAAACTCCCTTGGTCAAGTTGTTAAGACGTTCTCCAGTGTTCAATATTAAGTGGGTTGGGCCAGCAGCACGTATCTTTCTTAAAAAAGGGCTCTACTCAGGGGAGGCACTGGAGCATTGGGTACGCGAGCTGTTACTAGCTAAAGGAGTGCGTACATTCGCGGATCTACCTCCTGGCAAGCTGCGCATTATTGCATCAGATATTACGAATGGACGCATTTTGGTGCTTCCTGAGGATATCAAACGTTTTGGTATAAACCCCTCTTCACTAGAGGTAGCCAAGGCCATTCGGATGAGCACGAGTATCCCTTATTTTTTTGATCCTGTTATGTTAAGACTTGATTCTGCACTTGCCAAGGGAAAAACCTTTTCCCAGCAATTTGTATTTGTTGTTGATGGAGCCTTACTCAGCAATCTGCCTCTATGGCTTTTTGATGAGCCTGTCAATGAACGTGAGGCCAAAACGATTCCAACGGTAGGATTTCAAATGGTGGGCAAAACAGGGACGGAGACCAAGGTTTCTTATATACGAGGCCCATTGACCATGCTGCAGGCTATTTTTGATACCATGCTATCGGCACATGATGAACGGTATATTGAGCAGGAGAATCGGTATCGGACCATTAAAATTCCAACTTTGGGTATCCGCACTGCCCAATTCAGCATTTCACCAGAGCAAAGTGATTTGTTGTATGCTTCCGGTGTGCAGGCAGGAGAAGCTTTTTTCCACAAATGGAGCATCACTTCTTACCAGCAGCAGTATAGTAAGTATCAATTGATGAAAGATACCATGTACGCCATGAAATAAGCACCACTTACTGGCAGCTGAAGTAATTTTAAAGAAAGTAAAAAAGGAGCCTCTTCCCGGTCATATTGCAAAACACGGGTGATGGCTCCTTTGTGTTACATTTTAAAGGTTGATAATGATTAATGAAATTTAGGTTGTTCCTCTTCATTTTTGCCCTTGGAACCCTCAATGACATGAAAAGGATACGTTTTTCGTTTGCTTGTAGTCTGCTGTTTACGTGCACTGGCTGTTTTGGCCATGGTGCGCACAGAGGGCTTAACTTTGGGAGTTCGCTTGCGTTGTACTGGCTGGTATTTGTACAGCAGAAATATAACTGCAAAAATAAAGACGGGGATTAGTAAACTAATGAGAAAGCCCCAGCTACCTTTCCATAGCATATCTACAATTCCATATGCGCCCAAAGCAAGGGTAAGCCAGAAAATAACGGCATGTCTGTACATCATTCACTCATCCTTTCACAGGATCAAGGACCGGACTGTTGAGAGTCTCCTTTACAGGTACATTTTCTAACTCAGCATCCAATTCAAGCATACGCTTAAATGAGGCAATCGATACCTCCACTTGATCATCGGTCGGTTCTTTGGTGGTAAGCAACTGCAGCCATAGGCCGGGGTAACCTAGATAACGAAGCACTGGAATTTCCCGAAGTGCATTGGTCAGCTTGAGAAATTCAAAAGAAAGACCCAATACGATCGGAAGCAGTAAAAGACGTTGCCCCATGCGCTCCCACAGATTATCGTAGGTAAACAGGGAGTAGACGAGTACCCCGATAATCACGGTGAGCATAATAAAGCTGCTGCCGCAGCGATAATGCAGTCGGCTATATTTTTGTACGTTGGCTGGAGTCAGTTCTTCCCCAGCTTCAAATGCAGTAATCACTTTATGCTCCGCGCCGTGATATTGAAACAGTCGCTTAATTAACGGAGTTTGGGAAATACCCCATAAATAAGCGAGCAGCAAAATCAGCTTAATAGCTCCTTCAGCGAGATTATGCAAAATCTGGTTGTGAAACAAGCCGCCAAACAGGAAACTCTCCACAACAACCGGAACCAGGGTTAATACAATTTTGCCAAAGAGGAAGGACAATATACCGACCGCAGCCACGCCGATCATCATGCTCAGGCTCCAACGGGATTCCTCTTTTTTCTTTTGTTCAGCGCGTTCTTCCGGATCTACTTCATCATCAGCATACGCATCGGCTGAATAGTTCAAATGCTTGGTGCCCTTGGCACTGGAGTCGATGATGCTGACAATCCCCCGCAATAACGGAATTCTGCGGAATTTGGACACCCAGGATTGCTCCTTACGTGGTACTTCCAAATATGTGATTTCGCCAGATTTGCGGCGAACTGCCGTGACATTGACACGCTTGCCGCCGAACATGACACCTTCAATGACTGCCTGACCGCCGTAGCTCACAGGCTTGGATGCTTGTGACAACCGTCTCACCTCTCTTAATACATGCTTTTTTGTATATTGTATCGAATTTGGAAGGGAATATCTAGTTAGACGAAAATGGGATGTAGTGACCTGCTAATTTTATCATTCGAAAAGGAAATTTAATCATAACGGAGAAGATGGAAATCCTTGTAGTGTGGGGAGATATCATGCCATAGGTTTAAAAAAGCATTTATGAGAGCGGTCAGACTGCCCCCATAAATGCTTATTATCGCCAGTTATAAAATCAGACGGAATCGCCAGATCAAATTCATTGCGTAATTGCCCCGACAGTCTCATCCACCAGTCCCTTTGACGAGACCGGGCCGCCAAACGTCCATGTTGTACTGGCCAACGGATAAGTACGTTTTTCTTTGACGAATTTCAAACCGTTCCAAACAGAATTGTTTTTCATAGATGAGCCGAAAACATTATCGTCTGGCTGCACAATATAGATAAAGTTGCTGTCCTGAACGGCTGACAGAGCTTCAATGCCAACCGTTGAAAAGCCATACGATTCAACCTTGCTCGGTTTCCAATCGTTAACCAAACCGATCTTCGCCAGTGTTCCCACAACGACTGAATTATCTGAAAACATACGCAGACTGGCTGCATTTTGCGAAGTAAAAGCCTGTGTCAGTATAAAATGGAAATCCGATTTGTTTGCAGCGGCGAGCTTTTGTTTGGCTTCGGCATAATGCTGGTCCAGATCGGCAAGTACCTGCTTAGCTTTATCCTCTTTTCCAAGAGCGACTGCGATACTATTAAAAATCTTCACCATCTTATCATAGTCGTAGCCGTTACCATCGTTCAGATTATATTCAATCGTCGGTGCGATGGCCTTGAGCTGCTCATAGATTGCTTCATTCCCATCAAAATTGGATATGATGAGATCCGGCTTTAATGAAGCAATCGCCTCCAAATTAGGCTCGTTGCGTGTACCGACATCGACCACGTTACTGTCCAGAGCCGCCTCTGGAGTCACATACACCTTATAGTTGGCATTGTCCGCATTACCAACTGGCTGAACGCCCAATGCAATCAAATCCTCCGTAAATGTCCATTCAAGCACCACGACACGCTGCGCGGGCTTGTCAAGCGTGAGTTCACCACGATTATGCTTTACTGTCACAGGACCGGTCGCTGCTTCAGTGGGTTTGCTACCCGACGTAGTTGTCTGACCTTTATCTGCTGCATTGTCAGTTGCTCCACAACCTGCCAGTGTGAGCATAAAAGTCAGTAACAATAAGAATCCGATAAATCCCTTTTTCATAGATTGCGTTCTCCTGTATAAACGTATTATAAAATGATAATGATTATCATTTTCATCAATATATTATGAAACAGGATTGAAATTTTGTCAATGCAAAGATTATTAAATCCACTCTTCGACTTCATTGTTAAACTGCCCCCCATTGGAGCATACTACCTCTCAAAATGGATAGGCACGAATTTGGTGGAAGTACACATGCTTTTCCTTATAACAATGAGTCCTTACCATGAGAAAATTTATTCATTTTGAAAGGAGATCCAACCACATGAGTGAAACTTACTCTATACCGAAAATAGGTCATGATCAGGAACAGTCCCGTGAATCTCAAGATCAACGTAATCATAATGACAACAGTAGCAGAGGCAGACAACAGTCAGGCAAAGTACATACACCGCTCATTCCCTTTGCACTTGAGCTGGGTTTTTTTGCGGGTTTGCTCTGGGGATTGCTGCGCTGGCTGTTTTATACGCTGCACTTTACAGTAGTGGCGCCTGGCTTTCTGGCAGAGCCGTTTTTCAAGCATTCGTTCATGAACACCATGGCAGGGCATTTGGTGGGGTTGCTGTTTTTTATTGCATTGTCCGTGGTAGCGTCATTGGTGTACACCCTGATTTTGCGTAGGTTTAATGGCCCTATACCCGGTATTATATACGGTCTGATTTGGTGGGTTATTTTATTTGTGTTAACAGGCCCTAAGTTAGGGATGATGAACCCTCCTTATCGATTAACATGGAATTCCATATATACGGAAGTTTGCGTATTTATACTGTGGGGACTATTTATCGGATATACCGTTGCTGTCGAGTATACGGATGAAAGAATGCGCGAGCCTGAGAAGGCTGGGGACAGAACGTAACAAAAACTTCTCAAGCGCCTATCCCCTGTGTTAAAATAGCATTTGGTTATTTGACAGAGGGGAGCGGAATGAAGATGAAGAATGACCGGGTGCTAAAGTTGCGGCAGGCGCTGGGCGAGCATAACCTGCGGGCTATGCTGATTACTAGCCCTGTCAATCGTCGATATTTGACAGGCTTCACAGGTTCAGCGGGCTATGTGCTGATTACAGAATCCCATAGCTATTTGCTGACTGACTTTCGTTATATGACACAAGCGACCGAACAAGCCCAAGGCTTTACGGTAGTGCAGCACGCTGCGCAGGTCATGGAAACAGTAAGAGAATTGCTGTCTTCCCATCAGATTAGCGAAACAGGCTTTGAGCAGGATGATGTAACTGTTGCGACACATAAAGCTTATAGCGAAGATCTGTCACCTATTAAGCTGGTTCCGGTATCGGGCATTGTGGAAAAGCTGCGGGTGTACAAGGATGCGGAAGAGCTCGAAGTGATGCAACGGGCAGCGGATTTGGCGGATGCTACATTTGCACACATTTTACCTTACATCAAACCAGGAGTCAGCGAGCGTGAGCTGGATCTGGAAATGGAATTCTTCATGCGCAAGCAGGGAGCTACTTCTTCTTCATTTGACACGATTGTGGCATCCGGAGTTCGTTCGGCATTGCCTCATGGAGTAGCCAGTGCAAAGTTAGTACAAGCAGGTGAGCTGATTACGTTTGATTTTGGTGCGTTGCTGGATGGCTACTGCTCCGATTTGACCCGTACAGTGGCTACACAAGGGGATTTGGCGCCTCAGTTGCGCGAGATCTACGATATTGTACTTAAGGCGCAGCTTCACGCACTCGAACATATTAAGCCGGGCATGACAGGCCGTGAAGCGGATGCGCTGACCCGGGATATTATTGCTAGCCATGGGTATGGAGACAATTTCGGACACAGTACAGGTCATGGTCTGGGTCTTGAAGTGCATGAATCTACACGTCTGTCGAAGGCAAGTGATGATATTCTGGAGCCGGGCATGGTTGTAACGGTCGAACCAGGTATCTATGTGCCTGGATTGGGCGGTGTACGGATCGAGGATGATATCGTTATTACAGATAACGGCATCAAAGTATTAACGCATTCGAGCAAAGAATTTACAGTCGTTTAATAACGATAACAGTCCTGTAGGAGGGGTATTTTAGTGATTAACGTTAATGATTTTAAAACAGGTTTGACCGTCGAGGTAGACGGAGATATTTTTACAGTTCTGGATTTTCAACACGTAAAACCAGGTAAAGGTGCAGCATTCGTACGCTCCAAGTTGAAAAACCTGCGTAATGGTAATACGGTTGAACGTACATTCCGTGCGGGTGAAACAATCGGCCGGGCGCAAATCGAAAATCGTGGTGTATCTTATCTGTATGCTAGTGCAGACGATCATACATTCATGGACAACGAAACATATGATCAATTTACATTGTCCAGCGATCAGCTGAAATGGGAGCTTAACTTCCTGAAAGAAAACATGAATGTAAATATCATAAGCTACAACGGAGAAATCCTGGGTATCAACCTGCCTACCAGCGTGGAACTCAAAGTAATTGAAACAGAACCAGGTATTAAAGGGAATACAGCTACAGGTGCAACCAAAAATGCCAAACTGGAAACAGGCTTGAATGTTCAAGTTCCTCTGTTTATTAACCAAGATGACGTATTGTTAATTGATACTCGTGACGGCAAATACATGTCTCGCGCATAGAATTTACATTTTCAGGTATCCTCTGTCCTTATTAAGGGCAGAGGATATTTTTATATGTACGAATATTAAAAAACATTGGCTCCACACAGCACTTTCGTATTATACTGTACTAAAGATATGCCGCAGGATGTCACGTTCAAATCGTTTGGTGCCATCTCAAGGTTACATACTGTTGAGTCTGAGGGAGTGAATATCGTTGTCTTTGTATGTCATGAAATTCGGAGGCAGTTCCGTCGGTGACACGGAGCGCATGAAACGCGTGGCAAAACGCGTCGTTGAGAAACAGAGTGAAGGGCATCAATGTGTAGTGGTCGTTTCCGCAATGGGAGACACAACAGACGAATTGATTGACCAGGCCAAATTATTAAATGAGCAGTTGCCTGCACGTGAGCTGGATATGTTGATGACGACAGGCGAGCAAATTTCAATCGCATTGTTGTCGATGGCTATTCAGCAACTGGGTCATGAAGCGGTATCGTTTACGGGATGGCAGGCAGGCTTCCGTACTGAATCTGACTTTGGTCGGGCACGGATTACGGATATTCAACCTCAGCGTGTGCTGGATGCACTGAGCAGCAACAAGATTGTTGTTGTAGCTGGTTTCCAGGGGATGTCTGCAGATGGAGATATTACGACGCTGGGACGTGGTGGTTCTGATACGACGGCCGTTGCGCTGGCGGCGGCAATTCAAGCGGATGCCTGTGAAATTTACACGGATGTGGACGGCATATATTCAACAGATCCACGGATTGTGAAGGTGGCACGTAAGCTAAAAGAAATTTCTTATGATGAGATGCTGGAATTAGCCAATTTAGGTGCGGCTGTTTTACATCCCCGTGCGGTAGAGTATGCCAAACATAACCGGGTACCGTTGATTGTGCGGTCCAGTTTTAACCATAATGAAGGAACAGTCGTAAAGGAGGATGCAGTAATGGAGCAAGGCGTTGTAGTCAGTGGAATTGCATATGATAAAAATGTAGCAAGAATCAGTATTTTGGGCGTTGCAGATATCCCTGGTGTACTGGCAAAAGTTTTCGGAACACTGGCAGCAGCCAAAATTGATGTAGACATTATTGTACAGAGCGGGGTTGAGGCAGGAAAAGCAGATTTCTCCTTTACGGTAGCTCTAACGGATCGTGAAGCTGCACTTAAGACGCTGGAAGGTATTCGCGGGGAGCTTCCATACCGTGAAGTAACGTCTGAGGAAAATTTGGTGAAGGTCTCCATTGTAGGTGCAGGAATGGTTAGCCACCCGGGTGTTGCAGCACAAATGTTTGCCGTGCTGGCCGAGCAAGGCGTTAGCATTAAAATGGTAAGCACATCCGAAATCAAGGTATCGTGTGTAATTGAAGCTGGAAAGCTTCATGAGGTTATCCAAGCGTTGCATACAGCTTATAATCTGGATACCGAGGAGCAAGCGTTTGTAGGCGGCCCTAAAGACCGTCGTTAATAACATCAATTGATATAGAGAAATGCTATGACGGGGAAAGGTCGATAAATTATACGTTCCCTATTTATAGATTGATAAATCATAGAATACAGCAGTAGGTTAAGAGGTTGTTCCATCAGTAAGAGACAGACTGTGGAACAGCCTCTTTTTGCTGTAAATCTAGCTTTTTTATTTAAGGGTATCCCTTAGCCACCAAGGCATCGAGGGAGCCTTTTTTTATTATACAAAGCAGGGAAAGGTGCTTGAATGAGCGGGGAAAGGTCTGCTGAGCATGGATAGGAGTGATCAAAAGTTCGACTGGATTTTCAATATATTTTCGGCATAAAAAGCGAGAGTCAGCCATAGACTTGTCTTAAAGAAAAAGGACAACTGTGAGGAGGCGGCATTGGTATGGAATGGCTGGAGTTATTTCCGGAACCGTTGCACGGTATACTCGGAAGGCTTCCAGAAACGGTATTTAAGCAACTGGAAGAAATTCGGGTCCGGGAAGGAAGGCCGCTGGAAGTTAATGCGAATGGTGATCATCATTTTGTAACGACTGCTGGTCGGCTGACTTTGAATCCTGTTGAAGCCTATAAGCCTAACCGCGAGGATGCCCACCGATTGCTGGATTTTATCAGTAATCATTCCCTCTACACCATGGAAGAGGAGCTTCGCAAAGGGTTTATTACCATCCCTGGCGGTCATCGTGTTGGCTTGGCAGGGAGAACTGTGCTTAACCGAGGGCGAGTAGAGCATTTGAGGGATATAAGCAGCTTTAATGTACGAATTGCTCGGGCCATTCCTGGCATAGCTGATCGGATATTACCTTATGTAGCGGATCAAAAATCCGGGACGATACGGCATACGCTCATCTTGTCACCGCCTCAGCATGGCAAGACGACGTTGCTTAGGGACTTGGCTCGACAACTGAGTTACGGAGGGATGCAAAGCAACGGAGGGCGACGAAATGGACTTAAGGTGGGCATTATAGATGAACGTTCTGAGATCGCCGGTAGTCACAAGGGCATCCCCGGCTTTGATGTCGGACCTCGCACCGATGTATTGGACGGATGTCCGAAAGCGGAGGGCATGATGATGATGATTCGCTCGATGTCACCAGATGTCCTGATTGTGGATGAAATCGGGCGGCCAGAAGATGCGGAAGCGGTACGTGAAGCGCTTCATGCAGGCATCGCAGTCATTGCTTCCGCACATGGTCGTGATGTGGCTGAAATGGCAAGCCGATCTGCCTTTGCCGGATTAGCTACAGGACAGGAGCTGTTCCAGCTCTATGTCATGCTGGAGCGGACGAGCCGGGGCGTCTCTTTTCGGCTGGCAGATGCCAAGCAGCGCAGGCTGACACTGCCTGGGGAAGGGCAGAACGGGGGCATCTCCTATGCTTAAGCTGCTGGGAGCTGTCTTGGTTATACTAGCCACCACACTGGCAGGCTGGCAGCGGGCAAGACAATTTGCCATGAGGCCGCGGCAAATCAGAGAGTTAATTCTCGCACTGCAAAGACTGACCACCGAGGTTTCTTACGGGGTGTCTCCGTTACCAGATGCATTCGCCAAGACTGGAGAGCCCTTGCGAGAGCCGCTGCGCTCTCTGTTTCAGCAAGCCTCACGCTGGATGCACCCCTCTTTTGGCCTGACCGCCAGAGAAAGCTTGCATAAAGCGATTGAAGTCTCGTGGAGCCGTTCCTCTATGAAGCAGGCCGAGAAGGAAGCGATGCGTCAGCTTGCTTACAGCCTTGGAACCAGCGACCGTGAAGACCAGATCAAGCACATTGCGCTGACCATCCAGCAGTTATCCCATGAAGAAGCGCAGGCGCAGGCAGATCAGGTGAGATACGAGCGTATGAGCAGAAGCCTGGGACTGCTGATCGGAGCATTGATCGTCATTTTGATCTATTAGCGGGGTGCTCGAATGAATTTAGAAGTGAACGCAATTTTCCAGATTGCCGGAATTGGCATTATTATCGCTATGATTCATACCGTACTAAAGCAAATGGGCAAGGAAGACATGGCACACTGGGTGACGGTCATCGGTTTCGTTGTCGTGCTGTTCATGGTGGTACGAATGCTGGATAACCTTCTGCAAGAGATCAAATCTATTTTTCTTTTTCAGTAGGTGAACACATGGAAATCATACAAGTGGTGGGCTTCGCCCTCGTTGCCACAGTCCTCATCTTAGTTATCAAGGAACAGAAGCCGATGTTTGCCTTTTTGATTGCAACAGCTGCGGGAATCGTCATTTTTTTGCTGCTGATTGGCAAGATCGGATCTGTGGTTGCCGTGCTGGAGCGACTGGCCAGGTCTTCAGGGATGGACATGATTTATTTTAAAACCGTATTAAAAATAATCGGTATCGCTTATATTGCTGAATTTGGAGCACAGATCGTACGGGATGCGGGACAAGACGGCATAGCTTCCAAAATAGAGCTTACTGGAAAGGTACTCATCATGGTACTCGCAATCCCGATTATCAGCATTATTATTGATACCATTCTGAAGCTGATGCCCGCCTGAGGGGGTGATGCCATGAAAAGGCTGGGGGGCATGCCGAATCTCAAAGTTATTGTGATTTTGCTGCTATGTCTCTGGTGCGCCTCGGCTGCGGTCCTCTTCGCAGATACACCTACAAACGAATGGATCAGACAACAGGCGGAGCAAATGCCCAAAGATGATGTTGAACATTATTGGGACGGACTCATGAAGCAATACGGCGGATTTTTCCCTGACCAGAAAACGCCTTCTTTCATGGACATGCTGCTTCCGGGTGGTGAAGGATTCAGTATAAAAGGTGTGTTGATGGCCATAGCTGATTTTTTCATCCATGAAATCCGGGTGAATGCCAAGCTGCTCGTCACCATCGTCATGCTCAGCATTATGAGTATGGTGCTGGAAACGCTGCAAAGCGCTTTTGAAAGCAAGCAGGTCAGCAAAGTTGCCTACGCTATCGTGTACATGGTCATTATCATTTTGGCGATTAATAGCTTTAGTGTAGCGATTGGTTATGCCAAAGAAGCAATTGACAGCATGATTCATTTCATGATGGCGATGTTGCCCTTGCTGTTTACCATGTTGGCCTCGATGGGTAACGTTGTCACCGTTTCGGTGACCCACCCGCTGATTGTATTTATGATCAACACGGTCGGAACAGTTATTCATACGCTTGTTTTCCCGCTGCTGTTCTTCTCGGCTGTGCTGTACTTGGTCAACTCGCTCACGGGCAAATACAAGCTGACCCAGTTAGCTGATCTACTGCGGAACGCGGGTGTTGCCGTGCTGGGAGTGCTTCTGACTATTTTTCTAGGAGTCATTTCGGTACAGGGATTAACCTCTTCGGTTACTGACGGATTAACAATCCGTACAGCTAAATATATTACAGGTAGCTTTGTTCCGGTGGTAGGCAAGGCGCTGGCAGATGCGACGGATACGGTCATTTCGGCATCACTGCTCGTTAAAAATGCCATCGGCCTTGTGGGAGTCATCATTATTTTGTTCCTGTGTGCTTTTCCTGCTCTCAAAATTCTGACACTAGCCCTCATTTATAAAGTGACCGCAGCAATCATGCAGCCTTTGGGAGATACGCCTATTGTGGAATGTTTGGATGCCATCGGCAAGAGTATGATTTATGTTTTTGCGGCACTGGCGGCAGTGGGATTAATGTCCTTCCTTGCGATTACCGTCATGCTCGCAGCAGGTAACATGACGGTCATGATGAGGTGAATACATGCACATAATCCAACGAGAGGGAGGCGAGTGACGTGACCTGGCTGGGAGGCTGGCTCAAGGAACTAGTGCTAATCGTGCTGCTGGCTTCTTTTGTCGATATGATCTTACCGAGCCGATCTATGGAAAGGTATGTCAAACTCGTACTCAGCCTGCTTGTATTGCTGACATTGCTGTCTCCGATTGTGCGCTTGCTGAGCAGCAGTCCCTCAGAGGTTCTGGGGCGCGCATTGGATCTGCAACGCCAGGCAGAGACAGGTAATAGGGAACCGACATTGGAAGAGATCTTAGCCAAAGGCAAACAGCTAAAGCAACAGCAGGAACAAAGCTCCATGCAATGGGCAGGCAAAGAGGTAGCTAAGGAAATGAAAGGGCAATTGGAGCAGTACACTGGGTTAGCAATTCAGTCGGTCCAGGTGACCCTTACGCAGATTCAGCAGAAAGAATCGGGGCTAGAGGCAGGAACGGGTGTTCAGTCAGTAGTGGTTAAATTGGCGGAGCAGAAGGCAGAAAAAGAAGAAAACACAAACATCCCGCTGGGTACAGATGTCAAGCCGATTATGGTGGAGCCTGTAGCTGAAAAGACAGTGAATATTCGTGTGGAGCCGACACAGTCAAAACCCTCTAATCATAATGAAGGAACGCGAGAAGATGATCGTAGTCCTGACGAAACCACAGAGAATGGCAAATCTGCGGATCAGAAAGCTTTTGGTTTAATCACAGGAATTCTACGTGAAAAATGGGGGATCGACAGCACACATGTTCAGGTGATTAATTCGCAGGATGGAACACATGAATGGTAACAGGAGGTGAACCGAAATGGGCAAATGGAGGAAAAAGCTGGAGCAATGGATGGGTGGAGGGGGGGACGGAGCGAAAAGGTTCAATTCATTTCGTTGGCTACTTATTCTTGGCCTTATCGGTGTAGCGATTATGCTCTTTAATTCATTCGTTAATGTGAAAAAAGTCGACCCGGAAAACGTAGGGAGAGAACCGCCTGGCGTAATGAAAAATGAGCCTGCGTTAGAAACAACGGTAGGTGAGGACAGTTCCTTTGCCGGAATCGAGAAGGCTTTTGAGGACAATATGAAACAGATGCTGGAGCAGATTGTTGGCGTAGGAACCGTCGATGTCATGGTTACGGTAGATTCTACCGAAGAAGTGATCGTTCAACGGAATGTGAAAGACATGCAGGAAGAAAATAACGAGTCGGACGCCAATGGTGGACAAAGGCACACTACTCAATATACACGCGATGGTGAGATTGTCACCTATGAATCATCGGGCGGTCAGCACACCCCGATTGTTACCAAAAAAGTAAAACCACAGGTAAGGGGAGTGCTTGTTGTGGCTATGGGGGCAGAAAACCCTACGGTGAAGCAGCTCATTGTGGATGCTGTGCAGAAGGGACTAAACGTACCTTCATACAAAATATCAGTCGTTCCGCGTAAGCAGGGATAATATGGAATTGGGGAACAAAGAAGTTAATATTGCAAACCACTTATGAATATGGAGGACAGAACATGAATAATAAAAGACAAACCGTTTGGCTGGTGTCCATGCTGAGTTTAATGGTGGTACTGTCTGCATATTATTTGTTTACGGAGGACTCAAGTCCGGCGAATCCGCCAGTAGCGGACAGCGAGCAGGTGAGCAAGGTTAAACAGGATGCTGCACAGGAAGCAACGACAAAGGCAGAAGAACAAATGAACGAACTGAAAGTAAATGAAGTAGTAACCAATGGAGAAGTAACTGACGGAACGGCAGAGACTTCCACAAAGGACACAGCTTCTACAACTGATCCAGCAACAGAACCATCAAAAGGTGATAAAGACACAGCCGCCGCCCCTGCTACTGAATCGACTGCATCCAATCAAAACACAACTACAGCTAAGACAGGCACGACAGCTAAAAGTGATGACAAAGCAGCTTCTAGCGCCAAAACCGACAAGCAGGTACTTGATCAAGTAGCAAACGAACAAGCAGCCCAACCAACAGCGGCAGCTGTGATTGACAACTATTTACTGGAGCGGGATGTGGAAAATCAAAAGAAAAATGACGAGCTGACTACGGCAATGAATGATAGTACACCGCAGAAAGCTGCAGAGGCACAAAAGGAATTGCATGTACTTGAAGATAAACAGGCCAAAATTACCGGTATCGAAGAAGAACTGCAGCAGCAATTCGCCAATGCAGTCGTCCGCGAGGAAAATGCTGATAAATACAAAGTAGTGGTTCTGAGTGAAAAATTGGATGCTAAGCAAGCGGTAACGATTGTCGATAAAGTCATGAAGGAATTAAACGTAACGCAGGACAAGATCAGTGTCCAGTATGTTACACAATAAGACAAAAAACGCGAAAAAGCCCGGATTTCTGCACAATCCCGGGCTCTTTCTATTTTTAATGATTGTGATATAATACATAAAGCTGTTTCAAAAATGTTATCAGCAACCGGCAAAATGCTGAAGGAGTGATTAATAGAGATGTTTAAATTAAGCGAGATTAAGGAATTGATCAAGCTGGTGGATGAAACGTCTGTGCATGAGCTTGAAATTGAAAATGAAGGAACTCGCCTCATGATCCGTAAACCGGGTAAAAGCGAGATCGTTACGGTACAGGCTCCTGTAACAGCACCTGCTTATACAGTGGCGCCACAAGCTGCAATTCCGAATCCACAAGTACAGTCCGATGTTGGACATGCAACTGCTGGGGAACCGAAGGAATATGCAAGCAATCTACATAAAATCGTATCTCCGATGGTAGGCACTTTCTATAGTTCTTCATCCCCGGATACGGCTCCGTATGTGAGTATCGGCAGTAAAGTAGGCGATAAAACAACGGTATGTATCATTGAAGCGATGAAGTTGATGAACGAGTTGGAAGCTGAAGTGAAGGGCGAAATTGTGGAAATTTTGGCCGAAAACGGACAGTTGGTTGAGTATGGCCAGCCATTGTTCCTTGTGAAACCGGAGTAAAAAGCTTGTTTGACCCCTTTTTGAGGGTTCGGCAAGACTGCTCCCAGGGAGGATAAAGTCATGACATTTCAAAAAGTATTAATCGCGAACCGTGGAGAAATTGCAGTTCGTATCATTCGCGCTTGCCGCGAAATGAATATTTCGACAGTTGCCGTCTATTCGGAAGCTGACAAGGATTCGTTACATGTGCGTCTCGCAGATGAGGCTTACTGTATCGGACCGACGTTGTCTAAGGACAGCTATCTTAATTTTACGAACCTGATGAGTGTTGCTACATTGACTGAATGTGATGCCATTCATCCAGGTTACGGATTTTTGGCGGAAAATGCAGACTTCGCTGAAATTTGCGAATCATGCAATATTACGTTTATTGGACCTTCTCCTGAAGCAATTAACAAAATGGGAGATAAGGCTGTAGCCAAGCAGACCATGAAGGATGCCGGGGTTCCGGTTATTCCAGGTTCAGACGGACTGGTTGAGGATGTACAGGATGCAATCAGTATCGCACGTGATATCGGATATCCGGTCATTATCAAGGCCACAGCAGGTGGTGGTGGTAAAGGTATTCGTATCGCTGAAGATGAGGATAATCTTATCCAGCAAATCACGACTGCTCAGCAGGAAGCGCAGAAGGCCTTTGGTAATGCGGGCGTGTATCTGGAAAAATATCTGACTGGTATGAAACACGTGGAAATACAGATCATAGCGGACAAGCATGGTAATGTTGCCTACTTGGGTGAACGGGACTGCTCTGTTCAGCGTCGTCGTCAGAAGTTGTTGGAGGAAGCACCATGTCCAGTACTTTCGCAGGATGTTCGTGAAGAAATGGGACAGGCAGCTGTTCGTGCAGCTTTGGCCGTTCAATACTCTGGCGCAGGTACGCTTGAATTTTTGCTTGGTCCGGACAATAAATTCTATTTCATGGAAATGAACACACGTATTCAGGTGGAACATCCAGTAACAGAAATGATTACCGGTGTAGACCTGATTAAAGAAATGATTTCGGTCGCTGAAGGGCATCCGCTTTCCTTTACGCAGGAAGAAGTCACGATTAATGGCTGGGCAATCGAATGCCGCATTAACGCTGAGGACCCGGATCGTAATTTTATGCCTGCACCGGGTAAAATCGGATTTTATCTGCCTCCAGGCGGTCCTGGAGTGCGGGTAGACAGCGCTGCTTATCCAGGTTATAGCATTCCTCCTTATTATGACTCTATGATTGCCAAGCTGATTGTATGGGCGCCTACACGGCAGGAGGCGATTGCCAAAATGAAGCGGGCTTTAGCTGAGTTTGCTATTGAGGGCATACCCACAACGATTTCTTTTCACCAGCGCTTACTAGAGCATCCGACCTTTATTGAAGGCGATTTTGATATTAAATTTTTGGAGGAAAACGAAGTTTAATCGGTATATTTCCTCAGATTGTCATAATGAACGCCAAATGATATAGTATGGATAATAAGTGAGCATGTCTGCTTTGATATCCAAAGCTGGAATGAAACTTATTTTGACCGAAAGGTGTTGAAGGTATGAGCACAGTGCCAACCGAATTCGAACGTACAGAAATTGGGGAGATTCAAATTGCCCCGGAAGTTATTGAAGTCATTGCCGGACTGGCTACCGTTGAGGTGCCGGGCGTTGCGGGAATGAGTGGCGGATTTGCTGGCGGATTTGCCGAACTGCTAGGCCGCAAAAATTTATCTAAAGGTGTAAAAGTGGAAGTCGGACAGCGTGAAGCTGCTGTAGACGTCTCCGTCATTATTGAGTATGGTAACCGTCTGCCTGAGGTGGCTGCTGCTATTCAGCATAATGTTAAGCGTTCCATTGAAAACATGACAGGTCTTAACGTGGTAGAAGTGAACGTGCAAATTCACGATGTTCAATTCAAAAATGCTGAAAAAGTAGAAGAGCCGGAAGTGCTGGGCGCCGGACGGGTTAAATAGAGCGATACTTTGTACAAACCCCCGACCCTTATGGGTCGAGGGTTTACTCTAATTTAAGGAGGCTGTGCGTTTCGTGGCTAAAGTTATGGACAGACTTCTGCTGTTTTTGTACAGCTTAAGTATCGGAATTATCTCCATTCTCGCCATCCTCCTCCTGAGCGGGGCCATTCCGTATGTTTTAAGTATTGAGGATGAGCGAGTGGTGTGGTTTACCAGCTTGATTATTGCAGGAGTTCTGTTGTTATTGAGTCTTCGGGTTTTTTATATCTCTATTCGACGGAACCAAACCGTACAGCATTCTATTGATCAGCGAACCGAATACGGTGATATTCAGATTTCGGTGGATACCATCGAAAACCTGTGCCTCAAAGCGGCTTCCCGATTTCGCGGGATGCAGGATCTGAAAGCACGCGTTCGTGTGTTGGAATCGGGACTTGATATTACGATTCGGGCGATTGTTGACGGGGAAAGCTCCATTCCGGTGTTAACCTCCGAGGTACAAAAGGGGGTACACGACCATGTGGAAGAGATTACAGGAATTCCAGTATCCAATGTGTCGGTGTACATCGCTAATGTTTCTCAGTCACCAAGCTTTAAGAGTCGTGTGGAATAGAGGTGATTTTCCCTGATGCCCTGGAAAGAAATATGGGGAAGTTACAAGGGCCGGATCATGGGGATCACGGCCGGTATTTTTTTCGGTTTTATTTACTTGTGGGCAGGCTTTTGGAATATGTTGTTCTTTGCATTGATGGTGTTCATCGGATATACGCTAGGAAGACGTAGCGATTCAGCGCTTGGTCCATTCTTCCCTTGGAAAGAATGGAGCGAATGGTTGTCGCAGCGTTGGCGTCCTTTTAAATGAACCCTGTGATACGTGTTCTCCAAAATACAGCTGTAGCTTATTTGCGCCCAACGGTTTTGGAGGATGCGTTCACAGGTTTTTTTGTGGAAATTGGTTAGAATGAAAAATAGATATAGGCAAGCGTAGGAGGCAGGGCATGAAAAGACGTCTGGCGAGGGAATTAGCGGTACAGAGTATGTACCATATGGAAATGAATGAAGTGGAAGCGGCGGCAGCTGTGGACATGCTGCTTCAGGAAGCGGCTGAGGAAAACGAAGCCGAAGTCGTAATTAAAAACGCGGCAGTGTTAAGAGCGTATGTTTTGGAGCATGTGCGTGGCACATGGGAGCACAAGGAAGCGATTGACGGGCTGTTGGCGGATTACCTGAAAGGCTGGCAGATCAGCCGACTTTCACGTGTAGATCGTCAAATTTTGAGGCTTGCGGTATATGAAATGATTTTCCGCGAGGATGTTCCAGCCAAGGTAGCAGTCAATGAAGCCATTGAGTTGTCGAAGCACTTTGGTACCGAGGAATCGGGTAAATTTGTTAATGGTGTGCTGGGACGAGTGATACAAGAGCTGGAGCAATTGAAAGCACGTTTTTAATTAGAGACTACTGAATCAGGTTGGGGAGTGGTTAAACATGTCAGCACCGATCATTGATGGTAAACAAATCTCTCAGGATATTCGGGCAAGCATTCAGCAAGAGGTTATTCGTTTGAAAGAACACAGCTTTCAACCCGGACTGGCTGTTGTACTGGTAGGCGAAGATCCTGCTTCTCAGGTGTATGTTAAAAATAAGGAAAAGGCGTGTCATGATCTCGGCTATTACTCTGAGGTTCATCGATTGGCGGCAGATACTTCGCAAGAAGCATTACTGAAACTGGTGGATAAGCTGAATCATCAAAGTAATATCCATGGGATTTTGGTGCAACTGCCATTGCCAAAGCATATTCAGGAAAAAGCTGTCATTGACGCGATTGCAGTGGAGAAAGATGTTGACGGATTTCATCCGGTAAACGTAGGGAATCTGGTCATCGGCGATGATAGCCTATTGCCTTGCACTCCCGCTGGAGTCATTGAGTTAATCAAACGCGCTGGAGTAGAAATAGCTGGTAAACATGCAGTTGTTATTGGTCGCAGTAATATCGTTGGCAAGCCGGTATCATTATTGCTGCAGCGTGAAAATGCTACGGTTACGATGTGTCACTCTCGTACAGCGAATATTGCCGAGCTCAGTAAACAAGCGGATATTTTGGTCGTTGCCATCGGCAAAGCCAATTTCATCGATGCTTCGTATGTAAAGCCGGGTGCAGTAGTTATCGATGTGGGAATGAATCGTCTGGAGAACGGAAAGCTGGCGGGTGACGTTGATTTTGAGAGCGTAAAGCAAGTGTCCGGTCCGATTACGCCTGTTCCCGGCGGAGTAGGCCCAATGACGATTACAATGCTGATGCAAAATACGCTCGTAGCGGCCAAGCGGTCGCACGGTTTGGCATAAAGGCAGCTGCCTGTGGCTGAACAACAACGTATTTATTCTATACAGGACCTGAATCGCTATATCCGGATGAAACTGGAATCCGATCAGGTGCTGTCTGATGTATGGATACGCGGGGAAATTTCTAACTTTACGCATCATTCGAGTGGTCACATGTATTTTACGCTCAAGGATGAGGGGAGCCGCATACGTTCGATTATGTTTGCAACTCATAATAGACGGCTCCCTTTCGTACCGAAAGAAGGTACGCGTGTTATCGCCCGGGGAAACGTATCCGTGTATGAACGGGATGGTCAATATCAATTTTATGCGACTCAAATGCAGCCTGACGGTATAGGCAGCCTTTATCTGGCTTATGAACAACTCAAACAAAAGCTTGATGCAGAAGGGCTGTTTGATACCACTCGCAAACGGAATCTCCCTGCTCACCCTGCGACCATTGGCGTAATTACGTCACCGACCGGAGCGGCTGTGCGTGATATTATCACTACACTTCAACGGCGATACCCGCAGGCTGGAATCGTGTTGTATCCAGTTCTTGTGCAAGGAAAAGGTGCTGCCCCCTCGATCGTTAAGGCAATTGAAGCCATGAATCGTATGCAGGAGGTTCAGGTGATGATCGTCGGACGGGGTGGTGGCTCCTTAGAAGAACTGTGGGCGTTTAATGAGGAAGCGGTTGCGCGTGCCATTTACGCATCGGTCATTCCTGTGATTTCGGCCGTTGGACACGAAACGGATTTTACCATTGCCGATTTTGTGGCTGACTTACGCGCAGCGACGCCGACCGCAGCAGCTGAGCTGGCTGTGCCTCATCAGGGAGAGCTTCGGGATCAGCTGCTTCAGCGGGAGCAGCGGTTGCGTAATGCCCTTAGGCAGCGGTTGGAAGCCAGTCGTGAACGCTTGATGAGGCTTCGGCGTTCGCCAGTGTTGCTGCATCCGCGCCGCTACATGCTCCAGCATGCAGAGCGGATGGACATGCTGCATCAGCGTCTGATCCGCGCAGCGGCTAACCGTTCACGCTTAAACGCAGAGAAAAACGCGCGTATGCGTCAGGTACTAGAGCGGTTTAATCCGCGTGAACAAATTCGTTCGGCGCGCAAGCAGACGGATATGGCACAACGTCAGCTGGAGTCTGCGATGCGTGCGATCACAAAAACGGGGCGGCAGCAGCTGCATACCGGAATTCGTCAGCTGGACGCGCTGAGTCCGCTCAAAGTCATGGCCCGAGGCTACAGCTTGGTATACGATGAGCAGGAGAAACGGCTAATCAAGTCGCTCAAAGATGTACAACCGGGAGATTCTATCAAGATAAAAGTGAGTGACGGACAGTTAGACTGTCAAGTATGGGGAATGAAGGAGGACGCGAAGCACGGTGGCGAATGAAGCGGAATTGAATTTTGAAGCGGCCATGGCCGCTCTTGAAGAAATTGTCGGACAACTGGAGCATGGAGACGTTCCTCTGGAGCAAGCCATTGATTTGTTCCAGCGGGGGATGAAGCTGTCTCAGCTTTGCAGTCAGAAGCTGGAACAGGTCGAACGTAAAATTGAAATGATCGTGGAAGAGGATGGAGATTTGCGCAAGAAGCCTTTCGGCGGCGGATTGGATGAAAACGGCGGTGAAGGGCTTGAATAGACTGTCGTTCAAGGAATATTTGACTGTGACGGCGGATGCAGTTTCGTCTGCATTGACCGAGCAGTTTCCGGCGCATTGGGACATTCCAGATGTTCTTCGAGAATCTATGAACTATTCACTGACCGCAGGCGGTAAACGGCTGCGGCCTCTGCTTGTGATCGCCGCTGCGGAAGCATTTGGTGGAAGCAGGGAAGCGGCGTTGCCAGTAGCATGTGCGGTAGAAATGGTACATACGTATTCCCTCATTCACGACGACTTGCCGGCGATGGATGATGATGATTATCGGCGAGGAAAGCTGACGAATCATAAGGTATACGGCGAGGCGGTTGCTGTTCTTGCGGGCGATGCTTTGCTGACCCATGCATTTTATAGCATCGTGCAGGCGGGTCGTCGTCACGGGGTTTCTTCCGATGCGCTATTGTCCATAGTTGAGGATTTATCCGAAATGAGCGGTGCCAGAGGCATGGTAGGTGGACAGGTCGCAGATATGTCGGGCGAGCAGGGAATGACGGGGATCGAGGAACTAGAATATATCCACCTTCATAAAACGGCTGATTTGATCATTTTCTCACTCTTGGCAGGTGGACGGATTGGTGGGGCAGACAAGAGTCAACTAGAGGCGCTTCGCCGCTTTGGACGAGATCTGGGCTTGGCCTTTCAAATTCAGGACGATATATTGGATCTCGTAGGCGATGAAAGCAAAATGGGGAAAAAAACGCAGAGTGATGTTGAACAGGAGAAGGTTACCTATCCGTATTTCATCGGTATGGACGCATCTCTACGGCAAGTGGAGGAACTCACAGCGTCCGCCAAAAAAGTGATTGCAGAAGGTGGTATTCCCGATTCTTCGCGCTTGCTGGAGATAGCGGATTACCTGATGAAGCGTGATCATTAGTAGCGTTAGAACTGGTTTGACTTGTCTGCGTTTAAGCACAGTCCAAAAGTGTGATATAATACTTGTTAACTTTACACACAAACTTGAAGGAAAGCGGGGAGATATGCGTGCTGCTTCCACACATAAAGCAACCAGGCGATCTGAAATCACTGTCGGTTGAGGAGTTGGCTTCTCTAGCCGAGGAAATCAGGAGCTTTTTGATTGAGAAGCTGTCCGTGACTGGGGGGCATCTGGCATCGAATCTGGGAGTGGTTGAGCTCACGATCGCCCTGCATTATTGCTATAACAGTCCAAAGGACAAGATGATTTATGACGTTGGGCACCAAGCCTACGTGCACAAAATATTGACAGGGCGAATGGATCGTTTTGATACACTTCGTCAGCGTGATGGACTTTGTGGTTTTGTAAAAAGAAGTGAGAGCGAGCATGATGTTTGGGAAGCTGGACATAGCAGCACTTCCCTTTCGGCTGCAATGGGGATGGCCTTGGCACGTGATTTGAAGGGCGAGGACAATAAAGTTATTGCAATGATCGGGGACGGCGCGTTGACTGGGGGCATGGCCTTCGAAGCATTAAACCATATTGGTCATGAACGTAAAAATTTAATGGTCATTCTGAATGATAATGAAATGTCCATCGCCCCGAATGTAGGGGCCATGCATAATTATTTGAGCAAAATTCGCTCGGACCGTCACTATTTGCGGGCAAAGGATGAGCTGGAAGTTTTGCTGAAAAAAATACCCGCTATAGGCGGTAAACTTGCCAAATCGGCTGGCCGCGTCAAGGACAGTCTTAAATATATGATGGTTCCAGGTGTGCTGTTTGAAGAGCTGGGATTTACGTATCTTGGTCCGGTGGACGGACATGATTTGTCCAAGCTAATTGAGACTTTTCAGCAGGCTGATAACGTGACTGGCCCTGTATTAGTGCATGTCGTAACCACCAAGGGTAAAGGCTATAAGCCTGCGGAGGCCGATTCACACAAGTGGCACGGCATCAGTCCATACAAAATTGAATCAGGTCAGGTACTCAAAGCTGTAGGCAATCCGATGTATACGGAAATTTTCGGTAGAACGCTGATTGAGCTGGCTGAACAGGATGAGCGCATCATTGCGGTCACCCCTGCAATGCCTGGTGGATCAGGACTAGTACCTTTTAGTAAAGAGTTTCCTACACGTATGATCGACGTCGGCATTGCTGAGCAGCATGCTGCAACCATGTGTGCAGCGTTAGCAATGGAAGGGATGAAGCCGGTATTTGCGGTGTATTCCACTTTTATGCAGCGTGCATATGACCAAATTGTGCACGATATTTGTCGTCATAATGCCAATGTGATGTTCGCGATTGATCGTGCTGGTTTTGTTGGTGCAGACGGTGAAACTCATCATGGCGTGTTTGATGTAGCATTTTTGCGTCATATCCCGAATCTTGTGCTTATGATGCCAAAGGATGAAAATGAGCTGCGTCATATGATGAAAACAGCACTTGACTACGAAGACGGTCCAATTGCTTATCGTTACCCACGTGTTAATGTGGTTGGCGTGCCGTTGGATAAAGAATTGCGGGTTATTCCTATCGGCAGTTGGGAGCTTCTGCGTAAAGGTGAGGGCTTCGCTGTAATCGCTTCAGGACCGATGCTCCAAGTGGCGACAGAGGCTGCGGAGGCGATGAAACGTGAGGGTATGCAAGTGGGCGTTGTGAATGCTCGCTTCCTCAAGCCTTTGGATGAGGAGATGTTGCGTGAGCTGGCCCGCCAGCATACGAAGCTGATTGTATTGGAAGAAGCTTCTGAAGCAGGAAGTTTGGGTAGTGCTGTACTGGAATTTTACGCCAAAGAAGAAATACAAGATGCACAGGTGCGGTTAATGGGGATTCCCGATCTGTTTGTGGAGCACGGCTCCATCAAAGAGCAACGCGCTGAAGTGGGACTTACCGTTGAAGCTGTGTGCTTAAAGCTGCGTAAGTGGTCCGCTGAGCCAGCATATGGCATGGGGCAATCTGTATAGGATAACTTAAAGTAAACAACATGATTTTATAAAAAGTATGACAAGAGCAGCCTGGCTGCCTAAAGGGAGATTAACATGTCTGTTCCGAAGGAACGCATTGATGTATTGCTTGTAGAACAAGGTTTTTTTGAAAGCCGCGAAAAAGCTAAAGCCGCGATCATGGCAGGTTTAGTGTTGGCGGACAGTGAACGGATCGAGAAAGCGGGAATGAAGGTACCCCGTTCCAGTGAGCTTAAAGTTAAAGGTTCGGTGCATCCGTATGTAAGCCGTGGAGGGTTGAAGCTCGAAAAGGCCATCCGTCAATTCGAGCTGGACATGAAGGGCAGGACGATGCTAGATATCGGTTCATCAACCGGAGGCTTTACGGATTGTGCGCTTCAACATGGAGCTCAGTACGTGTATGCCATTGACGTGGGGTATAATCAGCTGGATTGGTCACTTCGTAATGATGAGCGTGTATGCGTTATGGAGAAAACGAATTTCAGATATATGACACCTGCGGATTTGAGCGGTCCTGTGCCTAATTTCGCAAGTATTGATGTTTCTTTTATTTCGTTACGAATTATTTTGCCGCCATTGCTTGCATTGCTGCATCAACCTGCTGATATTGTAGCTCTAATCAAGCCTCAATTCGAAGCTGGTCGCGAAAAGGTTGGGAAATCTGGCGTGGTTCGAGAACCTGCTACGCATAAAGAAGTGTTGCAGACCATCTTGATGTTTGCACATGAGCTTGGACTTACGTTGCAAGGCTTGGCCTTTTCCCCGATTACAGGCGGCGAAGGAAATATTGAATTTTTAGCGCATTGGCGTTTGGATGGGCTCCCGGCCGCAGAATCGCAGCTGGAAAAGATGGATTACAGTCCACTGATTGAACGAACTGTTCAGGAAGCAGGTCAGACTTTTAATAATGGCCCATCGCGTAAGTGACATTCAGGGGTTCTCCATGAGTTCTGTGAACTTAAGAGAACCTCTTTTTGGTGTGAGAGATTGCTTGTGGAACTCACGTTCGCCTATAATGGATGTACAGATGAAAAGGAATTTTGCGTCAAGTCCTAGAATATGTCCATGAGGTGATCGGTTCATGGACACGCGATACGATACGGTTATCATCACTGTGATCGGGGTGATATTAGGGATATGGGCTTTTTATAGCCTGCGTGCCTGGTTAAAGGAGCCGGGACCGCTTGTGCTAAAAACGATACCGATTAATGAGGATTTGAACGAAGGACCTGCTGTGGACCAACTGGAGGAAGCAGGATATGAGGTGGTGGGCGGGAAAATGAAAATACCGCTTGCTTTTAAAGTGAATGGACATACCGTGTATAGCCGTTTGTTTATTGACTACGTAGCTGTACGTAACGGTTCGACATATATGGTCAAAACGTCACGCCGCAAGAAACCTATGGAGTGGAACGGTCCTGATTTACGGGACAGGCTTATGCCTTATTTGCTGCTCTATCCGGGCTGTGCGGGGGTATTGTACGTTGATACGGACGAGAAAAGTATTCGCCTTATTACATTAGTGGAAGACCTCGAAGAAGAGGAATATGAAGGTTAATCCATAGGAGGATTATATGAAGGGTCAACGACATATTAAAATCAGGGAAATTATTTCACAACATGAGATTGAAACGCAGGATGATCTAGTTGAAGCATTGCGTGAGGCTGGTTTTCAGGTCACCCAGGCCACTGTATCCCGGGATATCAAAGAACTGCTGCTCATAAAGGTCCCAATGGACGACGGCAGATATAAATATTCGATGCCTTCAGATCAGCGTTACAATCCGACGCAGAAACTGAAACGTACATTGGTTGACAACTTTTTGCATATTGACTACACAACCAATCTGATTGTGATGAAGTGCCTGCCAGGAACAGCTAACTCGATTGCTGCTTTATTAGATAATATTGAATGGTCTGAAGTCATGGGTACGATTAGCGGGGATGACACCATTTTGATTATTTGCCGATCGGAAGAAAACAGTGAAACTATCGTGAATCGTCTTATGGGCTACATTTCCTAATTATAAAGGCTACGCATATTAGGCGTTTTAATTTGTACATCATAGAGGTGAAAGAACGATGCTGGTCACTTTGTCTATACGGAATTTGGCAGTCGTAGAGGCTGTCGATGTTCATTTTTATAAAGGATTTCATGTATTGAGCGGGGAAACTGGTGCTGGTAAATCCATTATTATTGACGCACTTGGGCTGATTGCGGGCGGCAGGGGCTCTGCTGACCTTGTGCGTTACGGTTGTGATAAAGCAGAAATGGAAGCCTTATTTGAATTGCCGATCAAACATCCCGTTTGGAATACGTTGGAGGAACAAGGGATTAAGGCTAACCCAGAAGAGCATTTACTGATTCGTCGAGAACTTACGGTTCAAGGGAAAAGTTCATCTCGAATTAACGGTCAGATGGTTAATTTAACGATGTTGCGTGAGGTAGGTGAGCAACTCGTTAATATCCACGGGCAGCATGAACATCAAAGCTTGCTGCGTGCTGATCGCCATCTGGCGCTGCTGGATACGTTCGGTGATTCAGTCATCGGTCCAGTCAAAGCGCTTTACAGGGAGCGCTACAATGCTTTTGTCAAAGCGGAAAAAGAAGTAAGGGAATTGCAAAGCTCCAGTCAAAAGGCTTATCAGCTATTGGACATGTATCGTTTCCAATTGGAAGAGATCGCTGCGGCAGAATTAAAATTGGGTGAAGATGAATTATTGGCAGAGGAACGGGTCAAGCTATCCCATAGTGAGAAAATGATGGATGGAATATCAGGAGCATATGAGCTGTTAAGTGGCAGAGGCGGGCTGGATACGGTCAATAACGTGTTGTCCAGATTAAATGATGTTCAGAGCTATGATAGTAAAAGTCTTCAGCCCATTGCGGAGCAGATTCAGTCTGCTTTCTATCAGTTGGAAGATGCAGCGTTTCAATTACGTTCTTATCGTGAGGATATTGAATTTAATCCGGGCAAGCTGCATGAGGTGGAGCAACGTTTGAATCAAATTACCGGACTACAGCGAAAATATGGTGATAGTATAGAACAGATTTTGGAATACTATAGCCGTATTGAGCAGGAAACCGATCTGTTGGAAAATAAAGATGAGCGGCTGGAGCAGCTCATTGCAAAGCGGGATGAGTTGCTTTCGGATTTGCTGGAGATTGCTGAAGAGCTTACAGAAGCGCGTGAAATTTGTGCCGAAGAGCTTGCAGAGCAAGTAGAGCAGGAATTAAAAGATCTTCAAATGGAAAGAACGTCACTCAAGGTACGCATTGATCCAATTGAAGATCCACGGGGATATGAATATAAGGGGCTAAAGGTACGACCTACCAAGCAAGGGATAGATAATGCGGAATTTCTGATTTCGCCCAATCCAGGTGAGCCACTTCGCCCACTCGGTAAAATCGCTTCTGGTGGTGAGTTATCACGTATTATGTTGGCAATGAAAAGTATTTTTGCGCGTCATGATCAAATACCGGTGCTCATTTTTGACGAGGTGGATACCGGGGTAAGTGGTCGTGCAGCTCAGTCTATAGCCGAGAAGCTGTATCGTTTGTCTTCCGTTTGTCAGGTGTTTTCCATTACTCATTTGCCGCAGGTGGCGTGTATGGCAGATCATCAGTACCTGATTGAAAAAAATGTGCATGACGGACGAACCATGACTCAAATTGAGGGACTAACGGAGGAAGGTCGGGTCAAGGAATTGGCACGGATGCTGGGCGGCGTAGAAATTACCGAAAAAACATTGCATCACGCACAGGAAATGCTGAATTTGGCGGAAGGAAAGAAAGCCTGAAAAGAGCGGCTGGCGTAATGATTAACAGTTATAAAAGCCTGGGGGCAAGGTTACCTTATAGGTACGCAATTGGCGACCACCTTTACTCGTCAAGCGAAAGAAGCAAAGGGAGCGTGACAGCCATTGAATTTTTTCTCCAGGATCAAATTGCTCGGTCTTTTGCTTGTTTTTCTTATGTGTTCTCTCGGTAACGCTCAGCATGTGCAAGCAGCGCTGCCTCTACAAGCTTCTTTGGATTTGTTCGGCTCTAAAAGCATGAAAACAACCCAGGAAAGCGTGGTTCCCGATTTGAAAGTATACCCAGGGGGTCAGACGATCGGGGTCAAAGTAAAATCTTCAGGAGTGCTTGTCGTTGGTCACCATATCATTCAGGAAAGCAATGATCGTAAGGTGTCACCTGGTGAGACAGCTGGTATTCGCCTAGGGGACCGTATTACACACATGAACGGCAAACCCCTCAATAGTCTCGCCAGGGTAGCGGAAGCCGTGGACGAGGCAGGTAAAAACAAAAAGCCGCTTGACATCACGCTTTGTCGAGGCGAACAGACGATCTCCACCAAGTTAACCCCAGCATATGATCAAGAGGATAAAGCGTGGCGGCTCGGGTTATATATTAGAGACTCGGCTGCAGGCGTAGGTACATTAACGTTTTATGCACCGGATCAGGGGGTTTACGGGGCCTTGGGCCATGTAATTACCGATATGAATACTCAAACTCCCATTGTCGTGGGCAGCGGCGAGATTGTTCAATCCAATGTGACGTCAATTGCGAAAAGCCAGAGTGGGGAACCCGGAGAGAAGCGTGCTCATTTTCTCAAGGATCATCGGATCTTAGGAAATATTGAACGAAATACGAGCTTTGGAATATTTGGGAAAATGTCAGATGAGCCGCAAAATGGATTGTATTCGACGCCCATTCCGGTGGGACTTGCGAATGAAGTAAAAGAAGGACCAGCAGAAATTTTGACTGTACTGGAAGGTCAACAAATTCAGCGTTTTCAGGCAGAAATTGTACACATTTCTCAGCAGGATAAACCAGCAACCAAAGGGCTTGTGATTCGGGTTGTAGATCCAAAGCTATTAGATAAGACCGGCGGAATCGTGCAAGGAATGAGTGGGAGTCCGATTATCCAAAATGGTAAGCTGATCGGAGCTGTAACGCATGTATTTGTTAATGATCCTAAATCAGGTTACGGATGTTTTATCGAATGGATGTTGCGTGACGCAGGAATCATGCATAATAAACTGAGCTTGAAGTCATCCTCTAATCTTAAGGCGAGCTAGTGGCCTTAAGATTTTTTTGTCGAAAAGGAGAGGAATAACTCAGATTTGCAAGATAAAAATTCAATTATAATTGAATTTATAAAAAAAATAAATAAAAATAATTTTCGACAGAAGGAATTCATAATTCGATGTCGAAATCATATACTCCGACAAGAAATATTTATTTAATGCAAACAGATGTCCCAATGGAATAACACTCACTAAGGAGGAAGTACATTGCAAAAAATTGAGGTATTGTTGGCTGATGACAACCGGGAATTTACGAATTTGCTTGCTGAATATATTTCCGATCAGGAGGATATGGAAGTTACAGGAATCGCCTTCAATGGTGAAGAAGTACTCCAACGCATCGCAGAATCCCGCAACATACCTGATGTACTTATTTTAGATATTATTATGCCTCATCTGGATGGTCTCGGTGTATTGGAGCGTTTGAGAGAAATGAACCTGACTCCACAACCGAAAATCATTATGCTGACTGCATTCGGTCAAGAAAATATTACACAAAGGGCCGTTCAACTCGGGGCATCTTATTATATTTTGAAGCCGTTTGATATGGAAGTGCTTGCTAACCGTATACGCCAATTGGTAGGACCGCAATTAGTCAGCAACAGCCCGGTAACCGTTTCATCTATGCGGTCCAACGTTGTGCCTATGGGTAAGACGAAAAACCTGGATGCCAGCATCACTGCTATCATCCATGAGATTGGTGTACCAGCTCACATCAAGGGTTATCAATATCTACGTGAAGCCATTACGATGGTGTACAATAATATCGAAATTTTGGGAGCCATCACTAAAACTCTATATCCGGCAATTGCCGAAAAGTTCAAAACGACGGCATCCCGCGTAGAACGCGCCATTCGTCATGCTATTGAGGTAGCATGGACCCGTGGAAATATCGACAGCATCTCTCACCTGTTCGGCTACACTATTAATATCAGCAAGTCCAAACCAACGAACTCAGAATTTATAGCGATGGTCGCAGACAAGCTGCGGATTGAGAATAAGGTGTCCTGAAAGTAGGCGTGGCGCGGGAAATTGGACGCAAGGGGAACTTAGGTTCGCATAATTTATCGGCCGTTGCAGCGGAGGTTCCGATAAACTTTCGCTAGTCATTCCGATAAACCTTTCTGCAATTGGATTAAACTTACGCACATATTTATAGGAAATTTTGCTGAAACTAATACTAACGGAATATGTACGAAAATACAAACAAGTATGTGCGTAACGCTCATCTCTTCGGAGGTGAGCGTTATTTTTTTACGGAAAAGTGTGTCACGGAAGAACGGTCGTCGTTGAAGTTAATGAAAGCAAATTTATTTGAAAGTGTGCGAAGTTAACAAGAACGGAAACACAAGTAGGGAGAAGTCGAAAAAATATCCGTAAAAGTGTGCGGCTTGAAAATTGATCGTAGATAATACGGTATAAAGCAAACAGAAAGGAGGACGCAGCATGACCGATACACAACGCCTCGTTAGCATCGAGTCACAAACGGAATACTCCGTCACATCCGGTGTAACCGAAACGCGCATCTTTGTTAAGATGTACGTCGACGCGGCTAAAGCGGGACTCATCGCAAGTATGGGCGCGCAAAATTGGACGACACTCTGCGTTATCGCTTCGTTCATGGATGCGGCCGGCAACTGTTACCCTACGCAGGATCAGATCGCAAGGTATCTCGGAGTCAATCGTCAGACTGCGAATAGATACGTTAAGAAGCTGACGGAATATCGCTGGAACGGACGCCCCGTTATTCGTGCAGTACGAGAGAGGTCGCCGACAGGTACGTGGCAGAATACGAGATATACGGTGCTACCGATCAGTCAGCTCGCGATATTTGATGCGGAGCCGGACGTGCTCGACACCGGTTAGATACGTCCATGTCCGCGAATACCGACATGGTGAGTACCGACACGGCTACGGAAGACATTAACTATAACCAGTCTTTTAACAAGAGCCATTAAGAACTAGATAAAACATTACGCGTCGTCATTCGTTCCTCATTCCTAGCGTACGCGAGCACTTATCTATAATAATATCTTCTGGCGTGAAAAGAAAAAAACAAAAGAAAAAGATAACAAGTTCCGGGCCGCCGCTGTGCGAAAACTCATCCACCGGCAACATACGTAAAGAAAGGAGGAATTAACGTGAGTGAAGTCTTAACTTTATCATCCGATTTACCTACGATGACTGCGGAAATCAACGCATACAAGCGCGTTGCGGGAGAGGCTATCTTCGAAATAGGACGCCGTCTCAAGTCCGTACGCGATGCGAAATTAGATAGTACGGACCGGGAAGTAAGGAAACTCGCTCAACAACGTGAAGAAGCGGGCGGGTGGATACGCTGGCTTGAGGAACACGTAGACTTCGATCGTTCACACGCACACAGGTTCATTACGGTTTTTGATGAGATGGGCGATGTTGGTACGTACCAACGTTTAGGGCTACGCGCACTCTACGAGATCGCAACGCTTCCGCCTGACGAACGTACTCGGGAATACACGCTGAAATCTGGTGTTACGAAGGGCCCGGACGAAATGACCGTACGCGAACTACGTGAAGTTAAAGCTGCACTCAAGGCGGAGCGTAAAGCGCGGGAACTTGCGGAGGCACGTGCGGAGAAGGCTGAAGACGATTACGAGACGGTGAGGGATACGTTAGAGTCTGTAGCGGGTCACCCGGCCAAGACTGAATACGTGGCTGACCCGGATATGAGCGACCGCCTAAAACGGTATGAGACTAGGTTCGGCGACATTGACGGAGTAGTTACGGAAAGGATAACGAACCACACTGAGGTAGACGGAGCTGCCGCACACTTCGCAGACGACGTCCAGACCCTTCTATTAAATTACGCGCACCTTACCGTCTACCGCGCCAACTTTGTTAATATCTCCGATGCAAGTCGCGAAGAATACGAGACTACGATAGCCGCGTTGGGCGACTTTGTACACGGGATGCGTAAGATTCTGGATGACGTTAGCGAACGCGGGCCAGTGATTTTCGAAATGTAAGAACAATAACCCACATCTGAAAGGGGAATTTATATGAATAAATTTCAATACACGCTCACTTCCGAGGGGAACCACCATTTTATTTTCGACAAGGCGGTAGACATCACCACGTTATTCTTACCTCTACTGGCTAAAGTCACTATGTTAGGCGTCACCGCAGAGTTGTTGCCCTCAGACTCAGGGGAAGCATCAAATAAACGAGCTAAAAAGCGGGGAAGGAAACCAAGAGACCTGACTGAATACCAACGGCAATGGGAAGACCAGAGGGTCGCTATTAGGAGTCTGGTAGGCAAAGTTGGAATGATGGACTACCGTCACATGCTTCCTGACGATAAGTGGAGTACATCTTGGGAGTTCGCTTACTACTTACTAGAGCGGGATACGGGGTACTCTGTAGGAGACAAGGGCGCTCGGTTGCCATATGGAGATCACGGCAAGTCAAAGATCAACAAGGTACTCAAGGACGGGCGCGGCTCTGACTTGATACGCTCGTTGAACGCGTACATTAAAGAGGTCGATTGCGCCCCGCGTCTGACGCTTACGCTAACAGATGGGAAGTCCCGCTGACATGAACACAACAATAATCTCGGAGGTGTTTCGCTAAATGAACGTACAGCTAACCGCTAATTACGCACTACGCTCAGACGGTACGCAGTTTATCGTTAGTCAACGCAAGATTGTTGACCCTACTAAGGCACCCGGCTATAAAGCGGTCGAGGGCGCGTCGACTCCGGAACTCCGCGAACGTTGGGACGATGTGGCTTATTATCCGCTCAACGCAGTCGGTCTCCACGTGGCGCTTGATTCGGTCCGCGTTCGATCGGCGGTGGCCGCTGCGAATTCTGCGGAAACTTTAGCGGATTTTATGGCAGTCTTGTCCGCGGAGACGGCCGAGTTGGTTGCGACTATAAACGCAGCGGGATCGCTTGATTTTACCGTCAAATTAGGCGCGTAACGGTTAGGCAAGGGTATTCGGTAGGGTAACGAGTAAAGGCGCTAATTTAACGTAAAGGAGACGGGAAAATGATACGTGTAGGTAAACCGATGGCACCAGGCACATTCGTAGTATACGTAGGAACTGAGATCAAGGAGGTCGTTTACGCCAAGTCACGCAATCAAGCGGGAGAGTGGGCGCAACGTAAATACGGTTCGCAGGTGTACGTGTTTGAGAACGTTCATGCGCTTGATATTACGTAGGAGGTGGCGGTATGGACTGAAGCAAATTCATCGTTTAGGCAGCATTTGTCCCGCATTTCACCCGCAAATTATTCACCCATTTCCAGCACGCTATTTGCTATGATATTTATAACGAAAGGTTGAACGCAACATGAACAACGGAAAGCTCGAAACGGTCGACGATATTCTCGAATGGTATCGCGACAATAAAAACTCGGAAGGGGTCTGAGAATCTCTTTGAAAAAAAATCGAAAAACTTTTTAAAATGTTATAAGTCACTCCTACAAATACAAGGTAACATTACGAGTAAGAAGGCAGGGTGAGCTGACAGGGGTTTGCAGAAACGTTAGTGCAAATGGAGGTATTGAGAGCAATATGTCTGACGCTACAGCATATTTATTTTAAATCTTAGAAAAATGGAGGAAGAAGGAGATTTCGGGAGATAAGCGCGAATTAATGGCACACTATTTTGTATTCCATTTTGTGCATTATTTGGTAGATAGACGTGCTGTAAACTAAATAGTTAGAAAGCTGCACGGTAAGGCTTCAGCACTCAACCGCTCATCTTACTTACAGTTAAAAAGGCTAATCGCCGAATTTGCGGTTTTTCAAATTGCACCAGTCTCTTTATAATCGAAGGAGTCAGGCGCAGTGACGTTGATGAAAATATGCGAGATCTCCGTGAAATGAAAACGTGAGAAAACAAGAGTATGGGTGAGATTTGACGAGTTTAGGTTGATTGTAATACCAAATATATAACAAGTTGTGCAGCAGCAGATGTTAAATAATTGATTTCGTATACGCAACATTTGATTTCAATTACGCAATATTTTATTTCACTAATCAAATGTTTTTCATTGTACTAACAATTGTGTGCTGTTAATTTTGTTAAGCTTTGAAAATAACGAAATCCTGATTTCGCGGTTTTACCAGAGCATGCCTGTCAATCTATAATACGGAGGCGGAACGAAATGTGAGATTTATACGCTGACATAGCGTTGTGTGCGGCATGGCTACTTTGAATGATAACGACGATTGATACTAAGTGAAAGGTGGTAGAAATCAAATTAAAATGAAAACGTAAGAAAACGGGAGTATTAATAAGTATTCGTAAGCTGGGTTAGACTCGATATTAAGTATATAATTTGTATTCAAGGTATAATTTAGCGTCTCTAAAATTAGTTTGATACTTTTAGGAACACAAAATTTCGGATTTTGTTCATACCTAAAATTATTGAATTAATAACGTAATTGCCTATTTTGCTGTTTTTCTAAATTATAAATTATAAATATAATATAGAGGAACTAGTGAGTTGCAGGATTTAGCCTAAACCCGACGCTGTGTGATCTTATCTTCAGAAGTTGAACAGAGCTATCAAAACTAGACAGGTATATTGAATCATTTTTGCAAATCATAATCTTTTAATAAATCATATAACAACGAATTAACTAATTAATTATCAAAATATTGTTATCCTGATATTGTAAAATAATTATTGACCTGATTTTTAATCAGGCCCTAAGCTACAAAGGAGGGGAACATATAATGCGAGCAAAGAAGGTCGATCGCACAGACTGGCGCACATTACCACACTCACAATGGAACGTACGAACCGTTCACGCAATGTTCGCCGAATTAAATCGCGAGCACTTCGGAGTCGAAACGTACCTACCGATGCGTAACTGGGGTTTCGAGCAGGGCGCAATTAAACGTGCTTTGGCGGAGCACGGAGCAGACGTTTTACACGAATCATTCACGCAGATTTTCCGTGAATATAAGCCTACGCCGGACTATCCGATACTTACGGCAGGGTTCGCTATTAGCTACCGTTTAAACACGGTAATTCCACGTATCATCGCAGATAGGCAGCGTAAGGAAAAAGCGAAGTCGGCGGTGGTTAATGAAGGGATGACACTTGAAGAGATTACAAACATTCTGTAGAAGTAGAGAATCTAAGAAAACGCGAGAAAAAAAGAGGTAGGAGAAGTTTCATTTCCTAAATTATGCCTCACACGCCTCCAAAACGTCAATATTCAGAGTTTTACGGATTTTCGACAATTTGATACGATTTCTTCATACAGAAGGAGGAACGCAATGTCTAACGCAGACAAGTGTATACTTTCGCCTCATTGCTCTCAGGCTGGCGGACCAAGCTGTAATAACCTCTGCTCGTCCTTGATCGCAGTTCACGGATTCAACGGAGCAGGCGGACGAATCGCAGTGGCAGATGTCCCAAAAGAGTACACAGGCGTGACGCTCCAAAACTCTCCGGCAAGAGAGGGTCAAGCGGAGGCCTATAAGGTTATGGACGCGTACGTTAATACGTTCAAGCGGCAATTCGATAATGAAGAAGAGCGTATAAAGTCGTTATACCTCTATTCGGAGTCACCCGGCACCGGCAAGACGACGTCAGCGAGCGCGATATTACACGAGTACATCGTGCGTCATTATATCGGATCGCTCCAAAGGGACAGGCAGCCTTTGGAACGTCCGGCCTACTTTCTCGATGTTAACGCTTGGCAAACGTTATTCCTCGGGTTCAACCGTTGTCATGTACCGGCCGAAACAGCGGAACGCTATGCCGCCGAGTATTACGCAATGGAATCACGCGCCAAAGTGACACCATTCGTAGTCTTGGACGATATAGGCGTACGGTCGGCAACCGATGCGTTCCGCGCGGATTTACACAGTATCGTCAACTACCGTGTGGCAAACGGATTACCGACGGTGTATACGTCTAACGTCGCGATCGGAGATTTGACGCAAGTATTTGATGCGAGGTTGGCCGATCGCGTTCGGGATATGTGTGCCGTAATTCCGTTTATAGGTAGTAGCAAGAGAGGGATTCGTAAATAAAAATGACTTTATTAAGTTGTTTAGATAAACAAAAATAATGAAATAAATTATCGTTGGTACTATATGTAGTACTATAGTTAAATCTAACACTAAATATAGTGCTTGCTAAGTACGTCATTAAGTGATAGCATAACGGAGGTGGAGCGATTGGGAGTATTTGGAGAACAGATTATCTCTAAGGTTGTGGATAGCGAAAAGATTACTGTGTTATCATCTCTAGGGATTAAACGAGAGGATTTTCCTACTGTCGGTGAGCGACGTGCATTTGACTTTATAATTAGGTACGCAGAAGAAAACAACGGACAGACGCCATCTTACGCAACACTTACCGCAGAATGCCAGGATATTACGTATATTCCAGGAGTAACCGACAGCTTCGAATATCTTGTACGCGGTCTAAAAGAAGCAGCGGCCAAGCGCATGTACCTCGAAAAGATAAATGGGTATAAGGATGAAGAGACGGGTCGCGTTTATGAGTCAGAGGTAGCTGCGAAGTTCGACGAATTATCACCGAATGAGTTTGGGAATTACTTACGTGAGATGGTTGACAACATTAAAACAAAAACAAACTTACGTTCCCGTTTGGCAACGGACATTAAGGTGGATTTTCAGCGCTTCCTTGACGAATACCAAGCGCGTAAGTCCGGAGATTCTTTCAGTATTTGGAGATCGGCATTTCCATATATTAATCAACAGATTGGCGGATATTTTTCATCAAATCTCTACACTTTTTATGCACGATCCGGTCGAGGCAAGTCCGTCATTGTGATGGTCGAGGCGTTAGAAGCTGCGATCCAGGGAGCGACGGTACTGTGTTGGGCCTTGGAGATGAGTGCTTTTGAGTGGATGGCTAGGGCTTACTCATATTTAAGTGCAAAGACGGGTGTATTTAACGCTAACTTCGACGGAATAGATTACCAAGCGGGATTCGATAACAAGGCGATGCTTAGGGGGTGTTTAGACGACGCAGGGGAGGTCGCGCTTGCCGACTTTCTACGCACGCTCAACGACTCAGTTGCTGGGCGAATTATCCTCCGAGCAGCAGATGACGCAGACTTCTGGGATAAGTCCGTACGCCAGCTTGAGGCGGATATTCTTGAAACTGGAGCGGATGTGGTAGTCGTCGATCCGATTTACTATATGGATTACGAGGCTAATACATCTAAAACAGCGGGCGGCGACGCGGCAGCTACGTCCAAGAAGCTACGTCTATTAGCGGGGCGAACCAAGAGCGTAATCCACGTAATTACTCAGGCCGACGAGAATCCGTCCGAAAAAGGTGACGACGGCGTGCGTGAGCTGAAACCGCCAAAACGTGCAGAGATCAAGAAGACGAAAGCCGTATTGGAAGACGCTGCAAATACGTTCGGCATCGATACGTTGGCCCATGAAGGGCGAGGCGTGATAGAGCTCGGTAAGGGGCGTAATGGTGGCGAGGACGCACGTGTCGAAATCGTGTACCTGCCGAATTACGGGATCGTACGCGAGATCCAATCGGTGGAGGATGCGGGGAAATTTGTGTCTGGATTTTAATGGTTGACAAACACAGACCGTAGTTAGATAATACAACTAGATTACATTAACTAATGTCTAATGTCTAATGGAGGTTTTTGAATGTCTGACCCAAATAATCTAACGCCTGAGCATGTTAGGCGGACCGCTCTTAGGCTTCTGGCTCAATTCCCAAGCGGAATAAAACAGGCTGACCTCATGAGGGAGACGGAGCTCGAACTTTCTTTTGATTATGTTATCCCCGAGCATTTAATTAAGAACAGCCTGTGGAATTTAGCGGATAGTTTCCCGGAGTATGTCGAAAAGAGAAAAGTTTCCTATCGAAACGTCTTCCTTTTCCCTACAAATGAACTTTTCGAATTTATACGAAAAGCTCATCCCAAATTTGATAGGGATGGTAAGAATAAAAAGCCAAGCCCACCTGAAAAGAAAAATCTACTTATGGGAATGGTAACATACGGAGCCGTGACAATACAGGGGGCTATTCAGGACGCGAATATAAATGAAGCTATTATCGAGATTCAACAAAACTATTTAAAGGAGCTGACTATACAAGAAATTGAAGCCATCGTAAGTCTTAAACATACTATTGAGCAATTCAACAACTTGCGGGATAAGTTGGTGCATATGCAGAGCTTGCGAAGTTAACTAAAGGAGGGAGCATCTTTGGACATCTTCCTTGGTCTTTTGAATTCAGACCGATGGAACAGTGCACGCAGGACGCCGGATAAATTCATCGCATGTTCACCGTTTCGCGATACGGATGATACCCCATCATTCTTCGTCGATCTACGTAATGGTCCTTATTACGGATGCTGGTTCGACCCAGGAGCGGAAGACCCGGAATGGCGATCGGGTGGGCCCGCTAAGTTAGTCGCATTTTTACGTAACATAACCGAGGAGGAAGCACGCGAACTACTCCATGAGGGTCGGGATGCTCCGGTCGATTACATAACGCTGCGACTTCAAGGCCCAACGGTAAATAAACGTCCAGTACCGCTTGATAGCGGAATACTCGCTGATTATCAACGTGTCTCCTCATCGTATCTATCGAGTCGGCGGATAACAACGGATATACAAGCGTTATTTCAGACTGGTTATGACCCGATATCCCGAGCAGTTACATTGCCTTGGCTCGATAGCACCGGCCGATTAATGAATCTGAAATACAGAAGAATTTCGGACAAGACGTTTTGGTATCGTAAAGGCGGTGCGCCTATTAGATCGCTAGTCTACGGTATCCATATCATAAATCAGCGTAAGATTAAGCGTGTCCTACTCGTAGAGAGTGAAACGGATTGCTTGTATGCCTGGAGCTGCGGAGTGCCTGCGATTGCGGTTGGCGGTTCATCGTTTACGGCGGAAAAGGCGGATATTATACGAAAGAGTCCGATTGAGGAACTACTACTCGGCGGGGATAATGATCGTGCTGGCCGTGCTTTACGGGCACAAATACGGGAAAGGCTGGCGTCAAGCTGTGCGCTATACGACGTGAGGATACCGCCTGAATATAAGGATATTAACGATATTCCGGAAGCGGAGACGGTGCGAGCGATATGTGACGGGGCAGTACGCGAGAGTTTTTGCGTAGGAATGCAACTTCCCGTTGGCAAACTGCGTCAAATAATGTAATATTAGGAATTGACGTGAATCACGTCCATCTAGGCCACACGTAACGATTTAATCGTCCGTGCGCCCGCTCGGATGTTCCTCAGTCCATTCGTATAAACAGTAAGGCGTAGGTAGTTCAAGAACCATTGAAATAGAACGAGCATGTGCTATCTCCATAGTTTTACCATACCTCATGTTAACATACGCGCTAATTTGGCTTTTGTGTATTCCGGTTCTCCTTGAAAGTTCAGCTTGAGTTAATCCGGAGTTTTTAAGCAAATGTCCGAGCAGGCATTTAGTAGCTATGTAAGCCATAAATGCCTCCGTAAAAAAAAATAAATAAAATAATTTAAGAAAAGTGTGTCACGAGACCTTCAGTGTCGTTGAAGTAAGTGTAAGGAAAGAAACAAAAGGCGGTGATTCCTCTGAGTTTTGAAAAACTAAATAAAACATCAGATGCTTTCTTTAAGGACAAGACTCCAGATAACTTTAACTTACTTTATGAGTCGGCAAAAGTTGAGTTCTTAATCCAACATCGAAGACGGTTAATGGCTAGCGGTTTATGTACCCGTAATGAAGCTGACGCAGTCTTTGATGATGTTCTGCTAAGACTAACCTCAAGAGAGTGTCTGCAAAACTTCGGGCTGCAACTCTCAACTTCATTGAGTAACGCCAGAAAGGACTTCCTAAAAGTCTCACTAAGAAGAAATAGACGGTGCGAGTTAGGTTTGGATAAAAGCTTTGACGAGAGTACGCCAATGCTCGAAATCAGAGATTCAATAGAAACGGATGGTGAAGTACTAAAGAAAGAAGACGACCAGAGCAAACTGATCGCCTACCTTTCAGACCCTACCCAGGTCGATTCTGATACGACAGCCATCGTATCAACATTTCTACAGGATGAATATGAATCTGTCAGAGCGCTCGCCAAAGCGCTAGGACTACACCCTGAAGCGGTTAGTCGCAAGCTACGCAAATTAGCTCACCGATTCGACGCCAATCGTTTCGGAAACATTAGCGATTACTTGCCCGAGGGGTTACGCGTGAATAGAAAATACATATCCGCGTAACTGACTATAAGGTCGAGTCGGAGTTTCAGGCATGAACCCGACTTTCCCTATATGCATTATAACACAATGAATTGTGTGTTAAACCAAATCGTTGTATATGCATTATGTATTTTTACTGGAAATTCTATTACCTATAGGCATTTTACCAGCGACGTTGACTATTGTCAACGAAAATGGCGCAATCACACACGGAGGTGCTTACGATGACACGTAAAAAATCGCATAAAAAATATGCGTCTAACAACGCTTATACGATATCGGAGCGTTATACCCACGTTTACTACGAAGGATCGCCCGCTCCATACGAAGACCTTGCGGACTATGTTCGTCTACCCGCGGTGAGAGGAGTGCGCATCGCATGAGTATCGCAATTGACCCGAAAGCCGGCACGCATTTTATCGGAAAAATATTCGTATCGCCGCACGCTTGCGACCGCGCCGTCGAGCATTTCGGAGTGGAACGTGCGAAGGCTCCGATGTACGTAATGGATTTGCTGCGTAAATCTTCGTTAATTTCCGAACACGTAATCGACGAAGACGGCAAGCCTGGTCGCATGTTTGCGTATCGGCGTACGGTGTTTATCGTTCATCCCTCGGAATCTACTGTTTACACGCTCTATCCGCAGCACAAGGCAAACGAAGTCATCCGCAACCCGATCGAACGCTTAATTCAACGCGCAGTTAAAGCCGCCGAGCGCAAGGAAAAACGCGAAGTAAAACGTATTAACGTCCGTAAAGCGGAACTAGCGGTCGAACGTGCGGAAGCAGAATTGCGCTGTATAAAATCCGAGTCCAACCGTGTTATCGCAGAAATGAACGCCCGTGTAAACGATATTGACGTGGAATTACGAAACCTTGAGCGTGAACTTTTCGAGATTAAACGCGAGAAAACGAACCTTATGAAGTCCGTTGTTGCTTACGTTTGAAAAATCGCTTCCTTTATATAAGCCGGAATTTCTTACGCCGGCTACGCGGTGTCAACGTGAGAGTGTACCGCTGGCGCCGTGTAGCGGACGTAGGAATAAGGCGTGTAACGACGCTAATCTGAAATCCGAAAATTAAACGAGGGGAACGTGATTGAATGAGTATTCGCGATCAGTTGAAGCAACGTGAGGAAGACCGCAACACTCCGAAAGGTGGCGGCTTGAATGAGGGGCTTCCGGAAGGCGTAACGAGGTATGTTCGTTTGGGTGGGAAAGCGTCGGAACTCGGCGAGGGTCGCCAGTTCGTAATGCTTGCGGACCCTGACCAGTGGTATTTTTACTTTTGCCACGAGGATAGCACGTTTAGTCCCTTTGTGACTTATGTCAAAAAGCACACTTGCTTACACTCACCACGCGGCGTAGGTTCGGAGATTAAGTCGTACAGCAAGCCGAACGGCAACGTATGTATCTCGTGCAAAGCTAAAGCCAAGCGCAAACTATACTTCATGATTCCAGTATTTGATCTTGAGTACAAGACTTGGCGTGTTCTAGACATCAAGGAGTTCCACGCCATGAACTTGATTGGTGACTACGACAAGCTCGAAAAGGCTGCGAAGAAGTTCAGCAAAGACTATACGCTTGTTGGCGATGTCTTTACGCTTACTAAAACGACAGATGGAAAGTCTTTTTCGCTTGGTTCTGGTGACGCAGAGGTGCCGGAAGAAGCCGCACAGTTCCTCGGTTTTACATTTCCGTACGAAGAACTCGCAAACTTCCGCGAAGAGGACGATATCATCACGCTATTGACCGAGGCAGACCCGGAACACGTCGATAAATCTGTACTCGGAACCTCAGCCGCACAAACTCCGCCGACCGAGCCGCAACAAACGGATGCACCTATCGATATCAGCGAAGAAGACCTGCCGTTCTAACCTACGAAAGGAGGTGAGTAATATCGCACATCAAACGGAAATTACCGGCAAATACTCCGAGCTGGCGGCGCGTCTTGCGCTGTTAGCTAACGGATGGACCGTACACACTTCGGAAACAGCAGAGGCTTACGACGTGTTAGCGACGGAGCCACTTACGGGCCGCCACGTTAAGATTCAGGTCAAAACGGTACGCCGACGCTCGGATCGCGAGCGTGGTGACGGCGTGGCTGACCTCGTAGTTTACGCAAAGAAAGGCAACGGTACGACGTACGACTTATCCGAGGCTGACTATATCGTTGGCGTATGGGCGGTCGATGGAGAGGTGCCCCGTGTATTCATGTTCGAAAACCGCTGTCTCTCAGAGTATTGGTGCAGCGAGGCCAAAGCATCCGAACGTTGGATCGAATTGTCCATCGCATTGAACCGAAACCTCGACGAACCCGAACCGGAGATGTCAGCGTTAGCACTCGCAGCTTAGTCGTAGTTTTTACGTAAGTCCAAATAAATCGCGGGCCAACGAGCCCCTAAAGGAGACCGAATAAATGGCGAAATTGAACGTAACTGTACCGGCTGTAGACGTAGAGGTAAACGGCGTTAAGTATCGTAAAGTTGTCGACCGTGACACGCAAGTTGGGGATATTATCCGCTATATGGACGACAGCGACTACGTAACAAAAGGTGCGTTTTACGCAGTGACACGTATTGACGGCGCAGACGATCCGCACATTTCTGACGACGATGGAGACGACCACGACCTTTGCGGTGAAGAGTTCGAAGTGTATGCGAAAGTATCGGAGACGACCGGAGAATATCGAGAGGTTAAACGTTGGGCCGAGCCGGGAGAACGCATCCGCATTGTGCGTAAGTATTCCGGAGAGGAGCGCTATGAGAACGGAGCCGAGTTCGTTGTTGATTCCGTAGACGGTGACGGTGATGTACGCGTTACGGTTGAATCAGAGGATAGGGTAATGGTAGCGCTGTGCGAATATGTGGTGCTGGAGCCGATATGGGTAAGGGAGTCCACACCTAAGCGCTTAACCGTTGGTGATTACGCCAAAGTTATCGCTAATAGTACGATCCACAACTATACGATCGGCTCCTTCGTAAAAATCGTACGTGACGATAACGATGAGTCACCCTATCGCGCAGAAAAAGCGGACGGAACCGAGGGGAATTTCTTAGCGGAGAAGGACGTAGAGCCCGCAACCGAAGCGGAGTTCCTTGCGCAAAAACGCTTGAAGGTCGGCGAATTTGCGAAGGTAGTCGGGAAGAGCCGAATGTATACAACAGAGTACGTCTCGGTCGGTGACGTAGTCAAGATTACGGAAGATGACGGCCGAAGTCGTCCGTTCCACACGGATACTATCGACGGTAAGAATGCCGGCTGGTTTACGGAGTCCGAGCTAGTTCGCGCAACAGACGAAGAGGTAGCGCAAGCTAAACGTAAACTTGCGGCTGAAACGACTACAGACCCTCGGAGTCAATTCGCAAAAGGCGAAAAGGTGCGTTTGATTAACGGAGGCGGCGAGTGGCCGCTGGTCGGATACGACGACGGAGAAATTTACGAAGTCGATACGCCCCTTTACGATACGCACAGATCCGGACCTGTTATTAAGATCGTCGGCGGTGATCTCTCGCGTGGTTACGCTAAACCGGAGCAACTCGCAAAACTCACGATCGAAGTCGGCTCTACCGTTCGCCTTACGCTTAAGGACGGGGAGAAACCGGCGTACGGATGGGGCGGCGTGAGTAACGGAGCTATCGGAAAGGTGACGCGTATTAATGGAAATTCCGCTCGCGTAGAATTTCCCGAACAATCGCGTTGGCACGCGTTACTGTCCGAGTTGACTCTCGTTACTGACGGAGAGAAGCCACAGCCACAACCGAAGCCAGTACGTTTCAAAGTCGGCGAATATGCGCGTACTCTCGTTGCAAAAGAAGGCATTCCGATGAGATCTATCGTGAAGGTCGTGCGAGATGACGAGGATTTTAGTCCGTTTAAATCAACGTTGCTTGACGGAAGTGCGTACCATTATTACACGCAGGACGAACTCGAACGCGTTGACGCAGAGACTGCGAAGTGGGCGTCGATCGGACGGAAGGTAAACGAGTATAAGGCGGGCGATGTTGTCATCGTATCTAGACCGTGTGGAGCGCCGTTGGAACGTGGGCAACTCGTGACCGTACGTCATGACTCTGATAGTGCTGGGTCAGTTAGCGTAACGGACATCGGATGGTCGGTGTCAGTATCATCGCTGGTAACTCCGGTCGAACAGCGATTTGACCGGATGGAACTTGAGGCTACAAAAGCCGCAGCATAAGGAGGTGCCGCAATTATGGCTGACGTTAAATTGACGCTTAATCTCCGCCAGCCAACCGCAGACCCTGACGTAGCCGAACGTGTAGCCGACGCAGCCAAACGTAAGAAAGCCGCAGAGGAAACGCCAGCCGAAGCAGTCGAACGCATTAGCGCAATGTCGTTGACGGAGCGCGAACGCAACGCAGTCGTGGCGGTTAGAGTAGCGTTGACGAGGGAAACAGGCAATCCCTCGTCCGCTATTACACTTCGTACTGGCGGGGGTTCTATTACGAAGGCTGACGTAGTTACAGCGGGCGAGCGTATCTTGGCGGATGCGCAACGTCAGGAAAGGGCGGAAAGGATTGCGGAGACGTTACGGACGAAACCGGATAACTTCCACATCATTACGGATGACGCGGAGTTGCCCGGAATGATGACGCGACTTCGTGAAGAGGTACGGCTACAGAAGGACGACGAGTGGTTCCGTAAGGTATTCGTTCTCTTTAACGATACGTTAATTAAACGGAAATTGGCCGAGCGTGGGATTACGATTCCTGACGCTCAGTCACTAACCGTATGGGATACGGAAACATCCGGACTAGACAAGATGATCGACCTAACCGGAGGATACTCGGTATGGCTTCCGTTACTGAACGAGGGCTATTACGTAGCGTACGGGCATTTAACGGGGGAGAAGCAATGTACGCGGTCAAAGGCTCTCGGGGCAATCGCAAAGTTTATGTCGCTTCCTTCGCAGATTAAATCGTTTCATAACGCGCCGTTTGACTTAGCGATGTTGCTCAATGACGGTCTGAAGCCGCAGGGGGTTCGGTACGATTCCGCTGAGGCAATGCGAACACTCAACGACCACGAGCCGACATACGCACTGAAGCCGTTGCTCACGAAATACAAATCGGCTATCGGAATTGATATCGACGATTTCACGTACGAGGACTTATTCGGAAATGAGTCTCCGATGATTCATCCGGTCGAAGTAGTTGGCATCTACGCGATTAAGGACGTACTCAAGGGATGGGCGCTTACACGTTGGCAGATAGATAACCTCGTAGCCACGGACCAACTCGCAACTGCGTTTTTCGAGATAACGCAGTATCTGTCCGAGGTCAACGTCGCAATCGAACGTACCGGTTTCGTAATCGACCTAGACGGGCTCAAGGCGTTGGGTGACGAACTTCGTCCGAAACTGGCGCAGGCTCAAGAAGAGGTAACCGCAGCATATGGCGTAACCGATCCGGAGTTTTTACGCAAAATGGACCGGACGTTAAACGCACCGAAAATTACGGATTGGGTTGATAAACAACGTAGGAAAATTGCGCGTAACCAAGAGGCACAACGGAAGCAACGTGTGATTATCGCTGAGTGTGAAGCGGCCGGTAAGACTACGTTAAAAAAGTATACGAACGCCGTCGCCAGGCTTGCGGAACTTAAAACGGAAGATTTGCCGCCAGCAGAGCCGGAATACGCGCCGCCATTTGTTACGGAATTTTCATTCACCAACGACAACCACCTGCGCTATTTGATTTACGACCACCTCGGTATCGAAGACCGTACGAAGCAGATCGTAAAGGATAAATCGAAGACACGCGCCGTATCTAAGGACGTGCTCGATCGGTACTTTGAGGAGGAAGAAGCGCTCAAACCGCTGGCTAACGTGTCCGCTTACGAGAAGCTATTGAACACGTACATCGATAAAATTCCGGAAGCTCTGGACGTTGATGGGCGATTGCACACGCAACTAGATACTGTTTCAACGGGGCGTTATTCCTCAAAGGGCTATAGCGGCAAACCTAACGAGTTGCAGACCGAACCTATCACGGATGATAACTATCTGGACATGATGCGGATGCGCGTGGAGTGTGCGGAGAAATCCGTCGCAAAGGGAACCAACATTCAAAATATACCGGCCCGGACAAAAGAGGGCGAACGTGTTCGTACGATGTTCATTCCTCCGCCCGGTCATACGTTCCTCGGTAGTGACTTGAGTTCCATTGAGCCGAGACTTCAAGCGCATATCATGTCGGTTGAGCATGGCGATGAGATATTCGCGGAAATGTATCGCAAAGGACTCGATCCGTACGTAGAGTTTGCGTCTATCATGTTCGAGGTTGACCGTGAGCTTTGTTTCGAAAAGGCGTACAAGGACGGGCTCACACCGATTCCGTACCGTAAGCTGACGAAAGACATGTTTCTTGCGAAAGGGTACGGACAGGCGGAGGATCAGTTCGTAAAAACAGCGGTCAAACGCGGTATTACGGAGGAATCCGGTAAGCGTGCATATGCGAAGTTCGATGAGATACTGCCCGGCTTCAGTACGATGGTTAACGCGGCATTTGAACACCTACGTGAACATGGCTGGACGGCTACGTTGTGGGGACAGAAACGCCGCTTTCCGGAGTATCGGAAGAACTGGCGCCGTTTATGCGAGATTATGCGGCTCGCCGGCATCCGCGACAAGAACGATCCGGAACTCAGTAAGAAGTCGTATAAGCTTTCGCCTAATCTGCGGTCGGAGTTCTGGCAACTTATTCGCCTGACCGGGCGTGATGAGAGAGCTGCGTTTAACCATCGGATTCAAGGCAGCGGTGCCGCCGTTTTGAAACTGTGTATGATCCGCAGTTACTACGAGCTCACACTGGGTCGCGGATGGGAATTTACGTTGACGCTGCATGACGAGCAGAAGCACGCGGTGCCAAACGAAGATATTACGGAAGAGGCAGTCGCTCTATATACGGACATCATGACGAATACTGTTACGTTTGCATGTCCGCTTGAGTGTGACACGGTGATTGAAGTCTCTTGGATGAAGGAGACGCGCCCCGATGATTGGGACTTTACACTAGGGAGGCCGAAGGAGGTGAGAGATAGTGAGAAATGAGTACGAGGTACGCGGTGAAGAAACGGCCATCTTTGTCAAGCACAAGGAAACAACGTACGAGTTGATAATCGACACCTCCGACCTCGACGCAGTTCTTGACATGCCTGTGCGTAAGTGGAACACTGCACCTTCTCGCGACGGGATGAGATTTTACGTTAAAGGGTATCTAAATTACACCAATGTATACTTTCACAGAATGCTCTTGAATCCTCCGGAAGGAATGGTTATCGACCACATAGACGGGAATCCACTTAACAACCGTAGGTCAAACTTGCGGATAGTTACGCTTGCAGAAAACAACCGAAACATAACGAGAAAGAGGTCACGCAACAAAGATTTACCTGTTGGAGTTACCCGCATTAGACGTGAGTATTTCACGTATGTAGCACAGATATCGCGGAATGGGGTAACGCATTTCCTTGGCTACCACGACTCCATTGCGGATGCGGCACAGGCTATTGAGCAATTTAAACGAAAAGAGGAGGTTGCGTAAATGGCTACTGAAGCACAGATACGCTTAAAAATAACTGACGCGATATCGAGCGCGGAAGCAAACCCGGATTTCGGTGGAGAGGAAATATGCCGCCACGCAGTCGACGTGGTTAGGTTCTATTTCAGCGTAACGTGCGCGTACCAACACTGCGGTGGCTTCGATAGCTCCGGTTACAGTATTGATTGCTATGCGATTGCTTACGTAACAGAAAGAGGTAGGATCGGCATTTACGATTACCAATACGAATCTTACTAGGAGGCGGTTTAACTGTCGCAAGAACTCGCAAATAAAATCGCGCAAGACCTCACGCTTCACCTTAACGCCTGGCACGCTGCACCGGAAGTATACGACGATGCTCTCGACGCACAAATTCATCGTTGGTATGCGGATTTCCTAACGGACAAGTCCCGTAAAATCTGGCCGCCGCGAGACATTCCGTATTTCTCTCCATCGTCGGCGAATGCGGATGCTCGCGGTCTCTACGAAAAGATGCGTGGGGCTAAGAAGGAGAAGACGGGTCAGCCTGCGCACCAAGGACGATGGACGCGCATCGGGACGGCTATCGGAGACACAATTCAACGCGATATCCTCTTCGCAGATAAGCACAATTCGCAGCCTCCGTCAAAGTTTTCGTTTGAGTATAACGGACGTGGCGAGCCGATGTTCGAAGACTTCGCAAAGGTTAGTCGCTTAATCGAACACGGAGGGAAGACGTTTGCACTCTACGGTACGTGCGACGGCATTATGCTCTACGTTTCCGAGGATGGCGAAGTGCTACGCGTCGGCCTCGAAATCAAATCGAAACAGACAACGTATTCGATGACGTCAGGCTTCTCTGCGCGGAAAGGTCCGAAGGAGGACCACGTTAAGCAATGCGTCTGTTACTCGGTGATGTACGATGTTGACTACTACGTCATCCTCTACGTTAACGGTTCGAAGAAGTCGTGGAATATGACGGAAGATGAGTTCGCGAAAAACCCGGATATCTTGGCGTTCGGCTTATACATTACGGACGAGATGCGTAACGACGTACTCGACCATTTTGCGGGCATTGTTCATGCGGCTGAGACGGGCAACGCGCCAGCTCTGGACCTCGATAAGTGGCTTTTCAACGACTTCAAGCGTACGATCGCGTTGTCTCTCACCGAGGCGGAAATTGCGAAGTTGGAGCGTAAGGTAGTCGCGCTGAACCATTCGTCATTGCCGGATTGGAAGAAGCGCGGACCGAGTGAGGCGTTGGCAGATATCATACGGATTAGAGCGGAAATGACGGAGAGTCATACGAAGGAGGCTGCGTAAATGAATTACGGACGAAGAATCAGCAACGGAGTTATGTACGTAGGTGTGGTGTTCTCGGTATTGCTCGGCGGTCTATTCGCCTTAGCGTTAATTTTCGGAGAGGGTTCGGATTGGTGGATGCGTATCTTCTTCGCATTACTCGCAATTTGGGCTTTCGTAGCGGGCTTCGTTGAGGGGAAATCCGAAGAGGTGCTGAAGAATGACGGAATATTTAAGGCTACGCGCCAGGAAAAAGAGGACGCACGTAACCGCCTGGAGGAGCGCAAGCAGATCGAACGTGCTTACGATGCGCGTGAATATATCATATTATCTGCGCTATTGCTAACGTTTAGTAAGAACGGTGGTGTCCTACGAGGCTTACTGCCAGACAAAGATGCGGACGTGCTTTACGACATGGCTGCGCAGCTAGAGTTAGATTTTACGGCAGAAGAACAACTGGCGATGTTGGCGGACCTCATCCGCGAGAAATCAGCGGAGGTGTTGCGAATTGGCGAAGACGACGCGGCCTAAGCCGTTACGTGTGCTCGGGCTCGACCTATCACTAAGTCCCGGGATAGCTGCGATTGAGGTACGAAACAGGCAACCGTACCTCGTCGCCTGTTCCTCCGTTGCAACGTCTACAGAAGATCCAGACGCAGTCCGCAATTACATCGTTGAGACGTTCGTAGCGCAATTTGTACGCATGTACCGTCCGTTTGACCACGTTGTCCGCGAGGACTTTACGGCCGGCCGAAATAAACGCGCTACACAAACGATATTCAGCTCGTGGGCTGCGGCGGATCGTGCGTTGTACTCGTACGGATATCAGGCGGCGGATTTAAAACCTGCGCTGGCTCCGACGTCGGTTAAGCGGTTAGTTACGGGTAACGGAAAGGCAGAAAAGGCGGAAGTGGCGGCGGCTGTACGGAGACTGTTGCGGCTAGGTGAAGATTACGTGTTTAAAACCGGCTATGACGACTCGGACGCGTGCGCGGTGGCGTTGGCGTACTTGATACGTGAGGGCTTGATTGATACGGAGGAGGTTGCGGCGTGAGTGCGAGAATTTACGTTACCGAGATCGACTACGATATTGTCGAAATGCATTCAACAACAGTGCAACGCGTCGCGACGATGGGCACCCGAATAGGGGCGAAGGTGTATACGAGCACCGGCGGTTACTTGGATGTGTATGTCCGTGTTCCTGGACGTGTTGAGAATGCGGAGGAAGCTATACGTAATTTATTACAGGAGGCGGTTGAGAATGGGTAGCGTACTAACTGGCGAAAAATTACACGCGTTTATTATCTGTGGCGCATTGACCTTAGCGCTTCGGGAATTCGGAGGCGATCCGGCGGAAGTTCTTACAGAAGCCGAAGTCGCAAAGTTCGAGGAACTGACGGATACGCCGGAGTTAAACGCAATGACGGACGAGGAAATTGCACGAGTTATACGCCCATTGATCCGCAAATATGCGGATGTGGCTCTAGTATGACGGACGATTTTAACGCACAGCTAGCGGAGCACCTACGTCAGCAGGTCGCGTCATTAGAGCACGCTCTTGCGTACAAACAACGTGATATCGAAGATTACGGACGTCGGCTCGCGGAGGCACGGTCAGCACTCGTGAAATTAGAGAAGAGAATGGGAGAGATGCGCTATTAATACGAAATTGTTAACGGACGAATTTATCGGACAATACCCTGATTTTCCTGCGGAGATGAACCCGCTGGGTCACTTCGTTTATCTTCGAACATATTCGCGTTGGTTGCCCGAACAAGCACGGCGCGAAACGTGGAAGGAGACAGTCCGACGTGCGACGGAATATAACGTAAGTCTCGGCGTTAAACATATGGATAGAATCGGATACGGAGCTGATATTGAGTGGCATCGGAAAGAGGCCGAGCTATTATTCGATAATATGTTTCACTTGCGTCAATTCCTCAGCGGGCGGACGTTGTGGGTAGGTGGTGCAGAGAACGGAGTAGCCGAGAAGTATCCATTAGCAAATTTCAATTGCTCGTTTATTAATATCGCGTCATGGTCAGACCTCGGCGATTTATTCTACCTGCTAATGGTTGGTACCGGCGTCGGGTTTAAGTGTACGAAGGAAATGGCGGCAAACCTCGCACCAATCCGGACAAATACGATGTTACTGCATTCGGAGTACGAGCCAGTTCCGAAAGCTGCTCGTTATGAGCATACGCAGCTTCGTGATATGGAGAACGGATATGCGAAGATTTACGTAGGCGATTCAAAAGAGGGATGGGTCGAATCCCTGCGTATGTATCTCAATATTCTTACGAAACGCGAATACGAACACATACACACCATCAAGATTTCATACAATTCCGTACGACCAAACGGAGAACGCTTGAACACTTTCGGAGGTACGGCGTCCGGTCCGGAGCCTTTGCGTGAAATATTCGCAGGGATTGATCGTGTATTAAAGAACGAGATTGATCCGGGCTTGGCTCCGCTAGTAGACGTAATGGCTCCGTTTTATCATGAGTCGACGGGACTAACGTTACAACACGGGCATCCGGCGGGCTACCAATACGTGCGTCCGATACACATTCTCGATATCGGAAACCTTATCGGTAATAACGTTGTGGTCGGGGGCGTGCGACGTACTGCGGAAATTTTCCTTATGGACGCAGATGACTACGAGTGTATTTTCGCGAAGTACGGACTCAACGGAATATGGGACGCAGATAAACACGCGAAGGTCATCGAGAAGACGCGTGCTCTCGGTCTCGAAAAGGAAGCGCGATTCCTTGAGAGCTTACCGACGTTCGACCCGAATGCCCGTCCGTTGCATCACCGCAGGATGTCGAATAATTCGATCGCATTTACGGAGCAACCTTCGCGCGAGTTCCTGAACCTCGTATTTACGATGATGCAAGCGGAAGGCGAGCCGGGCTTCGTAAACCTAGAGGAAGCGCGAAAACGTCGACCGAACGCGGAAGGCTTAAACCCATGTGCGGAAATACTCCTCGACTCATACGGCGTGTGTAATCTGACGACCGTAAATATGACGACGTTCGTTCGCAACGGTGAATTTGATGTACGCGGCTTGATCGAGGCGCAGCGCCTTTCCGCACGAGCCGGCCTACGTATGACCCTTGCGGAGCTGGAACTGCCGCATTGGAACGCGATTCAGCAGCGTGATCGTCTGCTCGGTACATCACTGACCGGCGTTAAAGATGCGTTTGCTGCAGTCGGATTCTCTACCGCAAAAGAATCGGGATTCCTCGGCACGCTAGGCGCGACTGCCCGCGAAGAGGCGGACCGTTACGCAAAAGAACTCCGCGTATCCGCGCCTCTGCTCGTTACAACGGTTAAGCCGGAAGGCACGATTTCGCAAGTAGCGGGCGGAGTCTCGTCCGGTCTGCATTGGTCGCACTCTCCGTATTACATCCGACGTATTCGCATCAACGCGTCCGATTCGCTGGCTCAAGCGGTTATCGACCTCGGCTGGACGGTAAATCCGGAAGTAGGTACGCCTGGCGAGACGCGTGAAGAACGTATGAGCAACGCCCGGACGTACGTCATCGACTTCCCGGTAGCTAGTGGAGCAGCGCGCACAAAAGATGACGTAAGCGCAGCGGAACAGCTCGATACGTATTTCGAGTTTCAACGCCATTACACCGAGCACAATTCGTCGAATACAATCACGGTTCGCCCGCACGAGTGGGATACCGCCGAGGAAATCGTATATTCACGTTGGGACGAGTTTACGGCGGTGTCTTTCCTGGCGTTAGACGGTGGGTCATACGACCTCGCACCGTACGAAGCGATTACGCGCGAGAAGTACGAGGAGCTTTCTGCGGCTATGCGTCCGTTCGATATGGCGCTGCTACAACGTTATGAAACAACGGGCGAGTCCGACCTAGACGGGATGGACGGTTGTGAGGGCGGAGCTTGTCCTATACGATAAGGAGGTATGCGTATGTCTTCGGTAATTATGTATGAGATGTTGCGGACGTTTCGGCTACACCCGTTTCTCCGCCACGCTTCGGAATTTGACGACTTAACGGACGCAGAGCTGCGGAAAATAGACGAGTTAATGCGGATGGTTCCGACCAAACGCGTGAGTACATAACGGAGGGCCTACGGGCTTCTCCGTTTTTTTTTTATTTTCGTAAAAGTGTGTCACAGGGTGTTGAGTGTCGTTGAAGTAAATGTAAGGCGGAAAAAAACATTACGCTCAACTGTGCGAATCTCATTCCGCTGGAAACAAACGTAGTGTAGGGCGGAATGACCGCCGAGTAACGCAAAACTAAAACGGAGGCGATTCGGATTATGACGAAACAAAATTATCGTGAGGTTAAGCGTGAGGCTAACGTAGGTGAACGGATTAAGATCGTAAATCCACAATTCGCGCTCGGGTACGGTGAGGGCGACGAAGGCACGACAACGGAGAGAGTGTCCGTAGGAGTACACGCGATGCTTAACGGGAGCGAGCGCGGCGTCTATCACCGAGAATACGTCGTACTCGAACCGGTAACAACGTCAGGTACTAACGAAGCCCTAGCGAGTGCTTTCACGCAATTCATCCGCGACAATGCCGATACGATCCGGGCTATTCTCGGTGACGCGTCTAACGTAACCAAAACGGAGCCGGCCGCCTTAACCCGCGCAGCCGTTATCGAAAAGGCACGCGCCGATGTTGCGGAGTTGACTCGGAAAATGCGTAGTCCGATCGCTAATTCAGACGGAAACCGTACGTTTAATACGCTCACCTCAAAACCGGAGTTTCACATTAACCGGAACAAACGTGCCGTTACCGTGCTGGTGCGAGGCATCTACGGCAATGCAATCCTCGAAAAAGGCATCGCAAAAGCTGCGCCTGACGACGTATTCCACGCAGAAATCGGTAAGGCGATCGCACTCCGCCGCGCGTTGGGCTTGATGGTGCCGAGCGAGTATACGAACGCGCCGAAACCGGATGAGCCGCGGGTTGGTTCGGTTGTTCGTGGAGTAGATCACGATATGTATGACGGCGGAAAAGTTGGCGTGGTAACAGCCTTGCGTCCTACTGAGTTTATGAGTGCTGAACTCGGTCTCGTTGTTGACGGGTTTGCTGGAACAGGTTGGAACCTGATCGGGAACGTTTCGATACTCGACGACACCGACGTTGACTACAGCGTTATTACGGAAGGAGTTGCGGCTTAGTGAATCTCGTATTTAAAGGCGTTGTAACTTGCGGAGACGCCTATCGGTGTGATGACGTAGACGAACCCGGTGCAGTCTTAATCGGAGGCGAGGACGTAGTTGCTGCGATTAACAACGCGTTTGACAACGTCCCTGTTATCGTAGGGATTGCGGATTCGACGTTTACTGGCGAACTCTTCGTCGAGACCGGGTGGGGCTACTCGGAGTGGACACCGATGGATTCGGATGAATTACGGGTCGGTGACCACGATTTAATCGAGATATTGCGACGGTATGAGCACGAGGAAATTACGCTGATTATTTCGACGGAGCCAGTAAATATTCTCGAAGCTGTAGAGGAGGCGAGCGAATGATTTTACGTACATTCGGTTGGTTGTGTGCGGGGTATTGGACGAGTGTCCTCATTAGAGTCATCGCAGGAACCTACGTGTTGGACCGGGTTAGTACGGTGCTGACGTTGTTTATCGTTATCTTATTTTTCGCAGCAGTTGGAATCGAGGGGGACGAGTAAATGAACGTTAAAATCAAGTGTCTACATCCAGACGCAGTTATCCCGCAATACGCAACGCCCGGCGCGGCCGCCTTCGACCTCGTAGCGGTTGAGGACGTAATCATCGCGCCAGGCGAGACGAAGAAAGTTCCGCTCGGCCTCGCGTTCGAAATTCCGGAGGGCTACGTAATGATCGTAGCGATGCGGTCGGGGGTTGCGCTGAAGACGAAGCTGCGGCAACCGAACGGAATCGGCGTGATTGATTCGGATTATCGCGGTGAAGTTGCGATGATGTTCGATAACATTTCGCCCACAAATAGCGGATTTGTTAAGCCGTACCTATATGGAATCAACGGTGAGGTTACAGAGCACCTTATAGCGGAACCAGCGCCCTTATTTACGTATCTCATCCGTAAAGGTGACCGTGTAGCTCAGGCGTTTATCCTCCCGATTCCTCACGTCAATCTCATCGAGACGGACGAGGAGCTTTCGGAAACGGAGCGTGGGACGGGCGGCTTTGGGCACACGGGGGTTAACCCCTAAAAGTATGGAGGTCATCCTCAGCAAAAAAGTCATTATCGAATCTCTCTATGTACTCCTCTCTAGTGTGTCCTAACCTGATGTATTGAGTAAGGACTTCCATTCGAGATACGTATCCAGAATTGTCGTAGTCTACATCAAAAGTCTCGCATGCTATCCTCGGTATTGAGGTGTACGGAAACTCTATTTTATCACACTCACAGTTTGGATACTTTTTGCAATTAAGTCCTATTTTGATTTTACTCACAATACCAACTCCTTTAATTTGTCTATATTATATCACTTCTTAAAACAAGGAGGTATCGTAACATGGCAGAAAAAGAACCGCGATTAGCCGAAGTCATCCCGTTCCCCAACGCAGTCGCCGACGTACTCGAAGCTTGGGCGGCCGCAGCTCGGCGCGGTGAGATAGCCGGTGTCATCATCGCAGGACTCGGATCGGACCGACTCGATGGCGATACGTTAACGGCGTCGGTTGGCGTTAACTCACGCGAGTACGGCGTACTTGTTAACGATTTGAATGATTCGCGAATCATCGAAACAGTTGACGTAAATTTATTCGAATAGGGGCGTGGGAGAATGGCGGAATTAAGCGGAGTAGTGCGCGTAGGTAGTGCCGTCACCGTAATTTGCTACGAAGGAAAGGACTACGTAAAAGTAGAGGGGCGGGCTCGGAAGGGCGATATCGTACTGGTTAGAGGTGATATATCGGATTATCTGCGTGCTGACGAGTTTTACGGAGTTAACGCTGACGAGGACGGAGACGAGTATGTGCGGGACACGGACGATGATGCCTTTTATTTCAGCGAGCGAAACTACGATGGGCTAACGGTATTCCGGGGCGGAGTTCCTACCGAAATCCTCCTCGCAGCCCAGCGTGAAGAACTCGCCAAGGTTACCGCGACCATTGCGGAGCTTGAAGCGAAATTAGCGGACGAGAAGACGCTGAAGGTCGGCGATTATGCGTGCCGTGTAGCTACGGGGCAAATTGTTAAAGTCGTGTTTGATGATCAAAGTTCACTACCATTTAAAACCATACCTGTGCTAGATTCCGAGCTAGATTCCGACGAATTGGACTTTTACTGGTGGAACACTGAGTCGCAACTCGTTAAACTCACGCCCGCCGAAGCGAAAGCCGCAATCCTCACGCAAGTTGAGGCGCAATTCAAGGAGGTGGCGTAGTCTCGCGGACATTCATCGAACTCTTCATCGCAGCAATGGTCGCAATCAATCCTCCGGAGGAACCGACGCCAACGCCCGTAGTAAAGACGGAGAAAACAGGCAATTCCCCGTCTTCTACTTACGTAGTCACTGCGTACGCACTTGGCGACGGATTCACGCCAACACATGGCATCACCGCATCAGGTAGGCGCGTCAAGAACGGCGTAACCGCAGCTTGTCCGAAGTCCATTCCGTTCGGTACACGTGTCGATATCGAAAGTGTCGGAGTCCGAACGTGTTGGGACCGAGGCGGTCGGATTACTGACGGACATATCGACGTCTACGTAAAGGATATTCGGCGGGCGGTTGTTTTTGGGAAGCGGCGGCTAAACGTTCGCGTTCTTCAATAACGAGTTGGACAGCACGTAGATTTGTGGCGGTCCTCCAGTGAAGCCCCGTTGCAGCTACCAGGGTACCGGATACTCCTAAGAAGTATGCAGCGGCTATGGAAATCGCAAACCAATCTCGCCCTTCACCTAGGAGCTTATTCACGGTCAGTAAGACTAGCGGTATCACGTAGGCTATCAACGAACCTAGTAACGACATTTGTTTTGCGTTATCTTCATCGGCTAGATAGTACTTTTCGAGCGCTCTTAAATCGGAGTCGCTAATCGTCTCATATTTCTTGCAAGTCTTCCTAATTCTATTAATTTTCTCTTCCATTTCATTCACTGGAATACCCCCTTTACTTAATATATCGGAAACCACAAAGGAGCGGATTATATGGCGAAGTATTTGCGTTGCTTTAAGAGTGGTCAATACATCACAGCGGGTAAACGCTACGAGATAATTGGTGAAGTAGACGGTCTGTTCGTATTCCTGGATGACGACGGTGACGAACATTGCTGGTCGATCGAACCGGGCGAGGAAGGCGAAAGCTACCGTGACCATTTCGTACTCGAAACAGACGAGAAACTAACGCCAACATCACCGTACTTCCCGACGAATACCTCAACGGCATCGAACGTGAATACCGCGAAGTTAAACGGAAAGCAGTCACGGGTGAACGCATTAAAATCGTAAATCCGATCGCATCTTTCGGTGATTACGAAAGGGGCGACGTAATGACGGTTTATAGCACAGGTAGCGGCGGAGTCCACACGGTCGAGACTGCCGAAGGATGGGACATCGGTGGTCACATTTACGTCGGTGACGACGAATACGTAGTCCTCGAACCGACTAATATCGTACAAATCGCAGGTGAACGACTCCGTATGGTCGACCGTAAGGCAACGGTGGGCGAGCGTGTAATCATCGTGAGCTCGGACAAAACGAAGTCAGTCGGCTGTGCCTTCCGACACAAAATAGGCGAAGCTGGAGACGTAGATTCGCGTTTGCTTGATCGCCCGCTTGTTAACGGTTGGTACATTTTGGACGGAGATTACCTCGTGCTCGAACCGCTAACCGCTGCGCCACTCCTATCCGAACAGTCTGCGCAAGACCAAGCCGCAGCTACGATCAGCGCGTTAGCATTACGGTTGGATGCGTTGACTGAACGTATGGATGCATTGGAAGCGAAGGTAGATGCGGCCTATGCAACGCAACCGACTACCGCGGTCGATACGGAGGAGGTTCTCAAGGCTGTTCGTAGGTTTTCCGAGGGGCTGAAGCGGAGCGTATCGGATGCGCTCAAAACGCCGCAGCAGCGTCGGGACGAAATCGTTGAGCGTGCGAAGGCCGACGTTAAACGTCTCGAAAACAAACACCAGTCTAGGATGGAATTCGAAGGAGCTGCATCTTTCTGGCCGCGAGGTTGCGAGAAAAACGGAAAAACTCCGTGCCATTTCGTCGAGTACGTGGTTGACCGCGGTAAGCGAACAGTTGTCGCATTGATCCGTTTCATAAAAAGTCGGCGTGTAGATTACCGCGGGGTAGCAAAATGCGCACCTAACGACGTATTTAACGCACACATCGGTAAGGCAATCGCGCTGTATCGCGCGCTTGGTCTCGAAGTGCCTGCGGAGTACTTGAACGTGCCGCAGCCTACGGAGGTTCGCGTAAGTGACGTCGTACGGGTATGCGGGAATGGTACGAGTGGGATCGGGCATTATTACGATATGGGCGACGTTGGGCGCGTGGTGGAGCGTAATCAAAGTGAAGGATGGGCGGAGATATATGGGTTGCGAACTAGACAACCTAGTCGGAGTCAATACGGGTATGAGCAAGGCGTACACGATGCGGACTACGAAGTCATCGACGACACACGCGAGGAGGTGGCGGCGTAATGATCCGACTGTACAGCGAAGTATTCGTCATAACCGCGATAACCCGTAAAACAAGCGCAGAGACGTTTAGGGATTGGCGCGTAGGTGATCGAATTCGGTTTAGTACCGTTATGAAGGCGATGGCGGGCGCGTCAGGAGGCGGAGTTTACGCGTCAATGTACCGCGCGGAGAATCTAACGCAGGAAACCTCAACGACCAAATCACAGACGAACATGAACAACGTAATCAGCGCGTTCGAAATGCGTCCCGAAAGCGAGGTGACCGCCGAATGACTACGCTCCCTCACATTGGTCTCATCGGTAAGTTGAGAAGTGGGAAGTCTGAGGTCGGTAATTATCTTTCGGATAACTACGGTTACACGCAATTCGCGTTCGGAGACGAACTCAAACGTTACGCTCACGAATTGTTCGGTGAGCCTGCACCTGATGAGAAGCCGCGCGAACTCTATCAATGGTTCGGACAGACGATGCGTGAGCGTGATCCGGACATTTGGGTGCGTAAGTGTTTCGAAGCGATCGAGCGGGATCGCGACAGTATTCCAGAGGATTTGCGTAGGGCACACGAGTTTATATTGAACGGAGACGTCATACATTCCGTACCGGCTCGTCCGTTCCGCGCAGTCGTCGGCGATTGCAGGCAGCCAAACGAGTATGCCGCGCTCAAATCCGCCGGCTACGTCCTCATCCGCGTAGAAGCTCCGGATGCCGTCCGCATCGACCGCGCTATCAAATCCGGCGACGTGTTTAACTACGCTGACCTTTTCCACGGTACAGAGACGGCGCTCGACGGATACCTTCCCGACTTCACCGTGACGAACGACGGAACACTCGACAGACTCCACGCGCAAATAGACGAGATAATCGCGTACTTGTCCGGAGAGTGGCCGGAATGATTAACGAACTCATACGCGTAGCAGTAGAAGAAGCGGCTAACAACGGTTATATACGTGGATATGACGCAGGGTATGCGGTTGGTTATGCGGCTGCCCTGCGGAGTGTTTACCGGAAGGAGGACGGAGAGGATGATAGCGAATCACACGCCTAACCCACAGGACGGTAGGTATTCGTCACGCTACTTATCTCGTAAGCGTGTCGTCAATTGGGATGAGGCTGCTTATACCGTATTAGCGAGTGCGAGAGATGCGTCGCTACATCCGGGAGAACGAAAGGAGTCGGTATCCATACGAAACTATAACGTAACTCCGCAATTACCGCCGAACGGCCTAACGGTCGCCGAACTATTTTGCGGCGGCGGTCTCATGGCGGTTGGACTCAAATCGGCAGGCTATACGTTAACCTTTGCGAACGACTTCGATAAACGGGCGGTTCAAGCCTACGCACATAATATCGGTGATCATGTTGTGTACGGAGACATAACGAGTGACGATATACAGGCGCAGATACCTGACGCTGACATTATCGCAGGCGGACCGCCATGCCAGGATTATAGCGTTGCTGGGTCTGGAGCTGGCGAAGAGGGAGAGCGCGGTAAGCTCGTATGGACGTACCTCGGAGTCATTGCGAGAAAGCAGCCGAAAGCTTTCGTATTTGAGAACGTTAAGGGACTCGTATCTAAAAAACACCGCCCTACTTTTGACGCTCTGCTCGCATATTTTGAATCTATCAACTACAGCGTTTCATGGCGAGTAATTAACGCTTGGGACTACGGGGTAGCACAAAAGCGTGAGCGCGTGATTGCAGTGGGTATTCGTAAGGACTTGGGATTCACATTTGAGTTTCCGGAGCCGAGTGCGGAAGAGTACCGGACGCAAGTACTGCGGGATGTGGTCGGTGACTTGCCAGAGGTCTCTGACTACTACTATCGCCATCCAAGAAATTATGACAGAAGGGCAGTTTACGGACTTGACGAAGTTTCCCCGACTGTTCGGACAGTAAACCGCCCTATGCCTGACGGGTATTCCGCGCACAGAGACGACGCACATTTACAAAATCACGACGGTCATTTGTTCGATAACGTAAACCCCGATTGGACATACGAGAAGGCTAATCGTCAGGCTTCGTGGGAAACGCCGGGCGCTACAGTTGGCGGGCACGCTCGTAATGAAGGCGTACACCCGGAATCAAAACCGCAACCACGCCGCTTTACCGTCCGTGAGTGCCTGCGAATCCAATCCGTACCCGACTGGTACGTGTTACCGGACGATATTTCGTTATCCGCACAGTATCGCATCGTTGGTAACGGAGTCGCATCGCGCGTCTCCTACCTAATCGGAGTCGCGCTGGCGGAGCAACTTAACGCAACCTTGGCGCGGGACTTGCAGGAGGCAGCGTAATGAGCGCCTTCGACCGTTTCCAGCCACCGGACCCACGTGATGAACCGCGCATTTCCGCCTACTGTGCTTGGTGTGGCGACGGGATTTACGCAGGCGATGAATTTACAGCGTACAGCAATGGAGACAGGACGCATATCGGACACTGCGAAAATGAGTACGTGATGGCTGAACTCGGAATCATACGTGAAACTGCGGCTTAGTATTCGCAAAACTCAACATATGAATAATTCACAATAGATTAGCGGCGCTTTCGACGTACTAGTACGTTGATGACGCGCTCAATCGAAAAAGGGAGGCGTTTATATGGAAGTAAACGGTAAGGTGGTACAAGGCGATTGTCTCGAAGTTTTGCGAGAGATGCCGAGTAATAGCGTCGATTCCGTTGTGACGGACCCGCCATATGGTCTCTCTAAAGAGCCGAATGTAACGGAAGTCCTCACGAAATGGATAGCCGGCGAGCCGTACGATCACGGTCACGGTGGATTCATGGGTAAGTCATGGGATTCGTTCGTACCACATCCGGACGTGTGGAAAGAGGTTTATCGCGTGTTGAAACCGGGAGGGCACGCGTTAGTATTCGCCGGAACACGAACGCAGGACTTGATGACGATTGCGCTGCGTTTAGGGGGATTCGAGATTCGTGACGTTATCGAGTGGCTTTATTTTAGCGGATTCCCTAAGTCTATGGATGTGGGGAAGGCGTTTGATAAACGCCGAGACGATAAAGATCGTATTCGGGTCGTATGCCGCTTCATTCGTGCGGCTATGGACGCTCAAGGCTTGAAATCCCGGGAGCTGACGCAGCATTTTGGTGATTGTAACCCGCGCCTCATTGATCATTGGGCCGCGAGAGATACTGACAGCCAACCGTCAGCGCCGACTATCGAGCAGTATTTAAAACTGAAAGAGGTTCTCGGACTAACTGACGAAATGGACGATCTGGTTTATGAGCTGAACGGACGAAAAGGTCAGCTTGGAGAAGCTTGGGCTGATCGTGAAAAGGTAGGGGAGAAAACGTCCGGCATCGGTCAAGCATTCGGAGATGGCGTATGGGTTAGCGAATCAAAAGTCGTCGACATCACCGCCCCTGCGACCGAACTCGCACGTCAATGGGACGGATGGGGAACGGCACTCAAGCCCGCTCACGAACCGATTATCGTCGCGCGAAAGCCGCTTGCTGGAACCGTAGCGGAAACGGTTGAGAAGTTCGGCACGGGCGCAATTAATATCGACGGCTGCAGAATCGGGCGGGTAGAAGGTGACCGTATCGAATACGGCGTAAATGGGGACGAACCCTCAGATGTCACTGCTGGGATTTACGGTAAGTTTGCGGAAAGAATGGCGGATACGCCACATGATGCCGGACGATTCCCTGCGAATTGCGTCACTACGTACGACGATGCGTTCTGCTCCCCATATTTCAACGTCACACCGCGCGAAGTCTGCAAAAAGGCGAGCAAGGCGGATAGAGGCGCAGGCAATACGCATCCGACTGTCAAGCCGACCGACCTCATGGCGTGGCTTGTACGACTAGTAACGCCGCCGGGCGGAACCGTTCTCGATCCGTTCGCGGGTAGCGGAAGTACCCCTGTAGCAGCCGAGCGTGAAGGCTTCGGTTATATCGCCATCGAACGCGAACCGGAATACGTAGAGATTATCCGATCACGCGTCGGGCGTGCGGAAGGGGAGGCGGCATAGTGGGAAAAGCGTCGCGAGCAAGATGGGACGGAAACGTCCGCAGTATGGCAATTGTTGCGAAACCACGCGAAGAAATAACGGAGGAGGACGTTCAGTTTCTACGTGATAACTACACGTCAACTGGTGGGTTATTGCCGAATGCTTACGCAGGCGGTGCGTTTTACACGCCGACACACGTTGCGCGGTTTATTGTCGAAGCATTACGCGGACTATCCGGCGGCTCATTTCCGCCTGATGCGCGTTTTCTCGAACCGTCCGCGGGTTCCGGTGTATTCATCGAACATATGCCGCAGAATGCGGAAATATCAGCGCTGGAGCTGGACGAGACGAGCGCGAAAGTTGCATCGCTTATTTATCCGCACGCCAACGTAATCCAGGGTGACGCGTTCACGCACGGACTCCGAGATTATTACGATTATGTGATCGGTAATCCTCCTTACGGTGTCAGTCTCGATATAGCCGCGGACGACTTACCGGATACCTTCGAGACATTGCGCACCACGAAAGGCCGCGCGAAAGGCAAGTCGGAGGTCGCGTTTATTGAACTCGCAATCAAAGCGGTCAAGCCCGGCGGCTACATCGCGTTCGTGCTTCCGTTAGGTCTCAACTACGCGAATTATGCGGAAAAGGTGCGTCAACTACTCTATAAAACGTGTTGGCAGGTAGCGACTATCGGATTGCCCGGTGAAACATTCGCATTAACGGGTACGACGATTGAGACGCAGATATTGATCGTACGTAAGGCACCGCCAGATACTCCGCTTATCCCTACTGCGACAAACCGTTGGGGATCGAACTTCAGGCGCGGCGGGTACAAAGATATCACGCAGTTTAACGCAAAGTTTCTCGCGGGACAGCCTCCCGCCTATTTCGCGCAAGTTACCGATATTGGTTACGACAAACACGGCAAGAGTACGGATAAGTGGGGCGACGGCCTCACGCAACTTGACGAACTACTCGAAGACTTTACCGACGAATACCTAATACGATCTAACCTATACCCGCATATACCTTCGTGGCACAGCGTCAAAGACGTCTCCGCGTTTATGTTCCAGCACGCCAACAACGACGGGGATGGCTTCCGGGATGCGAGCAGAACATACGGGCACAAAACGGGAGCGACCGCAGAAGGCCCGTACCGCTGGAACGAGCTTACGCTTGGGGCTGGCGAGGAAATTGACGGAGTAAGTACGTTTGATTTCACGTGGACGGATCGTATTGTTGACGATTATTACGAGGGAATTACGCAACAAACAAAGGAGGCGGCGTAACATGGGACACGTTAAAGTAGACATCGCAAAATCTGACCGCAGCTACGCGGTAAAATACGCACTCAACGACGCGGCGGGGGTACGTTCCCTCCTCCGTGATCGTCACCGGATCAGCTCCGCAAGATTTAGAGGCGATACGGCGGCAAGCGATATTCTAATCGACTTGCATAGCGCTATTAATTCGGCCGGTTTGACGGATCGACAGACGGAAGCTATTGCGTGGGTTTATGGCGTTGACCTTACGCAAGAGAAAGCGGCGGCTATTATGGGGATCGCCCGCCCGACGCTAATCGAACATATCGAAACGGCGGAGGAAAAGATTGCGGAAGTTTATCGGCGTTGGGATTACGGAGATATCGAAGTGGAATACGACGCGTCCGCACTCATCCCGGTACTAAACGAACAGGAAAGTGCAGAGTTCTTACGCATTCATAAGGGCATCGAGATCGAAGACGAATATACGGAGGAATGCGCATGATTATTGACTACAAAGTGAAATTTGCCGAGGATGTTACGGAACTGATTGCGGAAGATATTGCGGACCGGGACGCGAGGATGGCGGCTGTTAGCGCGCTCACCGAGGACTACGTTATGAGATACGGAGAGTACCCAGATATGATACAGCTTGAGCGCCTGACCGATTATATTTTACGCGAGGAACTAACGAACACCGACCGGATGAAAGCACGCAATGACGAATATCCGTTTTTATCTGAGCGGCAGTTTGAGCGGAGGCGTGAACGCGAGGTACCGTTAGAGGTGGCGGAGGAATACGGGGCAGACGGGCGTAACTACCGCGTACCTAAGCGTAGGAAGCGCAGCATCAAGGAGCTTATATTCGTAGACGAGCACGCTAAGATTCGTAATAAGCTACGCGCAGCCAGATACCGCAGGGATACTGCACCTAGTTCGGTCACTACGTATAATCTTAACGAGACTGGCGGAGAGCTAACGGATGAGTTTACGCAATGTGTCGGTATTCTTGACCGTCTACCGGAGCGTGAGCAGTTCGTCGATGCCGACGTCCAAATAGCTGCATAATTTAGCGAGCAGATCGCGCGGATAACGCTCCATTTCGTCATTGTACATCGTACGTACACTTTCGAAGCGGTAGTCGATATCACGCGCGATTTGTCGTACCGTTAGGCCGCGTGCCTCTGCGATAGCCTTTAAATTCGAGTGAATGAGCAATTTTTCCGCCTCCTTAAAGTGAAATAAAATGAAGCTTTACCTTCAGTATAAGTTGACTCGATAAAAGTGTCAAATAGTTGTTGACACCTTAAACGAGTCGTGGTATTATAAGTACATAAGGATGACACGTTAAAAGAGTCATCGGAAAGGAGAAACGCACTATGAAAGATTGGGTAAACTTGATTACGGCAATCATACAACTGGTTACAGCGCTTGCTATCTGGAAAACACATCGCCGTAACAAAAAGAAAAAAGGAACCAATAAACGACGCGGTGGGCGCAGACGTTAAGGATTCCTTCCGAGGTGGCGGCTAGTACAGCGCCATCTCCACCCAATCTTAACATAACGGTTTGATATATACAATTGGCGGCGGCCTTAAGCGGGAGGTAGGAAGGTATGAATAACGAACAATTTATCATTTGGCTTCGTGCTAAATTTGCGGAAAGAGTAAAAACCGGATGTACACCAATGGAGAAGGCTGTTAGATGCATGAAGACGGCTCGTGAGTTTGTGGGTCTGTAAAATGCGGGGCTTCGGCCCCTCTATAGGAGGGAAATCGTATGGATACGTTAACTTGGATCGTAAGTATTGCGGCTTTAGTCGCTTCGATAATTGTCGCAGTTGTTGTATTCCGAAATAAGTGATACACGGAGGTGCTTACGAATGAATAGACGTGAATTCTGCGCAGGACGCTACGAAAACGGCCGCTTGTACGTGCGCATCGCCGGCGGGAAGTGGACGGAGCTTTCAACGCTGTTATAACGCACTAGGCCGGAGTTATTCCGGCTTTTTTCGTGCGTCCTCCAATACTTACCGGATTCCTCTAATTGCTCAACGCGGTATAATCGGGGTGAGGTGTTTATATGTTTATTTCTCCGATGTTACTCGAAACAGCGGCTGCTCCCTTTTCGGATTCGCGCTATATCTTCGAACCGAAAATAGACGGGCACCGCTTAATATATTCGCAACAAAACGGCATTGTACGCTTATTCACGCGCCATAACAACGACTGCACATGCCAATACCCGGAGATAGCTAGCGTCACCTTTCCGCATGACATTGTGTTGGACGGCGAGATTGCGTGCGTTGATCCGACAACGGGTGTATCGGAATTTGAATCCGTTATGTCACGCTTTCAGGCGAAGAAGGCGGACAAGATTACTAAGCTCGTAGCTGAATTACCAGCTACTTTCGTTGTCTTCGATATCTTGAGCTTTAAAGGCGAGGACTTGCGGAGCCTTCCGCTTATGGAGCGCAAGTTCATACTCGCTAGTCTAACGCTTCCTAGCCCTAGTTTCGGGGTTGTTCCGTATATTGAAGGCGCCGGCGAGGCGTTGTTTGAGCAGATAGAAGCGCGCGGTATGGAAGGCGTGGTCGCCAAGCGTAAAGAGAGCACATATGTTAGTCGCCGATCAAATGCGTGGCAAAAAGTGATTAACTGGTCCTATGCTGACGTATTTATAACGGGTTATCGTAAAACTGAGTTCGGATGGCTTGTATCAGTGCCTAATGAGCGCGGTAACCTTCGTCCCGCCGGCATTATCGAGCACGGCGCTAGCCCAACGCACAAGAAGGCGTTTTACGGCGTCGTGGCACCGTTAAAGACCGGCGAGGATCGCGAGTTTGTTTACGTAGAGCCGCGTATAAGGGCTCGCGTAAAGATGCGTAACTGGACTAAGGCAGGGAATTTGCGGATACCAGTGTTTATGGAGTTTATCGTCTAACAATAATCCCCGCCAACCAAATTAAGGTTAGCGGGGATTTGCTTTACTTACGATTAAGCCCCTCCATGCTGTACTTGAGGCTCTATGCCATGCGAATGAATAGGTACAGTAACAATTAACAAAAAGCTAGCCGCGACGATCAACAGTGCCATTTTTTTTAACATTGTCCATCCACACCTTTTCAATAAGATTTAAAAAATTTGCTTTGGTTTCAGGAGTCGCATGTTCTCGAAAATGTAAAAATAGCCCCATACAATTTATGAAATAAGTCTCATTATTTAGTGTATGATAACTTACCATAGAATACATCAAATGTTTAAAACCATCATCGTAAGAATTTCGATGTAAATAATAATGAGCCAACTCGTAACCACACCATGCAAAATAATCTGGTACCACTTGTTGAGTATACATATCACTTGGTGAGTGTTGAGATAATGATACAATGTCCGCTTCAAAGCGTTTTATTATGTTACTAACATCAATATCATATCGGTTAGCTGCTATCATAATATTCAGTAGTTGGATGACCTTATCTTCTTGAGTTGTATCCTCCGCTGCATCGATGTATTCAATATAATCTTGTAGCGCCTTTATATCTCCAGATAAAAGCTTATTGACAATAATATTAGCTTTTGCCCAGTGCTTAAACAAGCCAATCCAGTGTTGGGTATCTTCGTCTGTCTCTTTAACCCAATCTAAATTAGCATAGGTGTATGTATATTTGAGAGCTTGGTGGTAATCGCCTTGGGCTTCGTACACACCTGCACACAGCAGGTCAGCATAGGAAATGTATACAAACAAAGGACGAGTCAGCTTTTTAGTAGATTCATTACATTCTCGATTCTTATGTTCAAGTTTCAAATTATATTGAATTTCCGCCTTAGCTCTCATTAATTTAGCTATTTCGTCAACCTTGTCCCATTTACGCAAAGACCTATACACGTTAGCTAAATCCTTTAATGCGTCAAGCTGGTCAATTTCATCTAAACGCTCAACATAAGGCTCAAACAGAATAGCTGCCTTGAGATTCTGGCTTTGATCGTCTCCAATCTGAATCGTGAATATACGATATTGGCAGACTGCCAAACGCTCAGAATGTTGATATCTCTCCGCTTCAGCTACCCCCTCATAGAGCAGCAATGCAGCCTCATGTCGTCCCTGTGACAATAATTCTTCCGCTATTTCAAATAGCTTGGGTGAGTAGAGTAGATTGTCCATGATAGCGCCCACTACTCGACGGATCGCATCCAACTTGTCCAACTCCGCACACCGAAACAAAAATGGCTCGATACGCCTCATATTCGGAGGATGGTCGATGATGAAGTTTTCTATAAACAGATCGTAAAAGTCCCCTTCTGGTAAACCCATAGCTTCAGTGATTCGGTCAAGCTGGTTAACAGACATTGACTTATTCCCTGTCACAATAGCACTTATTATCCCCCTATTCATGCCTGCAAGTTGTCCAAATTGCGCTAAGCTCAAACCCTTTTGTTCTAGATATCTGTCTAATTCTGCTCTAATCGTAGGTGTATGCTTCATATCATATCCACCCTTCATACAGAAATTCCAAAACTTTTATATTATTGCAATCTATTGTTGTCGATAATTTAACAGTTGTCAATAAGTTTTGAAATTTTTGTCATTCGATATTCGACTAAATTATATTTTTTGAATATTGTCGACTACTGTAAGACAAATAGTTCTATAGTGTCATTTTCCATTTTATTATTTAAAACAAACAAATTATTCCTTATTTTATGGTACACTGGATTGGTAGTTCAAAATAATACCATTTCGAGAGGACGGTTTTGGATGAAGTTAAAGAACACAGCAATCATTCTTTCAGGTGTATTGGCTCTTACAGCAGTTGCTCCAATTGCAGCATCTGCTGAATCATCCACAGAACAAATCACACAAAATTCAAGTTCAAGTGTAACTCAAAAGAGTGCAGTTGAGGCAGTAAAACCCTATGTACAAGTTAAAGACGGGGTATTGTCCCTAAAAGACGTTCCTGAAAGTATTTATAACCAGTATAATTTATCGGATTTGCAAAAGCATTTTGATGAATTAAATGAGTTATCAAAATCAGGTAAAATTACTGTTAATAGCGATTTAAGCATAAAGGACAATACCATCTCGCTTAATGCAGAATACGGATCCTGGACCTACCATTGGTGGGGATATGATCGGAAATTCACTGACTCTCAAACTAAACAAGCGATAGATTACTATAATAGTGTGGCAGGTGGCGGCGCACTCGTTTCAGGGGCAACTGCTTGGTATCCTCCTGTTTCAGGTATTTCAGGATCAGTCGCAGGATACTTTGCATTGTTTGCAGCTCGTATGAGCGCTAATAACAATGGTAACGGAGTTTATGTTTCTGTTTCATGGGCGGCAGTGTTTGATGTTGAACCTTTGTAATACGACACAGTAAGGAGACTCTATGACCAGTATTTTAGCTGCTTTAGTGATTATTTGGGGAATAAGTTATATGGCTGTCTACTACATTAAGAAGAAAAAAAATACACACGGGCAATCTGGTTATAAAATATTTTTTATGGTTATTCTTGTTATTTTAGCAATCGCTTTGGTTAGTTCATATTTATAATCAAACAATGCATTGTAATTCAACTTACCAAATTATGATTCTTATAGCCTTCCTTTAATGGAGGGCTTTTGTATTGTAAATCAGTCATAAGCGCAATAAACGCCCGTAAGCTGCAAAGAGTGTAGAAAATACAAATAACCCCGCCGACCAAGTAAAGGTTAGCGGGGTATTTCCGCAATTATTACACAAGGCGGAGTTATTCCAACCTTTCCCGGGTGCTTCCCGTCTTAAATACGTATACTTCGCGCATAAAATACGTTCCCGCTATCTTTACGCTTTCAGGCGTGTACCTTTCGATCACACCTCCGTAATCTACGATATGACCGTCTTTTTCGTAAACTGTAACGCGTGCTTGGGTAAGTGCTGCGGCTAGTAAATCTACGTCAGTAATTAGCGTTTTCATACGTGAATAATTCGACGGAAATGCGTAAGTTCCTGCGTTTGGTATGTAAGAACAGCGCAATATAAACGCCTATTCTCCGCGAGATAGGCGTTTTATTAAATCAGCAAGGCGCGGATACATAGAAGTAACGTGCTTCTCTCTACATAGATCTGAAGATTCCGTTATACTAAAAGATACGGAACTGTGCTGAAGCTAGTGTATCTCTAACTTATAACGGCTGCTTCTGGAGCCTTGATACTTTCTTTCCAACTATTACCTTCGTAAACTCCCGATGTATCAAATATTTTTTGAATAATTTCCTCTTTTTTATTAGGATCTTTCTTTACGCTTAGAAAGATTGATAACAGGTCAGTGCTAGTTAAAAGACAGTGATTTCTACTCTCACAATAGGGCATCATTTGTGCAGGGAATGGGCTCTCTGTTCTTTCGCTTAACGGTTTATCTTTAAAGGCGTTAACAATAAGTATACCCTTTGGGTTAATCCCTTTTGAAACAAAGTACTCACTTACCCATTTTTCAAGTTGAGCAGCATGCTTCTCTGCGGCACTTTTTGATACGCCTTTGACTTCTACAACTGCTATTTGATCATTATATTTAAGAATTAAATCATCACGTCCAGGGAGTCCTTCCTCAACCTCGAAGCCTAGTTCTATAAATACTTTGCCTACCTGAACTTCTAGAGATCTACCTGTTGCAGTAAAGAGCAATTTGTACTCTTCAAGTTTTAATAGTTCCTCTTTTTGCTTGCTAATTTTATCTGCTATCATTTTCATTTCTTTTTCGTATTCCAAAAGCTGTTGTTTTAATTCAAACTCTCCCGGTAGCGTATAATCAATACTCCATGACGGGAGCTGGAAATCACCGTCTTCTTTTTTCAAATCTGTTATAATTGCTGTTAATGTGTTAAAAAATTGCGACTCTATTTCTTCTTCCACGCCTTCATCTACGTCATCATCGGGGTTGAATAATTCTGGTATGAATAGAAGAGTGCCTGTTCCTGTATTTATATAGGAACTCACAATATTTTTAGTTCCTTTGATTTTAAAAATCGGGTTTCCTAGTGGTTTAGTAAAGTAGGCGTTGTACCTGAGTTTGTCTTTATGTTTCGTTAGAGGTTTAAAGGCTGACTCGCCTATAAATTCTAAATTTGATCCAGACGCTAACATTGTTTCAGGATAAATAGGCAAGATGGATCTTACGTCTAACAGATTAACTATTGTCGTTTTCTTTTGGTTTTTGCCGGTCCCTGAATACTCCCTTTTTCCAGAATCTACATAGCAATGTATCGGAAAGGGCGTATAAACTACCACTGTTCGACCTAGGTTTAGGAGTTCCGTAATTTCGTGCTTTCTTCTATCAATATCCGCCTTTAATTTTGCTGAATGGTGGTCTGATATGCGCTTCAAACCTTGGAAGGTGGGGGACATAGCTTCAGCATCATATTCATCTAAAACACTTGATAAGTCTATTAGCACAACATCATAGTCTAGAAATGATGTGGAAGAACCAAAATCAACCACATTGGAGTTCCAACCAGTAAAGTAGCCAATTGTAAGTAACTTCATAATAACTCAACGTTCCTTTCTTAGTAGGCATAAATATGAGCACAAATAAAAACCTCATAAATCGTCTTCATATAACGTAGTCCTTTCGTACTGGATTACGCTAATAATTCGACAAATTGGTGCAGATTTCCTGCGCTTTTTTACGTTATTTTAACGTTTTACCCTACATTTTTCGTGATTTTGCGGCTATACGTTATGAGGAAGTAGAACGTTGCGGGTACACTCCGCACACCCTTACGTTAATTCCACGTAAAGGAGCTACGAACATGGCAGAATTTAAAACGCTAATTGACCCGGAAACGGGCGAGATACACGAACACACCGCAGTCCTTGCGGCAGGTGACCGCATTACTACGGCAAAACAACGCGAGTCTTACGCCAAAATACAAACAACCGGACGCGCTCCGGAGTTTACCGTTACAAATATGCATAATATCGACGAAGTAATCGAGAAGGTATCCGATAAGAATTGCGGGTACCTTCTTTATTTGCAATGCTTCGTTAATTATGACGCAATCCTTGAGAATCCGGACAAGACCGCAATGAGCCGCGCTGATATCATGCGCACGCTGAAGCTCGGACGGACGGCGCTGCATCAGTTTCTACGCGAGATGACCGATCACGACGTCATTTACGAGTGCGGCGACCGTTATCGGTTGAATCCGCGTTACCATTTCCAGGGTAAAACGGATAACCTGGCCGTAGTCAAAACGTTCGTTGCGAAGGTGAAGGAGCTATATACGGAGGTTAACGCAAAGGATCTCGGCTTCGTGTACAAATTACTCCGCTATATCCACCTCGAAACGAATACGATATGCGCGAATCCTTACGAGCGAGACGTTGAGAATACGTTACCGCTTACGAAAGAGGATATCGCTACGGTTACGGGAGTCTCCGCTAAATCCGTTTATACGAAGCTGCGTAATCTCAAATTCGGAGACCAGTACGTATTTGCCGAAGTCGTGTACGGAAACTCGCGCTACTATAAGATTAATCCATTCGTGTTCTATCGCAAAAACGGGAAGCCTGACGCGACATTACGAGAGATGTTCGCCATGAAAAATAACTTTAATCGACGTGATAAATAAAAACTATCGGTAAAAACGCGAACAAAATAGGCCATCTATCGGTAAAAACGCGAACACTAAAAAAGTGGATTCCGCCTTAGAGCGGCGCGGGTTTCAGCGTTTTAGGGGGTCAAATTTATTCTTAGTCTTTGATACCGGACTTCGTCCGACACTGCGTCACTCCGTTCCTTGTGTATCACGCAGAAAAGTATATTGATAAATAATCTCTATACGCGTTCGGAGCCGATAGGCGACGGCAAGGAGCGAAGCGACGCGCAGTATCTTTTATAAACGGTAAGCGAACGTACAGTGAGCGGAAGGAGGGCGTAAGTATCGAACGGTCAATATGGACGAAGGTAGACGGTAAACCTGCGTTAGTATTTAACAACGGAATTCCTGCGCTTGTATTCGTAAGTCATAACGCAGATGGCGGTTACGATGAAACGTATGAGAACGGAGTATATGCGTACAATCTTAATCGAATTGATATCGCTTCTGGAGTCGATAGGATTACGGAATATACAGCGTTGAAATACCCGGTAAAATAACGTGAAATTAGCCGCTTTACTCTACGCCTTGCCTGAGCGTAGGGTATGCGGTTATTTGAGTTATTTACACGTTAAAAACACGGTAATTATCGGCAGCAGGACGAAAGGAGGACGTACATATGGCGAAGAAAATAACGGCAGAACAATACGTAGCTATCGAGTGGTTATCTATTCCGAATAAGGGCGGTAAGACATTCGAAGAGATCGCAGCTATCTGCGGAGTCACTGCGCGTACGTTGGAGAACTGGCGTAAGACACCGACATTTGATGCGGAGCTAAAACGTGCGATCATTCGTAACAATAGCGCAAAGCTACCGGAAGTAGTCGAATCTATGGCGGAATGGGCTATACGTGAAGGTAACGCAGCAGCCGCTAAACTCGTGCTTCAGATTAACGGTATGTTGACGGATAAAGTCGAGGTTGAAACGAAGGATGCGAATGCTACGGATGTAGAAGCGTTGAGGGCACGGATTGAGGCGTTGAAGGTGCGTAAGGGTAGCGATTCCGAAGATACGGAATAGGCGCGTATATATAAGAAGCGAATTGTGCGTGGCGTCTTCGGATACTTTCGGAGCGGGCGTGTTTTACCTACACGAAGCTCCTGGCGCAAGCCCCCTCCGAAACTTTCCGATTCACGCCCGCACGCTTCACCGTAACAACGCGTTACACTACAAATTGGCTACCGTGCTTCGAACGTTCGTTCGTTGAATAAGCGGTGCATAAACGCGATAGGGGATACGGGAAATACACGTATAATCTTCCAGTATGTAACGGGGCTAATCCGCATAACAACGCGGGTTATCCGTATTATGCGCTGGAAATGTATATGCAATGTATAACGCGGATTTATGCAGCGGGAATAAACGCAGTAACGGTGCGGGTTCCGGACGCAGACATATTCACAAAACGTGTATTTTGTGCACATGTACGTGCATACCGGTGTATATCGGTACCTTTACGATTAGGGAACGAAGAAGGGAGTCTGCGCTTTAATTGCGATTGATTAACGCTTTAACATAACGCAGGATCACCGTACCCCCAAGCGCCCCCTCGCGCGGCCCGGAATCTGGTGCGAAAACAATCCGCGTATCAAATTTAACTTTTGACTTTTACGGAGGTGCTAACGTATGGAACAACTGCGTAAGATCGCGCTCGAATTACTCGAAGCGTACGCAGAGGCGGCGGATGATTGCATATATGAACGTAGCGGGAACATTGACGCTGACCGTGCGGAACTCGCGCGTGAGGTACAAGGAACACGCGTAGAAATCGAGTCCTTGCGCTCTTTGGATGATATCTTTGCGGAATACACTTACGTATGGGTCGAATGGGACGTGCGTCTTAGCGAGTACAAGGCAGTAGTCGGTCCGGATCACAAATTAATACCCGGCGGTTTCTTCGCATATGGGTACGCTGACACGCCGGCACAGGCTATTCGCAATGCTATGGTCGAAGCGCAGCAGTTTGAACATGCGGACGAAGGTGCTAACGCATGAGTGACCGCAAGTTCATCGTTGTTATTACGCAAACAATCGGAGAGGCCGCTGCACTTAACGCCATTTTTCCGCCGGCTACAAGTGGCTTTCGGATTTCGGCGTACCATTATGGCTACGCATTTTGCGGCCTCAATCACTACGGGATGCGCCCTAACGTCTTGATATCGTCTATACCGCTTGATGGTAACGATAGGTGGGTGCGTGAGTGCCTGCGCCCCGCGTTTCAGAATGAGGTACGAATCGAACCCGTAGAAATCACTAGCGCTTACGAAGATCGAGGAGTGCTCTATGTGGGCCAACGCGTCGACTGGTTCGAGCTTAGAGATATGTCACCGCAAGACCGCGCTAAATTATTCGCAGAACACTTCGAAAGTCTGGCGGAGTTGCTTACGCTATATCCAGAATCCTACGTTACTTTCGATAAGGACTGGCAGGTGTATTATGCGAGAGTTGGTAAGTCTGAGCCGTTTCATTTTGCGTACGGATACGCCGCCGATCCTAACGACGCGCTCATGTTCGCAGCGCTTGCTTATAAATTAACGTGAATTTAGCGTCTTAGAGCGTTGACCCTAACGAGACTATTCGGAAGATACGAAACGGGCTAATTTCACGGTAAATCCACGTCAAAACAAAGGAAGGAGGTGATATCTATCGCATGGGTTAACGGGAAATGGATCGGTCGGGAAGAGCGGGAAGCGCATATTAACGAGCTGACCGACTTAATTGACGCACTTGATGGCGTAGATATCGCCGCCTTGGGTGACGAGGATCAACGTGACATTGAAACGCAGCTTTCGGAGTACGAGCGGTTAAGCGTGATTAACGAAGCTGAAACGGATTTGATTGCGTTCGCACTCGAATACTTCTCGGAGGCTAAAAATCCGGGCAACGCGGGCAATTGGGACGGATTCGACATAACAGGCGTAGACGAAGCGCCTGATTTTCACCGTGAAATTAGCGTGATAATGGACGATGTATCGAACGTTAATACCAACGATAAGGTCGCAGTCGCTGCGCCCCGTTCTCACGCTAAATCAACGTATCTTTCCAAGGCGTTTCCCCTACGCGAGATAGTGTACCGGAAACGTAAGTACGAAATTATCATATCGGAGACGCCGGCAGTATCGAGCGGCAACCTGGACTGGATTTCAATGCAGCTCAAGCATAACGAGAAGCTGCGAAGGGACTTCGGTCCTTTATTGTCTCCGAAACAGCAGGAGAACCCGAAGGATAACAGCTCGGAGTTTATCGCGTGGGAGCCGACAGACAGCGGAATACCGAAAATGCTCACGAAGGTCGAAGCGGCATCTACCGGCCAGGCGCTCCGTGGACGTAACTGGAACGGTGTCCGTCCGGATTTGATCGTATGTGACGACTTGGAGGACATCAAGTCTAACGCAGCCACGCCGGAGCTACGCCAGAAGATGCGTGACTGGTTCGCACAGACCGTCGTACCGCTCGGTGATCCGAAAGGTAAGCGCACAGCCTTCGTATACATGGGAACAACGGTCCATCACGAGGCACTACTTGTTAACGTCCTATACAAGCGATCGGACTTTAAGAGCCGAGTTTATCGTGCGGTTATCGAATGGCCGGAGCGTATGGACTTATGGGAGGCGTGCCGTCTCGTCTACGTCGATCGAGATAATCCGAATCGAGCTGCGGACGCAAAAGCACTGTACGAGATGAATCGCGAGGAAATGGACCGTGGAGCTATCGTGCTTTGGCCGGAAGCGCAACCGCTATGGAAGTTGATGACGTGGAAATGGGATAACGGGACGAAGGCGTTCAACACGGAGTATATGAACAATCCGGTCGATGAGGAGTCAATGATCTTCAATCCGGAGTCCTTTACATATTGGGACCGTGAGGATCGCGACTTCTTCACGTCCGATTACGATATTTACCTCGGAATCGACTTCGCGATGGGGAAAACGCGCGGTGACTACTCCGCAATTGTTACTATTGCGCGGCATAAACAGAGCGGTACGAAGTACGTAGTCGATGCGTACGGTGAGCGCGTTAAGCCGGACGAGTTTATGCGTGTGATTGTCGATAAGACGCTAAAGTACCAACCGACAGCGATCGCGGCTGAAGCACAGGCGGCGCAGGAGTTCTTCGTCCAGAAACTGAAGGAAGCGTTGAGGGCTGCGGGCTATCCCGCACAGACTCGTGTTAAGGAAATACATCAACGGTCCCGTAAAGACCTCCGTATAGAAGCGCTGCTCCCGGATATCGAGAGCGGCGCTATTCAATTTACGCGAAAACATTCGTTATTACTTGAGCAATTCGAGCTGTACGGGTCGGGGTCACATGACGACTTACCGGATGCGCTCGAAATGGCCGTAAGTATTGCGAAGACGGGGCGAAAGAAGCTCCGGAATAAGCCAAAATGGATGTAACTTAATTTATTTTTGAAATAATTATATTCTCGATAGCTGATTTAACCTCAGTGCCTTGGTTCTCTTTAAGGTTGTGCATAACCTCATCAGTGAATACGACAAAGGAGCGACCTTGATACTGTACGAACCAAGTGGTATCGGTACCTAAAGCTGGTGGTGTGACGCTAAAATCTGCGTTTTGGTTTGCAGCCTCCTCTCGCAATTCTTGAAAAGCACTTCTTATTTCACCTAAAAGGTGTTTCCTGTCTTCAATCGCTTGTTTTCTGTCTTGGTCATTTTCAATTTCTTCTATTTTGCTGTCCAGTCTATCAAAGAAGCTCAAAAATTATCCCTCCTCTATATTATAGGGAAATTATACCACGAAAGGAGGAGCTTTGTGACGGAGTTTTATGATGCAAGAGAAACGAAACTATTTTATACCGGAGCTCAATACCCGCCGGTTTATGAGATTCCTCGCTTGGCAAAGTATGAACGCGGCCGGGCCATCTATCAAGGGCGCCACGTTGAGATATACGATCGCGCCTCCGGACTCCTAAAAGATACGCCGTTTGCGCCGCAGCTCAAAACGTTATTTATTGCGGTTAATCTTATGGACGTGCTGCTAACGAAGCCCGCGGATTTGATGGTCGGCGAGGCTCCTACGTTTGAGACCGGACACGATCCGGAATCCCCCGAACAAACAGCGCTAAGTCGTATCGTTGAAGAGAACGACCTAACGCAGATGATCCACGAGATTGTAATCGGAGCAGGCTTTCGGGGCGACTCGTTTCTAAAGACGTATTACGGCCAACGTGCGGATGTATCTGAGACGCTTCAACTCGGTTTAGATGCGCCAGACGCACCGCTGGAGCCGATTATTGAACCCGTAGACGCTTCGATTGTATTTCCGGAGCTCTCGCGCGGCTCTAAAAAACGGTTTAAGGCGATGAATATCGCATGGGTAGAGTGGGAAATCGAAAATAGCAGCCGGATTATGTCGTTCTTATCCGGAATCCCGACTACAGAGACGCCGTATCTAAACGTGGAGCGCCATATACCGGGCTATATCGTGTACGAAAGATATGAACTTACGGAGCGAGGCGTGGATGACCGATGGGGGGCGCCTATTCCAACGTATAACATCGGTGAGCAAGTTCCGACCGGACGGGAGCAGGACGTTGTACCGACCGGGATGCCGGAACTGCTCGTCGAGCACATTCCGTACAAGACAACGGACGCAGATTGGCGCGGGGAGAGCGGTACGGAAAAGCTAGAGAGCGTACTGGCCGCGGTCAACGATCGACTCGTCCAAATTGACTATATCCTTTGGAAGCACAGCGATCCAACTGCGTACGGACCCGATTTTCAGGAGGACGACGACGCGACGGTACGTAGTGGTGGGCGTTATATTCCCGTGACCAAGGACGATGCAACGCCCGGCTACATGGTATGGGATTCTCAACTGGAAGGCGCATTTAAAGAGCTCGATATCCTTCTTGGTCTCGTTTACCAAATAAGCGAGACGCCGCAATGGCTGTTTGGTACGACGCTCGCTTCAGATAAGGGCGGAACAGGAACGTCGCATACGGATGCTGGCGCGATTAAAGCTCGATTTATGCCGATCTTGTCCAAGGTAAAACGCATTAGAGCGCACGTTGACCGAGGTCTACGTAATGCGTTGTGGAAGGCGATGAAACTGGAGAACCACGCCAACGACGGCGTCGACGACTTCACAGCGTACGAAGCGACGTACCCTACGATTACTTGGCGTGACGGTATTCCGCGTGACGAGAAGGAAGCGGCAGAGGTCGCTAGCCTGCGCACTGGCGGTAAGCCTACGTGGTCGGTTACTGACGCAATTAAAGACCTCGACGGGGTTGATGACGCACAGGCAGCCGAACTTGTCCGCAGGATTGACGCCGATGAACAGCGCGTTTCCGGCACTGTCGACGCTTCGATATTTAACGCTGAAACTGGCGGTGACGCCTAATGGACGATCCGAATTACGATGGCCCCGTGTCTAAACTACTCGGGGCTTTTCGGCGTGCTCGTTCAGCTATCGGTTCCGCCGTCAGTCGCTTATTTACGCGAGGAGCTAACCACAAGATGGCGGACGCAGCCGCAAAAGAAGCTTCCGAGGCTCTAGCGAAACTGAACGCAGAGTCAAAGGAATGGGTAAAGGACAACCTCACGAAAGCTGCGCAGGATGGCGTGAAGCGCGCGCTAATTGATATTGGTGCTGCTAAAACGCTGCTTGAAGCTGCGGAAAAAGCGAAGCTGAATCGGGCTAATCGCGATATGTTGGCGGCTGCGATCCTCGATACTCACGCAGACGTGCTTGCTGTAACCGCGAATATGGATCGTAAAACGAAGGCAGCTATCCGCCAGGCTCTTGCGGAGTCGCTTCGCTCGAACCTATCGCAAGGAATAAACGGAAACACGACGCTTCAGCGGGACGTGGTCGACCGGATGCGTAAGATACTCGGAGACGCGGTAGACACCGGGATTATTGACGCAAAAGGTCGCCGCTGGAAGCCGGAAGCCTATGTCGATATGCTCGTCCGTACAAAAATGGCGGAAACACAGCGCCAAGCTACGATAAACGAAGCGCTCGGTCGCGGCGTTTATTATGCGCAGATATCAAGTCACGGAGCAAAGGACGCTTGCAGTAAGTGGGAGGGGCGGATTGTAAAACTTACGCCGGACGCCCCCGGTGATTACCCGTATTACGGCGACCTACCTCGGCGGGAGATTTTTCATCCACGTTGCCGACACGTCTTGATGCCTATACGAAATCCGAAATAATGTCGGACCTACGATACGTCCTAAAACTGACGGATACTATGCGCTACGCGGCGCTTAAACGCGGGGAGACATATGAGTAAAACAATCAACGTTAAGTTTCCGCTGAATCTACAACTGTTCGCGGAGGGTGATCCAGACCCAACGCCGACTCCGCCAGCCGATCCGATGCCTGTGAAGGCCTTTACGCAGGAGGAGCTTGACCAGGTAATTGCGGACCGTATCGCTCGTGAACGTAAGAAGTATGCGGATTACGACGAGTTGAAGACGAAACTGTCTGACTTCGAACGTGAGAAAGAAGAACGTGAGAAGGAGAAAATGACCGTTACAGAACGGCTCGAAGCCGAGAAGGCAGCAGCGCTGAAAGCCGCCGAAGACGCGAGAGTTGAGCGTGACAAAGCGCTAACAGCCGCTAATCAACGTCTTATCAAGGCTGAATTTCGTACGATGGCTCGCGAACTAAACGTTCGACCTGATGCGCTCGACGATGCGTATGTTTTAGCGGACTTGAGTTCTGCGTCCGTTGGAGATGACGGAAGTATCAACGGCGTTGAGGACGTAGTAAAAGCGCTAATCGAAAATAAACCGTTCCTCGTTGAGCAACCGAAAAAAGAACCGTCGCCGATCGGAGGTCCTTCCGGTGGAAACCCCTACGATAAGGAAACACGCACACTTGAACAACAACTCGCGGAGGCAAAACGAGCTAGAGACTTCGCAAAGGTCATTGAATTATCTAACAAACTTACACGCTAAAGCTTCGGAAAATCCGAGGCTTTTTATTTTCCCTAAATTTAAGGAGGAAATTTATACATGTTGAGAACTTACGATTTTCAGGACCAAGTACGCCAGCTTGAAGCGGGTATTTCACTAATTATCGATGATGCCCCGAACCTGCTCGGCCTTATCGGGCTAGGATCTAATTCTCTGTATCAGACAAAGTTCGAATGGATGTCCGATAACCTGAATTCTAACCGCGCAACTGCCGCTTCTGCTGCCGCAGCCGACGCCACATCGATCACGGTAGCCGAGGGTGACGGGCTCAAATTCCGCGTCAACGCAATCGTAGTTTCTGGCGAAGAATATATGCGCGTAACTGCTCTGGCTGGTGACGTTATTACTGTTGTCCGTGGCTATGACGGCACGAATGCGGCGGCAATCACCGCTGGTGGCGAGATTAGAATCGTAGCACGTCCGCAGTTGGAAGGCGCACTGCCTGGCGTAGATGAAGGCCACGACCGCTATGTTGATTACAATGTAACGCAGATCATCGAACGTTATGCGCAAGTATCCGGTACGCAGCAAAACGTACGGACATACAACGTTACGGACGAGCTGAACTACCAAGTACAGTTGCGACTAAAAGAGATGCAACGCGAGATGAATGACTGGTTGATTTACGGTCGTCGTATTGATGGTGCTCCCGGCATGCCGCGCACAACTGGCGGTTTGCTTTACTTTGCTGATAAGAAAGGCGCAGCGAAAAAGAATGCTGAGGGCAAGGAGGTTACTCCAGAGTTTCTGAATGACCTGTCTGAACAAATCTACCTGCGAGGCGGCTCAGTAAACACTATCCTTACTAACACTGCTGGCGCACGTCAAATCACGAAGTTCGCAAAAGATACGATCAGAACAGAACGCACAGATACGGAGACCGGCCACAAGATTCAGACGTTCGTTTCTGATATCGTAGGCGGTTCCGTAGCAACCGTCATCGTCGATCCGAACTTTCCGAAAAACAAGATCGCATTGTTTGACCGTAATATCTTGTCTATTGATGCTCTGAATGGACGCGCGCTGCATGACATGGACGCTACCGTAGCCGGCGCTGACTTTGTGGCCCGTCAGATCCGTGGCGAGTACGGTGTAACCGTCAAGAATGCGGGCGAGAAGATCGCTATCCTGGATAACATTAGCACATCGGTATCTTAATCGGAGGGGCTTCGGCTCCTCTTTAATTTTAACGGAGGTGACCGCGTAAATGGCGATTTCAGATCGCGACAAAGAACGTCTAAACCTAACTAGCCCGGCCGCGCATGACATCGGATTGGGCGATATCATCCAATCTATTCAATCCGGGGGCAGCGGCGGACCATCGTCCGTAGCATGGGCGGATATTACCGGAAAGCCGTCGACCTTTGCTCCAGCAACGCACACGCATACTGCGGGACAAATCTCGGACGCAAGTACAGTAGGTAAATCCGTTATGACCGCGGCAGATGCGGCTGCAGCTCGGACGGCAATCGGGGCGGGCACGTCTAATCTAGCCCTCGGTACTACCGCATCAACCGCGGCGGCCGGCAACCACTCACATGCGGCCAGTGCCGTAACAGCTACGGCAATCGCACCAGGCACCGCAACAAACGTACAGGGTATCCTCGCAGAGCTTGCGGCTAGAATTGCGGCATTGGAGGCGAAATAATGGCGGAGTATCACGCAAGTCCTCGGTACTCGCTCGATGGTATCGAATTTGACGTAAGCGGCGTTTACGTAACCGAAGATGCCGGAGAGATTGCACGTTTGGACGCGTTAGTGCCTACGTGGATTAGCCGTATTGACGTGAAAGAACCGGAGGAACCGAAGAAGCCACGCGCGAAGAAGGCGCAGACGACGGAAGCCTCCGAGGAATAAACGGGGGTGTTACCGTGGCAACTACGATATTAGCGGCAGATGCGTACATTAACGCGTCCTGTCTTGACGTAGAGGATTGGCAATCAAGCGACGCTGCGAGAAAACAACGGATGTTAAATGTCGCAGGACGAACGCTCACGATTGCTTATCCGAAATACGTCATTCCAGACGCAGCGACTTACGAGTTCGCGAACGTACTTTCGATACTTTACAACGATACCGGGCGGCTTCAGCGCCAGGGTACCGCATCGTTCGGGCTTACTGGCGTATTTAACGTTACGTTTAAGGACGGAAGTACGACGATGCCTTACGACGACCTACGCAAGTTTATACCGCAGACAGCGCTCGACCTCATCGGCGCGGAAAATGCCGTGAAGCTATCGAAACGGTCCGCGAAATGGACGGTGATGTGACGTGCCACTCATATCCATGCGGCAAACAATAACGATAACGAAGGCTGCGAAAGGTAGCGGATGGGGTCACTCATCGCCTGGCGCGGAAGTAACGGTATCTGCACGTGTATCCGAGCAGACGAAGACGGTTACGAATCAGTTCGGAGACGAGACGGTATCTAGCATGACGATATTAATCGACAAGCTGGCGGACATATCGTACGACGACGAGATCACGTACACGAATGAGCTCGGGGTAACGATTAAACGTAAGCCTATCGCGATCCAGCCTAAACGGGGATTGTCCGGTAAGGCGTTAATAACGGAGGTGAACGTATAGATGGCGGTAAACAGACTTGATTTTGACGCCACACGCGGAGCTCCGTTTATTAAGCGCGTTATTGGACGGTTCTTTAAGGGATATCGTACGCGACTTGAGGACGCGGTTTCTTCCGGTTCGAAGATCGGAATACAGGACGTTATGGACGAGTGGCGTCGGGAGTCTACGAACATTGCTCCGCTGAAGACCGGCACGTTGCGGCGTAGTATTTCAACGGACGTTACGAAACAAGGCGACAAGTGGGTCGGCGAAATTAGTGCGTCCGCAATCGAGGTTAAGGGGAAGCGGAAATTCGATTACGCTACGTATCTTAACGACGTGTATCCGAAAAAGCACGGCGATTCCTTCCGTAATCCAACTACGCCGGGCACTGTTCCGGGATTTTTGGATAAGCCCGCGGAGGAAAACGAACGCGAGTGGCAACGTAAGATTGAGGCGGAAATCAAAGCCGCGATCAAGCGAAAGGGGCTTTAACATGGCGCTGATTAGCGAGATTGAAGCGATAGAGGCGTTCATAAAGCGGAAATACCCTACCGCAACATACGAGAAGCAGACAGTCCCGGAGCAACCTACGCCGGGGCTTTTTGTTGTCCGCTTTTTGCGTGATGGCCGGACGCTTGAAACCGGAATGCATTATCGGATTGACCGCGATTATCACGTCATCCATTTCGCGAAGTACCCGGAGGAGACGATGCCGGTCATGTCCGAGCTGAGCACGGCTATTTACGCAGAGGGCGGACTGCCTGACGTGCATATGCGATTCGAAGGCTTCGGTTTTTCACAGCCGGTTCTGACGGAGAACAAGATATACGCGTCGGTCGGCGTGCTCCAAACGACAGTTCGCGAAATGAAGCCGCAACGACAGTACGACAAGATCAATCACATACATCCGCGTTACGTGTAGGGCGTCCAACTGGGCGCTCTTTTTTATTTCCAAAGGAGGTTTTTAGATGGCCGGAGGTTCATGGGACCCTACTGCGTTACCTATTCAACCGGGTCTTTATTTCAACTACGTCGAAGCGGCCGCAGCGCAGATTAACGGAGGCGCACGCGGCACAGTCGCGATCCCGCTATTAAATTACGGCGCAAAGGCGACAGCTAAGACGTTTTACACGGTCGAAACGGAGAAAGCCGCATCTGATTTGTTCGGAGCGTCGAATATCCAGTCGATCTTATTTGCGCTACAGGGCGGTGCTAAAAACGTACTCGTCTATACGATGCCGAAGACACCCGCGCCGGAAGACTACATCGCCATGCGAGACGCGTACGACGCACGTGATTTCAACGTTTTCGTATTCGACGGAGAGTTTAACGCGGACGAGCAAGCGTTGACCAAAACGTGGACAATCCGCAATCGGACGGAAGGCAAGCACTTTATCTCCGTAATCGGCGGTGATGCCGCTACGGACGCCGATCCTGCGCTTGGTAACGCGCGGTCCGTACTTAATGCGGATAACTACATCGTTAACCTGATTAGCGGCGTAGTCGTCGGCAGCAAAACGTACCACTCATCCGCATTTTCTCCGTGGGTGGCCGGCTTGATTGCGGGAACTGCGATTAACCGCTCGACTACTTACGCGCAAGTACCGGCGGATGACGTTACTCGGCGTTTGACCAAGACGGAGTTTGACGCAGCGCTTACGGCAGGTTCGTTCGTTTTCGTTAACGACGGTACGAAAGTCAAGGTTAAGCAAGGGCTCGTAACGTCGGGAAAAAAAGTCCGCAACATGCGGGCGCGGCAAGCGATCAGCACGGACATTACGAAGACCGCCGAGGACAACTACATCGGCAAGCTCAACAACAACGCTGACGGTCAGGCTACGTTGATGGTTGCGATTAAGGCGTACCTGGAGCGTCTCGAGAAATCGGGCGTACTCTCAGGACCCTCGGTCGGGCTCGATCCGAATTTCCCATCCGTTGGCGACCAGGTGTTCCTCGTCATTTCCTACGTGGAAGTCGATTCGATGGAACGTATCTTCATCACAGTAAACGTTTAAGGACGGTGAAAATAGATGGTATTAGATGCTACACGCGTCATTTCTGGCGCGTATGGTGCGGTAAATGATGCGGACGGTAACTGGATGTCCAACGTTTATTCTTGCGAGGCGAATATCGAGATCGGCTTCGAGGACGTCAAGCTCGCCGGTACGCGTTGGACTGGCAATAAAGTAACGTCGCTGAAAGGCTCTGGCTCAATCGGCAGCTACATGGTGACGTCCGAATGGATCGAAAAAATGGCGCAGGTTACGGACGACAAGAGTCCAGCATTTACTACGGAACTCGTTGTCAAATTGGACGACCCCGAATCGTTCGGTGCGTATCGTGTGCGGCTTAAAAACGTCACATTCGATAAGATTCCGATTATCCACTACGAGGTCGGTTCGATCGTCGAACAGGAGCTAACGTTCTTGTTCAGCGGATATGAGGTTATGGATAAAATTCGCGCGGCTTAACATACGGGGTCCTTCGGGACCTCTTTTTAATTATGAAAATAACGGAGGTTGGCATAGATGACTAAAGGACTTGAGGCGTTACTCGGAGCAACGACGGATTTGCAAGAAGAGGTGTACATTCCGCGTTTGAAGACGCATTTCACGATTAAGGCGCTCGACGAGGACGCGATCGAACGGGCTCGCGCGCAGGCGACCACAGGCAAAGACGGCTCTGTAGACGACGCATTACTTAACCGCTTGTTAATCGTAAAGAGCGCAGTCGATCCGGATTTTAACGATAAGGCGCTTAAAGATCATTACGAAGCGTCCGACGCAGCGGATTGCGTGAAGAAAGCGTTACTCCCCGGCGAACAGGCACGATTGATTCAAGCGGTATTGGCGCTGTCCGGCTTCGTGGGAGACGCGGAGCTTATCCAAAACGCAAAAAACTAATTAAGTCGGGCGATCCGGAGGCGTACATGCTGCATGAGATTTTCCAGCACCACGGGATTCCGCCCGACGAAGTTTATGCGAAAAACCGAAGACACCGGATGTTTATTTACGCGTCGATGATGCTGCAACTCGAAAAGGAAGCGAAAGGTCGGCAGAACTAACGCAGAAGGGAGGTAATTACGATTTCATTCGACCTAATCGGACACTTGCGGCTGATTGACGACATGTCTCGTCCTCTCCGTAGAGCGATGGGCGGAATGGTCAAGTTCGGAGCAGCGGCGACGGGTCTCGGCGTAGTGACTACGGGGATTGCGTTCGCGGCTGACTCCGTAAAGAAAGCGATGAGTTTCGAGTCACAGATGTCTACGATTCAGGCGTTAACCGGAGCGACAGACGAGCAGACGAAGGCCATGCAACAACTCGCGCTCCAACAAGGCGCATTAACGAAATATAGTGCGCTCGAAGCCGCGCAAGGGATCGAGGAACTGTTGAAAGCGGGCATGTCCACCGCGCAGGTCCAAGCGGGCGGTCTTAACGCAGCGCTGAACCTTGCGACGGCGGGCGGACTCGGCCTAGCGGAATCTGCGGAAATTATGTCGACCGCGCTTAACTCGTTTAAAAAAGACGGCTTAACTGCGTCACAAGCTGCGGACATCTTGGCGGGAACAGCCAACGCGTCGGCTACAGACGTACACGATTTACGTTACTCGTTGGCTGCTGTTGGTTCCGTTGCGGATGGCGTAGGGATGTCGTTTAGAGATACGAATACAGCGCTGGGTCTGTTTGCTAATAACGGATTGAAAGGTTCAGACGCAGGTACGTCGCTGAAAACGATGCTATCGAATCTCGTACCGATGACGGACAAGGCTTACGGAATGTTCGAAGACTTCAACCTCTTGACCGTAAATACTACTGACGCACTCGCGTTTATGTCCAAGAAGGGAATAAAGTCGACCGGCACGTCCGTCCAGGCGGTTACGAAGGACATCGAGAAGTACGTTTCAGCGCAAACGGGACTGAAGGTCGGCACGTCTAAGGCCGCGAAGGAAACGAAGAAATTCTTAACAGCGAGTAACCTCGTGCATTCCGCTTTCTACGATAATAAAGGCCAGATTAAGGACCTAGCGCAAGTAGCGGACTTGTTAAAGAACCGATTCGGGAAGCTCACGAACGAACAACGTCAATATTACTTGCATCAGATATTCGGGTCCGATGCGATTCGCGCGGGAAATATCCTCTTTAAAGAGGGTGCGGCTGGCGTTAAGAAGTTTCAGCAGGAAATGGCGAACGTAACGGCGCTGTCAGTAGCAACCAAGAAGATGGATAACGCAGCGGGTGCGGTCGAACAGTTCCAGGGCGCGATCGAAACGTTGCAGATTTCCGCGTTACTTCCGACGATGCCGATCCTGAAGAAGCTCGCGCAAGCTGCCGCAGACTTCGTCGTTAAGTATACTCCGCGAATTACGGCGGCTATGCAGCGCGCAGTCGATACGTCGAAAACGTACTTAAAGACGCATTTCATTAACAACCCGGAGTTTAACAAACTTCCGGATATTAAGAGTAAAATAGCGTTCGTATTCGACGACGTGAAGAAGACATTATCCGATTGGTGGAGCGGTGGTGCTTCCGATAAGTTTGCGCAGTTCGGCAGGGAGTCGGCGGTTGCCATTGGGAAGAACTTTGCGAATACTATCGCTACGAGTCCTGAGTTCGCATTTATTTTAGGTCTGTTTGTTGCAGGAAAGGCACCAGGACCTATCGGACTGCCTATCGCTCTTTCCATAATAGCGACACCTTGGGTAATGAAGACACTGGATTTTCTACGTGAAAACCTTGGAGAAATTAGCGGCCTAAATAAAGCAGACCGACTCGTCCAATTTAGTAAGGACTCACAGAACAGACCTGCTGGAGAGCCCATTATTAAAGGCCCTACCGTAATGCAGGAGCCGTCAGGGGGGGCTTTTAGTAAATGGTGGCGTGAAACCACCGGGAACAGTGGTTGGAGCGGACACGCCAGCGGACTCGACACCGTGCCTTATAACGGCTATCCTGCACGTCTCCACAAAGACGAGGCGGTCCTTACGAAACACGAAGCGTCAGAGTGGCGTGATCAGCAACGCGGCAAAGGCGGACATGGCGGTGTCGTAATTAATATGTACGGTACTACGATACGCGAGGATGCGGATATCGATAAACTAGCCCGTCAACTGGCGATGCAACTTGCGAGATAGGAGGCGATGATTTGCAGTTTTGGCTCAAGTACAATAACGGCGCAGAGGTCCTGTGGCTTCCGGTTAATCCCGAGAGTATCAAAACAACGATGACCCACGGGTATGAGGACGTAGAGATATCGAATCTCGGCGAGTACACGATAATCGGCAACCAACGCCTTCGTGAGTTCTCGTTTTCATCGTTTTTCCCGCGAGACTACAACGCCGGCTACTGTTCGTATTCGAATCTCAAGGAGCCGCGTGAGTACGTAGCGATAATTGAACGTTGGATGCGTAGCGGTAAGCCCGCCCGGTTTATCATCACAGGAACATCCGTCAATTTCGCGGTTACTATCCGCTCCTTTGAGTACGAGGAGCGAGGCGGCGAGCCGGGCGATATCTACTATACATTGTCCCTAAAGGAACACGTATTTATCGAGATTGCGAAGAAATCGGATGATAAGAAGCTTACGGGCTCCGCGTCAAAAGTGATGCCGAAGCTTACCTCCTCAGCGAAGCGTCCGAATACGACGGTCAAAGCGAAGTCTTATACGGTCAAGGCGGGAGACTCGCTGTGGAAGATTGCACAGCGTGCGGACGTACTCGGAGACGGCGACAGGTGGCGGGAGTTGTACGCAAAGAATAAGTCCGCAATCGGTCCGAACCCTAACGTACTCAAGCCGGGGCAAAAGTTGGTGATTCCGTAATGGAAATTAAACTGCTCTACGACGGTAAATATTGGATTGAGCCGCTCGTTAAATCCGCAACATGGTCCGGAGACGTCGCGCAGCCACACCGTACGTTGACTATCGCGTACTCCAACACGTTAAATGCGGACGATAAGCGGATCGCGTTTGAGCTCGGAAAGGAACTGCGTTTTTACGTAGATGATGTCGGACTGTTTCGCGGCGTTATCTTTACGTACGACATCGATGATAAAGGTGACACGACGATTACTGCGTACGATGAAAACGTGTATCTTACGAAAAACGTGGATACGCAGAAGTTCGTAGGTAAAACCGCAGGCGCGATCGTATCCTCGTTGTGTAAATCGTTCGGAATCCCAGTTGGTACCGTCGCAAACACGGGCTACGTTATTCCGAAGCTCATCCTCCGAGATATGTCATTATGGGATATGATTACGACGGCACTGACGGAAACACGTAAGCAAAATAACCGTAAATTCATCGTTTATAGCCGTGAAGGTAAGTTGTTCCTCCGTGAGAAAAAGGACGAGGTTGTCCGCTGGATGCTGGAGGATGGCGTTAACATTACGTCGGCCCGGCGTAGCCAGTCTATTGAGGAGATGCGGACAGCGGTCAAGGCGCAGGGTGGAACGGAGGAAAAGCCGATAACGTCTACCGCGAAGGATGCTGCGCTAATTAAAAAATATGGAATGATGCAGCACGTAGAGTCTGCGGACAGTGACGCAACAGCCTCGCAAATCCAGCAGCTCGCGAAGGCAAAGCTGAAGGAACTCGGCAAAGTCGGCGAAGACGTGTCGGTAGATGCGTTAGGTATTACGCAGGTCGTTGCGGGAACTGCCGTTTATGCCTTCGAGAGCATGACGGACATTGTCGGCGGCTATTACGTAAATGCGGATACTCATACGTTTACAAACGGTATACACACGATGTCGCTTACGTTAAGTAAAACCGATGACCTGCCGAAATTGGAGTACGAAGAATCAGAGCCGAAGAAAGAAGCAGCGAAGAAGAAGAAAAAGAAAGCGAAGAAAAAATCCTCAAAGGCAAATAACAGCGGTAGCGGCAGCCCGATGAAGGTTTTAGACGTTGTCTCTGAAATGGAATCGATACGGGGAGGAGCGAAGAAATGATCGAACGAATAGACGGAGGCGGCGTATCACAGTTCCGCGATGTCATCAAGCAGCTCGGACACAACGTTGAAGTCGATATCGAATACGCTACAATCCTCGCTCCTCCGCCAGCTCTCCGCGTACAGATCGATAACATGAAGATCGAGCTCGACGCAGACGACGTAATTGTTCCGGAGCATTTGCGTGAACATACGCGGAAGATATCTGTTAAAGCAACGATCCCGACTACGCTCGAACTCAACCGTTACACGCGGGTAACAAAGGAGACCGAATCGTCTGCGCCTGTTAATTCGAAAGCGTTCAGCGACGTGTTTAATTTCGGTGGATTCACGTCCGGCGAGTTCGAGATTACGTTTCACGACACGCTGAAGGCGGGCGACCGCGTGGCCGTTGCGTCGTTTGGCGCAGGTCAGCGTTATATCGTGTTGGATCGAATAGGAGGTGCGGCCGATGGCGCTTAGTCCATTGCCGGAGGTTGACGTCAATCTCGACGAAGATTTAGACGTAGTCACCGAATCGGACGTAGAACCGAGCCGGACGTATGCGCTAGATTTGGGTAGCGGGGTAGTCGGTGGAATTATCGACGGACGCGAGGCAATTCGCCAGTTCATTCTAAAAGCGATACTAACCTCACGTTTTCACTTTACGATTTACGACGAGGACTACGGATGTGAGCTCGAAGACCTGATCGGGCAGGACGTTCCGATGGAGCTACTTGAAACGGAAATACCTCGAGTCATAACCGAAGCACTTATTTACGACGACCGAATTGACGACGTATATGGGTTCGAAATTACGAGGGAGGCGAGCGATTTGTTCGTCTCTTTTTACGTGGATACAGATAACGAGACGATACCGATGGAGGTGACGCTATAGATGTACGAGGATCAAACGAAGGCCGCGATACTACAACGAATGCTCGACGCATCTCCGGAGGATATCGACAAGCGGCAAGGCTCGGTTACGAACGATTTACTCTCACCAGCCGCTATCGAAATGACCGGACTTTACACGGAATTGGACACAGTACTTACGATGGGCTTTACGGATACCACAAGTGACGTCTATCTCGACCGTCGCGCAGCAGATTACGGACTGACACGCAAAGCAGCGGTAAAAGCGAAAGGTACATTAACGTTTAAGGGTCCTAACGGGACGGTTATTCCCGCAGGAACCGTTACATCGACGGGCGCGGCGGTTCCGGTTTATTTTATAACGACGGCTGACGTAACAATCGCAAGCACAAGTGCGACGGTCGCGGCTACAGCAGAAGAGGCGGGCGTATCCGGCAACGTAAGTATTGGCGCAGTTAATACGATGGTGGGCGATTTAGTCGGAGTCGTAACGGTAACGAACGCAGTTAACTTTGAGGGCGGCGTAGATAGAGAAACGGACGATGCATTTCGTGATCGCTACTACGAACGAGCGCGGCGGCCAGTTACGTCGGGTAACGCGAATCACTATCGACAATGGGCGCGAGAGGTACCCGGTGTGACAGATGCGCGTGTTTATCCGGTATGGAAGGGCGCGGGCACTGTTAAGGTCGTACTACTCGGTGACGACAAAACCTCGCCCGATTCCGCAGTCATAGCCGCAGCCCAAGCGTACATTGATCCGACTCAGGACGGACGCGGCGAAGGTCAGGCACCGCTCGACGCGGTAGCTACGGTTGTGGGAGCGGAAGAGGTTCCAATTAATATCGTAGCTGACGTGGACTTGGCGCCGGGTGCTACGCTGGACGAAGTAAAAGCGCTAGTCGAGGCGGGAGCGCGTAAGTACCTCGAAACGTTAGCCTTCGCGGACCCGATCGTTCGTATAAATCAGATCGGCAACGTGATTATCGATATTCCGCCAGTCAGGGATTACGCGTCACTTACACTTAACGGTACAACCGGCAACATTATCGTGGCTGACGGTCAGGTCGCGGTACTTGGGACGGTGACGATATCGTGACAAAGACAGCGGAACAAATGCGCCAGTTTATGCGTGATTCACTTCCGGATTACTATAACGAATCCCGTATCGCTGGCAACATCATCGACCAGGAAGCGGAAGAACTGGCGCGAATAAGTGCGTCCGCTAACGACGTGCTTGATCAGTTTTACATCGGCTCGGCAACGTGGGGGCTGACACGGTGGGAGAAGATATTCGGAATCACCACGGACCCAACGAAAACCTACGAGCAGCGGCGTGAAGTCTTGCGCGGTAAGCTCCGCGGCGTCGGGCGTGTCAACGCGGAGCTCATCGAGAACGTAGCGGCTGCGTATGCGAACGGAGAGGTAGACGTGACGCCGAACATCGCTAGTTACACGCTTACGATTACGTTCGTAGGCGTTTTCGGCGTGCCTGCGCAAATTAACCTACTAAAAGAAACGTTACGGGAGATTATCCCGGCGCATCTCGCAATCGACTACGTGTTCCGGTTCTTTACGTACGCGGAACTCCTTGATACAGGAAAAACGTACGGTGAGATTGCGGCAACAGGTAAGACGTACGAAGACATATATAACCGGAGGTTTTAACGATGGCAAATACGGATAAACTCAGTCTTCCGTTGATCGAACCGAATATGACTGCGGACGTACCGCGCGACATGAATGCGCTGGCCGAGGCGGTGGACGCGAGGGTAGGGGTTGCGGGAGGATTGGCGGTACTCGGTGCGGACGGAAAGGTGCCTGCGGATCAACTAAACGTAAAGGACCCAGTTGACGCGAGTCTAACGCAAAAGGGTATTGTACAGTTGTCAAACGCTATTTCTGACACATCGCAAATTAAGGCGGTAACGCCTTATGCGCTTAAAACTGTATACGATTTAGCGGTTGCGGGTATGCGCCTGAGAAACGTCAACAACGGAACAAACTTGGATACTCTGACTCAAATAGGTGTGTACAGAATTGTAGAAAAATCCAAGTTTCCGAACGCTCCAGACGACTACGGCATATTGCAGGTAAATTCTGATACGCCGGGGTATATTACACAAACATTTATAACGGTTCTTACGGCTAAGATGTACACCCGTGGGCGAAATGAGTCTGGAGCGTGGACTGGTTGGAATGAAGTGGCGTTATCTCCCGTAGGGGATGTTAGATCACCTATGGTTTTCAGAGGTCAAGTATCAGGAGACTTCAATAACTACAATCAGACCGGGTATTATATCGTCGCTTCTGACAATTGGACAGGAGTAGCCAACTTTCCTCGCGACAATACTATAGGAAATGCGTACCCGTACGGCGTACTTGAAGTAATCAACAGTGGTCAAGGATTAAACCAACTTTACCGCCAACATTCAGATTCAAGAGTCTGGACGCGCGGAGGGTACAATAACGGTAGTTGGGCAGGATGGAAACGACTATTGACGACCGATGACTATGACACGCTTTTTCAATTATCCGTTGATACTAAAGGTCAGGTAGCCACCGCCATCAACGGAAAAGGTGGCAACGCTAATAGCAGTATGACGGGCGCTCAATTAGCGGCAGCTATATTGGGGTTGCCTGTAAAACGATTTGCTAAAGGAACATTCAACGGTCAGTCGGCATCATCATCAAGCACAACTACAGGCGCAAGTATGAATGTAGGCGTTAATACCATGAACTTCTCGCCAACAAGGGTGTTCATTCGGTTAAGGTTAAAAGATTCGTACGGCAATTTGTACATTGAAGGTATTGCGATGGCTGGAATACCTTACGATAATGATGTGACTCTTTACGGTAGGTTTCAAAATCGCGTTAGTATATATAGCATCTCTCAATCTCCCGGCGGTTTTACGGCAACAATAAACAGCACTGAGATACGCGACTATGCAGGCGGCGGCTCTATAGCTGTGATAGAAGCTTTCGAGTGGTTTGCATACGAATAAAAAAAACGAAAGGAAGATCATCATGAAAATAGGTTCTAAGGTTTATTGGAGAAAGGCAAGCGGCGAGGTAATCTTCATCACGCCGGAAATCGAAAGCGACTTTGCGCGTGAAACGACCAAAGAGGATGATATGGGATTTTATCCGCAATTCAAGGGATTCGATCCGGCGCAGGTTGAGGTATTGCAGTTAACATATCATCAATATTACGAAGACTTCCAACGTGCAAAGTCCTATATCGTCAACCCGGAAACGGGCAAGATGGAGTTTGTATATGTTGACGACAACGGCAGCGGTGAACCAACACCGCAAACGCCGTTGACAGACCAGTTGAGCGAACTCAAGGCTCGCCAGGATAGCACGGAGGCCGCACTACTTACGCTCATGGACGTAGCAACTCACGCATAAAGGAGCGATATTATGTACGCATTTTTGCTTAATATGTGGACGATGCGGAAAGTGGGCGAAGCCCGCCTCACCATGTATACGCCGAAATTTATAACGGAAGATGAGCGCAAGGCCATCGTAGCAACTCCGCAAAAGGAGGCCGCCTAACGCATGGAACAAACGTTAATAAGCGCAGCACTCAAGGACGGTATCTTCGCCGTCCTTTTTGTTGCGCTCTTTTTATATCAACTACGTGAATCCCGGCGCATTCAAGACGACGGCAAAGATCGCGAGTCCCGTATCCAAGACGAAGCAGCCGCGCGAGAACTGCGCATCAATACCGAAGCACGCGAACGAGAGGACCGCTTGCTAAAACTCGCGGAGGGCATTGCGCAGCAATTCGAAACGCTCGCGGGCCAGTACGAGACATTACGTATTGACGTCAACGATATCAAGTCGGCGATTAAACGGGAGGGATGACCAAATGTTAACGCTAGATCAAGTACGCGCAAAGTCAGCGAATCGGATCGCGGGTCTGTCTGACATCCAACGTAAAGCGGCCGAGTTGCTTATCGACTTTGCCTATGCGTGCGGCGTGCCGATTGTTATCACGCAAGGGCTCCGCACCATCGACGAGCAGAACGGACTTTACACACAAGGCCGCACCAAGCCGGGTCAGATCGTAACGAATGCTCGCGGAGGTTATTCGTACCACAACTTCGGCGTTGCGATCGACTTTGCGCTACTATTGCCGGACGGGAAAAACGTATCGTGGGATATGAAACGTGACGGCGACGGGGATGGCATTGCGGATTGGGACGAGGTCGTTGCGGAAGCAAAACGGATCGGCTGGAATTGGGGCGGAGATTGGCGCTCATTTAAGGATTATCCGCATTTCGAGATGACGTTCGGGTTATCAACCGCAGACTACCGCGCAGGCAAGCGTCCGAGCCAAGCGCAACTTAATACAGCGATGGGTAAGATTAACGCACTTCAAACGAATAAATCGGAGGATGATGACGAGATGACAACGGAGGAGAAGATCGCTTTCAAAGCGTTGCAGGATCGTGTAGTTGCGCTGGAATCTACGAATAAGCTTGCGAAGGTGCCGGCGTGGGCGGAGCAGGCGTGTATTAACGCGAAGGCGGCGGGGGTCTTAGATACCGCGAATGGCGGCTCTTACGATTTCTACCGGTTGGTAACGATACTCGACAGGGCTGGCGTATTTGGCGCGAAGGGAGGTGCAGCGTAACATGAAACAACGTTTAACTAATCCGTTATTCATCGCAGCGGCCGTCGGTCTCGCGTATCAAATTCTCGAAAAGTACGGAGTAGCACCGGACTTCGGAACGTGGCAAATCGGAGTAGATATCGTGTCGTACGCGTTGATCGGGACTGGCGTGTACTCAACGTTTAAAGCGGAGCAGAAGGCGGAAGATGCGAAGTAACGGACTTTAGCGGACTCATTTACGTGAGTTAGGAGATATAGTATACTTAGACAGCAAGGCATAGCAAAAAGCGGTCCTCTCTGAGGGGAGGTGACCGCCTATGACTGTCTATGAAACATTGTCACTCATGATAATGTTTGCTGCTCTCATCACTGTAATAAGACGCTAAAAATAGCCGACCATCCCGTCAAAGACAACGGCTATTATCCATAAGTAATACCTAAACAGGGCCGCGCTATGTCTTGCGATATTAGCGGCTTTTTCTTTTTGTAATGCGTTACATTTTTATTTTATTATACACTAAGCATTGACTATAAACAATACGTAATATTATTTTGTCTAGATTGAGATGAAAAAATTTATGTAACAGGGAGTTTATTGTTATTTTTTCATGTAACTGTAGTGACAGTGGCCTAGTCCGATGGTATTATGTGGATATACGAAAGAGCGGAGGGGAAGATGTGAAGGACAAGATATACGGCGTTATTGGCGCGGTAATTGCGCTAGTCGTAATACTTGCGGTTAGTGGAAAGCTGACGTCTGATAGTCCAGAACCGTTGCCTGCAAGTACCAGTACAGGTAGTTCCGTAGTTTTAGCAGACGCACCAAAGGCTACGGTGCCTGAAAATAAGAGCGAAAGTGTGACACCAAAACCTAAAGGTCCTGTGATCGGGGACAAAGTAAAACTTGGAAATTACGAGTTTACTGCAACAGGAATCTCCGAAAAAGGCTCCGTAGGAGATATAACGACGGAAGGTAAGTTTGTAGTTGTCTCTGTAAAGGTTCGTAATATAGGAAATAAACCCGTTAACATAGATAGCAACTACTTCACTCTATACGATTCTAACGGTCGTAAATATGACTCAAGTAGTGATGCTAATTCGTACTTAAAGGAACAGTTTGCTTTCGATAGCTTAAACCCAGGGCTTAGTCGAAAAGCACAGGTTGCATTTGAAGTCCCTATTAACGCAGTAGGTTTCAGTTTAGATGCCAGAGATAACATGTTTGATACACAATATGCGGATAAAGTAACCATAAATCTAATTAAGTGATTAAATAAACTAAGCGCTTGTCTCTTCGGAGGCAGGCGCTTTTTCTTCGTTATACACTCTATGTACGTTCAAGGCCGCAGCGTATTTCTAGCGGCGTTTACTTTACGAGTATCCAGTCCGAGATATTTTCGCATCAATAACCCGGCTTCTGCCGCCACGAACGAGTTGAGCATCATAAAGCGTCCGTGATAGCCTCGGCATTGATATAGCGCAACTACCTGGACGGAATCCCGCGTTTCTTCGTATACTTTAACGCCGCGTTTGCGCATAGTGGCGCGTATGTCCTTTAGTTCCGCGCTCACTGCGTTCATCGCGCGCTCGACGACCTCTACGTAGGGACCGGGCGTGCGTAATCCGGCTGACTCGGAAAGTATACGTTTGTCGCGTTCAAATGCGGTAAGTACCATCGGTAATAATAAGTATGTACGGACGAGTGCGTGGTCCTCTGCGGTTATCTGCGTAGTCATGTTGCGAGCCTCCGTGTTAAGAACGTGTGTTCTTATTATACTCGAAAAGTTGCCGTTTTAGTCCCTAGGAAAAACCTACCAGCAATATTTCCGCCGGTAGGCGCAAGTGTTAACGGAACTTCAATTTGCCGCGTTTTTTCTCGTTTCCTGCGTCGAGCAAGCTTGCTACAGGGCTCGCTTTATCGTGTTGATCGTGTAGATCTTTACTAGCGTACTTTAGATATATTTGCGTCACGTTCAATGACGTGTGACCAAGTATCCGAGACAGAGCGACCAGGTCGCCTCCTTCACGCAGGAACTTAATAGCGAAATAATGACGAAATGTGTGTGGTGATACGCGAGGGCCGTCAACTCCGGCTCGCTTGGCATATAGCTTAAGCATCTTGGCGAAGGAGCCTCCGAAATAACGCTCCCCAAATTGCGTTAGCCACAGATAATCGTCCTGCTCTACATTTATAAAGGAAACTAAATTTTCAAGTTCCTTGGTTGTCTTTTGTGAAATGGGCGCAACGCGAGTTGTTTTTGTCTTTGAGAACTCTGCGCGAACGGTTATCTGGCGTAATTTAAAATCGACGTCCGAAACTTTTAGGCTTGTCAATTCACTTACCCGAAAGCCGCAATCGCAGAGCACAAGCATCAAGCAGTAATCACGAAGACCTGTATAAACACGCCGATTGGGCGCGCCTAGGAGCTTGATGACATCTGTGTCGACGAATGTCTCAAACGTTTCCTTTTCCTCGGTCTGATAGTCAACAGCGTTCATCGGAGACTCTTTGATAATACGCTCGCGAACTAGGTAATTAAAAAATACCCGCATGTTCCGAATTATATTATTGACGGTACGAGGTGATAGACCTATCTCACCGTTAGGGCTTGTCGGATGGTCGTCCCAACGTACCTTTTCGAAAGACAGATACGCTATATACTCGCGTAATAAGTCCGTCGTTATATCGGGCTTTCCGTGCTCATCGTGCCATTTACGAAATTGATCGAGGCTTTGTGCGTAGGTGAGTATTGTCTTGGGTGAACGTTTAGCTATGCGCTTAGTTTCGAGATATTCCGCTATATGTTTCTCTAGCGGAATACTAACGGAAGGAGTGCGTTTTGTTACAAATGCAAATTTCGGTGTTTTCGCGGTCATTTTATACCGTCTCCTTTAGCGATGAAATTTCGCAAAAAGTTCCGATAAATAGGTGCGCAGTTTATTGCAATAGCGATAAAGGTTCACGGATAATTTTGCGTCACGTTGCCCGTATAAACCAACGACGGCATCTCGCGTAGAACGCGCCATTCGCCATGCTATCGAGGTAGCGTGGACCCGTGGAAATATCGACAGCATCTCTCACCTGTTCGGCTACACTATTAATATCAGCAAGTCCAAACCAACGAACTCAGAATTTATAGCGATGGTCGCAGACAAATTGCGGATTGAGAATAAGGTGTCCTGAAAGGATCAGGATGATTAATGGATACCGCTTATTTATTGGTTCATCCATGACCGATAAATAAGCGGTATTTTTTTACGAACAATTTTGAATTTTAACCTAACAATCTATTTGCCTCTACCTGTACTGCTGTCTGCTACCCTTAAACTAAGTCTCTAACACTAAGGAGGGCTTTAATTCTAGTGGATATACGCTACTCCATATAGGAGAAGGGGGCAAAGAAGTTTAGCGACGAATCATTCTTGATTGGTATGCCTGATTAGAAATATAATTAAAGCAAACTTTCAAATGAGGTGAATCGGATGTCTTTCCATATTGTTCGAAGTATTTAGTTTCCGGGCTGGAAAAAAACGCGTGCCAGCTGTTAAGGGGGAAGTCTACCCTGTTGACTACAAAACTAAAATTTTGAATAAATTCGGTTTGCCATTCTGTAGTTTATTATCTTATTTGAAGGTGGATAAAAATGAAATCAATTGAATATAAAGAGTTTTATGATAAGGTTGGAAAAACCAACGGATGGGATTTCAGTAATGTGAAATATATCTCTGAAGGAGTAAAATGGGACTTCTACAATGAAGTATCAAAGACGTGTGAGAAGTCGGACATATTGCTTGATATCGGCACGGGTGGTGGGGAAGCTATTTTAGCAATGGCGAATTCTGCATTACTTTTAGTCGGGATTGACCAATCTACTGGAATGATTGAAACGGCAACAAAGAACTCTATCAAATCTGATATAGCGAATGTTCGTTTTCTACAGATGGATGCTGAAAATCTGAATTTTCCCAGGGAATTCTTTAATGTAGTCTCTTCTCGACATTCGTGCTTCTGTGCAAAAGAAATAGTTAAGGTGTTAGTTAAGGGTGGTATATTTTTAACACAGCAAGTAAGCGAAAATGACAAATTAAACATTAAAGAAGCGTTTGGAAGAGGGCAGGCATTGGGTAATAAGAAAGATTCGTTGAAAACTCAATGTATTACAGAACTAAATGAAGCGGGCTTTAACGACATTCAGTCATTCGAATTTAATGCAACCGAATATTATCAGACTCCTGCAGACTTAGTTTTCCTTTTAAAACACACTCCCATTATTCCTGACTTTGGACAAAAACAAAATGATTTTGAAATACTCCAACAATTCATTCTGGACAACCAAACTCCAAAAGGAATTAGGACAAATGCAGAGCGATTTATGATTGTGGCTAGGAAGTAAAACATAAAGGGATACCCGCTTTGGGGTATCTCTTTTTTGCTTGCAATGCTTCAACAGATGAATTAGATGGTTGAAAAATAATACTCTCACGCGGCTTATTATATGCCTCAATCAGTTATATAACAATCACGAAGAAAAGTTTTCCTTTTGTAAACAGTTCTGAAATTCTCTTTAATTTTGATATAAACAATGTGTCGATTCTTGTCGATATAATATCTATTATATAGAGAACTAAGGAGCGAATATATGAAATTTAACATTCGAACAAAATTGTTATTGGGTTTCCTTGCGGTAATAATCCTGTTGGTTGTGATTAGTACAGTATCGATCTCGAGAATGAAAAAATTAGGCGATACTTCAATGGAAATTGATAGCCATTGGATGCCAAGTGTGACCATCCTCGGAACACTAAATGGTGATGTATCTGATGTAGAGCGGCTTTCATTAAATATTATTGTAGAACGTGACCCGGAGGAAATGGAGAAGGTTCAGGCCGAATATGATAAGGTTTTAAAAAAAGTTGAAGAAGGCCGAAAAACTTACGAAAAATTAATTGCTACCCCTAAGGAACGTGAAATGTATGAAAAATTCTCCAAAGCGTATACAGAGTATTTGGATAAGTTGCCAGAAGTGATTGCAGCCGGGAGAGCTAATGATTACACTCAGTCAAGCATCCTTCACCAGGAATCCTATAAGTTATGGTATAGTTCAAACGATATGATCGCTCAGCTTATTAAGTTGAATGCAGATGGATCAAAACTGACTACAAAAGAAGCTGTTGATAACTTTATTTTAGGTAGACAATTAGTAATTGTTTTGAGCATTGCAGCCGTTATCCTAGCATTGATCATGGCGATCATTATAGCCCAAATTATTTCTAAGCCTATTTTGCGCATCAGTCGTGCTGCTGAAAGCATTGCGTCCGGTGACCTTACTGGGGAAGCTATTGTCGTGAAGGGCAAGGATGAGATTAGCACGCTGACGCATTCCTTTAATACTATGGTTGAAAACCTTCGTCAACTGATTCAGTCTGTAAGTAATACGACTGAGTTGGTTACCACTTCCTCGGAAGAATTGACGGCCAGCGCAGAGCAAAATAGCCAAGCAACTGCACAAATCACCGAAACAGTGCAAGAAGTAGCTACAGGGACGGGCGATCAAGTAGATATGGTAACCAAGTCATCCCAGGCTATTGAGGAAATGTCCATTGGTGTGGAACAAATTGCAATCCGTGCGCAAAATGTTTTTGCATCAGCTCAGGATGCAGCTCACAAATCAGCTGAAGGCAATCAGTTGATCCAGCAGGCTGTTGTCCAGATGAATAGTGTGAATGACTCTATGAATAGCTTGGCTGATCTTATGGCTGGATTGGGAGAGCGTTCAGATGAAATTGGGAAGATTATTGATGTCATCACCAATATTTCAAGTCAGACCAATCTTCTTGCCCTGAACGCTGCCATTGAAGCAGCCCGCGCAGGAGACCACGGTAGCGGCTTTGCTGTAGTTGCAGGTGAAGTGCGTAAGCTGGCTGAACAATCGGCTCATTCTGCTCAACAAATTACGGAGCTGGTGGGATTGATACAGAAGGACACCTCGCATGCTATTGAGGCGGTAGCATCCAATGGGCGAGATGTCATGACAGGTCGGGAAGTCGTGCAAAATGCAGGTGCATCCTTTGAGCTTATTCAGGAAACTGTTAATAAAGTGGCCAGTGAAATTGAAGAGGTCTCTGCTGGATCGGAGCAAATGTCTGCAAGTACCGATGAGATTGTTGGCTTTGTTAAACAAATTTCAGCGATTGCTGAAGAGGCTGCAGCCGGGACACAGCACGTATCTGCCGCGACTCAAGAACAACTGGCATCGATGGAGGAAATTGCTTCCTCTGCAAGAAATCTGTCCAAAATGGCAGAAGACCTACAAGGACAAATTGGTAAATTCAAGGTATAAATCGTATACCGTTTCTATATTTCAGGGGAAAAAGCCGCTCTATTGTGAGGGGCTTTTTTCCTATTCATTTTTAATTAATAGATTGCGATTTTACCGTGGAGATATGCAGAGTCTGTAATTGGAAAGATATGATATAATGATGGGAAATTCTTTGAGTTGGAGTGATATCATGGACAATAAGACTGAACTTAAAGCAAGTGACCTGCGTCAGTTATCGATAGACAAAATCATAGCTGTACCATTTTTGAATGATTTTAAATATCTGAAAAGCAGAAAAGTTTTGAAAAAAGAAAACAAGGAATTTATATTTGAAATTTGTTTTGGCGCGACCAAATATAGTGCATTAAAAGTTTACATTAACGTGGAATCTAAAAGTATAAAAAAGAAGTATAGTACAGGGGCTTGTTTTCACAGTGAGTTGATCGCTTTAACCAAGAAATATACAGGCAACAGGGATTATCTTGTGTCCACAGAAGCAGAAAGAGAACGAGTGATCCAAGAGATTACTGAAGATATCTACACTTTTGCGCTGCCCTTTTTCAAGCGATTTGAACATGTAGAAACACTAGCAGAACAAGTACATAAGTCAGGCTTTTTACCACATCGCAAACGTTTTGATAAATTTAATCCGTTGACGAAAAGATTCATTGATTTTTATTATCAAGGGGAGTAATGTAGCCATCTGAGACATTTTTGTGCTCATCATCGGGAAGTAGATAAGCATTATGATAAGGAGCACGATGTCCATAGAGTGGATATTATCGTTTTTCAAAAGGATGATGTACAATTTGTAAAAAGGCTCAAACTACTCCTCGGCATAACATGTTTTACCTAACATGATCAATGTCTCGTTAAGAGGCGAGTCGGATGTTTCACTGGAGGGTAGATTTTTACATGGGTAGCAATCGAATGACCAACATAGAGGCTGTATACACGGATATATACAATCATATGTTATAGGCTAAGTCATCGTATTGAACGGGCTAGTGGTATGGATGCAAAAGATTCTAAAGCAAAGGCGGGGATGAGAGCATGTGGAATAGTCTGACTTGGGTGATCGTCGGCGTGTTGTTAGTGGCGTTGGGTTGGATTGTTATGGCATGGCGTGGACGTAGCAGCAATAAACAAGCGAATGAACATCGGGGCAATAATGTCATTGAATTTCGTCCTCGTAAGCCTGCCCGGCAATCCCGCACCGCAAATGAAATGAAGTCTAAAATGTCTTCTGGGACACGCACAAATACAAAAGTGGCAGATATTAAGACTCAAGCTGGGTTTGGACTGTCTGACTCAATCCAGAGCACAGGCAAGCAAAAATGCTCCTTTTGTAAAAAAGAAGAAAAATTAACCTTTTATGCTGATGATAATGGTTCGCTATATGGAGTATGTAAAGAGTGTAAGCATAAGGCGGAAAGACAGGATATGCTGCCACTTTAGTCTATGCAAACTATTGAGGACCATCATTAAAGAATTCTTATAATTCATAAAAACTCCCAACCATATGTAAATAAATTGGTTAGGAGTTTTTTGTTAGTATTTTGCTATATTTACTACATTGTTAGCGAAGTTGCCTGTCAATCAATTCCTCTAGCGCATCAGCTATATGATCTGGTCCATAGGATAGTTCTTCCCTGCTTAAGCTCAACCAGGCATGACGCTCATCCATATCAAAGGCAGTCTCAAGCCAACCGGACAAGCCTCTGCCTCTACGATCTACTTCTACAAGCACATGTACCCCCTCGGGTTCCAACTGCATAATCAGCTCTAGCTCCTCGATATCCCGTGCATACTCCGAGCCAGGCGTAAACTCAAACTCCTGCACAAATGGAACACCGCGTCCAAGCTTGGGGTGACGTTCGCAGGTGGAGGAACGGAATCGGAAGCCTAACAGGTGAACCGCCTCAAACACCGTACTCATATAAGGATGCGGCTCGATTTTAAGTGAATCACGATCGGTCGGGTCCAAAGCCATGCCAATATCCAATGCTGTTTCCAGCCAGACAGGCTGTTTGGCATGAGTAACAGGGGTTTCCAAAGGCAATCTGAAGGAAAAGGGGATTTCAAGCTCCTGTCCTTGCTTTAGATGAAAGCCATCAGATACCTTGATCCGCGCAATGCAGCAGGTGGTGACGTTTTTTTTATCATCGTGCTCTACGATATATTCAGTCTTGAGCTCAATATCAATTTTGCCGATTTCCTGATCAATTTTACCGCCCTTGATACGTATGATGCCGCTAAGTTCTTCTCCAGGCACATATACAGTTTGATCCACTAACGTATCGACTTTGGCTGAACCGATTCCTGCACTTGCTAAGATCTTGTTAAAGAAACTCATCATTCCGTCCCCCCGATAATCTTATGGTTATGGTAAACACACGAAAACTAAGAACCTGTACAGCTTAACCGGATATACGGGGAAATAGCTTAAACCGTTCCAAAAAAATGCAAGAAAAAAGTAATGGAAAACAAGTAGGCGCATGGAGTTTGCTGACCCATGTAGCTTACTAATCGCAGTTCACTTTATGGGGAGGTATAAAACATTTACGACAACGAGGCTCATAAGCCTCAGAGTCACCGATCATCACGATAGGTCCTACAGTGGAAGGTTTTCCATTGACCATACGCTGTGTAAATACTGCTTCCGAACTGCCGCATACAGCGCAGAAGGAAGTCAGCTTTTCGATGTCATCCGCCATAGCGAGCAGACCACCGACATAGCCAAACTCCTTGCCTCGGTAATCCAGATTCAGCCCATCGGCAATGACATGCTTTCCGCAATAAGCTAACTCTTGTATGAGCGACATAATATGTCGACTGAAAAACTGGACTTCGTCAAAGGCAACCACATCGGCATCTTTCGTTTCTTGCAAAATATGCTGAACGAGCTCATCCGTAAGTTTTCTTGGAATAGAGATAGCGGGTAGCCGATATCCGATCCGACTTACAATTTCGTCCTCGGCATAACGGTTATCTTCAGCTGGTTTGTAAGCGACCACCTTGCGATGCCCGTATTGGATTAGTTTCTGACAACGGCGAATTAATTCGCCGGATTTTTCACTGAACATGGGGCCTGTAATTATCGTAATTCGTCCTGTAGGCAAAGCGAATTCCCCTCTCTTAACATGTACATTATGCTGTAAATCTTCATCTCCGAAAGAAAACGCCATTATAGATTACCATAACGAGCCACATACAGACTAGAGAAAATATATTGTTTTTCGACATGTTTTTGTATGTCTATTCTTAAAACGTAAATGTGGTCGTCATTGCTCTGCCGCCGCGGGCATGATATGGTGAAGCGTAGTGGAATGAAGGGAAGAGTGGAAGGCATGGACGAAAAAAACACGGATTATAGTGCCAAAAGAAGAGCATTACTGGAACAAGGACTGATTAGCCCGCAAGCTCTGGAGCTAATCATTGAGCTGGAGACAGAGCTAGATCTTCTGAACAAGCAAAATGAATCGTTCCGCAAGGCGTTACGAGCCAAATCAGCACAAAGTCCAAGAATGTCTACCAAATTACGAGATGCGCTGTATGAATGATATGGAGAGATATCTAGATTAGGTAGATGATTTGCAGCCTATGCCTAAACGCCATATTTTGTACAGTGAAATAAAGAGAGTACAATAAGCTATATATAATCAATGTTAATGGAGGAGAAACATGACTATACATTGTGATGTCGCTATTTTGGGTGGAGGAACCGGAGGGTATGTAGCAGCAATTCGCGCAGCTCAGCTCGGCAAGGAAGTGGTTATCATCGAAAAGGACAAGCTTGGCGGAACCTGTCTGCACCGAGGTTGTATACCAAGCAAGGCTTTGCTGCGCAGTGCGGAAGTATATGCAACGATTAAAGAAAGTGCGCAATATGGTATCGAGACATCGGGAGCACAGCTTGTATTTCCCAAGGTTCAGGAACGTAAGGAAGCCGTTGTGGAGCAGCTACACCAGGGCGTTCAATTTTTGATGCGTAAAAATAAAATTACGGTGCTGAGCGGTAAGGGACGCGTGATTGGACCGTCTATATTTTCTCCTAAAAGCGGAGCAGTGGCTGTGGAGCTAGAAGATGGTGAGATGGAGACGATTGTTCCTGCACATCTCATTATTGCAACAGGATCACGTCCGCGTGTGCTGCCTGGATTAGAGCCAGATGGCGAATTTATTCTGAGCAGTGACGAAGCATTGACTATGGAGAAGCTGCCAGCATCTCTGATTATCGTAGGTGGTGGTGTCATTGGCGTGGAATGGGCTTCCATGCTGAATGATTTTGGCGTGGAGGTTACAGTGGTTGAGGCCGCAAATCGACTTATTCCTACGGAGGACGAGGACGTTTCGCGTGAAATGCAGCGCTTGTTAACCAAGCGTGGTGTCAAGGTGCTGACGGGGGCACAAGTGTTGGCCGAAACCTATGGCAAGGATGAGGAAGGCGTACAGATTGACGTGCAAAAAGGAGAAGAAACCGAAACTCTCAGTGCTTCCAAACTGCTCATTTCTGTAGGTCGTCAGGCGAATGTGGAAAATATTGGGCTGGAAAATACAGATATCCGCGTGGAGCGTGGGTTTATCTCGGTTAATGAGCATTTGCAGACAAATGAGCCACATATCTACGCCATCGGGGATTGCATCGGCGGCTTACAACTGGCCCATGCAGCAAGTCATGAAGGTTTGCAGGCAGTTCATCATTTGGCGGGCGAAGAGTTTCACAGCGTACCCAACTATATGATTCCGCGGTGTATTTACACACGTCCTGAAGCCGCAAGCATCGGCTTGACGGAGCAAGAAGCCCGTGAACGTGGACACCAGGTGAAAACAGGGAAGTTCCCTTTCCAAGCGATCGGGAAATCGCTAGTATACGGTAGTCGGGACGGCTTCGTTAAAGTGGTGGCGGACCAGACAACTAATGATATTCTCGGTGTACATATGATCGGTACGCATGTAACGGATCTGATCAGTGAGGCCGCTCTTGCGCAATTGCTGGATGCTACGCCGTGGGAAGTCGGACAGCTTATTCATCCGCATCCAACGTTGTCGGAGATTTTGGGAGAAGCGATGCTGGCTGTTGATGGACAAGCGATAGGCATATAAACGTTTCAAATAAATCGGTACTTTTCTTTTTGGGGCGAAAAGGATTATAATGGGGTTAGTCAGAGTTTAGTACCAGGTTTTAAGACAAGATGGTACTAGGTGCTGAAAGTAGGATGTTTGACATTTAAGGAGGTGCCTCAATGAGTTCTAAAGGCGCTGTAGACGCTGGCTTCAGACATGAACAGCTGGGACTTACTCACGGACAAGTAATTGATATGTACAGATATATGTTGCTCGCAAGAAGATTTGACGAGCGCAACATGCTCCTGCAACGGGCAGGAAAAATTAACTTCCACGTTTCCGGTATTGGGCAGGAGGCGGCACAAGTAGGTGCAGCTTTTGCTTTAGATCGGGAAAAGGACTATTTCCTTCCCTATTACCGGGATTACGGATTCGTGCTTGCAGTCGGCATGACACCGCGCGAATTGATGTTGTCGGCATTTGCCAAGGCAGATGACCCTAATAGCGGCGGTCGCCAGATGCCGGGGCATTTTGGTAGTAAACGACTGCGTATTGTGACAGGCTCCAGCCCAGTGACCACACAGGTTCCACATGCAGTCGGTGTAGCGCTGGCCGCCAAGATGCAGAAAAAGGATTTTGTATCGTTTGTTACGTTTGGGGAAGGCTCCAGCAATCAGGGGGATTTTCACGAAGGCTGTAACTTTGCGGGTGTACAGAAGCTGCCAGTCATCATTATGTGCGAGAACAATCAATATGCGATATCGGTTCCGATTCATAAGCAGTTGGCAGGCAAGGTAAGCGACCGAGCATTGGGTTACGGATTCCCTGGTATTCGTGTCGATGGTAATGATGCGCTAGCGGTATATGCTGCGGTGAAGGAAGCACGTGAACGTGCTGTCCGCGGTGAAGGTCCTACGCTAATCGAAGCCATGATGTACCGTCTGTCCCCTCACTCCACTTCGGATAATGATCTGGCTTACCGGACCAAGGAGGAAGTGAATGAGAACTGGGCCAAGGATGGCGTAGCCCGCATGAAGAGTTACTTGATCGAATGCGGCATTTGGGATGAGGCCAAAGATGCAGATCTGTCGGCCGAACTGCTGCTCGAAGTCAAGGAAGCCATTGAATATGCAGATAATGCGCCTTTTCCTAAGCCCGAAGATACGCTACTGCATGTGTATGCTGATAGCGATGGGGAGGGTCGGTAATTATGGCGATGATGGAATATATTGATGCGATACGTCTTGCTATGAAGGAAGAAATGGAGCAGGATGAAACGGTTTTTGTATTAGGTGAGGACGTCGGCGTAAAAGGCGGTGTTTTTACAACGACTAAGGGGCTCATGGACCAATTCGGTGAGCAACGTGTCATGGATACACCATTGGCAGAGTCGGCGATTGCAGGGGTTGCAATTGGTGCGGCAATGTACGGAATGAAGCCGATTGCCGAAATGCAATATTCGGACTTCATGCTGCCAGCGACGAATCAGATTATTAGTGAAGCGGCTAAAATCCGCTACCGCTCCAACAACGATTGGAATTGCCCTGTGGTGATCCGCGCACCTATCGGTGGCGGTATTTTTGGTGGTTTGTATCACTCTCAGTGTCCGGAATCTATCTTTTTTGGTACACCGGGTCTGAAAATTGTTGCTCCATTTACACCTTATGACGCCAAAGGATTGCTGAAAGCAGCCATTCGTGACCCTGACCCAGTGCTGTTTTTTGAAAATAAAAAATCCTACAAGCTGATTAAGGGTGAAGTGCCTGAGGATGATTATATCGTTCCAATCGGCAAGGCTAATCTACTGCGTGAGGGTGACGATATTACGGTCATCGGTTATAGCCAGCCATTGCATTTTGTTATGCAGGCAGCTGAGGAATTGGAGAAGGAAGAGGGCATTACCGCACATGTTGTGGATTTGCGCACACTCCAGCCATTGGATCGCGAAGCCATTATCGAGGCTGCACGACATACAGGTAAGGTCTTAATCGTTCATGAGGACAACAAAACGGGCGGTATCGGTGCCGAGGTATCAGCTATTATTAATGAAGAGTGTCTGTTCGAACTGGATGCACCGATTGAGCGTCTGTGCGCTCCTGATGTGCCAGCCATGCCGATCAGTCCACCAATGGAGAAGTTTTATATGTTAAACAAGGATAAAGTGAAGGAAGCCATGCGCCGTCTCGCCATGTATTAATATAGAGCAGATTCGGGCGAAAGTATTCCAAAAGAGTAGTGGGGCAGCGATAAAACGCGCCCTTCTATGATGTTAAGGAGTTGAAAAAAATGTCAGACCAAACACAATGGAACGACGTGACCATGCCGCAATTGGCTGAATCACTCGTATCGGCAACAATTGCCAAATGGCTCAAACAACCTGGTGACACAGTAGAGCAATTTGAGCCAATTTGCGAGGTCATTACAGATAAAGTGAACGCTGAAATCCCATCCACATTGGATGGCATTATGGGTGACCTGTTGGCGGAGGAAGGTCAGACGGTAGCGGTAGGCGAGTTGATTTGCCGTATCCAGACGAAGTCGGCTGCACCTACAGCATCAACAGGAGGAGCGGCACCAGCGGCATCAGCATCTCAAGGCAACGTACAAGCACAATCCCAGCAGAGTGCTGGATCGGATCAGTCCATGCGCGGACGTTTTTCTCCAGCAGTTCAAACTCTGGCTGCTGAGCACAATGTGGACCTAAGCAGGGTGCCAGGCACAGGCATGGGGGGAAGAATTACTCGCAAAGACGTGCTGAATTTTGTTCAGCAGGGCGGCTCAGCTCCAACTGGAGTGACTGACCAAACGACTGGGACGACCCAAGGTCAAGGATCTCCTTTTGCAGGAATACAGCAGTCCGCCGCTCAGCATAGTGCACCAGTTCAAAATATGGACCCTACAATTCCGGTGCGCAACAGCGGCATTCATTTAACGGAAGCACCGAAAGTTCCTATGATTGAAGTTGAGGGTGGGAACAATAACAGATCCGAGTATTTTATTGATGTTACACCTATTCGTAGTGCAATTGCCCGTAATATGCGGCAAAGTGTTTCGGAGATTCCTCATGCCTGGACGACGATTGAAGTGGATGTGACCAATCTGGTGATGCTCCGCAACAAGATCAAAAACGAGTTCAAGCAAAAAGAAGGCATCAATATTACGTATCTGGCTTTTCTCATGAAAGCAGTCGTGAATGCAATCAAAGAATATCCGATCATGAATTCGGTGTGGGCAGTCGATAAAATTATCATCAAAAGAGACATCAATATTTCGTTGGCCGTAGGCACGGAAGACTCCGTTCTTACTCCTGTTATTAAAAAAGCCGACCAAAAAAATATTGCTGGTTTAGCTCGTGAAATTGACGATTTGGCACGTAAAACTCGCGAAGGTACACTCAAACTGGACGACATGCAGGGTGGAACGTTCACCGTCAACAACACCGGTTCCTTTGGTTCCATTTTATCTTATCCGGTGATTAACTATCCGCAGGCTGCAATTCTTACCTTTGAATCCATTGTTAAAAGACCAGTGGTTATTGATGATATGATTGCGGTGCGCTCGATGGCTAATCTGTGTCTGTCGCTGGATCATCGTATTTTAGACGGAGTGATTTGCGGACGATTCCTGCAACGGGTTAAAGAAAATCTAGAAGGCTACACCTTAGATACGAAGCTGTACTAATCATCCGAACAGTTAGGTAAATGGACGGAGAGGAAGTGACAGGCCGTGAACAGACGACCGCTTGATGTAACCTATACGAATAGGATGGAATATGCCCATGCTTGGGATGTCCAGAAGGAGATTGTGGGAAAGCTGGATGCGGGGGAGGCGAGAGAAACGCTTATGCTTCTCCAGCATCCGCCAACCTACACCATTGGTTCCCAGAGGCATCCTGAGCATCTGCTCCTCACACCAGAGCAGCTGAAAGAGCAGGGCATCAGCGTCTTTCAGATTGATCGTGGGGGAGACATTACATATCATGGACCAGGGCAACTTGTCGGATATCCCTTACTTGTGCTTGGAAACCGAGAGGCGTTAAATCTGCACGGATACCTTCGAAGTTTGGAAGAAGTGATCATTCAGTTGCTGGCATCTTATGGGATTGAAGGGAGTCGTAAGCCTGAATATACGGGGGTATGGATCGGGAATCTTAAAATTGCGGCCATTGGTGTCAAATTTAACAAGTGTAAGCACCGTCGGGGCTTCGTAACCAGCCATGGCTTTGCCTTTAACATCAAGTCAGGAATACAGCATGAAGGTTTTGAAGGCATTGTTCCATGCGGAATTCAGGAATACGGTGTGACATCATTAGAGGACTGTACACAGCAGTCTTTTTCGGTAGAGCAGATTGCGAGGGAAATTGTGCCGTACTTTGAACAGCAATTTTCATTTGCTGCGCAATGGCAGACGCATTCCTTCCAATAAAAGGTCAGGCGGGCAATTGTGTGATTGACACGGGAGCCCGCCTGTTTGTTTGCTTGTGCAGCAGCTCGTCCACACATAGCTTGTAACGGATCTTGGGTAGCCCAAACTTGAGCGGTGTAGTTGTTATAGTGGCATAATAAACGGCTCAATCACCATGAACAGCGTAGAACCAATCATAGCTGCGAGCATAACGTAGACGAAAAAACGAACCCATTTTTTGTTAGACATGTGTAACTCCTTTAGGATAGGTTTAAGTCATAGATAAGAACATCTATCCGTATTGTAACGTAATCGGGAAAGAGAGGAAAGTTTAATGACAGTAGAGATAGTAAAAGATCGAATCGTACAGGAATTTATGGAACTCGTACAGGTGGACAGTGAAACAAAGCATGAACAGGAAATATCACGTGTTCTGAAAGAAAAGTTTAATGCACTTGGACTGGAAGTCGTAGAAGACGATTCCCGCGAAAGAACGGGACATGGTTCGGGTAATTTGATTGTTACCTGGAAAGCGGAAGGTGTGGAGCAAGCACCCAAAATATTTTTTACCTGTCACATGGATACCGTAACTCCAGGTAAGGGTATCAAGCCGCAGTTGGGTGAGGATGGCTGGATTCGCAGTGATGGTTCGACAATTTTGGGTTCGGACGACAAGGCTGGGATTGCTGCTTTGTTCGAGGCGATTCGTGTCGTGCGCGAGCAGAACATTCCCCATGGTCAAATTCAGTTCGTGATTACGGCTGGAGAGGAATCTGGTTTGATGGGTGCACGGGCGATGAAGCCGGAAGTGCTGGATTCTGACTTCGGATACGCTTTGGATTCGAACGGTGAGGTGGGTTCTATTTGTATAGCTGCTCCCACACAGGCACGTATTGAGATGAGAATTACTGGGAAGTCTGCACATGCGGGAGTCAATCCTGAAGACGGCATCAGTGCCATTCAAGTCGCTTCTAAAGCAATTTCTAAAATGAAATTGGGACGCATTGACAAGGAGACGACCGCTAACATCGGCAGTTTCGAAGGCGGCGGCGCGACGAATGTGGTCTGCGATTTTGTATTGATCCGTGCGGAGGCTCGCAGTATTGTACAGGAAAAGGTTAATCATCAAATTCAGCATATGCGTGAAGCGCTCGAAACCACTACGCGTGAATTTGGTGCCCAGGGAGAGTTCCGTAGTGAAGTCATCTATCCAGCATTCAGCTTTACGGAGCATGATGAAGTTGTACAGGTTGCTCAGCGTGCTATTCAAGGGCTGGGACTGGCAACATCAACCTTCCATTCGGGTGGCGGCTCAGATGCTAATGTATTCAACGGGCTTGGAATTCCAACGGTGAATTTGGCGGTGGGCTACCAGAACATCCACACAACAGAGGAAAAGATCAAGGCCGATGATCTAGTGAAGGTTGCTGAAGTAGTCGTAGCTCTGATCCAAGAAACTACAAAGTAAGACTTACTTTTTACATCTACAATATACGATAAAGGGTTCAGGCTAAAGAAAGGAACGGTGTTCCTCCTTTAGATCTGAACCTTTTTTGGAACAATTAGCGAAGCAATAGTAGCTGTAGGTCCATATTCCTTTTGCCATTGACGCAGGAGGGCTTGAATCTGCCATGCTTTGCCGACGATATGGAGAGTGGTTTCAGTCCGGTAGCTTTTCATGTTCTGAAATCTCCTTATAACAGAAGTTTTGATATACTACCCCCAGCATATGTTCCAAGTGGACAAGTTAGACTAATGTTGGAGATAATTAATAATGAAAGAAAGATAGAAGACGAAGGAGGAAACATGCCTGATGAACGACCAAACGAACGAACAAGTGAACAATCCAACAAGCCATGCACTTCGCAAGCCTTATTCCAATCCTGCGCTGGAGGAAAAGACCGTATCCACACAGCCTATCTTTGAAGGAAAGGTCATTACGGTACAGGTAGACACGGTAGAGCTTCCCGACGGCTCAACTGGAAAGCGTGAAATCGTCAAGCATCCAGGTGCAGTGGCAATTTTGGCTCTGCACGAGGGGAAAATGCTGGTGGTGGACCAGTACAGACAAGCTATGGGGCGCTGTGAGGTTGAAATCCCCGCAGGCAAGCTGGAGCGAGGTGAAGACCCGATGGAAGCAGCGGGACGTGAATTGAGAGAAGAAACAGGCTATACAGCCAAATCGTTGAAGTTGCTTCACTCTTTTTATACTTCTCCTGGCTTTGCGGATGAAATCATACATTTGTATGTGGCCGAAGAACTGGAGCGAGGTGAGATGGAACCAGATGAGGATGAATTTCTGGAGCTATTTGAGGTGACGCTGGAAGAAGCACACACACTTATTCGTGAAGGGCGCATTAGTGATGCCAAAACGATTCTGGCCGTCTATGCGTGGCAACTTCGCCAACAAACAGGGAGCTTCTAAGCGGATGGACACCAATATAATAGAACTTAACAACTACTTTGCAGACCTGCATATTCATATTGGCAGAACGGAGAAAGGAGCTCCAGTCAAAATTAGTGGTAGCCGTGACCTAACGTTTGCCAATATAGCCAAGGAAGCCTCCGGTCGCAAAGGGATTGGGCTCATTGGGATTATTGACTGCCATGCGCCTAATGTACAGGAGGATATTCGTCGCTATTTGCATACAGGTGAAATGGAAGAAATCAGCGGTGGTGGTATCGCATACAGGGATACAGTGATTCTACTTGGCACGGAGCTGGAAATACGGGCTGAAGGTCGTCCCGAAGCACACGTACTGGCCTATTTTCCTGATCTGGCGGCGATGGAGGATTTTACCCAATGGCTGACGAAGCATATGAAAAATGTCAATCTCAGCTCACAACGGATCTACGCACCGCCACGTGAGTTGCAGCAGCAAATTTACGGACGTGGAGGCATTATGGTGCCTGCGCACGTGTTCACTCCGCATAAGGGCATTTATGGCAGTTCTGCAGCCCGTATGGAGGAACTGCTGGATATGGAGTTCATTAGTGGGGTGGAACTGGGGCTGAGCGCAGATTCATCTATGGCAGGCTTGATTTCGGAACTGGATCGCTTCAGCTTCCTCACGAATTCAGATGCCCATTCACTTGGGAAAATTGGACGAGAATACAACAAATTATCACTGGCGAAGCCGAGTTTTGATGAATTCAGGATGGCTTTGGAGCGACGTGAAGGACGACGGGTGTGTGCCAACTACGGTTTGAATCCCAAACTTGGAAAATACCATCGCTCTTACTGTCAGAGCTGCGGTACGATTATTGATGAGCAACAGATGGCGGACGAACGCTGCCCTAACTGTGGCCATACCAAGCTGGTGCGGGGTGTGCTTGATCGAATCTGGAGCATCGCCGACCGTGAACAGCCCGTAATTCCCTCCCACCGTCCTCCGTACATTTACCAGATTCCGCTGGAATTTATTCCAGGCTTGGGTAAAGCCAAGCTGAACCAGCTGTTAGCAGCCTTCGGAACAGAAATGAATATTTTACATGAGGTTACGCAGGAGGAACTGTCAGGGGTCGTCGGTAAAGTGTTGGCAGAGCAGATTGTGCTTTCACGCGAAGGACGCCTGGCGCTTGTATCCGGTGGTGGTGGAACATACGGAAAAATAGCAAAATCCTAGTAAAGTGTCCTAGTCAAGTCTTGTCTCCGTAAAAGGCATATCAGCGTCTGCTTGTTCATAACCATAAAATATCTCTGCCGTTGGCTTGGTGCATCATTCGTGATGTTAGATTTGCAGCGGAAGCTGCCCCATTCTAGCCATCAGCCGTCGGATTACGGTTGTTTTTTGGACAAACAAGCAGATGAAAGGGGCAGGACTCGATGCAATGGTTTCGTCATACGTTAAAGGACCAGACGTCATATTACGTTTTCTTGGCTGTGCTGTTTCTTGTAGGAGTTGTTTTTGGCGCACTCATGGTAAATGCACTCTCCCTAGAACAGTTACAGGATTTGTCCCGTTACCTGAAGGATTTTTTTGTGACGGTCAACCAAAACAAGCAGGGCTTTGCTGATTCGCAGGCGGCCTCAACCTTTTGGGACAGCGTATCTCTACATCTTAAATGGGTGGGCCTCATTTGGGTATGCGGGCTTTCGGTCATTGGACTCCCAGGTATTCTTGTGCTGAATTTTCTCAAGGGTGTGCTGATCGGATTTTCTGTAGGTTATATGGTAGGGCAATATTCGTGGAAAGGACTATTATTTTCATTGGTTTCCGTTGCCCCACATAACCTGCTCGTGATTCCGATACTGCTCGTCTGTAGTGTGGCTGCGATGACTTTTTCCATCCATATGATCAAAACCAAAATACTTGCTACTCGGCCATCAGACGGGATGTTGCGTCCGTTGCTTTCTTACGCAGGATTGACTGCTGTGATGATGGTGCTGCTTATCGGCAGCGCGTCCTTTGAAACTTGGGTCACCCCGGTTATGATGCAATGGGTCACTCCTATGCTGACGGCTTCCGTGACATCTTGATCTCATTTCAAAATGTTTGACTTTATTTGTATAGACCCCCTATAATAATAGGAGTGAAAAAAAGTGCAGTAGGCAGTAGCTTTGCAGGGGGAGGGAGACACATGGAAGCACGGATCGAAAAAATTAAGCAGCAGCTGCAATCCCAGGGCTACAAACTAACGCCTCAGCGGGAAGCCACCGTCAGAGTTTTACTTGAGAACGAAGATGATCATCTGAGTGCGGAAGATGTATTTATGCTCGTCAAAGAGAAAGCTCCCGAAATCGGTCTGGCAACCGTATACCGTACCCTAGAACTGCTAAGTGAACTGCATGTCGTGGAGAAAATTAATTTTGGCGATGGCGTTGCGCGGTATGATTTGCGCGGCGATACAACCAAACATCACCACCACCATTTGATATGTGTGCAGTGCGGCAGTGTAGATGAAATACTGGAAGATTGGCTTGGACCGTTAGAGGAGCGTTTGGAACGGGAATATAATTTTACTGTAGTGGACCATCGTTTGGACTTCCACGGTATTTGTTATCGTTGTAAGGCGAAGAACGATACGACCGCCCAAAAATCCTTGGGTAAAACCAAGAAAAACAAATCACAGGATTAATAAGCTGACTACCCAAGCTCTCACCGACGAAGACGCGTTCGGGAGAGCTTTTTTGGTTCGGAATTTGCTGTATGGGATCATGTGGTATAAAACAGAATAGCTTGTCATACCCTTCCATAGAGAGCCCTAAATAGGGACTACATTTTGGGAAAAGGCGGCTGATCCACATGGTACTATCATTGCGGAGAGGACTACAATGGCTGCGCTTGCTGATCTTGTTTGGGGTGTTGGCATGTATGTTCTTTTATAGCCTCAGGCTGTTTACAGATTGGATATCACCTGTAGATCATTACCGAATACCGGAAGGACATGCAGTTAAGGTATTTGGCGGACAAACAGTGAATGATGGGTCCGAGCAACGAGTAGCGGTGTTGGAACGTTTACGTTTCTTTTATTGGTATGGTGAGTAGTTTATGTAATCATCTTAGTGAGATGATGATATGAAGGTCGCACACGAAGAAGCAGGCGCAACAACGGAATCGCTGTATGCAGGACAAGGAGAGTTTTGGAACTCATGAAAATGTATATTCAACCTTTCGTTCAATATATGGAAGAGGAGAAGGGTTTGTCACGCAGCACATTGGAAGCGTATCAACGGGACGTACAGCAGTTTACTGAGTTTGCAGAAAGCTGTGGACTTGAGCAGCCAGATAATGTACAGCGGTCACATCTGTTGCTGTATTTGGGGCGTCTGAAGGAACAGGGAAAAGCCGCGGCGACAATTTCACGTAGCGTCGCCTCTATACGCTCCTTTTTTCATTTTCTCATTCGGGAGGGAATCGCGATCCATGATCCTTCCGTTCTGGTGGAACTGCCCAAAGCCGCTAAAAAGAAGCCCTCGGTGTTAACGCAGGATGAAATAGATCGTTTACTGGCAGCGCCGGATGTGAGTGCCCCGCAAGGGGGACGAGATAAGGCGATGCTAGAGTTGCTGTACGCGACGGGCATCCGCGTATCAGAGCTGATTGCCCTGAACGTCTGTGATGTGCGCATCGATTTGCGCTTTGTGCACTGTGGCGGCGAGGCGGGCAAGGAGCGCGTTGTACCGATCAGTCGTGAGGCATCAAAGTGGGCACAAGCCTACTTGGACGAGCAGCGTCCAGCGTTGCTACGACCCGGGCAGGGTGAAGAGGCTCAAGCAGAGCAGGAAGCCTTGTTCTTGAATGTATCAGGTCAGCGGCTCAGTAGACAGGGCTTTTGGAAAATAATTAAGAAGTACGCTCAGGAAGCAGGCATAAGCAAGGATATCACGCCCCATACGCTGCGACACTCCTTTGCGGTACATATGCTGGAGGGCGGAGCGGACTTACGCTCTGTACAGGAAATGCTGGGTCATGCTGATCTGTCAACGACGCAGGTATATGCGCAGACAGCTAGACGGAACATGAAGGAAGTATATGAAATGCATCACCCGCACGGTGGTAACCGCACTTCTCATGAAAGCAATGATTAAACGTAACGTCGCTTTGCTGTCATAGAAAATGTGATAATGACTATAACTTTACGATTGTACAAGTCAGGAGAGATATTTATGTCAACAGCCAACCAAGCTACAATTCAGGAAGCAGCAGACTATATCCGTGCTAAGAGCGGAATAAGCCCAGAGATTGGTCTTATTCTGGGATCGGGCCTCGGTATATTGGCCGATTTGATTCAAGATGGAGTTAGTATTCCTTATCAGGATATTCCCCATTTTCCCGTATCAACGGTAGAAGGCCACGAGGGGGAGTTACTGTTAGGCACAATTGAAGGTCGCGCTGTTGTCATGATGAAGGGGCGCTTTCATATGTATGAGGGCTACGGTCCACAGCTGACAGCTTTCCCTGTTCGGGTAATGAAGCAACTGGGGATTCAAAGCCTGCTGGTGACGAATGCCGCAGGTGGTGTAAATACTTCCTACAAAGCAGGCGATCTGATGGTCATCTCGGATCATCTGAATTTGACCGGACAAAATCCGTTGATTGGCCCGAACGATGCTGCTCTGGGTGTTCGTTTCCCAGATATGTCGGAGGCGTACAGCCGCCGCTTACGTGAAATTGCCAAACAAACGGCTACCCAACAAGGCTTCAGCCTGCAGGAAGGTGTATATGCCGGATTGCTGGGACCCAACTATGAGACGCCTGCTGAAATCGTTATGCTGCGTACACTGGGAGCAGACGCAGTAGGGATGTCGACCGTGTCTGAAGTTATTGTAGCTCGTCATGCGGGGATTGAGGTACTAGGCTTCTCCTGTATCACCAATATGGCTGCAGGCATTCTCGACCAGCCTTTGTCTCATGGTGAAGTGATGGAGACGGCAGAGAAGGTACGTGAACAATTTTTGAAATTGGTACTGGCGATTATTCCACAAATGTAGATGGAGTATACTTTTCCATTCGAAACGGTGGGCATCTCCAAAGAACCCCATATCCGAGCGTCTTTTAATGGCGTGGGATACGGGGTTCTTTTTACATACCATGGTTGAGCTGAGTATGATCGCCTAGTGAAGAGGGCGTGTGCTCCAAGTAGCTGTATTCGCTTTTTCTGCTACAGTTAGTCTATGTCGCTCTTGCACCTTGATCACAATGACCATGAAAATAATCCAGTAAATGGCTAATGAATTTAGAAAACGGCTATCCGTTATATTGTTCAATACGATGAACAGGAAAAAAACAGCTGCCGTCAGCCATGTATACATATCTGTTTTGCCGATTCTGATTTTAAATAAGGTAGTTACGACGAGTATAACCGTTGCGAGTAGTCCTATAAGACCCACATCAATCCACAGATCTCGAAAGCCGCTATGGCTGCTTGTCAGATCAAAGCGGATGCCGTTCGCATAAATGCTGGGCCGGGCTGCCCAGAAGGAGCCATACCCATGTCCGAACCAGTAGTGGCTCTGAATAGCACCATCAATTCCCTGCCAAATTTCCGTTCTTCCGGTTAAGGTTGTTGTTTTTCCGAATTCCGAGGCAATCGCATCTCCATAGGTAAAGGTAAGTGCCAAACCCAACAGAACAAGTAAGCAGGAACAGCTAACAAAGAACCCCCGCAACGCGATGCTTCGAATTCTTTTGAATAACAATATAAATAAAATAAATACGAAGAGTGAAGATGTCAGCACCAATGAGGTGGTAGACTGGCATTCGATGAGCAATAAGGCATTGAGTAAGATGAAGCCAATATGTAAGGCTTTGCGTGTGCCCCTGAAAAAATATATGACATGTGAAACAAAACTTAACAGCGAGAGGGTTCCAAGTGTATTTTTATGACCGGAGATTCCCTTCCACAGTCCAGTATGCTCTACACCGCCATGAATGGCAAAGGAAGGAACGAGTAAGACGGCAAGTAGATTGAGTACGCTCAGGATACTTAATGTAACGACTAAGAGGCGTATGCAGCCCTGTGCTGTATAATGGGTGACCAGATAGAATCCAAAGGTAGAGAAGGCAAGAAATTTAACAACCATTAGTACAGAAGAAGTTTGCTCTTGTTCAGCCCATAAACAGGAAGCGGCGATGTACATCATAAGTAAGGTCAGCAACGGATTATCAGCTAGGATTGCGATTAATGACTTGAGTGAAGGCAGAAGCATGGTGTAGCTGAACAACAAGATAAGCAGGGAAATCGTGATCACTCTGGGAGACAAACCCTGACAGGCAAAGGGAATCGAGAAAGCCAGTAAACCGGCTACTGTGAGTATGTGTTTCACGGTTTCACCGCCTTGATACGTTATGTATCTATAATATACAAAATGTATCTTCTTGTACAATCATAATAAAATATTTATTTTCATTTTTCGCGACCTAGAGCAAGCCTTATTGTGCATATACTCAGTCCATGCTAAGAAAATGAAGAATTCTTCGGTATAGTCTGAAAGTATTTTCACGTTTTTAACAATGGGGGTGTTTGGGTGGCGGATTTTACAGACCGTTTGAAGTTGAATTTGAGTGGAACGGGCAAAGAGTTAACGCCTCAGCAATTAAATGACAATTTTAAAGCCATTGAAAAAGAATTCATGGAACGCAGTGTAAACGTAAGCTGGTTTGGAGCTGCTGGTGATGGTATTCAGGACGACACGGCAGCTTTGCAAGAATTGATTAACAAGACTCCCGATTACTCCATTCTTCACATCCCCAGTGGTCGATACAAAATAACATCTACCCTTCAGATTCGCAAGCAGGGTGTGCGCATTTTTGGGATTCATAAGGGCAGATACCGACAGGGTAAGGGAGTTACTTCGATTGAATATTATGGTACGGGTCCTTGTTTCCAAATTGGAGACGAAAGTCTGCCATCGTTTAGTGGCTTTCAAAATGTGCAGTTCCATGACTTATCGATCCGGTACGAAGGGACCGACAGAGCCACCTTAAATAATCCGTTTTCGCAGTCAGTGAAGCGCGGGTATTATGGCAAAGGGACTATGGGCATTCAGGACTGGAAGGGCGGCGGCGTTGTCCTGGATAACGTGTTGATTGAGCATTTTGAAACGGCTTTTTGGGGCTATGAAAGTGATGTGAACTTATTTAAATGCACGGAGATAAATTACAATAAAATAGGAATTCACTTGCAGAACAGAAGTTCACAGTTTACAAGCATTGCGCTTTTTACGCTTGGGAACGATACGGCGCTGGATCTGAATAGTTCTAACGGGGCGAGATTCATGGCTAGTCAGCACATTAAGGATGGGAGCTCCAGTGATATTCCCATTTTAATAAATGATTTTATGAATGCAGAATTTTTAGGCTGCTGGTTCGAAGGACTAAGCAGAGAACACAAGATGACAGTACCTTCTTTTATTCAAATTGGTGCTACGAAAGAAACCAAAAATGTTGCCCTGCGCGACTCTATTTTGGCGATAGCAGACAAATACGATGACACCCAATCGGTGTGCAATTATTTTGTGGATGTGGTCATTGGTAAAAAAGTTTTGGTGGACGAGGTGGGCGGATATCCTCGTAATCTCAAACAGCTTATTTGTTTCTCTGGCAGCTCCTCCACACAACAGGTGACACTTCGCTCCCATTTGGATTTTAGCTATAGCAATAATCGTTATGACGAGAATCATGGGACAGGGCAAGCTTTGTTGCTCGTAGAAAAATATTCGAATAACGGTATAGAACATTTGAATGAAACCTTTGTCAAAGCCTATCTTGGTTCAAGGCAAAATATCCCTGCAGGTAGCTGGCAGAAAGTAAGGTTTAATCAAATCAATCATGATGAGTTGACCGAATTCGATGGTTCGAATAGCCGATGGCGAGCCAAGCGAGCTGGGAAATACAGAATACAAGTCTACATTTCGACCGATCCCCAAGTAGATGGTAACCGGACACGGCTGGCACTTCACTTGAATGATGAGCAGCTTACCGGAAGTTCTGCCTATGCTTATCTCGATGACAGGGTGATTGGCGGACTGAACTATGGTGCATTGAGTGGAGCAATGGAACTTAGACTCGAAGCGAATTCTTTTATTGATATACGGGTGTTTAGTCAAAATGCAGTGGATATTTTACCGGGTGGGGGTATTACATATCTTACCGTTAGCCGGATTTAGACGATTTTTATAGGTCATTTTTACAGACGATAGATGTTGTGTCGTATATATATCGGGAAATACGCACCATGCTGGCTCAGCTTGGTGCTATTTGATGTTTTTATTCATATGGAATATTTTTCTTTCATTCTGACGACAATGGTTAGCAGCACGCGAATAGACCGGAGAGATCAGTAAATGGGCTCCGGCTCTTTACGCCAATATGTTGAGGAGGGGACCGATTGTGAAGAAAAAAGTGGTGGCGTTCATCCTGGCTTGTCTGGTAGCCTTGACTGCCGTCCCTGTCGGCGGTTGGGCCGAAGAAAGCAGACCTGAAAGCAAAACCAAAGTAGGATCAGCAGCTGAGCTGGCTCCCGAGGCCCTTTCGGCGATCTTGATGGATGCAGATACAGGCACAGTCATCTATGAAAAAAACAGTCGTGAAAAGCTTCCTCCAGCAAGCATCACTAAGATCATGACGATGCTGCTAACAATGGAGGCCATTCATGATGGCAAGCTTAAGCTGACCGATAAAGTACGGGCCAGTGAGTATGCGTCTTCAATGGGAGGCTCGCAAATTTTCTTAGAGCCGGGAGAAGAAATGACGGTTGATGAGATGCTGAAGGGAATTGCGATGGCTTCGGGCAACGACGCCTCTGTAGCGATGGCTGAGAAAATTGCAGGTTCTGAACAGGCTTTTGTCGAGATGATGAACGCCAAGGTGCAGCAGCTTGGACTCAAAGATACGCATTTTGCCAATTGTAACGGTTTACCCGTAGAAAATCACTATTCCTCTGCGCATGATATTGCGGTTATGAGCCGGGAACTGTTGAAATATCCGCACATTACGAAATATACGGGAGCCTATCAGGACTATTTGCGCAAATCCTCGGTCAAGCCCTTTTGGCTGGTGAATACGAATAAGCTTGTTCGCTTCTATACCGGAGCAGATGGTCTGAAAACGGGCTATACGTCAGAAGCAAAGTTCTGTCTTTCCGCTACGGCGAAGCGTGATGGCTTACGTGTCGTAGCTGTCGTACTTGGTGAGCCGAACACGAAGATACGCAATAATGAGGTTTCTTCCATGTTCGACTATGCATTTTCTCAATATACAATGAAATCCATATATAAGCCAGGCGAAAAGCTGGGCAGTGTAAAAGTTGAAAAAGGTGTATTGCCAGAGCTGGAAATTCAGGCTGACCGTTCTTACAGTGTGCTGGTGAAAAAAGGCGGCAACAAACAAACGCTGCGTCACGAGCTACAGTTGACCCCAAGCCTTAAAGCTCCTGTCCGGGTGGGTGACCCCGTTGGTAAGCTGGTCGTCTATCAGAATGGACAACGTCTTAAGGAGTTTAATATCACTTCGCCTGTGGCTATCGAGAAGGCCGGCTGGTGGAAATTGTTTAAACGTACCATGTCGAACCTATTTTCTTTGTAGATTTAACGGGGTTTTCTTCTAGTTTTGTCGGAGGGCAGGAATCGTCTGCGACTACGTAGAAATCCTTGTCCAAGACCGGGAGGAGAGTGAGTAAGCATGAACCTGCAAATTGAAATGGAGCATCACCGGGGAGTACTTATTGTAAGGCTGTCTGGTGAACTTGATCACCATACGTCGGATATGGTCCGTATGCAAATGGATGAGGCGATTCAGCGCCGGCAATGCGAGCATATCGTGCTCAGTCTGAAGAATCTTCAGTTTATGGATAGTTCCGGCCTTGGCGTTATCTTGGGACGATACAAACTGATCAAGCAAAAGGGCGGGAAAATGGCAGTCTGTGATGTCAATCCGCCGGTACATCGACTGCTGGATATGTCAGGCTTGTTTAAAATCATGCCCATTTATGACAACGAGGTAAATGCGCTCACGGAACTGGAGGTTGTGTCATGAGAGAAGGCACGGGGAACAATTTCATGAGCTTGCAGTTTGCCGCCAAATCGGAAAATGAAGCATTTGCCCGCGTGGCTGTGGCAGCCTTTATTTCCAGGCTTGATCCTACAATGGATGAGCTTAGCGATTTGAAGACCGTCGTGTCTGAAGCGGTGACAAACAGTATTATTCACGGCTATGACAGTGATCCGTCAGGTGTCGTAACGATTAAAGTCGGAATTGAAGCGGACGTGATCACGTTGGTCGTTGAGGACGCAGGACGGGGAATTGAGGATCTGGAGCTGGCCAAGCAGCCTCTCTATACGTCCAAGCCTGAATTGGAACGTTCTGGCATGGGCTTTACGATTATGGAAAATTTCATGGATGAGTTCGAAGCAGTCAGTGAGCCGGGCGGAGGCACGTCGGTCCGGATGAAGAAAAGGATTGAATCCAAGAAAGCTTTATATAATTAGGAGTTGATCCTATGGAAGCAGGAGGAAAAAAAACTTCGCACAGCTATTTGGAGGATACAGAAGTCAAGCGGCTTATCGCACTGAGTCAATCTGGTGATAATGATGCTCGTGAGACACTGGTCAATAGTAATATCCGGCTCGTCTGGTCTGTCGTGCAGCGCTTTATGAACCGGGGGTATGAACCTGACGATCTTTTTCAAATTGGTTGCATCGGATTGTTAAAATCGGTGGATAAATTCGATCTCAGCTACGAAGTCAAATTTTCAACATATGCAGTACCAATGATTATTGGTGAGATTCAACGCTTCCTTCGAGACGATGGTACACTCAAGGTTAGCCGTTCCTTGAAGGAAACAGCCAATAAGGTCCGCAAAATGAAGGACGAGCTGTCCAAACGGCTCAATCGCCTGCCTACAGTCAAGGAGGTTGCTGATGAGCTGGGAGTGACACCGGAGGATGTTGTTTTTGCGCAGGAGGCCAATAAGCCACCTACCTCCATTCACGAAACAGTGTTTGAAAATGACGGAGACCCGATTACACTTATGGATCAGATTGCCGACGAATCGCAGGAAAGATGGTTCGACAAGCTGGCGCTGAATGAGGCCATTGACGGATTATCTGAACGGGAGCGATTGATTGTGTACCTGCGTTATTACCGGGATCAGACTCAGTCAGAGGTTGCAAGTCGTCTTGGCATTTCTCAGGTGCAGGTATCACGATTGGAAAAAAAGATTTTACAACTGATCCGCGATCAGATTGCCCAATAATGAAGACAGGATTTTAGTGAGTGAAATCCTTATACTAACGCATTCTAAAGAGTATTCCAAAGCCATTTTAATGGCCAGGAGTACTCTTTTTTGCGTGTGACAAAAGACAACACACAGAATAGGTTTGCTTGCTTCGCCCCATACTAATCGGTAATTACGAGGATAAGGAGGGAATCGGATGAATCATAGTCCGGCTCCTATTGTCTACTTGCGGCTCCGCAGCCGTGTGCGTATGATCCAAGGGCAGGATTTACATTTGGGCGATGTAGCCCACCTGCTGACGGAGCCCGAATGGGAAAAGGATCTGCTTGAGCTTGTTCTCAAGCGGCCGCAGAAGCAGGACGGTAACCTAATACTGGTGGACATGCTACAAATCATATCAAAAATTAGAGATCATATTCCGGGAGTCGTAGTTGAATCTCTCGGGAAACCGCATGTACTTGTGGAACTCGTGGAAAGACCCCGTAAGCCATCCAAAATACTGTTCGTGTTAGTATGGTTGCTGCTGTTTTTTGGCTCTGCGCTGACGATTATGAACTTTCATGCTGACGTTAGCATGATGGAGGTACAGGTTCGGATTGTGGAGATGATTACGGGACAAAAGGATGAGCATCCGTACTTGTTCCAAATTGCTTACTCGATCGGCATTGGCTTTGGCATGATCGTATTTTTTAATCACTTGTTCAAGAAAAAATGGAATGAGGAGCCGACCCCCCTGGAGGTGGAAATGTATCTGTATCAGGAAAATGTGGATCAGTATGTTGTGGCAGAGGAGTATGAAAAGATGGCTCGTTTGCAGACAAAGGATAAGAAACCATGATATTTGTACAGGCTGCACTTCAGATTATTTTGGGTATCGCTGGGGGGCTGGCGGTAGGTAGCGGTGTGATTGCTTTTTTTATTGTGCTGGATATCATGCCGCGATTAGCACAACTCACCCGGACGTATAAAAAATCACGTGCATACGAAAAGGCGATGATTTTAGGTTCAGTGGTGGGAACCGTGGCCGATTTTTGGAACATTTGCTTGCCATTACCGGGCATGTTTACATGGATACCCGGGCTATTTTGCGGAGTGTTTATTGGCTTGCTCGCCGCGGCTCTAACAGAGGTGCTGAATCTCCTGCCCATACTGGCCAAGCGACTCCATATGACTGTATACATGTTCGGTCTGTTAATGGCAATGGTGCTTGGCAAGGTAACGGGTTCCTTATTTGATTGGTTTGTATACAACCGTTAATAGCGAAGAAGAAGGGGGCAAGAGATATGGATCACAGAACGGATCAGGATCAGCAGGAGCATTATCATGGAGACGGAGCAATAGGAAAGGAAAATAAGACTGATGGGGAAAGTTCGGGCTCCTGGAAGCAAAAGCAGGAGCAGGAAGCCGCTCGTCTTAAGCACAAAAAAGAAAGCGAGCGTTCTGATAATGTAGAGGAATCCATTCGTTATTGGCAGGTTGAGGATGATATTTCTCCAAAGATGAAGGAAAATCGTGAAACTCTTAAAATGGTATTGGGTTTGGGAGAGACCTTTGATGTTGTGTTCAGGGAAATGACAACAGGTGGCCGCCATATTGGGTATCTGTTCCTGAATACCTTTGCCAAGGATCAGATCATGCTTGAGGTGCTAAAGCGGCTTACCTATCTGACGCCGGATGACATGACTTCAGCTGGACTCCAAGCGTATTTTGAAAATTTTATTCCACATATACAGGTGGAGAAGACGGATAAGATGTCCGTCGTCATAAACAAGGTGTTGACGGGAATGAGTGCTCTCTTCATGGAAGGCGAGCGTTTTTCTGTTATTCTGGATACTCGTAATTACCCGGTACGGAGTCCAGAAGAACCTTCCTTGGAGAGAGTCGTGCGCGGTGCACGCGATGGTTTTACGGAAACGATGCTTACGAATGTAGGTTTAGTGCGTCGGCGTTTGCGAGACCCCGGACTTAAATTTGAGGCTATGCAGGTCGGACGCCGAACCCGAACAGATGTATGCTTGGGCTACATTGATGATATTGTGGATAAGGTCATGGTGGATACGGTACGAGACAAAATTAAAAATGTTAATCTGGATGGTATTCCTCTGGCCGATAAGCAATTAGAGGAGACAATTATCAATAAAGGTTGGAATCCATATCCATTAGTACGATATTCAGAGCGACCAGATGTTGTGGCTTCGCATATTATGGAAGGAAGGCTCGTTATTTTCGTTGATACCTCACCCAGCGTAATGATTTTGCCTACCACATTTTTTGACCTGTGCCAGCATGCAGAAGAGAATCGGCAAACCGCTTTTATGGGTAGCTATCTGCGCTGGGTACGTTTTATAGGCATATTTGCCTCGATGTTTCTGCTTCCGATGTGGCTGCTAATGGTTATCAATCCTGAATTAAAACCGGCGTTTCTCGATTTTATCGGCCCTCAAAAGGAAGCACATTTTCCGCTGATTGCCCAGTTTATCATTGTGGAACTAGGGGTCGATCTTATGCGAATGGCAGCTGTGCATACCCCGACACCACTGGCTTCCGCTATGGGATTGATTGCAGCCATTCTGGTTGGTGATATAGCGGTTAAGACAGGACTGTTCGTAAATGAAGTCGTATTGTACATGGCTGTTGCTGCCATAGGGATGTTCGCAACACCGAGCTATGAGCTGGGACTCGCGAATAGACTGATTCGACTATTCCTGCTGGTTGCTGTTGCTATTTTTCACGTACCAGGCTTTGTCGTCGGCACGACACTGATCATTTTGATGCTGACGCTGCATCGGTCATATAATTCTTCGTATTTGTGGCCGTTCATTCCTTTTAATGCTAAAGCGTTAGCTTCCATCTTGTTCCGTATGCCTGTACTTGATGCGCCTAACCGCCCGTCATTTAATAAAACGAGGGACAATACGCGTATGCCCCATACGGATGCCAACACAGATTCGAACTCAGGCAATGGACAGGAGCATTAATATAAATGATCTGCATAAAAATCCATTGTTCTTGATGTTTTTTTTGCTATACTGGTGTAAACATTCGATGGAATATGACTAGCTTGTTCCAGAAAGAGAGGCGCCAGAACATGTATTTGCATGGAAGCAGTAAAATTAACAGCAATGGACATTTGGAGATTGGTGGATGTGATACCACGCTTTTGAAAGAGCGTTTTGGCACGCCGCTATATATTGTAGACGAACAGTTAGTCCGCCGGCGTTGCCGGGAATTTATAGAAGCATTTCGTGAGACCGGTTTAAAGTTTCAAGTGGCTTATGCAAGCAAAGCATTTTGTGTTATGGCCATGTGCGCTTTAGCTGCTGAAGAAGGAATGTCGCTTGACGTTGTTTCCAGCGGAGAGCTGTTTACAGCGCTCCAAGCAGGATTTCCGGCAGAACGAATCCATTTTCATGGCAATAACAAGACGCCGGAAGAAATTGAAATGGCGTTAGAGGCGCACATTGGCTGCTTCGTCGTTGATAGCAAGATGGAATTGCATTTGTTACAGGCTCTCGCCTCTGAAAAAGGACAACAGGTCAATATTTTACTGCGGGTTACGCCGGGGGTTGAAGCGCATACGCATGAATATATGGCCACAGGTCAAGAAGATTCAAAATTTGGCTTTGACATTGCGAATGGTACAGCCCGTCAAGCGGTGGAACAGGCTATCAAGCTGGATCATCTTAATCTGCTGGGAGTACATTCTCATATCGGTTCGCAAATCTTCGAAGTCAATGGCTTCCAAATGGCTGCCGAGCGGGTCGCAGCTTTTTGCAGAGAGATTAAGGAGCAGCTTCAGTTTTCCTTCAAGGTGATTAATCTTGGTGGTGGATTTGGCATCCGTTATACAGAGGAGGACACACCGCTGAAACTATCCACCTATGTACAGGCTATCGGCGAAGCGGTGAAAACTCATTTTTCAGGACTTTACGATGAGCTTCCAGAAATTTGGATTGAGCCGGGACGAAGTATTGTAGGTGATTCAGGTACAACCTTGTATACGGTAGGAAGCATCAAGGATATTCCGCAGGTTCGTAAATATGTTTCCGTAGACGGCGGAATGACAGATAATCCACGTCCTGCACTGTATCAGGCCAAGTATGAAGCGATGCTGGCTAATCGAGCACAAGATGCGAACGAAGAGACAGTGTCTATTGCAGGCAAATGCTGTGAAAGCGGCGATATGCTTATTTGGGATGTAGAACTGCCTCGCCCGAATAGCGGAGACTTGCTCGCTGTAGCCTCAACCGGAGCTTATAATTACTCCATGGCGAGCAATTATAACCGGATACGCCGACCAGCAGTTGTATTTGTCAACAACGGTGAGGCTGAGCTGGTAGTGCGTCGGGAAACCTACGAGGATATTGTTCGCAACGATGTTTTGCCACAGCGCTTGGTTCGTGATCAAGCCAGCTCAGTGGTTCAGCCCAATGCCAAGATTACGGTTTCGTCCTGATTGTGGAATTCTAAAATCAAGCAGGCCATTGCATCGGTAAGAATGACCGGGGACAATGGCCCCTTTTTTTGGACAAGGCTTTGCTAAGCGCGCCAATTCATAGTAAACTGGAACTTGATGTTATTTAGTTCTCAAAACAGGTTGAAAAGGAGATACAAACAATGAAAAAAGGTAGAATAGATCTTGAAAACGGCGGTATCGTCGAAATTGACTTTTTCCCAGAAGAAGCTCCAAACACCGTTGCTAACTTTGAAAAGCTGGCAAACAGCGGTTACTACAATGGTTTGAGCTTCCACCGCGTCATCCCGGGCTTTGTTGCTCAAGGTGGTTGTCCGATCGGTAATGGTACAGGCGGTCCTGGCTACACCATTGACTGTGAAACAGCTACGAATACAACCAAGCATGCCAAAGGCGTTCTGTCCATGGCTCATGCAGGTCGCAACACAGGTGGCAGCCAATTCTTTATTTGCTACGCTCCACAGCCGCATTTAGATGGAGTACATACTGTATTTGGTAAAGTAACCAAAGGTATGGAATTCATTGATGCTGTAAAACAAGGCGACAAAATGAAAGAGGTTAAAGTATTTGACGTGTAATTTACACATTACATGCATGATTTGAATTCCTTTAAATAGCGTTGCACCTAAGCCGTTCTGTCTTTGGACAGGGCGGCTTTTGTTGTCTTTTGTTTGACGGTTTGCTGATTTTTACAATCACGTAGGTATTACAGTGCGTAAGATCACATTCGAAAAGTAAGTGTTGTGATAGCCTTTTCATAAGAATGCATTTTCCATTTATTTTATATGAGTATTCAAGCTCAGTAAGAGTTGGAAAAGAAGGGGGCTTATCACATTGTCTATTTTAACGCGCACAAATCGACTCGGATTTTTTGAAATCCGGCTGGAATCCATTGGTGGACTCGGCGCTAATCTGGCTGGCAAAATGTTAGCCGAAACCGGGGTGCTTGGTCTGGGGCTAAATGCTTCAAATTTCTCATCCTATGGTTCGGAAAAGAAGGGAAGCCCGGTTAAAAGCTTTGTTCGCTTTTGTGAGCCGGAGGTGGATATTCGGGATCACAGTCCGATTGAGCAACCGCATGTGGTAGGCATTTTCCATGAAACATTATACAAAACGGTAAATGTGATCAGCGGACTGCCAGCGGATGGGATTGTAGTGGTCAATTCCACACGTCCTGCAGAAGAAATAAGGGCTGATTTGGGACTGGTATCCGGTACGTTAGCAGTGGTCGATGCAATGGGGATCGCACTGGAAGAGCGAACCAAATTGAATACGTCCATGCTGGGGGCCTTGTTCCGTGTCTGTGATTTCTTGGACCCGGAAGCAATGAGATCGGTTATACGCAGTACCTTTGAAAAGAAAAATCCACAGTTGGTAGAACCTAATCTGCGTACGTTTAACCGTGGATTTGAGGAAATGGAACTACACGTATATCCGGTTACGGATGACGCGCAGGATCGGGTTTTTGAACGTCCGCAGCCTTTGCTAGGGTACGAAACTCAATTGCTGGGGGGCGTTATTGCAACTCAGGGCAACAGCATGACGAAAGATGTTAGTGGTTCACGTCAGGGTTATGTACCTGAGTATGAAGCTGATAAATGTACTCATTGTGCCAAGTGTGATTCGATTTGCCCGGATTACTGCTTTGTATGGGAAGAGCAAGCAGACAAACGCGGAAGAATGATGCCGTTTTTGCAAGGGATTGATTACCAGTATTGCAAAGGGTGTCTGAAGTGTGTAGATATTTGCCCGTCAGGGGCATTAAGCTCGCGTCGCGAACAATGGGGCTGGGCGGAGCAGCATCGCGTTGCCCACCAATTTCCAGTATATGAAGGAGGGCGTGCGTAATGGCAAAGCTGGAGGAAGAACTCAAACAGACGGGCGCCGCACAAGTGACAACATTCGAATCCGGTAATGAAATGGCAGCTACGGCGGCTGCGCAGATCAATTATCATATGATGGGATATTTCCCGATCACTCCATCGACCGAGGTAGCGCAGTATCTGGATCAAATGAAAACGCGTGGTCAGCATAATATTAAACTGGTTGCAGCCGATGGAGAACACGGATCGGCAGGGATTTGTTATGGAGCTGCGGCAGCTGGAGCGCGGGTTGTGAACGCCACCAGTTCGCAAGGTTTTCTGTACATGCTGGAGCAGTTGCCTGTTCAGTCAGGTACCCGTTTCCCTATGGTTATGAACCTGGTGACAAGAGCTGTTAGTGGTCCCTTGGATATTCGGGGGGATCATTCGGACCTGTATTATGGTTTGAATACAGGCTGGGTCATTTTGGCGGCAAGTACGCCACAGGCTGTGTATGATATGAACATCATGGCCCTGAAAATCGCAGAGCATAGCGATGTACGGTTGCCTGTAATGGTCGCATACGATGGTTTTTATACATCTCATCAAAAACGTAAAGTGCAATATTTTGCCGATGCAGAGACCGTGCGCGATTTTGTAGGCCCCAATCCGAACCTGAATTATCCGAATATTACGGATTTTGATCATCCTGTCACTGTGGGTGCGCATATGAACGGTGATGACCTGACGAATAATCACGTTCAACTGTCCGAAGCGTTGAAGCTTTCAGAAGGAGTATATGAGCAGGTAGCAGCAGAATATGCTGCTTTATCCGGTCGGGAATATCCGATTTTGGACCTGTATCATATGGAGGATGCTGAGGTTGCGGTATTTCTGCTGAATTCGGCGGCTGAATCGGCCAAGGATGTGGCGGATCAACTCCGTGCGCGTGGCATTAAAGCTGGTGTGATTCGTCCGAATATTATCCGGCCGTTTCCAGCCGCACAACTGCGGGAGGCGTTGCGCCATGTCAAGGCGTTGTTGGTGGGTGAACGTGCAGATTCGTACGGATCAGATGGTGGTAATTTGACGCACGAAATTAAGGCGGCGTTGCAGGAGGACCCACTGAATCAAACCCTCGTATTGAGCCGTATCTTTGGCTTGGGAGGAAAGGATTTTTATGCGGAAGATGCAGAGGCGTTCTTCCAGCTTGCGATTGAGGCGGCAGAGGCTGGACGAGCGGAGAAGCCCTTTGATTATTACGGGATTAATCCGGGTTCAGCGGACAAGGTGATGCCGCAAGTCATGCAGCCACCACGTGGCAATGCATACCGTACGGGTCTGATTCAGGTTACGCCGGACGAGGCGACCGGGAAGCTCAAAGTCAAGGTACCACCTCTGCGTTCGTTAACAACCAAACCACGCCGTCTTACTCCGGGTCATGGGGCTTGTCCTGGTTGTGGAGCCTTGTCTGCACTAGAACTGTTTTTTAAAGGGATTGAAGGCGACATTGTTGTACTGTTCCAGACTGGCTGCGTATATGTGGTGACGACAGGGTACCCATACACATCACACAAGCAACCGATGATCCATAATCTTTTTCAAAACGGGGCCGCTACCCTTTCAGGAGCGCTGGAAGCTTACATGGAGATGAAGCGACGTAATGAAATTGAGATGTCGGATGATCCGACCTTTATCATGATCAGTGGTGACGGCGGGATGGATATTGGTATGGGTTCTGCGATTGGTGCGGCTCTGCGTAACCATAAACTGATCATGCTGGAATATGATAACGAGGGATACATGAATACAGGCTCTCAGCAATCGTACTCCACTCCAATGGGGCATATGACGAGTACGTCGGGTGTAGGGAAAATGCAAAAAGGGAAACAAGGGCATCATAAGGATACTGTGCAAATTATGGCCGCCTGTAACATCCCGTATGCCTTTACAGCAGCCGAAAGTCATCCGCAGGATATGCTGCGCAAAGCCGCCAAGGCTCAATGGTACGCCAACAACGTGGGTACGGCATATGGTAAAATTTTGTGCGCCTGCCCACTCAACTGGAAATCCGAAGACAGATTGGGTACTAGCATCGTGGGCGCCGCAGTCGAGTCTTGCTTCTTTCCTTTGTACGAAATCGAGCAAGGGAGCACGACGATTACGTACAATCCGGAAGACAAGGGAAAACGGATTCCAGCCGCAGAATGGCTAAAATTAATGGGTAAAACGAAGCATCTTCTCAAAGAGGAAGCAACGCTGGCTACCTTTGAGCAGGAGATTGAGCGTCGCTGGACTATCCTGAAAAAGAAACATGAAATTTCGGAGTTATAATTCTGTTTTTTGCATAATAATCGTGTAACATTGTTAGCCGCTGTTTCGGCACCGGTTCGATTGAGATTCCTAGCGCTTGCTGCGCCAGGAATCTTTTTTTGCGTTTATGGGTTGAAGCATAAAAAAACAGGTAATGATTTCCGATATAGGAGTGGAGGCCTATAGAAGGTATGTTATAAAGTCTTCTTCTGAATTTTAAGATGCAATGAGGTGCAGGTAATGATTAAGCTGAACACAGTTGAAATAATTGAAATTATAAAGAAGCAAATCCCCAAGGTTATGAACATCACGCCAGTGGAACTCAAGTTTACGGATGATTTTGGACGGGCATCGCTGGCGGCAACAGAACACAAATTCACGCTGACGAACCAGCATTATTCTGCCAAGGTGATGGATTGCGTGTTAGAAACACAAGTGCGCCCTATTTTAATGTGTGAAATTATTTATTTTCTAAAATGCGAGTTTATTGATGGGCATGTGGATGTAAGACTGGATTATGAAGCATGTTCTGAGGGAGAGCGAGGACCTGTTGCTTCAGCTGTCATTACCTTTGATCATGATACGCAGCTTGGAGTCGACGAACTGGCCGATCTGATTGACCTGGCGCTTCATATGAATGATAAAACCTGGTTTGAGGAACTCTCCACTCAATATGTCAAAAGCAAAGCAGGAGCTTCGATTAGATAACTTGCTTTTTTTAGAAGTCGGTGCTAATATACGTAACAAGTTTAATGTTAATTCAATTAAATAAGAGCAAGATCCTTCGGGGCGGGGCGAAATTCCCCACCGGCGGTGATGACATGTTTGTGAATCGCTTCTGAGAACACAGCATGGCTTAGTCCGTGACCCGGATGCTGAACAATCAGCAGAAGGTGGACCTGGTGCAATTCCGGGACCGACAGTATAGTCTGGATGGGAGAAGGATACGAAGCGCATGTGCATGACGTGACATGTGCCAATTTTTAGCATACGTAAAAGTTCGTACGGCTTATTTCGTTGTAGGACAGCATCGGACGACAGCTTTTATTAAGCTTTCTTTTCGATAGTGTTCTGAGCGTAATTGGCTGTATTGTCATCATGCTTTCTGTTGGCAGACCTATGATTTCATGTCATTTTAATACATGTATGAACTGCGCTTGTATACTACATATGTGACTCTCATCACCCCCATGACGGATTGAATCCTGACTGGGGGTTATTTGCGCTTACAGCTGATGAATTAGGGATAAACTGAAATGTAGTGGAAAGGAGTGAAAGCATGTTTACCGGATTGGTCGAGGAAGTGGGTCGCATTCAAAGTATTTCCAAAAGTGGTGAAGCGATGGTGCTGGGGATTTCGGGTTCTGTGGTATTAGGCGATTTGAAAATAGGCGACAGTGTCTCGGTGAATGGTGTTTGCCTGACGGCAATACAGATTGGTACTAAAGATTTTAAGGTTGATGTGATGCCTGAGACTTTTCGCAGCAGTAATCTAAGGGAACTCAGATCCGGCAGTCGAGTCAATTTGGAGCGGGCGATGGCGGCGAGTGGAAGATTCGGAGGACATATCGTACAGGGACATGTGGACGGGACGGGTACGATTCGCGGAGTGACATCAGAGCAGAATGCGGTAGTGTTCGAAGTTGAGCCTTCTGATCAAGCATTATTTAAATATGTTCTTCTCAAAGGGTCAATTACAATTGATGGTATCAGCCTCACAGTCGCGCAGCGGACGAGAAATAGCTTTGCTGTATCTATTATCCCCCACACCTTAGCCGAAACGGCCTTACAAGCCAAACGTGAGGGAGATACCGTGAATATTGAATGCGATATATTGGGCAAATATGTGGAGCAACTTTTACATTACAGAGGTTCAGCGTCGATGGAGAGAGCCGATCAAGCCCCACTTAGTTTGGACTATTTGGCGAAACACGGCTTTGCCTGATACAGCCTGTTACAGAATAATAGAAAAATTGGTTCAGGAGCATTCGTGACACAAGACATAAGGAGGAGAGGGTTATGGATAGAGGCATCCAAACAAGTGCAACGACAAACATCATGGAGCAGGATGAGTTGCACCACGACGAAGAGATTCGATTGGATTCCATCGAAGAAGCATTGGAGGATTTAAAGAACGGCAAAGTCGTTATTGTAGTGGATGATGAACAGCGGGAAAATGAAGGCGACTTTATCGCTTTGGCTGAAAAAGCATCGCCCGAGGTGATCAATTTCATGATTACAGAAGGTCGCGGATTGGTCTGTGTGCCGATCACACAGCACCGAGCCAAGGCATTGGAATTGCATCCTATGGTAGAGCAAAACACAGATTTTCACGGTACCGCCTTTACGGTATCGGTAGATCATATGAAGACAACAACGGGGATTTCAGCGGCTGAGCGCTCTTTGACTGTTCGTGCCTTAGCCGACGAAGTAATCACGGGAAGCGATTTTCGCAAACCTGGTCACATGTTCCCACTAATTGCTCGCGATGGTGGGGTCTTGCAGCGTGCCGGTCATACTGAAGCGGCTGTCGATCTGGCCCGACTCAGCGGCTTTAAGCCTGCCGGGGTCATTTGCGAAATTATAAAGGAAGATGGTTCGATGGCCCGCTTACCTGATTTGGTCGTGATCGCCAAGCGACATCAATTGAAGCTGATTAGCATTCAGCATTTAATCGACTACCGTCGTCGTTTGTCATTGTAAATAATTCAAAAAAAAGAGAGGTTGATAAGCATGGCACGTTTTCTGGAAGGTAATCTCGTATCGAATGGTTTAAAGTATGGTATTGTGGTGGGCAGATTTAATGAATTTATTACAAGCAAACTGTTGAGCGGTGCACTTGATGCACTTCAACGACATGGTGCACAGGAAGGTGAAATTGATGTAGCGTGGGTGCCGGGTGCATTTGAAATATCGCTTATTGCACAAAAAATGGCCGCAAGTGGAAAGTATGATGCTGTCATTACGCTTGGCACGGTTATCCGTGGTTCTACTTCACACTATGATATCGTCTGCAATGAAGTGGCCAAGGGTGTGGCGGCAAGCAGTCTGAAAACGGGTGTCCCTATTATTTTTGGTGTAGTGACTACGGAAAATATTGAGCAGGCCATAGAACGGGCAGGTACAAAGGCTGGTAATAAAGGTTGGGATTCTGCGCTGGCTGCGATTGAAATGGCCAATCTCGGTAAGCAGTTCTAATGATATAAATGGCTGAAAGAACGGCATAAACTGCAAAGTGGAAAAGGGATTAGATTGTTAAGCAAGGCGATGACGTATATACTACAGAAAGAGGGATTGATAACGTAGAGCATAAGTGCTAATGGGGAAAGGTATTGTTGAATGATGATTGGAGTAAGGCAGGGGGAAGCACATTGACAGTCGTAAATTACAAGCTGGAAACATTCGAGGGTCCGCTGGATCTACTGTTGCATCTGATTGATAAAGCCGAGATCGACATTCAGGATATCCCGATTAGCGATATTACTGATCAGTACATGGCTTTTTTGCACAGTATGCAGGAGCTGGAACTGGACATTACAAGCGAGTTTCTAGTGATGGCGGCGACGCTCTTATCCATTAAGAGTAAATTGTTGCTTCCCAAGCCACCTGTGATGGAATATGACGATTTGGATTTTTATGAAGAAGAAGACTATGATCCACGCGAGGAACTGGTTCGCAAGCTGGTGGAGTATCGTAAATACAAAGGGATTGCTCGCCATCTCAGCGAACGGGAGTGGGAACGTAGTCTGATTTATGGCAAGGAGCCGGAAGATTTGAGCGCATTCCTGCCAACCGAACCCGCAAATCCGGTGCATGGGCTGCATGCGAGCGATTTGGTCGCGGCCTTTCAGCGTGCATTGCGCAAAGCTGAACGACGTACGACGGTAACCCGTGTTCATCGGGACGAAATTTCAGTCAAGGACCGTATCCGGCAAGTTATCGGGGCGTTAGAGAAGGTGGGGAATGGAGGACGGCTGCTGTTCTCCAAGCTGATGCATGAGGATATGTATCGGCATGAGGTGGTTGTAACCTTTTTGGCTATCCTTGAATTGATGAAAATGAAGCAAATCTTCTGTTATCAGGAGAAGCTTTTCGATGATATTGTAATGGAGTGGAGAGGGGATTTACGGGTTAATGGATTATCTGAAGCTGAAATCAATTATTGAGGGGCTACTGTTTCTCGCGGGAGAGGAAGGGTTGTCCACCAAGCAGATCGCCGACATTGTAGAACAGCAGCAAGAGCTGGTTGAAAAGTGTCTGGAGGATATGAAACAGGATATGGAGCAAGGAGGAAGAGGTCTGCAGCTTGTCCGTATTGCTGGTCATTATCAGCTTGCAACTTTATCCGAACATGCACCTTATTTTGAAAAGCTCGCCTACTCTCCGGCACGTGCCTCATTGTCTCAAGCTGCTTTGGAGACACTGGCCATTGTGGCCTACCGCCAGCCCATTACAAGAGTTGAAATCGAAGAGATTCGAGGTGTCAAATCCGAGCGGGCCATACATACACTGGTCAACAAGGAGCTCATTGAAGAGAAAGGTCGAGCTGAGGCCATCGGACGACCAATATTGTACGGAACAACGAAATCATTTTTGGATTATTTCGGTCTAGGCTCTCTTGAAGATCTACCGCAACCGGAGCAGTTCGAGGATTCAGACAATTTAGAAGAAGAGACACAGCTATTGTTCGAGCGTCTGGAGAGTAGCCAGCCTGCGGAGAACGATTCGGATCCGGAATCTTAAATTCAAAAAATTCAAAAGACAGCCAGTCCTTACGTCGTTGAGGGCTGGCTGTTTGGCATTTTAAGATGCATGATTTTCCGCTGAAAGGTCATACTATTTTTGCCATGATATTCTATAGCAAAAGGGTAGGGAGGACTCGCCAGTGTGGAAATGGATCAGTATCGCCATCATCATCGTTATATTCATTGTACTGGCTATTCTGCTCTCTCGTATTCGATTGAAGCTGGAAATTGCCAAGCATGACAATGATGATCGGGCGCATCTAGAGATCAGATTTCTATACGGCTTGATCAAAATGGATTACGATATTCCAGCCATTCTCATAACAGGTTTGAAAAAAGGGCTTCTCTATCGGCTTGACCGCAATAAAAATATACATAAAACGGATGCTTCTGTGGATAGCGGAAATATTGATACCGAAAAAATCAAGCAATTTATACATGATATACGGGTTTTGCTCAAGGGTACACAATCCTTACAGCGATGGCTGAGACATACATTGGCCCATGTAACAGTGTCGAAAATGGAGTGGTCTACCAATATTAGTCTGGCTGACGCAGCTTATACAGCGACCTCAACTGGTATGTTGTGGGGATTAAAAACGACCTTGATCGGTTTTGCCTCCAGCATTGTGCGCATGGAATGTACCCCAAAGGTGTTTGTGGTGCCTTATTGGGTGGACCGGCTACGTTTTACTACCATCTTGAATTGTGAAGCAAAAATATCGTTCGGTTATTTAATCTTTTCCATGCTCAGATTAGCTTTCCGCATATGGCGCGTTCCGGGAGGCATAGAGGCATGGAAGCGGGTTATTTCCAAAGCTCCTGAGAATCATCAAGCCAACAGTAAAGAATAAACAGTGTAGAGGATTGACATACATATTTCCTGAACCTTTGCGCACAATAGCGAAAGAAAAGCAGTCTACGCTTGAGATAAGCAGAGGAGGAATAAAACATGTCAGATCATCCGATTCAAGGGCTCATGCAAACCGCGATGGAGAACATCAAGGCCATGGTGGACGTCAATACGATTGTGGGAGACGCAGTGGAAACACCCGATGGTTCCGTTATTTTGCCAATCAGTAAGGTAGGATTTGGCTTCGCAGCCGGCGGAAGTGATTTTAACGTAGATGAAGAGTCGCTTCATACTTCCTCATCGGGTAATCATAGTGGGAAGGAAGTACATCCTTTTGGTGGCGGTAGCGGTGGTGGTGTATCTATTCATCCCATTGCCTTTCTAGTTGTCGGCAAACAGGGAGCACAAATCGTTCCGTTGGACAATCAAACGCATCTGTTTGAGAAAATCATCGACTCCACACCATACCTGATCGATAAGGTTCAGTCTATCTTCCAGAATTCAGGCAGCAACATGCAGACTCCACCTCCACAGGTACCTGCAAATGCTAATACGGATCAAAGTCAATCTGGACCGGCTTACTTGTAAAAGTTATTGAAATTAAAAGTGTTCTCTTAAGAAGGTATCCCCAAGCCGAGCGCGGCCTAGGAATACCTTCTTTTTAGTATGCACTCGACCCTATTCCTGAATATACTGCCTTCCGCCAATGACAGCATGTATACAGTGACTGAATTCTTGGTAATAAAATGTATTCACTGATAGTTCATTTTCTCGGTTTTCTTCGGGTGCGAACTGTGATAGGTAAACGAAGTCTGGGTAGATCACTTCATTTGTCAAATAAGCAGATACCGTGGCATCGGGGCGACGATGTTGATTAAGAGAATCAATAATACCTTGAGCCGGCAAGATGCCAATCCCATGGCCATAGAATGAATCTTCCTTCAATTTGACGACATTTTCTCCCTTCCATTCCAATGAATCTGACGACACATCTGGATTGTTGAAATACAGTATGTCCCCAGGTACTGCTTTATGGCTGCCTTGCTGTTGTATAAGCCTGAGATCACTGTCATAGTGCCAATCATACAACAGCATATCTGCAAAAATCTGATTAAACTCACTTTCTAGAATGGAATCCAGTACTCCTTTGTACAACACAATAACCATTGCTGTTGCACATTCAAAAGCGTATTGTTGACCGTTTATAAAGATATCTCTGATCCCCTGCGCGGGAGTAACACCTGCTTTGATCCGAAAACCGCCTTTTTCCGTTAACTCCCAAAATTGCGGGTTGCAACGCGCGGTAGCAAAAGTGGCAAAGGATACACCACTTTGATGTAATGCTTGTGCGGACTCTACAATCCGCGATCTTAAAATCATTTCAAACTGTAATCGCTGCATGTTGTAACCCCCCTCGATTTCATATTTAACGTTAGTAACTAATATTATATGTGTTCAGGATTGCAAGTTGCTTGGTTAACGTAGAAAGAAAGCAAAACAGGAGCGGCTAATGACTGTCCTGTATAAGGAATTTTCTGTTATAAAGGTGGACATACTTTGAACAGCTTGGACATAGAATGGTACAAGACTTGCTCAAAACCGGAGGAATCCAAATGTTTAAAAAAAAACAACATATCCATTATAAGAATAAGGCACGCGCATTTGTTTTGCCGCTAGCGCTTATGCTTATTTTGTCATTGCCGCTTACATTGCTGAGTCCACAGCCTGTTCTGGGAGCAATGAGAACAGAAGCAACACCGCCCACGTTAGGAACTCATGCCCAGGCTGCTTCTTTAATTGATGTCACTTCAGGACGGATCATATATTCAGCCGAAGGTGACCGGGAGCTCCGTATAGCTAGCCTAACCAAAATTATGACCGCGATCGTAGCCATTGAACATGGACGCTTGCAGGACCGAGTAAAGGTGAGTTCAACGGCGTATGCCAAAGAAGGATCTTCGCTTTTTCTGCAGATGGGTGAACAAATGACGCTGGAAAATATGCTGTATGGCTTAATGCTCCGTTCTGGTAATGATGCAGCTTCTGCCATTGCCGAGCATGTGGGTGGAACAGAAGAGGGATTTGTCCATTTAATGAATGACAAGGCGGTTCAGCTTGGGCTAAACCATACACATTTTGCTAATCCTCATGGGCTGGATGCCGACGGACATTATTCCTCAGCCAACGATATGGCCCGGCTCACCGCTTATGCGCTGCATAATCCAACTTTTGCCCGTATCGTAAAAACAGAACTGAAAAAAGCACCGAACCCCAACGATTCCTGGGACTACTCATGGCATAATAAAAACAAAATGCTGCGGCTGTATGAGGGAGCTGACGGTGTAAAAACAGGCTATACTAAAAAAGCGTTTCGCTGTCTAGTCAGCTCGGCCACACGTGAGGGGCGTCAGCTGGCTGCTGTTACCTTGAATGACGGGGACGATTGGAATGATCATGCCCGTATGCTTGATTACGGCTTCCGCTATTATCCCCTCATTCCGATTACGGACAAGCAGCAGTCTATTGAGGGTTACCCCCTCTTGACAGGTGCGAGTTTTTCTTATCCTTTACATGAGGGTGAGAAGACTCAATTGCACAAAAGACTGGTATTGTTTAAAAATTCCGCTTCGGCAGGTAGAGCTGACGTGTCTTTTGGTTTGCGAGGACGGGTCGAATTTTTACTGGAAGGTAAATTGATCGGTTCCGTTCCTGTATATGAAAAAGGTAGTAAGCTGCCTGCTCAAACTACTGTGCAGCCACAGCAGGAGGCTCCGACTGCACAAGCTCCTGCAAACCATACTCAGCAACGAGGTTGGACGAGCAAATGGAATGAAATTCTTGAAAATCTGTTTGGAGCATAAGGCAAGTAGGTTTGATGCTATAAAGCTGCGGTGTCACATCATTGGGAAAAGGGGGGAATCAGTCATGATTCATCTCATATGGGTGGCTTTGATTTGTATAGGATTTGTATTTGCAGCCGCACAGGGGAATATAGAGGTGGTGACGAAGGCAGCTTTTGACGGGGCAACTACGGGTGTTACAGTATGCTTTGGACTGATAAGTGTGCTGGTATTCTGGATGGGTATGATGCGGCTGGCTGAAGACGGTGGGCTCTTACAGAAAATATCTAAGCTGCTTTCTCCTTTGGTCGCCTTTCTCTTTCCTGATGTTCCTCGTAATCATCCCGCTATGGGCTACATTTTGTCCAATATGAGCGCCAATCTACTCGGACTGGGGAATGCAGCAACACCAATGGGGATCAAGGCGATGCAAGAGTTACAAACACTCAATCCTGATAAGCAAACCGCTACACCCGCCATGTGTACGCTGCTCGCGCTGAATACAGCCAGCATTACGCTTATTCCTACAACGTTGATCGCCATTCGGCTAAATTTTCACTCCGCACACCCGGCTGAAATCGTCGGAACGACACTGGTGGCGACTGCAATAGCTACCTTTGCCGCCATTGCGGCGGATCGTTGGTATCGTAGTCGAGAATTGCGTCGCCGTCCTCCAGCGAATCCGCCGTCCCAGACTTCCTTGGCGCCACGTACCTCGCCTGCACCAACATCTGTGGTTTCTTCACATGTACCGCCCGTATCTTCACCTGCCGTACCGCGAACGGGAATCACAGCTACCAAGGGCAGGGACACCACTTGGAAAGGATGAGGGAGGCATGCTGAATTTTATTAACCTCGTATCGACTTGGGCCATCCCGGTTATTCTCGCTTTTATTCCTTTATATGCATATGCCAAAAAGGTCCCTGTCTACGATTCTTTTGTAGATGGAGCCAAAGACGGCTTTTCTACCGCCATCAGCATTATTCCTCATCTTGTAGGCATGATGGTGGCGATTAGCATTTTTCGAGCATCCGGCGCTTTGGACTATGTAATATCCTGGGTAACCCCGTGGATTAAAAACTGGGGCGTACCTGGCGAGGTGCTGCCTTTAGGTTTGCTCCGTCCATTGACGGGCACGGGTTCACTTGCGTTCACGACGGATTTAATTCGTACTTATGGTCCTGATTCCATGATCGGTCGGATTGCTTCAACGATTCAGGGCAGCACAGATACGACGCTGTATGTATTAACTGTATACTTTGGTGCGGTAGGTATCCGCAATGGACGATATGCCTTGAAAGTGGGACTATTTTCAGATGTGGTTGGTTTTGTGGCGGCTATTGCCATTTGTTTGCTTGTATTTTGAATTTTGCATCGTTTTTTGAACGGGGGTTGTGATTTTGCTCATGGATGGGTATCATTAGCTTGAGGTGAATTAGCGAACATGGAAAGATTGCAGAAAATATTGGCCCAAGCCGGTGTAGCTTCCAGACGTAAATGTGAGGAGCTTATTCAGGCGGGCAGTGTGGAAGTTAACGGGGTTACCGTAACTGAGCTGGGAACGAAAGCAGACCCTGATCAAGATATGATTACAGTAAAGGGACGCCCGATCAAAACTGAGAAAAAAATCTATTTGATGATGAACAAACCCAAAGGGGTCATTACAAGCGCTTCCGATCCGGAAGGTCGCAAAATTGTGTCTGACTATCTGAAAGGCGTCAAGGAACGCGTATATCCGGTCGGACGTCTCGATTACGACACTGAAGGGTTGCTGTTGCTTACCAATGACGGAGAGTTCGCCAATCTGCTCACCCATCCCAAGCATCATGTGCCGAAGACGTATGTGGCTACAGTCAAAGGCGTTCCGCACGGTACTGAGCTGGACAAGCTGAAAAAAGGAATCGTGCTGGAGGATGGCATTACTGCACCGGCCGAGGTAGAATATAAGGATGTAGATCCGGACGGTAAGGAATCTGTGATCCAGATTACCATTTATGAAGGCAGAAATCGTCAGGTAAGACGGATGTTTGAGGCCATTTCGCACCCAGTCATCAGACTCAAGCGGATTGCCTTTGGGGATCTATTGCTGCAAAACTTGAAGCGCGGTCTCACCAGACCCCTAACCAAGGACGAAATCAACCGTCTCATTCAACTTGCCAAATCAGACAACACGAAAAAGAAACGGACAGGACGGGGGTCATAACCCCGGCCTTTTTGGTGTAAAGAGGCTGTTGGATGAGAGTAAAGTTTGACCAAGCACGGGAAAATAGTAAAATAGAGAGAATGCTTTTTTTAGCGAAGGGGCTGGGAATATGTCAGAACAAAGCAACCGCATATTAATTGTAGATGATGAAGAACGCATTCGCCGCCTTCTGCGGATGTATTTGGAAAAAGAAGGATACGAAATTGAAGAAGCTGAGGATGGTGAGATTGCTCTCCAAAAAGCGACTGCAAGCGATTACAGTATTATTTTGCTCGATGTGATGCTTCCGGGTATGGACGGGATTGAAGTGTGTACACGTCTACGTCAAACCAAATCTACGCCTGTGATTATGCTGACAGCCAAAGGTGAGGAAGTGAACCGCGTGCAAGGCTTCGAAGTTGGAGCTGATGATTATGTGGTCAAGCCCTTCAGCCCGCGAGAGGTCATTTACCGGGTAAAGGCAATTTTAAGACGATCGTCGGAGACGGCTTTTTTAACGAAAGAGGCTGTGCCAAGCAATAGTATTGTTTTTCCAAATCTTATTATTGAGCATGATGCCCACCGGGTAACTGCAGGCGGAATTGAAATCAGTCTAACGCCTAAAGAGTACGAGCTATTGCATTATTTGGCGGTGTCGCCAGATAAAGTCTTCTCACGCGAAGAACTGCTGAAAGATGTTTGGAATTACGAATTCTTTGGTGATCTCCGCACTGTGGATACGCATGTGAAACGGCTTCGTGAAAAGCTGAATAAGGTATCACCAGAGGCAGCGGCTATGATTACGACCGTATGGGGCGTAGGTTATAAGCTGGAGGTTCCAAAATAACGTGAACTTCTGGAGATCGCTGGTAGGCAAGCTGTGGATCACCATCATTTGTCTTGTAGGTTCTGTGCTTATTTTTCTGGGGCTTTTTTTATTGCCATATATCAATAGAAATTTTGCGGCGCATGAATCGACGGAAATCAAGCATTTATTCACCTATACATGTATCGTCGGATTTTTATTGACGACCTTTTTTGCTCTATTTCTTTTTACTAAAATCACACAGCCTATGCAGCTGTTGATTCAGGCGGCGAATGCCATCCGTGAGGGAAGGTATGATACTCGGCTTTCGCTGGTGACCAGCGATGAGATTGGAGAGCTGGCGAAAACTTTTAACCATATGTCTACGGAACTGGAAGCGACGATCCGCAGTCTGAATGAGGAGAAAAACCATTTATCCAGTGTACTGCGAAGTATGTCTGATGCCGTAATTACCTTCGACAGAAGTGGACAAATCATCTTGACGAATCCGCCTGCACAAAGTTTGCTGGATATTTGGAAAAAGCTGGAGTGGCAGGAACGTGATCTGGAGGAATTCGGAGCTTCTGTTCCTGAGCCTTTGCTGCCTTTGTTCCATACGGTTATGGACAGAGGCGAGGATGTCGGAGACTACATCCATGTCAAGAAAGGCTCGTGGTCAGTGCAAATGGCGCCGCTGTATACAGATAACGCTATTCGTGGTGCAGTAGCTGTACTTAGAGATATTACGGAAGAAGTAAAACTTGAGAAGATGCGCAGTGATTTTGTAGCCAACGTATCCCATGAAATCCGTACACCCTTATCTATGATGCAGGGATACAGTGAGGCTTTGCTGGACGGCATGGCAGGTTCACCGGAAGAGTCCGAGGAGCTAGTACAGGTCATCCATGATGAATCATTACGTATGGGAAGGTTAGTCAAGGATCTGCTCGACTTGGCCCGAATGGAGGCAGGTCATACAGATATGTACCGTCAGGAAGTGGATGTGAATGAACTGATCGAGCGTGTTCACCGGAAATTTACGGTTCGTTCCAAGGAACGAGGACTGACACTCGATTATTATGAGCCAGGTCAACGCTTAGTGTTGCCTGAGGCAGATGAAGACAGACTGGAGCAGGTGTTGACCAATCTACTGGATAATGCGTTCAGACATACGCCCTCTGGGAAAAAAGTTACCATTGCGGCGGATCAAATTCTGGGAGAACGGAATGAGTTAATCCGCATTCGGATTAAGGATGAAGGTGTGGGCATTGCCAGTGAGGATCTACCTTATATTTTTGACCGCTTCTACAAGGCAGACAAAGCCAGAGTACGTGGTGAAGACAAAGGGACTGGGCTGGGGCTTGCTATTGTTAGAAACATCGTAGAGGCTCACGGAGGCTCTGTCTCAGCTTCTAGCGTACTGGGAGAAGGGACGGAATTTACTATTTTGTTGCCGATCTCCAATAAAACAAGGCTGGGCTCTGTAACAAGCTTATAACGACGGCTCATATATCCCAGTTTGCAGGCATCCTCGGAAGAGGGTGCTTTTTGTTGAAAAATCAACATTTATCTTGTTCAACGTGGAACATTCTGTTTCAAGATGGATGCTTCTATGTTAGATAAGGGTATAAGAAAAGGCGCCTCGGTAGCCGGCGCCTCTCTTTATAAATAAAACCAAGGAATTTTTCAACACTGACTGGAACTAATCCAGTACTACTTCTTGGGCAGTATTCAGTTCTGGTAAGCCTACGAGTTGAATCAGCACGTCTTTAGGCACAGCTTTGTCAACGGTCAGGATCATGATGGCTTCACCGCCAACAATTTTACGACCTACTTGCATAGAAGCAATGTTGACGCTGTTCTCCCCAAGCAAGGTGCCGACACGGCCGATAATGCCGGGTTTATCATTGTGTGAGATAAGCAGGAAATGAGCCTCCGGTGCCACATCTACCGGGAACTGGTTCAATCGAACAATACGTTCACCATAGCCTGCTAGCAGGGTGCCGGAAACACGTTGTTCTTCGCCGCTTTGTGTTTTGAGCGTAACGGTAATCAGGTTGGTGAAGCCCTTGGTGGCAGGCGCCTGAGAGACGATGAGATGGACGTCACGTGTTTTGGCAAGATGCACAGAGTTCACGATGTTCACATCGCTGCCCAGATGACGGCTAAGTACACCTTTCAAAATATAACGTGTGAGCGGCTGTGTATCCACAGAAGACAAATCGCCAGCATAATCTACCTGAATTTCACGTACAGCCTGATTGGTGATCTGAGCGGCAAAGCTGCCCAGCTTCTCTCCAAGCGAGAAATATGGCTGCAATTGCGTCATGACATTGGATGGTACTGGAGGCATGTTGACCGCATTTTTAAACGGCTCATCACGTAAAATATGCAGCACCTGCTCAGATACGTCGATCGCCACGTTCTCCTGAGCTTCGACGGTCGATGCACCCAGATGTGGTGTAACGATAATTTTTGGATGGCTCAGGAACGGATGATCCGGTGCTGGTGGTTCCGACTCGAATACGTCAAAGGCTGCACCGGCAACGATACCTTCATCAATGGCTTCAACAAGAGCCATTTCATCGATAACTCCGCCTCGGGCACAGTTGATGATGCGCATTCCTTTTTTCATCACTTCAAACTGCGGACGAGCAATCATATGCTTGGTTTCTGGTGTTAATGGCGTGTGTACGGTCATGAAATCTGCGTTGCGGATAATTTCGTCCACGCTGGCCAGCTTGATGCCCAGCTTCTCAGCACGTTCTTCAGTCAGAAACGGATCATAACCAAGGATGCTCATGCCAAATGCTTTGGCGCGTTTAGCCACCTCACTGCCGATACGTCCCATGCCGAGAACTCCAAGTGTTTTGTTACGTAGTTCGACACCGAGGAATGTTTTACGATCCCATGTACCACCGATGGTTTTAGCGTAAGCCTGTGGAATATGGCGAGCCAGTGCCATCATCATGGCAAAAGTGTGTTCACATGTCGTAATTGTATTGCCGTCAGGAGCATTAATAACGATAATCCCGCGTTGTGTTGCTGCTTCAAGGTCGATGTTGTCCACGCCGACCCCGGCACGTCCGACAACCTTGAGGTTTTTACCTGCCGCCATGATGCGTTCGGTTACCCGGGTTTGGCTTCGGACGAGTAATGCGTCATAGTCACCAATAATTTGAACCAATTCATCCTCACTGAGACCTGTGTTCTTGTCCACCGTGACATCGTCTGCATCCATCAGCTGCTGAATGCCCAGGTCACTGATTGGATCGGATACTAACACTTTAAACATTTGGTTTCCTCCTCAAAGTTAACTTCTTTTATGGACAGGATGTACTTCGAACTGAAATACATTCCATAAAGAACATGAAAAAAACTTGAAATGCTTCTAAAAAGTACAGGAGAGCGGTCTAAATACTAGTGTGATAACGCATTGACGCAGAAAAGGAATAAAATAGTATTTTGCACCAAACTGATAACCAAAGGCCTTATGTGGAGTTGCTTTACGGTTTTCGGGCATCAAAAAAACTCCCGAATCACATACTATCTCCATAGTAAGGGACGAGAGTTATCGTGGTACCACCCTAATTCGCAGCCATTTCGCAATGGACTGCCTTCAGCGGTCATATAATGACCGAAAGGATAACGGTTTTCTGCCGATTGCATCTAATGTCGGAAAATGATTCCCAGACCTCGATGCAATAACTCAGGAGCGCTGAAAGTAGTTACTTCGCCACCGGCTTCCACCCAAACACCGGTTCTCTGAGGACGAAATCAATACCTTTTCTCCATCATTGTTGTTGTCGCTAATAATTTTTTCATAATGTATCATGGCTTACATGGGCATGTCAATAGGACATGCGGCATGTGTGGATAGACGACTAGAAACATAGCTACAGAATGCGGAAAAATTAAGATTTAAGTCTTCTTGAATCCGCCCGACTTTTTGGCTATGATGCTAAAGAAGACTAAGCAGAGGACTAACTAACTATGAAAAAGCTTAAAGTGAAATGGAAAAGAGCGCAAATTCATCAATTGAATGACCGCTTGCTGCTTTACAATTTGTATCTAACTCAGGGGCTGACCCTGCTGATTGGCGTAATCTGGATTATATTTCAGAAAAGAAATGTGTTTGAACTGTTTGCATTGCCCAACACGCTACATGTCTTATGGTGGGGATTGGGTTTGGCAGCCGCTATGCTATTAGTAGATTTGCTGCTGTCTCGGATCATGCCTGAGGATGCCATGGATGACGGTGGTATTAACCAAATGCTGTTTCAAAATCGACCGGTTTGGCATATTATTTGTATAGCTGCTATCGTTTCCATCTGTGAGGAACTTTTGTTTAGAGGTGCGATTCAGTACAGCTTTGGTCCTTATTGGACAAGCATTTTGTTTGCGGTTATTCATATCCGATATTTACGGCACTGGATTCCCACGGGTTGGGTTTTCCTTAGCAGTTATGGATTGGGATATATATACGTGCAGACAGGCAGCCTGTGGGCACCGATCATTTGTCATTTTGTAATTGACCTTATATCTGGCTTAGCGTTACGTTTTCGGAGGTATGAAGAATGAATCAGGAACTTAGCAGAGTGCAGACCTATGGTAGCCGCCGAAATGGCCGCAAAGGCAAGGAGGAGGACAGGCCAAAGCCAAAACCGGTTCGCTCCCGTGCTTCACGGCCCATGCCAGAGTTGGTAGATGTTGCCGCTGCACCAGAAGTTGCTGTGACAATGGAGGAGGACACTCCTGCCAGTGAGTACCGAACACGGACAGAGATGTTTCCGTCCCGCCGTATTCGGGTGAGTAAGTGGTTTTTGAATTTTTTAAGCACTCTTTTTGTGCTCATTACAGCAGCACTATTATGGTGGGGAATTAAGGGTGCACCACCCATTAGTGAAATGCTTTGGTGATATAAAGGCATTGTGATAGCTTGCGTCTAGTACGTGCGTGCAATATTATGCTAAAAAAGCCTCCAACTCCCACAAAATATGCGGAGAGGGGGCTTTTTACATCATTTAATTTTACATCATCTACATTTGACCTATGAGCAAGTGATAATTAACTGGTAGGAATCTCAATGCTTTGTGGATCGACAAATTGATAGCCCTTCTGCTCAAGGCGCGTCAATAGACTGTCCAGTGCCTCCGCTGTCCATGGCAGTTCATGCATCAAAATATTGCTGCCTGGATGAAGTTGTTCTGTTACATTTTTGAGAAGAGTTTCCGTTTTATGAGGTTGGTTTTTTTTCATGGTCCAGTCCAGAGAGCCTACGGACCATGTCATATACAAGAGCCCATTTTCCTTAGCAACCTTGCGACCTACGTCTCCACCAGCACCATGAGGCGGACGGAAGAATACGGGGGCTTGGCCTGTAGTGTCTTTAACGATTTTTTGTACTGTTTCAATCTGTTTTTTGACCTCAGCCTCAGACTTGTTCTTGAGAACGATGTGGTCCCAGCTATGGTTGCCAATGGGTTGTCCACGGTCATGGATAAGCTTGAGCAATTCAGGATGTTCTTTTACACGATAACCGTTTACGAAGAAAATCGCTTTTGCCTTGTGCTTATCCAATATATCTATGATTTTGTTAATCATGACCGCTTCCTTCGGGCCATCATCAAAGGTCAGCAATACCACTTTTTTTTCGACACCTTGTTGATTAGGAATAACATTGTAAGCTTTGTCCAAGTGATACATCTTGTTAGTGGTAACCGCAGTTGTTGGAACTGTAGTCTCGTTGCTCTTAACGACGGTTTTGTCATTTTGTGTATTTGTTGTACTCACTGATTTTTGCTCATCATTGTCTGCTTGTTTGCTGCTTCCTTTGGGGGAAGATTTACTGCTCTGATCTTTGGCACTGTTACTTAAATCAGAAGTTACTGAATCCTGATGGTTACTGGAATCCGCAGATTCCGGCTTCGTCGCAGTGCAAGCACTAAGCAGCAGACATGCTGTTAGCAAAATGGCTGCTGTTTTTGTACCCATTAATTCATCTCACCTTCCTGTATTTATACCGTATGAGTTTGTCTCTGCTGACGAACACTATGCTTGATTCTACCACAAAGGGAGGTTCTAATTGTGAAAACATCTTCATTTTTCCTGGGAATCGTCTTGGGGGCTGTCGCAAGCTCTCTGATCTCTCGTAACCGCAATGCGTTGGGCTTATCCATGGACATGGGCGGAAAAAAAGGCGGAAATTTGGTACAGAAAGCTCGTACAAAAATGATGGACGCCGCATTTCCAGGCATGGGTGATATTGCGCTGAATACACAAGACACCCACAAGGATCATGATCATCGTTCACAAGCAGATAAAACCGTTCATAACGCCCAAACTGCCAAGAGCAAAGAAGAGAATATGAAGTTGATTAAAGAGTTTATTAGCACAAGTCCCGATGTTAAACGTGAGGTCGAGCAAATACTGAAAGAAACTCATACAGCCGTACCGGGATTGTAACCCGAAACCTCTATTCCGAATCATTTTGCGGCTTTTTTGTTAAAGCCGTTCAAATGATTCTTTTTTTTATCATTTTTATTCGTGCATTTACGATTATAAAATGATAACATGATTACATAGAACCATTTTCATCACAGGCATCATATTTGAATCATAATCTGCTAATAACACTCGGCTGCCAGGAGGAGGGTCCAGTATGAAAATAGAAAGATTAAGTCAGGACAAGATACGGATTTTCCTTACCTTTGACGATTTGAGCGAACGGGGTATCCAAAAAGATGATATGTGGCAAGAAATTCCAAGAGTTCATGAGCTGTTTACTGAAATGATGGATCAGGCATACAGCGAACTGGGCTTCGACGCCACGGGACCGTTAGCTGTAGAAGTCTTTGCGCTTCCTGCTCAGGGAATGGTTGTTATCGTCACTCGGGGAAAATACGATCACCAGCAGTACGGTTCGGGTCCCGATGAGGAGCTTCCAGAGGAAGTCTACGAAATGGAAGTCACAATGGAGCACAGTGATTCCATCGTTTACGCGTTTAGCGATTTCGAAGTACTCATAGAAGCGGCTCATATGCTCCGCAGCAACACTACGGAAGCAGGTAAGCTGTATCATTATAGAGGAAAATGGATTTTGCATTTGGAGCCAGAAGAAGTAGAAGAGTCCAAGCTTGCGGCCTTAATCGCGATTCTGGCTGAATTTGGAGAAGGTTCATCCGTAACACCAGCTATGCTGGAAGAGTATGGAAAGCTGATCATTCCTGAACAGGCAGTTGCTGTCATCTGCACCCATTTTGACAGCCGTTCTTGATTTGGTTTAGAAAGTGATAATGAAGTTAATTTGTCGGCTCTGCGCTGAAAGCAGAGCCGACTCATTTTTATGGAGGGATGATCGGTGCTTCTGTTTTCTGTTTTAGCGGCAGCTACAGCGCCGGGTCTCGCCTTATTGATGTATTTTTACTTAAAGGATCGATATGATTCGGAGCCTCTGCACATGGTTATTAAAGTATTTTTGCTCGGTTTTTTGGTGGTGCTTCCGGTCATGATTTTTCAACGTGGGTTGCTGCTTTGGCTAGGAGATGACACTTTAATTCAGGTGTTCGGTATTTCCGCTGGAGTGGAAGAGTTTTTTAAATGGTTCCTGCTGTATCACATCATCTATAACCATACGGAGTTCGACGAGCCTTATGATGGTATATTGTATGCGGCCGCAGTCTCACTCGGGTTTGCCACAGTTGAAAATCTGTTATATGCCTGGGCGGGGCATGCTTCGATCAGCATGATGTTAATGAGATCGTTGCTACCGGTATCCGGTCATGCGATGTTTGGCGTTATGATGGGCTACTATATGGGGAAAGCCAAGTTTTCGAAAGACCTGAAGAGTAAATATATGCTGCTTCTGTCATTAGTGCTTCCATGGTTTTGGCATGGAGTGTATGATTTAATTTTGACGAAATTTTCACACGACTGGATCTGGTTTATCATTCCGCTGATGGCATTTCTATGGTATGGAGGGATGGCAAAAATCAGTCGAGCGAATAACCGTTCTCCTTTTCGAATGTTAAAACGGGAAGAAAAGGTTAATATGTAACGAAATGGGACACACTGATCTGACAAACCTGTTAGAGAAAGAGGTGTCTTTTTTGCGTATAAAAGTAAGAATTCATTGTAAAAGATGCGGAGAACGTTTTGTACTGAGAGGGCGAATGGAGCAAGGACAGATTCAGACCGGCTTTAAACGCTGTATTTGCGATAACTGTGAGTTTATTGTTGAAGTCATGGAAAACCATGCATAAGAGAGCTTTCTTCTTGTCACACTATCGGTAGTGTATTTGAAGAAAGGAGACTCCCAATATGTATAAACGACTTAGTGCCGTATTGTTCCCGGTGGTTACCCTGATTATGATAGGAGCATTTGTGTGGGGTTATCAGCAAAACCAGATGAGAAAAGAGGTGTCTTCTCAGGCAAATAGCATGTCGATTAAAGCGGAAAACCAATACCAGCGTGCATTTCATGATTTGTCGTTTCATATGGATCAGCTGCATTCCCAACTCGGTAACGCGGTTGCTGTCCATACTACTTCACACGCGATGCACCGCAAATGCTTGATGAACGTGTGGAGGATTGCAAGTGAAGCCCAAAACGAGGTTAATCAGTTGCCTCTCAATGTAATGCCTTTTAATCATGCTAAAGATTTGCTGTCACATCTATCTGCATTCTCGTATCAGACCGCTGTTCGTGATCTGGATCACGAGCCTTTAAACGAGAAAGAAATTTCGAATCTAAAAACGTTATATAACAATTCCAAGGAAATTTCGAAAAACATGCATGAGGTGCAGCAAAAGGTCATTAGCAAAAACTTGCGCTGGATGGATGTTGATATGGCGGCAGGTTCTCAAACTGGACCGAAGGACAACACCATTATTGATGGCTTCAAAACCGTGGACAAAAAAGTAGAGAACTACAAAGAACTGGATTGGGGACCGTCTGTTGCGAGCATTTATGATAAGCGCTCAGTGAAAAAGTTGAGTCTCCCGGCGGTGGATGCTGGACAAATTAAGCGTAATGCCGCTGAATTTACAGGAAAACCAGAAAGTCAGATTCGTGTGAACGAAAATGGCAAAGGAACAGAATGGGCGTCTTATACGGCTACGCTGTTAAATAAGCAACAGCCTGTAGCCACGATGGATTTTACGAAAAAGGGCGGCAAGCTCATTTCTTATCATGACATGAGAACAGTAGGTCCTAAAAAAGCAACTCGTAATGAAGCGGTTCGCTATGCAAGTGAGTATCTTGAACAAAAGGGATACAAAGGAATGAAGCCCGTAGCATATGATGAAAGCGGGAATTTAGCCAACATTACATTTGCAAGCCAACAAGGGGATGTGATTATCTATCCAGAAAAAATCACAGTCAGATCAGGCTTGGATAACGGACAAGTGATTGGTTTCCAATGCAGCGATTATGTCTATGAGCACAGTCACCTCCGTCGCATTCCTCAGGCAAAACTGAATTTGATTGAAGCACGAGCGAAGTTGAATCCTGAGTTTCGCGAAACTTACCACCGCAAAGCACTAATTGAAAATGAACTGTCAAATGAAGTTCTGTGCTATGAATTTGGCGGTAAAATCAACGGTTCCATTTATCGAATTTACATTAACGCGAACACGGGAATGGAAGAAACGATTGAACAGGTAAAAGATTCAGATGAACCACAAGTTACGGCAAGTAATGCCTAGTTGATTACACTAAAATGAATCTATAGTCACTCTAAACCTCCTTTATTAAGGAGGTTTTTTGTGCTTTAGTCATGGTTCTAGCAAATATAATGCTTAATATAGGCACAAAGTCGTGGTATTATATACCTTAATTATAGTTTTGAATGGACAAGGATGGTGAATCGTTTGTTTCCGAAAATTAACGATGTGTTATACATACAAGTTGCCGGTACCGATCAGAAGGAGGAATTTTTTGAATATAAGTCACGTATTGCGGAAGAGGACCCACAGAACTTTCTAATCGAAATTCCCATGTCACAAACAAGCGGGCATTTGAAAAAGCTGTTTCTTGGGGAAGAACTGTCTATATTTTTTATGAGCGAGGGTGGGATTAAAAACTATTTTAATACCCACGTTACAGGCTTTAATGAAGACGTCCTCCGGATGGTTCGCATTCACAAGCCTGCTCCCGACAGCATCAGCAAAATTCAGCGTCGAAACTTTCTCAGGGTAAAGGCCAACTTGGAAATTGCGGTTAAACATGGTGCAAACGAATCTAGATTTGTAGCAGAGACGCATGATGTAGGAGGTGGAGGCGTATCTTTTCAGACTCAGGGTTCACATCATCTTGAAGAAGGAGAATCATTGTCTTGCTGGATTTTGGTTCCATATAAAAACGGCACTCAAGAACATGTTCCGTTCCAATCCGAAATTGTACGCATTCAGCAGATGGAAAATGGCCGCAAACTCATTATGCTGAAATATGAGAAAATCGCTGACCAGGAGCGCCAAAAACTGATTAAATATTGTTTTGAAAGACAGTTGGAATTTCGGGGGAAATCGTAATCATCCGAAGCTTTTCTTTTTTAGTAAACCTGTCGCTTATTTTGCATCGCCTATAAATGTGTGGTATAATTTTCACGTCGCAGGCAATGCCTGCTTTTTTCTTGAGGTTAGGTTAGGAGGAATTCCCTGTTGGCAAGGCAACATGCATCTTCAATTAACAAAATAAATGTAGCCATTGATGGACCTGCTGGCGCAGGGAAAAGTACAGTGGCCCGCTTGGTGGCGAAAGCACTTTCCTATGTATATGTAGATACCGGAGCCATGTATCGAGCAGCAACATGGTACATGATGTGCAAAGAAATTCCTGCAGAAAATGTACAAAAAGTGCTTCAGCATGTACCTGAGCTGGTGATTGAATTAGTACCGGACCCCACAGGCCAAAAGGTTTATTGTAACGGGGAAGATGTAACCACTGTGATTCGTTCGATGGAAGTGACTAGCAATGTGTCACAGTATTCGAGTATTGCTGGTTTACGTACACGCTTGACCGAATACCAGCGTGAAATGGCTGCGCGTAAAGGTGTCGTCATGGACGGACGCGATATTGGAACAACTGTGCTTCCCGATGCGGAAGTCAAAGTGTTCATGACCGCAAGTGTTCAGGAACGTGCCTCACGTCGTTTTAAAGAACTGAGCGAAACTGATGATATCACTCTGGAACAGCTTGAACGTGACATTGCGGCACGTGATAAGTTTGATGAGGAGAGGGAGGTATCCCCGCTTCGTTGCAGTGAGGACGCCATCGTGCTTGATACGACCCATATGGGCATTCAGGATGTCGTAGATACGATCGTATCTTATTGCTTAACGGAGAAGGATGGAGAGATCAGCCAATGATATATACTGTATGCGCCAGTATTTTGCGTCTCATTTACCGCGTTCTGTTTAGGCTTGAGGCGGTAGGCAGGGAAAATGTACCTGCTGAGGGTGGAGTGCTGTTGTGTTCTAATCATATTAGTAATCTTGACCCTCCTACAGTTGGCATTTTGCTGAAGCGAAAGGTTCACTTTATGGCCAAAGCAGAGCTGTTTAATGTTCCTGTACTGGGACCACTGATCGACAAACTGGGAGCTTTTCCTGTCAAACGTGGTGGTGTGAGTAAGGAATCTATTAAGCTGGCATTGAACATTTTGCGTGAAGGTAAGGTTATGGGGATTTTTCCCGAAGGCTCCAGAGGAGCTGGGGGAATTGGTAAAAAGGGTGCTGCCAGTTTTGCACTGCGTAGTGGAGCGGCTGCCGTTCCGGTCGCCATTATTGGTGATTACAAGCTTTTCCGTAAAACGAAAGTGATATACGGTAAACCTGTTAATTTGGACGCTTACCAAAAGGGTGCCGATGTCGAAGGAGATCCTCTTGAACTGGCAACAGAAGCAATTATGTCACGTATTCGCACAATGAAGGAAACGGGTAAGCCTACGAATGATTGAACGGCTTGCATGAATTGTGTCTAAGCTTGGAAAACTAGAACAAAAATGTATTTTGTTTTGAACTCTGCTATGCGCAGGTTTAAATAAATGGTTTTTTTGAATTGAGGAGGGTATTGACATGTCGGAAGAAATTAAAAATCAAGAAGCTGCTGAAGCGGCAAATCAAGACGAGCTCGATCAAATCGTTTCCCTGAAAAAAGGTGACACCGTTAAGGGTACAATTGTGAAATTGGAAGATAACCAAGCGGTAGTAAGCATTGGATATAAATACGATGGAGTTATTCCAATTCGCGAATTGTCTTCTGGTCTGGACAATGCAGAAGAAGCAGTACAAGTAGGCCAAGAAGTTGAAGCTAGAATTATCAGCATCGACGACGGCAAGGAAAAACTTGTTCTGTCCAAACGTGCAATCGACAGTGAAAATGCTTGGGAAAAGTTGGAGCAACTGTTCGAAAGCAAAGAAGTATTTGAAGTTGTTGTGAATGATGTTGTTAAAGGCGGCATCGTAGTAGACGTGGGTCTGCGAGGATTCATCCCTGCATCTATGGTAGAACGCCATTTTGTTGAAGATTTCAGTGATTACAAAGGCCGCACATTGCGTGTTGTTGTAAAAGAACTGGATCGTGAAAACAACAAAGTGATCCTTTCCCAAAAAGACGTTCTGGAAGCAGAATTTGAAGCTAACAAGCTTAAAGTAATGGCTGAGCTGAAAGAAGGACAAGAAATCGTTGGTACGGTTCAACGTCTTACTCAGTTTGGTGCTTTCGTAGATGTTGGCGGAGTAGATGGTCTGGTTCACGTATCTGAAATTGCTTGGACTCATGTTGATAAGCCTTCTGATGCTGTTTCCGAAGGAGATCAAGTGAAAGTGAAAGTCTTGAAAGTAGACCCTGAAAAAGGAAAAATCAGCCTGAGCATGAAAGCTGCACAGCCTGGTCCTTGGGAATCGGCTGCTGGACAATTCAATAACAATGACATCGTAACTGGTGTTGTTAAACGTCTGGTTAACTTCGGTGCATTCGTTGAAATCGCTCCTGGTGTGGAAGGTTTGGTTCATATTTCTCAAATTTCCCACAAACACATTGGAACTCCACAAGAAGTTCTGGAAGAAGGACAAGAAGTTAAAGTTAAAATTCTTGAAATGAATCCTTCCGAAAAACGTGTTAGCCTGAGCATTAAAGAAACTGAGGAAGCTCCTGAAGCTGCTCCAAAAGCAGAAAGAGCACCACGTGCATCTCGCGCACCTCGTGAGGAACTGAATAATCCTAACGTTTCCCTCAACAACTCCGGACTGAGCATTACGCTTGGCGAGCGTTTTGGCGATAAGCTGAACAAATTTAAATGAGTTTAAATCAATACATTTTATAATAAGCATAACGTACACCATCGGCGGACCCAGAGGGTTCGCCGATTGTTGTTACGTCACTATATCGCCAATAGGTATGTTTTTTGCTATGATGATAGCGGAAGAATTGACAGGAGGAGTGAATTTATGGCAAGACCCGTTGTGGCTATCGTTGGTCGTCCGAATGTGGGTAAGTCCACGATTTTTAATCGGATTATCGGGGATCGTCTGTCCATCGTGGAAGATAAACCGGGAATCACTCGTGACCGTATTTACGGTATATCAGAGTGGAATGGTAAGTCCTTCAGTATTATTGACACCGGCGGCATTGAGATTGATGGTGAGGATGTTATTTTGAAGTCCATCCGTATGCAGGCCGAACTTGCAATAGAAGAAGCAGATGTTATTGTATTCATGAGCGATGCAAAAGCAGGAATAACGCAAGCGGATGAAGAGGTAGCTCAAATGCTGTATCGTTCGGGTAAACCGATCATCGTAGCGGTAAACAAGGTGGACAACCTCAGTCGCGCTGATCTGATCTATGAGTTTTATTCTTATGGATTTGGTGATCCAATTGCTGTTTCTGGTAGTCATGGTACAGGGATCGGTGATCTGTTGGATGCAATTACGTCCAATTTACCTGAACTAGAAGAAGATCATTATGATGAAGACGTTATACGTGTCGCTTTGATCGGACGTCCGAATGTAGGTAAATCTTCACTCGTTAATGCCATTCTAGGAGAAGAACGGGTTATCGTTAGTGACATTGCAGGTACAACGCGTGATGCAATTGACACGCCTTTTGAAAAAGACGGTCAAAAGTATGTACTGATTGATACGGCAGGTATGCGTAAACGTGGTAAAGTATACGAAACGACAGAAAAATATAGTGTAATGCGTGCGATGCGTGCGATTGAGCGTGCAGATGTTGTACTGGTCGTTATTAACGGCGAGGAAGGCATCATTGAGCAGGATAAACACATTGCTGGCTATGCTTATGAAGCGGGTAAAGCCTCGTTGTTTGTCGTTAATAAATGGGATGTCGTAGATAAAGACGATAAAACGATGCATCAGTTTGAGACTAAAATCCGTGATCACTTTCTGTTCATGACCTATGCTCCGATTGTGTTCTTGTCTGCAAAGACAAAGCAACGTCTGCAAAAGTTGCTTCCAGTTGTACAGCATGTGGCACAGCAGCATGTCATGCGTATTCAGACACATCTGCTGAACGATGTCATTTCCGATGCGGTTGCCATCAATCCACCGCCAACAGACAAGGGCCGTCGTCTGCGTATTAACTATGTGACTCAGGTTGCTGTTAAACCGCCTACGATGGTTGTATTCGTAAATGATCCAGAGATAATGCACTTCTCTTATGAGCGTTATCTGGAGAACAAAATTCGCGCCGCCTTTAATTTTGAAGGAACTCCAATTCGAATATTTACACGGCGCAAGTCTGACGAAAGTTAGGAGCGAATAGGTTGATTTTACAGATCGTTGCCATCGTACTCAGTTACTTGCTTGGCTCTGTCAGCTTTAGTTTGCTGTATGGAAAATTAAAAGGAATCGACATTCGCCAGCATGGAAGCGGCAATGCCGGTGCGACCAATACGCTGCGCGTGCTTGGAAAAGGCCCAGCTATTCTGGTACTGCTGCTGGACGTACTTAAAGGGGTTATTGCGGTGCTGATAGGGCACTGGTTGGGTGGAGAATCATCCTGGTTACCGGGTTTGTGTGGCATTGCGGCGATTGCGGGCCATAACTGGCCGGTATATTTTCACTTTCGCGGAGGCAAAGGGATTGCGACTGCCATTGGTGTATTGGCATCTCTTGCCTTGCTGCCGGCATTATATGCCGGAATCATTGCGATACTTGCCATCGTAATAACGCGTTATGTATCCCTGGGATCACTAATTTTTGTCATTTTGACCCCTTGGATATTACTCGTACTTGGTTTTGCTTGGCCGTTATTTTGGACGGCTCTAATCATTTGCCTGTTCGCTGTGTGGAGACACCGTACTAACATAGTCAAGTTGGCACGGGGAAATGAGAATAAGCTTGGCTCCAAAGGAGGAGATCGTCTTGTCTGAGAAAATAGCTGTGCTGGTGGCAGGGAGTTGGGGAACAGCCTTAGCTTCCGTACTTGCGACCAATAACAACGATGTCTCTGTCTGGACGAGAAGCGAACAACAAGCTGCTGAGATCAATGAGAAGCATACGAATGAGCATTATTTACCAGGCTCTATTTTGTCTGATCGCATTTCAGCTACAACGGATATGCAGACTGCGGTATCTGGAGCTAAAGCGGTGATCATCGTATCTCCTTCGTCTGCCGCTCGGCAGGTTGCACGTAGTCTGAAGGCTCATTTCACCAAGGATATGCTGGTAGTACATGCCATTAAGGGTTTTGAAACAGAGACACTCAAGCGTATGTCCACGGTGATCTCGGAAGAGCTGGAAATCGCGGAGGATGATATTGCCGTGCTGTCAGGCCCGAGTCATGCGGAGGAAGTAGTGAAGAAATGTCCTACAACGGTTGTTGTAGCTTCTTCCAATGAGAAGGCTGCTCAGGCTGCCCAGGGGCTGTTCATGAACTCCTATTTCCGCGTCTATACAAACCGTGATTTACTCGGTGTAGAACTGTCCGGTGCTTTAAAAAATATTATTGCACTGGGCGCGGGAATGTCGGATGGACTTGGCTTCGGTGATAATGCCAAAGCGGCTTTGTTGACCCGTGGATTGGCTGAGATTACCCGTGCCGGAGTTGAGATGGGGGCTAATCCATTAACCTTTGCCGGACTCGCTGGTATAGGCGATTTAGTTGTGACTGCAACGAGTCGTCACAGCCGCAACTGGCGTGCAGGTTCATTATTGGGACAGGGCCAACAGCTTGATGCCGTATTGGAATCTATGGGAATGGTCGTAGAGGGGATTCGTACGACAAAAGCAGCATACGCTATCTCACAAAAATTGGGTGTGCAAATGCCTATTACAGAGGTGTTGTATGGAGTGCTGTTTGAAGGACGTGACGTCCGCAAAGCCGTTGAGGCATTAATGGGTCGCGATCCGAAAACCGAGATGGAAGTCATGCCGCTTCAAACTTGGGAGCAATGGCATTCATAAGAGTACAGAGGAGCTTCTAAAGTATAAAGGTTGTCTCATGAGTAGATCTTTCTACGATGAGATAGCCTTTTTTAGTTAGGCGTTTGGCATGTCTTTTGTATGCTTAATCACCTTTTGTCTCCGTCACTCATAGACTGAGTTGAGCAATGGCGGAGGAGGGGAGATTGTGAGTAAAAACTTTCCGAAAGATGCATTGAAGGCCATTAACAAAAAAGGCGGCAAAAACATATCCGAAAATGCAGTGAAAAAGCTGGCAGGCACGGTAAAGCCGGACACGCTTCAAAGTGAAGCGCAGTTGCGTCAGCTTATAAAACAGGTGTCTGCGATGGCTAACATTCCGGTATCGGAAGATACAGTCAGGGATATTGTCGGAGCCGTCAAAAAGAGTGGAATGAATCCTTCCAATATGGAAGCGTTAATGAAAATGATGATGAAAAAATAAAACACTGGCCGTATGATGGTTCGTTTTATTCACCGTGAACCGGGAAGGTTCGCGGTTTTTTTTATATTTTGAGGCAGTAAAGTGCTTTTTCAGTACACAAAATGTCGAACTGCCATGTCGAACATGTTATAATGATGCCCATCAGGAAACGGGTGGAAAGACAGCAAAGGAGGAAACGATGTTGAAGGAGGCAATATCATCAGTGTTAGTGGACAGGCTTCCTCACGATCTGGCAGTTGCGCTGGGTAGCTTGACTGAGAGCTGGTCAGCGGTGTCGGTTCCGTGGATGCTGGGGGGGAGCTGTGCACTACTTGTGCAAGAAGTTGAACTAGGTCGTCTGCCTCGGGACATTGATATTTATGCGGATATTCATGCAGCAAAGCTGTTACACGCGCGCTCGCCGGGTGTAAGTATAGACTCACAGCAGGTTGACCGTAGCGGATCTTACGTTTCTTTGCTAAGCCACTATGAGCTGGAGGGATTTCCAGTCGAATTGGTGGGAGGGTTTGAGGTTTTATGTGATGGAGCTTTATATCGCTTAGAGGTCGAGCGGCTACTCTGGTCGGCTGGGATTCAGCTTGATCTGGAAAATACCTCATTGCGTTTGATGCCTCTCAGTCACGAGTTGCTATTCAATCTGTTGCGAAATCGTCCTGACCGCTATCAAGCGATTGCAGATGTCATGAAGCGAGACCCACAACAACACATAGGGATACTAACACAGCTATTGGTCCGTAACATTTGGAATAAGGAGCAGTTGGGCAAGCTTATAGAGCTTCTCCCTTGGCCAGAACTTCACTCCTTAATCGGGATGAGTAATGAAATATAGGTTGCGTGCGTATTAAGAGAAAAGGTGAATGGAGGACCGTTCATGAATGTGCAGATTACGTTCAAGCCGTCAGGCAAGCGCGTACAAGTCGGTCAGGGCACGTCATTGCTCCAGGCTGCCCGTAAAGCAGGTGTATACATTCCCACACGTTGTGATGGAAAAGCAGCCTGTCTGATGTGTAAGGTAGAGATAGCACCGGAACGGGCTGAGCTCGCAGGTCGTCCTAACGATGCAGAGCGGCGTAAGCTGGGACCCTTACTGAATGAAGGAATACGGTTATCCTGCCAGACACGTGTTCAAGGTGATATGGAGGTAACCATACCGGAGGATAGACTCAAAGCAGCTATTAGACGTCAACTGGAGCGTCAGGCACTGGATGACGAGCTGTGGTAATATCGATTTTAATAATTAGAACAAGAAAAGGATATTTCTCAACGGCTAGAACCGGTCAGAGAAATATCCTTTTTTTATTTAGGTCTAGCAACAAAGTCATGGGGAAATCTTGCTGTGCATATATTAGGTGAGTGGACCCAAACGTAAAATATCGTTCCTGCAATGATCACGGTGACGTAATCTATTTTTAAAAAACTAAACATATTTTACGGAGGGGATACATATGATGGTATCAGTCCAAATGCATGTACGAGTTTACGCCGTTTCGCCGATTCCATCAGTCTCCTGAATCTCGGCGGCGGACGACTTCCGGGCATTTTAAAGGCTGTTCTGCCGCATCTGGGATCAAGCAGTTGGTTGAACACGAAGCGGATGCTCTTTAAGCATTTTTCCTTCGGAGACTTTTGAGGAGGGGATTTCATTGGAGAAAGTGGACATTTTTAAAGACATTGCCGAACGCACCGGAGGAGACATCTATCTTGGGGTCGTCGGCGCAGTCCGAACAGGAAAATCAACGTTTATCAAGCGGTTTATGGAAACGATTGTACTGCCCAACATTACGAGTGAGGCGGACCGTGCCCGCGCCGTAGACGAGTTGCCGCAAAGTGCGGCAGGGAAGACGATCATGACGACGGAACCTAAATTCGTACCGAATAATGCCGTCCAGATCAAAGTAACGGAAGGACTGGACGTGAATGTACGTCTGGTTGACTGTGTGGGATATGCAGTAGAAGGTGCAAAAGGCTACGAGGATGAAAATGGTCCAAGGATGATCTCTACACCATGGTTTGAAGAACCCATTCCTTTTCAGGAAGCTGCAGAAATCGGTACACGTAAGGTTATTCAAGAACATTCGACACTCGGTGTGGTAGTCACCACAGACGGCACCATTGCTGAAATCCCGCGTAGCTCTTATGTAGAGTCGGAGGAACGCGTCATTGAAGAGTTGAAGGAAGTTGGCAAGCCATTTGTTCTGGTTATCAACTCCACGCATCCACGCAGTGATGAAACACTCCAACTTCGCAGTGAACTGGCTGCCAAGTATGATATTCCAGTCATGACACTCAGCGCGGCGACCATGACGGAAGATGATGTTACGGGTGTACTTCGTGAAGTATTGTATGAATTCCCGGTGCATGAGGTGAATGTGAACCTGCCGAGCTGGGTTATGGTATTGAACGAAAATCACTGGCTGCGTAGCAACTATGAAAATTCCGTTCGTGATACGGTTAAAGATATTCGACGCCTGCGTGATGTAGATCGGGTGGTCAGCCAGTTTATGGAGTATGAGTTCATCGATAGAGCCGGATTAAGCGGTATGAATATGGGGCAGGGCGTAGCGGAAATTGATTTGTATGCGCCTGATGAGCTGTATGACCAGATTTTGGTTGAAGTCGTTGGGGTAGAGATTCGTGGCAAGGATCATTTGCTACAAATGATGCAGGATTTTGCCCACGCTAAACGTGAATATGACCGCTTTGCCGAGGCTCTGGAAATGGTCAAGACAACAGGTTATGGTATTGCAGCTCCGTCACTGGCCGAGATGGCACTGGACGAACCGCAGTTGATTCGACAAGGTACAAGATTTGGCGTGAGGCTTAAAGCGACAGCCCCTTCCATTCACATGATTCGTGTCGATGTGGAATCGGAATTTGCTCCGATTATCGGAACAGAGAAGCAAAGTGAGGAGCTCGTACGCTACCTGATGCAAGATTTTGAGAATGATCCAATCAAAATATGGGAATCTGACATTTTCGGACGTTCGCTGCATTCTATTGTGCGTGAAGGTATTCAAGGCAAGATTGCCATGATGCCGGACAATGCACGCTACAAGCTTCAAGAAACGCTGGGTCGCATTATTAACGAAGGTTCTGGTGGTCTTATTGCTATAATTCTTTAAGGCTAAGCTATAACTAAAAATGTGTAAGGGAAATACCGTAGAGAGCTGACTGCTCTTTGCGGTATTTTTCTATATTTAATAAAACCTATTTACATACTTGGTTTAACGCGATATATTAAGTATCAAATTTAAAACATATTAGTGCTTGGAACGAGGGGGAAACAAATCATGTATATCCAAAAAGGGCTCCAAAAAAACAAGAAGCTAGGGCTCGGAGCCATCATGCTGCTGGTGCTGATTATACTGGTCACAGCATGTGGCGCGCCGAAAACAGAAAGCGGCGCTCAAGGGACAGGCACTGCAGGAACGAATACAGGAGATGGAAAAACAGATAGTTCGAATCTAAAGGGTAAACGGGTTGCTTTGATCATGGAGTTTAATACAGGTACGTTTTCGCAGCAGTATGTTCAAGGTGTGGAAGATGAGGTTAAGAAATTTGGCGGTACGCTGACGAAGTTTGTTGCCAATAACGATAAGGCTAAAATGGCTTCTTTGCTAGATAGTGCGATTAACCAGCAGTTTGATGTTATTTTGACTGACCACGGTGACGCATTGCTGGAGCCAGGACTCAAAAAAGCAATTTCCCGCAATATTCCAGTTATCGTGTTCGATGCTGCGGTCAATGTTCCGGGTGCGGTAGTGCTTTCACAGGATGATCAAAGCATGGCGGAGCTGACGCTTGAGCAAATGAAAAAGGACATCGGTGGCAAAGGAAACATTGTGAAGGTATGGGTTGCTGGGTTTGCACCAATGGAGCGCCGTCAGGTTGCTTATGACGCATTTTTGAAAGCCAATCCAGATATTAAAGAGATTGCAACTTTTGGTTCGGCTCAGAATCCTGCTTTGGATACGCAAGCCAAAATGGAAGCTGTGCTAAAGCAATATCCTAAGGGTGAAATTACAGCAGTGTGGGCGGCTTGGGATGAATTTGCCAAAGGTGCAGCTCGTGCGATACAACAAGCTGGGCGTACGGAAATTAAAGTTTATGGGATTGATATGAGTGATGAAGATTTGCAAATGATTCAGGACCCGAAAAACCCGTGGGTGGCTTCAGCAGCCGTAGATCCAACAGATATCGGGCGCGTACAAGTGCGCTATGCATACCAGAAGTTGCATGGGGATAACCCTGAGGAGAAAGTTGTGCTGAAGGCAGTATATGTACAGCGCGAAGAGTTGCCAGATAAGCAAATTTCCACATCCGAGTTGTCTCAATTTGTGAAAGGATGGGGCAAGAGTGAGCAGGGCTACAAGGATTGGATGAAGGAATATGAAACGTCCAAATAAAATGGATGCATAACGCAAATGCAAAGGCGCGCTTCGGCGCGCTTTTATCATAAGCGGGAGTGAGGGGACATTCATGAGTACACAAGTATATACATTGGAGATGAAGAAGATCAGCAAACGGTTTGCTGGTGTAGATGCGCTGAGAGCCGTGGATTTTACGGTGCAGGGTGGCGAAATTCACGCTCTGCTAGGTGCCAACGGGGCAGGGAAGAGCACATTAATGAAAATCTTGTCAGGTGCGTATCGTTTCGATCAGGGAGCGATCGTTGTGGATGGCAAGGAGCTGATTATTCGTTCACCGTGGGAAGCCAAAAGAGCCGGAATTCACTGCGTGTATCAAGAAGTCGATTCGGCACTTGTGCCTCAGTTAACCGTCGCTGAAAATATTGTAATGGACGATTTGTCTGCACCTGATGGTCGATGGTGGGCTGCACCAGCGTCCATGCGCAGGCGAGCACGTGAGGCATTAGCGCGTCTGGAGGTTGATATAGATGTACGACGATACGTGTCAGAATTGACGTTGGCAGAAAAGCAGCTTGTACTCATCGCACGGATTTTGACACAGCAGGCGAATACTATCATTTTTGACGAGCCAACGGCACCGCTGAGCGAGGAAGAAACGAGGCGTTTGTTCCGCACCATTCATACCCTCAAGGATGAGGGAGTAGCATGTATTCTCATTACGCACCGATTGCCGGAGGTCATCGCGCACAGTGACCGTATTACGGTGATGCGTGATGGTGAGCGCGTGTTCTCGGGACCTGCTTCTGATTTAAATGTAGGCGACATTATCACGTATATGCTTGGGAAAACATTTGATGAGGAATTTCCGAAAACAGAGGTACCTATTGGTGAAACGGTATTGGAAGCAAAAGGACTCCGTAAGGGATTGCGGGTTCACGGCGTTGATTTGCAGGTCAGACGCGGCGAAATTCTGTCTATTGTGGGTTTGGTCGGTGCGGGCAAGACGGAACTGTCACGACTTCTTACAGGGGCAGACAAGCCTGATGTGGGGGAGCTGACCTTCAAGGGGCGCTTCATTCGTATGCGTGAGCCAGCGGACGCGGTAGCTCAAGGAATTGTGTCCATACCCGAGGAGCGGCGTAAGCAGGGGGTCTTGATTGAGGAGAGCGTGGAACGAAACCTTAGTCTTCCGCTCTTGGGCAAGCTGAGTGTCCTGGGTTTCATCAGTCGGCATAAAGAACGTAATAACGGTAATGGGGTTGTCGCCTCTCTTGGTATTAAGACGCCTTCACTGCGCCAGAATGTTAAGTATTTGAGCGGTGGGAATCAGCAAAAGGTTGCGATAGGAAAATGGCTTCATTCCGGTGCGGATGTATTCGTTTTTGACGAGCCAACCAAGGGTGTGGATATAGGGGCAAAAAGCGATATTTTCCGTATCATCGGAGAATTGGCTGCACAAGGAAAAGCAATCATTTATCTTACCTGTGAATTCGCGGAAGGTATAGGCATTGGTGATCGGATAGCAGTCATGTATGACGGTAAAATAATAAGGGAATTTGCGCGAGGCGAAGTCGAACAGGAACAGCTTCTGTTGTACGCCAGCGGTGGTGAAGAGGTGCATTCATGAAGGAAAAATGGTTAAATGTCTCGTTTCGTTACGGTGCTGTAGTTGTCATTATAGGTGTGTTGGCGTTTTTCTCAGCCACATTACCTTATTTCTGGACGTATGATAATTTGATGGATATTCTTGGCTCCATTGCGATTGTGACTTTCGTGGCCATTGGTGTGACGTTATCACTTATTGTAGACGGTTTTGACCTGTCGGTTGGTGCAACGGTATCCTTGACGACGGTCGTCTCAGCCTCGTTGATGGTCTGGTATGAACAGCCTGTTGCAGTGGTTATTATTGTATCTCTGATTGTTGGAGCTTTGGTTGGGCTGTTGAATTCACTTTTGATTATTAAACTGCGTATCCCCGATTTGCTCGCAACTCTAGCCATTATGTATATCGTTAGCGGGATTCACCAAACATACGCACAAGGCTATACCATCTACAATCATATGCAGTTTCCTGATGGCAGCAAGGCGCCAGGCGAGATATCTCCAGCATTTCTTTTACTGGGGCAGGGTAAATGGTTGGGTATCCCGATTTCGGTTATTTTACTGTTGCTAGCTGTGGCAGCGGTGCATGTTTTCTTGACCTACACAAAGCACGGGCGTCAAATGTATGTAACTGGCGGGAATGAGGAGGCTGCTCGTCTGTCAGGTATACGGGTGAAAAAGGTCCGTACACTGGCCTATATTGCTTCAGGCATATTTGCGGCAATTGCCGGTATTTTGTATGCCTCGCGTGTAGGCTCGGGTCAAATTGACGCTGGCTCTCCCTTACTTATGGAGGCGGTAGCTGCAGTATTCGTCGGTTTTTCAGTGTTTGGTGCGGGTAAACCCAATGTTATTGGTACATTTATTGGTGCGGTGTTAATCGGCGTATTAGTTAATGGACTGACCATGATGAATGTGCAATATTTTGCCCATGACATTGTCAAAGGAGTAGTGCTGGTGCTTGCGCTGGCTGTTACTTTTTACGTACTGAACCGTCGTCGTACTTGAAATTGTCTGTCGACTGTATTACTATAAACCTTGTTCCACGCAAGAAGGGTGCCATAAAACGCCAGTTTCGGCCTATATGGCGGTGGTTAGGTATATTCTATGTATATTTAACGACGAAACGGAAACAGATGATAACATTATGGAAGGCAGTATGCCGCCCGGGTTATTTTATACAGGCGACTTCATTATCGGTGGAGCACACCGATAACCTTAATGCTGGACTACACTTGAATTGGGAGGTGAATATGTTGAATAAAACGGATTTGATCAATCAGGTTTCTGAGAGCACTGAATTGTCCAAAAAGGACGTAACGAAAGCAATCGATGCAGTATTTGAAGCGATCGCTGGAGCACTGCAAAACGGAGACAAGGTACAACTGGTAGGTTTCGGGAACTTTGAGGTTCGTGAACGTTCCGCACGTAAAGGACGTAACCCGCAAACAGGAGAAGAAATCGAAATCCCTGCGAGCAAAATTCCGGCATTCAAACCGGGTAAAGCGCTCAAAGACGGAATTAAATAAGATTTCTTACATATTCCCAATGCGCTGAAAGGACCGTGAATTTGATTCACGGCCTTTTCTTTTTGTCCTATTTACTTTGTGGTAGAGGTGCTATGGACTGAAGAAGAGGAAGGTGTCTTGCCGTTTCGCGAGGCATAAGCAATCAGCACCAGGGGTTCACCTGTCAGCTCGGCAAATTCATGTTCCAGCCGTTGAAGCTGCTCTATCTGAGTAGGACTGAGATTGGCGGGACGATAGTTTTCCATCAGATCCGTTCCTTTCGTTAATAGATGGGACTGCACAGATAGTATGGCACAGGAAGCACTAATTGTTGCAGGCAGCGTGGGAAGCAGGTAGTTGACAAAACAAGCTTAAATCTCCATCATAAAAATATAGCTTCGGCTCTCAGGGAGGAAAAGGACATGGAAGATAACGTGACGGGCAGCAGTGAGTACGTCGTAATTAAAGCAAAAAGCAACGGATGTCAGGTTTTTGGTCTGACCAGAGGTCAGGATACACGCCTGCATCATTCAGAAAAATTGGACAAGGGTGAGATACTGATCGTCCAATTTACGGATCATACTTCTGCCATCAAAATACGCGGCAAGGCCGTGGTGATGACCAAGCACGGGGTTGTAGATACGGAGGAGTAAAATGCAGGCATAGCCTGCTTTTTTTTGTTGTACAATGAGAGTGAGGACCTTTACCGTAGCAAACCCACATTATGGGGTAGGGGTCAGGGGAGGCTCTGATGAAACCTTGGATTGCACTCGGTGGTTCCATTCTCATAACCGCCGCAGCAGCAATATTGCTGCCGTCCTTACAGATGCTGGACTCGGGTACCGCAGCAGTTCGTGAAACACAAGCAACAATCTCGCCCCAGCAACGAGTGTTGCTGACGGATGACAATCTGGTAGATACACTGAACGAGCTTCCATTGACCACACCGATTGCAAGTGCAAGCTGGGAACATTCTGTCCTGACTCTGGATGTTAAGCTGTCCAAGGAAGAAACCACACCTCTGGAGATTTATCAGAACATGGCGGAGCTTGCCGCCTTTAGCTTTTACGGAACGACGAATGTACGGCAATTGCTGTTGCGGGTGGTGACGCAGGACGAATGGTCAGGAGAACGCCATTTGCTGCTGGCATCCGATATACGCCGGAACGAGTGGACGAACGAGGCATTGGAACAACTTAGAAATCGGGAAGGCGCTGAACTGCCAGAAGATTTGAAATCTCGTTTCCGCATTACAGTAACGCCTATGTGGCAAAACAGGTTTAGCGGTGTATATACAAACTAGATGTTTCTACCGCTGGACCTACAGTACTTTAGTCGCGAATCATTTTAAATTGTGATATAATATAAGGCATTGCAATTATTTGAGTATACCAGAAAGTCATGGCTCGGAGGCTTAGGATGAAACCGTATCGCGTACCTCAATTAGCAAGGAAATATGTGGAATACGACATGATTCAACAACATACGGAAATGCCGGCTTTTCCTGACAGCCGTACCCGTTTGCTGTTTGAGTTTTTGAACCGGAATGCGCAAGGGCTGCATGCCAGTGAGGATGAACTGTACGCTTTGGTTACATCACTTGTGCAGATGGGACTGGATACGCATGATATGATTGATACTTTATCCGGTATACGAAGTCCGGAAGAGATGCGTTCCAGACAGCTGAAAGTGTTAGCCGGTGACTACTTCAGCAGCCGTTTTTATCAGCTACTTGCACTGGCAGGCCGAATCGAGGCCATTTCGAAGCTGAGTGATGCTGTATGTGAAGTGAACGCAGGGAAAATGAGCTTATACTGGGAGATGAAGCATTTTCGATTGAATGCCGCTCAGTATTTATCTCAGATGGTTTGCTTCAAACAGGAGCTTTTTTTATCATTGTCTTCACTTATTGCAGAACAAGATCAGGAAGTCTGGAAGCAGCTTCTTAATGAATTCGCTCTCTGTGACACGCTGGTGGAGGAATGGGAGAAGCGGGCAGAGCCGGACAAGTCCCGTTTCGGATATATCTTCTGGCATATTTACGGTAACGGAGACCAGCATGAGCAGGTGCTGCTTTCAGAGACTGGTACTGAAACAGAAGTTTGGCGTAAGCTTATGCTGAAATACAAAGCCGAGGATGCGATACTGGACAAGCTTCGCACGGCTGTTACACACATCCGGCAGACCCTGTCAGATGAACAAAACACGGGGATTGAGGAATTTGAATGCATGCTTGAGCCTTTCCTGAAGCTGCTAAACAGTTCGCACCCGGTTGTGAGGGAAGGTTAGGTGAACGTCATGGGATCAAGCGACACCAAGCCGAAAGAGCAATTCGTTCATGGCGTGTTTGAAAGTATAGCCGGTAAATACGATTTGATGAACGATATACTGAGCTTTCGCAGACATAAGGCTTGGCGGAAATTTACAATGAAAAAAATGAACATGCATCACGGCGATACGGCAATCGACCTCTGTTGTGGGACATGTGACTGGACGCTTGCGATGGCGCGTGCAAGTGAAAGTGGTCACATCGTAGGACTGGATTTTAGCCAGAACATGCTAAATGTTGGCGAGCGCAAGATTACATCAGAATCCCGTGAAAAGCAAATCAAGCTTGTACGAGGCAACGCGATGGATCTACCTTTTGAAGACAATTCATTTGATTATGCGACGATTGGTTTCGGTCTTCGCAACGTACCTGATTTGCGCCGTGTGTTGCAGGAAATGCAACGTGTCGTCAAGCCTGGTGGGCAGGTCGTATGTTTGGAGTTGTCCAAACCTACTTGGCAGCCGTTCAAGGGAATTTACTACGCATATTTTCAACACATCTTGCCCATGCTCGGCAAATTGTTCGCCAAACGTTATGAGCAGTACAAATGGCTCCCTGATTCGTTGGCGCTTTTTCCAGGAAGGGATGAACTGGCTGACATCTTTCGTGAAGTCGGATTGAAGGATGTTCAGGCTCATTCTCTCACCGGAGGCATTGCGGCATTGCATATTGGAATCAAGGAGAGTCAGCATGTTTAAGAAAATTGCTATTTTTTTGGAAATGATTAAAATTGAACATACTTTATTTGCGCTCCCATTTGCATTTATGGGGGCTGTATTGGGGTCAGTTGTCGTGACGGACAACCTTCCCTCATGGCCGCAGATCGGTTGGATCTTGCTGGCTATGGTTGGCGCACGTAGCGCAGCCTTCGGCTTCAATCGTATGATTGACCGTGTGATTGACGGGAAAAATCCGCGTACAGCAGGACGCGCTATTCCGGCAGGGCTGCTCAAATCGAGCGAAGTGGTGATTTTCATCATCGTTAGCTTGTTGTTGTTATTTTGGGCCTCATTCAAGTTAAGTCCGCTGGCGTTCAAGCTGTTCCCGCTGGCCTTTTTTATGCTTGTTTTTTACTCTTACACCAAGCGTTTTACTTGGCTTTGCCACTTTGTACTTGGTTTGACCATTGGTTTGGCGCCGCTAGGCGCGTGGGTTGCAGTGACGGGACAAATGGATTTAACTGCTATCGTACTTTATCTCACGATTGCATTTTGGACCGCTGGCTTTGATGTTATTTATGCTTGTCAGGATATTGATTTTGACCAGAGCGAAGGGGTTTATTCTATTCCTGCCCGTTTTGGTGTAGCAGGTGCTCTGAACATCGCCCGTGTGTTCCATGTCATTACGGCGATCGGATTTATTGTGCTGTTCTTTATCGCAGATTTAAGCTGGTGGTATCTGGCGGGCATGATTATTTCATACATTATTTTATTTTATGAGCACTATATCGTATCTCCAAAAGATTTGAGTCGTTTGCAGACAGCATTCTTTACTATGAACGGTGTACTTAGCATTGTCGTATTTGCTTTTACACTGATTGATTTGGTGGTGCGTCAATACTAATGAATAATCAGGTGAGCAACCATCAAGGCAAACGAATCGTTATTGGCATTACAGGTGCGAGCGGAAGCATTTATGGTGTACGACTAGTAGAGACACTGCTGGACTTGCAGTATACAGTTCACCTGATTGTTTCTAATGCTGGCTGGCGGGTACTGAAAGAGGAGCTGGGCTGGAATGTGACCGACCGGGAAGGAGCTTTGAATGAACAATTCGGAGGCCGTCCCGGTTCTCTTGTATACCATCCGTTCACAGATATTGGAGCTTCAATAGCGAGTGGCTCTTATTTAGTAGATGCCATGATTATCATGCCGTGCTCGATGGGGACGTTGTCAGCGGTAGCGCACGGTTCGTCTGATAATCTCATGGCACGTGCAGCAGATGTGATGATGAAGGAAGGTCGTCCGCTAATCCTTGTGCCTCGTGAGACACCGCTACATGCTATTCATTTGGAAAATATGCTTAAGCTTGCGAGACTCGGCGTCAAAATGATTCCGGCCATGCCAGCTTTTTATTTTCATCCAAAGACGCTGGATGATATTGTACTGTTCCTCGTAGGCAAAGTATTAGACAGCTTGCGTATAGAACATCAACTGTTTACGAGATGGGGGGATTCCGATGCCGATACCGGACACCAAGACAATCACAATCGGAAAAATTAAATATACAAACGCCTGGCCTATTTTTCATTACTTTAATCCTTCAGAGCTTCTCCATTCGGCGGAGATGGTTTCCAAAGTTCCGGCTGAATTGAATCGAGGCATGCTGAAAGGGAGTTTGGATATGAGTGCGATGTCCTCCTTTGCGTATGCATCAGGTGCTGAGGAAATGCTGCTGTTGCCCGATTTATCCGTTAGTGCAGACGGTCCAGTCCAATCCATTTTACTATTTTCACGTAAGCCGCTAAATGAAATCATTAACGGCACCATTGCACTGACGAATACTTCAGCCACATCGGTGAACTTGTTGAAAATTTTGATGCAAAAGGCATGGGAAGGTCAGCCTACTTACTTTGATTGTGAACCGGATCTTGATTTGATGCTGGAACAGGCAGATGCAGGGCTGCTGATTGGAGATCACGCGATCAAGGCTTCCTGGCGAAGTGAGGGCCTGTACGTAACCGACCTCGGGGAAGAGTGGAAACGCTGGACGGGCTATAGTATGACCTTTGCTGTATGGGCAGTTCGACGTGCTGTTGCTGCTCAGAATCCCGCTGCAGTGGCTGAAATTGCGAGTGCGTTCCGCGTAAGCAAACAGCGTAGTCTGTCTGACCTGACATCTGTTATTTCTGAAGCTTGCAAGGAAATTGGAGGTTCAGAAGATTATTGGGAGCGCTACTTTACGAATCTGTGTTATGATTTTGGAGAGAAGCAACAACAAGGTTTAGAGCTTTATTTTAAGTATGCATATGAACTGGGGCTGCTTGACCGACGAGTGAAGCCGCTTCTCTGGAGTGACAATACGCTGACACGGGTGAAAGAATGAAACGATTGGATTTGTTCGGTTTATTAAAAAAGGATATGAACTTCATAGAAGAAGAGCTGTACCGCAGCATTGACAGTAGGGAGCCGTTGATTAATGATACGTCGCTTCATCTGCTTAAAGCAGGGGGCAAGCGTTTGCGTCCCGTATTTGTATTGCTGGGGGGCAAGTTTGGAGAATATGATCTGGACAAGCTCAAGCGCATAGCGGTACCTCTGGAACTGATTCATTCTGCCTCTCTCGTTCACGACGATGTGATTGACGATGCGGAAATGAGACGCGGCCAACCCACCGTGAAGTCCAAATGGGACAATCGGGTGGCTATGTACACCGGAGACTACATATATGCACGCGCACTATCTATTGCTGCTGGGCTGCCGAATCCTGATATTCACCGAGTGCTGTCTAAGGCGTTGGTGCAGATGTCGATTGGTGAAATGGAGCAAATACGTGATTTTTTTAATGTGGATCAGAGTGTGCGCAATTACTTGCTTCGCATTCGGCGCAAAACGGCATTGTTAATTGCGGTCAGTTGCCAGTTGGGAGCTATGGCTGCAGGAGCACGGGAAAGAGTCAACTCTCTGTTGTACAGCTACGGCTATAACGTAGGTATGGCTTTTCAAATTCAGGATGATTTGCTTGATCTGTGTGGAACAGAAAAAAAGATCGGCAAGCCGCCAGGCAGCGATATGAGACAGGGCAATATTACGCTTCCGGTCATTTATGCGCTTGAACAACCCGAACTGCGAGATGATCTGCTGGCTGAAATCCGGCGAATTCAGGATGGGGACGGGCAAGGAGACGCACGTAAAGCGGTGGATATGATCAAAAAAAGTGAAGGAATCGCTAAAGCTGAAATTCTCGCTGACCGATATATTAATAAAGCGCTGAACGCGCTGGACTTACTACCAGATGTCAAAACAAAAAAGACGCTGCGCGATATTGCTCATTTTGTGACACGCCGCTCCTACTAAAGTTGTATTTTAGGTTTGCTGTGACAAAATACTTTAACCGTTTCCAATCTTTCTGTTACAATACAGATTAGTACTGTATAAATACATTAGATTGGATTGGGAGTGAGCCGATGGATCGTACGTTTTTGATGGTTAAACCGGATGGTGTACAACGCGGACTGATTGGACGTATTGTCAGTCGTTTAGAAGACAAGGGCTTCAAAATGGCGGCTGGCAAGCTTGTGCAGGTATCTAGAGAACAAGCAGAGCGGCATTATGCGGAGCATGTGGGCAAGCCTTTTTTTGAAGAGCTTGTAGGCTTTATCACATCAGGACCTGTATTTGCCATGGTTTGGGAAGGGGATAACATTGTTACGCTTTCCCGCTTGCTGATTGGTAAAACACAAGTAACAGAGGCTCTTCCGGGCACCATTCGTGGAGACTTTGCTGCACATACACCGTTTAACCTCATTCATGGTTCAGATTCACCGGAGAGCGCAGAGCGCGAGATTGCAAATTTTTTCACACCGGAAGAATTAGTTCGGTATGAAAAAACTGTAGCGACCTGGGTGTAAGTTTATTACGTATGAAGAAGGATGGTAGCATGACGGATCTGGAACTGGGTCAGACGGACCCCGATTACACAGCGTTTATCCGCAAAATCAAGGACAGCACAGGTATTGATCTTGCACAATACAAAGAAGCACAGATGAAAAGGCGGTTAACGACGCTTCGCAACAAAAACGGGTTTCCCAGTTTTGTTTCTTTTTATGATGCCATGATGAAGGAAAAACCTCTATTCTATGAATTCTTGGATCGTATGACGATCAATGTTTCCGAGTTTTGGCGAAATCCCAATCGGTGGGAAGTGCTGCGGGATATCATTTTGCCACAGCTGCTTGTGGGAAAGCAGAAGCTTAAGCTGTGGAGTGCGGCCTGCTCGACAGGTGAAGAGCCCTATAGCTTGGCTATGGTTCTCGACGGTAAAGGAATTTTAGGGAATTGCTCTATTACAGCTTCCGACATTGATGATGGTGCATTGGCTAAAGCCAAGGAAGGTAAATATTTGGAGCGTTCGCTCAAGGATGTGCCTGAGCAGGTAGCTAGCAAATATTTTAAACCAGATGGTGCCATGTATCGGATTGATGACCGTCTAAAACAGGCTGTGAAATTTCAAAAGCAAAACTTGCTGCTGGATCGGTTTGAGGATGGGTATGATCTCATTATCTGTCGAAATGTTATGATTTATTTTACAGAAGAGGCCAAACATGCGTTGTATCAAAAGTTTGCTGCCAGCCTTCGTCCCGGCGGTGTTTTATTTGTCGGCAGTACCGAGCAAATCTTTTCTCCTAACCAATATGGGCTGGAATCGACTGAAACCTTTTTTTATCGCAAAAAAGCATAAGCCTGTCATATCATCCATCGTTTCGTAGGAACTTATTTCTATTCTTAAGTAATGGATGGCTGGCTTATCAACAGCGCACGTCCTTTAGCTCTTCTGGCTGAGGGACGTGTTTTTTTGTTTATCTGCCTCAGACGTGGCTTTTCTTGTCAAAGAAAGGTGCGTATACTATAATGAAGCACAGTTAAAGATTTTAGCGATGCACAGTTTAACAGTTTAAAGGGGGAACGCGTCATGAGTTTACGTTATTTAACCGCGGGGGAAACGCATGGTCCCCAGCTAACTGCCATTGTAGAGGGTATGCCGAGTAATTTGAAATTGGATTTTGAAGAATTGAATTTTCAATTGCACCGTCGTCAGAAAGGATATGGACGGGGGCGGCGTATGCAGATTGAAAAAGATACGGCGAAGATTGCTGGTGGCGTACGTCACGGATATACCACAGGTGCACCAATTGCACTAGTTGTGGAAAATAACGATTGGAAGCACTGGCAGAATATTATGAATATTGAGCCTATTGAAGGCAGTGATGAAGAAAAGCGTCGGGTTCATCGGCCGCGTCCGGGTCATGCGGATTTGAATGGCGGAATGAAATACAACCTGAAGGATCTTCGTAACGTGTTGGAACGCTCCAGTGCACGTGAAACAGCAATTCGTGTGGCATGTGGCGGTTTGGCTCGTCAATTACTGGCTGAGTTCGGGATCAAGGTGGCAGGTCAGGTCATCCGCATTGGTGAAATCGAAGCTCCTTATCGCGATTTGCCGATTGATGAACTGATTGCCGTAACAGAAGCTTCTTCGGTAAGAGTAACCGATCCAGAAACGGAGAAGAAGATGGAAGCGTATATTGACCTGATCAAGCAAGAAGGTGACTCCGTCGGTGGGGTAGTGGAATGTATCGTGGAAGGTGTTCCGATTGGTCTGGGCAGTCATGTACAGTATGATCGGAAGTTGGATGCACGTATCGCACAAGGTGTCATGTCGATCAATGCATTTAAAGGTGTGGAAATCGGCATCGGGTTTGAAGCAGGAGAGTTGCGTGGTTCACAGGTGCATGACGAGATTTTATATGATGAGGAACGTGGATATCACCGTCGTACAAATCGATTGGGTGGTTTTGAGGGTGGCATGACCAACGGAATGCCAGTGGTGGTTCGTGGCGTTATGAAGCCAATTCCCACACTTTATAAGCCGCTGCAAAGCGTTGACATTGATACGAAAGAAGCGTTCACTGCACAGGTTGAGCGTTCGGATGCATGTGCGGTACCAGCGGCAAGCGTAGTCATGGAGCATGTGGTAGCTTGGGAGATAGCCAAAGCTTTACTAGAGAAATTCGGCGGGGATTCAATTGAAGAAATCCGCGCGAATATTGCATCCTATGAACAACAACTGGAGCAATACTAAGATGAGTACGCTGACGGTACAGCTTGGCGAACGTTCTTATCCTATTCTTATCGGACGTGGGTTGTTGCATCAAGCCGGAGAGTCGTTGAAGGAACAAGGAATTGCACAAAAAAGCCCATTATTGATTGTTTCAGACGAAAATGTAGCGGGATTCTACTTGGCAACATTGGAAAGCAATCTTCAAGAGGCGGGGTACAAAACGGTATCATTTGTCGTTAAGCCAGGTGAAACATCCAAGTCGCTTGCTGTATTTGAGCGAGGTATAACAGCAGCCATTGAGGGCGGTTTGGATCGCAATTCAGCTGTTATCGCTCTTGGTGGTGGTGTGGTGGGTGATTTGGCTGGATTTGTGGCGGCATCTTTTATGAGAGGCATCAAGTTCGTACAGGTTCCAACTACTATCCTTGCCCATGACAGCAGCGTGGGTGGTAAGGTCGGCATCAATCATCCTTTGGCGAAAAATATGATAGGAGCCTTTCATCAACCGGAACTCGTACTGTATGACGTAGATACGTTGTCAACATTACCTCCTCGCGAGGTATCTGCGGGGCTTGCTGAAATGATCAAGCATGGCTTGATCTGGGATGCTGATTTTGCTCAGTGGTGCCGTGAACATTCGACGGATTTGCTCGGACTGGATGCGACGGCACTGGAGTACGGGCTGGAGAAGGGATGCTCCATTAAAGCCGAAGTTGTATCACGCGATGAACGAGAAAATGATTTGCGCGCTATTTTAAACTTAGGCCATACGATTGGGCATGCGATTGAAGCGATTGCGGGATATGGTGAGTTTTTACACGGGGAAGCCATTTCTATTGGTATGGTCGGCTCCGCACTACTGGGTGTGAAGCTGGGGGCAGATCCTTCTTTGGTAAACGAAACGAAGGATATGCTGTCATCGCTGCGCTTACCGACTTCTCTTCCGTCACATCTCGATACAGATCAACTGCTCGAAGCGATGATGCATGACAAAAAATTCAAAGAAGGCAGTATTACTTTCGTTGTCCCACGCAGTATTGGGCGTGTGGAGGTTGTGAAGGATATTTCCGTCTCTTACATCCGGGAAGTCATTGAACAGTTAAAAGAGGAGGCGTAACGATGTACAATCGTGGAATTCGTGGCGCGACGACCGTGACGAATAATGAAGCAAACGAAATTTTGGAAGCAACAAGCCAACTACTGGAGGAAATCGTATCCTACAATGAAATTCAGCCGGAGGATATTAGTAATGTATGGATAACGGTGACCCATGACCTGGATGCTGCCTTTCCAGCCATGGCCATCCGTCAGCTTGACGGCTGGGACATGGTTCCGCTCATGTGTGCATTAGAAATTCCTGTAGCTGGTAGCTTGCCCAAGTGCATCCGTTTGATGGTACAGGTGAATACCGATAAATCTCAGCGTGAAATGAAACATGTATATTTGAACGGCGCACAGATGTTAAGACCAGATCTGGCTTCCCAAGGGAAATAATCGTCCATTTTTTAAGTTGATGGTTGCCAAAGTAACATTCCATGAGATATAGTGTGTGTAGCAGAGTTGAGTAGAGTAGAGTTAGCCAGAGCAGAGTTGAGATGAGAAGAGTGTAGTCTAGCCAATTCCATATGAGATTACAGAGACCGGCGGTAGCGGGTAAGCTTTTGTCCATGAAGAGACCTTCTTCTATAGAGAAGCTTATTTGGGGTAACCTGCGCGGTTATGCAAAAGGGATAAGTGTATGCTTTTCTATTTGCTGTGATCATTTTACATATGGAGCATTCTTATAATTTCAATAACTGACAGCCTCTACCTTACGGGTAGAGGCTTTTTTATTCTCTCCATTGGGTTCTGCGCCAATTTGGAAAGGAAGTGATCTCATGTTAACGCCGCATGTGGAGCAAGTGATAGCGATGGCGAATGAATTTAACCTGATTCCTGTGTACAAAAAAGTGCTGGCTGATATGGAGACGCCGATTCGGATTTTCCGTCGGTATGCTGAGCGGGACCGTGCCTTTCTGCTGGAGAGTGTAGAGGGAGGCGAGCAGTGGGCGCGACATTCCTTCATCGGAACAGACCCATTTCTGATGGTCTCAGGTAAAAAAGGTCGATTGATTTTGGAACAACACGGTAAACGGCAAATATTAAGCGACAAGCCGATTGAAGCGCTCAAAGCATTACTTCGTAAATACCGTAGTCCGAAACTGAAAGACATGCCTCCATTTACAGGCGGGGCTATCGGATTTTTTGGATATGACCTGCTTCAATACTACGAAAAGCTGCCAGAGCACTCGGTAGATGATTTGAATATGGATGATATTCGTTTTATGTTTTGCGATCAAGTCATTGTCTTTGATCATGTGAAACAGCAAATTTTGCTGGTTGGCAATGTTCATATAGGTGAAGGGTTCCGCGAGGAGGACATTCGTGCTGCTTATGCAGATGTGGAACGCAAGTTGGAGAACACGGCGCAGTATCTGCGCAAGCAGTCCCCACCGGAGCGATTAGGCTCTGCCTCCATTCCTGATGATGTGGAACTGGGTGAGATCCAATCCAATGTGACAAAGGAACAGTTTATATCAAACGTGGAGCAGGCAAAGGAGTATATCCGCTCCGGTGATATTTTTCAGGTTGTACTGTCCCAGCGTTTTCACATCGATACAGAGGCCTCTCCACTACAGGTATACCGCGTGCTGCGCACGATGAACCCGTCGCCATATATGTATTATCTGAAAATGGATGACGAGATCATCGTAGGCACTTCGCCGGAGGCACTCGTCAAGGTGGAAAACGGCCGTGTAGAGACCCGACCGATTGCAGGAACGAGACCGCGTGGCGTAACGGAAACCGAAGATGCGGCGCTTGCTGAAGAATTGTTGAAGGATGAAAAAGAACGTGCAGAGCATCTGATGTTGGTAGATCTGGGAAGAAATGATCTGGGACGTGTATCCCAGTTTGGCACCGTAAAATGCGATACATTCATGGAGATTGAACGCTATTCCCACGTGATGCACATTGTATCGAATGTGTCGGGCGAACTGCGTGAGGACAAAGATTTCTTCGATGCTTTCCTGTCTTGCCTGCCGGCCGGCACCGTATCCGGAGCTCCAAAGCTACGGGCGATGGAGATTATTGCTGAGCTGGAGCGGGAAGCACGCGGAACCTATGCAGGAGCAATTGGATATTTGGGCTTCTCAGGCAATATGGATGCTTGCATTACGATTCGCACAATTGTGTTTAAAAAGAACCGTGCCTATGTCCAGGCAGGGGCTGGAATTGTGTGGGACTCGGTACCGGAAAGCGAGTATCAGGAGACGGTAAACAAAGCAAAGGCACTGCTCAAAGCAATCCGCACGGCGGAAGCGATGTTTCCAGCAACGACACAGCCTTACAACAGCGTCATCAACCAAGATTATTTGTACACTCCGTAACACAAAAATCTGATTCTGAGGAGGAGACGACAATGGAACGACATGACATGATACAAGTAGGGTTAAGCCGGATCATTGAAGGACAGCATCTTTCGCGTACGGAGGCCCGTAGCGTGATGGAACAGATTATGAGTGGGAGTGCTACACAGGCGCAAATCGGCGGGCTCCTGACGGCTCTTCGCCTCAAGGGAGAGACGGTAGATGAAATCACCGGTTTTGCCGAAGCAATGCGCAATTACGCTAGTCCAGTGCAAACTGGAGAGGGGAACAGTCGTCTACTGGATACATGCGGCACCGGGGGTTCGGGTATTCACAAGTTTAATATTTCCACCATTTCCGCTATTATCGCGGCTTCGGTTTCTGTACGGGTAGCCAAGCACGGCAACCGCTCTGCAAGTGGCCGTGCCGGGAGTGCTGATGTCCTTGAGGCACTCGGAGTCAACATTCATTTGACAAGTGATCAGGCTCGCTCGTGTCTGGACCGCATCGGTATCTGCTTTTTATTCGCACAGCTGTATCATCCGTCTATGAAGCATGCCGCAGCACCGCGCCGCGAGCTAGGTGTGCGGACGGTATTCAATATGCTCGGTCCATTGACGAATCCGGCTGGTGCGGATCGGCAGTTGCTGGGTATTTATGATGCTGGCAAAACGGAAGTGATTGCCGAGGTATTGAACCAGCTTGGCTCCAAACGAGCCATGGTCGTCAGCAGTTTGGATGGGCTAGATGAAATTAGTATTTCGGCCGCCACACGAGTATCCGAGCTCAAGGACGGCAAGGTTCACACGTTCGAGCTTCATCCGTCCGATCTGGGCTTGCAGACACATTCTCTCGATCAGGTGTTGGGCGGCGATGCTCAGGTTAACGCAGAGATCATACGGCGAATTTTGAACGGAGAGCATGGAGCTTATCGTGATGTTGTGCTAGCGAATGCAGGAGCGTGTATTTATGTCTCAGGCGCAGCAGCTACCTTGACAGACGGAGTAGCGCGAGCGGCAGAAGCTATCGACTCTGGATTGGCTCTTTCCAAGCTGGATCAATTAATACAGGCAACGGGGGAATATCAATATGTATCTTGATAAAATTGTGGTGACGAAGCGACAAGAAGTGGAGCAGCTTAAGCAGCATTTTGAGATTAATAAAGCCGAACGCTTAATTGCAGATTTACCTGTGACGAGAGGATTTGAAAATGCGATCGCTAGCGGACGCAACCGTCCGCTCGGGCTGATTGCTGAAGTAAAGAAGGCTTCTCCGTCCAAAGGGTTGATTCGACCCAATTTCCATCCGGTGGATATTGCGCGTGCATATGAGGGAGCAGGAGCCGATTGCATTTCTGTACTGACAGATGTTACGTATTTTCAGGGGAGTCCTGAATATTTACAGCAAATTCGCGATCAAGTGAAAATTCCGCTGCTGCGAAAAGATTTTATCATTGATGAACGGCAAATCTATGAAGCTCGTCTATTGGGAGCGGATGCGGTACTGTTGATTGCCGCGATATTGGAACAGAATGTATTAGGTTCATTCTTACAAATCGCCAAGGATCTTGGGCTGGATGCGTTGGTAGAGGTGCATGACAGTGAGGAACTTAAAGCAGTGCTGGATCTGGGTACAGCGACCTTAGTTGGTGTGAACAATCGCAATCTTCGGACATTTGAGACCCGTCTCCAGACGACAGAGGAGCTGATCTCACTGATCCCAAAAGGGGTTACATTCATCAGCGAAAGCGGCATTGCAGGACCGGAAGATGTTAAGTATCTGCATTCGGTAGGTGCGCACGGCATTCTGGTAGGGGAGCATCTGATGCGTAAGGAAGATGTAGGACAGGCTGTAGTCGAATTGATGGACGGGGTTAAAGCATGAACAAAACGGGCGTAAAAATTTGTGGACTTCAAAGCGTTGAAGTGCTAAAATCTATGGTAAACTTACCGGTCGATTATATAGGTTTTGTGTTTGCTGACAGCAAGCGCCGGATTGACGGCGCACATGCTGGAGAGTTGCTTCGCGTATTGGATGAATGGGCCTCGGGCAGCAGACCGCGCAGCGTGGGCGTATTTGTGAACCCTGACGATGCACTGTTAAACGATGTGATGGAGAAAGCACCATTGGATGTCATTCAGTTGCATGGACAGGAAAGTCCACAGCGCTGTCGGGAGATTAAGGAACGTTTTGGCATACAGATATTCAAGGCTTGGTCTGTGGACAGCCAAGGGCAGACAGAGCAGGGGAAGACCGAACACCGAGCAGACGAATTAGAGGCTTATGTCGGAACAATTGATGCTTTACTGCTGGATACATACGATCCCCTGTATGGCGGCGGTTCTGGAAAAACGTTTGCGTGGGATCGAATTCCCGCCTATCAGGCTTGGACTCATCAACACGGAATCCCTCTGTTTGTAGCTGGGGGGCTGACTGCCGATAACGCAGAAAAGCTGATTAGCGAGTATCATCCCGACGGGCTGGATGTTTCCAGCGGTGTAGAGACGAACGGAGTCAAGGACATTGCAAAAATCACAGCATTCGTAGAAAGGGTGAAGCAGGCATGACACAATTACCTGATAACAACGGACGTTTTGGAACATTTGGCGGACGTTTTGTACCGGAAACGTTGATGAACGCACTGATTGAATTGGAGGAATCCTACCGAAAATACGCGGATGATCCTGAATTTAAAGCAGAGTTGAACGGACTTCTAAAAGACTATTCGGGTCGGGAAACTCCGCTTTATCATGCGGAGCGTCTGAGCCAACATCTGGGCGGGGCAAAAATTTACTTGAAGCGCGAAGATTTAAACCATACTGGCGCCCACAAAATTAATAATGCATTGGCCCAGGGATTGCTGGCAAAGCGTATGGGTAAACAGAAGGTCATTGCCGAAACAGGTGCAGGACAGCATGGTGTCGCAACGGCTACCGTAGCTGCATTGCTCGGATTGGAATGCAAAGTGTTTATGGGCGAAGAGGATACGGTTCGCCAGCAGTTGAACGTATTTCGGATGCAGCTTTTGGGTGCAGAAGTGATTCCGGTGACATCCGGTACGCGTACACTTAAGGATGCCGGGAATGAAGCTTTACGTTATTGGGTGAGCCATGTCCATGATACGTTTTATATTTTGGGTTCGGCTGTCGGTCCGCATCCGTATCCGATGATGGTGCGGGATTTCCAGCGTGTGATAGGCGATGAAACACGCCGTCAGATCTTGGAGAAGGAAGGCAGACTTCCGGATGTTGTTGTGGCAGCGATCGGTGGCGGAAGCAATGCTATCGGTATGTTTTATCCTTTCATAGAGGATCAAGGTGTTGCTTTGATTGGCGTGGAGGCTGCTGGTAAAGGCGTCGAGACGGAATTCCATGCAGCTACCATGAGCAAGGGGACGCAAGGAGTCTTCCAAGGCTCTATGAGTTATCTGCTTCAGGATGAGTACGGACAAGTGCAACCTGCGCATTCCATCTCGGCTGGACTGGATTATCCAGGTGTTGGACCGGAGCATTCATACCTAAAAGATATTGAGCGGGCCCAATATGTCCCGATTACTGATCAGGAAGCGCTGGATGCACTTCAGCTCCTTTGCCGTACCGAAGGAATACTGCCTGCATTAGAGTCGGCACATGCCGTTGCACAGGTCGCCAAGCTGGCACCTACGTTGACTTCAGATGATATTATCGTTATTTGTTTGTCTGGGCGTGGGGATAAAGATGTGGACTCCATTATCAAGTATTTAGGGGGAAATCCGTCATGAACTTAATTGATCAGGCGTTTGAACGCCTTAAACATGAAGGCAAAACGGCATTAATTCCTTTTCTGACGGTAGGCGACCCGGATGTGGATACCACGATAGAGATCATTCGGCAGTTAGAGTCAGCCGGAGCCGATATATTGGAACTAGGCGTACCTTATTCGGACCCGTTGGCTGACGGCCCTGTGATTCAGCGTGCGTCTGAACGTGCACTGAAACGGCAAATTTCAATCCGCACCTGTATGGAGACAGCGTCTCTGGCTAGGGCGGCAGGTTCAAGCCTGCCTTTTATTCTGTTCACGTATTATAATCCTGTATTGCAAATGGGGATGGATGCTTTCTTTGCAGGCTTGCAGGAGCACGGTATCAGTGGTCTGATTATTCCGGATCTTCCGCTTGAAGAAGCAGAGGAGCTGGGAGGACGGGCAGCAGAGGTAGGTGTGCATCTGATTCCGCTGGTAGCCCCAACGTCTGAACAACGGATCGAACGAATTGCCCGTCAGGCCCGAGGATTTGTGTACTGTGTATCTTCGCTGGGTGTAACCGGAGAAAGAGCTTCTTTTTTTGAAGGTATAGAGGGCTTTATCGCGCAGGTCAAACGGCATACGGATGTTCCGGTGGCGATAGGCTTTGGTATTTCAAATCGTGAGCAGGTTGTCCGGTTTTCAGACATTTGCGATGGAGTTGTGGTTGGCAGTGCCATTGTGCGACAGGTGGAGGAAGCCATTCCATTGCTGGAGGATTCTGCACGCAGAGAAGAAGGGCTTTTGCAAATTCGCGATTTTGTGGCACAATTAAAGCAGTAATGGGTGTCAAATATAAAATATTTAATTTAGTTCTGATTGGATAGAGGAGGAAGGGGCATGCAGCCTAAACCGCATATTGTACATTTGCCAGTATATCAGCCCGGTAAACCGATTGAGGATGTGAAACGTGAGCTGGGACTCGATGAAGTAATCAAGCTCGCCTCAAACGAGAATCCGTATGGCAGCTCTCCCAAAGTGTTGCAGGCCATTCAGCAGGAGTTTGCTAACATCAGTGTATATCCTGACGGAAGTGCAGTTGCTCTGACACAGGCACTAGCTAAACGGACGGGATTAAAAGAAGAACAATTTATCTATGGCTGTGGCTCTGACGAAATTATTGCGTTGATTACGCGTGCATTCCTCCTTCCAGGGGAAGAAAGCATCATGGCTGATCAGACATTTTCCGTCTATAAAAGTAACGTGGAAATTGAGGGAGCAGTTGCAGTTGAGGTGCCTTTGCGTGACGGTGTACATGATTTGGATGCCATGCTGTCTCATATCAATGACCGTACAAAAATTATTTGGATCTGTAATCCAAATAATCCGACGGGAACGATTGTACCCGAAGCTGAGCTGATTGCGTTTCTGAACCAAGTGCCAAAGCATATCATGGTGGTGCTGGATGAAGCCTACGCTGAGTTTGTAATAGATCGTTCGTATCCAGACGGCATTCGCTTGTTGTCAGCTTATGAAAATTTGGTTGTACTGCGTACCTTCTCCAAAATCTATGGTCTGGCTTCGCTACGTATCGGATATGGTATGGGAGCCGAGGCAACCATTCGCTTGATCAATCAGGTTCGTGAGCCGTTTAATACTTCACGGGTAGCACAGGCTGCGGCCATTGCTGCCTTGGAAGATCAGGAATTTGTTCAGGAATGTCGGGATCGTAATGCAGAGGGTAGAGCTTATTTGCAAAATGAGCTGAAGCGTTTGGGGCTGGAGTCTTTCCCGGCACATGGTAATTTTATTATGCTGGACGTACGTCGTCCATCCGGTGAGGTATTTCAGGAGTTGCTTCGTAAAGGTGTGATTATTCGCGCAGGTCATCACAAATATCCGACATATATTAGGGTGTCGGTTGGATCACAGCCGCAAAATGAGTTGTTTATTCGTGCGCTGGAACAGGTCCTGGGGGCGGAAGCGGCGAAAGTACGCCTATAATTTCCGCAGATGGGATTTGATAATAGATGAAGATTGCCATTTTCGGCGTGGGACTGATTGGCGGGTCCCTCGCACTTTGTTTTAGAGGGAAGCCGGATATTACTGTGGTCGGTCATGCTCATCTTCCTGAACTGATAGAACCGATGCTAAGCCGTGGTGTCGTGGACACCGCGACTCTTTCGGTTGAAGAGGCGGTCAAGGATGCCGATTTTATTTTTTTATGCGTTCCGGTTGGTTTACTGGAGCATTACCTCGAATTGTTAAGCAAGTTACCGCTTAAAGCGGGGTGTATTATTACCGACGTAGGTAGCACAAAATCGGCGATTGCCAAAAAGGCATCAGAAATATCTTTGCACAATGCTTACTTTATCGGGGGTCATCCGATGGCTGGCTCGGAGCGTTCCGGTGTCAGGGCCGCTTCTGCGTTGTTGTTTGAAAATGCATATTATGTGCTTTCCCCTGCAGAGGGTGTGCCTGAGGAAGCTTACAGTTCGCTGGAGCGTTTGTTGAAATATACCGGTGCTCATGTTGTGCGTGTCCAACCTGATATGCATGACGATATTGTCGGTGCGATTAGCCATCTTCCACATATTATTGCAGCAGCGCTGGTGAATCAGGTACGAAAGCACAATGATGAAAATCCGTTGTACCGTACATTGGCTGCTGGTGGGTTTCGTGATATTACACGGATAGCCTCTAGTGATCCGGTTGTGTGGCGGGACATTTTGCTGAGTAATCGTGATGTTTTACTGGGCCTGTTAGAAGAATGGAATGGGCAGATTGAGCGTTTTACTCATTTGCTGAGAACACAAGACGGAGAGGGAATTGCTGACGAATTTTTGACAGCAGGGCATTTCCGTAGTGAACTGCCAGAGCGTCGTAAAGGAGTTATTGTCTCTACGTTTGATCTGTATATTGATGTACCGGACACCCCAGGGATTATCGGAAGAATTGCAATGGAACTAGGAAATCACAGCATTAATCTGAGCAATATGCGAATCATTGAAAGTCGGGAGGATGTTCCTGGCATCATGAGGCTTTCCTTCCGTCAAGAGCAGGACTGGGAGCGTGCCAAAACCTTACTGGATTCGATGGGTTATAAAGTGGTTGTATAGAAGGAAAGTATGAGTGTTCAATAAGGAGGTAGACCGCTCCGCGATTCATTTGATCTTACGATCGCTGTTGCCTGCAGATTTTCTGAATATATGTACAAAGGGGAAAATCCGCAGGCAAAGGCGAACGCTGCGCTTCTCCAGATTCAAATGAATCGCTCCGCTACGGACCGTCTTAAAAGCATCATACTTTCTGGAGTGAAGTAGTAAGAAAAGATTTAAAGCGGGCGAAGGTTCTCTTCCCGCTTTTTTGTTATTTGAAGAGCCGATGGAATAGTCCTTTACTACTTATTAATAAAGAAAAAAAAGACCACCCGGGTAAAGCCCCGGGTGGTAGCTACTTTTAGTAAAGTAGCTGAGTAGGATAGGAGTGGAGAGAAACCATACTGTACTTTTATTATATGTATACGTTTTCATTTTGTCAATATTTTTTTTAAAGCGTTTTCTTTTTGTTTAATTATCCTTATTGGTGCTCTAAATGAAACACTTTGATTGGATTTGTCATTTATCTTGAATAAACTTAAAATCCATTGAAAAGCGGTTTAAATGAATTAGCTGCCAGCGTTAGGGAGCCTTTGATGGAAATCGTGGGGATTTTGGACTTTTTTACTGGCGGCCATTTTGTGGTACAATGGGTAAGTCCATTTTGGATATTGAATATTGTTGGGGATAGCACCGTTAATGTTGGCACTACATAGGGTAAGAAAATAACAAATGTTCCATGATGCTGTTTCATCCATTTGCGCAGAGGGCGCAACTTTTTTTGGCCTGTTCGGTATATATAGACAGAATCGGACGGGAAAACAGCACATGTATGGGCGAGGAGGGTCTCACTCGGATGATGACAGATTCCCAGATGATTCAGGAAATCAAACAAGGTAATGTTGAGGTTTATTCAGAATTAATGAGGCGGCACCAACGTAAAATTTTAGCTTTTGTTTATCATATGCTGAAAAGTTCGAACCTGGAAATGATTGCTGAGGACTTATGCTCGGAGACGTTTTATAAAGCGTATCGGAGCCTGCATTCTTTTCGCGAGGTAGATGCATCGTTCTCCACTTGGCTATATACAATTGCACGCAATACGGTGCTAAGTGAGCTTCGCAAGCACCGTAGTGGTCAGGTTCCATTGGAAGAGAGCGGTTATGTACCGGTAGCTCCATCGGATGTAATTCCGGAGCAGGCTGTTCTTCGCGGTGAGAAGGTAGAGATGGTTCGTGAAGCAATCAACAGATTGCCTGAGAAGCAGCGATCTGCGCTGATTTTGCGTGAATATGAGCAATTAGATTATCAGGAGATTGCGACTATTTTAGGACAGACGGTCAGTGCGGTGAAGTCATTGCTTTTCCGGGCAAGAACCAGTGTGAAGACGCAGTTGGAGCCTTATTTTTTTGAGCCTCTCTATGAGGAAAACGAAGGGATGAGCAGCCAATGAAATCCAGGGACGCTGAGGATTTGTTCGCTACAGGCAAAAATGTATCGAAACAAGACTCGGAGCGCAGACGGGCCAAAAGCTCGTCTGCCGGGTGGGAGCATGGTTCGGAAGAGAATGATTGGAATTTGTCAAAAGAAAGTCGATCGGCTATTCGTGATATTTCCTTTGAAATAACAGATGATAAGCTAGAGGCAATGAATCGTAGAGTCATGGATCGAATTTATGAAGAATCACCGTGGCTTGTTCCGGGCGAGCATCGACGTGCGCGTGTGAACCCAGCAGCCCGTAAGTATATGTCTGTATGGATCGCCGGCTTTTTGGCCGTATTTTTGTGCAGCTTTTTGTTTTTGAACTGGAATGGAAGCTCCTCTCAGGAAAATCCCCCCCAAGCGGCTCCTGTCATGGACACGGGTATTTTACCGACAGGCCTGCTGGAAACTACAAGTACATCTCCACAGTATCAATACCACATTAAAGATGTGAATAGTGGCATTATGGATCCGCTGGTTGCAAGCATTGTTCCTACTTACCCGCAATACTGGATGTTGTTGTCTGTATTGGCACTTGCGCTTGCTTTATTTTCTCTGGGCTGGATCCATCGGACGAGAAGAGTTAGAAATTAGCTGGCAGATGGGCTCCATATAAAATTCATTATATGCCTGAATAACACAACAGCGGAGGACTGACACAATGCTTATTGGCTTGATCAGACATGGATTGACGGATTGGAATGCGGTAGGAAAAATCCAGGGGCACAGTGATATTCCGTTGAATGAGGAAGGGCGTCGGCAGGCACGCTTGCTGGCAGAACGATTGAAGGAAGAGCCTTATCAATGGGACGGGCTTATTACAAGTAGTCTCTCCAGAGCGAAAGAGACGGGGGATATTATTGCCTCTGCCCTGCATTTGCCATTGCTGGAACCTGATGATCGACTAAGAGAACGTGCTTATGGTCAGGTCGAGGGGATGACACAGGCCGAACGTGAAGAGAAGTGGGGAGTTGACTGGCATCTGCTGGATTTAGGGCAGGAAAGCGATGCAGATCTTCAGCTTCGTGCGCTAGCTTTTATGGAGGCTCTTTGGACGGAAAATCGGGACAAGAATCTGTTGATCGTTTCCCACGGGGGTTTCTTGGCTAATTTGTATAAGGCTCTGTATCAGGAAAAATTTACAGAACGAATTGGAAATTTGTCACTAAGTGTACTCCAGCGTGAGGATGCGGACTGGGAACCGCTTTTATATAATTGCACGAAGCATTTGCAAGAGAAAAAGTGACTGCAACTCCAATACTTTGTGAAAGACCACGGCTTCTACTCATTGTAGAGTCGTGGTCTTTTTGTTTTTTTAATTATACCTTTGCAAAAAAAGAGGTTTAGAGTCTGAAGATTCCGTCAAAGCTGTGGGTACAACAGGTAAGAATCATTTCCGGATGACAGTCCAGTGACGAGGCGATGGAACAATGAATCTGGCGGATATGCTGACATTTGCGGATATTGTGCATTTGAACAGAATCGCAGTGTATTACGATTGTGACTGCAAACCTAATTCCAAGCATGAGTTGATCCAAGGGATTTTGACAAAGCTCGGCAGTAGTAGTTTTTTTGAGACGCAGGTCAAGGAGCTGAGGTTGTCAGAGGTAAGGTTTTTGAATGCGCTATTGTTCGATGACCGACCTTATTTCAGTATGGAGGAATTGATTGCGATTGCCAAACAGTCTGTCGAGCAGGACGGAGATGTTGGTGAGCGACCACGAGATATTGTGACCCGTCTACGTTCTAGCGGCTGGTTGTTCAATGGTTCAACGCACAATACGAGATATTTGTACCAAATTCCTTCGGATATGAAGGAGCGCTTTCGGCGTGTTATGGTACATGACTTTCAAAACGGAATGATCCGGGTAAGCGAACCGTCGTCGTACCGGGATGAAGGGCATCTACTGGCGGAGGATTTACGGCTTTTCCTTCAATATATGAGGCAGCATGAGGTTCTGCTTAATCCTGAGGGAGCTTGGTACCGTCGCAATCAGCAGCAGCTAATGGAGCATTTGCACATTGCGGAGCCGTTATTGGGTAAAGGAGGATGGCGTTTTGGCTATGGTTCCTCTTTTAAGTTTTATCCGGATCGAATGGCATTACTGTATGATTACGCCCGGCACTCCAAGTATATTGAGGAGAAGGGAGACAGGGTTGAGCTGACCGCAAAAGGGGAGGCACAACAGGAACTCGCAATTGAGGATGAAATGATACAGCTATTCAGGTTTTGGTTAAGATTGTATAAAGGAGCCGTACCCAATCTGCTTTCACTAGTCTACTGGATTGGAGAATGTGCCAGGCCATGGACTTCCTCAGAGTCGCTTTTTGTGCATATCGGCCCACTGATCCGACCGTTTTACTATGATACCTCCCGTTCGGTCTTTGATCAGAGGATTATACGAATGATGCTTCACTTGGGTATGCTTCGACAAGGTGAGCATCCGACAGGACCCTCTGTACAAATGACGGCCTGGGGGCAGAAGTTGGCGGGAGAGTGCCGTCTTGGGCGAAACGACTCGGGTATACAGCTCCATTGACAAGCAGTACACATGTTGATAGAATTTCACCCAAAATATGAGAGGGTGAAGTTGATGCTAATTCACTACAACGGAAACTTGCCACAACTCCATTCATCTGTCTATGTGGCAGAAGGAGTAAAAATTGTCGGAAAAGTAACGATCGGCCAAGATTCCTCCGTATGGTTTAATGCCGTACTGCGCGGGGATATGGCGCCTATCATCATCGGTGAACGCTGCAATATTCAGGATGGTGTCGTGGGACATGTGAACACGAATCAGCCCCTGTTGCTGGCGGATGATATTTCGGTAGGACATGCTGCCATTATCCACGGTTGTACGATAGGCAAAGGCACTTTAATTGGTATGGGGGCCATTGTACTCAACGGAGCGGAGCTTGGTGAATATGCTTTAATAGGAGCAGGGTCGGTCGTTACGGAAAATACCAAAATACCACCCTATACTCTTTCTATCGGTACACCTGCCAAAGTGGTGCGCGAATTGACAGATGCAGATTTACAGCGGATGTCACGAACGACACTCAGCTATGTGGCGAAAGGAAAAGAATATAGGATCTCTTAAACTCATGTTGGAGGTGCATCCTATGGATAAAATGAAGGTTACTTATGAGGTAATGTTGGGCCTGTCTGCTGAGATGGTTTTGGACGAGGCATTACGTAAACACCGGAGTGAAAAACTCTACAAGGATATTGATGAGGCGTTAGCCTCCGGAGATGAAGTAGCTTTTCGTCATCTTACGGATGAGCTGAAAGCAATGAGTTAGAACGCTTTTGGTAAGCTTAAGGTGGTCATTTTGACCAAGCGCCAGTTCGAGATTATATCATCAAACCTGACTGTAACGGCGGTCAGGTTTTTTTGATACGCTTGGATATGATATAGTCATTGTAGGATAGTGCCTGTACAAGGCAACTGTCGTATGAACGGAGGATGAAGGACGTGTCGTTATCTTATTTGTGGAGCCGGTCGTTCTTGACGAGCCGGCCCTTTTTGTGGCTGCTGTTCTGGTGTAATTTAGTTGGAACGGTGTATGGGTACATATGGTATGGGGGACAGCTGGAATATACACTGAATTATCACCCGGCGTGGCAGATTGTATTTGTGCCTGATAGTCCGACGGCCAGCCTATTTTTTACAATTTCCATAGCATTTTTGCTCTATCCTCCGCAATTCAAAAGCTTGAAGGTCATTCGCCAAATCATGGAAGCGTTGGCTGTCGTTACGAGTGTAAAGTACGGCATTTGGGCTTCGGCTATTATTTTGTGGGGAGTTGCGCAGGGGGGGCCTATGGTGTGGCAGGATTGGATGCTGATAGCATCTCACACAGCAATGGCGGTCGAAGCGTTACTGTTTGTACGGTTTTTTAGCTGCAAATGGATTGCTTTATGCTTAGCCGCACTTTGGACATTGTTAAATGATACGATGGATTATACCTATGGCATATACCCTTATCTTCCCAGGACGCTAACGGATGATGTGACGCAAGTGCGTACTTTTACCTACATGCTGACCCTTGTTAGTATTGTAGCGGCATGGCTTGCCATGCTAGCACGCAATCGAAAGGTATCGTCTTATCGTGAACTAGCTTGAGTCTTTTGAATGGAGAAATAGAGATGCATATCGTTATAAATCAGAAGGAATATGTATTCCAAAAAGGCATCCGTGATGATCACAAAATAAAAGTAAGCTTTAATTATTTAGCAAAACAGAGTTTTGGTTTTGATTTTGAAACCTGGTTTCAATTGGGGGATTGCAAACTACAGGAATCAAGGTTTGAGTCGGTTTTTAGTAGAGCAAGCGCTGAAAGATTGGCATGGCAATTGTGACGGTATCTATCTGTTTGGAAATGATAGTGTGAAGGATTTTTATCCTAGATTGGGCTTCGCTTCGGCACCTGAGTATCAATGTAGTCGGAAGGCACCTACCAGCAACCTAAACATAAAGATTGATCAATTAAATATGGAAGAAATGCCGGATTTGCAGTTGTTGAAAATGAAGAGTGCTGACTTCAATCCGTATTCACTTTTTTCTGCGGAAAACAATGAGTGGTTGGTTTTATTTTATAGTACGTTATTTTTTAAAGACAAGTTTTTTTGGCACATACCTCAATACGATACGATTGTTGTTGCAGGTTTCGAAGGAGATACGATGAACTGTTACGATATTTTTGGAGCGGGCGACATTCCTTATACTACACTGTTTTATATGACTAAGCACCCAAACAGATGTAATGAAAATCCACTTATGTTTCCTGTTTTGTCCAGAGCATAGCCGGTTTCGAATGATTCACCTAAAGCCAGTTCTAGTCCCGTTAACCTTGCCATACAGTAAGGTGAGGAGGGATGTCCCATGATTAGGGGTCGGGGGGTTCGTATTACGTTACGTGTGGTTTCGAGTATTGTGTTATCCATGGTCCTGCTGCTGTCCGTCTACGTCCCTCCAGGTATGGCAGAAGCGCGCGATCAGCCAAAACCCGAAGGTAATAGCAAGGAAATTGAAGAACTGGATCATGCAGCTGCGACACTGTACCGTGACGTAATGGACGGGAATATTGAAAAAGCGCGTGCGGATGTAGCCGAGGTGAGCAGATGGTTCAGCACTGGACAGGTACAGGCCACGCTATCTGTAGAGGCCATTCATGCTCTATCCGGCAGCATCCTGGAGGTGCAGCAAGCTACACAGTCGGTTCAAGCATCACCGGATGAATGGGTGAAGGCAGTGGCCAATTTACGGCTTGCGACAGATGCGCTTGCGCACCCGCGCCAGCCTTTATGGCAGCAGTATTATAAGATTTTAAGAGAAGATGTTAGCGGCTTGAATAACCAGTTTGCTAAAGGGAATATGAAGGGATTCAAAGCTGGAACCGCAGTTCTAGAGGATCACTATGAAACGATCCGTACAGCAGCATTGATCCAGGGCAGAACAACCGAGGTCGTGCGGACTGATTCCTGGATTTCCTACGTCAGAGGATTGGGGGATCAGCAAAATGCAGATGCCTCAGCGATTAGAGGAGCATTGGACCAGGGCAACCCGACGTTGAATGCCTTGTTTGGACGTGAAAAAGATGCTACCGCACTGGCGCCATTTATCCCGCGTGAGAGTGAGCGCCGGGCTGAATTGGCTATCGGCATGATTGTGCTGTTGGCGCTGGCCTATGCAGGTTATCGTAAATATCGGGCTGGCTTCACTGGGTAATGATGAAAGTTTGAACATTCGCGTCGTTGGCTGTAAAGCCATTCATAGATGTCAGCCCATTGCCCGGATTACCGGGCTATTCCTCTTTGAACCCCTCGCCATGTACATCATGAACATCCTGAATGATGATAAACGCCCGTGGATCAACTGATTTAACAATTTGATGCAGTCGTCTTATTTCCTGACGGGACACGACACAATAGGCAACATGCTTGGCCTGTTTGGAAAATGCACCTACAGCCGGAATAATGGTAACTCCGCGATCCATGTCCCTGGTAATAATATCTGCAATGTCCATCGTATGGTCGCTGATAATCATAAAGGCTCTGGCAGAGTAGGCCCCTTCTTGTATAAAATCAATAATCTTGGACGCGATGAACACAGCCACTAATGTATATAGAATTTTTTCTTTGGGTATGTAAAGTAGTGAAGCACCGATAATGACAATATCAATGACCAGTAGAATCCTTCCCATACTCCAGCCAAACTTCCGGTTTAAAATACGAGCGATAATATCCGAGCCTCCAGTAGTGCCGCCAAAGCGAAACACAATACCTAACCCGGCCCCAAGCGTAACCCCTGCATATAATGAAGAAAGTATAAAATCGTGTTCAGTCTGAAAGGTCCCCATCCATCCGAGATGAATCATTTTTTCAAACAACCACAAAAAGAATGTGAGCGACCCGATACCAACCCCCGTGTATATAATCTGCTTGCCCCCAAGCATTTTCCATCCAATTAAAAATAATGGAATGTTCAGTAACAAAGTGGAGAGAGAAGGTGAAATCGAAAAAGCATAATTTAGCAGCAGGGTGATCCCTGTAATACCGCCTTCCATCAGTTTACTGGGTATAATAAAATAAAGCAGACCGAATGCATAGATGGCGGTGCCAAATACGATGGGCAAAATCAATTTAAGCTGTTCCATGGACTTGGATATTTTCATATGATCCCTCACAGTAGCAGTTTAAGGCTGTGCGACTACATACAATTTTTTTGCTAAATCGCAGACCCTTATGTTTAGTATACCTTTTTGCGGCATCTTTAAAAGACAGATGACTGCAAGTTGGTATCGCTAGTTCACAATTAAAAAAAATTTGTTTTAAAATGTGCTTTACGATAACATATGAATAAACCTGCACATGGGGGGATTGCGTGTTTCATGGAAAAATCGTTAGATGAAATTCAACGTGAGGTGGACCAGTACATCTCTCAATTTAAGGAAGGGTACTTTAGTCCTTTGGCCATGTTGGCCAGGATGTCCGAGGAAGTCGGTGAACTGGCGAGGGAAGTCAATCACTCCTTTGGTGAGAAGCCGAAAAAAAAGGATGAGGCGGACAATTCCATTGAGCTGGAGCTGGGGGACATTTTGTTCATCACTGTTTGCTTTGCGAACTCACTGGGTATCAATTTGACTGAGGCACATGATAAGGTTATGCATAAATTTAACACGCGTGACGCGAATCGCTGGACCAAAAAGGACACCGATTAGGCGTTTTGTACATATGCTGTACCAAACCGGTTACCCGGAGGTGCAGTGTCATGAAGGCGGAGGAATACGTTCAAAAAGCTTATCAGTGCATTTTGCAGAACGATTTTGAGCAGGCGGTGGAATGGTTTGAAAAAGCGATTTCAGCCCAGCCTGATCATGCGGAGCATTATTTCCGTTGCTCGGTTACCTATGCTCGCAGTGGACGATTGGAGCAGGCCCTGGCATATGCAGAGCATGCGGTCCGTCTCGCTCCACAGCAGGATGAATATGTTCTCCATCTGCATGCGCAGGAAGCCAGGCAGTATACAGAAAAAGCCAGAAAAATGCTGGAGGTCGACAGAGCTACGCCACAGATGCGCCAGGATGCGATTTTGCTGCTCGAACGGGCAATTTCCCTTGATCCGTTATGTGGTGACGCATTTTTACTGCTCGCTTTGATTTATGACGAATTGAATGAATATAAGCTGGCTGTGCAGGCTGCTCGTGAGGCTGCAGCGCTGTTTCCTCATAATGTGCAGCTTGCCAACCTCATGAAGAAATTATGCCAGCAGATGAATGAACAAATCTAGCACAAATGGATGCATAAGGAGTTGTAGGGATATGTCAGAACCAATAAAAGTGGCTGTCGTTGGAGCAGCAGGGCGTATGGGCCGTGAGGTGGTCAAATTGGTTCTTCAGGATGAGGAACTACAGCTTGTAGCCGCAGTGAACAGAACACACGCCGGCAGTGATGCCGGCCTTCTCGTCGGACTACCGGAAGCTGGTATCGCTATTATGGAGGATGTAGAGCAGGCTTTACTGGAGAGCCGAGCCGATGTCATGGTTGACTTTACGGGGCCGCGTTTTGCGTACGCACATACAGCGCTTGCTATTAAGCATGGAGTTCGTCCAGTTATCGGTACGACAGGGTTTACTCCTGAACAAATTGATGAACTGGACAAGCAGTGTCGTGAGCAACAAATTGGTGGTCTGATTGCGCCCAACTTTTCGATCGGCGTCATTTTGATGATGCGGTTTGCGGCTCAGGCAGCGAAGTATTTCCCACATCTGGAAATCATCGAATATCATGGTGACCAAAAATTGGACGCGCCCTCAGGTACAGCCATTAAGACTGCTGAACTGATCGCCGAGCAGCGTCAGGAGCTACGACAAGGCAACCCGGAAGAGGAAGAAACGCTAGAAGGATCGCGTGGCGGTTACTATCAAGGCTTCCGCATTCACAGTGTCCGTCTTCCCGGTGTGTTCGCACAGCAAGAAGTCATATTTGGAGGATTTGGACAATCTCTGAAAATTCGTCAGGATTCATATGAACGGGCTGGATACATGCCTGGTGTTAAAATCGGTATCCAGAAGGTAATGGAGCAGCCGGGGCTTGTATATGGTTTTGAGCATTACATTGATTAAGAATATACGAATGAATTGATGAATGGAATTATAGAATGAGGCAGGAGGAATTTCGAATGTTAAAGATTGCATTTATAGCGCATGATCGCAAAAAGGATGAAATGGTTAATTTTATTACGGCATATGAGCATGTTTTTACAGATCACCAATTATATTCAACAGGTACAACAGGTCAGCGCATTATGGAGCAAACCAAGCTTCAAATTCACCGCTTCATGTCTGGGCCGCTTGGTGGAGATCAGCAAATCGGGGCTATGGTTGCGCAAAATGACATGGACTTGATTATATTTTTGCGTGATCCACTCATGGCACAGCCGCATGAGCCGGACATTAGCGCATTATTACGTCTGTGTGATGTACAGGGGATTCCTTTGGCAACCAACGTTGCAACTGCTGAAATACTGGTTAAAGCGTTGGATCGTGGCGATTTTGCTTGGCGTGAGCTGGTACATAAATATAAACCGGGCATTGACCAGCAGGGTGATGTAAAATGACGCTGGACATCCTGATTTTCGGAGCCCATGCCGACGATGCAGAAATAGGAATGGGAGGCACGATTGCCAAGCATACAGCCGCTGGGTTAAAGGTGGGGGTGTGCGATTTGACACGGGCTGAAATGTCATCTAATGGTGATGTGGATACTCGTATGGCAGAAGCTGAACACGCTTCAAAAGTGCTCGGGCTGGCTGTGCGGACGAATTTGGGTCTGCCTGATCGTGGGTTATATGTAACTCCTGAACATGTAGCTGCAGTTACAGCAGAAATCAGACGCCATGCACCAAAAATTGTATTTGCTCCTTATTGGGAGGATCGGCATCCGGATCATGTCATGTGCAGCAAGCTAGTAGAGGAAGCTGTGTTTAACGCCAAGTTGAGACGCTTTATGCCAGAAAGTCCTGCGGTACAGGTAGAGCAATTATATTTTTACTTTATTAATGATATCGGCAGAACGGACTTGATCGTGGACATTACCGAGCATTATGAAGCCAAGGAACAGTCGTTGTTGAGTTATGTTTCGCAATTTCAGGCAGCGCCTGGGAAGGATACGGTATCCACACCACTGAATCAGGGGTATGTGGAACGTGTAAAAGCTCGGGACTCGTTGTTGGGTCAACGTAAACTGATTTCATATGCAGAAGGATTTGCGTCCAAAACGCCATATCTGGTTAAGCTATTCAAATAAGGACTATATACTTACGCATGTTGTAGAATGCTGAAATACATGGGCATACGAGTGATTATGGATGGACGGAAGGAGGCAGCTTAGCTTGAATGACAAACTGAAAATTGGGATTACCTGTTATCCGTCGCTGGGTGGCTCTGGCGTTGTGGCTACAGAGCTGGGCAAGTTGCTGGCAGAAAAAGGGCATGAGGTTCATTTTATTGCCAATAGCATTCCGTTCAGATTAGGCGGGGCGTTCCAGAAGAATATTTTTTATCATGAAGTTGAGGTTAACGATTATTACGTGTTTAGATATCCGCCATATGATTTGTCGCTAGCGACAAAAATGGCCCAGGTGGCTCAAATGAAGAATTTGGATGTACTCCATGTCCATTATGCTGTTCCGCATGCAGTATGCGCATATTTGGCGAAGGAAATGGTGGGCGATCATTTGAAAGTGGTTACCACCCTGCACGGTACAGATATTACAGTGTTGGCACAGGATGAATCATTAAAGGATCTGATTCGACTGGCTATTAACAAAAGTGACGCTGTGACAGCCGTCTCCAAAGATTTGATTCGGGAGACGATTGATGCGTTGGAAATAACACGACCTATTGATTTGACTTACAACTTTGTAGATAAACGAGTATATTATCCACGAGATGCTGCTGCGCTTAGGAGAGATTTTGCCCAACCGCACGAAAAAATTATGATGCATATTTCCAATTTCCGTCCTGTCAAAAGGGTGGGAGATGTGCTGGATATATTCGACAGAGTGCAACAAAAGGTACCTGCGAAGCTACTGTTGGTGGGAGAAGGACCGGATCTTCCGAAAATTCGTTGTAAAATCGAAAGTTTAGGCTTACAGGACAAAGTCTTCTTTTTAGGTAAGCAGGATCAAATCGCAGAAGTGATTTCTATGGCAGATGTGCTGTTGCTTCCGTCGGAGAAAGAAAGTTTTGGTCTAGTTGCGCTGGAAGCCATGGCTTGTGGAGTGCCAACAATCGGTTCTCAGGCAGGAGGAGTACCTGAACTCGTTGTACATGGAAGTACGGGGTATCTGGCTGAAATCGGTAATACAGAGGCGATGGCAGAATATGCTGTAGAACTGTTGTCCGATGAAGCAATGGCGGAACGTTTCCGTGAAGCGTGCCTGACACGCGCACGTACCGTATTCTGTGATAAGCTGATTACTCGTCAATATGAAGAGATTTATTACCGTGTGTTGGGACGCGAGGTGCCGGATCTTAAACCGATCAGCGTTTAAGGGGGCGGACTCGCGTCCGTTTTTTTATTGAATACTTGCAAAGGGGGAAACCCTGTGAATACAAATACTTGGCAACATGCTGACCCAGAGATGGCTCTTCACGGCAGAGAGGTCATACATACACTAACCACAGCAGGCCACGAAGCTTATTGGGTCGGTGGCTGTGTGCGGGATGAGCTATTAGGACGTGCTATTCATGATATGGATCTGACCACCTCGGCTGAACCTGAAGAGGTCTTAGCGCTATTCCCTCATGTTATTCCGACAGGAATCCAGCATGGGACGGTAACGGTCATGCAGGACGGTCATGCGTTCGAGGTGACCACTTTTCGTACGGAAAGCGGTTATACCGATCACCGCCGTCCGACGGAAGTATCCTTTGTGAAGGACATCCGTGAGGATCTGATGCGGCGCGATTTTACGATGAACGCAATCGCGATGGCTGAACATGGGGAGCGAGTGGACCCGTTTGGAGGGGAAGCAGATTTGCGAGCCTCTCTCGTTCGTTGTGTGGGACGAGCTGAGGAACGTTTTGAGGAGGACGGGCTGCGAATGCTGCGCTGCATCCGTTTTGCCTCTGTATTTCGGTTCCGAGTGGCCTACAATACTTGGAAAGGTATGACTCGTCGCAGAGAGGGACTTAGATACATAGCCATGGAACGGGTGCGAGTCGAGTTAGAAAAGATGCTAGCGGGACCTGATCCATTACGTGGGCTGGAGATGCTGGGTCGTAGTGGATTGCTGGGCTGTACGAAGGTTCCGGTTCCCTGGGAACAATGTGACGCACAGGCGCTCCAGGAGATCGTGCAGCTGCCAGCAGAGCTGCGGTGGGGTTTGCTCCTTATGTCTTGTAGACTTAGCTCAGAGGCAGCGGACGAGCTTTTAAGAGCTTGGACTTTCTCCAACGCTGTACGTCTACGTTTGGTTCATTTATTGGAATGGGAGACTGAGCTCATCAGTCATGCTGTTGCCCTAGCTGGCAACTCAGTTTCGAGGGATCCTGACCGTATCAACGATGAGGAATTACGTCGTAGCTGGATTCGATTGTTAATTAAGCTGGGAAAGGACACAGCTTCAGACTGGCTGGAGCTTCACAAGACACTGCCTTCTTCGTTCCGTGGATTACCGCCATGGGTAGAAAAGCATGTGAAGAAAATTGCCGAACTGGCAAACTCGTGGACTCAGCAGGCAGGAGTCGTTCGGATCAAGGATTTAAATATTACTGGAAATGAACTGGTTCAGGCAATGAATCGACCAGGTGGACCTTGGCTGGGACAGATGATGGAACGGCTTTTACAAGCGGTCGCTTGCGGAGATATCCCGAATGAAACAGAAACATTGCTTCAGGAAGTGAAACGGGTGATGAGTAGTGAATAATCATGAAAGATTGTTAGGCATACTGGAGGAAGGTTCATCCGATTACGTATCCGGGGAGGAGATTAGCCGACGACTGTCGGTTAGTCGTACAGCGGTATGGAAGCAGATCAACAAACTGCGTGAGCTGGGTTATAATATCGATGCCTCCTCACGTCGGGGCTATCGGCTGATCTCTCAGCCAGACCGGCTGGAAGTCTCCAAATTGGCAGGTATGTTAACCACTCAATCGTTTGGTCAGCGTATCGTTATTCTGGACTCAACAGTATCCACTCAGCAGGATGCAATGCGTTTGGCAGAAGAGGGTGCGCTGGAGGGAACGTTAGTGCTTGCGGAGGAACAAACGGCAGGTCGGGGACGTCTGGGGCGGAAATGGTATTCCCCTCGCGGCAAAGGTATCTGGATGAGCATTGTATTGCGCCCCACCCAGCCCTTGGCCTTTACCCCCCAGCTAACGCTGTTAACAGGCGTGGCGGTGTGTAGGGCTATTCGCCGACTGACGGGTGTAGAGGCAGGCATCAAATGGCCCAACGATCTGCTGATTCATGGTCGCAAGGTATCCGGTATTCTGCTGGAATCTGCAACAGAGGATCAACGGGTTCGGTACTGCATTGCAGGGATTGGCATTGACGTTAATTTGAATGTAGAAGATTACCCGGAAGAGTTATCCCATGTAGGGACATCTTTGAAAATAGAGGCAGGGCTTGAAATTGACCGTACTGCGCTGATTGCTGCTGTTTTGGAAGAAATGGAGCAGCTAAGCAAGCTATATGCCGATCAGGGGTTCCAGCCTATAGCCATGCTGTGGGAGGCGTTATCCGTGACGATGAACCGCAGCGTACGGGCACATACGGGACAAGGGATGGCGGTAGAAGGTACAGCGGTTGGCTTGGACCCTTCAGGAGCACTTGTAATTGAAACGGACCACGGTGAGCGAATCCAGGTCATATCAGGGGATATACATTTGTAGAAGCGACCCTAGCTGAGCATACGACCACAATCTTTCTGTTTCCTGTGTAAAACTTCACGTGAAAAAGCTGATATTTTTTGTTATACTGTGCAGGAGGCGGCATCGGACGGTCCGAGCTGCACTCCAAGGGCACATGCTCTACTTTAGTAAGTTTGTAAGACCATCATAACTTCATTTGAAGGTTACGTTGGATTCTGCTCTGAGCCGAACAGGACCGAGACAGAAGGGACGATCTCAAAATGAGTGTCTTTTTTGGCTGTTCGGACCTTTTGATGACGCAGATGTACAGGCGTTCATAAAAGGTTATTTTTTGTGCCAAAAAAAGATGGAAGGGAGCCATTCACAATGGCAGGAAAACAAGCACTGAATATTGTAAAAATGAAAAAAATGAAGCAAGAGGGCATTCCGCTCAGTATGCTGACCGCCTATGATTATCCATCGGCAAAAATAGCCGAGGAGGCGGGAATTGATATCATTCTCGTGGGTGATTCGCTGGGTAACGTAGTTCTTGGTTACGATTCGACCATCCCAGTGACCCTGGATGATATGGTGTACCATTCCCGGACAGTGGCAAGAGGCGCCGAGCATACGTTCATCGTAGCGGACATGCCTTTTATGACATATCACGGCAGCATATCTGAAAGTCTTCAAGGCATCCGTCGTCTGATGCAGGAAGGACATGCGCATGCTGTTAAATTGGAGGGCGGAGCTGAAATTGCCGATGTCGTAAAAGCGACTGTTCAGGCAGGTGTACCTGTGCTAGGACATATCGGACTTACTCCGCAATCGGTTAATCAGATTGGCGGTTATCGCATTCAAGGTAAGGACGAAGCAGACGCACGCCGCTTAATGGCTGATGCCAAGGCGTTAGAGCAGGCGGGTGCCTTTGGTATTGTACTGGAATTGGTGACTGAGGAAGTGGCAACGGCGATCTCTAAAGAACTTTCCATTCCAACCATTGGAATCGGTGCAGGACGTGGATGTGACGGTCAGGTACTTGTTTATCACGATCTAATTCAATATGCATCGCCATATTTCAGTAAACGTTTTGTTAAAACCTATGCCGATGTAGGCGGCTTGATCCGCAGCAGCATTGAGCAGTATGTGAGCGATGTGAAAGGGCGGGCATTCCCGGCCGCAGAGCATGTGTTCAGCGCGGATGATCGCGTTGTGGAGTCCCTGGAGTCCTTGTACGGTCAGGCAAAAGGACAAGCGCAGGAACAAGCTAAGGAAAAGGTGGAATCACAGTCATGATCATCGTAAGAGAAGTGGCTCAACTGCGTAAGGTTATTGCCGAGCGTCGGCAGCTTGGGGCCAATGGAGCAAAAATGCTACACGATTCTGCCTCTGTACAACAACATAAAGTCGGCTTTGTACCAACAATGGGATACCTGCACGAAGGGCACGCGAGCTTGATGCAAAAGGCGCGTGAAATGGCAGATACGGTCGTGCTTAGTATTTTCGTTAATCCAATTCAATTTGGACCTACCGAGGATTTGGACAGCTATCCTCGCGATGAAGCTCGTGATCTGGAAGTAGCACGGCGCGAAGGCGTGGATATTGTCTTTTTGCCGACTGTAGCAGAAATGTATCCACAGCCAACTCAAACCAAAATTCGCGTATCCGCTTTGACAGACCGCTTGTGCGGCGCTTCCCGTCCTGGCCATTTTGATGGTGTGACTACAGTGGTAGCCAAGCTGTTTAACATGGTAGGTCCTGATTTGGCCTTCTTTGGCATGAAGGATGCGCAACAGGTTGCTGTGCTTCAACAAATGGTGACTGATCTTAATATGAATGTGACCCTCATACCTTGTCCTATCGTTAGAGAGGCCGATGGTTTGGCCCTTAGCTCCCGTAATGTCTATTTAAGTGCGGAACAGCGAGAGCAGGCGTTAGTGCTGTCCCAGTCACTGCGCAAGGTGCAAGAAGTGAGCGAAGATATTGTGCAGAACACCATTACGATTGAGCAGTTGCGTCAAATGGTGGAGTCGACCATCGCCTCATCTCCTTTGGCAGATATTGACTATATTGAAATATTAACATTTCCTGGCCTGGAGCCCCTTCGCCCTGAGCAGCGCCTATGTGATGTGCAAGAAGATGTCATTGTTGCGCTAGCCGTAAAATTTGGGAATACCCGACTGATTGATAATATAAGAATACAGAAAGTGGAGGTACTTTCCCATGTTTAGAACTATGATGAAATCAAAAATTCACCGCGCGACGGTTACCGAAGCTAACCTGAACTACGTGGGAAGTATTACCATAGATGAGGATTTAATGGAGACATCGGATTTACTGGAGAATGAAAAGGTTCAAATTGTAAACAATAATAATGGAGTTCGACTGGAAACCTATGTGATCCCCGGACCGCGTGGGAGCGGCGTGATTTGTCTCAACGGTGCGGCAGCCCGTCTGGTCCAGCCCGGTGATACAGTCATTATTATTTCCTATGCTTCCATGTCAAATGAAGAGGCCAAAACATACAAACCAACTGTGGTATTTGTGGATGAACATAATAAACCAGCCCAAACGATGAACAAGGAAGTACATGCAACGATCATGTAATGAATGGGAATGCGGATGAAACCCGTCTTTTAAGCGAAAAATGTGAGTGTATTAATCCATCTTTCGTAAGGGCGGGATGCACATGTTCCAGCATGTATTCGCAGAAATGAACAGCATGTTAGATGATATCGTGAAGCATTACCCATCAGCCCAGGGCCCCCGCAGACAGGAGCTGCTACAGCACTGGAGTCTGCTGCGGAGAATGAGTGACGGAATTATGGATGAGTGGCTGGCCTTTGAGGAAAAAATGGTTTACCTGCGTGCAGCAGGATTTTCTGCAGAGGCCGACATGTCTGACGCTGAGCTGCCTGAAAAGGAGCTACCGGCATTTAACCGGGGGCAGGGGTATTATCGCTTACTTATGTACCCGGAGGCAATCCAGCAATTTGAGCAGGTGCTACAGCATTTTCCGAACAGCTGGCAGAGTCACATGTATATGGGAATGGCTCATTTTCAACTGGATGATCCAGCAGAGGCTATAAGCCAGTTTCAAAAGGTGCTGCACCTGACTGAACAGCCAGGGCTAAAAGCGGTCATCTATAATGCGCTGGGTTGTTTGATGGCAAAGCAGGCTGACGTAAAAGAGGCGCAAAAATATTTTGCTCTCGCGCATCAGTTCGATCCAACGTTGCCCGAGCCACTGCACAATATGCAAGCCTGTTTGTCCGGTGTCGAAAAGCTTCGCTACGACAGCTCCATGTTGACCTGGATGTAGTTGTCAGACACCGAGTAAGACGATGCATGCCCACCTCTCTTAGGCGGCGTGTGCATCGTCTTTTTTGGCTGTCTTAATTTCCAAACAGGCAATCTTCTGCTATGCTATTATACAGAGTTATTATTATTGTATGTGTCATAAGAAAGGATTAAGCTCGAATGAAATTTGCGGTATTGGATTTTGAAACGACAGGCACCCAGTCCGCGGATGACATCATTCAAGTCGGACTTGCAATTATAGATCATGATAACAGCATTTCCCGTGTTTACGGCTCTTATGTAAACCCTGGCAGATCTATTCCACCTTTTATCACCGGATTGACCGGAATTACAGACGATGACGTCAAGGATGCACCTGCACTCGAAGAAATGATGATGGAGCTCGTGCCTATGCTGGACGATGTCGTACTCGTCGGTCATAACGTGGCGTTTGATTTTAATTTTTTGCAAAGCGCTTTGGACCGGTGTGGATATTTACCCTTTAGCGGTAGAATTTTGGATACGATGGATTTTCTGAAAATTATGTTTCCATCATTATCTTCTTATCAGCTAGGTTTTGTTTCCTCAGAGTTTGGGCTGGCGCATGACCGCCCTCATCAAGCAGACAGCGACGCGTTGGCTACGGCTGAGGTGTTTTTAAAGTGTCTGGGTGAGCTTCAAGCACTGCCTCTGATAACGATACAGCGGCTTAGCGATTTGTTCGCAGAGGAAGACAGCGACCTGGGTTGGTTTCTTGACGGCATACGAGAAGAGAAAGAGCTAGATCCTATTCAGGATTTGGAGAAACATCAGTTTTTTCGTCAGCTTGCGCTTAAAGTGGAAGATTGGACTGAACTGGCTGCTCCACGCAGAGAAGATGACCCGAATCCACTGTCAGGCGTTTCCTTTGAGCAGTATATGGATGATGTACGGGACAATTTGCGTTCATCCTTGAGCCAATATGAGGAGCGCGAGGCGCAGATACAAATGATTGAGGGTGTAAATCAAGCCCTGAGTCAAGATAAGCATTTGTTGATTGAGGCGGGTACAGGAACAGGGAAGTCCCTGGGCTATTTGCTTCCGTCACTGTATCACAGTGTAAAATATGGGCAGAGGGTCACCGTAAGCACGCATACCATTAATCTGCAGGAGCAATTGCGAGAGCGTGATATTCCGATGCTGACCAAAGTGATTCCGTTCCCGTTCCGGGCTGCCATCTTTAAGGGACGGGGGCATTATTTGTGTCTGCGTAAGTTTGAACATAAAATAAACAGAAGAGACTTCGCGACACCAAAGGAAGACTTGATTACAGCGGCTCAAATGATTGTCTGGCTGACTCTGACAGAAACCGGTGATGATGAGGAACTAAACCTGAGCAACCGTGGAGGGGATTTTTGGGAAACGGTAGCTAGTGATTCCGAGTCCTGTCTTGGTCGTTCTTGTCCATGGTTCCGCAAATGCTACTATCATCGTGCACGTCATGAAGCTGGAACAGCGGATGTGGTTATAACGAATCACTCCAAGCTGTTCACCGACGTCAAAGCAAGTCATCAGTTGCTGCCTAGCTATGAACACTTGGTGATTGATGAGGCACATCATCTAGAGGAAGTAGCTGGTAAGCACCTGGGCATGCATATGAAATATTTCACACTCGTGCATACGCTGACTCGATTGTTCAAGGACAGCAAGAATGGGCAATTGCCTTCGTTACGTCAGCAGTTGGCAAAGTCGGGGCATGAGAAGTCGACGGAATGGGCCTCGGTCATTGATCAGTTGTACCCACTTGTGTTAGAGGTTAAGGAAACTTGGGACCTACTAAGCGATAAGCTGTTTGGCATGTTACCAGAGCGAACTGATGCCACACCAGGTGAAACGGGGCAATTTTCTTCGCGTCTCAAACCGTCAGCCAAGCCTGCAAAGTGGGATCAGGCGGCGGCATTGGAAAATCAGCTTTATGTAACATTGAGCGAAATTTTGCGCAAGGGCGACAAGCTGATGCTGGATGTCAAGGAAGAACATGACGATTATGCGGCGGATAGTCTCATTACAGATATCACGGGTCTGCTTAAGGATTTGGCGGGGATTAGGGAAAATTTGCGCTTCTTTATACGACTCGATGATGAAACAACCGTATATTGGCTTGAAGCGAGTGGACAATTCCGTAGTAAATCATTGCAATTTTATGCGGTGCCCGTCGATGTGAGCCGCCAGTTGAAAGAAATGTTTTTTGACAAAAAAAGAAGTATTATTCTGACATCTGCTACTTTATCAGTAGATAAATCGTTTCAGTACATGACCGATCAACTCGGTTTGCAGGAGGCAGCAGATCAAGGACGATTAATGACGTCACAGCTCCCATCACCCTTTAATTATAGGGATCAGGTGTTGCTGGTCATTCCGCGAGATTTTCCGAGTGTGAAGGGCAGTGTAGGAGATGCACATTTTGTAGAGATGCTCGTTAGCTCTCTAGGAGCGACTGCCCAGGCAACGCGGGGGAGAATGCTCGTTCTGTTTACTTCCTATCGGATGCTCCGGCAAGTGTATGAGCCGCTCAAAGAGGCGTTAGCGTCCAGCGATATTACCGTGTTAGGACAAGGTGTGGACAGTGGGAGTCGCAGCAAGCTAACCCGCCGTTTTCAGGAAGCGAAAGCTTCTGTATTGCTGGGAACCAGTAGCTTCTGGGAAGGCGTCGATATTCCAGGGAAAGCTTTGACTTGTCTGGCTATCGTTCGCTTGCCGTTTCAACCGCCCAACCACCCGTTACTGGAGGCCAAAAGCGAGTTGCTCCAGCAGAAGAAGAAGAATCCATTTATGAAGCTGTCTGTACCACAAGCAGTTATTCGCTTCAAACAGGGATTTGGGCGATTGGTACGTACAGCGAGCGACCACGGAGTCGTCATCGTTTACGATACGCGTGTGATCGAATCCTATTATGGAAAGCACTTTTTGTACTCGTTACCGGGACCAAAAATGGAGCATATGCCATCGGAGCAAATGGTGCCTCGCATCGCCGAATGGCTCCAATCCGCCCCGGAGACTGAGGCACAACGGACGGACACTTAAAGTCCGTTACAATTAGGGGGAGCAAGTATGAAATCAGATAAAATTTCAGAGGCTGTCGTACGGAGATTACCCGTATATTTACGTTATCTGAATGCACTGCACAAACGGGAGGTGGCTACGGTCTCTTCTCAAGAGCTGGGACAGAGGTTAGATTTGAATCCGGCCCAAATTCGTAAAGATCTTGCCTATTTTGGCGATTTTGGTCGGAAGGGCATCGGTTACGATGTTTCTTATCTAATTGAGAAAATACGCCATATCCTGAAAATCGACCAGCAAATTAATGTAGTATTGGTCGGAGCAGGTAATCTGGGTCAAGCCCTATCGAACTATAATGCTTATTTAAAAGACAATATGAAGATTGTGGCGGTTTTTGATGCGTTCCCGGATAAGGTTGGGACCAGAATCAATACTTTGGTCGTACAGCCGATGGATGAACTGGAAGCGACTGTGAAAGAAAAAAATATACGAATCGGGATTATTACTGTACCTGATTTTGAGGCACAGCACGTAGCTGATAGGCTGATTGAGAGTGGAATTGGAGCGATTTTGAACTTTGCACCTATCATTCTCAAGGCACCGGCTAACATTCGGATACATGCCACAGACTTTACAACTGATTTGCTTAGCCTCGCTTATTATCTGGAGGACGGAAAGGAAGAAGCACAATATGACAGTGAATAAATGGATGATTAAAAACGGCTCGTTTGCCGTGAATGGACCCGAGGCTGGGGTAATCCATGGTTTTATGATTGTGGAGGATAGCCGTATTACTTACATTGGCGAGACTTTGCCTGCGGGTGAGGAAGAGACAGAAGCAATCGACGGCAAGGGGTTATTGTTTTTACCTGGTCTGATCAATACTCATGGTCATGCGGCGATGTCTCTGCTGCGAGGGTATGGAGATGATTTGGCACTTCAAGTGTGGCTTCAGGAAAAAATGTGGCCTATGGAAGCCAAGTTTACATCTACGGATGTGTACTGGGGAACTTCTTTGTCAGTGCTGGAAATGCTGAAAGGTGGAACCACGACTTTCCTGGATATGTACGATCATATGGATGAGGTGGCTCGTGTAGCTGAAGAGTCGGGCATTCGTGCAAGCTTGATGCGTGGAGCCATTGGACTCTGTTCAGAAGAAGAACAGCGGATTAAGCTAGCTGAGGCCGTGACTTTTGCGCGTAACTGGCATGGAAAAGCAGACGGACGTATCACAACAATGATGTCTCCTCATGCCCCATACACATGCCCGCCTGCGTTTATTGAGAAATTTGTTCAAGCAGCACATGATCTCGATTTACCATTGCATACGCACATGTCCGAGACGATCGCCGAAGTTGAACAAAACGTACGCGACTACGGCTTGCGTCCAGTTGCACACCTAGATAAGCTTGGCTTTTTCTCCCGTCCTTCACTTGTTGCCCACGGCGTTCACTTGAACGACGAAGAAATAGCTTTGTTAGCGGAACGAGGTGTGGCGGTATCGCATAATCCAGGCAGCAACTTGAAGCTGGCAAGTGGTGTAGCTAGAGTGCCTGAATTGCTGCGTGCAGGAGTTACTGTTTCACTCGGAACAGATGGTCCTGCCAGCAATAATAACCTGGATATGTTCGAGGAAATGCGTCTGGCAGCACTCATTCACAAGGGAGTATCTGGCGACCCAACGGCAGTTCCTGCAAATGAAGCACTACGTCTGGCAACAGAGTATGGTGCAAAGTCGATTGGTTTAAAAGAGGTAGGAGCGCTGGCAGCAGGCAATAAGGCTGACTTTATCGCGCTAGATCTGGATCAGGCCCATTTCTTGCCGCGTACAGATCTTATTTCCCATGCCGTATACTCTGCAAGTGCCAAAGACGTGGCTCATGTGTGGGTAGACGGCCGTCAGGTTGTGAAAAATGGCGAATGCCTGACGATGGACGAGGAACGTATCAAACATGAGGCACAAGCCGCCTTTGAAGGGCTGCTGTCGCGCTAATTTAGGTGTCACATCCCCTTAGAGAGGAAGCACAGGTTTGAAAAATAAGAAGAAATGGATAGCGGTCGCCATTTTGGCCGTAATACTGATCCTGGTCAGCATTTTCTGGTATTATTCGTATGTTACTCAAGACCAGGTGGCTGAGAAAAATGCCGCTATCATGAAGGCCAAGCAATCAGGTGGTCTGGTTAGCACGACTCAGACTTGGAAGTCTGTGTGGGATCAGATATATTGGGTAGTTCAAGGAAAAAACGCACAGAATGAAAATATAATGGTGTGGGTTCCTTTTCAAAAAATGGAGGGGCAACCTAACATACCTGCCGCAGATCCAAGTGGTGTTCATACCGAGCTGATGAAAAACGGAGTCGACGAGCAAAAAATGACAGCAATAATTCAGCAGCAACTTCCAAATGCAAAAATTGTAAGGCTCCAACCGAGTGTGTTCAATGGCGAATATGTATGGCAACTGTTTTACGATGATGAAAGCCATCACAACTATACCTTTTACCGTTTCTCAGATGGAGCATCGACGGGGATAAAGTATACTTTGCCTAATTACTAGCACCATGTTAAGAGTGTGGATTGGTGGCTTGGGAGTACCCAAAAGCGTTAGGAGCGCTGCGTAGTCCATTTGATCTTACGATCGCTTCGCTTCTGCAGATTCAAGTGTTCCACTCCGCTGGCTGACAGCTATGGGGCCACTCCAAATAACTTTTATACTCAGTCTATATAGCTTGGAATGATTGAAAGTATTAGAAAAAGACGCAAATACGATTTAATTCGTATTTGCGTCTTTTTACTTAATGCTCCGCAAAGCTGGACTAAAAGCCAGAAGCATCTTTTTGCCTTATCACAACTCCTCCACACATTGCCTTCGATATTAGATTTACGTTATGATATACTATATTTTATAAGTGATAGACAAAAATGATAGATAAATGAGTTGCTGATCATTATAAGATCATGCAATTTGGTTGTTTGTTGACATTCGTCCCGTTTCTTCTGGGTTTTACATTTTGAGAGGAGGATGTTGTTTGAAATTGCGTGCAGTTCCTATTGTTGTGGCGGCCGTTTTGGCAGCCTTGTTAATGTTTGGAGGATGGTTCATTTACCGTCAGGTTACAATGCAAAGTCCTCTGGAAAAACTGGTATCTCAATATCCAGGCGTGACAAGCGCTCAAATAGATATTAAACAGGATCAGGTGGTATTGAAACTAGATCTCAAACCGCAGGCGGATGTGGCCGGATTAGTCGATGTGGTTAAGCAAAAAGGGCAATCCATCATTGGCAGCCGCACCATTAAGCTGGATATCGCAGATCGTTCCAATTCAGCACTGAATCAATGGTGGTCTGAGGCTATGTTTCCTGTAGCCGAAGCGATGGAAAATAAAAAGTATACTCAAATTTCATCTACAGTTGAGCAGATGAAAAAGAAAAAGACAGGTATCAAGGCTGATACCGATATGGATTCGAACAATGTCTATATCCGACTCAGCGAAGGCAATGCGACGAAGTTTATCGTTTTGCCACGTCAATCTCAGCAAATGGGGGTATGGCCTAATGCCTAGATGGATCAAGGAAATATTAATCGGTATTGTGCCGGTGGCCATTATATTTCTCGTTTTTATTGGGGTAAACATTATCCCTCTTCTTGTTGCGGGCGTGATGCTCAGTGGCTTGTTAATGCTCATGCATGCTCGTGGCGGCTTGGCCGTAGGTGCCGGGCAAGAGCGCAAACGTAAAAAAAATGGTCCGGACAAGCTGACTTTTGAGGAAATTGGTGGACAAGAAAGCGCTAAACAGGAATTGCGTGAAGCCTTGGATTTTTTGAATCGTCATGATGAAATTTCCAAGTTTGGCATTCGTCCATTGAAAGGCGTTTTGCTTACAGGCCCTCCGGGAACAGGGAAAACGCTGATGGCGAAAGCAGCTGCACACTATACCAATTCAGTGTTTGTTGCAGCTTCAGGCAGTGAATTTGTTGAAATGTATGTAGGTGTTGGTGCAGGTCGTGTCCGTGAGTTGTTTAGGGAGGCTCGCACTCGTGCAGCCAAGGAAAAGAAAGAAAATGCAATCATTTTTATTGATGAGATTGATGTTATTGGCGGTAAGCGTGAGGGTGGGCAGCAACGAGAATATGATCAGACTTTGAATCAGTTGCTGACAGAAATGGATGGCATTTATTCGGCAGATACGCCGCGGATATTGCTCATTGCGGCAACAAACCGTAAAGAAATGTTGGACAGCGCCTTAACGCGTCCAGGACGTTTTGACCGTCATATTCAAGTAGACTTACCTGATAAAAAGGGTCGTCTTCATATCCTTAAAATTCATGCCAAAAACAAACCGATCCAGGAAGATGCTAATTTGGACAAAATTGCAGAGGAGTCTTACGGTTTTTCCGGTGCACAGTTGGAGAGCGTCATGAATGAAGCGGCTATCTATGCAATGAGACAGGATCGGCAAATGATTGCGCAAAGTCATCTGTCCATGGCGATTGACAAGGTGATGATGGGCGAAAAAACAGACCGAGAATCGACATTCGAAGAGAAAAAACGTGTAGCGATTCACGAGCTGGGACATGCTATTATGGCTGAAATCGTCCGTCCTGGTAGTGTAAGTCAAGTAGCGCTCAGCCCGCGTGGGAAAGCGCTCGGTTACGTGCGTCACAACCCACAGCAAGAGCATTATTTATATACCAAGCAGTACCTGGAGGAGCAAATTATGATCTCGCTTGCAGGTGCTACAGCAGAAGAAATGTACTACGGCGGTCGAAGTACTGGTTCAAGTAATGATTTTGAGCAGGCACTGAACATCGTTCATACGATGATGACTTCCGGTTTAACTTCTCTTGGGATTATTAACATGGAAATGGTTACAAAAGAGGAACTCATGCGGGAAAATGGCGAGATTATGAATGACCTGCATAACCGCACTTTGGAGTTGTTGGAAAAGCATCGTCCTGTGTTCGACAATTCTCTTGACATCTTGATGAAGGAAGAAACGCTATCCGGAGATCAATTTAGATGTCAATTTAGTGAAAATGCTTTATTACCAGCATAATTTTTTATGCTGGTTATTTTTTTTTACTTTTAGTCCGTGCTAAGATATTATTATCTATTGGGACATAAACATGTATTTTTCGACAAAGAAGGATACAATATATGAGAGTGACCAGGAAAGGGTGGAGTTAAGAACCATGCAATTTAAAAAAATCGGCGTCATTGGCGGCGGCACCATGGGACAAGGTATTTCTGAAATGCTTGCGTCCAAAGGAATCGATGTGCTGCTAGTAGAGCAGACACCAGAGAAACTAGACTACGCTTATAATATGATTGAAACAAGTCTAGATAAGCAACTGGAAAAGTGGGCAATTACCCAAGCAGAGAAAAAACTGATTTTATCTCGTATTGAAAAAGTATCCCATCTGGCGGAGCTCGCTAGCTGTGATATGGTCATTGAAACCATTACAGAGAATCTGGATGAGAAGAAAGTTGTTTTCCAAGAGCTGGATCATGTATGTCCAAGCAACATCATCCTTGCAAGTAATACATCCACGCTGAGCCTGACCGAGCTTGCCAGCTCGACCAAGTATCCAGAGCGTGTTATTGGTATGCACTTTATTTATCCAGTATCCCGTATTGATCTTGTAGAAATTATTCGTGGTTTGAAAACTTCAGATGATACCTTTGAAAACACGAAAATGTTCGTGGAAGAAATCGTGGAGAAAAAAGGAGTCATGATTTATGAATCTCCTGGCTTTGTAACTAGCCGGATTATCTGTCTGCTGATTAACGAAGCAGCTCATGTACTTCAAGAGGGCGTAGCTTCTGCCGAAGATATCGACGATGCTATGCGTATCGGCTACAACTTCCAAAACGGTCCTTTGGAAATGGCTGACCGCTTTGGTCTGGATTCTGTTTTGGCGGCTCTGGAGCGGATGTTCCGTGAATTTGGCGAACTGAAATACCGTCCGTCCATCGTCCTGAAGAAAATGGTACGTGCAGGTAATCTGGGCGTGAAATCGGGCGAAGGCTTCTTTAAGTATGACAAGGATGGTGACCGGATATGAAAATCCTCGTAATCAACGCAGGGAGTTCTTCCCTGAAATACCAATTGTATGATATGACGGACGAGTCCGTTTTGGCAAAAGGATTGGTAGAGCGCATCGGTATGGACTCTTCGATTCTGACGCATAAACCAACCAATAAGGAAGAATACACTGAAGTTAGCGAAATTTTGGAGCATACTACTGCCATCCGTAAAGTACTGAATGCACTCACAGATGCAGAGCATGGTGTTATCTCCAGCATTAGCGAAATTCAGGCTGTGGGCCATCGTGTGGTTCATGGAGGCGAAATTTTCAAACAGTCAGCGCTCGTAACTCCTGAAGCGAAGAGTGAAATCCGTCGCTTGTTCGACCTGGCTCCACTGCATAACCCAGCATCCATGATGGGGATTAAAGCGGCTGAATTGAATATGCCAGAAGTACCGCAAGTTGTGGTATTTGATACTTCGTTCCATCAAACCATGCCAGAAAAAGCTTATATGTACGCCATACCGAGAGTGTTGTACAATAAGTATAAGGTTCGTCGTTACGGTGCACACGGCACTTCCCATGACTTTGTAAGTAAGGAAGCTGCCAAATTTGTCGGCCGTCCTTTGGAAGACTTGAAGATCATCACTTGCCATATCGGTAATGGTGGTAGTGTAACAGCAGTTCAAGGCGGTTTGTCTGTAGATACTTCCATGGGTATGACTCCACTGGAAGGACTTATGATGGGTACTCGTAGTGGTGATTTGGACCCAGCAATCGTGCCTTATGTCATGAACAAAGAAGAATTGACTGTCAATGAAGTCAATTCCATGCTGAACAAGCATAGTGGACTTCTAGCTATTTCTGGTATCAGCAGTGATATGCGTGAAATCACTGAAGGTATGGAAAAAGGCGAAGCTAATTCTACATTGGCATTTGAAATGTATGAATACCGTCTACGCAAGTATATTGGTTCGTATGCTGCCGCAATGAACGGAGTAGACGTAATTGTATTTACAGCAGGCGTAGGCGAGAACTCCATCGTTCTGCGTAAGAGAGTGTTGGAACAACTGACATTCCTCGGTATCGAGCTGGATGAATCATTGAACGCTATTCGTTCTGGCGAGATTCGCCGGATTACAACTGCAAATTCAAAGGTAGAAGTACTGATCATTCCAACAAACGAAGAACTGGTAATTGCCCGTGACACGTTCCGTCTGGTTCAGTAGTTCGGTCCGTAAGTGTAAACTTTATACATGTGGAACTATGGTTTAAGTACCACATGCACCAAACAGCGAGAGCAAACAGCCTAACCCAAGGGGGAGGGCTGTTTGATTTTCGGTTCAAGGAGAGAGACGGTCATGACAAATAAAAGTACGATTGCCCAAGTGGGTCGCCATGTAGGGGAAACGGTTACAATTGGCGCTTGGGTAAACAATAAGCGGTCTAGTGGTAAAATTCAGTTCCTGCAACTACGTGATGGCAGCGGGTATATTCAAGGGGTTATCGTAAAAAGCGAAGTGTCTGAGGATATTTGGAATGACGCCAAATCCCTGACACAAGAAAGCTCCCTTTATGTAACTGGAATCGTGCGAGAGGAGCCGCGCAGTCAATCGGGCTATGAATTAACGGTTACAGGTATTGAAATCATTCATTTGACCGAAAACTACCCGATTACCCCAAAAGAGCACGGTGTAGATTTCCTGATGGATCATCGCCATTTGTGGCTACGTTCCGCCAAGCAACGTGCGGTTCTGATCATACGGGCGGAAATTATCCGTGCTGTACAGGAATTTTTCAACGGCAACGGTTTTACGAAGGTAGACCCGCCTATTTTGACTCCTTCTTCTGCGGAAGGTACAACTGAGTTGTTCCACATCAAATATTTTGACGAGGATGCTTATTTGACACAAAGCGGACAGCTGTACATGGAAGCTGCGGCAATGGCGCTGGGTAAAGTATATTCCTTTGGTCCAACCTTCCGTGCGGAAAAGTCCAAAACACGTCGTCACCTGATTGAGTTCTGGATGATCGAGCCTGAGATGGCTTTTGTGGATCACGAAGAATCCTTGCGCGTTCAGGAGCAGTTTGTAAGCCATATCGTGCAGTCTGTTCTGAAAAATTGTGCGAAGGAGCTTGAAGCTATCGGACGCGATGTTTCGAAGCTGGAGCAAATTCAAGGTGAGTTTCCACGGATTACGTACGATGAGGCGATTGCCTTCCTTCAAGGTGAAGGATTCGACATCCCGTGGGGAGAAGACTTCGGTGCTCCTCATGAAACAGCTATTGCCGAAAGATATAACAAGCCTGTGTTCATTACGCATTGGCCGACTCACATTAAAGCATTCTATATGAAACCTGACCCATCCCGCCCAGAGGTTGTTCTGTGTGCCGATATGATCGCTCCTGAAGGTTATGGCGAAATTATCGGGGGTTCCCAACGAATTGACGATCCAGCATTGATGGAAGAACGTTTTAACGAGCATAACCTGGCACGCGAAGCCTACCAATGGTATATGGATCTGCGCACCTATGGTACCGTTCCGCATTCTGGCTTTGGATTGGGACTGGAGCGTACAGTAGCATGGATTTGTGGACTCGATCATGTACGTGAAACGATTCCGTTCCCACGTATGCTGTATCGTTTGTATCCATAATCAATGACAGGATCATTTGATAAGACATCAGCGGCAGATTGGGCGGAGGGAGTAGCCTATGCTATGGAAACCGGAATGGTTCAAATTCCCTACGCTCTGCTCAAGCATTATCGGACGCTTCGGCTGACGGATGGTGAAATGCTGCTACTGATGCAGTTACTTGCATTTAAACAAGCGGAACGTAATGAATTTCCGACATGGGAGCAATTGCAGGCTCGAATTGGGTGCACTGCAAACGAAATCGCGCTTTATTTCAGTAAGCTCATGAAAGAAGGGTTTTTGCGAATAGATTCCGTGGAAGACCGCAGTTCATCCGTCCAATTTGAACGTTATAACTTGGCGGGTCTGTATCGCAAGCTGGCTGAATGTATGATCGCCGAGCGTTCGGAGCAGCACGATGAAGATGACATTTTGTTTACCGGGAAGCCGGATTTACTGAATGGAGTATCGGAATCTCCACTTACAGAAGAACGAAATTTATTCACAATTTTTGAGAAAGAATTCGGCCGACCATTATCACCGATGGAATATGAGACGATCAGCAGTTGGGTGGATCAGGATCGGTATCCGGAGGAGCTTATTTTGCTGGCCCTGAAGGAAGCGGTGTTTGCTGGGAAGGTACATTTCCGGTATATAGATCGCATTCTGCTAGAGTGGAGCCGAAACCGGGTTCGTAATGCACAGGATGTGAAAGAATATGCCCAGCGATTCCGTGGTGGCGGTCGCAATTAAAGTAGCACACTGAGCCTTTTAGGTAGTAAATTGATGCGCTATGGCTGTCACATTGAAATGGCGATACATGGACAACGCGGAGTATCGCTTGTGCAACATGTAATGTAGGGCAGAAATTTAAAGTGAGCAAGTAGACTTTAATGATAGAGGACACACCCTTCCGATTAGGAGGGTGTGTCCTTTTTAAATTTTTTTTAGAAATATGCAGGGGAAGAAAAATTCCTGGCGTCTATAGTATTGGGAAGGGGGAGAGCGTCATTGATATAGAGAGAATCATTGAACGAATCCGGTCCGGTGATCGGCAGGCGTTCCGTGAGATCGTAGAGCTGTACAGCAAGCATGTATTTCATGTGGCCTATTCGGTACTGCATGACAGCAAGGAAGCGGAGGATGCCGCGCAGGAGGCGTTCGTTCAGGTGTACAAGTCTCTCCCCCAGTACCGGAACGAAGGGTTTAAAACGTGGCTGAGCCGAATTGCGCTTCATAAAGCGCTGGATATCAAGCGCAAACAAGACAGGCGGCCCGCAGAGCTCATAGACGTGGCACAATCCCTTGTGCAGCTCCCTTCCCCGGATGAAGATGTACTGGCCCGTCTCATCCGTGAAGAGCAAACGGTAGAACTATCACAAAAAATCGCCCAGTTGCCCCAGCAGCATCGAGATATTATTCAAGCTTACTATATGCAGGGCAAAACCTACGATCAAATAGCAGAAGAGACGCAGGTAGCTTTAAAAACGGTAGAGTCCAGACTCTATCGGGCCCGACTATGGATTCGGAATCACTGGAAGGAGGAGGAATGGCAATGACTGACCAACAGGATAGACCGTGGATGGAAGGGCAAACGAATGACTGGCATGCATACATTACAGGAACTTGTTCGATAGAGGAATCTACCCGACTGGAAAAGCTCTTGTTGGAAGATGAACAAGCGCTGATGCTATATCTTGTCGCACTGGAGCAATTAGAGCCGACATTGGAAGAACACTCTGCCTGGATGGATACAGAGCACTTCACAGATCAGGTAATGGCCGTTCTTCCTAATATAGAAGCTGAACCGAGTCAAATTATGTTCAAAAAACGTCGTTGGTTTGAAAAACCTGTGTTCCACTATGTTATTGCCGCAAGTCTGACGTTGATCTTGCTATCCAGTGGAGCCTTTGACAAAATGATGCCGCAAACAGGCAATAAGCCGGTTCCTTCAAAAGAACGCGTCTCTTACAGTGAAGAAGTCATGCAAGCTACGACAACCTGGCTCGATAAATTAAAGCCCTAAATAAGTTAAGGGTAAGACGAACAAGTTTAAACTTCAGTTGGGAATTTTACCAAGATTCCATAAATAGAAAGGAAGTGTAGCGATGCCTTATACGGAACGAAGCAAGCTATTGGCATTTCTATTGAACATCATTCCGGGTGTAGGACACTATTACTGGACCAGAAAAGCCAATGCGTTTGTCTATACCATTTTGTTTTTCGGATGTCTGGCAGGGGGAATATTTTTGTCAGTGGTAGCAAGTGACGGAGCGTTTTTTTTGGTGGGTATGTTTATTGCTGCCCTTTTATGGGGACTCTGCATGCTGCATATCGTGATTAGCTTATTACGTTATGATCCTCGTGCAGTCGCTGCTCCATACCCCCCTCATGCAGGACCCAATCCATATGGCTTTTACTCGCAAAGTGAACCTTATGGAGAGGCTGGTTTAACAGGAGAGGTGCCGGAGGGAGCAACAGACACAGGCACGAATACCACGGGGGGAGGTATGGGATCTGGTCCCGGGTATTATCAACAAGGATACTATGGTATGGCAGGATCACCTGCTTTTCAAAAAGGATCGGATAATGAACGATTTTTTACGATTTTGCTGTCATTCATTCCGGGTTTGGGGCACCTTCATTTGGGGCTGATGCAGCGTGGCTTGTCTTTTCTGTTATCCTTCTTTGGCTTTGGCGCGATCCTCATCTTTATTACTAGCATAACGAACGAATCCGGATTTTTGGCGTTTGCAGGCGTGTTGCCGATTATTTGGCTGTATTGCATGTTTGATGCGGTGCAGCATGTACATCGTAAACAAGCTGGAGACATTCTTCAGGACCGGACTTTGTTTGAGGAACTGGAGCATGGAAGAGTTGAGGGACGTCGTAGTAAAATGCTGGCTACCATTTTATCGGTATTTCCTGGTGCCGGACATATGTATATTGGGTTGCAAAAACGTGGACTACAGCTCATGCTACTGTTTTTAGGATTTATCTATATACTGGACGTGCTGCATCTTTCACTCTTTTTGTTTCTAATCCCGGTGGTCTGGTTTTACAGCTTTTTTGATGCATTGCAGCAGGTAAGCCGTTATGGGCAGGAGCAGCTGATCGACAAGCCTGTGATCGGTATGTTTGCTCAATATCATCGCTGGGTAGGCTTGGGACTGCTTCTGCTAGGTGCATACTACATCCTGATTAACGTACTTGTTCCGACACTGGACCGTCTGTTCCCGGATGGACAAATTTACAATTTAGTTGATATGTATTTAAGAACCATTATTGTCTCCCTTCTATTAATTGGCGGCGGTGTTTGGATGATGATCGGTAATTCCAAATTGAAGCGAGCAAAGGAGAAACGATAGAATGGATACTGAATTTTCAAAGAGTGAGGCTTCCTTTAAGGGAGCCCATCACTCTCAGAGCGACGTGACTGGGGCAATAGGTTTATTGGGTACTTCATCCCATAAGAATGGCACCTCCAAGAGCTCAAACGCTCCAACAGGTGTGTGGAAAGTTGGAAGGCTGTCCATGGGGCTTTTTCTGGTACTGCTGGGCGGCGTAACGTTTGCGTCTAAGTTTTGGGGAGCGGGCATACTGGATCAAGCATTGACGTGGTGGCCTGTCGTGTTTGTTTTGCTGGGACTGGAGATTTTAATGTATACCGCTTGGAAAGGGACACGTGAGCGCATTCGCTATGATCTGTTCAGTATGTTTATTACGGCGATATTGGTTTTTTGTTGTATCGGATTTGCCTTAGTCAGCTCATTGGGCATCACTCCGCAAGTCAGAGAAATGATGAGTTCGGTTCAGGAAACAAGGACTCTCCCAGACTGGCATGAAAAACTGCCTGCCGGAGTGACCAAGGTGATTGTACAGGGAGAAGATCCCTATGCGGTCAAAATTGACGCAACCACCTCACCGGAGGTGCATGTGTTCGGGAATTATATATATACAGGCAATGAGGATGATTTCAAAGGAACGGAGCTCTATCAGACAAAGCAAATTGGAGACACACTATATGTACTTCTCAGCCAGGTTCCCACACGTTTTATGCAGACACATCATCAGCTTGACGTTACCATTGCTGTCCCTGAGGGAATAGCGGTTACTGTGCGTGACAGTCAGGGGAATGTGATTGAAAAATAGAGAGGGCTTCTAGCTTCAGCTTTACATTTTGTATCATTCACGCGATACTTGTTAGGGAAGCCTGAGTTGCACCATGTGACTGGTTATAAGATGTAGTTGCTTACCAGGCGTAACTTGATGATATACATTCGAAGCGAATGTAGTCGGAAAAGAGGGGAAAAATGATTTCTTTAAATCCTGACACACTTACAGAGCGTGAAAATTATAAGCTGTTGACCGGGAGTATTATCCCAAGGCCAGTAGCGTTTGTAACGACTTTGAGTAGCGAAGGGGTGCTGAATGGTGCTCCGTTCAGTTATTTTTCCATCGTTGCCGCCGAGCCGCCACTGCTGTCTGTATCCGTACAGCGTGTCGATGGAGTTTCTAAAGATACAGCGCGTAATGCGATGGAGCACAATGCTTTTGTCGTACATATTACAGACGAAGACAATGTGGGGGCAGTGAATGTGACGGCTTCTCGTCTGTCGCCGGAGGAGAGTGAGGTTACACTGGCAGGTCTCACCCCAATAAAGAGTACAAAAATTGCAGTTCCCGGTGTGACTGAAGCGAAAATACGTATGGAATGTATTTTGGAGAAGGTGATACCGCTGGGAGGCAAGGAGGACACACCTGCCTGTGACCTATTAATTGGGCGCGTAGTGCAGTATCATTTATCAGAGGAAGCGTACCAAAATACATATGTGATTGCCAAGGAGTTGCGTCCGGTGAGTCGGTTGGCTGGAAACAACTATGCAAAGCTAGGAGAGCAATTCACGCTGGAACGTCCCCAATAGGGGACGTTGTTTTTTTACAATATTGAAATTTGCCATTGCCCTTCATTTAATTTCCAAATTGAACTTCTTAATGATTTAATTCCGGTATCATTTGACTCAGTACAGTATGTTGCATGCACAATTTCTGAAGATAACAACCTTATGTTAAAGTCAGTAATTATAAATGGTATATGGTTCAATGGAGACCTACTCTTTAAAAAGGTTAATTGCATTGACTTGTCGTACTTTCTACCCGACGAACCATACTCAATATAGTCATGAGCTAATAGTTTTTCAAAATCCTCTCTTCGAGCATGCATTAACTGCTTTTCTAAACTTAATATTATATCTTTTAATTCTTTACTCAACTTATCACCCCAGGTTGCCTTTCAATTTTCAGTGATACCTTCATGGGATTAAAAAAGTCCATTTGAGAAAACAGGTTAGTTTTTAGGTAGCCAGTAGGATAGGTTGCTTTTTTTAAATAAAAAAGAGAACGTTCCGTGCTTTCGCTAGGTACCGTTCTCGATATTCAATGACCATTTTTACCATTCAATGATACGCATCTTTAATATTTATGATTTATTCATTTCGAATTTTTCAGTAGCAGGGAGCGATAGGTCGTTTCAAACAGAAATTCAAACGCCTCCAGATGCTTTTTAGCTTCAAACACATCACAACCCCATGCATAAATGCCATGATTACGCAATAAAATGCCTGGAACCTGATCATTCAGCACGTCTGGTACCAGCTTGGCAATTGAGGCGATGTCAGCATAATTTGGCAGTACGGGAATCTGAATGGCGGCATTTTCCTCCCAAATGTTAAAAGCCTTAATGAGCTCGATGCCTTGCACAGGTACAAAGCCCTGCTCACCGTAATATTCGGAAATCAGGTTGTTAAACACGGTATGCACATGAAAAACTGCTCCACAGCCTGTCAGGCGGTAAATTTCGCAATGGATGAGCGTCTCTGCACTTGGCTTGAGGTTTGTGGCTTCTGCCGCTTTTCCGTATTGGTCTACGAACAGAAAATCCTCAGGAGTACGTTTGGTCTTATCCTTGCCGCTAGCGGTGACTGCAAAATAAAATTGTTCTGGGTGAAAATTACCGATTCGGATCGACAGATTACCGCTTGTACCTGGGAACCAGTTGCGAGAGGCGAATAGCTCCTTGACATCAGCGAGTTCTTCCAGTGAACGGCGTTTTTCCTCAAACGAAATGTCTGCCAAGTTAAAACTCATTACAGTACCCCCTGCTCCTGTTTTTGCTTTAAATCCTCGATAATATCGTCAAATGTCTCAAAGGGTACATGCGGTACGCCAAGCTCTTGACACTTTAATGTCAGATGTGAGCGGGAGTACACAAGGTCGGCAATTTTGGCTCCTTCAAAATCTGTCAGGCTGTCGCCAATCAAAATCCGTTCGTATTGCTCGGGAGGGTATTGACGAATGACGGTCGTTTTGCACATGCCACAGTCATTCTTACATGGCTCCTCACACCGATGCGGCCACGTGATCTGGATGTGAGCCCCGGAAAAATCCGCTCCGTTGCAAAAAATGTGATCCTGCGGGATGCCGAACGGTTCTAGCAATGGATCAATAAAAAAATCAATGCCGCCGCTAGTAACGAAAAATTCAATCTGCTGCTCTCGTACAAAGTCCAAAAAGCGTGCAAAGCCCTGACGTATACCCGCTTGTCCAAGTACATATGAGATAACGTCTTCCTTAAGCTTCGAAGGCATCAAGGCGAACATCGCACCTACGCCTTCACGAATGGACATATGCCCGTTCACAATTTGATGCATGATGGGCTCATAGCCCACAGGCTTAAAATGCTTCATAATAGCGACAATATTATCACTGTTCGTAATGGTCCCGTCAAAATCACAAAAAATGACAGGCTTCTTGGCTGTGCTCATCGTTCGCCTCCCCACGTGTCGAGCGCAGATTGCAACTCAGGATGAGTGCGGGCGTATTGGGCCAGCGGGACATTCTGCTGCACCGCCTCAATCGCCTGCACAAAAGCGCGCCCACCAGCTTCCGTACCCAGTGGATGTCCGTGAATACCGCCCCCGGCGTTAACCACCACATCAGTACCAAAGTCGCGTACAATGAGTGGCACCAGACCGGGGTGTATCCCTGCGGAAGGGACAGGCATGCTGGTCTTCAGCGGTAGAGCAGGGGTGATCAGCTCGTCGCGAATCGCCATGTTTTCCTTACGCGGCATTGTCACTGAGCCATAGGGGGAAGGGAAGAGAACGAGATCAGCACCAGCTAGCCGCATAAGCTGACCAAGCAGGACGGACGCCGATATACCATAATGAGGTGATGGGTATGCAGCACCTGCTAATGAAGGATGGGCTGCAATCGGTACCGAAACGGCGGGATCGCTGCTAAGCTCATGCAGCACATCATAACCATAGGCCAGCACGTTAAACAGTAACGCGTTCGCGCCTGCGTCAATAGCCTTGAGGGCTTGCGTCTTGAGCTGCGAGGTTGGACCGGTTAAATTAGCGGCATACAGCAGCTTTTTACCAGTTTCACGTTCAGCCGCTTCGGCAGCCCGGATACAGGCTTCGACACGTTTTTCAATCGGCGTCAGCCCATTTTCAAACAAGATCTCGTCATCTTTGATCAGATCAACGCCGCCGAGAGCCTGACGGGTAAACTGTTCACGCAGTTCGTCCAAATTGAGCCCAATTACGGATTTGAAAATGCTCATGAGCAGAGGCCGGTCATACACGCCAAGCTGCTCACGCAAGCCGCTGATACCGAATTTCGGACCTGAAAAAGCAGAGAGGAATGCTTCCGAGAAACCCAGCTTCGTCAGCTTAATTCGGCCATCCATCGAAATTTTGCCGAAGACCGTAACCAACAATGCGGGAATATCACGGCTGAAATTGACATCCGGGTAAGCGATCGTTAAGTCGGCGTACCGCTCACCGGGACCTCCATCGTGAATATCCACAGATTGAACAGAGCCGAGATGCTTTTGCATCGCATCCCGCTTGGCCTGCGGGAGCTCAGTCCAGCTGCCCACCGTCATGCCGATGGCAATAGATTGGGCCTTTTGCTTAAAATCAGCTTTGTCATCGTATATTCGGTAGGTCGCCAGGCAATAGCTCACTCAATTCCCTCCTTAAGTACAGCTCCCATCTCGCGGGATCGTTCAGCGCAACGCTGCACCGCCGCAATCACCGTTTCGTAGAAGTCACCTTTGTCCAGTGTTTCCAATGCAGCTACCGTGGAGCCATTAGGAGACATGATTTTATGACGAAGGGCAGAAGGCTCCTCTCCGGTTTGCTGGACCATGCGTGCTGCGCCAAGCGCAGTTTGCACTGTTAGTTCATGCGCTTGTTCAGGAGTCAAGCCACCGCGGATTCCCCCGGCAATCATGGCCTCCATTAAGTAGTAGACATAGGCAGGGCCGCTTCCGGAAATGCCGGTCAGTACATCCATTTTCTCTTCCTCTATAACCGTTACTGTACCTACGGATTCGAACATCGTAAGCACGTTTTTACGTTGAGTTTCGCTGATCTCCTTGGAAAAACTGATGCCTGTGGCTCCCAGTCCAATCGAACTGGATGTGTTGGGCATCGTCCGTGCGATTGGCTGTTTGCGACCAAGCAACGTTTGCATGGTACGAATAGACAACCCGGCGATGACCGAAATGATCAGCTGTTCATCTGACAGAAGGGGACCGAGCTGTCCAAGTGCCCCGGCAGCATCTTTAGGCTTCATGGCAAGCACGATCACTGGAGAATGACGCAGCAGTTCCGTTTTGGCTGCATCCTCAGTTTGGAACAATACTCCGTATTGCTGTTGGAGTTCTTCAAGACGAGCCTGATTACTGCGGTTGATGACGGTAATACCGCCACGTTTAACGACAGAACGATTCGTCATCCCACGAATAATAGCCTCAGCCATTGAACCTGCACCGAAAAACGTAATTTGCTCGTTAATTAACACCTTTGTTTGTGATTCACACATGGATTCATACCTCCAAAGATACGGATTGATTTATGATATTATTCCCTGATTTGTCCAGTACCGTACACGCGGTATTTGGTTGAAGTCAAGGCAGGCAACCCCATAGGGCCGCGGGCATGTAATTTTTGTGTGCTGATTCCGATCTCGGCACCAAATCCAAACTCGAAGCCATCCGTGAAGCGGGTGGATGCATTGTGGTACACGGCTGCCGCGTCCACTTCTTGCAGAAAACGCTCAGCATGAGCTTTATTCTCAGTAACAATACACTCTGAATGCATCGTGCCATACCGGGCAATATGCTCCAGTACTTCGTCCAAATTGTTTACGACTTTTACATTCAAAATGTAATCATTGTACTCAGTGCCATAATCCTCTTCCGTCGCAGAGACAGCCCAAGGAGCTAGTTCTCGTGTCCGTGCACATCCGCGCAGCTCAACCCCAGCATCACGAAAACGTTCAGCCAATCCTGTTAAATGTGCTTGAGCATAATCCGAGTGTACGAGCAGTGTTTCCATCGAATTGCACACGGACGGTCTTTGTACCTTCGCATTGAGTGTAATCGCTTCGGCCATTTCTACATTCGCTGTAGCGTCCAAGAACGTATGGCATACGCCAGCCCCGGTTTCGATGACAGGCACGGTAGCGTTCTGAACAACATTTTGAATGAGTGAACGCCCCCCGCGTGGAATAATTACATCCAGCAAGCCGTTCAAGGTGAGCATTTCGCTGACGGAGGCACGGTCTGAATCTTCAATGAGTTGAAGCGCCTCGCGTGGCACGGCTGTTGCGTCTAGCGCCTGCTGAAGCACTTCAATAATCTTGCGGTTGGAGGAGAGAGCAGCCGAACCCCCGCGCAGCACAACCGGATTGCCTGTTTTCAAGCACAGACCCGCTGCATCCACAGTCACATTTGGACGCGCTTCATATATGATTCCGATGACACCCAGCGGTACACGTATTTTCTCAATCCGCAGACCATTTGGACGTTCAATTTGCTCAAGCGTGTCGCCGACCGGATCAGGTAGTGCCGCAATTTGCCGCAATCCTTCAGCAATAGCCCCGATTCGCTCCTCGGTCAGCTTGAGGCGGTCGAGCAGTGATTCGGACGTTCCCAGTTCCCGTCCACGTTTCAGGTCATTATGATTAGCTGCAATCAGCTCTTCTGCATGGTTTACTAGAGCTTCAGCCATAGCAAGCAATGCTTCGTTTTTTTGTGCTGTAGTCAGTCGGTTCATAACCCCGGCACTTTTTTTCGCGAGACTTGCTTTGGTTCGTACTTCGCTGAACTGGTTATCCTCTGTTATCGCTGTGTTTGTCGTTAAATCACTCATATTATGGCCTCCCTACATACATAATGTAATCCATTCATCCCTGTGGATCACCTCAAGCCGATGGATGGGACCAATTTTGCCCACAACCTCACCGCTAGGTAAACCTTGTACCATTTCAAGCTGTTCATCATCATAATTGACGATGCCGCGTCCTAATACCTTATTTTCCGGTCCCAGTACCTCAACGACATCTCCAGCATGAAAGCTGCCTTCGACACGTCGTACGCCAACCGGAAGCAGACTATGTCCTCCGTGTACTAACGCTTCTTCGGCCCCTTGGTCTACATGCACCGAGCCCAGAGGGGTGGACATAAAGCCAAGCCATTGTTTTTTCATCGGCAGTGAGGAGAGGTGAGTATCAAAATAAGTGCCCGGTCCGTGTCCTTCGACGGCTGCGTCCAGATCACCATTTTCGCTTACCCGTCCCACATATACAGGCACACCGCCGCGTGTAGCCACTTTGGCAGCCTCGATTTTGGATCGCATGCCGCCAGTTCCTACTGCTGATCCAGAACCTCCGGCTAATGCATAAATCTCCTCTGTAATTTCCTCGATACGTTCAAAACGTACAGCGTTTGGATGTTTGCGCGGGTCAGCCGTATATACGCCATCGGTATCCGTAATGATAATCAAATGCTGGGCTTTGACCAGATTGGCAACTAGTGCAGACAGCATATCATTATCGCCGAATTTCAATTCGTCAATCGATACGGTGTCATTTTCGTTAAAAATCGGGATAACCTGCTGGCGCAGCAATTCTTCTACAGTCATTCCGGCATTGTTCATCCGTTTGCGGCTCAGAAAGTCACTACGGGTCAGCAGAACCTGCGCGATTACGAGGTCAAAATTTTTAAAAGCCTGCTCATAGGCTTGCATGAGAAGAGCTTGGCCGACGGCAGCTGCCGCTTGCTTTTCATGCAGCAGTTTGGGCCGAAAGGGATACCCAATCTCCCGAAATCCGGCAGCTACAGCACCTGATGTAACCAGCAGCACTTCATGGCCTTTTGCACGAAGCAAGCTGATTTCCCTAGCAAAATAAGCGATGGCTTCCCGATTCAGGCCACCTTCCACTCCAGTCAGGGAGCTACTACCGATTTTAATGACGATACGTGTTGACAAGACGTCCACTTCCTTAATTTTACTCTTTTTAATGCAAAAAAACTTCCATCCTTTGTATGCAAAGGACGAAAGTTTGTGCTTCCGCGGTACCACCTTCATTGATGATTCATGATCATCCCACTTAAAACCTGTTAACGGCAGGGACCGCCTGATTGCGCAGGGCGCTCGGGGATAGGAGTTGGGAGAGAGTCCAGGTAAATTCTTGCAGCCTATCGGAATTTACTCTCTGAACAGGACCGAGCCTCTCTTAATAGTCCCTTCAACGCGCTAAATGATATTGGATACAGAATACCACGAAAAGACTAGGTTTGGCAAAGAAGTTGTAGCTGGAAAATACGGCTTAACCAAACAGGTTTAGCTTGCCAATTCGATCAGCCGCCTCGGCCAGTCGAGCTTCTGAGCTCAGAAGCCCTGCTCGCACATATCCTTCGCCGCCGCTACCGAACCCAATCCCTGGAGCGACAGCTACCTTGACTTCACGCAGTAGCAGATCGGCAAAAGAAGCCGAAGTATAGCCCTGCGGCACAGGCAACCAGCTGAAGAAGGAGCCGCTTGGACGCGTCGCCTTCCAGCCTATTTGACCAAGGGCATCATAAAAAGCGTTGCGGCGTGATTCATAGCGAGCAACCAGCTCGGTTATGCATTCCTGTGAGGACGTCAGAGCTGTCGCCGCTGCTGCCTGAATACCTCCAAACAGGCTTACATAAATATGGTCCTGTAGCAAATTAATCAGCGAGATGATCTTGGCATTACCGAGCGCGAAACCAACACGCCAGCCGGCCATGTTGTATGTTTTGGACAAGGTATAGAACTCAATCCCCACATCCTTAGCCCCCTCGGCCTGTAGGAAGCTTACAGGCCGCTTGCCATCGAATCCAATAGCGCCATAGGCAAAATCGCTGGCAACCACAATACCATTACGTAGCGAAAATTCAACCGTATCCTCGTAAAAGGAGAGTGGGGCAGTTGCCGCAGTGGGATTATTCGGATAATTAAGGAACATTAATTTGGCGCGGCGGCGATCTTCTTCGGAAATGGCTTCATAATCAGGCAGAAAACGGTTCTCTTCCTTTAAGGGGAGAAATGACATTTCCGCTTTAGCCAAGGCTACGCCAGACCAGTAATCCGGGTAGCCGGGATCAGGGACGAGACACACATCGCCGGGATTGAGCAAAACTTGCGGTAGCTGAACCAAGCCCGTTTTTCCGCCAAACAGGATGGCGACCTCGCTTTCCGGGTCAAGCGTTACACCGTAATCCTCCTGATAGCGCTGGACGATGGCTTCTTTGAGAAAGCTGTAGCCGCGGAAAGGAGAATATTTATGATACAGCGGGTTATCCGCTGATTCCTGCAAAGCTTTTACAATATGAGATGGAGTAGGAGTGTCCGGGTTTCCCTGTCCGAGATTAATGACATCATGCCCTGCTGCAATTTCACGGTTTACATTTTGTACAAGTGTGGCAAAAAATTGAGTGGGTAACTGTTTCATGACGTCAGCCGAGGGAATAGAAAAATGAGTCATCAATGTACACGACCTTTTGGAATAGTTTAAGAAACAATCTATCACGATTTTACCGAGTTGTATAGGGGGAATTGAGCTTGTATGGTTGCGTAACCCAGACTAATCGGGCTATGATGGGAGAAAATACCGGACAATGGGACACGGGAAAAGTTCCGGCTCATAGAGAGGATGAAGAACTTTGACGTATCAGGAAGCTCAGCCATTCGGTGTGGCACTTATACAAGCTCATATAGAGATAGGAAATCCTCCCGAAAACCACAATCATATCCGTTCTTTAATGGAACAAGCGGTAAAGGCCGAACAAAAGCCAGATCTGATTGTTCTACCGGAAATGTGGAATACAGGTTATGCCTTGGATCGCATTCATGAGCTGGCGGACGAAGAAGGCACGGAGACTCGGGCATGGATAGCGGCATTTGCCGCCACTTATCAAGTGAATGTAGTAGCAGGGTCGATCGCAGAGAAAAAAAGCGACGGTCATGTATACAATACGATGCTCGTTTTTGACCGTACAGGCAAAGAGGTAGCGTCGTATTCTAAAATTCATCTGTTCCGACTTATGGATGAAGAGAAATATTTACAGCCTGGCGAGGAGAAAGTTGTATTCACACTGGATGGCGGAATACAGGCTGGGGCGTCAATTTGTTACGATATCCGTTTTCCTGAGCTGGCTCGCAGTCTGGCCCTGTCTGGCGCAAATTTGCTGATCGTACCTGCAGAATGGCCTCATCCCCGGCTTCACCACTGGCGTACCCTGCTGACCGCACGGGCTATTGAAAATCAGATGTATGTCATTGCTTGTAACCGGGTAGGTCGTAGTGGAGATACCGATTTCTTCGGGCATTCGCTCATCATTGATCCATGGGGAGAAATGATTGCCGAAGGCGGAGAGCAGGAGGAGATTCTCACAGGCTCAATTGAGTCTGCCTTGGTTCAGGACGTGCGTGGGCGTATTCCAGTGTTTGAAGATCGGCGTCCCCTGCTGTATGACCGATAGTCAGTATAGAAAGGATAATCCATGCTTAAGGAACGCATTGAATTTTTGTGTAAAAAGAAAAACCTATCCCGTAAAGAGTTAGTAGACGGATTAGTTACCCCTGCACATTTTGCGAATATATTGGCTGACCGTTACCCGCTGGCTGAGGATTTAGCTGAGCAAATTGCTGAACGTCTAGGTGTACAATCTTCCTACCTATTACGTGCATCGGCAGAGGATGAGGAGACGCTGGCTACAGCGGATACGATTTTCACAGAGCTGTCCAAGCTGGCTAATCCCGCTACGGAAAGCTATGTGGATCAGTTGGAGGATCGCAACGATTCGCTCGTGGTGGAAATGACGACTTATTTGATGAAGGCTGTTTATTTCCAGCAGCTAAATGACCCAACAGCCTATGAATATTTGCATCAAACCTATTTGAATTTTTATTTGGAGAGGTTTGGTCGCTCGGATGAGGTGGAGTTGCCCGCACCACTAAAAAAAGCAATTTTATTTTATAAAATTCAATATTTCCGCTCTAAAAATCATTATTATGATGTACTAAATAACGTTACGCAGCTCCTCCGCCTGGTGGATGAGGGAACCGAAAACTGGCTGAATGCGCAAAACATTATGATGGAGGCCTGCATTCAGGTCAAGCAATTTGATCAGGCCAAACAGGTGTTTGAGCAAACAATGCGCAGGGTATATGATGATCGGCTCTTTCACCGTCTGACGGGCCTGTACGTGACTTATAGCGGATATTGCTTTGCTATGGGTTCTGTACAGGAAGCACTGTTAACGTTGTCTATGGCGGAGGCGAATTTGGTCTATTTGGAAAATGCGGCAGATATGCTTACGACGATCCTGAACAATCGGATTATTATGCTGACGTCGATTGGCGAGCTGGATAAGGCCTTGGAGGAAGTAGTGCGTTTTGAAGCATTGGTGAGTCGGGAGCGAGAGGAAATGCAACAAATAATGCTGCCCGTTACGCTGATATACCGTTGTGAGATTGCATTTGCCCGAAAAAACTGGGGACTGCTCTCACAGCATCTGGATCAGCTACGTAAAACTAATCTGACAACGGATCAGCAAATGGGGCTTGATTTTTATGAAAGCCAGCTTGCGCTTGCCCAGGGAAAACAGGATGCTTTTTGGATGCATGCTCTGCAATGTTTGCCTTATTTTGAAACTCTCCAGCATCCAGCGCGGCTTGAGCAACTATATGAAACGCTGGCTGTAGTATCGGAGGACAGTCGTCGCTATAAAGAATCATCAGCGTATTATCGTAAACTGGTCTATCTTTTGCGTAAAAAATAGGCTGAATGCACTCGTTTTTCACAAAACATTCAGATGATCGTGCAAAAGAATGCTCTGAAGTGCGCAAAATTTTGTGCAAACCGCCCCAAAGCTCAAAACTAAACCGACAAAAAACAGTTTAAAGCTGCTGTTTTTTCGGTTTTTTTGTATGCGTCAAAACGTATTGTGGTGTTGGATACCGTCTTCTATACTGAATTCATAAGGTACAACAATACAAAATATGAGGTGCAACCACATGATGAACTTTTTCGGTAAGAAGAAAAAACAGCAGGATGCGATAGAACATGCAGATCAACTGATGAATAAGGGCTTGTCCGGATTATTTATGAAAGGTCTGGTCCCCAAAGAGCATCGGGAACAGATCAACCAGAGCTTAAACTCGGCAAGACAAGCTCAAACGGCGGCTAACGGAGGCTTGGCGATGGCAGCAACTGCGGTTGTGATTTCGGTAACAGATACCGGGAAGCTCGTGAATTTTGATCCGATTGTGGTGCTTGTACTAGATGTGACGGAAGTTAGTGGCAATCGATACCAAAAAACGCTGGAAACGCTCGTATCTAAGCTGCAAATTCCGCGACCTGGAGATGTGGTGGGTCTGGGTAGCAATCCGGCAAATCCATCAGAGCTGATTTATATGGGGCTGGTGACAGCGTAAATGATTGGCGGGCATTTCACCATTCTTGCGAGCACATTTTTTTAAATAAATGATTGAAAAAGGGGTTTTGGAGAATGAAAGGATTTTTGAGTTTGATCGGGGTACTTCTGGTGTTTGGGGTAGGATTTTCGCCTTTTCTGGCTGAATATTTATGGGATGATCCATTTTTAATTATGGAAGCCCCGTGGTATCGGCCGTTAATTTATACAGGCTTTGCGCTTATATTTCTACCGGGTATTTTAGGTTTGTTTTTTGGTGGCGGTAAAGTCAAGAAGGGTGTTCCGGGGGTTGGAATCATTACAAGTGTTCAACAAACAGGGACTTATGTAAACAATCAGCCACAGGTAAAGCTCGGGTTGACCGTAACCAAACAGGGTGAAGATAAATATGATACTGCCTTGACGACGATTATTCCTTTGACCTCCATGGCTCAATTTCAGCCGGGCTCGATCATTCCGTTGATCGTATCTGAGAAAGACAAAATGAAGGTAGGTCTTGACCTGAAAGGTCAGGTGTCGCAAATGGATTTGCAAGCATTAATGAATGAGCAGATGGTCAAGCAGGGCGTCTCGCCTGAGCTGATGGAAATCGCCAAAACCGGTGAGCAGGCTTACGCGAAGATACTGGATGTTACACCCATGGGGGAAGCTGGACCCGATAAAATTAAGCTTCAATTTACACTAGCGGTGACGAAAAGCAATGGCGAAACATTTAATGTAACCACACAAAAGGAAGTTTTTTCTTCCCAACTATCCAAACTGCAACAGGGAAGTATTATAGAGGTGATATATTCGCCTCAAGATCCTTCGAAACTGGTTATTAAGACACAAGTGAGTGAATCCGACGTGCAGCAAGCATTTGGTTCATCCCGATAAAAAAATTGTTGAATCTGTTTCAGATACAGCCCATAGGTGTATTATAATAGTATCCCGACACCAGGAGGTTGATAACGATGGATAACCAAAGTAGATCCGAACTGGCGAATAGGGATGGCCTGTCACGGCCGAGAGGCTTAAATAGACAGGTTGTCGGAAACAACTTTGAAATGGGCTATGATCAGGATAAAAGTCCCCCCCATGTAGGGAGACCCTGATCACAACAAGGCGAGGACAGGCACTTTGGGATCACACAGCACATTGGAACTGAGGTAGGACATTCTTGGATACCAAGACTAGAGACCTTAAGGAAAGAAGTGATGCGGGATGGATAAAGTGGAGTTTCCGAGCAAGTGTAGAGTAATCAGGCGAGGCTGACATGGATTTCAAATGAACATGAAATGTGGTTCGTTGAAGACAGAGGGAAGCAATCGCAACAGTGTAATCGAACCCGTGATCTAAATGCCGTATTGAAAGTATAGGGGCGAAGCCCCAGGACCGTCTTCCTCTCTGGCTTGGGCTGGGGAGGAAGACGGTCCTTTTCACGTTCGATGCTACTTTTGAGAAAGTTGCTTGACCGTTTCTCGGAAGGTATCAATAAAAGCTTCGGCAGCTTTAGACAAATAACGTCCGTTCCGGTAAGCAATCGCCAGGGTACGGCTGGGGGTAGGTTCGGCTAGTGGCAGCAATGCTGGAACAAACTCGCTGCTGGCGGCGCGGGCGATAAAACGGGGAACGAGCGTCACTCCCATACCTGTCGCTACGAGCGATTGGAGTGTCTCCATATTGGTGCTTTCAAACACCACATTAGGTTCAAAGCCTGCCTGATGACACAGATCCATCGTCAGCTTGCGAAAGCCTTGCCCTTTTTTCAGGACGACAAAAGGCTCGTCTTTAAGTTCTTCCATGTGCACTGGCTGCGGCTGATTACCGTTTTTACGCAGGGCTAGGGGATGACCTGGAGGAACAGCGAGATCAATCCACTCTTCACCGATGGGTACATAAGAAAGTGTAGGTTCTACTAGGGGAAGAGAGAGCAGGCTGAGATCGGTATCGCCACTTGCCGTTTTTTTCTCCAGATTCATGGATGAATCTTCGACTAACACGATTTCAATGTCTGGATGAGCCCTCTTGAATACAGGCAGCACATGTGGCAGCAAATGGGAGCCCGTGATAGGCATACTGCCAACGACGACCTTCCCTTTTCGCAACTGAGAGATATCGTCCATTTCCTGTCGGAGCTGTTCCACCGCGTCGACTATTTTTTTTGCCTTTTCCACAAAGCTTGCTCCGGCATGTGTTAGTTCCACCGTGCTGGTGTTGCGTTGAAATAACAGTACCCCAAGCTCTTTTTCCAGTTTGGACAATTGCTGGCTCAACGAAGGCTGAGCGATATGCAGTTTTTCTGCTGCGCGTGAGAAGTTTTTTTCCGCTGCAATTTGCAGGGTGTACTGAAGCTGTCTGAATTCCATCGAATTTCATGCTCCTTATCTTATAAGCTTTTCCTATTACATCATAGACTGATTATACAATAATAAAATTAAATGCCCAATCCTAACGGGTCTCATGTGTCAGAAGTTTTATATAAGATGAAGCGTTTTTTCACAAATAGAGTCTTTTAATATAGATAATTAATTCCCTTAACATTCTCCTGATAAAACATAATTAATCTTAGTTCTGGTTGTACAAAAAAAGGTCTGGGAGGAAAATGAATGCTAAAATGTTGGGGGATACATACGAAAAAATCGGTAGCTGCACTCCTAGCGACGATGATGCTAACCGTAAGCGGCGGGACAGCGATGGCAGTCGAGAAGGACACGACAATTAAAAATGTAATTATTCTGATTCCAGACGGCATGGCTAATGACGCTACTGCATTGGCTAGATGGTACAAAGGATCATCCTTAACGTTAGACAGCATGGCAAGCGGGATGGTGCGTACACATTCTGCGGATGCACCGATTGCCGATTCTGCTCCGGCGGGTACAGCTTTTGCCACAGGACATAAATCACATACTGGGTATGTAGGCGTTCTCCCAGATGAAGCAACGATGCCCGGACAGCAACCGATCGCAGCAGGTGACGCCAAAAAGCCTGTAGCTTCCATTCTGGAGGCTTCCAAGCTAGCAGGGAAATCAACCGGAATTATTGCTACTTCGGAGATTATGCATGCGACACCAGCTGATTTTACCGCACATTATCCTGACCGCAAAAATTATGATGCACTCAGCATGCAACAAGCCTACAACGGAGTTGACGTTGTGTTAGGTGGAGGCGGCAAGTTTTTGGAGCCAGCAGGGCGTAAGGACGGCCAAGATTTAATTGCTCAAATTAAAGACCAGGGCTATGATTTTGTCACAACACCTGAAGGGCTGAAAAATTCGACCTCCAGCAAGCTCTGGGGCAGCTTTTCTCCTGAAGCTCTTGCATATGACCTGGATCGCGATGCATCGAAGGAACCTAGCTTGGCAGAAATGACAACGAAAGCCATTGATGTGTTATCCAAAAATGATAAAGGCTTTTTCTTAATGGTAGAGGGCAGTAAAGTGGATTGGGCTGCACATGCTAATGATCCAACGGGAATTATTAGTGACGTGCTTTCATTTGACGATGCAGTGAAGGTTGCTCTTGATTACGCCAAGCAAAACCAAAATACTGTCGTCGTAGCAGTGACAGACCACGGAAACGGTGGATTGACGATTGGTAGCAGTGATACAACTAGCAATTATGACAAAACGCCTTTAGCTTCTTTTATAGATCCATTGAAAAAAGCGAAGCTGACGGGTGAAGGCTTGGAATCCAAGCTGAATGCAGATCGCAGCAATATTAAAGAGGTGCTTTCCACGTATTTTGGCATCACCGATTTGTCAGACGAAGAAGTAAAAACAATTAAAGATGCCAAAGAAGGCAGCATGAACTATGCCGTCGGACCAATTATTAGCAAACGCGCCAATATTGGCTGGACTACAGGTGGACACACAGGGGGTGATGTCGTGTTGTACACGTACGCGCCGAACGGTGACCGTCCATCCGGTGTCATCGACAATACAGATGTAAATAAGTATATGACACGTGTACTTGGACTGGATTTGGATACAGTCAGCAAGCAACTGTTTGTTCCTGCAAAAGCCGCTTTTGAAGCTAAAGGAGCCAAGTTTACTGCGGACACGAAAGTCATTACGGTGACCAAAGGCAGTAACAAGCTGGAGCTTCCAGTATACAAAAATATTGCTACACTGAATGGTAAAAATTCTACGCTCAACGGTGTAGTCGTATTTAACGGCGTTGATTATTTTGTACCCCAGCAGGCGATTGATTTGATTCAGTGATAAATAGACCTATCGGGAGAAGCTGTTTCTTCTATAACGGAGGAACAGCTTTTTTTGTGTGTAGAGATGAATATGTAGTTTTTAAGGTGAGAATGAAATTGGTTTTCAGAAAATGGGATTTTTTGTGAAACTAGTCACGTTATATTCTCTCTGATGTTGCTAGAATAATACATGTACGATATAAGCCACTGATGATGTAAAGTCCGGATGGACGAGGGAAGAAGGGATGAGTCACGGACGAATTATTACTGCGTCTGGCTGATGGCAAGGAATGGACGCATACGGAAATGACGGAGCTGCTGACACGTCTGGATAGTGAGCCGACGCTACGAGCACAACTGCGCCAACTGGCAGCTCGCACCAAATTGGAGCGTTATGGCAAAGGTGTTTTTTTACGAGGATTAATTGAATTCTCAAGTATATGTCGTCAGGATTGCATGTACTGTGGGCTGCGTGCTTCGAATAAACAGGCAGACCGTTACCGTTTGCAGCCGGAAGAAATTCTGGCCTGCTGCGCGGAGGGGTATGAACTGGGTTATCGGACCTTTGTTTTGCAAAGTGGGGAAGATTACTGGTTTACGGCTGCCCGGCTGACGAAACTAATTCGGGAAATTAAAAGCCGTTTTGCAGATGTGGCGGTTACATTGTCCATCGGTGAACGGGATGACGAAACTTATGAGCAACTATACGAGGCGGGCGCGGACCGTTTTTTGCTCCGGCATGAGACAGCTTCACCCAGTTTGTACGCCAAGCTGCATCCGACGATGACGATCGAAAGCAGGCGTAGCCGGCTGCTGGCTTTGCAACGGATCGGCTTTCAGATCGGGGCTGGATGTATGGTGGGATTGCCGGGACAAACGAACAGTGAATTAGCAGATGATTTGGTCTATTTGCATAGCCTGTCGCCAGATATGATCGGGATTGGCCCCTTTTTACCACATAGCAATACGCCGCTTCGTGAGGCCAGCCAGGGGAGCATGGAAAAGGCACTTGATATCATTTCATTATCCCGGTTGGTCGTTCCAGATGCGCTTATTCCGGCATCCACGGCCATGGGGACGATTCATCCCCAGGGAAGGGAGAAGGCGCTTCAGGCGGGAGCGAATGTGGTGATGCCTAATTTGTCGCCACTGGCGGTGAGGCCTAAGTATGCGATTTATGAGAATAAAATATGTTTGGGCGATGAGTCTGCCCAATGTAGACATTGCTTGGAGCTGCGAATCCGTGGAGCGGGATTTGAAGTCGATATGGGGCGCGGCGATAGTTTGAGAGTGCAACGACAGCTTATGAGACAGGGGACCGTGTGAGAACGTGACGGAAACATTGCAGTAACCATAAATAAGGAGATGGGTATACGTGAGTGGAGTACGGGAGAAAGTGTCAGCAGATTTTATTAATGAAGCAGAGATTATGGCCGCAGTGGAGCAGGGGAAACAAGAGGCAACAAATCGACAACGCATTTTGGAAATTTTAGAAAAGGGCAGAGCCTGCCGCGGGCTGAATGCAAGTGAAGCGGCGGCTCTTTTGCATGTAGATGATCCTGAATTATTGGAAGAGATGTTCAAATCTTCGCGAGCAGTCAAAGAGCAGATTTATGGCAACCGGATTGTGTTGTTCGCTCCTTTATATGTAAGCAATCACTGTGTTAATAACTGCGAATATTGTGGGTATAAGCATACCAATGATAGCTTTACGCGTAGCCGCCTGACCCCGGAGGAATTGGTGGAGGAGGTTAGAGTGCTTCAAGAATTGGGACACAAGCGACTCGTACTGGAAGCGGGGGAAGACCCAGTCCATTGTCCCATTGATTATATCGTCGATTGTCTGCGCCAGATCTATGAGGTCAAGGTAGATAACGGCAGCATTCGGCGGATTAATGTGAATATTGCATCCACAACCGAGGAGGACTATCGGAAACTGGCAGAGGTGGGTATTGGTACGTATATTTTATTTCAGGAAACGTATCATCGGGAGAGCTATCGCAAATTTCATCTGCAGGGACCCAAACGGGATTATGATTGGCACACCACCGCAATGGACCGGGCTATGCGTGCGGGTATAGATGATGTGGGGATCGGTGTGTTGTATGGCTTGTATGATTTCCGCTATGAAACTGTAGCCATGCTGAAACATGCCGAACACTTGGAAGAAACCTTTGGCTGCGGGCCTCACACGGTCTCGGTTCCACGATTGCGTCCGGCTGAAAATGTAGACCTGGAGCGGTATCCGTACCTGGTCAACGATGATGATTTTATGAAAATTGTATCCGTTCTTCGACTGGCTGTCCCTTATGCTGGGATGATCCTGTCTACGCGCGAGGAGCCGGAATATAGAGACCGTGTCATTGGTTTAGGCGTGTCACAGATTAGTGCTGGATCAGCTACAGGCGTAGGCGCCTATGCAAAACAGGAGACGGAAGATAAGCCTCAATTTGAGGTGGGAGACCATCGCTCTCCATCGGAAATTATTAAAAGTTTGTGCCGTGGCGGATATATGCCAAGCTACTGTACAGCTTGCTACCGTGAGGGACGAACTGGAGATCGCTTTATGGAGCTTGCCAAATCCGGACAAATTCACAATGTGTGCCAGCCGAATTCGCTGCTGACCTTCCAAGAATATCTGCTGGATTATGGGGATGAGGAAGCACGTGAATTGGGAGCTGCTGCTCTGCGTGAAAATCTGGAGCGTATACCACGTGAATCAACGCGCCGTTTGACGCTTGACAGACTTGAACGATTAGAAGCAGGCGAGCGCGATTTGTATTTTTAGCAATTGATAATAATAGCATTTGAAAATAAAAAGCAGTCGCGTTGGAATCAGCGCGGCTGCTTTTGTATGTCTAGAGAGAAGAATATTAATGACGAGATTTTAAGAATAACTTCCTGCTTTAGCGGCTTGCTCCCAGGCTAGCATAGCAGATGGAAAGCATTCAATAGCCCGGGGGAAGACTCCCTGGACATAAGCGATAAACACACCATAGTTCACAATCGGCACCCTGGCGGCTTTCGTTTCAGACATTCGGTGAAGCATTGTACGCCGATTGAGCATACAGGCACCGCAATGAATAACCAACGCATATTCACTCAAATCGTCAGGGAAACTGGAGCCAGATGCATGTTCGATAATGAGGCGTTTGCCTATCGTTTGACGCAGCCAACGAGGGATTTTTACTCGACCAATATCGTCAGATTGGCATTGGTGAGTGCAGGCTTCCGCAATGAGCACACGGTCTCCATCCTTGAGGCGTTCAATGGCTCTTGCTCCTCGCACCAGTTCGTCCAGATCGCCTTTATGACGGGCGAACAGAATGGAGAAAGAGGTAAGTGGTATATCCTTGGGCGTGTCGGCCGCAACTTTCATAAAGACCTGTGAATCGGTAATGACCAGGCTGGGCTTGCGTCCCAGTCGCTCCAGCGTCAAACGTAGCTCATGCTCTTTGGTCACGACAGCGATGGCATCGCTCTCTAGCGTATCACGGATCGTTTGCTGCTGCGGCAGAATCAATCGTCCCTTTGGTGCCGCTTTATCGATGGGAACCACCAGCACGACCAGATCGCCGGGTGACAACAGGTCACCTACGATACGGAAGCGATCTTCGTTTTGGGGGAGTGTATTTGTGATGGCCTTTTTCAGTTCTGCGTCACCCCGGAGCATAGATGCACTGAAAGGAATCAGTGCGAGATTCAATTCGGTCTCCAGCGTTGCAGCCATTGGATCTGATTCAGCAAGGGTATCTATTTTATTTAGTACACCAATGACAGGAATCTTTTTGGTGCGTAGCTTTTCGAGCAGCTCGTACTCGAATGGTCCGACTCCAACAGTGGCGTCGATGACCAGCAGAGCCAAGTCTGTACTATTAAGTATTTCTAGCGTTTTGTTGCGGCGCAGCTCCCCGATCTCACCCTCATCGTCCAGTCCGGCGGTATCCACCAGAACAATGGGACCCGCAGGAAGTAGCTCCATCGGCTTGAAAACGGGGTCCGTAGTCGTTCCTCCTATAGGTGATACCACAGCGGCGGGCTGGCCGGTCAAGGCGTTCAGAATGCTGGATTTGCCTGCATTTCGGCGACCAAGCAGAACGATATGTGGTCGGTTACTTCTTGGGGTATCATTCATTCCCATGGTGAGTTCCTTCTTCCTGCCCCGGAATTCCGGGCTTGGTTACGGTATAGGGATGGCACAATTGGTCAATCCGCGCACGGGTCAGCTGACCGCGATCCTCTGCAATATCCTCTGGTGTGCGACCCTGTGCAATGGCTGCTGATGCAATGGAAGCAGCTTCATCATAGCCAAGCTCAGCGACCAGCGCGGAGGCCATCACAGCTGAGCTGTGCAGATTAGCAGAGCAGCGTTCCTCCTGTACGATCAGACCGCGCACACACCGTTCCTCGAACAGTTGAACGGCATTGGTGAGAATATGCAGCGATTCCAGCAGCGATTCGGCAATCAACGGCAGGAACGCGTTCAGCTCCAGCTGTCCAGAGGCAGCAGCCATCGTGATAGCCGCATCTTCGGCCATCACACGCATCGCTGTCAATCCGGCCATTTCAGCCATTACCGGATTGACCTTGCCAGGCATAATAGAGGAACCAGCTTGGACCGGAGGTAGCATGTATTCACCGATACCACCGAAAGGACCAGAGGCTAGCAGACGAAAATCGCTAGATATTTTGAGCAGATTTACCGCGGCGGATTTAAGTAGACCTGACACCTCGACGAAGACATCCATATTTTGAATCGGGTCCATGGGGTGGTCGCTACGGCATAGCCCTAATCCAGTCTCGTCCGCCAGCTTTTCGACCATCCGGTAGCTGTAAGCCCGAGGCGCATTCATACCTGTGCCAATCGCCGTGCCTCCAATAGGGATTTCTCGTAGCCGCTCTTCGGCTTTATAGAGGCGCCAACGGTCACGCCCTATAGCTTTTGCGTAGGCGCCAAAGCCTTGCCCGGCCATCATAGGCAGGGCATCCATTAGCTGTGTGCGGCCTAGCTTGAGCAGGTCGGCATATTCTATTTCTTTTTGCTGTAAAGCATTTTGTAACAAAGACATCGTGTCACACAAAGGGCGCAGCAGGCGTATCGCTGCAATTCGTAGCGCCGTCGGATATACATCATTCGTAGATTGGCAGCAGTTCACATCATCCAGCGGATGTACAAGCTCATATTGTCCTGGCTGCCCCCCCAGCTGTACGATGGCCAAATTAGCAATGACCTCATTTACGTTCATATGGGTACTGGTGCCTGCACCGCCTTGCATGGCATCCACGGTAAACATATCTTGATGCCGTCCTGCGAGTAATTCATCGCAGGCATTTACAATGGCAGAGACCCGGTGGGCAGACAACCGGGTCTGCTCACCATTCACTTGAGCGGCGGTTTTTTTTACCAACACAAGAGCGTGAATCAGATTTCTGTTCACGGGCCTGCCGCTGACTGCAAAATTGTTCATCGCACGTGCGGTATGAATACCGTACAAGGCATCCATAGGAATTTCCATGTCTCCTAGTGCATCCCGTTCGGTCCGCATAACTTTGACCAGAGGAGAAGACGGAGTCATGTTATAGACCCGTCGCCGGAATGCGTGTCATATGCAGCAGCTGACGTGCACTTGCAGCTCGTTTTTCCTCAACCCGGGCATGAACCAGATCTGGCTCGACCAGCTTGAGGGCTTGAGTTGGACATTTTCCAATACAGGCCGGTCCGCCGTCCACACCTTCGCACAAATCACATTTGCTGGCAATCATGCGTTCTTTAGGTTGCAAACGACCCGACACATTGGTGTACAGTCCGTCTTGCACGACCGGCTGCCCGTCTCTGTATTGAGGCACCATGGTAATCGCACCGTAAGGGCAGGCGATCATACAGGTTTTACAGCCAATGCAGCTTTCGCTATTAATAAGAATGCAGCCGTCTGCGTTCGTAATGGAGCCGTTCGGACAGGCATTAGCACATGGAGCATCCTCACAGTGACGACACTGAACAGGTGCAGTGACTCCGAATGATTTGATCACCTGAAGGCGAGGGTGAAAATGAAACTCGTCATCTGGCGAGATAAAGGGGTTCTCCGGCGAATGTGCGATAACACAGGCGATTTCACAGGTGCGACAGCCGATACACTGATCGGGATCAGCTAAAACAAAGCGATTCATACAACTCGACTCCTCTCTAACTAACAGCAAAATATAATTTCTAATGATCATACTTATGTGTTGAGCGCACTAATGAATGGAATAATCGTTATGCCCTTTGACGGGCATATCATTGCTACGGCTCTGCTTGCCGGGTCCACGCTTTTGGAAGGTCGTGTGCAGCAGATGGTGCGATACATGACCTAGCGGCTCACCCAGAAATTCATCGTACAGCTTGATGATAAAAGGGTTCTCATGCGATTTGCGCACCTGAGATGCAGCATCGTGTCCATAGATGGACGATTTACGTGCACGATAAGCATCGATTTTTTGTTTCTCCAACATGAGCTTGGGTTGCCCTCCTCCGCTGATACAGCCGGCTGGACAGCCCATGACCTCAATAAAATGGTAATCACATTCACCCGCCTGCACACGATCCAGGAGTTGGTAGGCATGCTGGAGTCCAGCGACGACCGCCACCTTGAGCTGCAGCTCGCCTACCTGTACCTCTGCTACTCGAATGCCTTCCTCGCCACGGACAAAATCCAGCTGGAGCTTGGGCAGCTTCTCATTCGTCAGCAGCTCATAGCCTGTGCGGATGGCAGCTTCCATAACTCCTCCAGTTACCCCAAAAATAGTGCCTGCGCCTGAATATTGTCCTAGCGGTGCATCAAATTCTTCATCAGGCAGGTTCATAAAATCAATGCCGCGCTGCTTGATCCAGTATGCCAGCTCACGCGTGGTCAGCACCTCATCCACATCACGATAACCGTCGGATTCCATTTCGGGACGATCGCATTCAAATTGTTTGCAGGTACATGGCATGATCGCGACGCTGTAAATATTCGCAGGTTCCACCTCATCCAGCTGTGCACCATAGGTCTTGATCAGCGCTCCCACCATTTGCATTGGCGATTTGCAGCTGGATAGATGGTCTAGCAGATCGGGGTATTCAATCTCGGCAAAACGGACCCAAGCTGGACAGCAGGATGTGAACATCGGCAGCGGTCCACCCTCGGTTACGCGGCGAATCAGCTCAGTGCCTTCTTCCATGATGGTTACATCAGCTCCGAAATTCGTATCATATACTCGATCAAAACCGAGGCGACGAAGGGCAGCGGCCATTTTGCCGGGCGTCAGGGTACCAAACGGCATACCAAATTCCTCTGCGAGTGACACGCGAATGGCTGGGGCGCACTGCACGATTCGAAGCTGTCCTGGCTTCTTCATCATGTCAGCTACCTTATTCAGGTTATAGCTATAATAGGCAGCAAATAGCGGTTCGCCGATGTCGGCAGGCATATCGCGTTCACGTATACGTTCCTGTCGTCTGATGGCGGCTGCCTGTGGAGATGAATCTGCCCAATCTGAGGCGTATACGCTGCATATTTGCACACATTGACCGCAAATAACACAGCGGTCTGCGTTCACGGTTTGAGGTTCTCCAGGCAGTCCCTCTATGGCATCTACCGGACAAACACCCGCACAGCGTCTGCATCCAGTGCAGAGCGTTGGGTCAATATGAATGACGGGGTCTGTAGAATCAGACGTCCTCATACAAGGAGGCGAAGAGATCTTGTCTGTTGTTGACATGTTTTTCTACCTTTCTGCGGCTGATTTTGACCTTACAGGCGTGGGAAAAAGACTTCCCGCCGAGGCTCTGGAGGCGAGTCGGATATACCATTGGCCAGCCGTAGCACATGATTTGGACAGGCTTCTACACAAGCAGGCTGTCCGTTCTCTGTTTCCGCGCACAGATCGCATTTGCTTGCCGCAGTGCGGGGAAGCGCGGTTCGATTTGCACGGTGAGTCAGGCCGGACTGCGTGATAACGTGCCCGGCTCGATAGACTGGAGACACCTCGATTGCCCCGAAGGGGCAGGCCAATACACAGGAGGTGCAGCCGATGCATCGTTCCTCATCAATCATGACTACGCCGTCCTCCTGACGAATGGCCTGCACCGGGCAGGCATGTGCACAGGGGGCATTCTCACAATGCCGGCATTGCACTGGCACGTACGTATCCCCAGCTCGCACCACATACACCTTGGGCACCACAGGCACGCTGACGGTTCCGATCGAAGCGCCTATGCCGCTCGCCTGACCGTGAACGGCAAAGCACGCCAGTTCACAGGCTTTGCAGCCAATACATTGCCCGCCATCCGCAACGACGAAAGAGGAGGCAACAGCACTTGTTCTATTGGCTGAACCCATTCTGCTCGTCGAACGGTTCAGCGTGTTTCGTACGCCGCTCATCTTGTCACCTTGTCAGCTAGAACGGCTTCCTGGACGTTCATCTGTCTACGAATCTTTTGGTACGATTCATGTACATCACGTTCAGCCTGCGCTTGGTCGGCAATCCGTTCCAACCGGATGGCGCAGTATTTCAATTCTGGGGTTTTGGATACCGGATCGAGAAAATCGGCGGTTAACTCGTTACATGCTCCGACCCACCAGTGATAGGTCATGTAGGTCGCACCTTGTTGCACACGGTCGCTAATTTGTGCCCGCGCCATGATGCGTCCCCGACGGGAGGAGATGGCAACAATTTCGCCATCCAGAATATTCAGATCTGCTCCGTCTTCTGGGCTAATCTGAATAAATCCAGGCTCATCAGACAACTGGCGTAATGCACGGCAATTCCCAGTCATCGTACGCACCGAATAATGGCCTACCTCACGGACTGTAGATAAGACAAGCGGGAATTTTGCATCCGGCTGTTCTTGCGGCGGACGCCATTCGCAGGCGAATAATCGTCCTTTACCACTAGGTGTGGAAAATTGATTGCCTTTGTACAAATACGGTGTACCTGGATGATCCTCTGTAGGGCAGGGCCATTGCACGCCGCCTTGTTCCTCCATTTTCTGGTAGCTGGCACCAGCGAATAAAGGACTGAGGCTTCGCATTTCATCCCAAATTTCCTCTGTGTTCGCATAGGACATAGGGTAGCCCATGGCGGTAGCAACCTCACTAATGATGGCCCAGTCAGGCTTTACATCACCTTGCGGCTCGACGGCCTTACGGATACGCTGAAAGCCCCGATCTGCCGAAGAATACACCCCGTCATGCTCGCCCCAAGAGGTAGAAGGGAGGATGACATCCGCATGCAGCGCCGTTTTGTTCATGAAAATATCCTGCACCACGACAAATTCCAATTGTTCTAGCGCTTCACGCAGCTCGGCAGCGTTCGGATCACTCTGTACAGGGTCTTCGCCGAAAATATAATAAGCCTTCAGCTTGTTCTCTTTCAGGATGAGATGCGGTACTTCTGTAAGTGAATATCCTTTTTTACGCGGTAGCTCAACACCCCATGCTTTTTCAAACTTTTTGCGAACTGCGGTGTCAATGACATCCTGGTAACCAGGATACACATTAGGTAATGCACCCATGTCGCAGGAGCCCTGAACATTGTTTTGTCCACGTACAGGTCCAATACCTACATTTGGCTTGCCCAGATTTCCGGTCAGTAGGGCAAGGGAAGCAAGCCCTTTTACCACATCAACAGCCTGTGAAAATTGACATACGCCCATTCCGTACAGAATTGTAGCGGTAGGAGCCTTGGCATATTCCCTCATAGCCGCCCGAATGTCAGCCGCCTTGACACCTGTGATGCCTTCTGCATATTCGGGCGTATATTTTTTAATGCTATCTACGTATTCGGCAAAGCCTTCTGTGTTTGCTTCCACATATCTTTTGTCGTACAGCCCTTCATGCACTAGCACATGACCAAAAGCGTTCACCAAAGCCATGTTCGAGCCGCCTTTTAGAGGTAGCCACATATCTGAAATGCGTCCAGTTTCAGTCATGCGTGGATCACAAACAATAATTTTGGCACCTCTTTGCTTGGCAGCTACAATGCGTCTTGCGACGATTGGATGCGTTTCGGGTGCGTTGTATCCAAATACGAAAATGAGATCAGAGTGTTCAATTTCAGGAATAGAGTTGGACATAGCTCCATCCCCGAGCGAGTAAGTCAAACCTGCTACAGAAGGGCCGTGGCATACACGAGCGCAATGATCAATATTGTTGGTGCCAATGACTGCCCGCATGAACTTTTGCATGACATAATTGGCTTCATTTCCCGGACCGCGCGCGGAGCCCGTCCCCATGATAGAGTCAGGTCCATACTTTTCCTTAATTGCTGACAGTCTTTCGGCAGTATACTGAATGGCTTCATTCCACTCCACTTCCTCCATGACTCCATTTTTGCGAATCATGGGCTTGCGCAAGCGTGCAGTCAGAATCTGTGGATCATTCAGAAAATCCCACCCATAATGTCCTTTCAAACACAATGTTCCTTCATTTGTACGACCATTAGCCGGCTCTGCGCCAATTACCTGTCCTTTGTCCACTAGCAAATGAAGCTGACAACCGCTTCCGCAGTAAGGACATACTGTTAATACCTTGTCTGCCATGTGTGCAGCACCTCTTTTTATATGAAATAGATGAAACTCGTAACATGAAAAAAAGCCAATACAAAAATGCCGCTTCACGCTGCATCCTGTACTGGCTTATCCGCGAGCGAGGAGATAATCTCCTTCCCGCTAATCCAACCGGGGTATGTGTTGTAGTTCAAGAGTAATGATAATATGTCCGTCTCCATGGACGGAGGGGCAGACCTCCCAAGTGTAAGTGAAGGGACTGCCAAGTGTTTTTTCGGCTTCCCTCATAAACTCCTTTTCCAGATAAGGACGAAGGACGTTCCAGTAATCACTGACCTTTTCCACAGCGCCTTCATGAACGAGAATTTCGGACAGATTAGACAAAGTACCCTGGATCTCTACTGTAACTCGGAGTGGTGAGTTGAGAGAAACCTTAACGTTGTCCGGTCCTTTTCCTCGGTAATGCTTGACAATACATACGGCCAGCTTCCTGATGCGCTCACGGTATTCCAATTCGGTATTCAACATCTGGACACTCCGCTTCGAATCAAAATAAAGGCGTACTTGCCGCACATGCCAGACAGCCTCTGTAGCTAATTTAGAAAAGGAAGTAGACGTCCCAACCAAAATGGTCTGCCCAGCACGGCGTATCACTCTTCTATGGTAGAACAGGTTGACCCGGAAAGATGTGAAATTCATTACACCTAACCAAAATTTTACATAGTTTAGATTGGAGATAGGTGTGCTGGGAATTTAGCGAGCGAGGAAATCTACACACTAGCAAATACATTGACCGAGGAAAAGTATGGATGATATAATCAAAAAAGGAAAAATCATTGGGTATTATTGAGCCGTATTTAAATGGGCTTTTCTAAGTGCTAATTTTGTAAGCGCGTACAATGATTATTTTCCCTACATAACACGGAGGAGGCGATCAATAGATTCATTTTATCCAAATAAGTGTCTTTCTTTTTTTTTTGTTTTTATGCAACCGGTTGCACGATCTACCCACTAAATTTTATCAGGAGGGTGTTAACTTGCTAAGAAAAAAAACAGGGAGTTTTATTTCTTGGTTGATTATATTGTCGCTTTGCTTGAACTTCTTCGGTTTACCTAGTGGTGCTTCGGCCAGCAATACCGATTATACAGCAACCTATATGAATTCCACAGTGAATGCTCTTCCATCATCGGCTGCTACTTCTACCGTTAGTGCAACATATGCACCTTTAGCAACACCTACAGCAACTCAAAACGGATTAACGGTTCACTTTAAGAAGCCTTCAAACTGGAATTCAACAATTCGAATCCATTACTGGAATTTGAATCCGTCAACCGTTCCGATTAGTGGGGCGTGGCCAGGAATTCTGATGAAGTCGGACGGAAACGACTGGTATAGCTATACCATTGCCGAGGCGACAGGCTCAAGTCTCGTTTTTAATGACAGTAGTGGCAAACAGACGGCCGACTTGTCTCGCAGTGTGAAAGAGGGTTGGTATTACACGGATAATGTATGGTATGATGCCAACCCGGAAACTCCAAAAATTCCGGCGGTTTCCATCTCTCCCGTGCCGAAAACATACGATTCGACTCAAACGGTAACGCTTTCCAGCACCAACAGTAGCGACAAGATTTATTATACGGTAGACGGTTCGACACCTACGACCTCCTCGACCTTGTATACCACTCCAATTCAGGTTGCTTCCTCTTTGACTATCAAGGCCATCGCCGTCAATTCAATCGGTCAAACCGGAAATGCATCCTCTTTCGATTATGTAATTGACCTGAATGCCGATCTGCAAGCTCCGACAATCACAGCGAATTTGCCTGCCGGGCATTCCGGTTCCTCTGTGACTGTATCCTTCAACCTGAAAGATAACAAGGCGGCAACGACCAAGGCATACTACACGGAGGATGGTACGGAACCGACCACAAGCTCAAAAGTCTACATCCTCGGTAACGCATTGGCCGGATTGACCGGACCATCCATCCTTATCTCCAAGACCACGACATTAAAATTTCTTGTTATAGACGGTGCTGGAAATCAAACCAAACAGAGCTTTGTTTATAATATTGGAGACAAAGGTGATTTTCGGGAAGACACTATTTACTTCGTGATTACTTCCCGGTTCTATGACGGTGATCCAAGCAACAATGTGCACGCATGGGATGATGCCAAGGCGCGTAATCCAGATTCAGACCCTGCTTGGAGAGGAGATTTTAAGGGGCTGATTCAGAAACTCGATTATATCAAAGCCCTCGGATTTAGTGCCATCTGGATTACACCTGTTGTGCAGAATGCCAGCGGTTATGATTATCATGGTTACCATGCTATAAATTTTGCCAAAGTAGACCCAAGGTATGAATCGGCGGGAGCTTCTTATCAGGATTTGATCAATGCGGCCCATGCCAAAGGGCTGAAGGTCATTCAGGACATCGTCGTCAATCATACCGGCAATTTTGGTGAAGAGAATCTGTACCCCATGTTTAGGAAAGATCCGGCTAAACCGGATACCGGTAACAACTTGGTGAAAACTACGGATAAGCTGCCGCCAAACTATGATTCCATGACACCCGATCAGCAGTATCAGGCAAGGCTCGCTCTAATGAAGAATACGGAAACGAACAATAACATTTACCATACAGAGAAAAGTCTTTCCTGGGAATCCTATACTGTTCAGACTGGTCAGATAGCGGGAGATTGCGTGGATTTGAATACAGAAAACCCTGCAGTTAACAAATATTTAATTGATACTTACAATCACTATATAGACATGGGTGTGGACGCTTTCCGTGTCGATACAGTGAAGCATGTGAGCCGGTATATTTTCAATAAATACTATATTCCTGCCTGGAAGACAAGAGGAGGCTCGGATTTCTATGTTTTTGGAGAAGTAGCCACCCGGTACAGAGATGTTTGGAACAGCGGAATTCCAGCGATCTCAACACCATTCTATACTTGGAAGGCTTCAAAATCGTATCCGGGCGATGGGAAAAATGACTATGCCTCTAATAAAATGTCGGTTGAACAAGAGTGGGCGGATAACTCTACTACAGCAGGACAGCCAACCTCGAACAATGCTTTCTTAATCGGCAATACCTATCATACACCTGACTATTCGAGGAAATCGGGCATGGATGTGATTGATTTCCCGATGCATTGGGCATTCAAGACCGCGCATGAAGCCTTTAATATGAGAAGTGGCGACCAATACTATAATGATGCTACGTGGAATGTAACCTATGTCGACTCGCATGACTATGCGCCTGATCAGGCTCCGGAAAATCAAAGATTTGCGGGCACACAAGACACTTGGGCCGAGAATCTCGATCTGATGTTCACCTTCCGCGGAATACCCGCCATCTTCTATGGCTCCGAAATCGAATTTCAAAAGGGGGCAGTCATTGATCCGGGTCCAAACGCACCGCTAAGCAAAACGGGACGGGCTTATTACGGGGATCACATAGAAGGCAGTGTTATGGTACAAGATTATGGCAAATACACAAACGCTACTGGCACGCTTGCGGAATCACTGAACCATCCTCTGGCGAAACATATCAGACAGCTAAATTTAATTAGAAGAGCTGTTCCTGCCTTGCAAAAAGGCCAGTATTCTACAGAGAATGTAACGGGCAATCTTGCGTTTAAAAGAAGATATACCGACAGCGCCAAAGGCATTGACAGTTTTGCGTTGGTCACGATTTCAGGTAATGCAACATTTTCCGGGATTCCGAACGGAACCTATGTGGATGCAGTGACCGGTGATTCCAAAACCGTTACGGATGGCAAAATCACCTTGACTTGCTCCGGTAAAGGAAATGCAAGGGTATATGTATTGAATGGCAGTGGTGGAATTGGAGAAACGGGAACCTATTTGAAGTAAACTGTCAGCGGAGGTTGACGTTGTACGATATGGAGAAACACTGAATCTCAAGGTTTAACAGAAAACTATAATGATATAAAAATAGAGTCATACCAAAGGTCGAAAGGAAAAATAACCCTCGGCCTTTGGTGTGTTAATCTTCCAAGATACATAGCTCTCGGGGCAAATGTTGGTTAGAAAACTAGGGGGATATATTTTTCTATCCTACCAACTTCACTCCCTGCCTCAATATTTTCTCTAGCACACTTATAGGTCAAGACTATCACTTCTATAGATATCATATCTTAGACCAATCAGACACGTCGTGGTATATTGTTGACATCCAAGAGAGAGCCGTACAGCTTCTCTCCACTAGGTTCGAAAAACACAGGGGTGAATATTGATGAGTAAAAAAACCATGTTCGAGAAAATTTGGGATAACCATGTCATCTATCAGGAAGCGGGCAAGCCGAGTATTTTGTACATTGATCTTCACCTCGTACATGAGGTAACTTCGCCGCAGGCGTTTGAAGGACTACGTCTTAGCGGGCGCAAGGTGCGTCGTCCAGAGCTCACGTTTGCCACAATGGATCATAATGTACCGACAAAAGATCGTTACAACATTACGGACCCGATTTCCAAGCAGCAGATTGATACATTAACTCAAAATTGCCGCGATTTCGGTGTCACACTATATGATCTGGATACGGTGGATCAAGGTGTCGTTCACGTTATGGGGCCTGAACTGGGTCTGACTCATCCGGGAAAAACGATTGTGTGTGGTGATAGCCATACCTCCACACACGGGGCGTTCGGAGCGCTCGCTTTTGGTATCGGAACTAGTGAGGTAGAGCACGTATTGGCAACGCAATGTCTCCAGCAAGCAAAAGCAAAAACGATGGAAGTTCGTTTCGTAGGGCGTCGCAAACCTGGTGTGACGGCAAAGGACATGATTTTGGGTGTCATCGCCAAATACGGTACAGATTTCGCTACAGGCTATGTTATTGAGTACACAGGTGAGTCCATCCGCGAGTTGAGCATGGAAGAGCGCATGACAGTGTGTAACATGTCCATTGAAGGCGGAGCCAGAGCAGGTATGATTGCACCGGACGAAACGACCTTCAACTACTTGCGTGGACGCGAGCATGTGCCGCAAGGAGCTGCTTTTGAGCAAGCAGTTGCTGAGTGGAAAGCACTTGTCACCGATGAAGGCGCCGAGTTTGATGTTGTGCTGGAGTTTGACGTAGATGCTTTGATACCGCAAGTAACCTGGGGCACCAGTCCGGGTATGGGGACTGATATTTCCTCAACCGTACCCATTCCGGCAGAATTGCCGACAGAAAACGAACGTAAAGCAGCTGAAAAAGCGCTTGAATATATGGATTTGAAGCCAGGTACACCGATCACGGATATTGCGATTGACTACGTGTTTATCGGCTCCTGTACCAACGGTCGGATTGAAGATTTGCGCGCTGCGGCCGAGGTAGCCAAAGGCTACAAGGTTTCTGACAAAGTCACGGCAATCGTCGTACCAGGTTCGGGTCGTGTGAAGATTCAGGCTGAAGAAGAAGGACTGGACGTCATTTTTCAAGAAGCAGGATTTGAATGGCGCGAAGCGGGTTGCAGCATGTGTCTTGCGATGAATCCAGATGTGCTTCAACCGGGACAGCGTTGTGCGTCAACTTCTAATCGCAACTTTGAAGGTCGTCAGGGACGCGGAGGACGTACTCACCTTGTATCTCCAGCAATGGCAGCCGCTGCGGCGATTCATGGACATTTTGTTGATGTACGGGATTGGAAATTCAAGCAGGAAGAAGTTGTCCGCTAGGATACGGAGGAGGAATTAACGATGGAAGCTTTCACAACTTTAAAAGGAATTGTAGCGCCTGTGGATCGGGTGAACGTGGATACGGATGCTATTATTCCTAAGCAATTTTTGAAACGAATCGAGCGCACAGGCTTTGGGCAGTTTTTGTTCTATGAGTGGCGGTTTGATGAAGCGGGCAATATTAATCCTGAATTTGAACCGAACAAGCCTCGTTATGCAGGGGCATCTGTTCTGATCTCTCGCGCCAACTTTGGTTGCGGCTCCTCCCGTGAGCATGCGCCGTGGGCAATCATGGACTATGGGTTCCGTTGTGTAATCGCACCGTCTTTTGCAGATATCTTCTATAATAACTGTTTTAAAAACGGTATTTTGCCGATCAAGCTGTCTGAAGAGCAAGTAGAGGAATTGTTCCAGCGCACGGCGAAGCATGATAATTACCAATTAAACGTAGATCTGAATGAAAAAACGATCACTGACGATTACGGTCTGCGTATTGAATTTGATCTGGATGAACATCGCCGTCAATTCCTGCTGCAAGGCTTGGATGATATTGGCTTGACCCTCCAGCATGAGTCTGAAATTCTGGCTTATGAGCAAAAACGTGCTGCGAAACAAGGAGCATAATGTTCATCTCCAGTCCAGCTTCATTATGAAGAAATATAGTTGATTTATTTGATAGACAAACAGCCCGTACTGGCAACTCTTTTGCCTGCGGGCTTTTATCATGTTTAGAAAATAAATTGGTAAATAAGGGGTTGACGGTTCGACTCATCATGGTATTGTAAATGTAAAATGGTTGAAGGACTATGTCTGTAAGTAGCACAAAAAATACATATATAAGTTAGGGGAATGAGGATGAAGAAATATGGTTGGGTGATACTAGCGGCTATTTTGATTTGGTTGTGGCCGTCCTCCCCTCATGTGAATGCGGCTGGAGCAGAATTGTTTTTGGATGGCAAAAGGGTGGAAGCGCCTGCAGATGCCAAGCCTGAAATGGTCAATGGTAAAGTCATGGTACCGCTCAGGGTGGTTGGGGAGCAGCTTGGATATCAGTTTAAGTGGGAACCTCAAGCCTATAAAATTTCAATACAAAAAAACAGTACCGATATGTCTATGTATGTAGGCCGTACATCGGCTGATGTGAACGGAAAAACAGTTAGTTTGGATGCACCACCTGTGCTGCGAGGCAGCTCGACCATGGTTCCATTGCGTTTTGTTGGGGAGCAAATGGGGTTAAAGGTGGATTGGAATAATGAAAATAAATCCGTAAATCTCAGTCAGAAGACTGCAACTCAACAAGCGAATAAACAGTCTCAATCCCAACAACCGTCGCAAACGTCAACACAGAGTCCAAAAAGCACAAATAAAACGTCTACAGCCACAGCGACGACAATAAATCCAGTTGAAGCAGACAAGCATACGGAAGTCGTACCATCAACATCCAAGGAGCAAAATGTAGAACAGACCACTGCAAATGCGGTGCTTGTACAAAACATTTCTTTTGAGAGTGAAACGCTAAAGATTTCTCTGAACAAAGATCTAACTCCTAAAGTATCCAAAATGACGGGACCTGACCGTATAGTTGTAGATTTACCGGAGGCTTCACTGTCGGCAGATCTTCTCCAGTCGTTCCCGGTTCGCAAGGATGGCACGCGGGCGTTGACAATTAGTGACAGTGAGGATGTACAGGAAATCAGATTTGCTCCTGCAGATGGAACAAAAGGAGGAGCACGTATTGTCATTGCTTTGAATCAGACACGTGATTACGATCTTTCGACTAATGGCGTAGGCGATATCACCCTTCAGTTGCGTGAACGTAGTGTGAATCCAGAGATAGTAGCACCAACGTATGTCGAAGGACGGCGAATCGTCGTAATTGATCCAGGACATGGTGGTAAGGACCCTGGAGCAGGCAGTGTGACTGGACGACATGAGAAGGAATTTACATTGGCTGTAGCGTTAAAGGTCCAGCAGCTTGCCCAAAATGATCCTGACATTCAAATTGTATTGACTCGCAATGGAGATACGTATCCTACACTGGATGAACGGCCACAGCTCGCTAATAATCAACAGGCCAGCGTGTTTGTTTCCATTCATGGTAACAGTATGCCGACCTCCAATAACGGAAAAGCTAATGGGTCTGAAACCTATTATGCACGTCAGGAAAGTTTAAGCCTGGCCACGATCATGCATAAGCATCTTGTAGCAGCAACTGAGTTTAAGGATAACGGCATTAAGGTGGCAAACCATGTGGTGACAAGAAAATCACAAATGCCTGCTGTACTGTTGGAATGTGGCTACCTTAGTAATCCGTCTAATGAAGCGGCCATGTTCACAGAAGAAACACAGCAGAAGATTGCCGAAGGTATTGTCGATGGCCTGAAGGAGTACCTTGGAACAGGCACAGGAATAACTGAAACATTCAACTAAGAAGGCGTGCAATAAAAGCTATTTTTTCACCTTTTGATGGAAATTCATGAGGGTGAAAAGTAGCTTTTTTATTTTACGGACCGTGACTTTTGACGGGAAGCGAATGGTCCATATTTTTAGTCAAAATTCGACAAAAATAGTTCTTTGGCACGTATATTTCTGTTATGATGGAATATATTCGCAACTTTTGGTGTGAGATAACGTCTATAAGGTTGTCTGATATTACATAAGCGCGTATATCAGGTCGCCGCACCGGAGCATGTGGCAAAAAAATTATGAATGGAAGGGTGACGAATGAAGAAATTTGGTTTTTTGTTGTTATTATTTGTCTTCATGTGGGCGGTTCCGGGTTATGGACATGCGGCTTCGAGTGGAACACAAATCTATCTCGACGATCAACAGTTAAGTGTCCCTAGTGGTGCTAAGGCACAAGTAATTGGCGGAAGTACGATGGTTCCGCTACGCGTAATTTCTGAAAATTTGGGATATGACGTGACATGGAAGCAGCAGGCGCGAACCATAACGATTGAGAAGGACAGTACCTCGATCCGAATGATAATCGGAAGTAAGACGGCGACTGTCAATGGAAGCGACATTAGTCTGGATGCTTCGCCTCTGCTGCGTTCCAATTATGCCCTTGTACCGCTTCGTTTTATCGGCGAGCAAATGGGACTGGACGTAAAATGGGACAGCAGCTCCAAGTCCGTAAAATTATATACCCGCAGTAGTGGGTCTGGAAACGGGGAATTTACACCTCCCAAGTCCGGAAATAACAGTACAGGTACAGGAAGTGTAACTGCGCCAACCAATAATGCCAGTTCAGGTGTGACACAGGTGCAGGGAGTCAGTTTCAGCCAAAACCGTTTAACGATCACAACAGCAAGTGCCGTCAAGCCGAAAGCGTTTACGATGACAGGCCCCGATCGGGTAGTGGTAGATTTGCCAGCGACTGCGTTTGCAGACAATTTCGGAGATCAGCAGAAGCTGGATAGCAACTTAAATGGTTCGTTGGACATTGAGAATGAAGCGGATGTGTCCGGTATCCGATATGCTTTATTCCAAAAGGAACCATCAACGGTGCGCGTTGTTATTGATTTGAAACATGCCATGAATTATACCGCATATAATGATGGATCGAATCGTGTTATCGTCGATCTGGCCTCCAAGGATTCAGTGAATACAACGCCAGATGCAACGTTACCGGATGGGTCACAGCCTGATGACACACAGACATCCCCGGTTAACAGCAATGGTAAAAAGGTCGTTGTTATTGATGCTGGACATGGAGCAAAAGATTCCGGGGCAGTTGGTATTTCGAGAAAAAATTATGAAAAGACCTTCAACCTGGCGATGGCCCTGAAAGTAGAAAGCATATTAAAACAAAACCCCAAACTTGAGGTTGTGTTAACACGTAGCGATGATACATTTTTGGAGCTTAAACAGCGCGTAAAAGTGGCTGAAAATCTTAAAGCCAACGTGTTTGTGTCCATTCATGCTAACAGTAGCGGTAGCTCAGCTTCCAACGGCACAGAGACGTATTACCAGCGTAGTGCAAGCAAAGCGTTCGCCAACGTTATGCATAAGTACTTTGCTCCTGCGACGGGTCTGACAGACCGAGGCATTCGTTATGGGAATTTCCATGTAATTCGGGAAACGACGATGCCAGCTGTTTTGCTTGAAGTAGGATATCTGAGTAATGCAAAAGAGGAAGCAACACTGTTTGATGAAGATTTTCAAAACCGGGTGGCTCAAGGGATTGCAGATGGAATCACAGAGTATCTCGACGTAAAATAAATCTTCAACAAATCGCTTGCCAACGTCAAGTAAGGAGGGGGACAGACATATGAACAAAAAAATCGTAATTGCAGGTCTGCTGGCACTATTTGCCATTGCAGGTGCAGGGTGTGCCTCTAAGCAAACATCGGCTCCTGCGACTCCATCTCAGGAAACACAAACTTCAGCTGCACAAAATAGTACACCCGAACAGACGACCCCTGATCCATCAGCTCAGTCTGCTGAAAATAATGGAGCGAGTCAAACACCTGCATCTCCGTCGACGGAGCCTACAAAGACCAAGACAGACACGGAAAAGTCAGGAGATCGTCAAACACAGCAGATCACGGTGTACTACACGGATACACAAGAGAACGGCTTAAAAGAACAGAAAAAGGAAATTACCTATCCAAGCGAGCTGGAAAAATTCCAAAAAGCGTTTGAAGCTCTACAAAAGAGCGGTGATTCTGCTCTGGTTCCATTGTGGTCCGAGAAAATTACCGTGCATAAGATCAAATTGGATAACGGTGCATTGACCTTTGATATTTCCCTGCCGGATGAGGCTCGATTGGGAGCTGGCGGTGAGGAATTGGCTATCGATGCCTTGAAGCAAACGATGTTCCAATTCAAGGAAGTCAAAACGCTGGATTTGCTCGTAGATGGTCAATCTCTAGAGTCCTTAATGGGACATGTAGATTTGGAGCATCCTATGAGCCGCTAATCGATCAGACTGTATGAAAATTTCTTGGGAATTTACACACTTTTCACGTGCAATCTGTGACAGATAATGATAATATAGGAGTGTATTTCTCGCCTATGCAGGCAGTCATGCACAAATAGTATTCGTTTCTTTCCGGATGATTATTTAGAGTGACCGTCTTGATGCGGGCTATCCCGTATCAAGACGTTTTTTTTGCTAGGAGGTAGGATTTCCGTGAATGCAGCAACCGCACGTCATATATTGGACACCATCGGTACGATGTTTCCGGATGCCCATTGTGAGCTGAACCATGACAATGCTTTTGAATTAACGATTGCCGTGTTATTGTCTGCTCAATGCTCCGATCAGATGGTCAATAAAGTAACGGCAGACCTGTTTCAAAAATACAAGTCACCTGAGGATTATTTGGCAGTTCCTCTTGAGGAACTGGAGCAGGATATTCGTAGAATCGGCTTGTACCGAAACAAGGCCAAGCATATTCATAACCTCTGCCGGATTTTAATAGACCAGTACGGGGGAGAGATACCTTCGGAGCATGATCAGCTGGTCAAGCTACCTGGTGTTGGCCGCAAGACGGCTAATGTCGTAGTATCTACTGCCTTTGATGTACCAGCTATTGCGGTAGATACGCATGTAGAGCGCGTTTCCAAACGGCTCGGCTTTGCAGGGTGGGATGATTCAGTGCTTGAGGTGGAAAAAAAGCTGATGAAAAGGGTACCTAGGGATGAATGGTCTGTGACCCATCACCGACTCATTTTTTTCGGACGCTACCATTGCAAAGCTCAAAACCCTCAATGTCAGGTATGTCCATTGCTTGATGTGTGCAGGGAAGGCAAGAAACGTATGAAAACGTCTCTTATCAGAAAAGATAAGAAACGTAGAGCTTAAAGACCCGAATGACCTATAAAGGTAATAGAGGGTTTAACCATTTATGTGTAGAAAAGGATGAAGAGTAATGAAGTGCATTTCGGTATATACAGACAATTTTGAGGCGTTCTCCGATATTTTTGAGCAAATTGTAACAACAGAGTTTGCTGAAAACGAAGAGCGCGAGCTAGAGGGAATCACAGTTAGTCATTCTGGTGATGTACCCGAGCATTACTTGGAGCGTATGTCACAAAAGCCAGAAGTGGTTGTAATGAAGGATAAATCCCGTGGGATTACGATTTTACAGCATGGTCAAGTATTTGAAATTTTGCTGCCAGTGCTTGAGACTGCAGCTAATTAAGTGCAATTTGCGGACGACATGCGTTGCATGTTCCGGTGTAGGCGGCTCGGCTGGTCTAACCAGCCTGTAGGCGCATATTAACACAAACCTTGAAGAACGTCATAAAACGCTGGATATGGACGATTTCACATGTTTAAATATGAAATCTTCAATTACATTTTCAGAGGAGTTTCTTAAATGAGCATTTATGATTATTCAGCCATTGCGATGAACGGTAAGGAGATTGTCCTTAGTGATTATAAAGATAAAGTAGTGTTGATTGTAAATACGGCCAGCCAGTGCGGATTTACATTTCAATATCAGGATTTGCAGCGTCTATATGATCAATTTAAGGATAGAGGCTTGGTGATTCTCGGTTTTCCATGCAATCAATTTGCCGATCAAGAGCCGGATTCCAATGAAAGTGTGCAAACATTTTGTACTCTGAATTATGGTGTCGCGTTCCCTATGTTTCAAAAGGTGAATGTACGTGATGAGCAGGCTCACCCGTTGTTTACATATCTTGCTTCGTCGTTGCCCTTTGAGGGCTTTGATGAAACGCATTCGGTTGCCAAAATACTTATTCCTTTAATTCATGAGCGTCATCCTGAGTACTTACCAGGAGATTCGATCAAATGGAATTTCACGAAATTCCTGATTGATCGGAACGGGAAAGTGATCAAACGATTTGAAGCAACGACTGACCCTCTGGATATGGAAGAATATATTGAAGCATTACTGTAATGATCTGTTTTGGATATTATTAATAAACTTATGGTTTCCATTTACAAGAACAGCGTTCCCGAAAGCCAGGTACAGGCAGGGAGCGCTTTTTTAGTTTTTTTAATGTGATGATTCTCACAGTGGCTTAGGAATGCTACAATATAGCTATTTGGTGCAGATAAGACAAGGAGTGAAACCGTAGCTTATGATGCAAACGATTACAGGAGACGCAGAAAAGTGGTTGAATACGATAGAACAAATACAGGATACCTTGCGTAAAGCGGGGGATGAAACGGGAGCGAAGGCAGTAGGGGATTTGCTGGAAAAAGCGCATGCACAAGAGCTGACCATTGCCTTTTGCGGACACTTTTCAGCAGGTAAATCGAGCTTGATTAACAGCCTGTGCGGTAAAACCGTGCTGCCATCTGGACCGGTACCTACGAGTGCTAATGTAGTGTCCATCCGTCATGGACGTTCGAGAGCGCTTATTCATCCAGCCCGATCGGCAGAAAACCCGGAGCCGGAAATCGTGGAAGCTTCCCTATCTGAACTTGCTGAGTATTGTAAAAATGGTGGGGCCTATGAATCCGTTGAAGTATGGGAGGATATCCCGATATTATCTGGCGGAGGAGTGCTGCTGGATACCCCCGGCGTAGATTCCACAGACCACGGACACGCGATGGCGACGCATTCAGCTTTACATTGGGCTGATATTGTTTTTTATGTGATGGACTACAATCATGTCCAATCTGAAAATAATTTGTCCTTTGCCAAAAGTTTGTCGGATTGGGGCAAGCCGTTATATTTGATCATCAATCAAATCGATAAGCACCGAGAGCGGGAGCTATCATTTTCACGTTATCGTAATGAGGTGGAAAGCAGCTTTCATGCCTGGCAGGTACATTACACGGACATCCTGTTTACTTCCTTGAAGGAGCAAAATCACCCCTGGAACCAGTGGGAACAGTTGACGTGCTTAATTCCGAAACTGCTGGAGCGCAAAGCTGAGCTTTTGGCTTATAGTTTAGTGTCCTCTATGCACCATTTGGTAGATCAGCATGTGGAGACAGTGCAGGCTGCTGAAGAAGAGGAACTGAACGTACTGCTCAAAGAAGCAGGTGGAGAAGAAGCCATTTTGCGCCTGGACATAGAGCAGAAAACCTTGCAGCAAGAAGATGAACACTGGAGGATGCTTCCAGAACAGGAGCATAAACGGCTGCGTCAAGAGCTGGATCATCTATTAGAACACGCTCACCTCACGCCTGCGGAGCTACGTGAAGCGGCTGGCGAATATTTAGAGAGCCGTAAGCCGGGCTTTAAAACAGGGTTATGGTTTGCCGGAGGCAAGACAGAGCGAGAAAAGGAGCGCCGTTTGGATCGGCTGGCAGAGATGCTGGCTGATCAGGTGGAGGGACAGCTGTTGCCTCATGTGCGTGAGTTACTGAGGTCATGGGGAGAAGGCCAAGGTTTGTGGACCGCTGCGATGGAGCAGGAGCTGGATGACATCCGCCCTGTAATGGATCGGCAACTGGTAGAGCAGACAGTAAAGGAAAATGCTTTGTCTCCTGAGTACACGTTGAACTATTGCAAGGACCTACGCGCTGCGGTGACCGCTGATTGCCGCCGTAAGGCGTTGGCGCTGGTAGACCGCCTGCTGGCCCAGCTTGCGGTTCGGGCCAACTCCCACCGTGAGGCTCTCGCGGATGCGCGCACAGCGTTGCTGGCGCAGGCGGACGCGGCGGGCCGCTACAGCACTCGCGTGCAAGCCTCAGCTTCGCACGCCGACCTGCTGCGTAGCTTGCTGCCGCAGGCTTCCGCGCCTGGCGGGTTGCCCCGAGTGGGCACGCCTGCTCCTGCGGCTGAGACCGCCGCTGCTGCCCCGACAGATACGGCATCAACAGGTGCCGTGCGTCCAGACATTGCTGGCTCGCGCAACGGATCGGTGCGGTCACAAGCAAGCACGACTACAGCGCGGTCTGCCGCCGGGGGCCGCCGTACGCGACTGGATGCAGCAGCGACACGATTGAAGGCCGCCGCTGCATTAATAAGCCCGTACCCTGCCATGCAAGCGGCTGTTCGGGATTTACATGCGCGTGCCGCTGCACTGGAGGGCGGGCGCTTTACATTGGCGCTATTCGGAGCGTTCAGCGCCGGGAAGTCCAGCTTTGCCAACGCTTTGTTAGGCGAAGCGGTGTTGCCCGTATCGCCGCATCCGACGACAGCGGCGATTAACCGCATTATGGCGCCTACAAGTCATGAGCGCCATGCCACGGCTGACGTCTACATGAAATCAGTGGACGCATTACGGGAAGATCTTAAATACTCTTTTCGGTTATTAGGATTGGGAGAGCCAGCGTCCGTGGGCTGGCAAGAAGCCGTAAATGCGTTATCACCGGAAGGCATTCATCCTGCGGGAAGGCCTCATTACAGTTTTTTGAAGGCTGCAGCAGCTGGATGGGAAGAAGCTGAAAGCTTGCTGGGAAAAGAGCTTGAGGTGAATCTAGAGCAATATCGAGATTTTGTTGCATCCGAGCGCAAGTCATGCTTCGTCGAGCATATCGACCTTTATTATGATTGCGCTTTGACTCGTCAGGGCATCGTGCTAGTAGATACGCCAGGTGCCGATTCTGTGAATGCGCGGCACACGGGCGTAACTTTCAATTATATGAAGCATGCAGACGCCCTTGTATTTGTGACATATTATAATCATGCGTTTACACAAGGGGACCGACAGTTCTTGAATCAATTGGGCCGAGTCAAAGAGACATTGGCGCTGGATCAGACATTTTTTATTGTCAACGCATCTGATTTGGCTTCTTCTGAAGAAGAATTACATTCTGTGACTCAGCATGTACAGGAACAACTTCAAGCGAACGGAATCCGCAAGCCGCGTATTTATCCGCTTTCCAGCATGCTGGCGTTGGAAGCAGCCGAGCGGGGAGAGGTTTCGCTGCGTTCAGTTTCACGGTTTGATGCGTTTGAAGATGATTTTTCGGCATTTGCAGCCGAAGAGCTGGCAGGTTTGTCCATTGCAGCTGCTATGCAGGAGCTGGGACGGCTGCGGAACCGAATAGAACAACATGCTGCTGATGCTCGGTACAGCGCTGAAGAGCGAGAGATCCGAATAGAGCAATTAAATCGAATCCGTAGGGAGCTGGAGGAGGTGCTCCTTGGTTCGACTGGTAGCAATGGTGGATCTGTGTTGTCGGACGAAACCGATGAACTGCTGTATCATGTACGTCAAAGGTTAGCCTACCGAACGGGTGAATTTATGGCAGAAGCGTTTCATCCATCTGTTCTGCGTGAAGGAGTAGGTGATCTTCGTTCGGCTTTTGCATCTTGTGGTCGTGAACTGATGCGATTGATCGAACTGGAGCTGTCTCAGGAATTGCTAGCAACCACACTCAGACTGGAAAAAACCGGGCAAGCTTTAGTGCGTAAGGCTATCCAACAGTGCGTAGATCACATGAACCATCAGTTGAATGGATTAGATTGTACAGTTCCTGAATTCAGAGAATGGGCTGTTCCCGAACTGATGGATATTTCCTTGCAGGAGTCCATTCAGTGGAAGGATTATTGGAATAGCTTTAAAAATCCAAAGCTATTTTTTGAAGGGACGGGGCGTGCGAATTTACAAACTAGACTGGAGCCCATATTACGCCAGCTAATCGGGGAAGCTGTGGATCAGCAGCGAGAACGATTGTCTTCTTTTTACGTTGCTATGATGCAAGAGGAACAAACGTGGCAGAAAGCACAGCTACGAGAGGAAATGCAGGAGACTACTCGTGGCATGGAGCATGCACTTAAGGGCGGTGAGGAGCCACAAGTTTGGGAAGAGCTTGCTGGTCAGCTCGCGAATTTAGAGTCCATATAAATATGTTCACGATTGCTTTAAGGTCAGGACACCGGGTTGCGGGACAATCCGGTGTTTTGAGCATACTTCAAAAAGAAAGGAAAACTGAGGAAATAGCCATATTCAATGATAAGAAAGCGATTTAATTTGTCTAATCACCTACCAATTGGGAACCTGCCTGAAAACGGCCCATTATCCTCTTTGCCGCCTTGGAACCCGGATGGTAAACTTCACTAAGCCATATAACAACGTCGTGCAACTAATGGAGGGACTTGACATGGAAGTGCTCAGGCAACTGCAAGTTTTTTTTCGAGAGAGGAGACATTATCTATTTCTTTCCATTCTATGCCTTGCGATAGCGACGGCCTTGGGACTGGTGTATCCGAACCTGCTCCAACGGCTCATTGATAACGCTATCATTCCCGGCGACTTCGAGAAAGTTCCGGTTCTGGCTCTGACTGTACTGGGAGTCGTGATCATCAAAGGGTTTATGCAATTTTTACATGGTTTTTTTGGTGGACGGCTAGGTAACTACTTGGCGTATCGACTTCGCAATGCCTGTTACGAAAAGCTGCAATTTCTATCCTTCAGATATTATGACACTGCCAAAACGGGGGATCTTATGTCCCGTCTGACTGGTGATTTGGAGGCGATCCGCAACTTTATCGGGTTTGGCTTTGCGCAACTCCTCAATGTGCTACTGATGGTCGTATTCGGCTCTATCATGATGCTGTATATTAATTGGCAGCTCACCCTCTTTACGATGATCAGCATGCCATTGCTACTCTTCGTCACATTCAAATTTGAATCACGGATTCATCCCACCTTTCAGGAAATGCGAATTGCTCTCAGCGCCCTGACAACAGCGGTACAAGAAAATATTACAGGTGTGCGAACCGTTAAATCTTTTGCTCGCGAATCCTATGAAGTTGAAAAATTCTCCGTACGTAATGAGCAGTACAAGAGCAACCAGATTCAGGCTGCTTCCTTATGGAGTCGATTTTTCCCCGCGATGGAACTGATTGCCTCGGTCAGTGTGGTTCTTCTCCTGGGGATGGGTGGATATCTGGTTATACAGAAGTCAATGACCTTGGGGCAACTCGTCGCCTTCTTTAGCTTAATTTGGTATATTATCGGTCCCATCTGGAGCATTGGCTTTCATATCAATAACTATACGCAGTCCAAAGCTTCCGGTGAAAGGGTTTTGGAGTTGCTAAACCAGTCTGTAGATGTAACTGATGAAGCTAATGCACTTACACTCAACGCCGATCAGGTGAAGGGACATGTGACGTTTGAACATGTTACCTTTGCTTACGGAAATAAGCTACCTGCTGTTGTTGACATCAATCTGGATGCGCCACCGGGATCGGTCATTGGGATTTTAGGAGGAACAGGGTCCGGGAAGTCGACCATAATTCAACTACTCATGCGAGCCTATAATGTGAATGCAGGCAGCATCAAGCTGGATGGGACGGATATACGTCATTTGAAAATTCGTGATTTACGTGCTCAAATTTCTTCCGTGTTTCAGGAGACGTTTCTGTTCTCGTCCTCCATACGCAACAATATTGCATATGGATTAAGTCATGTCAGTATGGATGACATCATACGCGTTTCCAAGCTGGCTCAGGCGCATGAATTCATCACTGAATTACCGCTGGGCTACGATACTGTCGTTGGTGAACGTGGATTGGGACTGTCTGGAGGGCAAAAACAACGGATCGCCATTGCGCGTGCACTACTCAAAAATCCAAAAATTCTGGTTCTGGATGATGCTACCAGTGCGGTCGACATGGAGACGGAGCATGAAATTCAGTCCGGTTTTCAAGAGGTTATGCGTGGACGCACAACGTTTATTATAGCTCACCGAATCTCCTCGCTTCGTCATGCCAATGAAATTGTGGTGCTTGAGGAAGGACGAATCGTCCAACGTGGAACACATGAACAGCTCATTGCTACTCCAGGTCCATACCAAGATGTGTATCATATTCAATACGCCGATTACATAGCGGAGGCTCCAGGCGGTGTATCCGAAGGACAGGTGAGACCATGAATATTCCAGTAGAAAAAGCCAAACCGTTAAAGAAGCCGACCAATGAGCGCTTTGTCTATCAAGATGATGAGATTATTGATAAACCGTTTAACTGGGCGGAATTCAAACGTTTGCTAGCATACATGAAACCTTATGCCCGTCAGATTCTGCCGATTCTTCTGGTCATGATGATTCTAGGCACGATTACTAAGCTGACGGTTCCATATTTGATCAGTCTGGCTATTGACAAGGCCATTGCTCCTGCATCGCCTGCACTACCTAGCGTAAAGTTATTGTTGCTCATCACGGGTGCCGTGCTCTTGTTATATTTAATCCAATGGGCAGCCAGCACGTACCGTATTAAATTCACCAATATTATTGGTCAGCGGGTTATTTACGATTTGCGTGAAGATTTGTTCAAGCATATTCAGAAGCTTTCCTTCAACTTTTTTGATAAAAGACCAGCGGGTTCTGTATTAGTACGTGTAACGAATGACATTAACTCGCTACAGGATTTATTTACGAATGGTGCAGTGAACGTCCTGATTGACTGCGTACAGCTTTTCGGAATTATTGTCATTTTGCTGCTTATTAACTGGAAGCTCGGTTTGGCAGTGATTGTGACTGTTCCGATCATGTTTTTGATTTCGACCAAGCTGCGAGTACGCATCCGTCGCGCCTGGCAAGAAGTACGCATGAAGAACTCGCGTATCAATTCTCATTTGAATGAATCTATTCAGGGAATTCGTGTGACACAAGCGTATACGCAGGAGCAGGAAAACATGGCTTATTTCGACGATATGAACAGCTCCAGTAAAAAATCGTGGGATAAGGCTTCTGCCATGAATCAGGTCTTTGGCCCACTTATTGATATTACCGGAGGATTAGGTACGCTTGTGCTGTTCTGGTTTGGAGCGCATTTAATTCAGACAGATCAGCTGACGGTGGGTTTGCTGGTTGCATTTGCCAACTATGTAGGGAACTTTTGGGAGCCGATTAATCGGCTAGGTCAAATGTATAATCAGCTACTGGTTGCGATGGCTTCGTCAGAAAGAATTTTTGAATTCATGGATGAACAGCCGAATATTGCAAACAAACCAGGAGCAAAAGCCTTGCCGCCTATTCGGGGTGATATTCAATTTGATAAAGTCATTTTTGAATATGAAAAGGGACGTCAGGCGCTTAAAGGTATTAATCTTTCTGTCAAGGCAGGTCAATCTATAGCGCTTGTAGGTCATACTGGATCAGGTAAAAGTACAATTATTAATTTGCTCAGCCGTTTTTATGACATTACGTCAGGGCGACTTACTATTGACGGTTATGATGTGCGAGATGTCACAGTGGAGAGCTTACGCAGCCAGATTAGCATCGTGCTTCAGGATACATTTATTTTTTCGGGAACGATACGTGATAATATCCGATTTGGCCGTTTGGATGCAACGGATGAGGAGATTGAAGCGGCTGCGAAGGCGGTCAATGCTCATGAATTTATTGTTCATTTGCCAGATGGCTATGAAACAGAGGTAGAGGAGCGTGGGGGGATGCTGTCCATGGGTCAGCGCCAGCTCTTATCCTTTGCCCGTGCCTTACTGGCTAATCCGCGAATTCTTATTCTGGATGAGGCCACAGCCAGCATTGATACAGAAACGGAGTTGAAAATTCAGGAGGCCCTTCAGGTTCTATTGAAAGGCAGAACTTCTTTTATGGTCGCTCACCGTTTGTCCACCATCCGGAATGCTGATCATATCGTTGTACTGGACCATGGGGAGATCCAAGAAAGTGGTAATCATGAACAATTGATGAAAAAACATGGAATATATCGGGGGCTGGTGGAAGCACAGTTCAGATTTTTGTAAAAAAAAGATCAAAAAATCGCGTTTTTTGTAAATTAAAATGCCGAGCACTATTGCATTCTTGGAGCTAAACCCTGAAAATAAAGATGAAAAGAGATCAGAGCAATATCGTCAGAGGGGGAAGAGTTCAAGATGTGGGGTGCTCCTTTTTCTGCCAAGGCTAAGAAGATGCTACTGCTGGGTAGCGGCGAATTGGGAAAAGAAGTCATTATTGAAGCTCAGCGGCTTGGCGTGGAATGTATTGCTGTAGATCGCTATGAGCTGGCTCCAGCAATGCAGGTGGCCCATCGCTCTCACTGTCTGGATATGCAGGATGCTGAGGCGTTGAAGGCACTAATTCGCAAGGAACAGCCCGACATAATTGTACCTGAAATCGAAGCTATTGCTACGGGTGCTTTGGAAGAATTAGAGCAAGAGGGATTTCACGTAGTACCAACGGCACGGGCCGCTCGTCTTACGATGGACCGTGAGGGTATCCGCAGGTTGGCTGCCGAGAAATTACAGCTTCCGACTGCTGCCTACCGTTTTGCAGATGATTTTGAGCAGTTACGGTCGGCGGTTCAAGAGCTGGGCACGCCATGCGTGGTCAAACCCTTAATGAGTTCGTCGGGTAAAGGGCAGTCTGTATGCCGGACACTCGAAGACGCAGAATCCTGCTGGAATACGGCGCTGGAAGGCGCACGTGCCAAAACGACACGTGTCATTGTTGAAGCTTTTGTCCCGTTTGAGAGCGAAATCACCTTATTGACCGTCAGATCGGAATCAGGCACGACTTTTTGCCCACCGATTGGCCACATTCAAAAAGATGGGGATTATGTCGAATCCTGGCAGCCTCATGGCATGACGGACAAGCAGCTTTCGGAGGCGCAGGACATTGCCCGTACGATTACGGATGAACTGGGTGGTTACGGATTGTTTGGCGTAGAACTGTTTTTAACGGCTGATAGCGTCATATTCAGTGAAGTATCCCCGCGTCCGCATGATACAGGTATGGTGACCATGATTACGCAGGATTTGTCTGAATTTGCGCTTCATGTACGGGCAATTCTCGGATTCCCGGTGCCATCCGTCACGCTGCTTACACCAGGAGCTTCAGCTACCTTAAAGGCAGAAGTGGCTACGCGCGATTTCGCAATAAGCGGTCTGCATGATGCACTATTGCTACCCCGGACACAGGTGCGAGTGTTCGGGAAGCCTGAAACCAAGCCGGGACGCCGGATGGCTGTAGCGCTTAGCGCTGCAGAAGATGTGGAAACAGCACGGAAGACAGCCAAAGAAGCTGCCAATATGCTGAAAGTGGAGGTAAATCATGTCTAACAGTGTGATGATTCCAGTACTGACAATTCGTTCCGTAGAGCTTGGCGATTGTGAAGCCGTAACTGGACTACTCAGAGAAGTCGGATACCCGATGACTTGTGGTGTTATGAAAGAAGTTATGGGAACAGCGCAGGAGGACAGTCAAGCGAATATGATGGTTGCAGAAATGGATGGTCGTGTAGTCGGAGTAATCGGCATGCATACGGCTCAAAGCCTGGCCTATCCTGATCCTGCTGTACAAATCACCATGCTGGTCGTGAGCGGGGAGTATCGCGGCGAAGGCATTGGCAAGCGGTTGGTTGCTTGTGGTGAGGAGTGGGGGCGTGCGCAAGGATGCTATCATTTATTCATTACTGGAGCGAATAACCGCATCAAACAAGTAGAGGCCCGTGCTTTCTACAACCGAATCGGCTTTGAGAAGCAAGGCTACCGTTTCAGCAAAAAGCTTAGATAATCAGCTTGCAACAAACAATCTAATACTTAAAGCCTCACTATTTTTAACTTCGTCCTGTTCGCCATTGCCGAGCAGGACTATTTTTTTTCCAACTTTTATACCATTGATGATGCTATAAAACATGATATACTGCTAGAGTAAAGATTACAAAGTTGTAACCTGAGACGTTCACACCAAGGCACTTATACAACAAGGAGATGACGAAATGAAGAATATGTTGAAAAAAACACTGGTGATGGGAAGCCTAAGCGCCATTTTATCCGCAGGATTCATCGTTCCGGCATCAGCTTCACCAGCTGACGATTTATCTGCTCAATTACAACAGTGGTTTCAAAATAACGGATACACAGTCAATATGTCCAACGGGACGACGACAATAACAAAGACGGTCATTAAGGATTATTCTGAAAAGGACAAGGCTAAAACAAAAACAGCAAATCCTTCTTCTGGCAAGCAAACGACGAATCAGGGTAACCAAAAGGCTTCAAAGTCTGTTAACAAGCAACAGACCCAAACACAAAACACCAATTCAGGTGCAGGTCAGTCTACAGATTCTAATGCACAACTCAGCAAGTCTCAATTTGCAGCTGAGGTTGTAAAGCTTGTAAACAATGAGCGCAGTCAAAAAGGTCTGAAGCCCCTCACATCTAATGCGAAGCTTACAGAAGTAGCCTTAGCGAAGGCGAAGGACATGAGCACGAACAATTACTTTTCCCATACATCTCCGACTTACGGTTCACCCTTTGATATGATGAAAAAATTCGGTGTAACTTATACGTATGCGGGTGAGAATATTGCAATGGGACAAAAAACACCACAAGAAGTGATGAAGGCCTGGATGAATAGCCAGGGACATCGTGAAAATATCTTGAAGGCAGAATATACACAAATCGGTGTGGCTTACTACAATGGATATTGGGTACAAGAGTTCACACGTAACTAAGTTGATAGAGAAAACGTTCTAAACGTCATTTCTGTTTATAAAAAGATAGTGACGTACGTAATGTAAAGACCCGCTGACAACGTTCAGCGGGTCTTTTTATGTCGCTCATGTCACTTCAGGCATAAACCATTGCTCTATACCAGAAAAGACATAAGGGACGTGCTTATAGTATGATGACAGTAAGCTGAATGGATAACAGACTACTTTTGGAAAGCTAGGTGAACAAATGAGCTACGAAATCGTGCATGAAGGTGCTTTTGCTATGCTTAAGGTGCAGTTGAACCCCGGAGAAACCATTAAAGCAGAAATGGGAGCGATGGTTTCCATGTCTTCCAGTGTAGATATAAAGGGGACGGTAGACGGTGGGCTGTTACGTGGTTTAGGCAGAATGCTGAGCGGAGAAAAATTCTTTTTTCAAGAGCTGAGAGCAGCCCGGGGACCCGCTGAAGTACTGCTAGCCCCTGCAAGCATAGGTGATGTACAAGCAGTGGAACTGGATGGCACGTACAGGCTGTTGGTCCAAAAGGACGGTTTTTTGGCCTGTACGGAAGGGATTGAGGTTAGTACCAAAATGCAAAACCTGATGAAAGGTTTATTCTCCGGTGAAGGTTTTTTTATTGTAGAAATCAGTGGCCGCGGCACAGTATTCCTATCCTCATATGGAGCCATTCACCCCATTTATATCGCGCCAGGAGAGGAGCGTATTATTGATAATGCTCATCTAGTGGCATGGCCGGATTATATGGATTATAGAATTGAAAAGGCATCTAAAGGCTGGTTGTCCAGCGTAACGAGTGGGGAAGCTCTTGTATGTCGTTTTCGCGGTGAAGGAACGGTACTGATTCAAAGCCGAAATCCGGGTAGTTTTGGACAATGGATTAGAAGTTTCATCCCTGATAGCAAATAGTTTCTTTCGTCTGACTGCTGATGATAAGAAGGGATATTCGCACAAAAAGTATGACAGAAGGATGGGAGTTTTCCATCCTTTTTCAGTATGTTTATGGAAATTTATAAGGGATACTAAACCTTGATTTTCGCTTGAACCAGAACGGTTTATTTGCAAAATGACAGGAGAAGCTTTATGTTTATTTCACCAAGCTATCAGGAGGGAACACGAGTGAATTCATCAAAATGGATTTGGCGGTCTGTCGGTTCCGTTTCCATTGCCGCCACACTGCTATTATTGTACGGATTTATTGCAGCAGTACGAAGTATCACGGCTCCAGAGCCATTGGTAAGTACTCAACCTGTACAATCCGGTTCATCGCAGACACAAACTGCACCATCGGCTACTGCTCAGACGGGAGAGTTGCGCGTAGCTGCCATTGGCGATTCGCTAGCCAAAGGAACGGGGGATGACTCCGGAAGTGGTTTTGTGCGCCGGTCGGTGACTTTGTTAAATAATCAGGAAGGACATAAAGCTCAGCTCATAAATAATCTGGGGATTAATGGACTGACGACTCAAGGACTATTAACCAAGCTGGATGAGCCTGGTGTGTCTTATGTACTGAAGAAGGCTAATGTGATTATAGTTTCGATTGGCGGTAATGATTTATTTCAGGGCGCGCAGGCGGCTCAAACCGGCAAAGAGCCACCTACACTCAGTGGTTTGCGCAAAGCTCTGCCTGATGCAGCCAAACGTTTGCAAAAGGTGCTGACAAAGGTAGGAAAAATCAATCCGAATGCTAAAATTGTCTATGTTGGATTGTATAATCCATTCAGTGATCTGCAGGAAATGAAAATTCCCGGTAATCTTGTGGTAACCGAATGGAATATGGCGGCCATGGCAATTACCAACCAAAACAGTAACATGACGCTGGTTCCAACTTTCGATTTATTCGAGCAAAATTTGCCCGTCTATTTATCATCCGATCATTTTCATCCCAACGGACAGGGCTATCAGGCCATCGCTGAACGTATCGCACAAGGGTTTGCTGTTACCGCGACGAAGGATACCGATCATGTAAATCCTAAACAACAGTCTACAAGTAGCCAACCTGCAGAAGCGAAAAAGGGAGGGAACAAGTAATGAGCATCCAATCTGCTGACAAGACCGAGGCTGGCGTGACCCAAGATTCGGCATCCACAGATGCAGTGTCCAGTCTTCACTCCTCCAATCAGGTTGGTAGCGCAGACAGAGACGACAGCAATAATGAAATCGTGCTCTCTGTTCAGCATGTTAAGAAACGTATTAAACGCAAAATGATCATTCATGATGTAACATTCGACGTTCGTGCAGGTGAAATTTTCGGGTTTCTCGGCCCCAATGGAGCTGGAAAAACGACGACTATTCGTATGCTGGTCGATTTAATTAAGCCTACTAAAGGGACAATAACCGTATGCGGTCATAATGTAAATCGTGACCCTGAGCAGGCTTTACGGCATGTTGGTTCTATTGTGGAAAATCCAGAGGTGTACAGCTACCTAACAGGATGGGAAAATTTAGAGCATTTTGCCCGGATGCAGCCTGGTGTAGATGAACAGCGCATTCGCGAGGTGGTTGAGTTGGTTCGGCTCGATCGTCGCATCCATGATAAGGTAAGTACATATTCACTGGGGATGCGTCAGCGTCTTGGTATAGCTCAAGCCTTGCTCGGCAGACCGAAGCTACTCATTTTGGATGAGCCGACGAACGGACTAGACCCCAAGGGAATCAAAGAGATGAGAGCTTTTATCCGTTTGTTAGCGGCCGAAGGCATGGCTGTATTTGTTTCCAGCCATTTGCTTAGCGAGATCCAGCTGCTATGTGATCGTGTGGCAATTATAAGTCGGGGCAAGGTGCTAGCTGTTGGTGGGGTACGGGAACTGGTTGAGACTCACTCGCACATGGCTGTCTGGCAGCTGGAGCCCCGCGATCAGGGCCTTGCCCTATTGCAAAATTCTCCGTATGTGCAAATCATTACGAACGCCGATGAATTAATTGATGACAGCATTGTTGCAGGTAGCGGAGTCGATGCTATTTTTACAGAAATGGACGAAGAGCATATTGCGGAGCTGGTCGCACACATGACAGCTTCCGGTATTTCCGTTAAAGGTGTAACCAAAATCAATCCTACACTGGAGCAACTATTCCTGAAAATGACGGAAGGTGAGATACTTGAATAATATTTTACCGCTCGTACAAAATGAAACCCTGAAAATTATCAAGAAGAAACGATTTTATGTCATTTTACTTGTTTTGCTTGTGCTTGTGCCGATTTTTACGTACGCTCAGATGAAAGTGGCAGAAAACAATCGCGAAAAATTCGGTAACGATTGGCGTCTGGAACTGCGTCAGGCCATTACTGATAACCAAAACTCGCTCGGCAGCGATAGGGTTCCCGAGGAATGGAAGACCTACCGCCGGGTCTTTGTGCAACAGATGCAATATTATCTGGAAAATGACGTGAATCCTAATGAGCCGAGTGGCGTCACTTTTACCAGAGAGTTTATGGATAATTCCATAAATCTGTTCGTTCCGTTGTTGATCATGGCTATTGCTTCGGACCTGGTTTCAGGAGAACGGACAACAGGCACGATAAAAATGTTGCTAACTCGGCCGGTCAGGCGGTGGAAAATACTGCTGAGCAAGCTGCTGACACTGTATATGTTCGTTTCGCTCATCATTTTGGCCGTATTTGTCATAAGTTATCTCATATCAGGCTTGTTTTTTGGTTTTCGTGGTTTTAATGTTCCGGTATTTACCGGCTTTCAAATTGTTGGATCGACGGTGGATTTGTCTGCTGTACATGCCATTCCACAATGGCATTACCTGATGCTGCAAGCCGGATTGATTTGGTTTGTCAGTCTTGTGGTTGCTTCATTAGCCTTTATGGTATCTGTTCTGGTACGTAGTACAGCAGCAAGTATTGTGGTCATGATGGCTGCGCTCATTTCGGGCACTATACTGACCAACATGGCTTCATCATGGCAAAGCGCCAAATATTTATTTATGGTTAACCTCGGATTAACCGATTATTTATCTGGAAGCCCTGCCCCGATTGAGGGAATGACCCTGCCATTTTCTTTAGTTGTACTGGGCATTTGGGGGGCTGCGGCGTTGATTGCTTCATTCGCCGTCTTTACGAAACGGGATATATTGAATTAAAATGGACAAGGTAAAAGAAAACATCTGTTTGCATTTTTGGTGAAAACCATCAAGAATAAGGCAAAACACGGTTATGATTAGACAAAGGGGGAGCATGAATGGTCGACAAAATCGACTTGTCTGCGGGAGCTTCCAGTACACAGAACGGAGCTTCAGAATATGGCGCGGACGACATTCAAGTGCTCGAAGGGCTTGTGGCAGTTCGCAAACGGCCGGGCATGTACATCGGGAGCACCAGTTCTTCGGGACTGCATCATTTGGTATGGGAAATTGTAGACAACGCGGTGGATGAACATCTTGCCAAGTTTTGCTCTCGCATTGATATCACAATGCATAAGGACGGTTCTGTAACAGTATCAGACAACGGGCGCGGTATTCCTACGGGAATGCACAAAATGGGAATCCCTACGCCTCAAGTTGTATTCACCATTTTGCACGCCGGAGGTAAGTTTGGCGGTTCGGGATATAAAAAGTCCGGGGGTCTGCATGGGGTAGGTGCGTCTGTAACGAACGCTCTTTCGGAATGGCTTGAAGTGGAAATCTACCGGGACGGCAAGATTCACCGTCAGCGGTTTGAATATTGGCAGGACAAGAAGGGCGTGGAGCATGTCGGTGAACCGACCACAGGCCTTGAAGTGCTGGGCAATACTAACAAGACGGGTTCGAAAATTACATTTAAACCGGATATTCGCGTTTTTCAGTCAGGAATTCATTTTAACTATGATACGCTGGCTGAGCGTCTTCAGGAAATTGCTTTTCTGAATTCCGGCCTTCGTATTCAGCTTAAAGACGAACGCAGCGGAAAGTCAGATGAATATTTTTATGAGGGTGGAGCAAGTCAGTTTGTTTCTTTTTTGAATGAGGGCAAGGATGTACTGCATGATGTCATTCATTTTAATGCCGAGAAAGAAGACATTGAAGTGGAGATTGCCATCCAATACAATGCCGGCTACACAGAGACGATTGCTTCGTTCGTTAACTCCATTCCGACACGTGGCGGGGGTACGCATGAAACAGGCTTCAAAACCGCTTACACTCGTATCATGAACGACTATGCACGCAAAACAGCGATGTTGAAGGAAAAGGATAAAAACCTGGAGGGCAACGATCTACGTGAAGGTATGATGGCTGTAATCAGTGTCAAGATGGCCGAGGTTGAATTTGTCGGTCAGACAAAAGATCAGCTGGGTAGTGCTTCGGCGCGTAGTACAGTGGATGCCATCGTGTCTGAACAAATGCAGCGCTTTTTGGAGGAAAATCCACAGATAGCGCAAACCTTGATCAGAAAGGCAGTTCAAGCATCCAAAGCGCGTGAAGCTGCACGTAAGGCTCGGGACGAAATGCGTTCTGGCAAGAAACGTAGTGAAAGTTCTAATTTGAATGGCAAACTGTCGCCTGCGCAGTCTAAGGATTTTACACGTAATGAGTTATTTATCGTGGAAGGCGATTCGGCTGGAGGATCGGCCAAACAGGGACGGGATTCCAAAATTCAGGCGATTTTGCCACTAAAGGGCAAGCCGATGAATCCGGAAAAATCAAAGTTGGCGGATATTATGAAAAATGATGAGTACCGTGCTATTACGGCAGCGATTGGCGCGGGGGTAGGAACAGAGTTCACGCTGGAAGACAGCAATTATTCCAAAATCATCATTATGACCGATGCAGATACGGATGGCGCGCACATTCAAGTACTGTTGTTGACGTTCTTTTATCGGTATATGAAAGAACTCATTGATGCAGGACGCATATTTATTGCTCAGCCGCCATTGTATAAAATAACCCGCAAGTCGGGTAAGCTCGAAACGGTTCGTTATGCCTGGACTGACGAGCAGCTTGATAATTACTTAAAAGAGTTTGGACGGAATTTCGAGCTTCAACGTTATAAAGGACTCGGGGAGATGAACCCTGATCAGTTATGGGAAACGACAATGAATCCCGAGTCACGCACCCTGTTGCGCGTTCAGATTGAGGATGCTGCCAAAGCTGAACGCCGTGTGTCCACATTGATGGGTGATAAGGTGGATCCGCGTAAGCGCTGGATCGTGGAAAACGTGGATTTCACGGAATACGTAGAGTAGTGCTATTAAATGAGGTGTAGACATGAGCTTATCGGAGCAATTTTTGCCAGCTTATCTGGAGGAAATGGTCGGTGACCGCTTTGGCCGATATTCCAAATATATAATTCAGGATCGGGCGATCCCTGATGTACGGGATGGATTAAAGCCCGTACAACGCCGGATTCTGTACGCGATGTACGATTCGGGTAATACCCCGGAAAAAGCGTATCGCAAATCCGCCAAAACCGTTGGGGACGTTATGGGTAATTACCATCCTCACGGTGATTCATCTATTTACGATGGGATGGTACGGATGGCGCAGCCTTGGAAAATGAGCCACGTACTGGTGGATGGCCACGGCAACTGGGGTTCTCAGGACGACGATCCTGCGGCAGCTATGCGTTACACGGAGGCACGTTTGTCTCCGATTGCAATGGAAATGCTACGTGATATCGAAAAACGTACGGTTTTGTTCAAGGATAACTTTGATAACTCGGCAAAGGAACCCGTCGTGCTGCCCTCCCGTTATCCTAATCTGTTGGTAAACGGATCTAGCGGGATTTCAGCGGGGTTTGCAACGGAAATTCCAACTCATAGCTTGCGTGAGGTGATTGACGCCACCATCGCAGTGATGGAAAAGCCGCAGATCGAACTGGAAGAGATTATGACCTTTATAAAAGGCCCAGATTTTCCGACTGGCGGACTCATTATGGGTGGCGAAGGCATCAAGGATGCATACAGAACAGGCAAAGGACGCATTTATATCCGTTCCAAAACGGAAATTCAGTCTTTGCGTGGAGGCAAGCAGCAACTGGTTATTACAGAGATTCCATACCAGGTTGTTAAATCCAGGCTCGTAACCGCTATGGAGAACATCCGTCTGGAGAAAAAGGTAGAAGGGATTGCCGAAGTTCGTGACGAGAGTGGACGAAATGGCCTGCGTATTGTTGTCGAGCTGAAGAAGGAAGCGGATGCGGAAGGTATTTTGGCATATCTGCTGAAAAAAACCGATCTCCAGGTGGCTTATAACTTCAATATGGTAGCCATCGTAAACAAAGCGCCGCACCAGCTTGGACTAAAATCCATTTTAGAAGCGTATATTGCTCACCAGCGTGAAGTTGTCACAAATCGCATTAAGTTTGAGCTGGAAAAGGCGGAGGACCGCGCACATGTACTGGAAGGTTTGGTCAAGGCGCTGAACATTCTGGATGAAGTCATCGCGGCTATTAAAGCTTCCAAAAATCGTCAGGATGCACAAAATAATTTGCAATGGATGTTTGGCTTTAGTGAACGGCAGGCGGATTCCATTTTGACTCTGCAATTGTACCGTCTTACGAATCTTGAAATTACCACCCTCGAAAAAGAACTTGCTGACATTCAGAAGAAAATTACTCAATACCGTTCTATTCTGGAAAGTGACCGCAAGCTGATCAGTCTGATCCGCAAAGAGTTGCTGGAAATTCGTGAAAAGTACGGCATTGACCGTCGTTCGGAAATACAGGGTGAAGTAGAAGAGATTAAGGTAAATCTGGAGGTCATGGTTGCGGCAGAGGATGTATTGCTAACTCTCTCGAAAGATGGCTATGTGAAACGTACGAGTATGCTGTCGTTCACTCGTTCTGGCGGGGATCGTTCAAATTCCGGAGTTAAAGAAGGGGACTACATTACTCAGTTCCTTGACGTGAATACACTCGATGTGCTGCTCGTCTTCACCCAGCGTGGACAATACTTTTTGCTGCCTGTGCATCAGATACCGGAGTATAAGTGGAAAGAGCCGGGCACTCCAATCGTCAATGTCATTTCGCTATCGAAGGAAGATCGAATCGTAAGTGTTATTCCGATCAAAAATATAGAGGAAATCGGCAAAAGCCTGGTGTTTGTAACAAAGAAAGGGCAAGTCAAACGAACGGAACTTACAGAATATGCCACAAAGCGTTCCAGTGCTGTAGCAGCCTGCAAGGTGGCTGGCGACGATGAGATATTATCAGTAACATTAAGCGACAATAGCAAAGATATTATGTTGATTACCCGTGCGGGGATGAGCATACGCTTCAAGGAGCAAGAGGTTAATGCCATGGGCCGCGTTTCAGCGGGGGTCAAAGGTATACAACTGGCGGAAGGCGATGAAATTGTCGCAGCACTATGGGTAGAAGAAGACGAAGGAGAGGTGCTGGTACTAACCGAATCCGGTTATGGTAAGCGTACGCTTCTGCTGGATTATCCTTCTCAGGGAAGAGGCGGTAAAGGAATCAGCACCTTCGAATTCAAGGAAGGCAAGCGGGTGCGTTCGAACGGAACTCGAATTGTGGCTGCTTTCTACTGTCGTGAAGCTGTTCAATTATTTGTCATCACATCAGAAGGACAGACGATGTCCTTCCTTTCGGAAAAAGCTCCTTTATCCGATCGCAAGGATACAGGCAAACTGCTGGCTCCGGTGGAGAAGAAGGACGAAATTGTAAATGTGCTGCCGCGTAGTGAGCCTCAGAGTTCGCAGACAGTAGAATAATTGTAAAGTCAAGCGTTTTTTAGCTCGAAAAAGAGGGGTCCTCACGTGCCATTCCAGCACGAATGAGGACCTTTTTGCCGTCATGCTGTCGAACCTTGACCTGTCTCCAAATCCGAAGTGAGACTTCCTTCCCCTTTTCATTTGATGCTCCAAAAACGGCAGGAAACTGAGGAGAAATGGCGAAAATTTAATGTGATGAAATACAATCCGGACGGTGGCCCATATGGTAACTTTGATGCTTTTACTGACCCTGTTATTCAAAGGAGTGAGGCAAAATGCAAACGACCGAATTTGCAAAAATCTGGTCCAGAATGGCTAAGGATTACAAGGTTCATATGGAGCAGCAACTAGCTCCATCACTAACGGAGGCTCAACTCACGGTGCTGGAGGTTCTGAACGAATACGGACGCATGAAGCCGTCTCAACTAATCCCATATCTCGCCACCACACCTGCGGCAGTTACGATGCTATTGGACCGGATGGAGCGGAATCGACTGGTCACCCGGTTCAGAGACGTAAAGGACCGTAGAATTGTATGGATTGTTATTTCAGATCAAGGCAGAGAAGAAGTGGAGCGCGGATTGCAAATTCGCGACGATTTTCTGGGTTCTGCGCTTAACCGAATATCTCAGCACAATCAGAATTTGCTGGTTTATTTGTTGGGGAAAATTACAATGAAGACGAAAGCGGCTGTATCAGCCAGTGAAGATGAGGGAATAAAGGAACAAATAGAGCGAGCAGAATAGCTAATTAGTGGATACATGGAATGTAGCTGTACACAGCAGATTAGCTTTCTAAGGGAATAGAAATGCGCGGATAGATGCCGATCCTGGTATCATTTCCGCGCTTTTTTGTGTCCCAAGTATAGGTAGTGTTTGGGGGAATGTTGACATTTACATAAGAGATGATAAAATAATAGTTATAAATAAATAACAATTCGTATACAAATAGTTACTAGTTTATGTATATGGGTAATGAATATGTATGGGGAAGAAGGATGGTTCTAGTGAGCGACAGAGAGGAAGACAGACTAGAGGTGTATCGGATTATTCAATCGGTAAGGGAGGTTAACAAGACGATATTTTATGCTTTCTGGAACGAGGAGCAGCATTTGGATCTAACGGCCATTCAGCACATGGCTTTGGCCATTCTGAATAAACGCCCCAATATTGGGTTATCCGAGCTGGCAGAGATAGCTCATGTGGGAAGCAGCTCTATGAGCGGGGTGGTTGACCGCTTGACCAAGGCGGGATATATCGCTCGCGGACGGCATGAGCATGATCGCAGATCTTTAGTACTGACGCTTACGCCAGAAGGAAAAGATATAATGCAAAAGGTAGACTCCATGTGGATGGAGCGCGTCTTGCCAATTCTGGATATCCCGAAGGAGCAGCTAGAGTTGCTCTTGGATGTTCATAAACAAATGATCATGAAATTAACACCGAAGGGAATGAATCAACTTGAGCAGTCCTCAAATGACACTACCAGGTAATGTCCGCAGAGCACCCATTGTGGCCGCTCTGTTGATTGGCGCAATTGTTGCAATTTTAAACCAGACATTGATAAGTGTGGCTTTACCGAAAATGATGAGTGATCTGAATGTAGATGCCAATATAGCTCAGTGGCTTAGCACAGGCTTTATGCTCGTGAACGGGGTATTGATCCCGGTGACCGCATTCCTGATTGCCCGTTTCTCTACTCGTAAATTGTTTATTAGTGCAATGACTATTTTTTCAATCGGCACGCTGTTATGTGCAATAGCGCCGAGTTTTAGTATATTGCTGATCGGTCGGCTTATTCAGGCTGCGGGTGCAGGGATTATGATGCCATTAATGATGGTCGTTATCTTGAACATCTACCCAATAGAGCGTCGTGGCCGTGCAATGGGAACGCTGGGACTTGCGATGGGGTTTGCTCCAGCCATTGGACCAACCTTATCTGGTTATATAGTCCAGCACTATGACTGGCGAGTATTGTTCTGGATCATCTTGCCGATTTCCGTGATTTCGATTGTGATCGGATTTATTTTTCTGAAAAATGTAACCGAGCAGTCCAAGCCTAAGCTGGACATTCTCAGTGTTATTTTGTCTACACTCGGTTTTGGTGGGCTGTTATACGGCTTTAGTGATGCTGGAACATCGGGTTGGGGGAGTATTCCAGTCCTGTCTACACTCATCGTCGGGACGATTGCGCTTATTTTATTTATTGTCCGACAACTGAAGGTAGATGAGCCTATGCTGGAGTTTCGTATCTTTAAATACGATGTGTACAGCTTGACGACAATCATTAATGTTATTGTGACGATGGCTCTGTACGCCGGTATGATATTGCTTCCAATTTATTTGCAAAATATTCGCGGATTTACACCGCTCCAGTCTGGTATGCTAATGTTACCAGGAGCGATTCTGATGGGGGTCATGTCTCCTGTGACGGGGGCTATTTTTGACCGAATTGGAGCGCGCTGGCTGTCTGTAATTGGGTTGTTGATCATGACTGTAACGACTTGGGAATTTACACGTTTAACCGAATCAACCACCTATATGACACTGTTAATCAATTATACGGTACGAATGTTCGGGATGTCATTGCTGATGATGCCGATCCAAACGGCCGGACTGAATCAGCTTCCACAACGATTAAATGCCCATGGTACGGCGATGGGCAATACGCTACGTATGATTTCGGGCTCGATTGGGACAGCAATTCTAGTGACGGTGATGTCTACTCAAACCAGCAATCGTTTGACCACGATGGTTGCATCCGAGGGACTGAACGTTACGGACAAAGCGGGAATGCTGGCTGCTAGCAATCAAGCTACGATCTACGGTATTAACTCGGCATTTATCATTGCAACACTATTGAGCGTGACAGCTTTGGTATTGGCGTTTTTTATCAAAAATACGAATGCACAAAACGCTCGTGCCCGTCAACAGCTGGTGAACAGCGAGAAGGGGAAGACCATGGCTTCCTCATCATAAGCATGGATACATTTTCATTTGATTTCTGTGCAAAAAGAGAACCCGCATTGCATGTTTGTTTACATGCAGTGCGGGTTCTTAGTGGTAAGTCTACTCAATTATCCGAAGTAATCATTGTATCATAAAGCGACAAGGGCCACTCACTCCAAGGAAATTGGACAGGAGGCAGTGAGTGGAAGCTCATTGCTTCCTTGCTGACCGGATGCGGTGCTCCAGCGAGCAAGGACCAGAGGGCCAGTTGTTGACCGGGGCGGCTCAGATTACCGCCATATTTTTGGTCCCCATAGAGGGGACAGCCGATTGCCTGCATCTGTACACGAATTTGGTGCGAGCGTCCGGTGTGCAGCTTAATTTTCACAAGACTGAGTCCAGCAGTTTGCCCGACAACCTGGTATTCCAAAATGGCTTCCTTGGCACCAGCCGTGCCGGGTCGAACCGTTTTGACCGTGTTGGTACGGCTGTCCTTAAGCAGGTAATGGGTTAGACGGCCTTGGAGAGCCTCAGGAACGCCATTCAGAACAGCTGTATACAGCTTGTAAAAATGACGGCTTCGAACCGATTCTGACAAACGAGAAGCTGCTTTGGACGTTTTAGCAAAAATCATGGCTCCACCTACAGGTCGATCCAGCCTGTGCACTAAACCCAAAAAGACGTTACCAGGCTTATTGTGTCTGATTTTCAGATCTTCCTTGAGTAAAGACAGCAGATCGGGATCGCCGCTGGCATCCTCCTGTGTCGGAACATTGACAGGCTTTACAACCGCCAGGACATGATTGTCCTCATATAGGACGGGAATATTCGGCTGTGCATGCTCTTGCCGAGTAAGTTCATCTTGATTCATAAGAGGAATTAAGCCTCCCAGCGTCCGAGAATACCACAAGGCAAATTCAATCCAGAGCGTGTGATCGGCAATCCGATTTCACCGGCGCTAATTTGTCCGCCATACTTTTGTTGCATCGTCATGCTCAGCATGTTACGCAATACAGTAGGTGAAATACCTGTCGTGTAGGAGTTGATCAGCATAAACAAGGGTTGGTCCGAAATGATGCTCATGCAGGATTCGAGAAATGGATATAAGCTTTCTTCAAGCTTCCAGGTTTCTCCGTTAGGTCCGCGTCCATAAGAAGGAGGGTCCATAATAATGGCATCATAACGGTTGCCCCGACGTTGTTCCCGTTGCACAAACTTGAACACGTCGTCTGTAATGAAGCGTACCGGTCGGTCAGCCAGACCGGACAATTGAACGTTTTCCTTTGCCCACTGCACCATACCTTTGGCTGCATCCACGTGAACTACACTGGCTCCGGCATACGCTGCGGCAGTAGTGGCTCCTCCCGTGTATGCAAACAGGTTCAATACGGAAATGGGTCTACCTGCGCCTTTAATTTTATCCATCATCCAGCTCCAGTTGGCGGCTTGCTCTGGGAAAAGACCAGTATGCTTAAAGCTGGTCGGTTTAATGTGGAATTTAAGCGGTCCATAGCTAATCGTCCAACGCTCGGGGATAGGCTTTTTCATATCCCATTGGCCGCCCCCGGAAGAGCTGCGGTGATAATGCCCATGAACATTACGCCATTCGGCTGTTTCCTGGGTCAAAGGCCATATGATTTGCGGATCGGGACGACGCAGGACAATATTACCCCAACGTTCCAGCTTTTCACCACCGCCTGTATCCATTACTTCATAGTCTTTCCACTCTTGTGCTACATACATGTACAATCCATCCTTCAGCAGTCAATTCGGGATTTAGGCAGCAAGCTGCGCAAATCCCCACATGGAGTCTATTGTACAACAAACCTTAGCAACAATCGAATGATTCCATGAATAAGTAAGTAGTTAGAAGGAGCAAAAATATTTTTTCGAATACACTTGTAATTAGAGCGCTTTCATATTAAAATGAAATCAATCCCACTTGTACGTACAACTCTCCCGATTTTCATTCTATTTATGAAAAGAAGAATTGGTTGTACGTACATAATATTTTACAACAATCCATAGTTTTTTAATAGTGAACAGTCGCATATAATGCGACTTTTTTACGTATATGTTTAACAAAATACATTTCATGCTTAAAATTTTTATTTGACAATGAGAATCATTATCAAATATTATTTGATTAATAGGGAGTGAAAGCATCCCATATTTCAAATAAAGGTGAGGGATGAACTTGGGTAAAATCATGATTGCTTATGCTAGCATGACCGGTAATACAGAGGAAATCGCGGAATTGATCGCCGAGGGTGTTCGTCAGGCAGGGCATGAGGCAGAGTTGAAGGCTTCGTATGATTGCAGCGCGCAAGAATTGCTCGCATATGACGGATTCCTGTTGGGTGTATATACATGGGGAGATGGTGAGCTTCCTGATGAATTTTTAGATTTTTACGAGGAACTAGACGAGCTTGATCTGTCTGGTAAAAAGACTGCTGTATTTGGCAGTGGAGATACATCTTATACACAATTCTGTGGCGCAGTGGACTTGGTAGAGGAAAAAGTCAAAGAACGCGGCGCATCAGTCATTCAGGAGAGTTTGAAGATTGAATTCAATCCACTCGATGATGAGAAGGAGAATTGCCGAGCTTACGGAAGACAATTTGCGCAGGCTGGCATTGGAGTGTCCTGAGAAGAGAGTGAGGGATAGGTATGCGCAATAGCGATAGCTTAAGCGGCTTTCCTCTTCTGCACGACTATCAGCTTGAAGAGATGTGGAGAACTCCGCAGTCAATCCATCAATCACAGAGAAAACGAGGGCGTGAGGGTTGGAATTGGCGGCAAAGGGTTCAATATGCGATAGGGCATGCGCTGAACGAATACTTTGGAATGGAAGTAGAGGTACGGCGAGAAGTCCCTGTTCAGTATGTGCTGGAGAAGTGGTGGCCTAAGCAGTCGAACAGTTTTGAATTTTTGTTCCATTACTGGGATGTCAAAAATAAAGTGTCAGGCGAGTTGTCAAAAATATGTGCCTTAAATAATGACTTATTGGTGCCTGTGATGTTGTATGAACAATTTTGTACAGCGGTACCTGAGTTGGAGGTCGATATTTCGCTGATTATTCAGGCAGCCTGGCAACAATCAGAACAAGCGGATTCATTGCTGATTCAAAAGTATATGGTGGACTACAACCCTAACGTTATTAGTACATTTCATCATTTAACAAATGTATTTTGTTATTATGCATTTGGAGCTCTTCCTCAGCTTATCGAAGTATACTGTCTGCTAGAAGGGAAGAAGGTTCGTTTTCTTCCTGGTTCGGCTTCTTTACAGCAATCTTTGGATTACGTACGACTACTAAAAGACTCCAGAGAGGATATGCATGGTACGGCAGAACGCTGTCGTTGCAGGGGATGTATGGGGCAGCAAGCTTCTCAGCAGAACAGAGCGAATAAGGACAAAAAGGAAGAGCGGGAGGCGAAAAACTGTAGGGATCGGTCAGTTGGACCTACGCTTTTCTCTTAGGAGTATTGTATGAACCTTTAAATGTAAACTATCCCTTTTCATGAAAGAGCCTTGGAAACAAGGTTCTTTTTTGTGAAAAAAAATTCTGAAAAAACTGAAAATATATATTGCCTGAATAGATAAATATATCTATAATATTTCAATGTACAATAGTTATATGAAAATATTTAAATATAATGAAGACGGTTTGTGGACTATGGATCAGCTTGTCCTACGTACATAAATAAGTCCTGTCTTGTGCATGGCTTGCTGCCATGTGTTTATTTATGCTCTACATTTGGTTTAATGGCCTAATATTTCAATTTTAAAATATTAGCGTTGAATAATAAAAATTTTTTGGACAACAGGGGTGGAACAAGTGAGTAAGAAAACTGTATTGCCGATTCTCATCGTGCTGCTCATTCTGAGTGGTGGAGCTATTGGCTACTATTATTGGTATCAGGCAACACACTTTGTCAAAAGTGACGATGCGCGCATTCAAGCCGATCAGTATAAGGTAATGCCGCAAATCTCCGGTGAGATTAGCCACATTGATGTTGAAGAAGGCGATGTGCTGCAACGCAATGAACCGATTGCCGAGCAAGATGTATCAGGACTGGATGCAAGCATGATCAGCAAGTCTGTACTGCGTGCGCCGATTAACGGAACTGTTATTAAGATTTATTCGAAAGAGCACGAAATTGGAACACCGGGTAGTGCTGTAGCGACTATGGTTGATATGAACAACCTGTATGTATCCACGAATATTGAAGAAACCGATATTAACCGTATTAAACCAGGACAGCTTGTTGACATTACGCTTGATGCAGCAGGCGATCAGGTCATTCAGGGTAAGGTTCGTAAAGTGGGCGAAGCTTCCAATGCAGTGTTTTCGCTCGTTCCTGCTGTGAACACAAGTGGTAACTTTAATAAGGTGACTCAACGTGTACCTGTAGAAATTGCTGTGAACAAGCCGAAGGACATGAAGCTTATCCCTGGGACGAACGTGGAAGTAAAAATTCATACATCTTAAAAAGGAGGGGTCCATGTGGCTGCCAATGAAACTGCTGCTGCTCCTTCGACAGATTCTTCCAAAGAACGCTGGCTTGCCTTTTTTGCTATCGTTTTAGGCGCCTTTGTCGCCATTCTGAACAACAGTCTGATCAACGTCGCCATTCCACGATTGACGACGGATTTAGGGTCAACGACGACACGTATTCAGTGGGTTATTACAGGTTACACGCTTGCATCCGGCGTAATCGTCCCGATTACCGGATATATGGAGCAGCGTATCGGGTACAAAAAGTTTTTGATTCTTGCGCTCAGCGTGTTCTCGCTGGGAACAGGAATATGTATTTTTGCATGGAGTGATTCTTCCCTGATTGCAGCGCGTGTACTGGCTGGTCTGGGCGGCGGTGTCATTATGCCGCTGAGTATGACGATTATTTACAAAATCATGCCGCGTGAACAAATCGGGATGTCCCTTGGTATATGGGGGATCGCCGCAATGGCCGCACCAGCTGTAGGGCCTACGCTGAGTGGCTACTTAATTGAATGGTTTAACTGGCGTTTCTTGTTTATTGTCAGTCTGCCGGTTGCTTTATTTGCCATTTTAATGGTCATCCTTCTCATCAAGGAGCCGCCTAAGGTAACGCCGAAACCGTTTGATCTGCCAGGATTTTTACTAGCGGCAACCTGTGCAGGAACACTCTTGTACGCACTGACAAACGGCCAGCGTGATGGCTGGACTTCTTTTGGGATTGTATCTCTGCTGTTTATTTCTTTCTGGGCACTTGTCTTTCTCATCTATGTAGAAAGCGGCAAGGATAATGCTGTAATTGAAATTTCATTATTCAAAAATTCAAAATATACGATTAGTGTTATCGCCTCCAGTCTGGTCATGATGGGGATGTATGGAGGAACGTTCCTTACACCGTTGTTTTTGCAAAATATTCAGCGCGTGTCACCGATTGATACTGGTATTATCCTCATTCCACAGGCCATTGCCATGGCGGCCATGATGCCTATCGCCGGGAAGCTGTTTGATAAGTTCGGCATTGTGCCTTTGGGACTTGTAGGCCTGACACTAACCAGCTTTATGACCTATCATCTTCATCAGCTTACGCCAGATACTTCGCATGCCTGGTTGGAAACCGTAATGGCATTACGAGGTCTGGGAATTGGTATTTGCATGATGCCATTGTCCACGGTCGGCATGAATGCTGTTCATCCGAGCAAGGTAGCCAATGCGTCTACAGCGTCCAATCTGGTACGTACTGTGGCTGCATCTATGGCGATTGCGGTACTGACCGCTATTATGCAAAGCCGTTCAGCTGCTCATGCCCAGCAAATTTCGGAGTCCATTACGCAGGACTCGGCTCATACGCTACAAGCAACATTGGGTAGCTCATGGATGTCATCCATAAGTAGTTTAATCACACTGGATGCTACATCGAGAGGAATTGGGGATACGTTCCTCATTTCATCTATACCGCTGTTTTGCACGATTCCACTCATCTTTTTGTTTATTCAGAGGAAGAAAGCAAAGACACAGCCGGAAGCTTAATAAAGAGAAACACAAAAATATCGACTGGATGGCTTACATTATTTCCACGGACAGAAAGAAAGGGAATTATCATGAAAATATTGAGAGTAGAAAGTACATTAGCGGCTTTAGTCCTCGGCGGCGCAGTGCTGGCAGGCTGCTCCAGTAATAGCGGAGCGGCTCAGGACATGGTCGTTCCAGTTAAAATTAGTCAAGCACAGCAGGGGATTATCGGACAGGGAAATATTTATACAGGTACGGTAACACCTTCGGAAACCGTCAATATTGTGCCTAAAGTAGGCGGTAAAGTGGTTGAGCTGCCTGTGGATATTGGTTCTGAGGTTAAAAAGGGCCAGGTCCTGTTCAAGCTTGACGATAAGGATATGCGTAACAATGTTGCAAAAGCTCGCGCCGCAGCAGCAGCCGCAGCAGCTGGCGTAAGTACCGCTCAAGCATCCCATGAATCAACGATGGTTCAAGCAACTTCGGGCTTAGTGCAGTCCAAGAGCGGTGTGATTCAATCCCAAAGCGCAATCAATCAGGCTCAGGGGGCTATTAATCAAGCAACTACAGCCGTAGAACAAGCGACACATGGTGTTTCCTCGGCAGCCAATACGGTGAAACAAACACAGCAAGCTTTGGCAGATGCACAAAAGAATGTAACACGTACACAAAGTCTGTTTGATGCTGGTGCGAGCACCCAAGCACAATTAGAACAAGCAAAAACCGCAGTTGTGAATGCGGAAGCGGCTTATAATAATGCACAAAATGCGCAGGCTAATGCAAAAGACCAATTGATAGCTGCTCAAAAGGCTCTAACTACAGCCCGTAACAGCTATGATACAGCAAAAAATAGCTACAGTAATGCTAACAGCGGCTACAGCAATGCGCAGAATCAGCTTAAAGTATCTCAAAATACGGCTGGCATCGAGTCTAGCCAACAATCTCTTAAGCAGGCACAACTGAATGTAAACATTGCTCAGGATGCATTGGATGACACCGTTGTTACATCACCGATCAATGGTATTGTGGGTACGAAAAATGCAGAAGTGGGCGAAATGGTATCCGCTCAGTCTCCTGCGCTAGTCATTGCTAACCTGAGTACGGTCAATACATTGATTTATGTCCCTGCGGAACAGATCAACAATGTAAAAGCAGGTGACAAGGTACAGGTTCGTGTTGCAGCCTCCAACATTGTAACAACAGGTACAGTAAAAAATGTAAGCCCGTTGGATGCAAGCGGAAAAGGTTATCCTGTAAAAATCTCAGTAGCCAATCCAGATATGAAACTGAAATCCGGCATGTTGGCTGATATCAGCTTTGTCGCTGCCAATGCGCAAGAAGGCATTGTTGTTCCTACTGCGGCAGTTCAAAAGGATCAAGGTAAAGAATATGTATATGTAGTAAGCGGCGATCATGCGAAACGCAAGGAAGTGAAAACTGTTCAAACGACAGGCTCACAAACACTCATTACCAGTGGCTTGAGCAAGGAAGAGAATGTGATTGTGAATAATCTGGCATTGCTGTCCGATAACTCACCGATTACAATTACCCAATAACTTGGTACTAAACTTGCGTTCTTTATAATAGTAGAAATTTATTATGGATACATTCCAAGGCAGCCCGCAATTGGGCTGTCTTGTTTTTATTTCATTTGCACATTTTACATAGGGTTAATGTCGATCTGGGACTTTTTTTGACGAACATTGGTAGAATAGGATAGACTAAATTGGAAATAGATAGTTTACGAGATCTCAGACAAGCGATCGGAGGAATTGTGAGATGGAAGTGAAATTGGTTGTAGATTATGAAGCTTATGAGAATGGCCAAACGATGGCTAAATCTATTGAGGAACTGGCAGCCAAGCCGGAGAGTGCCCAAGTTACGGATCTGATCATTGGAGATTGGGGCGGCGCCTATGAAAATTCACCAGATGATTTTATACCCGTGTTAGTGAAGCTAAAAGATCAATTTCCTAAGGTGCGCAAGCTGTTTATTGGTGATATGGAATATGATGAGTGTGAGGTATCATGGATTAACCAAACGAATCTGTCCCCGCTGTTAGAAGCGTTTCCAAAGCTTGAATCCTTACATATTAAAGGAAGCCAGGATCTGAGCTTGGAACCCCTTCGCCATAATCATCTTCAAGAATTGGTTATTATTTGTGGCGGTCTACCTGTGAGCGTCCTTCAGCAAATCCGTAATGCCGAACTGCCTGAACTGCGCAAGCTGGAGCTGTATTTGGGTGTCGAGGATTATGGTTTTGACGGTAAACTGGAAGATATTTTACCGTTTTTGGACAGCAATCCTTTTCCCAAACTTACATACTTGGGACTCAAAGATAGTGAGATACAGGATGAAATTGCCATTGCTGCTGCTAATGCCCCTGTGATTGGACAACTGGAAGTGCTGGATCTCTCACAAGGTACTTTGTCTGATCAAGGAGCAGAAGCGTTGCTGGGTAGTGAAAGTATAAAAGGACTGAAACATCTGGATTTGAGCTATCATTATATGTCTAGTGAAATGATGGGGCGCTGGAAAAACTCAGGTTTATCTGTGAACGTAGAAGATCAACAAGAAGCAGATGAAGAAGATGATTGGCGCTATCCATCACTGACAGAGTAATTTGCTCCAATGGATTTCTAAAACGGATTGACTTTAAAATTAAAAAGAATAAAAGTGAGGCGGCTCTATGATGAAGATGTGGGATAGTAATGTCAACGAGCCGTTTATCTTGTTCGGTAATTCGGGGAATCGTCGAACTACGGGGCTGCAGGAAGCACGAAGCAGATTAATGCTTCCGTCAGCTCTGGAGGTTTCCTATACAGATGTGTTGGGGGCCATTCGAGAGAAGCACAGTCTGAACGAACTGATGGTCAGGATAGCTGCACAAGCTGCGCAAGATAGCGTGAATGGCAGTGTCCAATTGCAAGAGAGCATTGATCAATTACTGAAAGGTCGGGTGGACAGAGGCCCGCTGCTACGTCTGGATGCACCGGGCGAAAACTTTGAGGTAGAGCGGGAGTTGATTGCTCTGGGCGCCCCGGATGCCGAGGGAGACGATTCTCTGTTGCCATGGCCGGAATGGGCACATGGCACAGGTATACTAGCGGCAGAAGCGCGCCGTTTGCAGGAACAGCGTGGTCGCATTTGGCACCCGGCACAATGGTTCCGGGGCTATTGCCGACTGCTGGCTTGGCTGCGGCATGAAGTAGATCGGCTCTGGCCTTCGTCGCGCTGGATGAACGATCCTGCGGAAGTAGCCGTCATGTTTGACAAACGGCGTTGTAGCGCCGTATTAGACCAGGCAGACATCAGGGTCCCGCCTGTGCTTACAGCTTCAGGCGGTGCTTTTCGTGATGCTGTTGATCTGCATGCAGCTATGAAAGAGAGTGGGTTTCACCGCGTATTTGTGAAAATATTTTGCGGGTCAGGCGCTTCTGGTGTCATGGCTTATCAGGTACATCCCAAAACGCATGCAGAGCTGGCGGTGACTACGATTGGAACAGAGATCATACACGGACAGCGAGTGTACTATAATGCCGGACGATTGCGTCGTTATACAGACAAGCAGGATATTCATGCCATCCTTAACTGGCTATGTTCGGAAGGGGTACATGTGGAACGCTGGATTCCCAAAGCGACCTTGAACGGACGTGTTTATGATGTGCGTCAACTCGTGTGTGAATCAGAGGCTTGTCATGCGGTTTTACGTTTGAGCCACAGCCCTATTACAAATCTACATTTGCGTAATGAGCGACTCTTGCTGGAGGAAGCCGGACTACCACAAAGTACGGTGGAATCGGTTCAGCATACTGCAAAAGCCGCCATGAGGGTTTTTCCAGCGTCGATGGTTGCTGGACTGGATGTGCTTGTTCCGGCTCACGGTGCTCGTCCCTACGTATTGGATGTTAATCCGTTCGGTGATTTACTGTACCGGGTTGAACATCAGGGTTGGAATCCATATGAATGGGAAATGTTGCACCTTGCTAATAGGAGCGTAGTTTTGGAAAGGAAAGACAGATAATGACTGATATGAATCAAATTGTTGGCTCTCATGATATTGTCATGATTACGCTGGATACCCTGCGTTATGATGTAGCCAAGCTGGAGGAAGAAAACTGTCCGAATTTATGCGGCTCCGGGTCGTGGGAAAAGCGCCATACACCAGGGAGCTTTACATATGCTGCACACCATGCTTTTTTTGGCGGATTTTTACCGACTCCGGCCAATACGGATAAGGCTTCACATGTCAGGTTGTTTCACACAAAAGATACGGGACTGCGTACGCATCCACATACCTGGCTGTTCGATGCTCCAGACATTGTGTCCGGGCTGGAGAACGAGGGCTATCGGACCATCTGTATCGGCGGCGTTATTTTTTTTACGAAGAAGAACAAGCTGGCCAAGGTGCTGCCCGGATATTTTCAAGAGAGCTACTGGCGCATGAACTTTGGCGTTACCAACCCCCGTTCAACAGAGCATCAGGTGAATCATGCCTTGAAGCTGTTAGAAAAGGCAGACCCTGCACAGCGCTTGTTTTTGTTTATGAATGTATCAGCCATCCATGGGCCTAATCATTATTTTGTAAAGGGCTCTTCAAAAGATTCAGTAGAGTCTCAACGAGCAGCTTTGCGGTATGTGGATGGTGAACTTGGACGCTTGTTTGATGCTTTGCGGAAGCGTGGCAAGACGTTTTACATGGCTTTTTCCGATCATGGTACAGCTTATGGGGAAGACGGCTACGAAGGGCATCGCCTGGCGCATGAGGTAGTGTGGAATGTGCCTTACCGCGAATTTATACTGTAGGACAAAAAGAAACGTAGTTTGCACTGGTAAATGATCAACAATCCAATCCAGCGCGAGGAAGGAGCAGAAATGAAAGCCATGAATCTGAATCACCTGCATCCAATGGGCCCAGCAACCCAGACTTCTCCGGGAATGGACACTAATTTAGTAACGTCTAGATTTCAGTGGCCGGATACTCCTGTAGAATGGGCACGTACGATCCGAGAAGCTCCCTATCGCTCCTATCTGTATTCTTACCCGCATAAAACGGCCTATCGTTCGTTCGATACACCGCTCCCATTGCAGGAATTGTGGGAGAAAGAAGAGTTGGAAAGCTATTTTTTGTATATGCATATACCGTTTTGCGCAGCTCGCTGTGGATTTTGTAACCTGTTCACTTTGCCGGACAAGCGTCAGGATGTGCATAAGGAGTATGTGGATGCGCTAGAAAGACAAGCTCGGCAATGGGCTCCAATTATGGAGGGTCGGCCTTTTTCGCGTTTTGCGATTGGCGGTGGTACACCGACCTTATTGGAGGCTCCTTTGGTGGAGCGTTTATTTGACATTGCGGAAAATATTATGGGATTGGACCCCAAGCGAGCTTCTATTTCAGTTGAAACCTCTCCAGACACTGTAACTGAGGATAGGCTGGAAGTGCTCAAACGCCGCGGTACAGATCGTGTCAGCATGGGAATCCAGAGCTTTGTAGAATCAGAAAGTGCCGCCATATACCGACCTCAGAAGCCCAAGCTTGTTAGAGAGGCACTTGAGCGGCTGGTAGAATACAATTTTCCTTTGCTCAACGTGGATCTGATCTATGGTCTGCCTGGTCAAACGGTGGAAACCTGGCTGTATTCTCTGGAGGAAGCTCTGTCTTATTCGCCAGGAGAGATCTTTCTTTACCCGTTATATATTCGTGAAAATACGATTTTAAAGCCCGGCTATACCGGGCTGGATCACGATATTCGCCTTAGCTTGTATGAAGTAGCGCGTGAACGGCTCAAACAGGCAGGATATGTACAATATTCCATGCGCCGTTTTGCTAAAAATGAGGGTACATCCAGCAAAGAGCTTTTGCCCTACAGTTGCCAGGAGGAGGGCATGGCTGGATTGGGGTGCGGAGCACGCTCTTATACACGCGATGTACACTATGCCAGCCGGTATGGTGTCAGTACAGCAGCCACACGTAGTATTATCGCGGATTATGTGGCGGCGGAGCGTCATGATCTGGCTGACTACGGCTTTATTTTAAATGCGGATGAGCGTAAGCGACGCTTTATCCTGAAGGCACTTCTTCATCGGGAAGGATTGGAACTATGCGCCTATGCAGAGCGCTTCGGTGTATCCCTGGAAGACGATTTTACAGGAATGTCACTGCTGCTAGAATCGGGTATGGCTGTGGTCGAGGAGGGTACGCTTCGACTTACGGAGGAAGGAATGGCCTATTCCGATGCGATTGGGGACTGGATGATTTCCACATCAGTACGTGAGCGTATGGAAGGATATGTAGGCGCATGAGAGCGACCTTATATTATCGTGGTTCGCTGACCTCATGCAACTATTCTTGCCCTTACTGCCCATTCAGTAAAAACGTCGATAGTCGGGAAACGTTGAACAAGGATCGGGCGCAGTTGGAACGTTTTGCTGATTGGGTACGAGAGCAGGGCGCTTTGGGGCACCAGCTCTCCATTTTTTTTAATCCATATGGAGAAGCCTTGATTCATTCCTGGTATCGTAAGACCATGATTGAGTTCTCCCATATGGCGCATGTGGAAAAAGTGGCCGTACAGACGAACCTTTCGGCTAAGCTGGATTGGACAAAAGAACTAAATCCAGAGACGGCTGCGCTGTGGGCTACATATCATCCTGGAGAAACCAAAGAGCAAGCTTTTATATCGCAGGCTATGAAGCTATATGAACTTGGCATTTCCTATAGTGTCGGTACAGTTGGATTGAGACAGGCGTTCCCGGCTATTCGTTCTTTGCGGGCGCAACTTCCAAAAGAAGTATATATGTGGGTCAACGCCTACAAGGACCGCCCCCATTATTATACGGATGCTGAGGTTGCCGAATTAACTGCGATAGATCCCTATTTCCAATGGAATTTAAAGGATTATAGTAGCCAGGGGCGAGCATGTCGCGCGGGAGAAGATGTATTTTACGTCCAAGGTGACGGACGAGTAAAACACTGCTATCAGGATCGCCGTGTGATTGGACACCTGTACAGAGACGGTCTGGAGGGGCTGAGCGCCCAGCGTCCGTGCCGGATGAAAGAATGCGGTTGTTATATCGGTTATATCCATATGGAAGAGCAGCCATTTCGGGAAATGTACGGTAACGGCTTGCTCGAAAGGGTGCCGCATACAACCATGATGATCCATTAGACAAAAAAGAGAAAAAAAAGAACCGCCCTTGCCATCAGGCAAAGAGCGGTTCTTCTGTTTGGAAATAAGTTTGTACGATTGCCTATGCAATTTAATTAAATTTGGACAATAGCAGTAATTTCTTCATCCAGATCCAATCTGACCTGCTCGCGATAGGCACGAATATTGTATTCGGAATGAAGATATCTCAGAATCGCTTCTATCATATTAGCTTCCACTAGATATTGACTGCGTCCCTGGACATGAACTTCGGCTGTATAGCCTGTATCTTCATCCCAGCTTAGCTCCACAACCACATCGGTTGGTTGTACGCCCTTGCGTTCAGCCATATGCAGGCAAATGGCATTGACAATCTCATCCATGCTTAAAATCATAACTTAGTAACGTCCTCCACGAGAATCATCTGGTCTACGGCGATTTTTGATAGCTCGGTAGATACCTACACCAACCATAATCAGAACATAAATAGCTAGAACGTTAACGACCAGACCAAGCAAGCTACCCAATGCACCCATGTTGCCGAACAATCCGCCAAAGAGCATACCTGCCAAGCCGCCCAGCATCATACCTTTGAGGAACCCACCACCGCCACCAAGGAACCCACCGGTTCTGCTTGTGTTGCCCGTAGTAGCACTAGATTTAGTTCCACTATCAGACTTATTGATGCCGCTGCTGTCATTCGCTTTGCTTGGTGTAGATTGGTATGATTTTGGTCCGGATTTAAATCCGCCACCACGCCTTGCATCAGCTGTAGATGGTGCGATCATAGCAATGAGTAGGGTGAAAGCCATCATCAGCATCATCATATTTTTCAAAGTGAATGTCTTTTTCATGTAAATATAATCCCCCTTAGTAATTTGTGTTATAGGTCAAACAACCGCTTACCCGTAATACGATATAGCATGGAAAAGGGTTTCAAAGAATTTTAATTTTTAAAAAATTAAACGATAACGTACATAAATCCCATACACGGATTGATAAAAACGTTCAGCTTTAGGGTTTAAGTAAAAACGGATTCGTGTCTGCTCTGACATCACCGGCAAGCAGCATGCGCAGCACCATTTGGCACCATTCCAGGCCTGCTCTAGCATTTAAAAGCCCTTTTTGCACTAAAATATAGTCACCGAAATTCTTACTGCCAAAGTGTAAATTTTCTGCGGGAATGTCGTTCAGTATATCCTCTAGATGCTGGATTTTCTGAATAAAATAACGTTTACGTTCTTCCAGCATACGATTGGCACTCGTCTTGTCCGTCAACCAGAGACAGAATAATCGAAGGCTTAATTCGTCCCGTGTAACCGGAGCAGCTAACGTTTCCTGAGACCATTGCTGAAGCATATGGATTCCCTTGTCGGTAATGGTATACATTTTTTTATCAGGCTTGTCGGATTGCTGAATCCATCGGGAGGCTAGCAGTTCCTTGCTCTCCATACGGGCCAGTAGCGGATAGATCTGACTGTGCTTGGCCTGCCAAAAAGGCTGTATACGCAGCATCAGATCATAGCCGGAGGATTCCTCTCTGGCGAGTAGCCCCAACAGACCATACGATAGTAAATTCATATATCTTATCTCCTTCATCCATCTTAGTGACGGTTGTAACAGCTCTGCGGCAGATCATCTGCGGCTTCATAAAAAGTGTACACTGAAACTGTATGGTTTGACAACTTTCACACTGGTCGTTCACAGGTTAGCCAAAATTAGCTGGGGGCATTCTGTATGTATATGTGCTTTTTTTCATAGAAACAGGGTAGTTTAAGCACGTATGTACGCGCCTGAACTACCCCGGTAACTAGATATAGTGTTTACTGGTTATTCCCATCAACAACAAGTGTTAACGCTCCTGTATCTGGATGTATTACCATGCCATGAACGGGCGTATTCGGAGGGAGAAGGGGATGGTTTTTAATAAGCTTCACTGTAGTCTGTACCCCTTCTTCAATGTTGTCAAAACCTTTTAACCATTTATTCAGCTTAATACCTGAATTCTCCAATGTACTCAGCACTTCCTGCGAAATTCCGCGATCAAGCATTTCATTAACCATGTGATCAGCGTTTAATGCAGCCATACCGCATTCATAATGACCTACAACGAGCACTTCGTCTGCTCCCAGCTCATATAGAGCGACTAGCACACTACGCATTACACTTCCAAAAGGCTGTGAAATAATTGCACCCGCATTTTTAATGATTTTGACATCACCGTTACGCAGGTTCATGGCTTTGGGAAGCAACTCCGTTAGCCGCGTATCCATACAGGTTATGATAACCATTTTTTTATTAGGGAACTTGCCTGTTCTATAGGCCTCGTATTCTTTGTTTTCTACGAAAACACGATTGTACTCTAAAATTTCTTGGATGTGATCCACGATTGTTCCCTCCAGATTCTAATAAAGTTTAATATGTACCGCCCAACGTTTGATCCAGGTATTAGGAGCTGGTCGTACATGTTGTGTGTTGATTATACTTTTTAATATAATTATCATCAAGTATAGGTATCTAAAAATTTTAACCATTTTAAGTTAAAGAGGTGTCCCTAATTATGGAGCAACAAACGTTGGATCAATGGACGGCTTTAAAGGAAATTGCACACAAAATCAGTGGTTACGGCGAAGCAGTCGGCTTGCTGCACTGGGATTTACGGACAGGCGCTCCACGTAAGGGCGTTGACATCCGGTCGGAGACGTTGGGCATGCTGTCCACGGAAATGTTCAAGCTGATGATCTCGGATGAAATGGGGCAGTTGCTGCAATTTTTTGCCGCAAAAGACAAGCTGGAGCAACTGGAAGACAATGATCGCAGACTGGTAGAGGAATGTCGCAAAAATTATGACCTAAATCGTTCGGTTCCGGCAGACCGCTACCGGGAGTATAGCATTTTAGCGGCTCAGGCGGAAAGCAAGTGGGAGGAAGCAAAGGAACATAGCGACTTTGCCGGATTCGAACCGTACTTGTCTAAAATCGTAGACATGAAGCGCGAGTTTATCGGTTACTGGGGGGTTAAGGATACAGAGTACGACACACTTTTGGATCAATATGAGCCAGGGATGACGGTTGAAAAGCTGGATGCGGTCTTTGATCGTCTCAAAAAGCGCCTTGTACCCCTATTGTCTAAAATTCAGGCTTCACCCAATCAGCCGGATAAAAGCTTTTTAGACGGTGTATTTGATGTAAAGCAGCAGGAAAAGTTCAGTCTGTTCATTTTAGGTCAGATGGGTTATGACTTTGACGCAGGTCGTTTGGATGAGAGTGTGCATCCATTTGCGACAGGGTTAAATCCAGGTGATGTGCGTATAACAACACATTATTTGCAAGATGATGTAACCAGTGCTATTTTCAGCTCCCTGCATGAAGGAGGGCATGCACTGTACGAACAAAATATTGCCCCTGAGCTAGCAGGATCACTACTGACCGGAGGAACCTCTATGGGGATACATGAATCCCAGTCCCGCTTGTGGGAAAATAAAATCGGACGCAGTCGTGCTTTCTGGGATCGGTATTACGATGATCTGCAAAAGCATTTTCCTGATCGTTTGGCGAAGGTCACGGCTGAGCAATTTTACCGGGCAGTCAACCGCGTGGAAAATTCATTGATTCGTATTGAAGCGGATGAGCTGACATATAATTTACATATTATTGTCCGCTATGAAATTGAGAAAATGCTGTTTAATGAAAAGCTGGATGTAAAGCGTCTCCCTGAGGTATGGAATGCAAAATATAAAGAATACCTGGGACTTCTTCCCCCGAGCGATGGGCTGGGCGTACTTCAAGACGTTCACTGGTCCGGTGGTGACTTTGGCTATTTTGCTTCGTACTCGCTTGGCAATATGTATGCAGCGCAAATTTTGGCGACTCTGCGCAAAGAGCTGCCGAACCTGGATGAGCTGATTGCTGCTGGTGAGCTGGAGCCGATTAAGCAATGGCTGACTGAACGGATTTACCGTTACGGCAAGAGTCGGACGCCGTCTGAGTTGATTGTAGCCATTACAGGTGAGGATCTGAATCCCGATTATCTCGCCGACTATCTGGAAGAGAAATATACATCCATATACAAGCTGTGATTTAGAAGTTGTTATATAATCACACACAAAAACCCCGCGTTCTTAGGCAAATGCGGGGTTTTTGTGTGCGATTAACCATTATATCGACAGCCGCATAACAATATATGAAGTCAACGATGCAAAAAGGTGGGGAGGGAACAAGGATGAAAAACGGCACTCGTTTCAAAGCAGTGGTGGCTGCGGCACTACTCGGATTACTGTTGCTCAGTGGGTGTGCCCCCAAAGGGGAACAAACGATTGAGATCAGACTTGGCGAGGTAGCCCGTACGGTCTTTTATGCGCCGCAGTATGTAGCCTTGAGCCAGGGGATGTTTGCTCAGGAGGGACTGGATGTTCAGCTGGCTACGATCCCTGGGGGAGACAAGGCGATGACGGCGTTGTTGTCCAATCAGGCAGATATCGCGCTGATCGGCGCAGAAACATCTATTTATGTGTATCAGCAAGGAGCAGAGGACCCTATCATTAATTTCGCCCAGCTGACACAGAAGGACGGAACCTTTTTGTTTGCACGGCAGACGCAGGATAGCTTTGACTGGGAAAAGCTGAAACAACAAAATTTTTTGGGACAACGCAAGGGCGGAATGCCACAAATGTCACTTGAATTTACGCTTCGCAAACACGGCATTGATCCTCATAAGGATCTGAAGCTGATTCAAAATATTGATTTTGCCAATGTCGCCTCTGCTTTTGGCTCAGGTACAGGGGATTACGTACAGCTGTTTGAGCCACAGGCATCTATTTTTGAAAAGGAAGGTCGGGGGAGGGTGGTTGCCTCCATCGGCGTAGAGAGTGGCGAGTTGCCATATACGGTATATATGGCGAAGCAAAGCTATCTAAGCACCAATAGCGAGGCCGCTCAGAAATTTACAAATGCCATATATCGGGCACAACAGTGGATTGCTGCGCATTCACCTGAACAGATCGCCGAAGCAATTACGCCTTATTTTAAAGATACAGAATTAGCTGTTTTGACGAGTAGTATCAAGCGCTACAAGGAACAGAGTACCTATGCTATGAACCCGATGATTGAGGAAAAGGAATGGAAGAATTTACAGGATGTCATGGCCTCGGCAGGTGAGCTGAAAAGCCCTGTTGCACTAGATAAGCTGGTCAACTCAAGCTTTGCAAAACAGGCGATCTCCTCCAACTCTATCGGGAATACTGAGACAGATGTGAAAAAGAGCGCAACTGAAGCTACGGATACAGCTGTCGATGCTGGAGGTTCACCATGATGGAAGAACAGAGTGGTCTCACTGCGGATGTGACGATCCCGATGGTGAGAATGGAGCAAGTGACCCATGTGTATGTAACAGATCGGGAAGCTTCACTTGCGGTTGAGAATATCGATTTTTCCGTAAATACAGGGGAGTTTGTCAGTTTAGTCGGTCCAAGCGGCTGTGGCAAAACGACGATCCTGTCTATGATCGCCGGGCTGCTGCGTCCAGCGGCAGGTCAAGTTATGCTGCAAGGTCAGCCGGTAAGTGGCCCGAGCCCTGAGGTCGGTTACATGTTGCAGCAGGATTATCTCTTCCCGTGGCGGACGATCATGGATAACGCATTGTTAGGTCTGGAACTAAGCAACAGAGTAGATGAAGCTGCGCGTGAGCGTACACGGTTATTGCTGGAAGGCATGGGTCTGGGAGGAAAGGAGCATTTGCATCCATCCCAGTTGTCTGGAGGAATGCGCCAGCGTGTGGCGCTGGTACGGACGCTGGCGACTAATCCGGGACTGCTGCTGCTGGATGAGCCGTTCTCCGCGCTGGATTATCAAACCAAGCTACAGCTGGAGGACCTTGTTGTGCAAACCTTGCGGGAGCGAGAGAAAACGGCGATTTTAGTCACGCACGATTTGGCCGAGGCGATTGCAGTCAGCGACCGGGTTATAGTGATGGGGCGAAATCCTGGTCATATTCGGCGTACCTTTGAAATTCCGGATTCCATCCGGGAAGCCCAGCCTTTTTATGCACGCGAGCAGCCGGGCTTTAATGAGCTTTTTCATGAAATATGGGGGGAACTGGAGGCTTCGGGAGCAAAGGAGTGAGTTAACGTATGAAGAACGAAGCTGATCAGCTTGAGCAACGATGGATTCAAGGACTGCATCAGACGTATTTGCGTAACAGGCGTTTGCAAAAGTGGTTAGTAACAGGTGTGCAGACAGCTATTTTGCTGCTTTTATTTGTATTGTGGGAAATTGCAGGTCGTTTGAAGTGGATTGATGTACTGTTGTTTAGCTACCCTAGCAAAATTCTCACACAGATTGGCAAGGATGCGGTCAGCGGTGAATTATGGGGGCATGTAGGTGTCACTGTTGGAGAAACAATGGCAGGTTTTTTGCTTGGCACACTGCTCGGTACACTGCTGGCGGTACTTATTTGGTGGTCGCCGTTTTTGTCGAGGGTGCTTGACCCGTATATGGTCGTGTTTAACAGTATGCCCAAGGTAGCGCTGGGCCCGATTTTTATCGTCATGTTTGGGGCAGGTTTTACCGCGATTCTGATGACGACCCTCTCCATTACGGTTATCATTACGACACTTGTGGTGTACAACAGCTTTCAGGAAGTCGATTCGAATTTGATCAAAGTGGTTCGCACGTTTGGGGGATCACGTCGTGATACGTTTCAAAAGGTAATTTTGCCCGCATCCTTTCCCGCAATTGTCTCTACGCTAAAAGTGAATGTCGGCATGGCGTGGGTTGGCGTGATTGTGGGTGAATTTTTGGTGGCTAAAAATGGCTTAGGCTATTTGATTATTTATGGTTTTCAGGTATTCAATTTCACGCTGGTCATGTCCAGTTTGTTGATCATTGCTGTCGTAGCTACACTGATGTATCAGGCAGTCGTGTATGTGGAGCACCGCCTGCTTTCGGGTCGCCCTCATCGGTAATTATTAAATTTCTGAATATTTGTGTAAAACGTGAAAATAAAGTACCATGAAAATGAAATACTTAATATTTATGAAAATGAGAAAACAGATTTCATCTAGAGAGGACAGAATTTTTTCATGGGCTTTCGTACGATTAAAACGGCTATTGCCGCATTAATGGCCGTACTTATTGCAGAGGGAGTAGGCATTCACGGAGCCACCTCGGCAGGGCTTTTAGCAATTTTGGGGGTGGATGTCACACGCAAGAGAAGTCTCCGTACCATTTCGGCTAGATTTTTTGCATCCGTCGTGGGACTTCTTTTTGCTTGTGTTTTGTTTGTGGTATTCGGATTCCATGATTGGGTACTTGCATTATATATTTTAACGGCGTTTCCGGTCATTGTACGGGTAGGCTTTAAGGAAGGCATTGTCACGGGTTCAGTCGTAGTTTTCCGAGTATTCAGCGGCGGTGTGATTGATATGGAGGTGCTGCTGACCCAGCTGGCTCTGCTGGTGATTGGACTGGGTTCTGCGATGGTTGTCAATTTAGCTTATATGCCGCGTTCTGATAATACAATGCAACAAATCCGGCAGGAGGTGGATCGGACATTTTCTGTTATTTTCAGAAATATGGCCAACACGCTGCGTAGTCCGGCATACATATGGGATGGCAAGGAAGTTATTGAAGCGGACAGCGTGATCACCAAAGGGGTCACTGAGGCGGGGCGTTCATTGGAGAATCAAATGCTTCGTCCCCAAGAGGGCTGGAATGTGTATTTTTATATGCGCAAAGAACAGCTGGATTCGATTCAAAACATGATGCAGTTGATCGCACAAATGTATCAGCATATGCCGCAGGCCAAGCTTTTGGCCGAGCTGTTCGACCAGCTTAGCAACGACGTTTTGGCTGGACATTATACGGGGCAGACTGAGAAGCTGTTAGAGCAGGTTCGTGAAGAATTTAAAGCGATGGAGCTTCCTGCCACACGGGAGGAATTCGAGATCCGTTCGGCATTATTGCAGCTTACACATGAGCTTCATCAGTATTTGAAAATCGCTAAAAAGGACAAGGCCCCTACTCCAGTGAAAAATTAGAGTAAAGACCTTGAGCGGCTACTATCCATGATGGACAGTAGCCTCTTCTTGTTCGGTGATGGCAGAAGTCGGATGAGTAAAAGTTCTTTTATGCCGAATTCGATCTGTAATCCATAAAACAGCTGTGATCAGGCAAGGGTACAGCATAGCCCACCCAACAAAAGGAAAGACAACTGCCGTGGAGATGAAGGAAATCCAACTAATGGACACTCCCCAACGACTCCCGCGTAGGAGCTTAATCCCTGCTGCACAACCTCCTAGATAGGTCAGAATGAAGGTGGCGTTCGGGAATTGGATCAGGTTGGTGAGTGAAACTGCACCGCTACCGTACAACACCATAATGATCACGAAGCAGACACTAAGAAAAGCAATGCCCCCGATGGGTGTATGGAAACGTTGGGATAACATCCCCATCCAGCGAAAGGCCTGTCCTTGTCGGGATAAAGCATAAGCGACTCGTGAAGCGGCACCCACGTAAGCAATAATAGTAGCGGTGCAAATAAAGATACCCGTCAAGCCCGCAATGATCGCACCCCATGGACCGATAGCCCGACTAATCACCCATACGAGCGAAGCATCTGAACCCCCTGCAAGGTAACTTTGTGTGCCCACTGTAGCAAGCGCAGTAAGGAAATAAAGCAAACCGACAATGACAGCTGCAATGATCACACCTCTAACGGCAGACCGCTCGGGATTGGTAAATTCCTCTGACATATGAGACACGGCCTCCCAGCCGATAAAGCACCAGAACAGAATCGCAGCTGCTTGGCCGACAGAAAGCCAGCCATGTGGAACAAACGGCGTAAAGTGAACAGTTTTCATCTGAGGGAGTGCTGCGGCAATAGCGAATATCAGGACGGCAACGATGGCTATAACGACGGCAATCTGAATGCGTCCGGCAACCTTCATACCGATCCAGTTGATGATCAGGCCCACCGCCAGCATAGCAGCGGCCAACAGTATGCGACTTTCCTCTCCCCAGCCCATAGCTGTGGTCATATAGCCGGCTCCGGTAAGTGCGGCAACAGGCGCCCCAATTGGAACCGACATGAGAAAAAACCACCCGATATAAGCACCGGCACGTGGGGAAAAGGCCAACGTCACAAAATGCGATACCCCTCCGGCATTTGGAAATTTCGCAGATAGAAGCCCCATGGAAAGCGCCATTGGGAGAATAAGCAGGGTCATGAATCCCCATGCCAGCAACGATGCTGGGCCCGCCATTTGGGCGGCAAGGCCAGGCACAATCAATACCCCCGAACCCAGCACAGCTCCGATATAGAGCGCAATGGCCTGTGGAAGACCAATAGTGGATTGAAGTTTATTTTCATTCGTCATGCAGAAAAGCCTTCTTTCTCTTGTTATTTTCTCCAGCTTATCAGATAATCAATCTATCGGAAAAACAGAATATTACGATTGCTTGCATCGGAAAAATCGATTGAAGGAGCGGATTATGGAATCGCGGCATTTGTTTACTTTTTTAAATGTGGTGGAGGCAGGCAGTTTTACGCGAGCAGCGCGTATACTGGATTATGCGCAGTCAAGTATTACTGCTCAAATTCAAACACTGGAGACGGAATTGGGTACGCCGCTGTTTGATCGCATTGGCAAGAAAATCATGCTGACCGATGCCGGGCGACGCCTGCTGCCCTATGCGCAGGAAATTTCCAAGATGCATGCTATGGCTAAGGATGCGCTTCGTTCAGAAACAGAATTAACAGGGACGCTAAAAATAGGAGCACCAGAGTCTCTGGCTGCTTTTCGTTTGCCGAGTTTGATCCGTGAGTACAGAGAGCGGTACCCAAAGGTCAAAATTGTACTTAAGCCCGGCGAATGCTGGGAATTACGTGATTTGATCCGTTCCGGTGAACTGGATTTGGCTTTTTTGCTTCAACCTGAGACAGAGGATAGAGAACTGAATATCACCACGCTTATTCATGAGCCGATGGCGCTGGTTGCGCCTCTGAAGCATTCACTGGTTGCCTGTACACAGGTAGAGCCTGCCGACTTGAAGGACGAAACCATTTTGCATACGGAGGCTGGATGTACGTACCGAATCCTTTTTGAGCAGTATTTAAACAAACACGGTATTTTTGCAGACCCTAGTCTGGAATTTTGGAGCATTGAAGCCATCAAGCAATGCGTCATGGCTGGACTGGGTATTGCGCTGCTTCCGCTAGTTACGGTACAAAATGAGTTGCGAGAAGGGAAAATGGCACGTCTAGCCTGGGATGACAGTGAACAGCAGGTGGCTACTCAGGTCGCTTATCATACGAAAAAGTGGAAATCGCCAGCTCTCAGCGAATTTTTACAGATCGTTGAGCAGCATGTAACACATTGGCGTGCATGAGTTCAAGCCATGGCGGCATATGCTTATACAAATAATATTTTTTCCTTTTCGCCTATTCACTCAACATTCGCCCACAACCTGCATACATATGTATGGAATGATTGATTGTATGGAGGAGGTTCAAGAATGGCATTAAGTCATAAAAATCGTAGAGAGATTATTACCAAAGCGATCTGTGGTAAAGGTCGCAGATTCTCTACCGTAACCCATACCGTAACTCCGCCGAATAATCCGACCAGTATTTTGGGAGCATGGATTATCAACCACCAGTATGAAGCTGTGGCGGCTGGAGACGGCATTGAGGTCATCGGGACGTATGATATCAATATTTGGTATTCATACGATAAAAACTCGCAGACCGATGTGGCAAAGGAAACGGTGTCGTACGTAGAAAATGTGCCGCTCTCGTATCTTGATCCGAAGCACCGGGCGTCTACAGTGGAAGTATCCGCCGAAGCTACACAGGAGCCAAGTTGCGTTGAGGCCAGTGTGTCTTCTGGAGGTGGCAGCGTAATGATCCGGGTCGAGCGGGAATTTGCGGTGGAGCTGGTGGCGGAAACGAAGATTGTTGTAGAAGTATTCCCGTATGGCAGCAGTGACGATTTTGACAAGGACTTTGATTTTGGAGCGGAAGAGGGGGACTATGAGGAGCTCGACCCCGACCTCATTGACGACGAGCTCTGACAGGAGTGACCAAAAAGAGGGCCACTTTACTCTTTGCGCCGGCTGATATTGCGCAGGGGGCAAAGGCCCTCCTTTTTTGTCGTTTTGGATCGTTAAATTCCGTACGTAGAACGGTAAGGGGGAGTATGATGCGGCAACCGGGACAGGCGCTCAAACGCTTCAGAGAGATGACGGATGATGAAAAAATGCGCAGACTGGAGCGTTCAGGTATATCGGTTCGTTGGCTGGATGAGAGTACAGCAGATTTTGCGATCGGCTACGCGGTGCAAATCCATCAACTGCGGGGACTGGAAATCCGTAGACGTGCCCTCGAAGGTTCTACCAAAGTTAGCACATATGATTTGTCTGAACTAGATTCTCAATCCCCGCTCTATGTCCGGATGGAGCGGCTGGCTGTACGTGCGTTGTATACACTCGGTTTGGACAGTGGTGAGGTAGTGCTGACGCCGCTGGGAGAGCGCAATTGTCAGGTTCGCCAAGTCTTGGCACAGCCCTGGCTGAACGATAGACGTTTGGCCACGCTATACGAAGTTGCTGCTCGTGAAGAGGATGCTCCGGGAGAAGAACTTTCAGCAGAACGAGGGAGCGCGCGACTATTAATCGGAATGGACCCCGAATTTGTGCTGGTTCGTATGCCAGAGGGGAGGGTTGTTCCGGCTTCTAGATTTTTGGGTCGACTAGGCATAGCTGGCTGCGATGCCGTTACCCGCCGAGGGCGAACGCTGTATCCGGTCGCTGAGCTTCGTCCTGCCCCGAGCGAAGATCCGGCTCGTCTGCTGAGGCATCTGCGCCAAGCTTTTGCAACAGCAGCTCGACGTATTGACGACCGCACGCTTATCTGGCAGGCGGGCGGAATGCCGCAGCCAGGTTTTCCCCTGGGCGGACACCTGCATTTCAGCGGTGTTCCGCTAAATGGTGCCCTACTTAGGGCACTAGATAACTATTTGGCGTTGCCTCTGGCGCTGCTAGAAGATAAGCGCTCAGCTCGGCGCAGACCGCATTATGGCAATTTGGGCGATTTTCGCCGTCAGTCTTACGGAGGCTTTGAATATCGTACACTGCCTAGTTTTCTAATCTCGCCACAGCTGGCGAAAGGTGTGATTGGGATGGCGTTTCTGATCGCTTCCCAATATTCACGTTTGCAGCGTAGGCCGCTGGGAGAAGAAGAGGCTCACAGAGCTTTTTATGAAGGAAACCAGGTTGTACTTAGAGAGTATATGGAGCCAGTTATTTTAGATATGGTTTCACTAGAGATCTATTCTCAATATGAAGCTTATATAGCGCCGCTGCTGGATAGCCTTCGCCAAGGAAAACAATGGGATGAAACACGGGATTTGCGCCCGTACTGGAAGCTTTCGTAAAATCAGGTGTCAACACCCGAGAGGGTTTCATGTTATCGACTGTCATTTTTGATATAATGAAAGATAATTATAAGATTAACGGAACAAAGTGTGGGGGTTAGGTAACGGTATGTCTAAATATACACCGATGATCGAGCAATATTTATCTATAAAAGAGCAGGCTAAAGATGCATTTTTGTTTTTCCGCCTAGGGGATTTTTACGAGATGTTTTTTGATGATGCGATTCTTGCATCCAAGGAGCTGGAAATTACACTGACTGGTCGTGAGGGTGGCGTCGCGGAGAAAATTCCAATGTGCGGCGTGCCTTATCATTCAGCAGAAAATTACATACAACGCCTTATTGAGAAGGGTTATAAGGTGGCCATCTGTGAGCAAATGGAGGAAGCCTCAGCTACGAAGGGAATGGTGCGGCGGGATATCGTCCGTGTGGTGACCCCGGGTACGGTCATGGAGGGCAAAGTGCTGGGTGATAAATCCAACAACTACATGGTATGTGTCACAGAGACGGACGGGATGCTGGCGCTGGCGGCATGCGACTTGTCGACAGGTGAACTCTATGTGACTTCCGTACCTGATTCGAAAGAATGGCTATTAGATGAAATTAACATTTATGAGCCGTCCGAAATGTTGGGGGATGGTCATTTGCTCGATTTCGTGACCTCTCGTATGTCCCCTGTTGGACGGCGTGTTGTGTATACGGCCTGGGACAAATCTAAAGATGATCTGGTACGGGATCAATTCGGTGAAGCCACATGGGCAAGGCTTACGGAGGAACGCAGACGTTGCGTATCGCGCCTGATTGCCTACTTAAATGAAACGCAAAAAAGATCGTTAGGTCAACTGACTCAAATCTCGGTCTATGAGCCCAATCATTTTATGATTCTCGATCCATTTACCCGCCGGAATCTGGAACTGGTGGAGACGGTGCGTGAACGCTCCAAGAAAGGCTCGCTGCTGTGGCTGTTGGATCGGACAGAGACATCCATGGGCGCACGTTTGTTGCGTCGCTGGATCGACAAGCCGTTATTGAGCAGCAATTTAATTGAGGAACGGTTAGAAGCGGTAGACAAGCTATATCACCAGTTTATTTTCCGCGAGGATGTACGTGCTCAGCTTAAAGAGATTTACGACCTGGAGCGTTTGGTAGGACGGATCGCTTTTGGTAGTGCTAATGCACGAGATTTGATCGCTCTCAAGCTGTCTCTGGCTCAAATTCCGTCTTTACGCGAGCTGTGCGCTGAATCTCCATCGAATACGCTGAGACGGATTGCACAAACATTGGACAGCTGTACAGACCTGTGTACGCTGATTGAGGAAGCAGTGGCCGATGAACCCCCGATTTCCGTAAGAGATGGAGGGCTTATAAAGGAAGGTTACCATCAGCGTCTGGACGAACTGCGTGAAGCGAGTGTGAACGGTAAGCGTTGGATCGCTGAGCTGGAGGCCAAGGAACGTGTAGCAACCGGCATTCGGTCGCTCAAAATCGGATACAACAAAGTGTTTGGTTATTACATCGAGGTGACCAAATCCAATTTGGCTTCATTACCGGAAGGTCGATATGAACGCAAACAGACGTTGGCGAATGCAGAACGGTATATCACACCGGAATTGAAGGAAAAGGAATCGCTGATTCTGGAAGCTGAGGATAAAATGGTGGATCTGGAGTACACGCTTTTCTCCGAGCTTCGCGGTAAACTGAACGCTGAAATTCCCCGTTTGCAAAAGCTGGCAGAGCAAGTTGCTGAAATCGACGTGTATCAGTCGCTGGCAACGGTTAGCGCGGAACGTGGATTCGTGAAACCTGAGCTGACAACAGGATATGATTTTGTAGTGGAACAGGGACGGCACCCCGTAGTGGAGGCCGTAATGAAAGATGGTGGCTTTATCGCCAACAACACAGTGTTGGAAGAAGCCGATGCGCATATTCTACTCATCACCGGTCCGAATATGGCTGGGAAAAGTACGTATATGCGTCAGGTTGCCCTCATTGCGATTATGGCTCAAATTGGCTGCTTTGTCCCGGCTGCACGTGCTAAAGTGCCGATGCTGGATCGCATTTTCACACGGATCGGTGCTGCGGATGATCTCATCGGCGGGCAGAGTACGTTTATGGTCGAAATGGCGGATATTCAAGTCATGACGGACAAGGCAACTCCGCGAAGCTTGATTATTATTGATGAACTGGGACGAGGGACGTCCACCAGCGAAGGGATGGCAATTGCACAAGCGGTCATCGAATTTGTGCATGATACGATTGGTTGTAAGGCGCTGGTATCTACGCATTTCCATGAGCTGGCCCATTTGGAGCAAGGTCTGTCTTCGCTGCGAAATTACTCCATGGCTGTGCAGGAAAGCGGCGATAAGGTGAATTTCCTGCGCAAGCTCATACCAGGCGCGGCGAGTAGTAGCTATGGTATTTATTGTGCCCGGCTTGCAGGTTTGCCTAATAACATTATTGAGCGAGCGAATGGTCTGCTATATGGTTTTGAACAGGCGGCAGCTCAAGTAACGGCGGGCACGGAGGCAGTAGGGGGAGCGAAGGAAGGGACTGATCTTCGTACAGCGTCAGGGACAGAAGAGATTTCTCCAATGACCACAAAATATGTAGGCCAGACATTGTCAGCGAACGGAGATACAGCACCACAAGTCCAGTCTGGATCACAGCAAGCCACCCTGGTAAAAGAAGATACTTTACAGATTGTGGAAGATTCAGGTGAGTTGGAGCGATCAGCTTCTGACGTGGTACAGCTGTCCATTTTCGGAGAGCAGGATCTTGCTCCCTCCAAGCCACACCCAGAGACGGTAGAAGCTAATCCGATCGTGCGCCAAATTTTGCGGAAGGTGAAAAATGCTGATGTCATGAACATGACACCCTTACAGGCAATGCAATTGTTAAATGAATTAAAAAATAAAGCCAATGGTCTGTAATTAAAAATATTAGGCATTATTATTTTGCTTATTTTTCATCACACTTTGAAGTCAGGAGGAGGTTAAAAGGATGTCTAAAATTCGAGTGCTAGATGAGCATATTGCGAACCAGATTGCTGCCGGTGAGGTCGTAGAACGTCCAGCCTCCGTCGTGAAGGAACTGGTGGAAAATGCGATTGATGCGGGCGGTACACGAGTAGACGTATGGGTAGAAGAGGGCGGCCTGCAAAGTATTCGGGTGACGGATAATGGCAGTGGGATAGAGCCTGAAGACGTGGAAACGGCATTTTATCGGCACGCGACAAGCAAAATCGGACATGGCCGCGACCTATTCCAAATCACAAGTCTCGGCTTCCGGGGAGAGGCATTGCCCAGTATAGCGGCTGTATCGAAAGTAGAGCTGCTCACAGCAGCAGGAGATGACGGCCGTGCCCGTAAACTGGTGATTGAGGGCGGTAAACTGGTACTTCACGAGGATGCTGCTGGTAGGCAGGGGACGGATTTTACCGTACGCGATCTGTTTTATAATACACCTGCACGGCTAAAATATATGAAAACAATCCAGACGGAGTTGGGGCACATTTCGGATGTATTGTACCGAATGGCGCTTTCGCACCCGGAAGTGGCCTTCACATTGCGGCATAATGGCAATACATTGCTGCAAACGCTGGGAAATGGCGATTTGCTCCAAGTGATAGCTGCTATTTACGGAACTTCTGCGGCAAAATCAATGTTGATGGTGGAAGGAGAGAGTCTTGATTACCGAATTAGCGGCTATGTTAGTCGCCCGGAGTGGACCAGATCGAATCGAAATGCAATTTCGACAGTAGTGAATGGACGATTTGTGCGAAGCTATGGGCTCAATCAGGCACTGCTCAAGGCGTATCATACTTTGTTGCCGATCAATCGTTATCCGCTGGCTGTGATCCAACTGGACATGCATCCTTCTTTGGTGGATGTTAACGTCCATCCAGCCAAGCTGGAGGTGAGGTTCAGTAAAGAAGCTGAACTGTTTCAGTTGGTTGAAGATTCGGTAAAAGCTGTTTTAGGGCAGCAAGTGCTGATTCCGAAGGCAGTTAAACGCGAAATTGGCGGTAAGGATAGTGGCTCGTTTGTGCAGGAGCAGTTTCATTTCTCGAAAGGAAATGGTGCAGAAGTAGATGCTTCTTCGGATAATGGTCATAATCGAACGCTACCTCTTTCTATGGCTTCGCCGCAGGTCCAGGAATCGACACAATCCAATCACTTGACCAGTAATGAAGAGAAGAAGAAGATTAGCCAGGAGCGTGAGCAACATCCGAGTAGGGAGAGGAGCCATTCAGTCAATGGACAGGCAAACACTCTCGCTCGTCAAAGTATCAGTGATGACGAACTGGATGCAGATTTTGTGGAAGAAAACAACGGGAGTGATGATAGAGGGAGCGTGTCACTTCCTGATGGGACGACTACACGGATATCCACAGGAGATCATGCCGAAACAGATGTCTCTTCCTCGTACAGCGAAGGGATACAGGAAACGGCTGCTTCTGCTGCTTACCGTTCTTCTGTTTCACCCATTGCAGACAACACTACTAAATCCACGGATCAGAAGCCGCACCAGGAACGTCTGAATACAGATCAATTAGCAGCGTTGTCGGGGGCAGTCCCTGAGGTGCCTACTTTTCCTGAGCTGAATTTAATCGGTCAGCACCATGGAACCTATCTGATTGCACAGAACGACCAGGGCTTGTATTTAATTGATCAGCATGCCGCCCATGAACGGGTCAATTACGAATTTTATTACGAAAAATTTGGCAATCCTGAATCAGTATCACAGGAGTTGTTACTGCCAATTACATTGGAATTTACGCCTTCCGAAACGGAAAAATTGAAAACAAGGTTGCATTGGTTTGAACAGGCGGGGGTGTATTTGGAACATTTTGGCGGGCAAACCTTCCGTGTCAGCTCATATCCGTACTGGCTCCCCAAAGGAGAAGAAGCGGATGTCATTGAGGAAATGGCTGGATGGGTGCTGGAGGAAAAAGCCATTGATCTAGCTAAACTGCGGGAGGCAGCCTCAATCATGTGCTCCTGCCGGGCTTCGATTAAAGCAAATCAGAAGCTGACTGACCGACAGGCCGTCGTGCTGTTAGAACGTTTGGCAGCCTGCAAACAACCCTATACCTGCCCCCATGGGCGCCCCATCGTTGTTTCCTTTTCCACATATGATTTGGAGAAGCTGTTTAAAAGAGTAATGTAAGGGAGTATAAATATGTTGCAGGATTGGGAAAAACGTGAAGAAGAAAAGCAGATGATGCTTCGTGAGAAACAAGCTGAATTACTGGTCACGACAGGAGATTCTCCCTCGGACGAGGTTGTGGAGCGCGCGAAGCTGCTTGCAGCCGAGCTTGGGGTGCTGTACGCCCCACGTCGTGGCATATCAGTAGCTAAGCTAATCGCTGCTCACAGAGTCCGTCAGGCTCTGGTGCTGGTGCAGGGTGGGGTGAGGCTGATTAGTCCGGAACAACCACCGATGGTTTTTCATCCAAGCATGGGATTCATTCGAGCCAAAAGGGTATTAAAGGGCGAGGCTGATCCGATGTTGACGGCTGCCCGACTTACCCCGGGTGATACCGTGCTGGATTGCACGGCCGGGCTAGGTACGGATTCACTTTTATTTTCCATTGGAACGGGAAGTTCTGGACAAGTCACAGCTGTGGAGAGTTCGTTCCCTGTCTATGCATTAATCAAGGATGGGATGAGACATTACCGTTCCGGTAATGCTGCAGTAGATAGAGCCTTTTCCGACATTGACGTTCGTTTTGGTCATCATCTGGACTATTTGCGTAGTTTGCCGAACCGCAGTGTAGATATTATTTATTTTGACCCGATGTTCCGTGATCCGTTGCTTGATTCCAGTGCAATCGGTCCATTGAGAGGATTGGCCAATCCAGATGCATTGAATGAAGAAAGTATTGCTCATGCGAAAAGGGTTGCACGAAAAACAATTGTATTGAAAGAAAAAAGGGGTAGCGGAGAGTTTGCCCGCCTCGGCTTCCGTGTGGAGCAACGGGGCACAACGAAAACAGTGTACGGAGTGATTGATATTGACAGTGGCATCTAAGCCTAAACTACTTGTTCTTGTTGGCCCGACTGCGGTTGGCAAGACGAAACTAAGCATCGAAATGGCTCGACAATTTGACGCGGAAATTATTTCCGGGGATTCCATGCAGGTATACCGTCATATGGACATTGGAACTGCCAAAATTTCCAAACAGGAAATGAAAGGAATCAAGCACCATTTAATCGATATTCATGAGCCTGAATACCCATATTCAGTAGCCCAATTTCAGGAAGACTGTCGTCGTCTCATACCTGATATTCAATCTAGAGGAAAGCTACCTTTCATCGTAGGCGGAACGGGTTTGTATGTAGAATCGGTTTGCTATGAATACCAGTTTTCTGAGGTAGGGGCAGATGAAGCTTTTCGTCAGGAACAGCTTGACTATGCTGATCAGTATGGAGCCGACGCGCTTCATGCGCGACTACAGGCAGTTGATCCCGAAAGTGCACTTCGTCTGCACCCAAATGATCGTCGTCGAGTCGTGAGAGCACTGGAAATTTACCATGTTAGCGGAACAACACTTAGCTCTCAACTTGCCAGTCAAAAAAAGGAATCTCCCTACCAACTCTGCATCGTAGGTTTGACAATGGATAGGCAAATGCTATATAAACGTATTGAAGACCGAATTGACGGGATGCTCGATCAAGGGCTTGTTGCTGAGGTAACCTCCTTAATGGAACGGGGAGTGCGAAGCGATGCCATCTCCATGCAAGGTCTAGGCTATAAAGAGATATCCTCCTACCTGCGGGGAGAGGTGTCTTTGGAGGAGGCGGTGACTTGGCTAAAACGGGATACGCGTCATTTTGCGAAGCGACAGCTCTCGTGGTTTCGCCATATGAAGGATATCCAGTGGGTAGATGTCACTGATTTCGAAAATTTTTCTGCTCATGCAGCCCGAATACACGAAATTATAGCAGGAAAGTTCCGGACAGACCTTGAATATACTTCAAAACAATCCAAATGATTATTGGGGGTACGGCTAAAATGAACAAGTCTATTAATATCCAAGATACGTTTCTGAACCAATTGCGCAAGGATTCTATACCTGTGACGGTATACCTCATCAATGGATTTCAGGTGCGAGGAACGATTAAAGCATTTGACAATTTTACAATCGTTATTGATTCGGATGGGAAGCAACAGCTGATCTACAAGCATGCTATCTCCACCTTCACACCGCAACGCAACGTATCGCTTGTACAACAAGATAACGCTAGCGATAACTGATTACGGCTGGACGGCCGCCCGGGTAATGAAACTTTTCAGGCGTCCGTCTCGTCTAACTGTATAGGAATGTGACCGGGAGCAACCTGATCAGGGTTGTTCTTTTCATTCCGTTTACTTTCATGCTGCCGACAGCTAGCTTTAAGCTTACGCTCGGCGACATTATGATTATTCGCGAAAGGGAGTCAGGGGAATGCCAAACGATTCATTGTCCAGATCCGGCAATCGCAATAGAAACACATCTAAAGAGAAGCCGAAGGGCAAGAAAAAGAAAATAACAGGTAAGCGAGTTGGGTGGACGCTGTTTATTACAGCAGCATTAGCCATATTTTGCGCACTTGGTGGTTATTTATTTGTCATGGTTAATGGCGAAAAAATCTACAAAGCCAACAAGGACAAAATTACTGTGAACGAGACATCAAAGGTTTATGACCGCAACGGTGTGCTCATGGGTGAGCTGTCTGTGCAAAAAAGTGATCCTGTGAAAAGTGAAGAAATTCCACCGTTGCTCAAAAAAGCTTTTATCGCAACCGAGGATAAGCGTTTTATGGAGCATCAGGGAGTTGATATTTGGTCTATCGGTCGGGCGGCAGTGAAGGATATCGTTGCTCGTTCTGCGGTGGAGGGCGGTAGTACGCTGACTCAGCAGTTGGCCAAAAACTTGTTTTTGACACGTGACAAAACCTTTTTCCGTAAAGCGACAGAGGTATCCATCGCAATGGCGCTGGAGCGGAATTTGACTAAAGATGAAATTATTACGCTATATCTGAATCGGATATGGTTTGGACGCTCATATTCTGGAATAAAGGCAGCGTCGGAAGGCTATTTTGGAGTGTCAAACCTAAACGAATTAAAGTTGTGGCAAGTCGCTACACTGGCGGCTATTCCGAAAGGACCCTCCAAGTATAATCCGATCAGTAACCCGGAAAACTCAAAGGCCCGGCGTGCTGTGGTTCTCCAGCTGATGTTTGAGCAGGGAATGATTGGCAAGCAGGAAATGGAAGAAGCCAAAGCTATAAATTACGATTACAAACAACCGGAAAAAGTACAAAAGTATCAAAATTTTATGGAATATGTCATGGATGAGGCAGAGGATGCCTTGCCAGGAGTCAGCGGCAATGATCTGATTATTGGCGGTTATAAAATTCATACGACAATGGATGCTCAGGCTCAAAATGCGTTGGATCAAGCGATGGCGGATGATGATATGTTCGAAAAAAGTCCCGACGATCAGCCTGTCCAAGCCTCAATGGTTATTATCAATAACCAGACAGGTGGTATTGCCGCGATGGCACCCGGACGGGATTACAAAAAGGGAACCTTTAATCGTGCGACGCAGAGCCGCAGACAGCCAGGATCGGCCTTTAAGCCGATTGTAGCCTATGCGCCAGCTCTTGAATCCGGTAAATTTACGATAGATACTCCTTTGAGTAACGAACGGCAGAGTTTTAACGGATACAGTCCGAAAAACTTGCATGGTTACTCTTCCACCATCAGCATGATGGATGCCATTACGAAGTCTGAAAATATACCACCTGTATGGTTGTTGAACCAAATCGGTGTGGAAAAAGGGGTTCAATTCGCCGAGAGCGTAGGCATACCGATGGACAAAAATGATCACTCGCTTGCTATCGCATTGGGGGGATTAAGCAAAGGAACAAATACTCTTGAAATGGCGCAGGCTTATAGCGCTTTTGCCAATAAAGGACAATTCCAAAAAGCTTACTCCATTAAGCAAATTAACAATAGTGATGATCAAGTGGTTTATACTCATAATGAGGAATCCAAATCTGTTATGAGTGAGAAAACGGCTTATGAAATGACAAAAATGATGCAAAATGTGGTCAATAGCGGTACAGGTCGCAAAGCACGTATCGACTGGCCTGTAGCTGGTAAAACGGGTACGACCCAAAGTGGAATCAGCGGCAACAGTGGTAACCGGGACATTTGGTTTGTCGGTTATACGCCGGAATATACCGGAGCGGTATGGATGGGGTATGACAAGCCAGATAGCAAGCATATGTTGAGAAACTACAGCGGCCAGTCGGCAGCCTTCTTCGGAAGGGTTATGGGTGAAGCACTCAAGGGACACCCAGTGACGCAATTTAGCGAGCCGAAGGGATATGAACCACCCGTTGAGGAGAAGCCAGAAGAGCCAGTTCAGGCCACCGCTCCAAGCGGACTGAGCGGGTCGTATAGTCAGGATACCCAAATTGTATCGTTGTCTTGGAATGCGGCAGAGGGAGACAATGTACAATACCGTGTTTATCGTAAAGAGTCTTCCGAAGGAAGCTTCCGGACGATTATGGAGGCGATGAGAGGCACGAGTGGTGAAGATACGTCTCCTGTAGCTGGAAAGACGTATCAATACTATGTCGTAGCTTATGGAGCGGATGGTAAAGAATCCGCAGCTTCCAACACGATTAGCGTAGAAATTCCAGCAGAAACTACTCCGATAGATCCGCAGCCAGGAAACGATCCTAATCAGGATGGAACCGTACCGGATAATGGCGAGAATATAGACGGTCAGAATGGCACGGACCAGGGGAATACACTTCCTGGAGGCACCGATAACGGTACTGGTTCTGAACAAGTTCCAACGTCTCCTGGAGTTAACAATGGAAATGGTACTGGAGGTACAGGAAACAGTAACGACAATTTTGGTAACGGAAACGATACAAATCAGGGGAATGGTCAGACGACTACACCGGATTCAGGTATAACTGATGAAAATACTATGACCAATTCAGAAAATACAGATGCATCTACCACAGGTGCTATAATGGATGGAAATCAGGAAGGCAAATCCAACGGTCATTCCAACTTCAATCGTGGACGTCACAACCGGGATTAGCAAGTATGTTTTATGTAAGATGATATTGGTTTTAAATCAAAGGTATTTTCGGACTGTTTTGACAGTCTGAAAATACCTTTTTTGCTGTAATACAGGGGTTATTTTTGAGTGTATAGTTTAAATATGGTAAGCTGGTTTTACCAATGTTGGAGAGGAACATCATTTATGAAGCGCAAATTCGGAGACCGGGCCAACTGGCGAAGAATCACCAATCGCAAGTTTGCTTGCCGGTATGTAGAAAGTGATGCGTTTACAGGATATGTGACCCTGTATACTATTTTGAGTCTCAAGGAGCCATTATGGAAAAGTTATGGTGGTCATACGTTTTGCATAGCCGATAAAGGTTATTCCTGGTTGCAATATTATCCCAAAGGTAAGCATTATGTGGTGACTGCTATGTTTGACAATCGAGAGCAAATCGTCGAATGGTACATTGATACCTGCCGAAATCAAGGAGTAACCGATCAAGGAGTTCCTTGGTTTGATGATTTGTATTTGGATGTGGTCGTGCTTAAAAACGGTGAAATCTTTCTGGTGGATGAGGATGAGCTGGAGGAGGCGCTACAACGGGGGCATATTTCTACGCAAGAAGCAGAATTGGCTAACCGAACAGCGGCTGACCTGCTACATCAGATCGATGCTCACATGTTCCCCTATTTTAAAATGTCGCTGAAACACCGGGCAGAATGGTTTCATAACGGTGATTTCAAGAGAGAACGGTGAAATTTTTGCAGTGGATTAAAAGTACTGGGACCCAACGCCATGAGCCAAAAAACAGGCAAAGTCGCAATGGGAAAATATTTATGGTATCGAAGCGTCTCATACTTGGTTTGATGATTTTCATTTTGGTCGGATTGGTATGGGCAGGTATCCGAGTATGGAATATGAATACAGCTGCCTCTACCACTCCGCTTCAGCATGCACAAATTGGTATCGTACTAGGTGCCTCTATGTGGGGAGCTGAGCCCAGTCCTGGTTTAAAAGAGAGATTAGAAGAAGCCTTGCGGTTATATCGTAACGGGATGGTGCAGCGACTAATTGTAAGTGGAGGACTGGATCAACCTGATTTTCCGTATACGGAGGCCGAGGGGATGCAACGCTACTTGGTAGATAGAGGAGTCCCTGTACAGCATATTGTGTTAGAAAACCAGGCAACCAGTACTTACGAAAATTTGCTCTACAGCCAGCGTATCATGAAGGAATATGGCTGGCACTCCACCGTAATCATCACACATAGCTATCACGGTCCTCGCGCGTTGGAGATTGCTCAATTTTTGAATTTTGATCATCCCCAGCTGGCTCTGACCGAATCCAAAGTGCTGAATATGCCAATTCATCAATCAAGAGAAGTATTGGCTTACGCAAAATGGACGCTACAACGGTGGTGGATCAGTGCTCAAATTTGGATTGCCTGAATTGAGGGAAGGCTTTGTACGCGTTCTCGTTGCTTTTATGCTAATAAGGACATGCTGGACCGAATACATTAATAGGGTAAGCTGTGCCTGAAGAAATGTTGAGGTGATGGATGCATGAACGGACGGGGAATCGCCGCGGGCAAGCGGTCGGAGGAGAGACCTTCCAGACAAATCAATGTCGTGCTGCGTAGCCCGGAGCCGATCGCTTCGGTGACTGTGGACGAGACGGAAGCAGTGGCTTCGACCAAGTCGCAGGCGCTACCGCAGTATCTCAGTCTTTATCAGGAAATTCAGAAAGAACTCGATCATCTCGTCGGCTTGGATAACATCAAAGAACTGGTATTTGAGGTATATGCCTTTTTGCAAATCGCCCACATGCGCACTGATGCGGGTCTGTTGAGCAACGCACACGTATATCACATGATTTTTAAAGGAAATCCAGGTACGGGGAAAACGACAGTAGCCCGCATTATCGCTAAAATGTTGCAAAAAATGGGGGTACTGAGCAAGGGCCATCTGATTGAGGTGGAGAGAGCGGATCTGGTAGGTGAGTATATCGGCCACACCGCACAAAAAACGCGGGACCTGGTAAAGAAATCTCTTGGCGGCGTGTTGTTCATTGATGAGGCTTACAGTTTAGCACGTGGAGGGGAAAAGGATTTCGGAAAAGAAGCGATTGATACCCTGGTAAAGGCCATGGAAGACCAAAAAAACCAATTTATTTTGATCCTCGCAGGGTATTCGGGAGAAATGGACTTTTTTTTACGGACAAATCCTGGTCTTCCCTCTCGTTTTCCAATCCAACTGGATTTTCCTGACTACACTGTGGATCAACTCATTCAAATTTCGGAGATGATGGCTAAGGAACGGGATTATATTCTCATGCCTCAGTCTATACTCAAAATGAAGGAGCATTTGCTAAATGAGCGGAATGACAGTCTCCATGCATTTAGTAATGCACGTTATGTTCGTAATGTGATTGAAAAAGCGATTCGGCACCAAGCCGTCAGGCTGCTTAATCAATACAGGAGTGGGCAACCCGGCAAGCAGGAATTGATGACGTTGCGACCAGAGGATTTGAAAATGGACAAAAGATAGGCGATAATAGGAATCTGAATCATATCGAATTGTATGACATCGAACGAGGGCCGGCCTGACATCAGGTCGGTTTCTGTTCGAGAGTTGACATGAAAATAAAGGAGCAAACAATATGGCGAACTCCACTCATGATACACAAACCGAAATGCAGGATAAGGCGGTACTGGTCAGTCTAATTACGGATGAAGTCAAACGATCTGGCATCAATACGGAATATTCGTTGGAAGAACTGGTGAAGCTGGCTGAAACAGCGGGAGTTGAAGTGCTGAGCGTCCTCACACAGAATAGGGAATCCAAGGACTCAAAATGGTTTATTGGCAAAGGAAAAGTAGATGAATTGCGTGCAGTTGCTGAAGAATTGGGAGCGAATACAGCTATTTTTGATCAGGAGCTATCGGGAGCTCAAGTACGAAATCTTGAAGAGAGCCTGGATCTCAAAATAATTGACCGGACACAGTTAATTCTGGACATTTTTGCTCAGCGTGCAAAGACACGGGAAGGTATTATCCAGGTTGAACTGGCGCAGTTGTCATACTTACTCCCTCGACTGTCTGGACACGGTAAAAATCTTTCGCGGCTCGGTGGCGGAATCGGAACACGTGGTCCTGGTGAAAGCAAGCTAGAGACGGATCGTCGTCACATTCGTGACCGAATCAGTGATCTGAAACGCCAACTTGAGGAAGTGACGCGTCATCGGTATTTACACAGGGAGCGTAGACAAAAGGCTGGCATCGTGCAGGTGGCACTCGTTGGCTATACAAATGCCGGCAAATCAACACTGTTGAAGCAACTGACAGCTGCCGATGTATATATTGAGAACCAATTATTTGCGACGCTTGATCCTACCTCTAGAACAATGGAACTGCCGAGTGGAAAAGAAGTTATTCTCACAGATACAGTAGGATTTATTCAAAATTTGCCTCATGATTTGGTAGCCTCTTTCCGGGCCACTTTGGAGGAGGTCAATGAGGCTCATCTCATTTTACATGTCGTGGACGCCTCCTCAGACATGCGTGACGAACAAATGAAAGTTGTAGAGTCAATCCTGCAACAGCTTGGGGCTGCGGACAAGCCTCAGATCGTATTGTTTAACAAAAAAGATGCTTGCACCCCTGAGCAATTGGAAATGCTCCCTTCTGGGGAAGGCTATTTGAAAATCAGTGCTTTTGATGAAGCAGATTTGCTACGCATTCGCGAACTGGTTCAGGAGCATCTGAGCGGTGACACACTGAGATTTCGTATTCCTGCGGAACGTGGGGATTTAACATCGGTGCTTTATCGAATTGGAGATGTACTGCTGACAGAGTATGATGGCAATGATGTCATTTATGAGGTAGAAATTCAAAGAGGAGAATACGAAAAGTATGGTCATGCGCTTAGTGAGTTCACAGAAAGTTAACATCTAATGATGTTTTTGGGTCCATAAGATGATAATGCTCATCGTTCGAATTGAATAACAATATAACATGATTAGCCTAAGGCTGCGGAAGAGAGAGGGTCAAGAAGGTAAATGGTAGTTTTTAGTCCGGAAATTCAGCAAATTCAGGAATTAGTAGAACTTAAAATACAAGAACGTATCCAGCACATAGATCATATTGTGGATGCAAATCAGTGGAAGGTCATTCAGGCCTTCCAGCGCAAGCAAGTGAGCGATTTTCATTTTGCAGGTTCAACGGGATATGCTTACAATGACCGGGGGCGTGAAGTGCTGGAAGAGGTCTATGCAGATGTGTTCGGTGCGGAGGCAGCGTTGGTGCGTCCGCATTTTGCCTCGGGAACGCATACCATCGCTACGGCTTTATTTGGTGTGCTGCGTCCAGGGGATGAGTTGTTATACATTACAGGGCGACCTTATGATACCTTACACAAAGTGATTGGTAAGCCTGGCGATGGAACAGGATCATTGCAGGACTTTGGTGTTACTTATGGAGAGACAGCGCTGACAGCAGAAGGTAAGGTGGACTGGAAAGCGGTGGAGTCCGCAATCCATGCGAACACCAAAGTGATCGGTATCCAGCGCTCACGCGGCTATGATTGGAGAGCTTCCTTTAGTGTGGCAGATATTGAAGAAATGACGGCACGAGTGAAGAAGATAAAGCCTGATGTTATTGTCTTTGTGGACAATTGCTACGGGGAATTTACTGAGAAGCTGGAACCTACCCAGGTCGGTGTCGATTTGATGGCAGGTTCGTTGATTAAAAATCCTGGTGGAGGTATTGCAGAAACGGGTGGATATATCTGCGGTAAACATCAATATGTAGAGCTGGCATCCTACCGATTAACAGCACCTGGTATTGGTGGAGAAGTAGGAGCCATGCTAGGCACTACACGGGGCATATACCAGGGGCTATTCCTTGCTCCTACATTGGTGGGGCAAGCGGTTAAAGGAAGCATATTCGCTGCTGCAGTCTTTGAAGAAATGGGGTTTGAGACCAAACCTGCTTGGCATGAAGAGCGTACGGATTTGATTCAGGCCATTTCTTTTAGCGGACCAGAACATCTAATTGCTTTTGTACAGGGCATTCAGCGCGCAGCCGCCGTGGATAGCCATGTGGTGCCAGAGCCGTGGGATATGCCGGGTTATGAGCATCCGGTTATTATGGCCGCAGGTACGTTTATACAAGGTGGAAGCTTGGAACTATCCGCAGATGCTCCGATTCGGGAGCCTTATATTGGTTACATGCAAGGGGGCTTAACCTACTCTCATGTCAAATATGGAGTACTTATGGCTCTGCAAACGATGAAAGAACGTAAATTATTGTGAGTTTTTCTAACATATCATTGACACTTTGCATCAGCTAAATGTACAATAAGGTGAATAATAGATCACTGGAAGGTTGATGACAAATGGGCGACGAAATTCGCAGAAATATGGCCTTATTTCCAATAGGTATTGTCATGAAGCTAACGGACTTGTCAGCACGTCAGATTCGTTATTATGAGCAGCATAATTTGATAGTTCCTGCCCGTACATCAGGTAACCAACGTCTTTTTTCATTCAATGACGTAGAGCGTCTGCTTGAAATTAAGGCGTTGATCGAAAAGGGTGTTAACATTGCAGGAATTAAACAAGTCATGAATCCGGTTACCAAGGAATCGGAGGAAGCTACAGTTATTACTGCAGATACGGAAGTCAAACGCCGTGAAATGTCCGATACTCAGCTTCATCGTTTGTTGAAACAACAACTTGTTGCAGGCAAAAGACCAGGACAGGTATCTTTGATCCAAGGCGAATTATCACGATTTTTCAACAATAGATAATGCTTGGACTTACCTTTTGGCATAAGGTTATTTTACTTAAAAACGGTCTCATCATTTAAGTCTTTTATGTCATTTATGATACAGCCGATTTGCATATAGTCGTTACAGAAAGGGAGAGGTTAGTGTGAGTTATACCAGAGAAGATATCATTAGGATTGCGGAAGAAGAAAATGTTCGTTTTATTCGTTTGCAGTTCACAGATTTGCTGGGTACCATTAAGAACGTTGAAATTCCGGTTAGCCAGCTGGAAAAAGCGTTAGATAACAAAATGATGTTTGACGGTTCTTCGATAGAAGGCTACGTACGCATCGAAGAATCTGACATGTACTTATATCCGGATTTGGATACCTGGGTTGTTTTCCCTTGGGTAACTTCGGATCGTGTAGCTCGTTTGATCTGCGATATTTACAAGCCAGACGGCTCTCCATTTGCAGGTGACCCGCGGGGAATCTTGAAACGTGTACTTAAAGAAGCCGAAGAACTGGGCTACACTTCGATGAATGTCGGACCAGAACCTGAATTCTTCTTGTTCAAAACCGATGAAAAAGGCGACCCGACCACAGAACTGAATGACCAAGGTGGATATTTTGACCTGGCTCCAATGGATCTGGGTGAGAACTGCCGTCGTGAAATTGTTCTTAAGCTTGAAGAAATGGGCTTCGAAATTGAAGCATCCCACCATGAGGTTGCACCTGGTCAGCATGAGATTGACTTTAAATATGCAGATGCAGTTAAGGCTGCCGATCAGATTCAAACATTCAAGCTTGTTGTTAAGACAATTGCTCGTCAGCATGGTTTGCATGCAACCTTTATGCCAAAACCTTTGTTCGGCGTGAATGGTTCCGGTATGCACTGCAACCAATCGTTGTTTAAGGACAATGAAAACGTATTTTATGATGAGACGGATGAACTCGGATTAAGCCAGACAGCTCGCCACTATATGGCAGGTATTCTTAAACATGCACGTGCAATGGCAGCGATCACGAATCCAACAGTAAATTCCTACAAACGTCTCGTACCAGGTTATGAAGCGCCTTGTTATGTCGCTTGGTCTGCAAGCAATCGGAGTCCGATGATTCGGATCCCCGCATCTCGTGGCCTGAGCACTCGCGTTGAAGTTCGGAACCCTGACCCGGCAGCGAATCCTTATCTAGCCCTGGCCGTAATGCTGAGAGCAGGTTTGGATGGTATCAAACGTCAGATGGCTCTGCCAGCCCCAATTGATCGCAACATCTACGTGATGTCCGAGGAAGAGCGAATTGAAGAAGGCATTCCAAGTCTGCCTGCAGACCTGAAAGAAGCTTTGTCTGAGCTTATTCGGAGCGAGGTTATCTCTGATGCACTGGGTGATCATGCTCTGGCTTACTTCTATGAGCTCAAGGAAATTGAATGGGATATGTATCGCACCCAAGTACATCAATGGGAACGTGATCAATATCTGACGCTTTACTAAAATGTGGAATCCCTTGGCGCTCTAAGCGTTGAGGGATTTTTTGTTTTGTGGGTAATGCATCATTTTCTTGGACTACGTAGTACTCCCCCACAATACGAAGTAGACTGGGAAGAATACAAACGCGAGCAGGGCGCGAAGAAGTGTTTAGAAACAAAAAAAGAAAAGTGTGAAATCTATGAAGCCAGTTATGGAACTGCTACTACATTCGCTGGTCGAGCTCTGAAGTTTAAGGAAGTGCGCTTACAGTAAGATAACCAAAAGTCCACATGCTAAGAAGAAGAACCCAAAGAGAATAGATACAGAGCCCCTAAATTTCATGTCATCAATGTAAGCATCGCTTGGTTCTGAGTCACCTTTGATCTTCCAGGCTTCGTTTGCACGCCATCCCCAAGTGGGATTTCGTTTACTTAAAATACCAAGCGAGAAAAAAATAATAGCAATAAGAATAAGCATGATCCCCATTTGATCACCCTCCTTTGGGTAAATTATACCAAAAATGAACGACAGATAGAAAGCATTGTCCCCAAGAGCAGATGAAACAAAAATAAGAGGGCTTTGCCCTCCATGTTACGGTAGTATTTTAATCTGAATAAGCAACAGCATTAAAGCTTTCCATTCCTATTCGGGTAGCATCTGCTGTGCAAAATATATATAAGGTATATACCAATTCATTGGATGGTGGTAGAGGGATATTGTAATCGGATGCATTGATGGTGACAACTTGTACAGCGTTTGGGTTTACTTCGGAGACACTCACGGAGTAAAGGGCGTAAGCAACGAGCGAATCGACATCGCCTCTAACAATGGAAAAAGAAATTACGGAGTCAAATGGTGGAGTGGTAGGAAATGCAAGCTCGGCTATCCCTGTTAATTGTACACGCATGTTTTCCCCTGCACCCGTTACTTCTAAACCAAGCTCCGCGATGGCAACAGCAGTATTGGCTGGCAAGGGAATTGAGATCGTATTACCGTAACTTGCGTTTTGAGATGTTCGAGCATCTAACAATCTAGTCATGTTCTCATCTCCTTTTTGATAGTTTATGCAGAACATATTCATTGTTGAGGGCAGTGAGAATAAACATATTTTAGCCTATAGGGAGTAAAGAAGGAGAAAACAGCCTTATACAATGTTCATCGAAACAATCGTTGTAATGCTGCCGGATACAAAGGTTTCTTCCTCTGTGAAAATGTTGATTTCGATTTTAAAAAATACTCCACGGATGAAAAAAAAGGCGGGTACGCATTCGGGCACCCTACTTACAGTAGTGCGGAAAGGAATTTTTAATTGTATACGCCCGTAAAATGTTCTTTTATGCTGCAAAGAGTGGATGGGGCCAAGATGGCGGATGAGTGTGGAAAAACATGTAAATTAAGATGGGGAGCAACGACCATTCAATATGCTACAGGATTGGACGGAATTACAATGTCACTGAAAATCTGGAGCAAGCCTATTACGAGCATTTGGAAAATGAGATTGATTACGAAACTGTATCGTGCTGTTAAGATGGATGCGATGAGTGCGAGTAGCTGGATGACCATGTCTATAAAACATACCGTGAGTTAATCAACGACGGCAGAGAATTTCCTAAGCTTCTGGTTTTTGATCTCTAAGGAGGAACATCAATGACAGAACAGAGTTTCCGTTTTTATGAAAGTTAATCATATTGAGATTCATCGTGTTGGTAGAGTTGCCGTGCTTGCTTATAGTGACGAGACTTATAAAATGTACGTAAATCAACTCCAAAAGATAGCGGAGGGCACCCCATGGTAAGAGCCTATACCTCTATACTATGCGCTGTACCGTTATATGTGGGTGTAGTAAGTATAGATAGGTGAGGATTAAATATGGTAGATAACAACGATAAAAAAAGTAAGCACCTATGAAAAAAAAGTGCTTACTTTAGGGTTAATTTTATTATTAAGGGAACATTTTGTAAATGTAGCCTTGATATAATGGGCATACTTTATTGTTGCCTTTTTGTTGCCATTTATATAAAGAAATATTCCCTCCAAAGCCTCCTGTCATGTAAAATTTTTGAGTTGGAACTGTCGATTTCATATCCTCTTTAACCGTTGCACCTCTGATGCCACTTACCCATTTTTTGTTCCCTTGAGGCGGTGTATATGGTGACTCAGAAGAAATATTTGCTGAAGTTGGGACTGGTTCTGCAAAACTTAAAGACGGTACAGACAATGCCCCAAGAAGAACGGTGCCAGCAGCCAAAGCGATAATAGATTTTTTCAAAAGTAAAGCCTCCTTAGTTTGTTTATCTTCGTATGCAAACTATGGTGGTAAGGTAATTATAGTGCTTAGATTTACATTCATCTGCCAAAAATAACGATTTCACCAAATAATCACATCATATAAAGAAATGATAAATGATAAATGATGAATGATGAATGATGAATGATGAATGATGAATGACAGTATACTGACTTAATTGGTGTAATAAAAAATTACGAATACTCACTTCAACAGTTGGAAAACCGAATGACTACATATGATTTGCTTTCGGCGGAAGGATCGGTTGTCAAACGAGTTTCTGGTCAAGAACTGACAGCAGATGTGACAGCCAACACCGCTCTAGTTAAAGACCAGCGCTAAAGACATACCGGGTATTTAAGCTACTACATTCGCGGATAAGCGGCGCAGAGCAATTGCGAACATAGCAAACAGTTTGAAGATCAATTGCACCTTAGATTTTGTCACGACCGACTATGGACGGGGACGAAACGAGGAAGGTGAAATTGGACTAAAAATGCAGAAGTAAATAAGATCGTAAAGGCTTAAGCCTTTGCGGTCATATTTGTATTGTCTAAAGTTCTAGACTGTAAAACAAAGTAATAGTCTGACGATGCTTCATTAAGCTATACCAGCTAATAGCTTGTCAAGATTACCAGTAAAGTGATTCTAAATCATGTGGTATAGTTAAAATGAGCATGC